>CAWCGY010000040.1:0-173377 GCA_963795155.1 uncultured Actinomycetota bacterium | reverse complement strand
CCTGAGGCGTCCGCTGCGATGGCCTCCGCCACCCGGCCCGGTGCGTCGACGACCTCAAAGTCCAGGTCGGGAGCCGGCTCGACGCGGCTGCGTGCCGGGCGCTGACGACGAGGGCGCCACCGCACCACCTTGAGGAGCAGGTAGACCACGCCGACGAGCGCAGCCAGCTGGACCAGCGCCGCGAGGACCTTCAGCCAAGCTGGCGGTTCACCATCGGGGCGGTCCGGCTGCTCGCCACGCGGCTCGGGCGACTCGGTCTCGGCAGGTCCGGTCCGGAGCTCCGAAGGGCCGCTCTCCGGCCCGCCGTCGCCGCGGAAGATGTCGTCGGGTCCTATCGACGCCGCCCAGGCCGCCAGCAGGACGACCAGGAGCGTCGCCGCGAGGGCGGCCACGACCGCCGTTGCCGGCGTACGTCCACCACCCGGCCCCGGGTCATCACCACCGTCGCGGGCGTTGCGCATGACCTGCAAGTTACCGCCGCGTCGGGTCGCTGGCGATCAATTGACGTTCCGCTGGTCCAGGTCAGGGGTCCAGGCGGCTCACAGCACCGGGTCGAACGTCTCGGTGCCGTTGGCCAGGGCCAGTCCCGCGATCGCGCCGTGCTGCTGTGCGTAGGCCAGCTCGCGACCCAGGTCGCCGACGCCGTTGGATCCGGCGAGCGGTGCGATAGCCAGGGTCGACAAGGTGCCGAGCGCCCTCCCGTTGGCGTCGAGGAAGGCTGAGCCGGAGTCCCCGGGCACGCCCGGCGACAGGGTGTAGACCGGGTGGTTCCAGCCGCCGCCGTCGGTGCCGACGCTGGTGCCGATCTTGGGCGAGAGCTCCTCGAGTCCGCCACGCAGGCCAGAGTTGCCATAGCTGTAGACGCGCGACCCGGCCGCGGCGCCGGCGGTGTTGATGCCCGTCGGTCCGCCCCAGAACGGGACCGTGGGGTTGACCTTGCCGACATCGGCGGCGTCGACCTTCACGAGGGCGAAGTCGTTGTAGGCGCACGTGTTGGCGTCGGTCTCGTTGCGGTTCTGCATGGTCAACCAGCTGCTGTAGACCAGCGTGCCCTGGCCGACCTGGGTGCCCGAAGAGACCACGCTGCCACCGCGGTTGAAGGTCACTCTGGTGCCCAGCGGGAGGGACTGCGCCTGGCAGCCATCGGTGTCGGTCGCCTCGCCGGTGCCGGCGCAGTGGGCCGCCTGACCGACGTACACGCCACCGGCGGAGTCGGTGAAGACGAAGTTGGCGGTGCATTGGCCGCTGCCGGCAGTGTTGGTCTGCACGCCGGGCGCGATCTGCGCGGAAGCCGCCGGGGCCCAGGCGACCGCGGCCTGCTCCGCGGCCCCTGCTGTCGTAGGCGCGACGAACAGGGCGGCGCCCAGGGCGGTGACCAGAGCGGTGCAGGCGAGCGCTGCGGCCGCGCCGGTGAGGCGTGGAGGGGACATCGAGAAGGGTCGTCGCATGGAGGGCTCAACGGGCATCACCCGTTCAGGTTACGCACGCCTGGTCATAAATGACTAGGAATCGACGTCAGGTCTAGTCACAAATTACTAGTACGACGGCTGGCTGGGGTCAATTTGGTTCACCCAGGCCACCACGCCGCCACCGACGTGCACGGCGTCGCTGTAGCCGGCACCCTGGACGATCGCCAGCGTCTCGGCCGATCGCACTCCCGACTTGCAGTGCATCACGATCTGCTTGCCAGCATCGACCGACGGCAACTGCTCGAGGGCCTTCCCGTTGAGGAAGTCACCCTTCGGGATCAGCACCGAGCCCGGGATCTTGTTGATCTCGTACTCGTTGGGCTCACGCACGTCGACCAGCACGAAGTCACGGGCGCCTTCGTCACGCTCCTTGAGCATGTGCTCGAGCTGGGTCACCGAGATCGTCGAGCCTGCGGCGGCATCGGCGGCCTCCTCCGAGATCGCACCGCAGAAGGCGTCGTAGTCGATCAGCTCGGTGACCGTCGCGTGCTCGCCGCACAGCGCGCAGTTGGGGTCCTTGCGCACCTTCAGCTTGCGCCACTCGAGCTCCAGCGCGTCGTAGATGACCAGCTTGCCGACGGCAGGGTCACCGATGCCGGTCAGCAGCTTGATCGCCTCATTGACCTGGATCGAACCGATCCCCGCGCAGAGCACACCCAGCACGCCGCCCTCGGCGCAGCTGGGCACCATGCCCGGCGGCGGTGGCTCGGGGTAGAGGCATCGGTAGCACGGTGCGTCGACGCTCTTTCCGTCCTCGTCGGTGGCATGTGGCCAGAAGACCGACGCCTGTCCGTCGAACCGGTAGATCGACCCCCAGACGTAGGGGATCTTCAGGAAGTACGCCGCGTCGTTGACCATGTAGCGGGTCGCGAAGTTGTCGGTGCCGTCGACGATCAGGTCATAGCCCTCGAAGACCTGGAGGACGTTGTCGTTGTCGAGGCGCTCCTCGTGCAGGATCACGTTGACATAGGGGTTGATCTCGGCGATCGACTCCTTGGCGGACAGCCCCTTGGGCTTGTCGATGTCGCTCACGCCGTGGATGACCTGCCGCTGCAGGTTGGACTCGTCGACGGTGTCGAACTCCGCGATGCCGAGCGTGCCGACACCAGCGGCCGCCAGGTAGAGCAAGGCGGGGCTGCCCAGGCCACCCGCACCGATCACCAGCACCTTGGCGTTCTTCATCCGCTTCTGTCCGATCATGCCCACATCGGGGATGATCAGGTGGCGGCTGTAGCGGCGTACCTCGTCGATACTCAGCTCGTCGGCGGGTGCGACCAGCGCGGGGAAACTCACGGTGTGCTCCTCAAGCGGTTCGGTGCAGGGTCTGGGTCTGGTCAACACCGGAGCCGGCAGCCCTTGTTCCCTTCATGCTCCCCGGCCGCGCCGCTCGGGCTCGACTCGTCCCGTCATCCGGGACGTCCGCGGCGGGCAGGTAGGCTCCGCGCCATGGCAACCGGGCAGCACAGCGTCGAGGAGGCACGACCCCGCGGGGGACGTCTGCCCCGCCGTGAACGCCGCGTCCAGCTGCTCGAGTCTGCCCTCGAGGTGTTCGCCGCGCACGGCTACCACGCCGCCGCAATGGACGACATCGCCGATCAGGCCGGGGTGTCCAAGCCGGTGCTCTACCAACACTTCCCGGGCAAGCTCGACCTCTACCTCGCGCTGCTGGACTCCTCGTGCGACACGATCATCGACAACTGTCGACGAGCCCTGGAGTCGACGCAGGACAACAAGCAGCGGGTGGCGGCCACCATGGACGCCTTCTTCGCCTACGTCGCGAACGACACCGGCGCTTTCCGCCTGGTGTTCGAGTCCGACCTGACCAACGAGCCGGCCGTGCGCGAGCACGTCGAGCGGGTCACCACCGAGTGCGCCGATCTGATCGCTCATGTGATCAGCGACGACACGGGCCTGCCCGACCAGGCATCGCGACTGCTCGCTGTCTCGTTGGTGGGAATGGCTCAGGTCAGTGCCAGGTTCTGGTTGATCGACGCCAGCGGACTCGAGCGGTCACAGGCAGCCGCCCTGGTGTCCGGACTGGCCTGGCGTGGCATCCGCGGCTATCCGCTGACCGACGATCACTGAACACCCCAGCTGAAGGAGAACCGACCGTGGAGGTCAAGATCGGCGTGCAGCACGCCGCCCGGGAGCTCGTCATCGACAGCGACGAGAAGGCCGAGGACATCGAGAAGCGGGTCGCCGAGGCGTTGTCGGCAGACGGCGTCCTCGTCCTGACCGACGCGAAGGGTCGCAGGACCCTCATCCCCGCGGCCAAGGTGGCCTACGTCGAGATCGGCGGCGGCGTCGCCGGAACGGTCGGCTTCAGGAGCTGACTCGCCCGCGAGGTGCTTGCAGCGGCTCGCGCGAACCAGCATCGTTGCCTCACCCGCACCAGCGGGCGACCTCGAGCGAAAGCAGGTGCAACATGATCTGGACGATCATCGTCACCCTCGTCGGCGGACTGTTCATCGGGCTGATCGGCAAGGCCGTCGCCCCGGGAGACCGCGACCGCATCCCGCTCTGGCTGACCGTGATCTGCGGTATCGGCGGGATGCTGCTCGGCAGCCTCGTCTACTACTGGCTGTTCGGCGTCAACGGCAACGTCAAGGGCAACTCCGACTACGGGTGGGACAACACCACCAAGGGCATCGACTGGTGGCGCCACATCTGGCAGATCGGGGTCGCCGCAGTCCTCGTGATGCTGGCGGCAAGTGCGACCGGCAGGAGCAAGAAGCCGGTCATCTGACCCCTCAGCTGTCGAGGCCGAGCTCGGCCATCCGCTCGGCGTGTCGTTCGGTCAGTCGGGTGAACATCCGACCGATCGCGGCCAGGTCGAGCCCCGGGCGGTCGACGCCACCGGCGAGGAGTGCGGTCAGTGACTCTCGCTCGGCGGCGACGCGCTGGGCCTGGGTCAGCGCCTCCCCCATCAACCGGCGCCCCCAGAGGGCGAGTCGGCCGCCGGTCGGCGGGTCGGCGGCGATCGTCTGACGCACCCGCTCGATGAGGAACGCCGCTCGACCGTCGTCCTCGACCGAGGAGACGACGAGGTCACGGGTGTCGGGATCGAGGTAGGCCGCGATCTCGCGATAGAAGTCGTTGGCCAGCCCGTCTCCCACGTAGGCCTTGACCAGGCCCTCCAGCCAGTCCGAGGGGGCGGTGTGCAGGTGGAACTGGTCGATCGCAGTCCGGAACGGCTTCATCGCCGCAAATGGGTCGGCGCCGAGCTCCATGATCCGTTGATGCAACGGCTCGACCTTGCCGAACTCCGCGCTCGCCATCGCCGCCAACGCGACCTTGTCCTCCAACGAAGGGGCCAGCTTGGAGTCCTCTGCGAGGCGCTCGAAGGCGGAGATCTCGCCGTAGGCGATCACCCCGAGCAGATCGACCATCGCGGCCCGGTAGACCGGATCTTGGAACGCGACCGGGACTGGCCCGTCCGGCGCAGATTCAGACATGCGCGCACCCTACCGATAGACTCGGGACGTCTAGCGCCGCCTCCGGCGGCCCGTATGTGCGCGGCTGAGTGTGAATCAGCCGCATCCGAGTATCGAACTGGCTCGGACGTCCGGCTGATCTCACCGAAAGCAGAAGAACACTGACTACCTTCCGAGAGCTCGGGGTTCTCCCCGAGATTTGTGACGCGCTCGACCGCGTCGGCATCTCCACCCCCTTCGCCATCCAGGAGATGACCCTGTCGGTCGCCCTCCTGGGCACCGACCTGATCGGTCAGGCCCGCACCGGCACCGGCAAGACCCTGGCCTTCGGCATCCCCGTCCTGCAGCGCAGCGTGACTCCCCAGGACCCGGCGTACGCCGAGATGCCGCAGGGCAAGCCGCAGGCCCTGATCGTGGCCCCGACGCGGGAGCTCGCGCTCCAGGTGTCGGCGGACCTCGACCTCGCCAGCAAGGACCTCGGGCTCCGCGTCCTGACCGTGTACGGCGGGGTCGGCTACGACACCCAGCTCGACACGCTCGAGTCCGGCGTGGACATCGTGGTCGGCACCCCCGGTCGCCTGATCGACCTGTGCAACCGCAAGGCGCTCGACATCTCCCATGTGCATGCACTGGTGCTTGACGAGGCCGACGAGATGCTCGACCTGGGCTTCCTCCCCGACGTGGAGCGCATCCTTCGGATGACCCCTGAGACCCGGCAGACGATGCTGTTCTCGGCCACCATGCCGGCGGCCATCGTCGCCCTCGCGCGCACCCACATGCGACACCCGATGAACATCCGCGCGGAGTCGTCCTACGACACCAGCATGGTGCCGGCCACGGCCCAGTTCATCTACCAGGCCCACGACCTCGACAAGCCGGAGATCATCGGCCGCATCCTGCAGGCCGACGACGCCGACAAGATCATCGTCTTCACCCGGACCAAGCGGCAGGCCCAACGGATCGCCGAGGACCTCGCCGAGCGCGGCTTCAGCACCAGTCCTCTGCACGGCGACATGGCCCAGGTCGCCCGCGAGAAGGCGCTCACCAAGTTCCGCGAGAACAAGCTCCGGGTGCTGGTCGCCACCGACGTGGCCGCCCGCGGCATCGATGTCCAGGGCGTCTCGCACGTCATCAACTACACGTGCCCCGAGGACGACAAGACCTACGTGCACCGGATCGGCCGCACCGGTCGGGCCGGGGCCACGGGCACCGCAATCACGTTCGTCGACTGGGCGGACCTGCACCGCTGGAAGATGATCAACAAGACCCTCGACCTGCCCTTCGACGAGCCGCAGGAGACCTACTCCACCTCGGAGCACCTGTACCACGACCAGGGCATCCCGCCGGGCACCAAGGGCCGCATCGTCGACCCCGCGCCCGTCGAGCGCGCTCCCCGATCCGACCGAGGCAGTGATCGGGGCAGTGATCGCGGCAGTGACCGCGGCGAGCGCAAGCCCCGCGAGGCCAACCGCAACCGCAACCGGACCCGCACGCGCAGCGGCCAGGCCGTCACGACCACGGAGGAAGCAGCGCCTGCCGCAGCCGAGGGTGGCGCGGCGCGTTCGGGCAGCCGCAACCGCAACCGTCGTCGTCGTTCCGGTTCGGGTGCCGGCACCAGCGCTCCCCAGCAGGCAGCCGAATAGCTCAGGCCTGCTGGCTGGCCCGGGTGACGAAGGCCGCCAGGTCCTTGCTCTGCTGGAGCCTGGTCGGCTCGTGCACGTACATCATGTGTCCGGCCTCGTAGTAGGCGTGCTCGACGTTGGCGCGCAGCGACTCCGGGATGTCCAGGTGGGCCACCGCGTCCTCGGCGGCGAAGTACGGCGTGGCGCCGTCGTGGTAGCCGTAGGCAACGTGCACCCGTAGGTGGGGGTTGGCCCGCATCGCGCGGGACAGCCGGGCGGAGACATCGATCGGCTTTCCCTCGAACTCCTTGTACGACCACTCCTCATAGGCCTTGCCCGAGATCTGGGTGTAGGGCAGGTCGCTGCGGTAGGAGAGCTCGTCGCGCACATAGTGGTTCCAGGCTGCCGCGTAGGGACCGCTGATGGCGTCCATCGAGGGATCGCCGTCCCACATCTCCGCGACGCCGCTGCCGAGCGGGCCGGTGAAACGGGTGTCGAGGCGACCCACGGCCAGACCCTGGTCGCGCAGCAGCTCGGTGAAGAACCGGACGTGCTCGATCCGCAAGTTCGAGCGGTCGACGTAGTCCTCGCTGAGGCCGATCAGGTTGGCCAGCCTGGTCACGTGCTCGGCCCGCTCCGCAGCCGTGAGTCGCGCACCACGGGAAAGCGCCCACGGGTAGTCGCGAGCGGCATACTCCTCCGCTTCGTCCAGCACCTTGCGGAGGGACTTCCGTCCGTGCTTGCCGTGGAAGTGCGCCGTGGCAGCGTACGTCGGCAGGTAGTCGACGTGAGCGCGGTCGTTGCGGAACTCGAAGTCGACGGTGGCCAGGTCGAGCACCGAACTGATCAGCAGGATCCCGTTCGGGTAGAGACCGTGCTGGGTCTGCAGGTGCTCGGCCAGAGCGGCGGCACGGATGGTGCCGTAGGACTCACCGGCGATGAACTTCGGCGACAGCCAGCGGTTGTGCCGGGTGGTCCAGAGCCGGATCAGCTCGCCGACGCTCTCGATGTCGGCCTTGAAGCCGTGATAGTCCTTCGCCTTCCCGCCCTCGACCGCTCGGGAGAATCCGGTCGACACGGGATCGATGAAGACGAGGTCGGAGACGGCGAGCAGCGACTGCGGGTTGTCGAGCAGGGCGTACGGCGGGGGCGTCAGCGCGCCGGCGTCGCCGGAGTCGACCCGCCGCGGGCCGAGCAGCCCGAGATGCAGCCACACCGAGCTCGATCCCGGGCCGCCGTTGAACGCGAAAGTCACCGGGCGATGGGTGCCCGGCGGCGCGTCCACGACGTAGGAGGTCAGGAACATCTCCGCCTTCGCGCTGTGCCCCTTGAACACACCGTCGTCGAAGACCTCTTCGCGGAGGACCACCCGCCCGGCCTTGGCGGTGTAGCGCAGCCGACGCCGGCCTATCGCCAACGTGTGCTCGGTGGTCACCGTGTCGTCCTGCGGCGTCGCCGGACTGGTGGTCGTGGCTACGGGCTTGTCGTCGCGAGGGGTTTCCTCCGACTGCTTCTCCTCCGACATGACCACGACCCTATTGCCGAGCTCCCGGCAACGGCAGGTCAGGAGGTGACGACCACCGTGGTGCCGATCGGTGCGAACTTCCACAGCGCGACAGCATCCTGACGCTTCTGCCGAATGCACCCGTGGGACAGCGGGGTGCCGAGCTGGGCGATCGACTGCACGGGGCGACCGGCATCGATCGGGATGTCGTGGAAGCCGATCGCGGCCCCGGCGTCGCCCTGGGTGAACCGGACGAAGAACTTCATGGACCCAGAGTCGTCGATGCCGAGAGCCGACTTGTCGCGCGAGTACACCTGGAACGTGCCGGGATCGAGGTTGTCGTAGATGCTGCCGGACACCAGGTAGGTGCGGCGGACCTTCGCCTCGTCGGTCACCAGCCAGACACGCTGCCGGCTCTCGCTGAACACGACGCGCTTGCCGGTGCCCGAGCTGCCGGGCAGCGCGGTGTCGATCAGCGCCCCGGCGGTCGCCTCGACCGGCACGAGATCGTCACCGTCGGTCAGCCCCGTCCCTGAGGGGGCAGGCTTGTCCCGGTCGGCCGAGGAGTCGGACCTCAAGGGGCTCGAGGAGCTCGAGGAGCTCGTTTGATCCGAGCTGTCGTCGATGTTGGTGCCCGTTGCGACGTCGCCGGAGGTCACGGTCGGGTTCCTCTTGGGCGGATCGTCCGCCAACGACGGGAGGGCTCCCGCACCGCCGAGCGCGGCGATCAGGACGACCGCCAACGACGAACCCAGCGCCGCAACCCGGCCATAGCGGGGGCGCACCTCGGCCCGGTGCCGGCCGGGAGGATCTAGGTGTCTGCTCATCGGGTGCTCATCGGATGGTCATGGCTCGGCTACCGGGTGCTCCGGGCCACGAGTGCTTCGGCGACCTCGCGGTAGGCCTTGGCACCCTTGCTGCTGCGGCTGGTCGACAGGATCGACCGTCCGGCAGCAGGTGCCTCGGCGAACTTGATTGTTTTGGGGATGGGCGGCTCGATGACGTCGAGCTGGTAGGTCTCGGAGATCGTCTCCAGCACGGTGCGGGAGTGGTTGGTGCGGCCGTCGTAGAGGGTCGGCAACACGCCCCAGACCTCGAGGCCCTTGTTGGTGAACCGGCGCACGTCGTGGACGGTGTCGAGCAGCTGTCCGACGCCACGGTGGGAGAGCGTCTCGCACTGCAGTGGCACCAGCACGGCGTCGGCCGCAGTCAGGGCCGCGACCGTGAGGACGCCGAGCGACGGCGGACAGTCGAGCAGCACCCAGTCGTAGTGGACACCAGCGGCAGCAAGGTCATCCAGCACCCCTCGCATCACGTGCTCGCGCCCGGTGCGGGTCAGCAGGTCTGCCTCGGCCCGCGCCAGCTCGATGGTGGCCGGCAAGAGGTCGACGCCGTCATCGGTCGCGAGGATCACTTCGGAGGCGTCGATGCCCTTGGTGAACACGTGGTGGATGGACAGCTCGAGGTCCTCGGGGTCGATCCCCAGCGAGAAGGTGAGGCAGGCCTGAGGGTCGAGGTCGACCAGCAGCACAGAGTGTCCGAGCTCGCTGAGCGCAGCCCCGACCGAGGCCACCGTAGTGGTCTTGGCCACGCCACCCTTCTGGTTGGCGATCGCGAGGGTCAGGGTCGGGGAAGTCATCGGGTCCATCATGCCGGACGGGCGGCGACTCGTTGCGCAGGCACCAACTTCGGCTCTGCTTCACTTGCCGCATGGACGCACGCGAAACCCCAGCTGGCACCGCCCTGGTCACTGGACCGACCGCAGGGATCGGTCACTCATTCGCTCACCAGCTGGCTGCCCGGGGGCACGATCTCGTGCTCGTCGCGCGCAACCAGGCCCGACTCGTTGAGGTCGCCGCCGAGCTCCGGCTCGAGCACGGTGTCCAGGTCGAGGTGCTGACCGCTGACCTCACTGACCGTCAGCAGCTTGCGACTGTCGAGGCCCGACTCGGTGACCCCGACCGCCCGATCGAGCTCTTGGTCAACAACGCTGGCTTCGGTCTGAAGGAGCGCTTCCTCGACAACGATGCGGACTCCGAGACGGCGATGCTCGACGTGCTGGTCACCGCGGTGCTGCGGCTCACCCACGCAGCGCTCGGGCCCATGTCCGAGCGCGGGCACGGCGGCATCATCAACGTCTCCAGCGTCGCGGCCTTCCTGCCACGTGGCACGTACGCCGCGGCCAAGGCGTGGGTCAACAGCTTCAGCGAATGGGCGGCCAACGAGTACCGCGGGCAAGGGGTGACCGTGATGGCGCTCTGCCCCGGGTTCACGAAGACCGAGTTCCACGAGCGGATGAACGTCAAGCGCGGCACCGGTCCGCTGTGGCTCGACGCGGACAAGCTGGTGGCGACTGCCCTCTCCGACTTCGCCAAGGGGAGGACCTACTCGATCCCGTCGGCGCAGTACAAGGCACTCGTCACGCTCTCCAGGCTGATCCCCAACCGCGCGCTCCAGGGCTACCAGTCGATCGGCCGTCGTTAGCGCACCAGAGCCGGCGTAGCGCGCCCGGAGCGCGCCGAGGCGGCGGCGGCAAGGTCCATCAGCCGGTCGTACTCCTCAGGGTCGGTGGTGTTGCAGCCGAGCTGGTGGCCGGTCTTGCCGAGGCCGTGGTGGTCGCTCGAGCCGGTCGCCACCAGCCCGAGGTTCCGGGCGATGGCGCGCAGCCGCTGTCGCGTCGACAGGTCGTGATCCTCGTGGTCGACCTCCAGCCCCGCCAACCCGACGCCCACCAGGTCGGCGAGAGCCTCCTCGTCGAGGGTCATAGGGGCGTTGCGGCCCCAGGGGTGGGCGATCACCGATACCCCGCCGGCACGCTCGACGATGTCGATCATCGAGGCCAGCGGCGCGGCGTAGCGGTCGACGTACGCCGGTCGACCGGCCGCCAGGTAGCGCTCGAAGGCCTCCTCGCGGTCGGCGACCTCGCCGAGGGTGACCAAGGCGTCGGCGAGGTGGGGCCGGCCGATCGCGGGCGTGGTCGGGTTGGCCTGGCGTACGTCGTCGAGGGTGACGAGACTGCCGAGCTCGCGCAAGCGCTCGATCATCGCCGGGAGACGCGATCCGCGGCCGTCGAGGATCTCTGCGAGGGACTCGTCCAGGTCGGGAAGTGTCGGGTCCGGCAGGTAGGCCAGCAAGTGGACGCCGTTGCCCTCGTGTCGCGTGCTGATCTCCATCCCGCGCACCAGCTCCAGGCCCGAGTCCACCGCCGCCTCGACCGCCTCGGCCCAGCCCGCCGTCGAGTCGTGGTCGGTGATGGCGAGCACGTCGAGACCTTCGGCCCTGGCCGCCCTCACCAGCTCGGCCGGGGTCTGGGTACCGTCGCTGGCGAGCGAGTGGGTGTGCAGGTCGATCCGCCTCACTGGGTCATCACCATAGGGGCGCCGGACCGCCGAACGGCAGCTCCACGAGCTGTGGTCCCGCGCCCGAGATGTCCCGCAGGATCCAGTCGTCGCGCAACAGCAGCATCGCCGACGCGGGCCGCATGATCAGCCACAGCCAGCGGCCAGCCGCCTCGCCGGCGAACACCGATCGGTCCCACTCCGAGGACGACGCACTGGTGGAGACCGACCAGAGGTTGACCATCTGGCCGTCGACTCGCACCTTCACGGCCGGCGGGCCCTCGCCGAGGTCCGCCCCGGGGTCGTCGTGCTCGGTGCCCGCGATCCGACCACCCAGTCCGATCGCGGCCTCCTCGGCTACGACGGTGACCTCCACGATCCCGTCCAGCTCGCTGCTGCCTGAGCAGCAGGTCATCGTGGCTCGAGGTCGTGACGGCTCTGCACCAACCGCGGCGAAGTCGGTCACCCGCCATCCCGGGCTCATCGGCCAGGGGACGTAGGTCGGGAAGGACTGCGACGCGCGAAGATGCTCCGTGAACGCCTCGTACGACGACTCTGCTGGCCGCCACATCGGCTGGATCGCCCCGTGCTCGACGCAGGTCCAGCCGTCTGCGGTCTCCGAGACCGGGGCCGGACAGCGGGGGCAGCCGACGGTGAGCGACATGCGCCCACGGTGCTGGGTGGTCCCTGACCCGTCAAGGGCATCGGGAGCCCACCCACCACCCCACTGGGTCAGGATTGGGCCAGGACCACCACGCGGTCGCCCGGCAGGACCGAGAACATCCGTGACTTCGCGGGGTTCACGACCACACCGAAGCCGGACACGTCGTCGCCCCCGAGCCCCTCGGACTTGTAGCCGATCGCGGTCTCACCGCGGCGCACGGCGCCGGCGACCATAGTCGCGTACGACACCTCGGCGCCGGCCTGCGCGTACCACTCGGCCGGCCTGAGGTAGATCTCGCTGCCCTCGTCACCCAGCAGCTCGGCGAAGACGCGTTCGAGCCGGCTGTCCTCGGAGAGCTGGGTCACCAGCAGGCTGACGATCTCGCCGCTGACCACGACGTCGTCCACATGGGCGACCTGGGCCAGCACGCGGTTGCGGTCGTCGATCATCTCGGTGACGACCGCTGACGTCGAATCCAGGCTCTTGAGGATGTCGCGCACGTGGAGCAAGGTGACCAGGGTTCGCGCGTCGGCCGCCTGAGCACTGAGGTGGTCGGAGTAACAGAGCACGATCACCTGATCCAGCCCGCCCACCACGTGTGACTCGAGCACGGCCCGATCGGTGGTGGAGGCGCTGACGAAGGTGACGTCCAGGTTGCTCAGCTCCGGCATGACGGGATTGCCGAACGCGCTCAGCACGGTCAGGGCGGACCCAGGCGGGGCGTACTTGTCCAGCTCCCGCAGCACGATCGGCGCCCGGACGTTCCAGCCGATAAGAAGCGCCCTGGTGGGTCGCTCTGACATCGGTGCCTCGCTGCCCAGTCGGTCCAGGTCGGGGTGGGTCCACGCCGACGCCTGGTGCTCCAACGCCGCGTCGTCCTCAGCCACCACGATCAGGCTTCGGTCACCGATCTCGGTGTCCGGCGGCGGGTTGAGGTTCGCTGCCCCGTCGTCGATGAGACCGATCACCGACGCCTTCTCGAAGGCCAGCTGCGCATCGGCGTAGGTCGACCCGCCCAGCTCGTGATGCTCCATGAAGTAGATCTCGTCGCCCTCGAAGTCGAACAGCTCGGTGTAGACCGCGGCGGCGCCGGACTGGCGGGAAGTCTGGACCACCAGCTTGGCAACCGTCTCGCGGATGTCGAGCAGCACCGTGCGGTCCGCGCCCACGAGTCGCGCTGCCTCGAGGTTGGTCGGGTTGCGGATCTCGGCCACGATGCCTGGTCCGTCGAGGCCGCCGTGAGTCAAGGCCAGCAGCGTCTTGATCACCTCGCTGTCGGGGTCCTCGGAGTCCGGGGCGAGCAGGATCACCGAGCGCGCCCTGTGGTGACTGCTCAGCGCCAGGTCGTCGATGTCCATCGGCGACCCGGAGCGGCACACGATGCGGGTGCCGCGCAGGTCGGGGACCTTGGACTTCAGCTCGTCCTCCATCTCGACCTTGTCGAGGTCGGCCAGGATCACGATCACCGGCTTGTGACGACTCTCGTTGGCCAGGCTCAGCTCCCGGATGATCGTGAAGATCGAGTCCGACCAGCCGAGGATGACGGTGTGCTCCTTCTCGAGCACGATGGACCGACCTCGGCGCAGCTCCGCGAGCTTGCTGTCGATGCCGGCCGCGATCACACCGATCAGCGCGCTCACGATCAAGAGCCCGGCGATCGTGAGGGCCAACATGGTGAGCAGGAACCGCCACCGGCCGTCGTCCCCGCCGATCGTGCCCGGGTCCAAGGCGTGCAGGAGGCTGTCGAACAGCTCGCGCCAGAACCCGCGGTCGGTGCCCGCGTCACGGAGCCGAAAGACCGTGACGATGACCGAGAACACCAGGATCAAGACCACGGTGGTCAGGGTCAGCCACGCGATCAGCGCCGGTGTGCCGCGCGACATGCTGTTGTCGAACCGGTAACGCAGCTTGTCGCCGAGGTCAGACGCCTGTGCGTTGGCACCACGTTTGGTCGAGCTGTTGCGTGCCATCGCCTTCGCGGTGCGCATCCGCATCTGCTGTCCGGTCCGAGCCATTCGCTGATCGTGGCGCATCCATCGCCGGCTCAAAGGCGTTTCGGCCAAGATCCGGTGGATTCGCCGGCAAGCCCTAGGGTTGCCGACATGCCAGCAGCTAGCAGGGGCGATGCTCGCGTCGCGGTCTACATCGACTTCGACAACGTAGTGATCTCCCGCTACGACCAGGTGCACCCGGAGCCGCGGGATGCGTGGCGCAAGGACATGGCCCGCGACCGCGTCGCGTCGGCCGACAGCGACGACCCGATCGCGGTCCGGCTCGCCGAGGCGACCGTCGACGTCGGCGCCATCCTCGACTACGCCTCGTCCTTCGGCACCGTCGCGTTCGCGCGCGCCTACGCCGACTGGTCGGTGCCGGCCAACTCGTCGTACCGCCGCCAGCTGGTCGACCGGGCCGTCGACCTGATCCAGCTGTTCCCGGTCAGCGGGACCAAGAACGGTGCCGACATCCGGCTCTCCGTCGACGCGATGGAAGACCTCATGCAGTACGCCGACATCACCCATGTGGTGATCGTCGGGGGCGATTCGGACTACATCGCCCTGGCCCAGCGCTCCAAGCAGCTCGGGCGGTTCGTGGTCGGCATCGGGGTCACCGGCTCGACCAGCCGGGCACTGATCGCCGCCTGCGATGAGTTCAGCCACTACGACGCCCTCCCCGGTGTCTCGCCGGTGCGGGTCAAGGCCCCGGCCAAGAAGGCCGCAGCCAAGACCGCTGCGAAGACCACCCAGGAGAAGGCGGCCAAGAAAACCACACGCAAGGCGGCGACCAAGGCGACCAGCCAGCCCTCGACGGCACAGCTGTCGGAGAACGAACCGCTCGTCGAGGCCGCCGAGCTGCTCGTGCGAGCCCTGCGGATCGCTCAGGACAAGGCCGACGACGACGAGTGGCTCAACGGCGGGGGCGTGAAGAGCCAGATGCAGCGGATGGACCCGTCGTTCAAGGAGAAGTCGCTCGGGTTCAAGAACTTCTCCGACTTCATCGAGTCACTCGACGAGGTCGTGGAGAGCCGCACCGACAGTGGCGACGGGCACCTCCGGCTGCGGCTCCGCTAGGACATCTGGGCGACCCGGGTCGGGTCCTCCCGATCGATGCGTACGACGATCTGCTTGCCCAGGGCGTAACGCTTGGCGTGGCGGGCTTCCCACACGTGCTCGTAGACGACCCCATCCGCTGCTGGGGCTGGTCGGGGTTGACCCAGCACAGCATGGGCACCTCGGACTGCAAGCCATGGCTTGGCTTGAGCCGGATGGACCCGCCACAGGACGTCGAGGATCCAGACGTCGGAGACTCCGCCACCGGCGCCACCGTCCGGGTTGAGGCGATCCCTCGCGACGAAGTCGGCCGCGCTGACGTGAGCCGGAAACCCATCTCCGGACCCTGGCGGAACCGAAGGGCGATCAGCCCTGCTGCGGCCCGGGCCAGTGCTTGTCCGGCTCGGGCACGGGCCGGCCGGGCTGCTCGCCGCCGCGGGCCTCCAGGTAGCTGTCCTTCGGCACCATCACCTTGCGGCGGAAGATGCAGACGATCTTGCCGTCCTGGTTGTAGCCGATGGTCTCCACGTACACGACGCCGCGGTCGTCCTTGCTCTTGCTCTCGGTCTTCTCGAGCACCGTGGTCTCGCCGTAAAGGGTGTCACCGTGGAACGTCGGAGCAACGTGGCGCAGCGACTCGACCTCTAGGTTCGCGATCGCCTTGCCGGAGATGTCAGCGACCGACATGCCCAGCAGGATCGAGTAGACGTAGTTGCCCACCACGACGTTCTTGCCGAACTGAGTGGTTTCCTCGGCGTAGTTGATGTCGAGGTGTAGTGGGTGGTGGTTCATCGTGAGCAGGCAGAACAGGTGGTCGTCGTACTCGGTGACCGTCTTTCCTGGCCAGTGCTTGTAGGTCGCACCGACCTCGAACTCTTCATAGCTGCGGCCGAACTGCATGCGACTCTCCTGTTTCTGGCCTGTTTCTCGCGATGCTGACCGGCCTATCCTGCCAGGGTGCCGACGACCCCCTGGAGACTGACCTTCGACTGTGAGAATGCACCACTCATCGCGAGGTTCTGGATCGTTGCTCTGGGCTACGTAGAGCGGCCCCCGCCCGAGGGTTGGGACACCTGGGAGGACTGGCTCCGCCACTTCGAGGTGCCCGAGGCCGAGTGGGATGACGGGGCCAACCTCGACGACCCCGAAGGCGTGCTACCCGGCGTCGGGTTCCTCAAGGTCCCGGAGCCCAAGACGGTCAAGAACCGGTTGCACATCGACCTGCAGGCTTCCGGGGGTCGACACGTCGAGCCGGCGATCCGCGCGCATCGGATCGAGGCCACGGTGGATCGGCTGGTCCAGGCAGGCGGGGCGGTCCAGGATCGCGGTCTGTTCCAGGGCGAGCTGGACCACGTGGTCATGACCGATCCCGAGGGCAACGAGTTCTGCGTGGTCTGACCCACCGACCCCCCGCGGTCAGTCGAGCTCGAACCAGTCCGGCAACGACTGGTCCCCGACCCCAGCCAGCCGAGCCTGCAACGGCTCCGAGACGGTTCGACGGCGCGCGTACCCGCCGGCGTACAGCCGGTCCACGTGGGCGGCGTACTGCCTGGCCAGCTGTGGAGAGTCGAGGAACCGGAACATGATCTCGTCGGACCGCTGGGCGCGTGCGCTCCAGTTGGGCGAACCGGTGATCAGCACGTCGGCGGTGTCGTCGCCGTCGAAGGACCCGATGATGGAGATCGCCTTCATGTGCAGGTAGCGCTCGGGGATGCCGTCGCTGTTGTTATCGATGATCACCCGGCGGATCGGGACCGGGCCGCGGCCCTTGGGGCTGCGGAGCGTGCGGTTGACGCCACGGCCGGCGAGGGTGGTGATGATCTTGATGTCACAGCCGCGACCCCACAGGGCGCGGACCTGCCGAGCGATGGTGGTGCCGAACGAGTCGAACCAGCCCGCGATCGCGATCCGGATCTTGGTCCGCCGCTGGCCCTGCTGAGCCTGGGAGCTCGGGATCTGGCACTGCACCCTCCGGAGCTCCTCCACGATCGTGTTGCGACCGATCGACGGCCACAGCGTGATCTTCCGCTGTCCGAGGTCGGTGACCTGGTAGGGCCGGGCCACCCGGCGATCCTTCGCGTACTCGCGGAAGGTATCCACCAGCGAGGCGTAGAACGCCTTGTTGCGGGTCGTCACCAGGTCGTTCCACTGTCGGAAACCGGCCGGTTTGGTCAGGTTGAAGGACCCCACCATGCTGATGTTCTGCGCCTTGCGCACCCGGCTGAACAGCACGAACTTCGAGTGCATGATCGAGGCGCCCCTGCAGCCACCCCGGCAGCGGACGGCGAAGGACTGATCCTTCCGATTGCCGTTGAGCGCGGCAGCGGTGCGGGTCCAGTTGCTGTTCCGCACCGAGTTGGCCACCACGATCTGCACGTGCACTCCGCGGTGGTGGGCATCCAGCAACGCGTTGGTGACCGCCCGGTCGTCGTAGTTCCACACCGCGGTCCGGATGAACTCGCCCTTGGCCGTGTTCCGGACCGACTTGATCACCCGATTGAGGATCAGTCGCTTGCGGCCGCTGATGGTCGGGTCGCTGAGCAAGGCCCCGCTGGGCGGTGTGAACCCGCGGTTCGGCTTCGGTGGCTTGGCGACCACGGCTACGCCGGTCTCCGGGACTGCGCCGTCCGCCATCACGGTGGGGACGGTCGCGAGCGTCGCGGTCAGCCCGAGGAGGGCAGCGGACAACGCGAAGCGGCGTGCTTGTGGCATTCGAACTCCAGGACTGTGAAGGAACCGACGAGCCGGGTCGACTCCTAGGAGCCGCCGCCACCCGCCTTACGGCGATGCATCTTAGGTGCTCCCCCGACGACCTCGGAGCCGTGTGCCTTCTCGCGGACGGGTCCGTCCTTGTGTACGCCCTTCTCTGCCGAGCTCTTGCTGTCCAGCGCCTCCCGCATCTTCGCCTTGAGGTCGTCGTTGCCGGTGGCCTCAGCCATGGTTCCTCCTGGTTTGCGCTGCACATCGGTCGGTCGTGCCCAGCCTCGCACCTGACCCCAAGAAGCGTCGACTCGGTTACGGCTTCAGCCGACGAGCGAGCGCGCCGGTCAGCTCACGCGCGTACTCCAGAGTCATGTGGCCGCGGTCGCGATGGGTGATGAAGTCGCCCACGACCACCGGACACTTGTCGAAGGCGCAGAACCACTGCTTGGTCTCGAGGTAGTCCACGCCGGCCGCCTTCGCGGCTGCCTTTACCGCGCGCCGCATCAGCATCGAGCGGCGCGCTGGGTCCGACAACCCGTCGGCCAGTGTCGCGCCGCGTTCGGAGATCACGGACGGGTCGAACTCCAGGCGCGGCACGTCGCCCAACACGACGATCCGTTGCGTGAGCGGTGTCAGGGAGGCGATCCTCTGGACCATCCCCTCGTGGATCATCGCGGCGATGTCCTGGTTGTTGTCGACGTAGGTCCCGTCGTCAGTGACGTAACGGTCCTGGGTGTCGGTCGACATCACGATCAGGTCCGGACGTAGGTCCTCGATCTGTTCCTGGGTCCACTGGTGGAAGAAGGTGCAGTCGGTGTCGGGTGCCTCGGTGACCGGTGAGTACGGCAGCACCAGTGCGGGGGTGCAGCCCTGGAGGACGAAGGAGTAGGAGCGGTATCCGTTGCGCACCGCGATCCGCTCGAAGGCGGGGATCCAGTGGCGCATGTGAGAGTCACCGAGCAGGACCATGGTCCGGTCTCCATCGGTGTCACCGCGCGGGCAGAGCGGCATCGGCTGCGGGATTCCCCAGTACTCGCAGCCCCCCAGGTCCGCTGCCACGTGGTCGGCCAGTCCGAGCTGTGCCGGGTGCAGCGGGTTCGGGATCTCGGCACCGTCCTCGGCGGCCAGCACCGAGGCCTCGACCAGACGGATCTGCGGGTCCTTCGAACACGTGGGAATCTCGTCGCCGTCGCAGTACTCCGCGGCCGTGATCGGCGGGTGCTTCTCGTCGAGCTCGTCGACGAGCACGGTGTGGGCCGTGAAGACCACCAGCCCCAGGATGGCTACCGATGCAGGGTAGAGAGCGATCCCCCGCAGCCGAGACGCGAAGAAGCGGCGCTCGCGGAAAGGGTTCTCGACGTAGCGGTAGGAGAGGTCTGACAACCCCAGCGCGGCCAGGGAGACGAGCAGCCCGAGCCAGCCGGTCGGCGTCCGCCACGCCACGCCGACCAGGATCAGCGCAGGCCAGTGCCAGAGGTAGAAGGAGTAGGACCGGTCACCGATCCAGCGCATCGGCGCGATGGCCAGGACGCGTTGCGGACCCCAGCCCGCGGCGGAGGTGCCGGCGCCCAACAACAGTGCCGCGCCCAGCACAGGGAGCAGGCCTGGGGCACCTGGCACCCTGGTCTCGCTGGTGAAGGTCACGGCGGCCACACCGATCATCGCCATACCGGCCCACGAGGCAGCAGCCAACAGACCCGGTGGCAGCCTGCGTAGTCGGAGCATGGCCGCCGCTGTCGCGGCGCCCAGGCCCAGCTCCCAGGCGCGAGCCGGAGTCGAGAAGTAGGCGCCGCGCGGATTGTCGCCGACGGCGTAAACCGCCCAGACGAACGACGCCAGGCTGATCGCGGCGATGGCAAGGACGACCGCCCGGCGGGCGCGGCCTCGGCCCCGGAACAGCGCCACCAGCAGCAGCACGATCAGCGGCCACACCAGGTAGAACTGCTCTTCGACGGCCAGCGACCAGTAGTGCTGGATCGGCGGGATCGCATCGTCTTGGGCGAAGTAGTCGGTCTCGTCGCGGGCAAACTTGATGTTGGCAGCGAAGAACGTTGCCCAGACGACGTCCTTGAACAGTCGGATGGCCTGGATGCCACTGAGCAAGAAGTAGCCGGCAACCACAGTCGCCGCGAGCACCAGTGTTGCCGCCGGAAGGATCCGCTTGGCCCGGCGCGCGTAGAAGTCCACCAGCGAGATCCGACCCCTGCGGTCGGCCTCCGAGAGCAGCAGGCCGGTGATCAGGAAGCCAGAGACGACGAAGAAGACGTCGACCCCGATGAATCCGCCGTGGAAGGGTCCGATCCGGGCGTGGTCGAGGACCACCAGGATGACGGCGAGGGCCCGCAGCCCTTGGATGTCGGGACGGAACGAGCCGGACTTCTCCGAGTGGCTACCGACCGTCGGAGTCAGCCCGGATGCCGCCTGAGGTGGAGCGTCAGTCAAGCTCGAACCAGTCGGGGACGTTCTCCCCGGTGCGGAGGTTCGGCACCGCGTTCTGCTCTCCGACGGCGCCTCGGGCGAGGGTTCGAGCGGCCGGGCGGTAGTGGTCGTGCGCCCACGGACCGAAGAAGAGCCGGTCGGTGTTCGCGGAGTAGTCGCGGACCATCTTGGAGGCCCGCAAGATCCGGAACAGGATCTCGTCGGACTTCTGGCCGCGCGTGCTCCAGTTGGGCGATCCCGTGATCAACACGTCGGCAGCAGTGTCGCCGTCGAAGACGCCGCTGATGGCGATGTTCTTCATGTGCAGGTAGCGCTCGGGGATGCCGTCCCGGTTGGAGTCGTAGGTGACCTCCTTGATCGGCACCGGACCACGGCCACCGGGGTGTTTCAGAGCTTGGTTGACGCCGCGACCGGCCAGCGTCGTGATGATCCGGATGTCGCAGCCGCGCTCCCACAGATTGCGTACCTGCCGAGCGATGTCGTTGCCGAATGCGTCGAACCAGCCGGCGATGGCGATCCGGATCGTGGTGTGGCGCTTGGCGTTGCCGGTGCCCCCGGTGGTGCCGACGCACCCGACCTTCTTCAGCTCTTCGAGGATCGGGTTGCGGTTGAAGGCAGGGAACAACGTCACCGTGTACTTGCCCATATCGGTCACCTTGTAGGGGGCCGGGATGATCACGTCCTCCGCGTACTCGTTGAACGTCTCCTCCAGGGCGGTGTACATGCCCTGGTCACGGGTGGTGACCATGTCGTTCCACTGCCGGTTGCCGGCGGGGGTCGTCAGGTTGAAGGAGCCGAACATGCTGACGTTCTTTGCCTGGTGGATCCGGCTGAAGATGATGTATTTCGCGTGCATGATCTTGGTGCGGCTGCGGCATCCACCGGTGCACTTCAGCGCGAAGCTCTCGTCGTTGGACCTGCGATTGAGCTGCTCCCGCGTCCGGTTCCAGTTCGCGTTCTCCACGGCACCCGACACCACGATCTGCACGTTGACGCCACGCCGGTCAGCGTCGAGCAGCGCGTTCGTGACCTGACGGTCGTCGTAGTTCCACACCACGACCCGGATGTACTCGCCCTTGGCAGTGTTGCGAACCGACTTGATCACCTTGGCCAGGATGTTCCGGTTGCGCCCGGGGATCATCGGGTCGCTCAGCAAGGCTCCGGTGGCCGGCGTGTAGGCGCCGGCCCTCTTCTTCCGCTGGGCCGCGACCTGATTGCCGGCGACAGCGGCAAGCTGGGGGGCCTTGGCCGACGCCGACAGCTGCACGGGAGACTGTCCGGCCGCCCCAGAAGAGGTCGACGTAACCACCATCAGCGGCGCGACCAGGCTGAACAAGGCGACAAGAGCGAGCCGGGTAGCGCGCATGAGTGGGACTCCCTGGGTCTGTTGCGAGTGACGCTGAGCCGGTCACTACCGGCCGAGACGATACCTCAGGAGTCGCGCAGATGAATGGTTCTCGAAAGGTCGGACGGCCGGGTGGCGGCGCTACAGCTTGTACTCCTCGAGAATGCGACGGCCGATGATCATCCGCTGGATGTCTGCAGTCCCTTCGCCGATCAGCAGCATCGGGGCCTCGCGGTAGAGCCGCTCGATCTCGTACTCCTTGGAGAAGCCGTAGCCGCCATGGATCCGGAACGAGTCCTCGACGACCTGTGAGCAGTACTCCGAGGCGAGGTACTTGGCCATGCCCGCCTCGAGGTCGTTGCGCTGACCCTTGTCCTTGATCCGTGCGGCCCGGACCACCATCTGGTGGGCGGCCTCGACCTTGGTGGCCATCTCGGCCAGCCGGAACTGCACCGCCTGGTGCTCGGCGATCTTCTTGCCGAAGGCCTCGCGCTGCTGGGCGTAGGAGACGCCGAGCTCGAAGGCACGGTTGGCCACCCCGACACCGCGAGCGGCGACGTTGACGCGGCCGACCTCGACCCCGTCCATCATCTGGTAGAAGCCCTTGCCGGGCTCGCCTCCGAGGATCTGCTCGGCCGCGATCTGATGACCCTCGAAGATCATCTCGGTGGTGTCGACGCCCTTGTAGCCCATCTTGTCGATCTTGCCGGGGATGGTGACTCCGGGCGCGGTCTCGCCGAACCCTTCCTCCTTCTCGACCAGGAAGGTGGTCATGTTCTTGTACACCGAGTCGGCGCCCTCGTCGGTCTTGACCAGGACAGCAACCAGGTTGGACGAGCCGCCGTTGGTCAGCCACATCTTCTGGCCGGTGATCGAGTAGCCGCCGTCGTCGTTCTTGACGGCCTTGGTCTTGATCGCGGCGACGTCGGACCCACACCCGGGCTCGGACATCGAGAAGGCGCCCCGCACCTCACCCATGGCCATCCTGGGTAGGTACTTCTGCTTCTGCTCCTCCGTGCCGTGCTGGAGCAGCATGTAGGCCACGATGAAGTGGGTGTTGATCACGCCGGAGACGCTCATCCAGCCGCGGGCAAGCTCCTCGACCACCAGGGCGTAGGTCAGCAACGACTCCCCCAGCCCGTCGTACTCCTCGGGGATCATCAGCCCGAAGACACCCAGCTCCTTGAGCCCCTCCACGATCTCCGTGGGGTACTCGTCCTTGTGCTCGAGCTCGGTGGCGACCGGCAGGATCTTCTCGTCCACAAAGGTCCGCACTGCCTTGAGGATCTCGATCTGGTCCTCGTTCAGTCCGTCGGTCTCGCACAGGCGGGCCATCAACGTGCTCCTTGGTAGTTCGGCATCCGGCCACGGGGGTGACCCATCAGTAACAAGCGGGCCACGGTAACCGGTCTCCGGGTTCCCGACCATGATGCACGCCACTTGTAGCGCCGTCGCGTGGTGATCACCCCTCGTTATAGTGCGGGGGTGCATCGCGTCCTGGTCATCATCCCGGCCTGGAACGAGCAGGATTCCGTGGGTCGCACCGTCCACGAGGTCCGGGACGCCAACCCCGACGTCGACATCTTGGTCGTCGACGACGGCTCCAGCGACGCGACGGCCGCGGTGGCCCACCAGGCAGGCGCGGAGGTCTGCCGGCTGCCGTTCAACCTCGGGGTGGGCGGGGCGATGCGGGCCGGCTACCGGTTCGCCCTGACCGGCGACTACGACGTGGCGGTCCAGATCGACGCCGATGGCCAACACGACCCGCGCTACCTGCCCGAGCTGGTCGCCCGCCTCGGCGAGGCCGATTTGGTCATCGGCGCCAGGTTCGCCGGGGAGGGAGCGCCCTACCAGGTCTCCGGCATCCGGGCGCTGGCCATGAAGGTGTTGGCCCGAACGCTCAGCCGGATGGCGAAGACCCGACTGACCGACGTGACCAGCGGCTTCCGTGTCGTCAACCGCCGCACTCTTGCCCTCTTCGCGGCTCACTACCCGGCCGAGTACCTGGGCGACACGGTTGAGTCCACCGTGATCGCGATCCGAGCGGGCTGCGCGGTCACCCAGGTGCCGGTGCAGATGCGGGAACGCCAGGGTGGCCAGGCGAGCCAGACCCCGGTCCGGGCCGCCATCTATCTCTCCCGCGCAGTCGTCGCCCTCGCGCTCGCGCTGGTCCGCAAATGGCCGGAGGCGCCAGCGCCACCGTTGCCGGTGCCGGAGCGCGCATGAGGTCCACGATCATCCTGGGAGTCACCGGCTCCGCGGTGGTGCTGCTCGCACTGTTCGAGATGATGCGCCGACACCGCCTGCGCGAGAAGTACGCCGTGTTGTGGTTCTTCGTCGCGCTTGGGGTGCTTGCGTTGGCGATCTTCCCTGGGCTGCTCACCGGGCTTGCCGATGTTGTCGGGGTCGAGCTCCCGGTGAACCTGCTCTTCTTCATCGCCAGCCTGGTGCTGCTGATCATCTCCCTCCAGCACAGCTATGAGCTCGGCCGACTGGAGGAGAAGACCCGCGTGCTGGCGGAGGAGATTGGACTGCTGCGTCTCGAGCTGGATCGGCGCACGCGCGACGCGGAGGAGCAGGGACCGACCCTGTAGCCGTCGAGCGCCCTAGTTCAGAGCGGGCCTAGTTCAGAGCGGGGTCGCCGCGCTCGACCAGGGCGGGCGGGAGGTCGTGAGCCGGGAAGTACACGTCGCCGAAGAGCAGCGGGTGGTCGCTGATCCGGCCCAGCGTGCCCTTGTCGATGTACTGCCCGGTGAAGTCGATGTCGGTGGTGCCGAAGATCCAGTCGACCGGACCGTGGCGGGGCACCTGGCACGAACCACCGACGCTTCCGCCCGCCGAGGACGCCATCAGGCCGGTGCCGGTGAAGCCGCAGAACGCCTCGGAGCGCTCGTTCATGTCACCCGCGATGAGGATCGGCACTCCGGGCATTTCCGCGTGGAGGTTGGTGATGTAGGCCAGCTCGATCTGGCGGGCCACCGTGCGTGCGCCCGACTGGTTTCCCTTGACCGAGGTGGAGGCGGGGTTGTGCACACCGATCACGTAAATCTGCGCCTTGGTGACGACGTGCTCGAGGCGCACCACCGGCATGTGCAGCGTGACCTGCCATGGCACGGTGAACTCGCTAGCGGCAAGCAGCTTCCAGGTGTCCTTGCGCCAAGCGATCCCGTTGCCGTTGCCGTTGCCGTCGCGGAACGTGTTGTTGAGGGTGGCCCGGTGCAAGGCCCAGTCGCCGTCGGCGAGCACCACGCCGGCCTGCGGACTCTCCAGCTCGTTGAGCACCATGATCGAGCCGCCCGAGCCCTCGACCCGAGCGATGCCGTTCGCGATGCGCGTCGTGCCCGGGGCAAAGCCCCGCCGTCCGCCGCCGGGGGCGGTCAGGTGGTGGCCGAGCACGTTGTAGGAAGCGATCCGGAAGATGGTCTCGGCGATCCGGGTCGGCTGGTCCCCGACGGCCGCTCCATTGTTCGTCAACCACCGCAGCGGGTCGAGGGCGCGGCTCTGCCCGTCGGCACGGGTGGTCATCGAGAAGCCCAGTGCGCAGCGGTCGACCGCGCCTAGGTCACCTACCTCGGCCAGCACAGCACCGGCGAGGACAGCCTGACCGTCGGTCACAGTGGGGTTCTGGACGTGGGCGTAGGACGTGGTGAGGTTCTTCTCTTCCCAGCGAACCTTGATCAGCCACGGGCCGGCCTCTGCCTTGTCAGACACGAGCTGGACCACACCCCTGGTGGCCGCGACGATCGGGGTGCCGCACGCCGCGTCGAACGTGGTCTTGCGTGGACCGGTCGAGGCGCCGACCACCTCCGGTGTCGTCGTAGGACCGCTCGGGGTCGCCGGGGGCTGGGTGCGCACCGTGAACGAGGTACCCGGAGGGAGCGGCAGCCCGCTCACGTCGGACGCCGTGACGTAGCACCGCGACGGTGCCAGCCCGGCGGTCGAGACCTGGCTCTCGACGGCGTTGGCGTCGACCGCGAGCTTCTTCAGCTGGAGGATTGCGTTCGGCCAGAACCGTTCGTAACGGAAAGGGTCGGGGGTGCCGAGCACGCGGTGGATCGCGATCGTGGGCGGCAGGGCCTGCCAGTAGTCGATCTCTGCCAGCTCGCGGTAGAACCGGTCGGCTGAGCGGCGCCCGGGTGGCAGGTCACCGGCCAGCTGCGCGGCGATGGCCAGCGCCTGGGCGCGAGCAGGCACCTTCAGCTCGCGACCGCGGAGGGCGGTCACGTGGGCGGCCACGGTCTTGCCGGCCTCGTTCGACTTCGGCACCCGCACCTTCACCGCCGGCGACAGCGCGGGTCGCGCACACGGGCGTACGTCGACGTCGCGCTTCACGACGGCCGGGCCGGCCGAGACGGCCCGGACCGCTTGGCCTACAGCCACCGGGGTGGTCAGGCTCAGGACACCGAGAGCGAGCGCGACAGCGGACACACAGGTGGCGCGCACGGAGAGCCGGGACGAGGGTCTGGTCATCCGAACATCGACTCGCCGTCGGGGAAGATGACCCTGTTCGCCAGCCACGTCGAGTCGTCGGCGCGGCGCGACATGTCCAGGCCGAAGCGACCGATCGAAGTGGTGAAGTAGACGGTCGCGGTCACGCCTGGTTCGTGCAGCTCGATCTCCTCGACCTCGACCTCCTGCAGGTCAGGTAGCAGGGTCGGGTCGGTGTCGGCGTAGGCCTGTCGACCGCCCGGAGTGAGCATCGGCTTGAGCTGACCCCACCAGCCGTCGTAGTCGGCTCCGGGCCGGGACCAGGTGTCGAGCACTAGCGCGGCAATCTCGGCAACGTCGGCTCGCGATGCCTCCTTCTCGACGTCGAGCGCGCTGGAGGCTGTCTCGCCCTTGTCCGGCCCTGTCGATCCACCGTCGAAGATCGAGTCGCCGAACACCACCAACGTGGCAACGAGCGTCAGGATCGCGACGGGCAGGACCACCCAGCCGACTCGACTCACGAGTGTCCGCGGCGGCGGCTCAGCCCGTCGGGCGCCGCCTGGTGGACGCTCGGTCATGACCGTCCGCCCGATGAGAACAGCGAGGGACGGTCGTTACGGAGCGAGGCGTTCTCTGCCCGCAGCCGCTCGACCTCTCGCAACAGGTCGGCGGTCGCATCGAGGCTCGACTCGAGCAGCTTGCGCTTGGTGACCTGCGCGCCCTCAGCTGAGGTTGTGCCGGGTGACCGCAGGTCCGCGAGGTCGCCGACGACCGGGAAGCTCCGGCTCTTGATGTGGTCGATCCAGGTCTCGGAGATCTCGGCGACCCGGGCGAGGTGACCCTCCGGGAGGCGCACCTTCTCCCCCGCCTGGCTGCGCAGGATGGTGCCGGCGTACAGGCGCTTGACCACATCGCCGTACGCCTTCTCGTTGCCCCTGCGCGTCATCCGCTTGTTGATCCTCCGCAGCACCTCGGTCTGCACCTCGCCCAGCGAGGTGTTGGCCTCGGCCTCGGGAACCTCGACCGGGAGGTCGGCGACTCCCAGCACGGTGGCGAAGCGGGTCCACAGCAGGTCGCGCGGGGCGCCAGCGGGTGGACAGGTGACGACGTGGACGTGCTCGGCGCCGGCCTGAGCGGCCCAGCGGTCCAGCACCTGGGCGGGATCCTGAGCGCGCCAGAACCGTTCGCGGGTCCGCCGGCGGGCCGGCGCCTGCGGTGGGGGCTCGGCCAGCACGGTCTCGAGGAACTCTTCATAGCCCATCCGACGGCCGTGCTTGACGCCCTCCTGCCACTCGGCCGGCACCTGCCGCGCAGGGTCTCGCACGGTCACGACGACGTCGACCTCGACGCCGGAGAGGTCGCCCAAGATCCTGGCGATCTGTTCGTCGCTTGCCAGGCAGAGGGTCTCGCTGCTGATCACCGTCGTGCCCTGCCGACCACGCGCCTCGGTGACCACCGACGACCAGTGCTTGCGTCCTCGCTCGCTGGAGCGGCCCCAGGTCTGCGAGCGATCGGTGAGGTGGAGGACCGCCAGGAAGAGCCGCTCGCCCTCAGCCGCCGGCAGATGCACGATCCGGGTGGCCAGCAGCTCGGCGTTGGCGCGCATCGTGCCCTGCACGAAGGACGTCCCGGTCTTCGGGAGTCCCACGTGGAGCACGGCGCGAGCGGTCGTCATGACGTCCTGTCAACGGGTCTTGGGCGCAGTCGGACGCACCCACGGGTGAGGCATGCCTCAGTGTACGTGTCGTTCCCGGTGACGCGGGCTCACTTCAGCCAGGGCGTCGGGAGCAGCTGAGCGTGCCGAATGACGCTTGCGCGGTATATCCCGCAGCCGCGAAGTACTTCACCACCCGCTCGGTGTTGTCCGACTTGCCCGTGCACGCGAGATCCACCCCGAGCAGCGCCAGCGCGTCTGCCGAGTTCTGCTTGTTGGGCAGTGGCAGCTTGCCGGAGGCCAGGCGGTAGAGCACCCTTCGCGCGTTGGTGGCCGCTGCCGGCTCCTCGATGTTCTCGATGAACCACTCCCGTGGGACAACCGGGAAGGCCGCGACGGAGTACATGGTCAGCACCTTCATCCAACGAGGCGGCAACAGCACCTCGCCGCTCACGCCCCGGTCCACCAGGATTCGCACGTCGGCGAGCGCCTCGGTGTCGAGCTTCCAGTCCGGACTCGACCTCAGCGTCACCGGACCGCCGTGACCGGTGTGGCTCCAGATCGGTCGCCCACCCGCGACCAGGCCAGCAACGACGACCAGCGCGGCCAGGATGGGCACCGCGCGGGCGACTGTCCGCCGGACTTGGCCCAGGTCGGGGACCGGCGCGGCGAGCAGCAGTCCGACCAGGACCGGGATGGGGGCGACGTACAACATCCGCCAGAGGATCGGGCCAGCGCCGGTCACCGTGTTGACCAGTGCCAGGATGCCGGGAGCGAAGACCAGGACGCTGCCCAGCGCGGCTGATCCGGCCAGCGCTGCAGGTGCACCACGCCGCGCGAGCACGACGGCCACACCGAGCGCGATGAGCGAGAGCGCCACCATGGGCGTCTGCTCACCGAGGATCCTGACGAACGAGGCTCGGGCCGACAGCGCGACCGGGTCCTGACCGCCGACGTCCTCGACCGACCAGGCCACCACCGCAGCGCCGCTGACGAAGGGACCGATCGAGACGGCCAGCCCGCCCCAGGCCAGCGCCGAGGATCGCAGTGCCACGGCCGACACCAGCACCGCTGCCAGGATCACCGGCGCCCAGATCACGGCCGTCGGAGTGAGCCCGAAGAAGGCAATGCCGGCTGCGAAGAGCAGTCCGATGGCCGCCCACCGAGACTGACGGGTCCGGGCCTCGTGGGCATCGACCAGGTAGGCCCAGATCAGTGGCATCAGCATCGCGACCGCGATGACCTTGCCCTGCCAGATCCGCACCACCCAGAAGTTGCCGAGCATCGAGTCACCACTGAGCATCAGGAAGGCGACCGCGCCGGCAAAGACCAGGAATGCCCGGCGAGGTGCCCACCTGCGCGCGAGCCGCCACATGGCCAGGACCGCCAGGCACGCGGCGACGGGCGCCGCCACCAAGTAGTTGATGGTGCCGGCCAGGGTGCCGGTCAGATGGGCGATCACACCGTAGAGCGACTCGATGGACGCGATGGGCACGCCGCCGCCGTACGGCGAGTTGAACACCTCGGGGCTGAACATGGTGTCCACCATCGAGGCGTTGCCCCGCTCGGCGACCCAGACCGAACGGTTCAGGTAGTAGGGGTCGTCGGTGTCGGCCAGGTGCACGAACGCCGTGAGAATGCCGGTGCCGACCATGACCGCCAGCACGCCGAGCTCCTGCGGGCTGGCGAAGCGACCTCGAGACGATGCCTCGTCGGGGCCGATTGCCTCAGTAGCCGGCCGCACACGGCCGGAGAGCCAGCTCCAGCACACCAGCGTCACGATGCCGAGCAGCAGGGCGGCCCAGGTGAAGCGGAAGCTGCCGGCGGTCCAGATCAGGCCGCCGACCGCCGAGACAGCGACCAGGCCTAGCCCCGCCACGAGCACGAGGTCGCGACGCTGCGGGCCAGCCTTGGTGAGCTCGGCTGCGACCGGTGAGACCGGCACGTCGTCGGCGTTGGCAGGTAGTGCCAACCGCACCCGCCACACCAGCACGACCAGCGTGAGTGCGAGCCAGACCCAGCCACTGGGCCACAGCGACCACTGCGTCGGGAGGCCGAGGCAGTAGAGCAGGGTCCACGTGGCAAACGAGATCACGGCGACATCGAGCAGCGCGTCGATCAGGCGCCCGACGAGAGTGTCCGGTCTCGCGCGATCGGACATCGGGGTCAGCTCCTCGGTGAGGTCGGTGCGCCATGAATCAGGCGGAGTGCCGCCCGTATTATGCCCGGCATGCCACGCCTGACTGCGGTGATGCTGGCGTGGCGCGACGAACCCCTTCTGGTGGAGTCCGTGCACGCTGTGCTGGCCTCGACAGGAGTCGAGGTCGATGTGGTGCTGGTCGACAACGGTTGCACCTCGGATGCTCTCGCACGCCTGGTGGACGTGCCAGGGGTGACAGTGGTCGATCCGGGCGACAACCTCGGCTTCGCCGGTGGCTGCAACCTCGGCGCCCGTCACGCCGCCGGAGAGTTCCTGGTCTTCGTCAATGGTGACGCGGTCGTAGGTCCGGATGCTCTCGGCCGCCTGGTCGCGGGGCTTGCTGACGACGTCGGCCTGACCACCGCTTCGATACGGCTCTACGAGGAGCCCGAAGTGATCAACTCCGCCGGCAACCCGGTGCACTTCACCGGGTTGAGCTGGGCCGGCGGTCATGGCCAGCCCGCGACGGCGTACGCCGAGGGCCGAGAGGTCGCCTCAGCGTCGGGCGCCGCCACGGCCTGCCGAGCGGATCGCTTCGCTTCGCTGGGTGGGTTCTGCGAGCCGATGTTCGCCTATTGCGAGGACACCGAGCTCAGCCTGCGCTCCTGGCAACGCGGCTGGAAGGTCGTCTACGTGCCCGATGCGGTGGTGCTCCACCAGTACGAGTTCTCGCGCAACCCGCAGAAGTTCTTCCTCCTCGAACGCAACCGCCTGTTCCTCGTGCTCACCGTCTTCGGCCCCGGTCTGCTGGCCGGCGCCCTCCTCCCGCTGCTCGCCCTGGAGCTGGCGACGCTCGCGGTGGCGGTGCGTGACGGTTGGGCGCGGCAGAAGCTGGCCGGCTGGTGGTGGCTGCTGCGCCACGCGGGCCTGATCTGGTCTCGGCGGAGGCTGGTGCGCTCGGAACGGGTGGTGAGCGACCGTGAGCTGGCCCGGCTGCTGACCGGCGACCTGGACTTCGATCTCCCAGGCATGAGCGTCCCTGCCATGGCCCGTCGAACCTCACGGGGATACTGGGCCATCGCACGCCACCTGGCGTGACCTCCCGAGACGAAGGAACACTGTGCCCGTCACCCACGACCCGTCGGTGCTCTCCGTCGACGCGGTGGGCGTCACGCTCGCCGGGCAGGAGGACGTCGTGCTCGACGTCCTCTTCGACGGACGACGGATCTGGTCGTTCTGGTCGCAGCGCGACACCGACGAGCACGAGGTCGGTGGTCAACGTGTGGTCGCCTGGCCGCGTCCGCTGGCGAGGTTTCTCGACGGCCACACGCAGCTGACGATCCGCAGTCACGTCGACGGAGTGGACCTGTTCGACGAGGAGCTGTCGTTCGGTAGCAATGACGACCGGATCCACGTCGTCAACGCCCGCGGCGTCGAGCTGAGCATCGACAAGTCGGGTCGGATGCAGATGACCTTCGATACCCGCAGCGCTGCGCAGGTGACTCCTCTTCTGGACTCGGTCGAGACGGTGATCGCAGCCTTGGGCCTAGCCGGCGTGGAGGCCTTTCCGGCCTACGGCACCTTGCTCGGGGCGCACCGCGACGGTGCCCTGATCGGCCACGACAGCGACGCAGACCTCGGCTACGTCAGCCGCCACCGACACCCGGCCGACGTGATCCTCGAGTCGTTCGCAATCCAACGGCGACTGGCCGCGATGGGCTACGAGGTGGTCCGCTACAGCGGCGGTGGCATCAAGGTGATGGTGCCGGAGAGCGACGGCAACACCCGTGGGCTCGACGTCTTCAGCGGCTTCTTCGACGACGAGGGCAACTTGATCCTGATGGGCGAGATCCGGACGGCGTTCGAGCCCGACTGGATCTTCCCCCTCGGCACCACGACGCTCGAAGGGCGTGAGCTGCCTGCGCCCGCTGACCCCGACCGGTTGCTCGCGGCGACCTACGGCCCGGCATGGCGAACGCCCGACCCGGCTTTCAAGTTCGAGACGCCTGCGTCGACGAGCAAGCGACTCAACGACTGGTTCCGCGGCACCAGTGTGGGTCGCGCCGAGTGGGACCGCCGCTACCAGCGGCTCCGGCTCAAGGCCCCGCAACGGCGCCCCGACGTGCTTGCCAGGATCGCGCTACGGCACGAAACCGAGCTCGCGCTCGCCGTCGACCTCGGTTGCGGCCGCGGCACCAACGCACGGTTCTTTGCGCGACGTGGGGTGCCCACGCTGGGACTGGACTTCTCACCGCGAGGATTCGAGCTGGTCCAGCAGGACCCGGACACCACCGAGCTGCCGTTGGAGTTCGGCGCGATGAACCTCTTGGAGACCCGGCACACGCTCGCCTACGGCACTCGGGTCGGCGCCACTCCCGGTCGACGGATGGTGCTCGCCCGCCACGTCGTCGACGCCGTACCCCGGATCGGGCGGGAGAACCTGTGGCGATTCCTCCAGATGGCGCTCACTGGTGGCGGTCGTGCGTATCTCGACTTCCTGGTGTCCCCGGCCGAAGGGGACCGTTGGGCCCAGCGCAACCTGCTGAGCCCGGTCGACCCCGACGAGGTCGCGACGGACGCCGCCGCACGCGGGGGTCGGGTGGTGACCCGTCGGCTGATCGGCTCGGACCGGATGGGAATCGCCAAGAAACGGCGCGATACGTTCTACGGGCGTCGTCAGGCATGCAGGATGGTGATCGAATGGGCGGGATGAACACGAAGCGAGTACGCGACGCCGTGCTGCGCAGCGGCCCCGGCCGCACGCAGGTGGAGATCGAGCGCCTGCGAGAGCGGGTGGGAGCGCTCGAGGAGGCTGTCAGCGAGTGTCGCCGGCACCACCACCGCACCGCAGAACTGACCGACCTCGTGCAGGCGCTACTGGTCCCGCTGGCCACGCGGGACGAGCCCGAGCTCCAACGCCTGCTGCGCGAGTACACCGAGCAGCTCGGCTGATGAGGAGGGTCTTCCTCCACATCGGTCTCCCGAAGACCGGCACCAGCTACCTGCAGTCGATCGCCTGGTCCCACCGCGACGAGCTGTGTGCCGCCGGTCTACTGCTACCGGGGCGGGAGCGCCGCGACCACCTGTGGGCCTCGCTCGTGGTCCGCCAAGATGCGAACCTCGCCCGGCGCAACCCCCGCGCGCCCGAGGCCTGGGACGTGCTGCGCGAGGAGATCAGCGGTTGGGAATGGGACGCGCTCATCAGCCACGAGTTCTTCTGCTCGGCCACGACCGAACAGGCCCGCGCGATGGTGGGCGCGCTGAGCGGCGACGGTGCCGAGGTGCACGTCATCGTCACGGCGCGCGAGCCACTGTCGCTGTTCACCTCCAGCTGGCAAGAACACCTGAAGAACAAGGGCACCTCGCCGATCTCGCAGTACGCCACCACGGTTTCGGACGACCCCACCGTGATCTGGAACTGGCGGGCCCTGGACCTTCGGTTGGTGCTCGAGCGATGGGGCGCGGCGGTCGCGGCTCCGACCCACATCCACGTCGTCACCCCGCCTGGCCGTGACGAGCCTCGGGACGAGCTGTGGCGCCGCTTCTGCTCGGTCATGGATCTCTCGCCGGCCGTCGCCACACCGAAAAGCTTTGCGAACGCCTCGATGGGGGTGGTCGAAGCCGAGACCCTGCGCCGGATCAACCTCCGCCTCGAAGGTTTCGACCGCGCCTTCGACCGCGGCGTCTGGATCCGCAGCTTCCTCGCCGACGAGCGTCTGGTGCCTCGCGGGGGCGAGCCCTACTGGCCGAGTGACGAGCAGATCACCGACTGCCGGGAACGCGGTGAGGCAGCCGCGGCCTTCGTCCACGAGGCCGGCTTCGACGTCGTCGGTGACCTCGGCACCCTGCTCGTGCCCGATTCCCTACCCGAACGCCGCCACCCCGACTCCGTCACCGACGCCGAGGTTGCTTCTGTGGCTGTCGATCTCGTCGCCGACCTGCTGGGTGAGGTGCGCTCGAGATCATCCTCCGATGCGTCGGCCGCCCGGCCCGGTCTGCTCCGCCGGTTGCGGAACCGCCAGGCGTAGCGGTCGATCGTTCGACGATCCCCGCAGCTCTCCACCGAAGGTCATACCAAACTCCCCGGCCGGTGTTGATTCGGCCGGGGTGTGGGGCTTGGTGGTCAGGGTTCGGCGGTGAGTGGGTGGGTGCCGGTGTGGTCGCGGATGAGCTGGATGCCGTGGGGGGTGGTCCACCGGTAGGTGCCCCGGGCGAGGACGGTGTAGGTCCACGAGACTGTGGGTCTTGGCGCGGTGGTGGCGTCGACACAGCGGCGCAGTGTTCTCCGAACTGGTCGATCCGCCGTCGGCGTAGGCGACGACATGGTCGGTGTCACACCTCTGCGCTGGTCGGGTGCAGTGGGGGAACACGCAGTGCACGGCGACCAGGGCGTTCTGCTCCTTGAGCCGGTCCGGTGCTTCGTAGGCCTCGACATGGATGCGTTCGGCCAGGTCGATCACCGGCTTCACGATCACCTGGGTCGCGTCGCTGCACCAGCCCTGGATCTGTTCCACGCTGATCGGGGACCTGGTGTTCCCGCACCGGGCCACGGGTCCCTGGCCGAGGTGGGCGTAGAGCACCACCGACCGACCCGGAGCCCGCATTGGCTTCAGTGTCGGTGTCGGTGTCGAGATCGAGGGCGAGCTGTCTGCGGGCCAGGTCACCGGCCGCGATCGAGCGGCGCACGTCCAGCGACTCGGTGTTCCCACAGGCTGCGAGCTGTGTCGCACCGGCGCGGATCGCGTCCTCAAGATCCAGAGCGTCGGCCAGGTCCAGCTCGCCATCGACGTGGACGGTGCCGTCGTAGGTGACCTGGTCGACATGGAGGTCGAAGTGCCGCCGTTCGGCGGCCTCGCGGCGTCGGGCTTCCGCGGCTTCGGGGTCGAACCGCACCATCGCTTCCTCGACGAGTCGGTCGATCTGCGCCCACGAACACGAACGCGCGACCGGGGCCAGATGCCGGTCCACATGCGCGGCACCAGCCTCCGGCAGGGAGATGGTCTGGTCGGCGATCCGGCCGGCCCGCCACACCGACAGCTCCCCAGCGACCACCCGGTCCCAGAGCCTCGGAAGTCGGTAGCGCAGCTCCAGGCCCGTCCGATATAGGCCTTCCCAGCATCGGTGGACATCCCCAGCGCCGCGGCATACTCCATCGCCGCGAACTCCGAGACCAACGGCGCCCCCGCACCAGCCAGCGGAACACCACGGTCGCCAATGGCCTGACCGTAGTTGGCATACCAGTCATCGGCCCCGACCTCGTTCAGGACCGCCCAGTCAACCGTCGCCCTCACCATCACGACGTCGGCCGCGTCCCGATCGGCCTTGCCACCGCGCAACACCGCAAGCACCCCGGCCGTGGTGGCCGAACCGGTCTCGACTGCGGTGATGGACATAGAACAATCCAAGCACCCACCACCGACAGTCACGGGCAGTCATGGACAGGGTTTCCCCTTACTCCACAAAGGTTTCCCGGCTCGTCGCTGAACGTTCCTCACACCTCAACCACCGACGGCCGGACGACCACCAACCGAGGACAGACAGCTAACGACCAGGGATCGACGTGGTCGCGGTCAGCACGGAGTGATCGGTGATCCGGGCGACCCGGGGGGTTCGCTCGAAGGCGGCACTGCTCACCTTGAACTCCGGCGAGACGAAGATCCAGTCGAGATGCATCTTCGGAGGGGGAACGCACCGCTTCTTGGAGGCGCGACCACCGGTGACCGCACGCAGGTCGGTCTGGCGCACCACCTTGCAGAAGACGACCTCACGCTCGTTCATGTCGCCGAGGAAGATCACCGGGATGCGCTTCGCGCGCTGGGCCTTGATCTTGGCGATCTCGATCTTGACGGCGGCGTTGCGCTCACGCTGGCGGGCCGGGGTGTTCTTCGAGGAGTTGTGGACGTTGAAGACCCAGATGTTGCGACCGGTCAGCTTGCTGCGCAGCCGCACCATCGGGTTCGGCCGGGTGGTGCCGATCACCGGCACCGAGACGTCGACCGCCGAGACGAAGTCCCACTGGCTGGTGTCCCACATGATGCTCTGCCAGACGACCTTGCCGGTGTCGACAGTGGCCGGGTAGAAGGCGTACGTCGGAGCCAACGTCTTCTGCAGCTGGCTGTACTGGTCGGACTTGAGCTCCTGGAACGCGACGATGTCGGCGCTCGTGCTCTGCAGCATGTTGGCGGTCCACTCGGTGCGAATCCGCCCGGGCGCGTAGTTGAGGGCGCCACCGCCGGGCTGGGTGTGGTTGCTGCCGAGCACGTTGAAAGACGTGATCACGGCACGTTGGTCCAGCCTGCGGGCCGCCTGCCGCGGAGTCACGGAGCGCACCCCCGGCGGGGCGGACCGGTTGCTACGGTCGCCGCGACCAAGCTGGCCCTGCTCGTTGTTGCCCCAGCACTGCGCCCTGACGGCGGTCGTGAGACCGCAGGTATGCATCCATCCCACGTCGAGCTGGGTGTACGCCGTCGACCCGAGGACCCGCTTGGGGGTAGGCGTCGAGGTCTGACTGCCGTCGCCGAGCTGGCCGTAGCGGTTGCTGCCCCAGCACCACAGAGCTCCCTGGGTGTCGAGCCCGCAGCCGTGCCCGTCGCCGAGACCCACCGCTGTCCACTGTTGGGTACCGGCGACCTTGACCGGGCTGGTGCGGACGGTCGTCGTGTTGTCACCGAGCTGGCCCTGATCGTTCTGTCCCCAGCAGAGCACCTCCTGAATGTTGGTCACGCCGCAGGTCGCGGACCAGGAGGCGTCGATGCTGGTGAAACCGCGCGGGGAAGCGATCTGGGTCGGTGTCAGGTAGCCGGTGAGATTACCGGTGCCGAGCTGCCCGAAGTCGTTACGGCCCCAGCAGTAGGCGAGGCCGTCGGTCCGGATGCCGCAGGTGTGCCAGCCGCCCACCGAGACCGAGACCCAGTCGGTGATCGACGTGATCGCTGCCGGCGACTTCTTGATGGACTTGTTGCCGATGCCGAGCTCACCGCGGTCGTTGTTCCCCCAGCAGAACATGGCGCCGGTGGTCTTCACAGCGCAGGTGTGCAGCCAGCCGGCCGACACCTGGGCCCAGTCGTTGCCCTTCACCTTCTGCGGCGTCCAGCGCTGGGTGGCCTCCCCGATCCCCAGCTGCCCGCGGGTGTTCATGCCCCAGCAGAACAGCTCGGTGGTCAACTTGATGCCACAGGTCGTGGCCCCGCTGGTGCTGATGGAGGCCCACTCGGCCACGCCGACCTGCACCGGTGTCGTGCTGTCCTTGTTGGTGCCAATGCCGAGCTGGCCCCACGCGTTCTCGCCGTAGCACCAGGCCGTTGCGTCGGCGCGCACCTCGCAGCTGGCCTGCCCGCCCGTCGCCAGCTGGGGGGTGGCCACCGGCGGCGTCGGTGGTTCCGTGGGTGGGGACGTCGGGTCGGCAGACATGCTGACCAGTGCGTCGGAGGAGCCGTCAGTCCGCGCGGCCCAGGCACCGAAGATCAGTGCGAGCGCCAGCAGGAGTACGGCGACAGGGGGGAAGATCCTGATCGCTTTCACTCAAGGATGGTACCTGTGAGGCTGGTGTGACGCCAGGGAATGCACCGTTTCGGCGGGTCAGGCGGTGCAGGAGGCGAGCGCGCTCCGGTATCCGCGGTCCTTCTTCAGGGGTCCTTCGGTCTCGTGGATGACTCCGGTCGGCACGGCGTAGAAGCGATCGGCATAGGTGACCAGCGGCCGCCCGAACGAACAGCTCCGGCTCTGCGACTTCACGGCGCTCAGGCCATCCCGACAGCCCCGGTAGCCACTCGGCAGCTCGGTGCCGTCGCTCCAGACGCTGTCACACGCTGGCCACTCGGCGGTCGGGTCTTCGGTCGGCTGGTCCGTGGGCGCCTCGCTCGGCGTATCGCTAGCGCTCTCGGACGGAGTGTCGCTCGCGCTGCTCGATGTCTCCGGATCGGTGGCGCTGGTGTCGTCACTGCCGCAGGCCGACAACAGCGCCATGGGAACGGCCAGGGCAGCGATGAGGCGGCGAGTGCGCATGCTCAGCAGTCTACGGGCCAACGGGCCGGCGGAGCACCCGCTCGAGGCGCCTCTTTCTGCCCCCGGCCCTGGCCACGAAGTAGTCGGCGAGGATCGCGGGGTCCTCCCGCGGTGGCATCGCCTGGTCGGGGTGCATCTCGCCAGCGGCTGCGGTCACGGGGACCAGATCCTTCGGCTCGCCGTGCACGGCGTAGCCGGCCGCACGGACCTCGTCCACCCAGGCCTGGGTGGGTATCGCCAGCAGCTCGTGCAAGTCAGCTGGGGTGCTCGGGCGCGGCGAGTCGCGGCTCGCAAGGACGCCCTCGGCCCACTCCCGCTTGACCAGACGGTTGCGGTCACGGGGCGACAGACGGTGACCCAGCGCCTCGTTGACGGCCCGGAGCAACGCGATCTCGGCCGCACCGAGCGACGGGTTGGTGGCCGTGACCGACGACGGGTCGAGCAGGCCAGACTCGAGGCCGAGAGCGGAGGCGAAACGGCTCCACAGCTCTGCGCGAGGCGCGCCAGGTCGGGGGCAGATCACGAGATGAACGCGATCCGGAGCCACACCGCGACCCCAGCGGAGCAATGCGGCGGCGAAGTCCTGGGCGTGCCAGAAGTGCGGGCGGACGCCGCCGGCGTCCGGTCCGGCGTCGCGGCCCGTGTCGGCCCGCAGCTGGTCGCGTTCGAACTCGGCGAACGACATCGTGGCCCCCCGCTTGACCTCCTCCTGCCAGTGGGCGGTCGCCTGTCGACCGAGGTCGCGGGCGGTCACCACCACCTGGACATCCAGTCCCTGCAGCGGCTCGAGGGCCGCGTCGACCTGCTCGATCGTGGCGCCGGCCAAGACCTCGTGGCTGATCACCGTGGTGCCGTCGAAGTCCCGGGCACGCTGGCACAACGCGGCCCAGGTGCCGTCGATCTGTTGGGGGTCGAGCCCGAACTTGCTCGCACTCCCCCGCACCTCAACTGCGCCCTCGAACATCGCCCCCGGGCGCAGGAACGGGTAGAGGACACCGGCATCGCGCAGCAGGTCGCGGTGGTCGGCCAGCAGCCGCTGCAGGTACGTCGTACCGGTCTTCGGCAACCCGACGTGCAACACGACACTCACGGGGGACATGGTGCCACCGGCCGGGCTAGGCGGTCCGAGGCCGATAGTTTGGAGTCGTGAGCACTACCCCCTCGCGCGTCTTCGCGGCCCGGCTAGTCGGGCTGCCGGTCTTCGACCCCCAGGGGGACCAGGTCGCCAAGGTCCGCGACCTGGTCGTGGCGATCCGCTCCGAAGCCAGCCAGCCACGGGTTCTCGGCATGGTGGCCGAGGTGTTCGGACGACGCCGGATCTTCGTGCCGATGACTCGGGTCACCAACATCGACAGCGGGCAGGTCTACACGACCGGATTGCTCAACATGCGCCGCTTCGAGCAGCGATCCACCGAGACCCTGGTGATCGGTCAGATGCTCGACCGCCTGGTCACCATCACGGCCGGCTCCGGCCAGGGCGTCAGTGGCACCGTCTTCGACGTCGGTATCGAGCAGGCACGCAACCGCGACTGGGTGGTCAGTCGGATCGCCGTCCAGGAGCCCGCCAAGGCCCTGCGGCGCCGCGGTCAGACCCACGTCGTCGAGTGGCGTGACGTGCAGGGACTCGCCCGTCGCGAAGAGACCCAGGGCGCTACCCACCTGATCCACGCCCTCAACGAGATGCGCCCGGCCGACGCCGCCAGCATGCTCCACGACCTGCCGGTGGACCGTCGGACGGCAGTTGCAGCCGCCCTCGACGACGAGCGCCTGGCCGACGTCCTCGAGGAGATGCCGGAGGAGGACCAGGTCGAGATCCTCCGGCACCTCGACTCCGAGCGCGCCGCTGACGTGCTCGAGGAGATGTCGCCCGATGACGCGGCCGACCTGATAGCCGACCTGCCTCCGGAGACTGCCGAGATCCTGCTCGACCTGATGGAGCCGGAGGAGGCCGAGGACGTGCGTCGGCTGATGTCGTACGTCGAGGACACCGCCGGCGCGATGATGACCGTCGAGCCGGTGATCCTCGGTCCGGACGCCACCGTCGCCGACGCCTTGGCACAGGTGCGCAACCCCGATCTCACCCCAGCACTGGCCGCGTTGGTGTACGTGTGCCGCCAGCCGCTCGAGCCCCCCACCGGCAAGCTCCTGGGTGTCGCACACATCCAGCGTCTGCTGCGCGAGCCTCCGTCGACGCTGGTCGCTGGTGCCCTCGACGACTCGATGGAGAACCTGCGCCCCGAGGCAACGATCGACCAGGTCGCCGCCCACCTGGCGACGTACAACCTGGTGGCGGCGCCGGTTGTGGACGAGAACAACCACCTGCTGGGCGCGGTCACCGTCGACGACCTGCTCGACCACATGCTCCCCGACAACTGGCGCGACCGTGCGCTCGGCCGAGGCGAGGCGACCCATGGCTGACGCGACGTCCCGCAAGGGGCGGCTGGACACGCCGCTCGGCACCCGCCGCCGGCTGGTGAAGACCCCGACCATGCGGCCGGATGCACTCGGCGTCTTCTCGGAGAAGTTCGCCCGGTTCATGGGCACCGCGACGTTCCTGATGTACATGACCGGCTTCGTCCTGATCTGGGTGATCTGGAACGCCGCCGCGCCGGAGGACGTGCGGTGGGACGTCTACCCGTTCATCTTCCTGACCCTGATGCTCAGCCTGCAGGCGTCGTATGCCGCCCCGCTGATCCTGCTGGCGCAGAACCGTCAGGAGACCCGCGACAAGGTGATCGCCGAGCAGGACCGCCAGGCCAACGCCCGTGCCCATGCGGACATGGAGTTCCTGGCTCGCGAGGTGGCATCACTGCGGATGGCGGTGGGCGAGGTCGCCACCCGCGACTTCGTCCGCTCCGAGCTGAAGTCACTGTTGAGCGACCTGGATGGTCGGGCGCAGGACAGTGGTCAGGCTCACGGCACGGACGCTTCTGCCGATGGAGGGCCGAAACCACCCACGAACTAGAGTCGGTGATCATGAGCACTCCGACCCTCGAGCAGGTCAATGCCGCCTTGGCGACCGTGAACGATCCCGAGATCAAGCGGCCCATCACCGACCTCGGCATGGTGGACACAGTCGTGATCGACGACGACGGCCTGGTCCATGTCAAGGTGCTGTTGACGGTCGCCGGTTGCCCGCTCAAGGAAACCATCACCCGGGACGTGACTGGTGCCGTATCCAAGGTCGCCGGCGTCACCGATGTCGACCTCGAGCTGGGTGTGATGACGACCGAGCAGCGGGCGGGGCTGAAGGACGTGCTCAGCAACGGCAAGGCGGAGCGGGAGATCCAGTTCTCGCAACCAGGCTCGCTGACCAAGGTGTTCGCGATCGCCAGCGGCAAGGGCGGTGTCGGCAAGTCGTCGGTGACCGTCAACCTGGCCCTGGCGATGGCCAAGCAGGGCTTCAAGGTGGGCGTCGTCGATGCCGACATCTACGGCCACTCGGTGCCGGCCATGCTGGGCGTTGCCGACTCGCGACCCACCCAGGTCGACGACCTGATCATGCCGGTGCCGACCGCCAGCGGTGTCTCGGTCATCTCGATCGGGATGCTGAAGCCGCGCCGCGACCAAGTGGTCGCCTGGCGCGGACCCATGCTCGACCGAGCCCTGGTGCAGATGCTCGCCGACGTGTTCTGGGGCGACATCGACGTACTCCTCCTCGACCTGCCCCCCGGCACGGGCGATGTGGCCATCTCACTTGGCCAGCACCTGCCCGGCGCTGAGGTCGTCGTCGTGACCACGCCCCAGGAGGCGGCCGCCGAGGTCGCCGAGCGCGCCGGCACGATGGCCTCGATGATGCATCAGCGGGTCGTCGGTGTCGTCGAGAACATGAGCTTTCTGCCCTGTCCACACTGCGCGGCCGAGGGCAAGGACCACCGCCTCGAGGTCTTCGGGTCCGGCGGCGGCGACCGGGTGGCCGCAACACTGTCGACTCGCTTCGGCTACGACGTGCCGGTGCTCGGCCGGATCCCGCTCGACATCTCGCTGCGTGAGGGTGGCGACTCCGGCAAGCCGATCGTCGACTCCGACCCCACCGCTCCGGCTGCGCTCGAGCTGACTGCGGTCGCCGAGCAGCTCTCGGGTCGCGGACGCGGTCTGGCCGGCATGCAGCTGGGGCTCACGCCGACCAGTAAGTTCTAGCCCGTGTTCGGGGTCGGGCTGGGCGAGTTCGTCGTCGTGGCATTCATCGCCGTCCTGGTGTTCGGCCCCGAGAAGATCCCCGAGCTGGCCAAGCAGGCCGGCGCCGTCCTTCGCAAGGCGCGCGACTTCGCCAACGCAGCTCGCGACGAGCTGCGGGAGGAGCTCGGTCCCGAGTACGCCGACCTCGAGCTGCGCGACCTCGACCCCCGCACCATCGTGCGCAAGCACATCGTCGAGGCGATGGAGGATGCCGGCGAGGAGGAGACCAAGCCGCGCAGACAGGGGCTCCGCCCCCTCGAGATCGGCGAGTCCCCGCCCTACGACGTCGACGCGACCTAGGGCCTGGAGGAGATCGCAGCCAGTCCGCTGAATGCGATCAGCACCATCCGCCCCTCGTCGGGTTCACCGATGAGCGTCTCCACGAAGTCGTCTCCGACCCGGTGCAGGACGCCGTCCAGGCGAGCACCGCCCACGAGGTGCAGCACACACGGTGAGCCGGTATCGGCCAGTCCTCTCAACGCGGAGCCGAGGCCGAGGCTGGCTACGGGGCTCCAGGCCACCTCCGGGACCGCGCGCGGCGATGCTCCCGTGACCGACTCGACCCCGACCAGCGGCACCAGCCAGTCCTGGCCGGCACCGCGGAGCAGGCACCATCCGGCAGCGACCCGTTCCAGGGTGCCGGGCACGCTACCGATGCCGCGCACCGTCACCACCAGCGACCGGTCGAGCGAGGCCATCATCCGGCTCGCCAGCGTGACCTGTCGGTACTCAGCGCGGCTGCGGTCGGCGAGGTCGGGTCCGCGCTCGGCGTCGTAGAGCGACTCCGCCTGGGCCTCGAGATCATCGAAGACCGCGAACAGCTCCTCCTCCCAACCCATGCCGGCACCCTACGGCTGTGGAGGCCGGGTTGACCGGCACGCCAAAAGCACCTTGACTACATCAAACGGAGTCAAACGCAAGGTTCTCGGAATGAATCAAGTCAAATGCGCGGGTGCTGGTCGTTGCCTGCTCACCTGGCTGGTGGCTACGGCCGCAGCAGCCGCGCTGCTCACCTGGGTCGCACCTGACCTCGCGATCCGCCCCCGGGCGACACCGTTCACCTCATGGCTCACCTGGCTGAGCGCGCTGGTCACGGCCCTCTGCGTCGCCTGGGGGTGGGCGGTGACGACCGCGGTCGTGATCGAGGCGCGGAGCCGGCGCCCATGTGGCACACGCAGCCCAGGAGTGCCGATCTGGGTGCGCAAGCTAGTGCTCTCCGCCTGCGGCGTGGCCGCCCTCGGATGGTCTGCCCCAGCGCTGGCCGTCGAGGAGCACGACGGCGCCGGACGCCGAGAGCACCCCAGCACGTTGGAGGGGCTGCCGCTGCCCGATCGGGCCGAGGGTCGCGGGGTCACCGAGTCGGCACCCCAGGCGGCGACGGCGTCGAAGACCGGCCATGTGGTCCGGTCGGGTGATTCTCTCTGGTCGATTGCCGAGGCGACCCTGCGCACGGCCGCGGCGCCCGCCTCCGTCGGTGCAGTGGCGGCGTACTGGCCTCGACTCCATGCGCTCAACAGCGACGTCATCGGCTCAGATCCCGACCTGATCCAGCCCGGCCAACACCTGCGGCTCCCAGACCCCACACCCAGCTGGCAACGAGAGAGGACGTCCGATGAACCTGTACCACGAGAGAGTCGTGCCGATCCGGGTGCCCGTGCCGGTCGCCGCCACGCAGGGCACCCTGGCCCTCGACCTGCTACCCCGCCACGATCCCCCGCCGGGTGACGTGGTCGCGTTCGGCTCTCGCGCGCGACGCGGCGCCGACGAGTGGGCAAGGCGGTTTGCTCAGGCAGTCGTCGAGATCGTGGGAGGCGACCGTCCGGTCTCCCAGCTGCTGCGGTGGACCGACCGCACCGTCTATGCCGACCTGCAACGGCGCGCGCTCCTCGTAGCCCGTGCGGGGGGTCACCCGCCCGGTCAGGCGCGCGTCCAACCCACCCGCCCGCGGGTGCTGAGCGTGCACACCGGCTTCATCGGCGAAGGCGTCGTCGAAGCCAGTGCGCACATCAGGCACGGCGAACGCTCCCGAGCCGTGGCGATCCGTTTCGAGCTCCGCGACGGACGGTGGCTCTGCACCGCCCTGGAGTTTGCCTGAGCGGCAGCTACCCGATCCGTGCGGTGACCCCGGTCGGCCCACCAGGAGCGCCGTGGCACCGCTTGTACTTCTTGCCCGACCCACAAGGGCAGAGCGCGTTGCGACCCACCTCGGCGAAGGGGTCGCCGGCGTTCGACGCGGTCCCGCCCTTCACCTCGACGTCACCGTCCTCGCTCGGCGCGGAGTAGGACAGGTTCGTCGGCTGCTTCGGCTTCTCCAAGCCCTTGGCCCGGATGTGCGGCACCTCGGCACGCTCGGCCAGCGGTTGCGGCTGCGACGGGATCTCGCGGCGCAGCGGCTCCTCGACCTCGGCTTCGTCCTCAGGGATGTCCTCGGGGTCGTCCTCGAGCTGGACTTCGAGATTGAACAGGAACCCGACGGCCTCTTCCTTGATGCCGTCCATCATCGCTGCGAACATGTCGAAGCCCTCGCGCTGGTACTCGACCAGAGGGTCGCGCTGAGAGTACGCGCGCAGACCAATGCCCTCGCGCAGGTAGTCCATCTCGTAGAGGTGCTCACGCCACTTGCGGTCCAGGACAGACAGCAGGACGCGGCGCTCCAGCTCGCGGAGCACCTCCTCGCCCATCTCCTCCTCGCGGGCGTCGTAAGCCGCATGGGCATCGACCTTGAGCAGCTCGATGAGCTCCTCGCGGTCGATGTTGGTCAGTCCCCCGGCCTCGGTCTCGAGCTTGTCGTGGTCGAGGGAGAGCGGCCAGAACTGCTTGAGGTCGGTCCACAGCTGCTCGAGGTTCCACTCCTCCTGGAAGGTCTGGAGCGAGCCGGTGACGGTGCCGGTGACCACGTCGTCGATGAACGTGCGGATCTGGTCGCGGAGGTCGGCGCCCTCCAGCACCTCGCGCCGCTCGCCGTAGATGACCTTGCGCTGGCGGTCCATCACGTCGTCGTACTTGAGGACGTTCTTGCGCGACTCGAAGTTCTGCGACTCGACCTGACCCTGCGCGTTGGCGATGGCACTGGTGACGCGCTTGTTCTCGATCGGTACGTCGTCGGGGATCTTCAGCATGGTCAGCACCCGGTCGACCCACTCGGACTTGAACAACCGCATCAGCTCGTCCTGCAAGGACAGGTAGAAGCGCGACTCGCCCGGGTCTCCCTGACGGCCGGAACGACCACGGAGCTGGTTGTCGATCCGGCGCGACTCATGGCGCTCGGTGCCGACGACGTACAACCCGCCGAGGTCACGGACCACGTCGTGTTCAGTCGCGACCTGCGCCTTGATCTCCTCGAGAGTGCCGGCCCAGGCTGCCTCGTACTCGTCGGCGGTCTCGCCGGCGGGCTCGAGGCCCTTCTTGCGGAGCTCGGCGTCGGCGAGGAACTCCACCGAACCACCCAGCATGATGTCGGTGCCTCGACCGGCCATGTTGGTGGCCACTGTCACGGCGCCCTTGTGGCCGGCCATGGCGACGATCTTCGCCTCGTCGGCGTGCACCTTCGCGTTCAGCACGGAGTGGGGCACCCCGAGCTTCTTCAACTTGTTGGAGAGGTGCTCGGACTTCTCGACCGAGACCGTGCCCACCAGCACCGGCTGCCCCGCGGCATTGCGCTCTGCGATGTCCTGGACGACGGCGTCGTACTTGGCCTCTTCGGTGCGGTAGACCAGGTCCGCCTGGTCCGCACGCAGCATCGGCTTGTTGGTCGGGATCGGGACAACGCCGAGGCCGTAGATCTTGTCGAACTCGCTGGCCTCCGTCATCGCCGTGCCGGTCATGCCGGATAGCTTTTCGTAGAGCCGGAAGTAGTTCTGGAGCGTCACCGTGGCGAGGGTCTGGTACTCCTCGCGCACCGTGACACCCTCCTTGGCCTCGATCGCCTGGTGCAGGCCGTCGTTGTAGCGGCGACCTGCCAGCATCCGGCCGGTGTGCTCGTCGACGATGAGCACCTCGCCATCGATGACGACGTACTCCTTGTCGTTGCGGAACAGTTCCTTGGCTTTGATCGAGTTGTTGAGAAAGGAGATCAGGGACGTGTTGACCGACTCGTAGAGGTTCTCGATCCCGAGGTGGTCCTCGACCTTCGTGATCCCGGTCTCGAGCACCGAGATGGTGCGCTTCTTCTCGTCGACCTCGTAGTCCTCGTCGCGGTTCAGCTTCTGCACCAGCTTGGCGAACTCGGCGTACCACTTCACCTCGTCCTGGGTCGGACCACTGATGATCAGCGGCGTACGCGCCTCGTCGATCAGGATCGAGTCGACCTCGTCGACCACGGCGAAGGCGTGACCGCGCTGAACGCACTCCTCGATCGAACCTGCCATGTTGTCGCGCAGGTAGTCGAAGCCCAGCTCGTTGTTGGTGCCATAGGTGATGTCGCAGTTGTAGGCCTCGCGACGCTCGGCTGGGCGCATGTGCGGCAGGATCACGCCGGTGGTCAGGCCGAGGAAGTGATGGATCCGACCCATCCACTCGGCGTGGTACTTGGCGAGGTAGTCATTGACCGTGACGACGTGGACGCCCTTGCCCGCCAGCGCGTTGAGGTACGACGGCAGGGTGGCGACCAGGGTCTTGCCCTCACCGGTCTTCATCTCGGCGATGTTGCCGGTGTGCAGCGCCGCGCCGCCCATGATCTGGACGTCGAAGTGGCGCTGGCCGATCACCCGGTTGGCCGCCTCACGGACGGTGGCAAAAGCCTCCGGCATCAGGTCGTCGAGGCTCTCACCGTTGTCGAAACGCTCTTTGAACTCCGCGGTCATCGCCTTGAGCTCGTCGTCGCTCATCTTGACGAAGTCGTCCTCGATGGCGTTCACGGCCTTCGCGACGACTTCCAGCTGACGGATGATCTTGCCTTCTCCGATACGGAGAAGCTTGTCGATGATGACGGGCACGGCGGGGGGACTCCTCGAAGATGGACTGCCGTTCGGCTTGCGCGTACGGCGTCCTCACTCTACCCAGCGGCCGGGAGCATCCCCATTCCGCGCCCCGGCGCCGCGTCGGTCGCCAGGGTGTGGGGCGGGGTGGTCAGGGTTCGCCGGTGAATGCGTGGGTGCCGGTGTGGTCGCGGATGAGCCTGGAGGCCGTGGGGGGTGGTCCAGAGGTAGCTGCCCCTGTCGAGGGCGGTGTAGTTCCACGAACTGTGGGTTTTGGCGCGGTGGTGGCGTCGACACAACGGCGCAGTGTTCTCCGAGCTCGTCGATCCGCCCGCTGCGTGCGGGGCGACGTGGTCGGTGTCGCACCTCTGCGCTGGTCGGGTGCAGTGGGGGAACACGCAGTGCACGGCGACCAGGGCGTTCTGTTCCTTGAGCCGGTCCGGTGCTTCGTAGGCCTCGACATGGATCCGTTCGGCCAGGTCGATCACCGGCTTCACCATCACCTGGGTCGCGTCGCTGCACCAGTCCTGGATCTGTTCCACGCTGATCGGGGACCTGGTGTTCCCGCACCGGGCCACGGGTCCCTGGCCGAGGTGGGCGTAGAGCACCACCGACCGACCCGGCCGTCGCCTCGGTGTCGGTGTTGAGGTCGAGTGCGAGCTGTCTGCGGGCCAGCTCACCGGCCGCGATCGAGCGGCGCACGTTCAGCGACTCGGTGTTCCCACAGGCTGCGAGCTGTATCGCACCGGCGCGGATCGCGTCCTCAAGATCCAGAGCGTCGGCCAGATCCAGCTCGCCATCGACGTGGACGGTGCCGTCGTAGGTGACCTGGTCGACATGGAGGTCGAAGTGCCGCCGTTCGGCGGCCTCGCGGCGTCGGGCCTCCGCGGCTTCGGGGTCGAACCGGACCATCGCTTCCTCGACGAGTCGGTCGATCTGGGCCCACGAACACGAACGCGCGACCGGAGCCAGATGCCGGTCCACATGCGCGGCACCAGCCTCCGGCAGACAGGTGGTCTGTTCCGCGACCCGGCCAGCCCGCCACAAAGACAGCTTCCCAGCGACCACTCGCCCCCAAAGCTTCGGGAGCCGGTAGCGCAGCTCCAGGACCCGACCGACCTGAGCGAACCCGGCCTCGGTGGTGATCCCGAGCGCCGCGGCGTACTCCATCAACGCGAACTCCGAGATCAACGGCGCACCCACCCCAGCCACCGGGAGGGCCTTGTCGGCAAACAACCCCACACACTCGCCCGGATCCGCCTCGTTCAGCACCGCCCACTCGACTGTCAGCTCGGCCTTCTCGACCTCGACCCGGGCGATCTCCGCAGCCTTCTCGCGCAACCCGTCGAGCACTGCAGCGGTGCTGCGCGTGGACTGGCTCGTGGTGCTGGACATAGAACAATCCAAGCACCCACCACCGACAGTCATGGGCCGTCACGGACAGGGTTTCCCCATACTCCACAGGGGTTTCGAGGCTCGTCGCTGACGCTCCTCACACCTCAACCACCGGAGTTTCCGGTGGTTGAGGTGCGAGCCCGCGAGCCTCGAAACCACGTCACCACCGGGTTTCAGACCAGCAGCGACAGAGCGGGCGCCAGGTCACCGCGGGGCTCCACCACCACGTCATCAAGCCCGAGCCAACCCGCCAACCGGCGGAGCTCGGCGGCCAACTCTTCCGGCGTCTCCGAAGGAGCCCCGAGCTCGGCGTAGGCGCCCTTCACGAGTAGCCGTCCGGTCAGCCGGTCGGCCTTGAGGTCGACCCGGGCGACGATGTGCTCGCCGAGCAGGAACGGCAGCACGTAGTAGCCGTGGATCCGCTTCGCTGCGGGAGTGTAGATCTCGATCCGGTAGTGGAAGTGGAACAAGGCTTCCGCGCGGGCTCGCTCCCAGACGATCGGGTCGAACGGGCTGAGCAGGGCGCGGGCAGCCACCCGGCGCGGCAGGCGGGCATCACGATGCAGGTACGCCGGTCGCGACCAGCCCTCGACCGCGACCGGGAGCAGCTCGCCGGACTCGACCAGGCTGGACACCGCCAGGGCCGTCGGCGCGACCGCCATCCGGTAGTAGTCGGCCAGGTCCTTGATCGTCGCGACCCCGTGGGAGGCCGCCGCCCGGCCAACCAGCTCGAGGTCTGCGGCCACGGCCGTGGGCGTCGGCAGCGCCAACACCTCAGCGGGGAGGACGCGCTCCGGCAGGTCGTAGCGGACCTCGAACTGGCTGTTACGGCCGGCAATCGCCAGCTGGCCCGACATGTAGAGGAAGTCGAGGACCTTGCGGGCCTCGGACCAGTTCCAGCCCCAGTGCGTCTTGGTGCGCGGCAGCCCGGCGTCGAGGTCACGGGCCGTGGAGCCCCCGCGGTCGCGGATCTCAGCCATCAGGTTGGCCTCGAGCTCGGGGTCGACGTCGACGTTCCACCACTTGCCGCGCAGCTCACGGTAGTGGTCCATCCGGTGCTGCATGACCGGCCACAGGTCGACCGGCATGAAGGCCTGCACGTGGGCCCAGTACTCGACCACCCGCCGCGGCTTGCGCTCGGCAGCACGACGCAACAGGTCGACGTCGTAGGGACCCATCCGCGAGTAGAGCGGCATGTAGTGGGCGCGCTGGAGGACGTTGACCGAGTCGACCTGCAGGACACCGGTGCGTTGCAGGGTCCGCGCGAAGGTGCGCATGGTCGGCGTCGCGTGTGGCCGATCAAGAAAACCCTGGGCGGTCAGAGCGACGCGGCGCGCCTGGGCCAAAGACAACGACTGCACGGGAACACGATAGAAGCGGGGTCCGACAGCTCAGTCAAGGAAGCTCGAGCAGCTTCTCCTTGACCGCGAACATCACAGCCTCCATCCGGGAGTGCAGCTGCAGCTTCTCCAGGATGTTGCGCACGTGGTTCTTGACCGTGTTCTCGCTGATGAACAGCTCACCGGCAATGACCCGGTTGTTCTGGCCCTTGGCGACCAGCCTCAGCACGTCGAGCTCGCGCTCGGTGAGACGGAACCCAGCGCCGGGCTCGCGCTCGGGGCGCGACATCTGCTTGAACTCGTCGATCAGCTTGACCGCCATTGACGGACTGATCAGCGACTGCCCGTCGGCCACGACCCGGACCGCCTGGGCGACCTCTTCGATGGACGAGTCCTTGAGGAGGTAGCCGGAGGCGCCGCTCTTGACCGCCTCGTAGAGGTCAGCCTCTTCGTCAGAGACCGTCAGCATGATGATCTTGGCCGACGGCACGGCCTCCTTGATGGCCAGGCAAGCCTCGATGCCGGAGCGTTTCGGCATCCGGATGTCGAGCAGCACGACGTCGGGCGCGTCGCTGATGGCCAGGTCGGTGCCTTCGACCCCGTCTCCGGCCTCGCCGACGACCTCGATGCCGGGCTCGACGGCCAGGAGCATCGTCAGACCTCGACGGAACAGCTCCTGGTCGTCGACCACAAGCACTCGGATGGGTTCGTCTCCCCGACCGGCTACCACCACGCACGCATCATCGCACGCCGCGGCCTGCCCGCCGGTCAGTCGCCGCCCAGGTCAAGCGAGATGACGCCGTAGTCGTATCCGCGCCGGCGATAGACGACGGCCGGCCGCTCACTTTCCTTGTCGACGAACAGGTAGAAGTCGTGGCCGACCAGCTCCATCTCGTAGAGGGCCTGGTCGAGCGTCATCGCGGTTGCGGCGTGCGTCTTCTCGCGAACCACGAGCGGACCGTCGCCGGTGACCGTGATCGGCCCGACCTTCCGCTCGATGATCTCGTCATCGTCGTGCGACGACTCCTGGAGCGGCATGTCGGCCAGTGCCTGCCCGACCGAGACCGGAGCGTGCCGACCGCGGTGAACGCGACGTCGGTCGGCGGCGCGCCTCATCTGGGCGGCCATCTTGTCCAACGCCAGGTCGAGCGCGCCCATCTGGTGGTCGGCCGCAGCCTCCGCCCGGATGACCGGACCCTTGGAAAAGGCCGTCAACTCTATGTGTACTGCCTGGTCGTGCTGACGTGGATTGGGCTCGCATTCGATCTCCACATGCACCCGGATGATCCGGTGGTCGTGTTTCTCGAGCTTGGCCAGCTTCTCCGCCGCGTGCTCGCGGAACCGGTCCGTGACCTCACAATGACGTGCGGTGACCACAACTTCCATGCGAACCTCCTGTAGAAATCAGTTGGTTATCCCCGGGCTCCTCCCAGGTGGCAAAGCTGGAGCCCGCCCGGCCGACCTGGTCTTCGACCCCACAACCGCCTGCTGAGACGTCCGCAGCTTGTCTGCCACTACTGGTCTTCTCCGGTCGACGACCGCATCTGACGGTCGGGACGGGGCAGGACTTACTACTAAGCCGCACCGTGATCGCCTCCGCGAGGGAGGCTTACGTGGACCGTTTCGCCTGCGACTGGCATCGGCTTGTCGCTCGGGTCTGTCCCGATCGACGCAACCACGGACCCGGACGGACTCCATACCGCGACCGTAGTCCGTGCACCAAAGCGACGAAAGATGTTCACCTGAGAATTCGCTGTGCTTCTGAGCGCCGACGAGTCGCTGCGACGACCGCCGCCGCCGCGACGGTCAGTCCGACGCTCTCGAGAGCGCGCTGGGCTTCCCTGAGGGTGGATCCTGTCGTCAGCACGTCGTCACACACCACCATCCTCGACCTGGGCCGGACCCGGCCAAGTCGGCGCTGAGCGGCCACCGAGCAAGCCATCGACCGCGCCAGGTTGGCCGCGCGTTCGGAGGCGTGCAGACCGGCCTGGTCGACCACCCCAGGCAGCAGCCGTAGCAGCGGCCAGGCCACCGCGTCGACGCCGGCTGCCCGCAGGGCAGCGGCCGCACCTCTGGTCATCGCATACGTCGGGTCATGTCCGCGCGCCCGCACGCTGGATCGCCGCGACGGCACCGGCACCAGCACCAGCGGGCCTCCGGCGCCCGAGCCGATCACCGCCTGCGCGAGCAGGCCTGACAGCGGTCGGCAGAGCGCCAGCAAGCGACGTTCCTTGTGCCCCAACACCATCGCCCGGACAGTGCCGTCGTAGGCGCCCGCTGAGAACGGTGCCACCAGCCCCGGCGGTGTCGGCGAGGGCCAGGCCACCTCGGCGCCGGCCGGCAACAGGCCTGCACAGTCGCCGCAGAGCAGCCGTCCTGGCTCGGCGCAACCGACGCAGTGGGTGCCGAGCAGCAGGTCGCGGGCCGCGTCGGTGAGCATGCGCTTGATGCCACCAGGCCAGGCGACCGTGAGCAACCACAGACCGCTGCCCTGTGGAGATCGCGTTGCGGGTCGGCAACGCCCGCCACGAGTCAGCCCACGTAACCGAGGCTCGAGATCGGCGAGTCACCGAGGAAGGTCCGGGTAAGAGTCCGGAGGTCGACCAGGCTGGTGGGGGTGACGGCGTACTGCCGACTGTCGGTGACGGGTGTGCCGGCCAGACCGATCACCTCACCGTTGATGCTCGTGGCAGTGGTGTCCGTCGGGGCGCCGTCGACCGCGACCGTCTGCACGCTGTAGAGCTCCCCCACAGCAACCGGGCTCAGCACGGCGATAGCGGTGGTCGACCTCCACGCAATGTCCTTGACCCGCGGTTGCTCGCTGCCACCCAGCGAGATCTGCTCGGTCTCACGCACTCGGATCACCTGACTGTTGGCGTCCTGCAGCTCCAGGCGGCCCACCCTCAGCTCGTCGACGGTCACTCCGGGCAGGCCGGGCCGGCGGGACCGGACCACGGCCACGAAACGGGTGCCGTCGCGGGAGACCAGGAACGAGGTCACCTGCCGACCACTGACGTCCGGCACCTCGAGGACATGGGTCTGACCCCGCTCGATGTAGCTCACCACCGCGCCCTGGTCGGTGCGGTCCACGACCCACAGTCGTCCGGCGAAGTCCCAGGCCGGGTTCAACAGATCGGTGCCGCCCGAGACCACGGTGAGGACCCCGGACGGCGGCACTTCGCTGGAAGGTGCCCTGACGGCGGCGGCGAGCACCCGGCGACCGTCCTGGCTCACGCCGGCGGCCTTCTCGCCGTTGATGCTCACCGCTACGGACTTGAGCCGGTAATCCCTGACGCCGAACGGTCCCGCGACCGGCACCAGCTCCTCTCGGGTGCCAGCCACCAGCAGCCCGTTGCGCAGAGCATGCAACGCGTAGCTCGCCTGGTAGCCGGTGGGCGTGAACTGCGGAGCGCTGTCGACGTCGAACTGGCTGACTCCCCCGGGCAGTCGGATCTCTTCGTCGGAGATGGTCAGCCGTAGCGCCGTGATCTCCTCCTGCCGCAAGGTCCAGGCCAGCTGGGCCAGCATCTTCTCGATGGCGTCGGGTGAGTCGGTCGGCGCCGAGGCACCGACCAGCCGGATGTCGGCTACCCCGGCATCGGAGACCGGGGTCGAGAAGTCGAGGTCCAAGCCCTCGGGGAACGCCGTCGTCTCGACGCGGTCCTCAGCGGGACCTGCGAGCAACCGACGCACCAGCGTGGTGGCCGCCTGGGCTCCCCGAGGCACGAAGACCGGTTCCGGCACGAGGATGCGGGAGCTGCGGTCGAAGAAGTAGACGTTCGCCTGCCGGTAGCGGTCGGCAAACCAGTCGCGCGGCACGACCTGGGCGTTGGGCGGGTCGACGATCCGGTACTCGTCACCCTCTCGGATCGTCCTCAGCTCCAGCAGGTCCCCGGCCGGAGTCAGCGGTCCCTGCCAGGCGCCCCGCTGGTCGTAGCGCTCGGCGTCGATCAGCTCGACGCCGATCGTGGCGGCATCCTCGCTCACGGGTCCCACGTCGAGATAGGTGATCGTGGATGCCTCCGGCTTCCACGACGCCTGAGCCTCCTGAGAGAGAAACTGTCGGGCAACATCCAGGCGCTGCGGCCACGCCGTCATGGCGTCCAGGAAACCGTTGACGATGTCGACCTTGGACTCGTTGGGCTGGGGCGGCAACGGGTCGATCCCCAGCGGCTGGACCTGGTCGACGTTAGGAGTGCTCCGAGCATCGACGATCGGGCCGTCGACGGGCAGCTGCGAGCACCCGGTCAGCGTCAGCACCACGACAACAGCGACCGCAGTGTTGACCAGGCAGGTCCGGGGTCCGCTCATGACGTCCCCACCTCGAGGCCGTCATGGGCGTCCTCCGGGACCAGGGGAAGCGGACTGTGGCGCAGCGGTGCGCCGGCCTTGCGGGGCAGCGTCAGTCGGAACTGCGCTCCTTGTCCGGGGCGACCCCAGGCCTGCAGCCAGCCGCCGTGCAGATGGGTGTCCTCCAGCGCGATCGAAAGCCCGAGCCCGGTGCCACCGCTGGTGCGGGCACGGGCCGGATCGGCACGCCAGAAACGATTGAACACGGTCGCCGACTCGCCGGGCGCCAGACCCACCCCGTAGTCACGGACCGCAATCGCGGCGGCCTGGTCGTCGGAGGCGAGCCGCACGACGATTCCCGCCTCTAGTCCGCTGGAGTCTGCATGGTCGATGGCGTTGGTGACCAGGTTGCGCACGATGCGCTCGACCCGACGGATGTCGGCCTCCGCCACGCACGGTCGATCGGGGGCCTCGACCACCACGCGCACCCCGCGCTGATCGGCGAGGTGCTGGGTCGAGCTCACCACTCGGTGAGCGACATCGACGAGATTCACGTCATCGGCATCGAGCACGGCAGCCCCGGCGTCGAACCTGCTGATCTCGAGCAGATCCACCAACAACGTCTCGAACCGGTCCAGCTCGGTCTGCAACAGCTCGGCGGCGCGCGCCGTGGCCGGGTCGAAGGTGGACCGAGCGTCGTGCAACACGTCGCCAGCCATGCGCACGGTTGTCAGCGGCGTTCGCAGCTCATGGGAGACGTCGGACGCGAACTGGCGCTGGACCCGGCTGAGCTCTTCGAGCTGGCGGATCTGTTTCTGCAAGTTGCTAGCCATCTGGTTGAACGACGTGGCCAGCCTGGCCAGGTCGTCCTCGCCTCGCACCCGCAAACGTTCCTGGAGTCGACCGGCGGCGAGCCGCTCAGCCACGCGCCGAGCCATCCTGATGGGCGTGACCACCTGGCGGGTCACCAGCCAGGTGAGCCCCGCCACCAGCACGAGGAGCAGAGCCGCAGCCGTGAGCAGCGCTCGAGTGAGCAGCGCCAGCGTCTCCCGCTCCTCGTCGAGCGGGAACAGGAAGTAGAGGGTGTAGATGTTCGAATCTGCTGGCAGCTGCAGCTGGGAGCCGACCACGATGCCGGGAGTACGGGTCATCTCCCCTGTCCCCGGGTCGGTCCGGACGATCTCCGTAAACGTGTACGCCGTCAGCGCGACCTCGTCGAACCGGCGCTCCATTGCGGCGGGGATGCTCGAGACGTCGACGTCGAGCGTCTTCTCGGCGCCGCCGTCGGCCAGCGTGCGGCCGCTACCCACCGGCCCGCCGAGAATGACGTCGAATCCGCGCGTCTCCCCGGCTCTGCGGATGGGGTTGACCAGGTCGGCCTGCTGCTGGGTGGCGTTGAGCTCGGTGCCCTCGACCGCCGCGAGCGAATCGGATGCCTGGGCGGTCTCGCCGTTGGCCACGGCCACCACGACCTCGGCCCGGTGCTCGAGCAGGCCGTCACGGGTCTGCTGGAGCAGGAACCAGCCAACGCCGACGATCACGATCGCCGAGAGCGCGACCGTGCTGGCCACCACCCGGATCTGGATGGAGCGACGCCAGAAGGTCAGCGCACGACGTAAGCCCGCGGGCAGCCTGATCGACACACCCTTCATCGACAGACCCTGGCCATGGGGGTCCAGGCCCCTTAGACGTTTCCGGCTTTGTAGCCGACGCCGCGGACGGTCACCACGATCTCCGGGTGCTCCGGGTCGTGCTCGACCTTGGAGCGCAGGCGCTGCACGTGCACGTTGACCAGGCGGGTGTCGGCCGAGTGGCGGTAGCCCCACACCTGCTCGAGCAGGACCTCACGCGTGAAGACTTGCCACGGCTTGCGGGCCAGGCACAGCAGCAGGTCGAACTCGAGCGGGGTCAGGCTGATCGCCGAACCGTCGCGGGTTACCGAGTGACCAGGAACATCGATGGCCAGGTCACCGATGGTCAACGACTCAGGCGAGGAGCTGTCGGAGCGGCGGACGCGGGCGCGGATGCGGGCGACCAGCTCCTTGGGCTTGAACGGTTTGACGATGTAGTCGTCGGCGCCGGACTCCAGACCCACGACGACGTCGACGGTGTCGCCCTTCGCGGTCAGCATCACGATCGGCACGCCAGACTCCGCCCGGATCTCCTTGCAGACGTCGATGCCGTCCTTGCCGGGCAGCATCAGGTCGAGCAGGACGACGTCCGGCTTGTACCCACGGAAGGCGTCGAGTGCCTCGTCACCGCGGGTCACCATCCGGGTGTCGAAGCCCTCTTGCCGCAGGACGATAGTGAGCATCTCTGCGAGCGCTGCGTCGTCGTCGACGACCAGGACGCGTCCCTTGGGGGTGAGGGTGTCCCCGCCCGCTCCCGACTGGCTCATGCGATCAATCTTGCCACCGGGTCGAGTTCCCACCTCGGGGACTCGACTTCGGGGGTGATCAGTAGCGGTACTGCTCGGACTTGTACGGGCCGTCGACCGAGAGGCCGAGGTAAGAGGCCTGGTCGTCGGTGAGGGTCGTCAACCGGACGCCGAGCGCATCGAGGTGCAAGCGCGCGACCTCCTCGTCGAGGTGCTTGGGCAGCACATACACGCCGACGGGATACTCCTCGGGCTTGGTGAAGATCTCGATCTGCGCGAGCACCTGGTTGGTGAACGAGTTCGACATCACGAACGAGGGGTGGCCGGTCGCATTGCCGAGGTTCATCAAGCGTCCCTCGGAGAGAACGATGATCGCGTTGCCCTGGGGGAAGGTCCAGACGTCGACCTGCGGCTTGACGTTCTTGCGCTCGGCGACGCCCTCGGCCTCGAGGCCGGCCATGTCGATCTCGTTGTCGAAGTGACCGATGTTGCCGAGGATCGCGTTGTGCTTCATCCGCGACATCTGCTGGACCGACACAACGTCCTTGTTGCCGGTCGCTGTGATGATGATGTCGGCGACGTCGAGCACGTTGTCGAGGGTGTCGACCTGGTAGCCGTCCATGGCCGCCTGCAACGCACAGATCGGGTCGATCTCGGTGACGATGACCCGGGCACCCTGACCGCGCAGCGACTCCGCACAACCCTTGCCGACGTCGCCGTAGCCGCACACGACAGCGACCTTGCCGCCGATGAGGACGTCGGTCGCGCGGTTGATCCCGTCGATCAGCGAGTGGCGGCAGCCGTATTTGTTGTCGAACTTCGACTTGGTGACCGAGTCGTTGACGTTGATGGCCGGGAAGAGCAGCGAGCCTTCCTTCATCATGTCGTAGAGACGCAGCACGCCGGTGGTGGTCTCCTCGGTGACGCCCTTGAGCTCACCAGCGATCGGCGTCCAGCGGTCCTTCGTCTCGGCGAACGAGGCGTTGAGGACGTCGAAGACGATTTTCTGCTCGTGGCTCTTGGCCGAGGCGGGGTCGGGCGCGACGCCGGTCTTCTCCATCTCGACACCGAGGTGGACCAGCATCGTCGCGTCGCCGCCGTCGTCCAGGATCATGTTGGCGAACTTGCCTTCAGGCCACATCAGGATCTGCTGGGTGCACCACCAGTACTCCTCCAGCGACTCGCCCTTCCAGGCGAAGACCGGCACGCCGGCGGGGCTGTCCACCGTGCCGTTGGGCCCGACTGCCACCGCCGCGGCGGCGTGGTCCTGGGTGGAGAAGATGTTGCAAGAGGCCCAGCGCACCTCTGCTCCGAGCGCGGTCAGGGTTTCGATGAGGACGGCGGTCTGGATCGTCATGTGCAGCGATCCAGCAATCCGTGCGCCGGCGAGGGGCTTGGAGTCGCCGTAGCGCTCCCGCATCGCCATCAAGCCGGGCATCTCGTGCTCGGCGAGCTGGATCTCGGTGCGGCCGAAGTCGGCCAGAGAGAGGTCGGCAACCTTGAAGTCCATGAGATGTGCTCCTGATCGTGTGCTGAGGCAACTGGCGAGAGATTAGAACGCGTGCGCGACTAACGAAGAATCGTCGCGAGCCGTACGCGAGAAATCAATGACCAGCGACGGGCGGAGGCTCCGGTCGCTCGGCAGGCACGTGGCCCTCCCGGAACAGGTCCGGCTCGAGGTAGATCGAGCTGGCCATCGGCTCCGCCTCGCGGATCGCTACCTCCGCCGCGTCGATCGCCTGTGCCACATCTGCTGCCGTCGCCTGGGCCGGCACCGCGATCTTGGCAGCCACCAACAGCTCTTCCGGTCCGAGGTGCATGGTCTTCATGTGGATCACCCGATCGACGCCCGGGCTGGCGACCATCGCCGCCTTGATCCGCGCCTGCGCCTCAGGTGTGGCCGACTCGCCGAGCAGCAGGCTCTTCGTCTCGATCGCTAGCGTGATGGCGACCACCACCAGCAGGACACCGATCATCGCGGTGCCGACGACATCGAAGTACTGGTTCTCGGTGATCAGGGTGAGACTGACCGCCGCGAAGGCGAAGGTCAGCCCCAGCAGCGCCGCGAGGTCCTCGAGCAAGATCACCGGGAGCTCTGGCTGCTTGGCGCGCCGGATGAAGGACCAGTAGGAAGCCTCTCCCTTGATCTTGTTGGTCTCCCGGATCGCAGTTCGAAACGACAGCGACTCCAAGACGATGGCAACGCCGAGGACCACCAGCGGCACGAAGCGGACCCAGCCCCCTTCGAACTCGCTGTGACCGTCATGGATCTCGTGCCACTTGTGATACGCCTCGTAGAGGGCGAACAGACCGCCCACGCTGAACAGGACGATCGCCACGATGAACGAATAGATGTAGCGCTCGCGACCGAAGCCGAACGGGTGCTCTTCGGTTGACTCGCGCCGCGAACGCTTGCCGCCGATGAGCAGCAGGCCCTGATTGCCTGCGTCAGCCACCGAGTGGATCGCCTCGGCCAGCATGGAACTGATCCCGGTCAGGGCGAATGCGATAAACTTGGTGACCGCGATACCGGTGTTGGCCAGCAGGGCGGCCACGACCGCCTTGGTGCCCCCGTCGACTGCCATGCGCCGAAGAGTATCTGGGTGTCTCAGGAGATGGAGCGCTGGTCCGGAGACGGGTCGGGCATGCCGCCGTCGGGCCGATCCAGCGCCTGTGTGAGCAGTGCGGCGTCCGTGGTGTGCCGCTCGGCGTAGCCGAACGGGTCCACGAGATTGGTCAGCCGAGCGGCTACCGGCCGTGCTGCCAGCAGCAGTGCCAGGCCGAGGCCGGCGAGGGTCGTAGCAACCAGCGCCCATGCCTCGTGCCGGGCGGCCCACCCTTGGAAGCCTGCGAACTCGGCTCCCTTCACAGCGAAGCCGTGGAAGAGATAGACGATCAGGGTGGCGCTGCCCATCCGACTGAACCATCCGTTCGCCCGGGGGATCAGCGCGAGGAATGCCAGGGCGCCGAGGCACCCGATCACCAACACGCCCGCCCGAGTGGCAACTGCTTGTAGGTCGGAGGTGGTGAGCTCGACGTACATGGCCCGGTAGTAGAGCCACTCGGTGGACGCCCAGCTATCGATGAACCAGGTGCCGACCACCACGCCACCGAAAACCACGGCCGCCGTCATCTGGGCCCGGCGCGAGCGCAGCCACTCCAGCCGTTCTGGAGTCGCCTTCAACCCGAGCACGAAGAACGGCAGCAAGCCAAGCACCCGGGCCAGATCGAGAGTGTCGGCGACCCACACCCCCGCCGCGAGGCTGAGCACGACGGCGAGGAGCAGGGCACCCGGCAGGACCCGGAAGATCGGGGTGACCAGCCGCCAGAGGAACAGCGCCGGGAGGTACCACAGCGGCCAGTGGGGGTCGACGAAAAGGTCCTCCAGCCGCTCACCACCGACGTAGATCCGGAACAGGCCAAAGGCGCACTCGAACAGCACATAGGGGACCGCGACAGTGCGCACCAGGCGCCAGAGCCTCGGACCAGTCCACGTGAACCCGCGCGACAGGTAGCCCGTGACCAGCACGAACGCAGGGATGTGCCAGGAGTAGAGGAAGTCGTAGAGGTGACGGTTGATCGGGTCGTCTGGCAGCAGCGTCCACGCGTGGCCGATGACGACCAGGGTCACTAAGGCCATCTTGGCGTTGTCGAGCCAGGGGTCTCGCTTGCTGGATGGCGCCAACAGTCAGTCCTCGACGAGGCCCAGCCGCAGATACTCGGCTGCGTAGGTGCCGGTGAGGAGAAGTGAGGCGTAGCGAGCGACCTCGCTGCCGGCATCGGATGCGACGGTCTCGATGCGGACGCCGCGTTCGGCGGCGGCGGCCTGCAGGCGGCCACGCTGCTCGCGGAGCGCCGGCTCGTCAGCGCCGTCGTCGAGCACGACCAGCACCGGGCGCAGGTCTCCCCCGCCCTCTGCCGACGAAGGGGCGAACGGATCGACGAAGACGTCGCGCGGGCGGGCCGCCTCGATCACGGGCAGCAGGTGCTCGGCATCGCCAGCCAGGGCGGAGCGGCCGCTCGTGCGTCGGATCGACTCGGCCACGCGACGTGCGGCCCGAGCTGCCAGCGTCGACCCACCCCACACGACCGGGTTGGCATCGGCGAGCGCGATGGCCAGCATCTTCGCAGGATTCACCGCGATGTCTCGGTGCGGCGAGCTGGCCATGGCCACCGCGTCGAGGGCCTCCGCGACCTGCTCGGGTTCGGCACTCGGACCCAGGCCGACCTGGTGCAGGTAGGAGAGGACCACGACCGCGGTGGCCAGCTGGTCGCGAGTCAGGGTAGGCAGGATCGTGCTCCAGCGCCCGGCCGCATGCACAGCCACCATCGAGTCGGCCGGGCAGGCCACCACGACCTGGCAACCGCGGCGTACCGCCTCGGCCACCGCTGAGGCGGTGCCGACGTCGTGACCGTCGGGGGCGAGCACCACGACCAGGTCGAGACTGCCCGCCCACCCGGGCAGGGCCGGCTGGGGCCAGGCCACGAACGGCACCGGGCACCAGGGCTCGAGCACTGCTCGGAGCAGACGCGAGTCCGGTCCGGCCGCGATCACCGCTCGCGGGCGTCCGTGCTCACTGTTGGCCACTGCCTCGGCGATGGCCGCGGTGGCCTCCCCTGCCTCGCGGCGAACGCGGGCGCCCGACTCGGCCAGCGTGCGCAGTCGCAGGTCGGCGGCACCGAGGGCGGTCTCGTCGTCGAGCCGGGACTCGTCGAACCAAGCAACCATCGTCAGCTCGGCTTGCGGGCTTCGTCCACCAACAGCACGGGGATGTTGTCGCGCACGGGATACGCCAGCCCGCAGGTCTGGCAGACCAGCTCGGTCGCCGGACCAGCATCGGTCAGCACCAGCTCGCCTCGGCAGTCGGGGCAGACGATGATCGCCAGCAGCGCCGGGTCGATCTGTGTCGGACTCGTGGATGCAGGGTCGGGCTCGCTCATGACAGCTCCTGAACTTTCTTCAGCACTACGTCGCGGGTGCGGACCATGGTCGCCTGGTCCTTGCCCTCGACATTGAGCCGTAGCAGGGGTTCGGTGTTGGACGGGCGCACGTTGAAGCTCCAGTCAGCATGACTCACGGCTGAGCCCGTCGAGCCGGTCGGTGGTGACGCCGTCCTGCCCGCCGTAGTCGGCTTCCAGGACGTCCATCACGGCGTCCTGGTCGTCGACCTGGGAGTTGATCTCGCCGCTGAGCGGGTAGCGCTCGAAAGAGGCAAGCAGCTCCGACAGTGGTTCTTCGGACTCTGCCAGCGCCGCCATTGCGTGCAACGCCGCCAGCATCCCCGAGTCGGCCCGCCAGAACTCGCGGAAGTAGAAGTGACCGCTGTGCTCGCCGCCGAAGACGGCGTCGGTCTCGGCCATCGTGGCCTTGATGAAGGAGTGCCCGACCCGGCTGCGGATCGGGCGACCGCCGAGCTCGCTGACCAGCTCCGGCACCGCGCGGCTGGTGATCAGGTTGTAGATCACGGTGGAGCCGGGGTGCTTGGCGAGCTCACGCGAGGCGATCAGACCGGTCAGCGTCGAGGGGGAAACCGCTCGTCCGGTCTCGTCGACCAGGAAGCAGCGGTCGGCGTCGCCATCGAAGGCGAGACCGATGTCGGCTTGCTCCGAGATCACCTTCTTCTGCAGGTCGACCAGGTTGGCGGCCTCGATCGGGTTGGCCTCGTGATGGGGGAAGGAGCCGTCGAGCTCGAAGTACATCGGCACCATCTCGAGCTGATCGGGCCCGAGACGGCCGAAGACGGCGGGGGCGGTGTGGCCGGCCATGCCGTTGCCTGCGTCGACCACGACCTTTAGCCGGCGACCGACGACGGGAGCCAGCGAGATCAGGTGCGCCGCGTAGGCCTCCAGCACGTCGTGCGAGGAGATCGTGCCGGTGCTGCGCGGGTCGGCGAAGTCGCCCGAGATCACCAGGTCGCGGATCTCCGCGAGCCCGGTGTCCAGCCCGATCGGCTGCGCCAGGGCCCGGCACATCTTGATGCCGTTGTACTGCGCGGGGTTGTGGCTGGCCGTGAACATGACTCCCGGCATGTTCAGGTGTCCGGAGGCGAAGTAGAGCTGGTCTGTCGACGCCAAGCCGATCATCGTGACGTCGGCACCTTGCGAGGTCGCTCCGTCGGCGAACGCGCCGGCCATGCCCGGCGAGCTGGGCCGCATGTCGTAGCCCACGACCACCTCGGTGGCGCCGACGACCTGCACGTAGGCCCGGCCGGTCGCTCGGGCCAGCTCCTCGTCGAGCTGGTCCGGCACGGTTCCGCGCACGTCGTAGGCCTTGAAGATTGCGGTGATGTTGGCAGCATCGAGCGTGCCTTGCTCCGGTGAGGCCATGGGCCAGACCCTAACGGGTAACGGCAGCCGGTCAGTCGGTGGTCAGCACCCGCAGGTGGCCACGCCGGGAGGTCTCACGGGCGTTCTCCTCACCGGGAGGAATCCTGCTGACCGGCACCGGACGAGCCGCCTCGCGGACGGCGTCGGCGAGGGCGAGCAGGTCGTCACCCGACGGGCCGCGCAGCTCGTGATCGGTGGGCAGCCGAAGGACCTCCCACCCCAGGGGCGCCGACAACCTCTCGCTGTGGCCGTCACACAGGTCGTAGGCATGCGGCTCCGCATAGGTCGCGAGCGGACCGAGCACCGCTGTCTGATCGGCGTAGACATAGGTGAGGGTGGCCACCGCGGGGCGGCCGCACGGGGTGCGCGAACAGCGCCGGGCGAGACTCACGCGGCTGACGGTACCTGCCGGTCGGGCCGGGCCCGATTAGGCTCGCTGCCGTGCCCACTCCCATCGATCGGCCAGGTCGTCGGACCCGCGACCGACGCGGTCGCGGCATGCGGGGACCGAGCGTGCTGCCGCGACGGCCCGGCCAGCCCGAGCTTCGCGGCCGGCGTGAACGGTTCGACCAGCTCGTGCTCGCCGTGGTCACCGAGATCGACACACGCTGGCAGGACCGGCTCGGTCTGGTGGAGTACGCCGTCGAGGACGCGCCCCTGATCCCCGACGACTGGTCGACGTCGACCGTCCCCCTGTCGTCGTTGGTACGCGGCACCGGATCGAAACCCACCCGGCTGGTGCTCTTCCGCAGGCCCATCGAGCACCGGGCGGAGTCTCGCGACGACCTCGAAGCGCTGGTGCTGACCGTCGTGGTCGAACAGATCGCCGAGCTGCTCGGCATCGACGCGGAGCAGGTCGACCCTCGCTACCTCGGCGAGGGATAGGTCGCGTCAGTCGAGACCGGGTCGGACCTGAGCGACCAGGCTGTCGGTGACCAGCTCGACGAGCTGTACCACCGCGGCACCCTTGCCGGTCACGATCACCGAGCCCACCACCGACGTGCCCCTCGCTTCGACCTCGACCACCCTGGTCTCCGGTGGCAGCGAAAACGTGAATCCGCGTTGTGCGACCACATCGACCTGCTGCTTGGCCACCTGCTTGCCGGCCTTGTCCCTGGCAGTGACGGTGACCGAGCCGGCAGCCTCGGCGCCGGCGAGCACGATCTTCTTCTTGCCGGTCGGGGTCAGCACCGCCGAGGAGGTGACTGACGCCCCCGGCACGGCATGGCTGAGGTCGCCGTCCACAAAGCTGCGCACCGTCGTGGTCACCGGAAGTGGTGAGGTGACCAGTAGCCCGACTGCGTCGGCCAACGCATCCCTCGGCAGGAGCTGCGACAGCGAGATCCGAGTGACCGTCTCGGGCTCGACGACGATGTCCTCCACGCCCTCTGGCGCCAACACCGAGTCCTTGGTGACCACCTGCACCGAGGCCCGGGTCTCGTCCAGCCCGGGGTTGGCGATCACCAGACTGCGCTGCCCCGAGCCGGGGGCCAGCCCGAGCATCAGGTTCGACATCGCCGGCGCCGACTGGCCAGGTAGCCAGTCGCGCGCCGCCGCACCGGCTCCGAGCTGGTCGTAGCGGTCGCGGATCGTGGCGAGGACGCGGCCCCGTGACGTCATCACCTGGAGGGCCAGCTCGTCGCGGCGCGGGATCGTGGTCGCCAGGTTGATGCGAACCAGGCTCCGGGCCGGCACTGCGACGCCGCGCAGCTCGGGTGCGTCGACGACACCGGTTCGCCCGACCAGCGTTGCGTCGATGACAGCCGGGCCGGCGTCGGGATTGACCAGCTCGAGCACCGAGCTGTGGTGGGCGCCCGCACCAACGCCGGTGAACCATTGGTCGGCGATCGGCTCACGGCAGGCGGCCGCGGCGAGCGGATTGGTGAAGACGCCACCGACCAGCCCAGGAGCAAGGTCGTCCTCACCCGTCACCACCACCGGTCCCACTCCTAGGACGGTTGCGATGGCCCGGGGCGTGAGCTGGGTCGAGCTCTCGTCGGAGTCCTTTCCTTCCCGCACCATGACCGTCCCGCCGATGTCGGCCGTCGTGGTCAGCGAGGCCTCCGGTGCGCCGCTCGGACACACGAGCGTCAGCCGGGACAGCGCGGTCCGGTCAGGTGGTTGGGTCGGCAGGTCGGTCAGCTCGGGACGCACGAACAAGAGCGTGGCCACGGTCAGCAGCGGCAGCAGCACGGCGAGCACCACCGTGACATCGGGACGACGCACGACGGCCGCGGCGATCCGGCGACCGGACGCCCGCTGGTTCGACGGTTCGCTCATGAGCGCCTCGGGTTCGCGGTCGGGGCGCACAGCACCAACACCCAGACGATGGCCAGTCCCTGCACGACGAGCAGCGCGATCCGCAACCACGAGCGGGGGCCGGCCACGGCGTCGGGGTCCAGCTCGCGGGCGACCTGCCAGGCCCTGGTGCCGCGCTCGGCGCTGGCCTGGGTGAGGCCGCCGGTCGCGTCGAGCCCGGCGGCCACGGTCGTGTCGGCAGGCGCCGGGAGAACGACGTACTCGACACCGAAGCCCGCCAGGGCGGTCACCGAGTCCGGGTTCGGCCGCGACGCCAGGGTCCGGACCACCTCAGTGAGCTGAGGATCGTCGGGACTGAGCGCCAGGATCTCCGCCTCACCGACGGTCACCCCGTCACCTCGGCGGATGGTGTAGCTGAGGCCGTCATCGACGTTGCCGCGCACCACCAGGATCCCGCGCGCCGGCTCGGTCACCGAGCTCTGCACCATGTACGCCGGGATGTCGGAATCGTCCCGACCAAGGGGGTCGTCCAGACCGAACCCGAACCACGCCAGGCCGGACACCGGCACGACCGCGACGACGACGGTGGCAGCAACGACCGGCCAGCGGGGCAGCCCGCCGCGCACCGCGCCAAGGATTCCGAGCACGACGGCCACGAGGAGCGTTGCCTGCAGCATCACGAGCAGGAAGCCCAGACCGATCGGCTCCTCAGTCGCTGCTAACGACAGGGAGGCCCGGCCCACGAGAGCAGCGATCACGGCAACGACTGCCGCGACTACCCAGCAGACAATCACTGGTATGCGGCTCAGCCGAGGGACCAGCGCCAGCGCGGCCAGCACGAGCACCAGCCACCCGAGGAAGGTGGGCGCTCCAGCTCCGTCGAGGCGGCCGGTCAGCATCCCGAGGTCGTCGATTCTCGCGCCAGGGAGCCGACCGATGTCGAGCAGGATTCCCTCACCGCTGCCCGTGAGGAGTGCCGGCAGCCACCACGGGAGCAGGAGCATCGGAACCGCCATTACTGCGGCGGCGGGAGGTCCCCAAATCGATTTGTCGCGCCCCGCGCCGGGCACGATCGCCGCCGCGGCTCCAACCACGACAAGGCAGAGCACCAGAGCAAACAGCCACGCGACCGGGGCAAAGGCCGTGGTCAGCGCCAGCAGGATGGCGCAGCGCCACGCGGCGCGCCAGCGTCTGTCGGCATCCGGGTCGGCGAACCCGAGCGCGGCGTGAGCGAACCAGGGCACCAGCACGGTGACCGCCACCAGCCCCAGTCGACCCTCGCCCCAGGCACCGGAGACCACCGGCACCAACGAGTAGGCCGTGGCACCGATCAGGAGCAGCCAGCGCGGCGCACCGAGAGGGCTCACCAGTCGACCGGCCACCCGGAGGAACCGCCACGCACCCCACAGCGCGAGAGGTACCGCGAACACCAACAGGGCCGAGATCGTCGCGGTGGTGCCAAGGATCGACCCGACCAACGCGAGCGGCAGCAGGTAGGCGGGGGCCGGCACCTCGGTGCCAGCGCCGAGCTGGTGCCAGGACTCAAGATGCAACCGCCACCAGTCACCGACCCCTTCCGGCACGGGTGAGAGCCCGGCACCGGTGACCGCGCCGTACGCCGGGCGGGCGAAGACCAGTGCGGCGACCACGAAGGCGGCCAGCAGGACGGCCACCGGGTTGGTCAGGAACCGCGCCACCAGCCCGGTGTCCTCGAACTCCTCCTCGGAGTCCGGGTTGTCGAGATCGCTGGAGTCGACGGCGATGCGTCGCGCTGCCATTGACGACGGGTCGTGCTCGGCAGCCGCGATACGACGGCGCTCGGCTACGTCGGCTGCCTGGTCGGTGAGCGCCGAGAACAGGTCGCCAACGACGTCCATGCCGTGGCGGTAGGGCAGCCACCACGGTGCGAGCAGCCCCTGCACCCGAGTCGCCACGGCTGGGTCGGGAGACCTAGTGCGCCGTCGGGCCCGGCGGGCGGCGAGGACCTGCCTGGGTCTGGAGTAGATCGAGACGAGGGCGGCCAGCTCGTCGAAGGCCTCACCAGGCGCGCGGACCAGGAAGAACCCGATCATCCGGAGCAGCGTCCCGAACACCAGACGCAGGAGCTGGAACGGCAGGAAGCGCGTCGAAGAGTTGGCGAGCAGCGTGTAGAGCGCGGCTCGACGCTCCTGGTAGTGCGTGTGCCGGCCGGACAGCGGCGTTCGGCGCACGCCGCGGTGGGCGGCCTCGGCGTGGAAGACGACCGCGGCTGGCACCACGAGCGTGGTGTGGCCGGCCGCCGCGACCCGCCAGCCGAAGTCGAGGTCGTTGCCGAAGATCGGCAGCTGCTGGTCAAAACCGCCGAGGTCCTCGAGCACCTGCCGCCGGACCAGCATGCCCGCGGTGTTGACCCCAAGGACCGCGCGGACGTCGTCGTGCTGGCCCTGGTCGTACTCGCCGCGCTCCAGCCCCAGCTCGCGTCGGCCGGTCCCGGAGATGGTGACGCCGACCTCGAGCAGCCGACGCAGCGATGGCCACTCCCGCAGCTTCGGTCCAAGTACGTCGGCCTGCGGATGCTCGGCAGCGGCGGCCAGCAACGCTGCCAGCGCCTCGGGCTCGGGATTCGCGTCGTCGTGCAGCAGCCAGACCCACTCCGGCGGGTTCGGACGCGCGTGCAGGCGGGCCAGCCCGAGCTGGACCGCGGCCGGAAAGCTGGTCCTCGCTGGAGCGCTCACCGGCTCTCCGAATGCCGCGGCTAGCAGGTCGGCGCTCTCGTCGAGGCTCGAGGTGTCCACGGCAACCACACGTTGCGGGGTGAAGCTCTGGGCCCGGATCCCCTCGATCACCGCTGGCAGCCAGCGGGCGCCGTCGTGGCTGACCAGCAGCACAGCGACGGAAGGGGACTCGGACACGATCCGCAACAATAACGGGGGCTACCTCGCGAGGATCCCCCGCGCCAACAGGGGCCTCTGAGATCAGTGCTCCATCGGACGACCGCTCAGACGGCTCGCTTCTTCAACTTGCGACGCTCTCGCTCTGAGAGACCGCCCCAGATGCCGAACCGCTCGTCGTTCATCAATGCGGACTCCAGACAGTCGCCCCGCACCTCGCACGTGAGACAGACCTTCTTGGCCTCCCTCGTGGATCCACCCTTTTCCGGAAAAAACGCCTCGGGGTCGGTCTGCGCGCACAGCGCGCGGTCCTGCCACCCCGCTTCTTCGACGTCCGGTTCGAGAAGGAAGAGTTCTCTCATCGGCCAACGCCCCTTTCGACCCTCACTAGTTCGACCCTGTCCCGTGCTGGGCCCCCCTGGTGAGCCCGTCGTGCTGTGTGAACAACACTACTGGAATTACATGCCTGTCGTACCCCGTAAGTCAAGAGGCGATCTGGTATAGGTGCCACGACCCTGGGTGACCGGCTCTCGCGGCGACCGGGCAGAGTACGTCGTATGGAAGCCCCCATCCACCGGCTGACCGTCCTCTCCGGCGGGATGGGCGGCGCGAAGTTCCTCCAGGGCCTGCGGCACGGCATCGCAGCCGGCACGCTACCCGGAGTGACCGCAGACGCCGAGATCACGGTCATCGCCAACACCGCCGACGACATCTGGGTGCACGGCCTCAAGGTCTGCCCCGACCTCGACACGGTGATGTACACCCTCGGCGACGGCATCGACCCGGAGCGGGGGTGGGGTCGGCGCGACGAGACCTGGAGCGTGAAGGCAGAACTCGCTGCCTACGGGGTGGAGCCGACGTGGTTCGGCCTCGGCGACCGCGACGTCGCGACCCACCTGGTGCGCACCGAGATGCTCGATGCCGGCTACCCACTGTCACAGGTGACCGAGGCGCTCTGCGGGCGCTGGCTCGCCTCGCAACGGGCTGGCAGTGTGCGACTTCTGCCGATGACCGACGATCGGGTCGAGACCCACGTTGCCGTTGCCGACGCCGACTCGCCGAGCGGACGCCGAGTGGTCCACTTCCAGGAGTACTGGATCAGGCTGCGCGCCGAGGTGCCCGCTGAGTCCGTGGTCGTGGTGGGGCTCGACAACTCAACCCCCGGCCCGGGGGTGATCGACGCGATCATCGATGCCGACCTGGTCATCCTGCCGCCGTCGAACCCCGTTGTCTCCGTGGGCACGATCCTCGGTGTGCCCGGCATTCGACACGCGCTCGAGGCGACGACAGCACCAGTAGTGGGTCTCTCCCCCATCATTGGCGGAACCCATGTGCGCGGCATGGCTCAGCAGATGCTGACCTCGATCGGTGTCGAGGTCAGCGCGGCCGGCGTCGGCCTGCACTACGGCGCTCGCAGCGAGGGTGGGGTGATCGACGGCTGGGTGGTCGACGAGCAGGACGCCGACGCGCTGCCTGCCCTGGCGGCTGCAGGGCTCTCGGCGGTCGCCGTTCCGCTGATGATGACCGACCACGTGGCGACTTCAGCCATGGCGGCCTCCGCGATCGAGCTGGTCACTACGTGACCAGCCGGACCAGCGCAGTCTCCGCCTTCGCGCCCGACGGCGTGCCCGAGGTCGGGGCGGGCGACGATCTCGCATCGCTACTGACGCCATTGGTCGAGCTGGCCGACGGCGACATCGTCGTGGTGACCAGCAAGGTGGTCAGCAAGGCAGAGGGCCGGGTGGTCGAGGGCAGTCGCGAGGAGCTGCTGCCCGGTGAGACCATTCGCGTCGTAGCGCGGCGCGGGCCGACGACCATCGTGCGCAACCGGCTCGGCCTGACCATGGCGGCAGCCGGCATCGATGAGTCCAACGTGGAGCCCGGTCGCTCCGTGCTGCTGCCGGCCAATCCGGACGAATCGGCCTGGAAGCTGCGGAGCGCTCTCTCCAGCAGCACCGGCCGGAACGTGGGCGTGATCGTCAGCGACACGGCCGGCCGGGCCTGGCGCGAAGGGCAGACCGACATCGCGATCGGCGCCGCAGGGCTGACCGTGCTGGAGGACTACGCCGGCTGCGTGGACGCGTACGGCAACCAGCTGGCAGTCACCGCGCCCGCGGTGGCGGACGAGATTGCCGGGCTGGCCGAGCTCGTCGCCGGCAAGCTGACCGGCCGTCCGTTCGTGGTGGTGCGGGGTCGCGCCGACCTCGTGCTGGCCACCGGCGAGCGGGGACCGGGCGCGCAATCCCTGATCCGCACCGAAGACAGTGACCTGTTCGGCTACGGGTCGCGTGAGGCCGTGATCCGTGCGGTCAGTGGCCATGCACACGACCGGGGACCTTTCGGCACACCTGCCCCTGCCGACGAGCTGGCTGCTGCGATCACTGGAGCAACCGGGCTCCTCGCCACCGAGGTCGCGGCCGACCTGGTCACCTGCGACGGGCATCGCCTCGACGCGGTCGAGACCCTGGCTTTCGCCCACGGCTGGGAGATAGAGACGGGGGAACGCCCCGGCGATCTCCGGTTGCGACCGACCACTACGTAGACTCTGCGCGGACCTGAGCGACCTGCTCGCCGTCGCCCATCACCACCCGAGGAATTCCGAACCGTGGCCAAGCCCGCCAAGACCGAACGCCAGAAGGTCATCGACGAGATCCGCAAGAAGGAGAAGGGCGCCGACAAGCGGCGTGGCTTCCTGATCGTCGGCGTATGTCTGGCTGTTGCCCTGCTCATCATCGGCGCCGCCGTCTACCGACCGGCGAAGGACGCCTGGGACATGCGGGCCTACAACGACAAGACCCTCTCGGAGATCGGTGGCCCCGCCTCCGCGTGCCAGAAGATCGAGACCGAGAAGGCCGACGGCAACCAGGATCACGTGCCGGAGGGCCAGAGCGTCGTCTACGACCACGCGCCGCCGGCATTCGGGTCCCACTGGAACAGCGCGTCCGCACCTGCTGGCATGTCGCGGAAGGTGTGGACGTCTGATCGCCCCGAGCTCGAGGTGCTGGTCCACAACCTCGAGCACGGCTTCTCGATCGTCTGGTACGACGACAGCATCGCCGACGACGCCGCCGCGATGACCGAGCTCAGGGCTGTGGGCAAGAAGTTCCCCGGCACCACCAACTACCGCTACAAGTTCTACGCCGCCCCGTGGACCGCCGAGGACGAGAAGGAGAACGGCAAGTTCCCCGACGGCCAGCACATCGCGATCACGCACTGGTCGGCTGGAGGCGCTGGCGAGACCGACCCCACGAAGCAGCTCGGCGTCTGGCAGTACTGCTCGGAGTTCAGCGGTGCCGCCCTGAGCGACTTCATGGAGAAGTACCCGTACTTCGACTCCCCCGAGCCCAACGCGCTGTCCGCAGAGGACCTGTAGGCAGACCGGCTAGGTGAGGTCGTCGCGGCCCTGCGCCTGGAGAGCTGCGACGACCTCCTTGACCTGCTGAGCCCGCTCCCGGGTGGTGACCAGGAGCGCGTCCGGGGTGTCGATCACGATCACGTCGTCCAGACCGATGACAGCGATGGTCTTGCCTGCCGCCGGTACCACGATGCCGGTGCTGTCGATGACCTGCACCAGGCCGGCGTCGCCCAGCACCGTCACGCCGACACCATCGGAGTCCAGCGTCGTGGCCAGTGAGTCGAAGTCGCCGATGTCGTCCCAGCCGAACGATGCAGGGACGGTCACGACTCGACCGGCCGCAGCGGCCGGCTCGGCGACCGCGTGGTCGAGGGCGATCCTGGGCAACAGGGGCCAGAGCTCCGCCAACCGGGAGGGGTCGGCCGCGATGGCGCGTAGCGACGTGGCAAACGCTGGGTCGGACTGCTCCAGCAGCCCGAGCAACACTCGCGGCCGCACTACGAACATTCCGGCATTCCAGCGGTACCGCCCGGTGACGAGATAGTCACGCGCCGCCTCGCTCGACGGCTTCTCGACGAACTCCTGGACGGCGTAGGTCCCTGGATGTCCGGGCAGCTCGTCGCCCAGGTGGATGTAGCCGAACGCCGACGAAGGGAAGGTCGGCTCGATACCGATCGTGACCAGCCAGTCTCGCTGAGCAGCCTCGACCGCCTGACGGACGACCGCTCCGAAGGCGGCCGGATCGGAGATCACGTGGTCGGCCGCGAACGACCCCATCACGGCGTCCGGGTGCTCGAGCTCGAGCATCGCGGCCGCCAAACCGATGGCAGCCATCGAGTCGCGCGCCGAGGGTTCGGCTATCAACCCGTGGTCGGCCACCTCTGGCAGCTGTTCGCGGACCGCGTCGCGATGAGCCTGGCCCGTCACCACCAGGAATCGGGTGTCGACCAACGGCCTAAGACGGTCGTAGGTGCCCTGCAGCAGCGAGCGGCCGCCCCCTGTGAGGTCGTGCAGGAACTTGGGCGACGACGAGCGAGACAGCGGCCACAGCCGCGTGCCGGCACCACCGGCGGGGATCACAGCCCAGAAGTTCGCGATGGAGGCCACTCGCCGGAGCCTAGTGGCCAGCGCCGCGCTCGCGATGCTGCCCCGGTGACTCAGCTCTCGGGTGTGGTCAGCGCATCGGGATCCAGCCGCGGCGGCACGCTGGCGAGCGCTGTCTGCACCAGCGCGGTGCGCGCCTTGATGACGACCGCCCGACGCAGCCTGCCGAGGTCGTCGCCGACCTGGCTGGCGATGGTCTCGCTCAGCTGGCGCACCGAGTACGACGGTCGCGTCCCCGGCTCGACGGTGACGTCGGGCAGGGCGACGAGGACAGGCAGGATCTGGCCGCCCAGTGCGTCGAGCAGCTTGAACCTCTCGTAGCGGTCCAGGGCGTCCCAGACGGCGTCGATGTCGACCCCGCTCTTGCGGTGTCGCTTGCGGCTTGCCAGCACAGACTTGGCCGCCCCGGTCAGCGCCGCGGTGAGCTCGTGCTCGGTGAATCGCATGACCCCAGCATGCTGCCATTCGGCAGCGAACAATACTGATCTCGTGACGACTTTCTCAGACATGTTGGCCGCGCAGCTCAAGGGAGACGCTGGCCGGCCGCTGGTCACCTTCTACGACGGCGCCAGCGGTGAGCGGGTGGAGCTGTCGGTGACGACGTACGCGAACTGGGTAGCGAAGGCCGCTTCACTCCTGGTCGAGGAACACGACCTCGAGCGCGGCGACACGCTCCGGATCGATCTGCCCACGCACTGGCTCGGACCGGTCTTCCTCGGCGCAGCCTGGTCGGTAGGGCTCATCGTGACCGACGGTGACACGCCGGATGCTGTCGTATGTGGTCCGGACGAGCTGCCCAGCTGGTCCGAGCGCGCCGGCGAGCTGCCGGTGCTGGCCTGCTCGTTGCTGCCGATGGGAGTGCGCTTCGCCGAGCCCGTGCCCCCCGACGTGCACGACGTCGGCATCGACATCTGGTCGCAGCCCGACTCGTTCATCCCCGGGCAACCGGTGCTCGACCAGGACGTGGCCTACGATCTCGCCGACGCCGCGGTGACCCACGGCCAGCTGTGGACAGCGGCCACCGTCGGGAGTCTCGTCACCGACGGCGGCCGCCTCTTGTCGGAGGCGAACCCGGCTTCCCCACCGGGAATCGCCACCTTTGCCGAGCCGCTGGTTCGCGGCGGCTCACTTGTCCTGATCGTGCAGACCGAGGGGGAGGACCTCGAAGCGACCTATGCGGCCGAACGTGCCACCGCTCGCTTTCCTGTCTGAGCGACCGGATGTCATCCAGCCATGTTGAATCTTCCGAACCCCACACCCAGTGGGATCGGCGTTCCGAAGCCTGCCTCGGTCGCCTCCACAAGGAACAGGTCCTTGCTGGACCGTGACCGGACCACCAGGTCGCTGTGTCCGGTCAACCTCACGTCGCTGACACCGATCACCCAGTCGAAGGTCTTGGAGTTCAGGGTCAGCATCTTGGCTCCCACCAGCCCGCCGGGACCATTGCCCCGGTAGACCGCCATGGCACCGTTCTTCCGGAACACCGTGTCCGGAGCACCGTCGGCGTCCCACAACCCGACGGGGATCTGCTTGCTCGCGCTGACCTTGCCGTGGGCGACGTAGCTGGTTCCGATTCCGTCGGTGCCGCGCCCTGGATAGATCCGCATGTCCCCCCCGGCCGGCTGACCCATCAGGTCCGGCCAGCCGTCGCCGGTCATGTCGCCGACCGCGGCCAGCAGCCGGACACTGCGGAAGCCGGGCGCGATCCGGATCGGCCCGCGGAACCGGCCGTCAGCGCTCCCGAGGTAGAGGTACAGGACACCGTTGGCGCGGTGCCGGAACATGACATCGCCAAAGCCGTTGCGGTCCCAGTCCCCGGCGTTCATCACCTTGTTGGCCATGCTCAGGCTCCTGCCCGTGGGGACCGGGGCACCAGCCTTGATCGCTCCGTCTCGCTTGGTGTTGAGCGGGAGCACGAACATCTGGCCGTCGCTGCCCTGCCGGGCCACCAGGTCAGGCAGCGGACCGGAGCCCAGGTCCGACTCCAGCTGACGCCCGGCAAAGCCCCGCTGGGCCTCCCCAGCCAGGCGGCGGATCTCCGGGATCTTGGCGTAGAGGTACCGGCCCGGGCAGGCCGTCGACGCGGCGTCGCGGTGGCCGTTGACGGCCTGGAAGCTGCGGCTGCCCACGAGCTGCCTCGTCGAGGTGGCGGTGACACCGTGCAGTGACAGCTTCCAGGCGAACAAGGCGGCGTACGCCTCGATCATCACCTGGGGCGGTGGCACGAGCTCGAAGTTGCCGATCGCCGACATCGCGAAGGCGTCGTCGTTGTAGCCGAGGGTGTGGGCACCGACCACGGGGCGGTCCACGCCGCCAAAACGGCCCTCCCAGATGCGGCCGAACCGGTCTACCAGGAAGTTGTAGCCGACGTCGCTCCAGCCCCGCGATTTCGTGTGGTAGGCGTAGATGCTGCGCAGGATGCCCGGCACCTCGGCCCGCGAGTAGTCGTTGGCATTCACGGTGTGGTGGACGAACCCGGCGTGCACCTCGAAGTAGCGCAGCGAGCTCGCGTCGCGATCAGACTCGTCAGCTCCCCACTGGGCGCGAGAGTAGATCACCGGCTTGGGGGTGTAGGTGGCCGCCTGCAGGGCGATGTCGCCACCGTTCTGTTCAGCCGCACCCGTCCGCCCTGCCGCTGGACCGGCCACCTCGCCGGGCACCGGCACGAGACCGTCGTTGCCAGCCCTATCGGCCGGCTCATCGGCGGTGTCGAGCTCGGGGACCCCCAGGGTGGTCCCGGTCGCGTCACCCGGGTCGATCACGGCGAGCTTCAAGTCCGGGGGCGCCGCCCGGTCGGTGGTCACCCGGACCTGGACCTGGTCGACCTCGCCGACCAGCAGCTCATCAGTGCCGGGACGGGAACGGCCGGCTTCCTCACTGCCCGGGTCCGGACCATGCTCGGCGTCGTACGGGATCGTCATCCAGTCCGACCACTGCGCGTCGTCCTGCATCCGCACCTGGGCCTCGATCGTCCCGTCGGCATAGTGCTGTTCGGGGGCCCAGGTGATGCCGACCGTGCCGTAACCGGTCACCGGCTGCGGCAGGCTGGTCACGGTGCTCGAGCCACCCGGTGCGACGGCGCTCTTCGCCATCAGGCTGCCGGGCGCCATCCTGGCGTTGGCCGGGGCCGTCAGCGAGTACTCCGTGACCTCGGCGTCGACAGGTCCGTCGGGCAGCACGGACTCCTGTTGCGAGGCGCGGGCGTACGCCGCGAACTTCGTTGGTACGGCGGCCGAGCCGGCGACACCGGGCCGCGCGGTCACCACGTCGAGCGAGATGGTGTTGGCGGCCGGCGTCAGCGCGGCGAGGATCAGCCCGAGCGCCAGCAGCTGCTGACAGACGGTGACGTAGCGCGCTTTGCGAGGGGCGCCTTGGGACGGCAGTTCAGACATGTTTTAAGAGCTCCAGGTGTGGGGGAAGAGTCACACGCGTAGCAACTTTCACATGCGTCACACGAGGTCGGGAAGAGTCGGTGAGTAACTACAAACTTGTAATTACCAGCCGACACGCCGACGAAGTCGACGTTTGTCAAGACCCCACGCGCACCAGGGGCCTCAGATGTCGGCGCCGAGGTCCTCATCGTTCTCGTCGTCGCTGCCGTCCTGGTCCGGCTCGTTGTCCGACGCGTCGTCATACTTCAGGAACTTGATGCCCTCGTCGACGTCACCGTCGAAGGCGAGCTTTCCCTTGTCCAGCACGAGCACGCGGTCGCACATCTTGCGCACCGAGCCGGCCGCATGGCTGACGTAGAAGAGGGTGTGTCCGCCGTCCCGGATCTCCTGCATCTTTTCCATGCACTTCTTCTTGAACGGCCGGTCACCGACGGCGAGCACCTCGTCGGCCAGGAAGATGTCGGAGTCGACGTGAATGGCCACAGCGAAGCCCAGGCGAGCGAACATGCCGCTGGAGTAGTTACCGACCGGGGTCTCGAGGAACTTGCCCTTGATCTCGCTGAAGTCGACGATCGCCTCCATCTTGCGATTGGTCTCGGCCTCGCTCATCCCGAGGATGGCTGCGTTGAGATAGATGTTCTCCCGGCCCGACAGCTGGGGATGGAAGCCGGCACCGGTGGCGATCAGCCCAGCGATGCGGCCTCGGGTCAGGATCGTGCCGCTGTCGGGACGCATCACGCCGTTGATCATCTTCAGCAGCGTGCTCTTGCCGGAGCCGTTGAGGCCCATCAGGCCGATCGACTCCCCGGCGTTGACCGAGAAGCTGACGTCGTCGACCGCCGGGAAGGTGTCGCTGATGTCGCGACCCTTGAGCATGGCCACACTGACCTGCTTGAAGGTGCGCTGGTAGCGGAGCGTGAACTCCTTGGTGGCGTTCTCCACCCGGATCGACTCGGTCACGCGAGACGCTCCGGGATCTTGTTCTCGAACTTGGAGAAGACCAGCTGCGCCAGCACCAGGATCACGACAGCGGCGCCCAGCGCGATGAAGCCCCGGGTGAAGAGGAGCTCGGGCAGGTGGGTCCGCGCCGTCTCGGTGGGGTCGTCGGTCGTGCCGACCCAGAACGCGCGCTGCATCAGCAGCACCGCATCGGTGATCGGATTGGCGAGGTAGAGGTCCGTGTGGCCGCGGAACCGCTCTTCGACCAGGGTGTAGGGGTAGATCATCGGCACACCGAACCGCACGAAGTTGGTGAGGATGTTGACGAAGCTCGAGAAGTCGCGGAAGAACACGTTGGCCACGCTGAACAGCAGGGCCATCGCCGTGCCGAGCGTCATGATCACCGCCAGCGCCAGCACCGCCGCTCCCATTCCTTGCGCATCGGGGGTCCACCCGGTCAGCACGCAGCAGACAGTGAGGATGATCAGCTGCGGCCCGACATGGAACAGCGAGACCAGCATCGAGGCGACCGGGAACATCTCCCGCGGCATCGCCATCCGGCGCACCAGGGCTTTGTTGCGCACGATCGACCTGGTGCCGGCGTTGAAGGTCTCGGTGAAGAAGTGGACGATGACCAGCGCCGAGAACACGTGCAGCGCGAAGTTCTCCGTGCCCCGGCCGACGATGATGCCGAGGACGAACCAATAGATGAACAGCTGCGACAACGGGTTGATGTAGGACCAGATCAGCCCCAGGAACGACCCGGAGTAGCGGACGCTGATCTCCCGTCGGACAAGCAGGCGCAGCAGGTAGCGGCGCCGAAAGACCTCGAGCAGGCCCTGGTCCGCCGTGGGCGACTTCAGCGGGGCGAGCTCCTCGCTCGGCTCCGCGAGGTCAGTCATCGGCGGCTGGATCGGCCCAGGGCTGGAACGTCTTCTCCCATGTTTCGGGCGAGGTCACCTCGCCGAGCTTGGCGCGGTACTCCTCGGCGAGGCGCGGCCACTCACGGCGGAACTGCTCGTGGATCTCAAAGGTCTTCTTCGCCAGGTCACGGAACTTCGCCGCATCCCGCTGGTAGAACGCGGCCGACGTGCCGTCCCTCATCGAAACGATGGCGGAGTCATAGCTGGCCAGGCGGTACCACTTGGCGTCCATCGCCCGGATCTCGACCTCGGGGTGATCCTTCGACATGGGCCGGGGCGGCTTCAGATGACGGATCGGGGACAGACCAGCAGTGATCAGCTGAGACAGCCTGCTCGGCACCTCGACGGTGTCCCGGCCCTTGCGTGGCGGCTTCTTGCGGCGGATCGGCGGGAACACGTCGGGGTCGACCTCGAGCTGCGCGTCGCTGAACTGCTTGCGGAAGGCGTTCACCTCGGCCAGCTTGGTCGGCAACACCTTGTGCAGGTGGTCGGGACCGGAAAGGACGTCGAGCATCGCCTGGTGCCGGATCTCGACCGTGGAGTACTGCATCGAGACCAGGTGGGAGATCTGGTGGTTGCGGTTCTCGAACAGCAGCCGCCCACCCTTGGGGTAGGACGAGTGGAGCAGGGCTGCGACGAACCGGTTGCGGACGTGGAAGTAGGCCTGCCAGTCGAGCGCGTCGTTCTTGTCGGTCCACGGCACGTGCCACACAGCGGCACCGGGGAAGGTGACCGTCGGATAGCCGGCCTCCTTGGCGCGCAGGCCGTACTCGGAGTCGTCCCACTTGATGAACAGCGGGAGCGACAAACCAATCTCTTCCAGCACCTGCCGGGGGATCAAGCACATGAACCAGCCGTTGAAGTCGACATCGACGCGCTTGTGCAGCCAGCGGCTCGAGCGCAGGTTGCGGGCCGCGAGGTCCCAGTCGGGGAAGGTGTCGAGCGGCGACATCCACCAGAACCGCCACGGGTGCACGATCTCGCCGAAGCTGTGCAGGCGCGAGCGCGAGTAGATGCTGAACATGTGACCGCCGACGATCGTCGGTCGGCGGGCCAGATCACCGAACGTGATCGCCCGGATGATGCCCTCCGGCTCGCAGACCACGTCGTCGTCCATCATCATCGCGTACGTCGCGGTGCCCTTGCGGACCGATTCGAGCTGGCCGCGCGCGTAGCCACCGGAACCACCGAGGTTGCCCTGCTCGATCATCCGGAGCCGGTCGCCGAGCGCTGAGTGGGCCTTGACGAACTCCGGTGAGTCGGCGACCTTCTGAGTGCCCTGCTCCATCACGAACACGGTGTCGAGATAGGGACGCAGGTCGGTGTCGTCACCGACCTGGCCGAGCAGCTTGGCGCAGAAGTCGGGGCGGTTCATCGTGGTGATCGCCAGGTCGACGGTGCCGTGCGTGGCCCGGTCCTCGGGCACCTCGGCTGTCCACTCTGCCGTCTCCACGACCGTGTCGTCGTCGCCGGCGATCACGTCGTACCAGTACCAGCCGCCGTCGACGAACGGCTTGAGGGTGAGGTCGAAGGTGAAGGTCGCGGAGTCCTGCTCGCCGGTCGTCGCCGAGTCGACCCGCTGGGACTCTCCGTTGGCCATCGACTTGTAGACCAGGACCGTTGCTCCCGAGCCGCGCACGGCAATGGTGAGCGTGACGTCGGTGACGATCGACCAACGCCGCCAGTAGCTCGCGGGGAACGCGTTGAAGTAGGTGCCGAACGACATCTTCTCGCCCGAGCGCACGCGCAGCGCCGTCCGCGACTCGATCTGGTCGGGGTGGATCGTGGCACCGGTCGACGTCGACTGCCGGATGGCGGCGTTGTTGAGCTCCTTCGCCGCTCGGCTGCCGCCGACCTGGTACTTGTCGGCGTCGAGCCGGGACTCCTCCGCGTCGACGTACAACGCCAGCACGTCGAAGTCGCGGTCCACCGGCATGATCTGCCGCATCAAGAGTCGTTGCGTCATTCGTCCACTCCTCCGCTCTGCAGCGGTGCTCCGTCGGCGAAGTGCGGCGACAGCTTGTTCTCGAACATCGACAGCGCCGAGCCGATCGCCATGTGCATGTCGAGGTACTTGTAGGTGCCGAGGCGGCCACCGAAGAGCACCATCGGCTCCTGCTTCGCGAGCTCGCGATACTTCAGCAGCTTCTCGCGGTCCTCCGCGGTGTTGATCGGGTAGTACGGCTCATCGTCCGGTTCCGCTGCGCGGGAGTACTCGTGGACGATCACGGTCTTGCCGGGCAGGTGGGTCTTCACCCGCTCGGGGTGGAAGTGCTTGAACTCGATGATCCGAGTGAACGGCACGTCCTGGTCGTTGTAGTTCACCACTCCCGTGCCCTGGAAGTCGTCGACGTCCTCGACGGTCTCCCGCAGGTCAACGGTGCGCCAGGACAGTCGACCCTCGGAGTTGCCGAAGTACTCGTCGACGGGGCCGGTGTAGACGATCGGCACCTTGCCCTTGAACTCGTCCTGGACGTCGAAGAAATCGGTTTCGAGGCGGATCTCGATGTTGGGGTGGTCGGCCATCTTGGTCAGCCACGCCGTGTAGCCGTCGGTGGGCAGCCCCTCGTAGGTGTCGCTGAACCAGCCGTTCTCGAAGGTGTAGCGGACCGGCAGACGGGTGATGATGTCGGCGCTGAGCTCGGTCGGGTCGGTCTGCCACTGCTTGGCCGTGTAGCCCTTGATGAAGGCTTCGTAGAGGGGACGGCCGATCAGGCTGATCCCCTTCTCCTCCAGGTTGGTCGCGTCCTCGGTGGCGATCTCGCTGGACTGCTCCGCGATCAGCTCGCGCGCCTCCTGCGGGGTGTGGCTCCTGCCGAAGAACTGGTTGATCAGCCCGAGGTTCATCGGCAGCGAGTAGACCTGGCCCTGGTACTTGCCGAAGACCCGGTGCTGATAGTTCGTGAACGTCGTGAAGCGGTTGGCGTACTCCCAGACCTTCTCGTTGGAGGTGTGGAAGAGGTGCGCACCGTACTTGTGCACCTCGACGTTGGTCTCGGGGTTGCGCTCGCTGTAGGCATTGCCGCCTAGGTGGTGGCGCCGGTCGAGCACCAGCACCTTCAGATCCAGCTCGTTCGCGCAGCGCTCGGCGATGGTGAGGCCGAAGAATCCGGAGCCGACGACGACAAGATCTGGGGAGGACACGGTGAGTCAGTCTACGGATCGAGAGGGACGCGAGCGCATTCCCCGCGCGTCGCGCATGGCCCGAATCACATTCCCCGCCTCGGCCCGTCCGCCACGCAACGGACTCAGCAGCACCACGATCGCGGTGATCAGCCATGGCTTGAGCCGGACGAGCGCGTTCTCGCCGTACCTGAGGTGTACTGCGAACAGGTTGCGGTACATGAAGTAGCCCTTCCACCCGGCCAGGTCGTGCTGCTGGTCGAAGTCGAGCTGGCGGACCAGCACGGCGTCGCGGACCGCCCAGATGCGATAGCCGGCGCGACGGGCACGGACGGCGAAGTCGACGTCGTCGTAGAAGATGAAGTACGACGGGTCGGGCAGGCCGATGGTCTCGACCACTTCTCGGCGGAGCAAGAACCCCTCGAACGCGACATTCTCCAGCTCGACCAGCTCCGGCATCGCCCCGCGGGAGCCGTAGGTCGTCTCGACCATCGCCGTCTTCGGCTTGATCCGTAGCGGGTTGCGGAGGTCGAACCGGATAGCCGCCTTCTCGACCAATGCTCCACTGGTGTCCTCGCGGACCGACATCAGGCACGGCTCGTGGCGTGCCATCAGCACGCTCAGGCAGTCGGGTGCCGGCACGACGTCGTCATCCATCAACCAGATCCGGTCAAAGCCGCCGTGATAGGCAGTCTGGACGCCAAGGTGGAAGCCGCCCGCCCCACCCAGGTTGTCGTCGGTGTGAATGCTGGTCAGGTCGGCATTGCTCGCCGCCGCCAGCACCTCGCGGGTGTGGTCGGTGCTGGCGTTGTTGACGACGATCACCGCGTCAGGCTGCGATTCCAGCGCGGCCAGTCCCTCGAGCATCCGCGCCAGCAGGTCAGCGCGGTTGTAGGTCACCACCACGACGGCGACGCTTTCCCGGATCTCGCCAAGGCTGCCGTAACGGGGGCTCGTCATCGGAGGTACCTCTGGTGCCCGGCGAAGTCGCCACGCAGACCGGCGTACATGGCCCGAACGCTGATCACGATGCGGCGCGGCCGCGGCTTGGTGAAGAGATAGAACCAGACCGTCTTCATCACGAAGGCCAGGGCGTGCGGCCAGCCGCGGTACTCACGCAGGTTGAGCAGGTTGTTGCGGGCCATGCAGTAGTGCTTGAGGTCGCTCGGGCTGTGGTTGTACGTCGTCCGGGCGAACATCATCGGCGTTCCGAGGTCGCCGACGCTCGGGTGGATCACGCGCGCGCCGACCATGGTCGCGATCCGAGCCCCGGCCCGCTCCGCACGCCAGAGGTACTCGACGTCGTCACCCCAGATGAAGAACTCTGCGCGCGGCAACCCGATCTGCTCGACCAGGGCGCGGGTCACGAGCACCCCGTTGAACGGGATCACGATGTCGCGGATCAGGCCATCGACGGCTGCCACCTCGACGTCCTCGAGCCGGTGCACGACGCGGGTGCCTCCCGGGAGGCGGATGGGGAACACCAATCGGTCCGGGTTCGCCTCGTCGACCACGACCGGTCCCCAGAAGTCGAACTCCTCGCGGCGGGTCAGCAAAGTGGCCAGGCAGTCGATGTCGGGCAGCCCATCGTCGTCCATCAGCCACGCGAGGTCGGCTTGGCGCTCCATCGCCCTGGCCAAACCGTCGTGGAACCCCCCGGCACCGCCCTTGTTCTCGGTCAGCGTCACATGGGTCACGCCAGCACCCGCCAGCCACTCGCCGGTGCCGTCGGACGACGCGTTGTCGACCACCAGGACCTCGTCAACCTCGTCGACCTCACGAAGCCGGGCGACCAGGTTCTGTAGCAGCGGGAGACGATTGAACGTCACCACCACCGCCACCACCCGCACGCCGGACACCCTAGGGCCTAGGCGCTGTGGTCGCTGCGACAGTGCGTGCTCGCGACCGCCCGACCACGCTGGGCGTGTGCCATCTGAGGACCACCAGAATCGCCAGGCCGACACCCCCGACCACCAGCACCCAGCCCGTCACCAGGCTGGACACTCGATTGGCCCAGATGCCGTCCGAGACCGGTGACAGCAAACCGGTCAGGAAAGGTTCCGTCACAGCACCCGCTGGCACCACGAGCCGGGCAAGGAGACCCCAGGCATCCAGGCGTCGGGCGAGCGCTCCGACCAAGCCCAATGGTGGCCCCGCTACCACGGCGGCAATGAACCATTCGCGGTTGCTGGCCACCGTCGCCCCCGGCGTCAGACCAGAGAGCTCGGCTGTCCCGTAGTGCACCACCAGGGCCAGAAGACAACCGGTGACGCCGGCGAGCATCGCTTCACGTGGACGGCGCAACAGCCATCCCCCGAGTACAGCTAGGCCAGCCCAGACGACTCCTGAATTGGCCAGCTTGCTGGCGGTCTTGCGTATCGCGGCGAAGCCTTGATCCTCACCGGACAGCTGAGCCACTGTGGTTACGTTGGCGACCATCGCGAGCAGGCCGACGGCCGTTGCGGCGGCCAGCAACCAGAGCCAGGCGCGCCGACGTGCGACACGATCGACTCCAGGGGCGGGCAGCACCCGACCAGCATGCCCGAGGGCGCGAGCACCTGTTGCCGCGGGCACGGCGAGCCGCGTCGCACCGGCGGATAGGTTGACGGCGTGGACACCGACGCGATCCTGGCTCTGCTGAGGGACGTGGCGGAAGAGGTGATCAACCCGCGGTTCCGGACCTTGTCCGACGGGCAGGTCGAGGAGAAGAACCCCGGCGACCTCGTCACCGTGGCCGACCACGAGGCCGAAGTGCTCATCACCGAGGCGTTGCTCGCTGCGTACCCCCGAGCTGTGGTGCTCGGCGAGGAGGCATACGCGACCGACTCCACGCTGCTCAAGCGGTACTCCGCGGCCGACCACGCTTTCACCGTCGACCCCGTCGACGGCACCAAGAACTTCGTGAACGGCAAGGTGGACCATGCGGTGATGGTGGCCGAGGTGCGAGCTGGCGAGGTGGCTCGCGCCTGGATCTGGCAGCCCCAGCACGGGCTCGGCTACACCGCCGAGCGGGGTGCAGGCGCCTTCGTGAACGGCGGCCGGCTGACCCGACCGGCCCCTCCGCGCGAACAACGTGAGTGGCGCGGCGTCACCAGCCGACGACGATGGGTGGGGCGTGAGTTGCCGGGGCTGCGCCCGCTCGAGCTCACCTGGGTCTGCTGCGGCGTCGACTACCCACACCTGGTCTCGGGGCACGCCGACTTCGTGATCTCGGGCTACGACAACCCCTGGGACCACGCGCCCGGGTCGTTGATCTTGTCCGAGGCGGGCGGCTACCTCGGCACCCTGGATGGCAGTCCCTACGACCCGCTGGTGAGCGGCCGTGGTCTGATCGGTGCCGCCGACCGGGCGACGTACGAGGTGGTGCTAGACCGTTTCCACTCGTGAATCAGCACGCGGTGCCGAGGTCGTCGGCATCGTTGGCGGCGTACCCCTCATCGCGGGATCCGATGGAACCCCCGGTCACCGTCGCGGGCGCCTTCTTCTTGACCCTGGTCGGGGGCGCATCACCCTCAGCCTGGTCGACAGCGGCTGACACCAGGCCCCGGATCTGGGTGATGTCCGGATCGGCAGGGTTGATCACCGGCGGCACGAGGGACAGCGTGGAGACCTTCTGGCCGCGGGCTTTGAGGGCCAGCGACATGAACCGATCCACCTCGGAGGCCGGCACGCTGGTCGAGATCATCTGGGCCGATGCCTTGGCGATGTCCTCGAAGTTCCGGAGTGCCTGCTGCGGGCTGATCTGCTGGAGCATTGCGTTCATCACGCACTTTTGCCGCGCCATCCGCGAGTAGTCGTCGGAGCCCTCGCGAGCCCGGGCGAACCAGAGCGTCTCGAATCCGTTGAGGCGTTGCTTGCCTGGCTCGATGTAGTCGTAGACATCGGAGCCGAGTCCACCGATCGGGATCCTGTCGCGCACGCTGAGCTCGACACCTCCTACGGCGTCGACCAGGCTCTTGAAGCCTTCGAGGTTGACCATCGCCCAGTAGTTGATCCGCAGGCCGGTGACTCCCTCGATGGCCATGATCGTGGCGTCGACCCCGGGGTTGTCGGACTTCGGGAAAAGGTCGGTGTGGTCGCCGGCCCAGGTGCTCACGCCGTTGAGGTAGCAGCCCTCGCAGTCGAACCCACGGGGAAACTGCTCGTGCATAACGGTGCCCTTGCGGAACGGCGCGTCCTCGAGGTTGCGCGGCAGGCTGATCAGCACCGTGCGTCCACTGTCGGCATCGATCGAGGCGACTGTCATCGAGTCGGGTCGCAGACCCCAGCGACCTGCACCGGAGTCGCCGCCCATCAGGAGCACGTTGAAGCGGCCGGAGTGCGCGCCGCTCACGCTGCCGTCGCCGAACATGGTGACGATGAAGTCGCGCTGCACGCCCACCACGTGCGCACCAAAGAGGAGGGTGCCGGCCACCGAGAGACAGAGGAAACCGTTGACACTGACCACCGTGCGGCGGTGTCCGAGGCCCAGCGTGAGTGGCTGCCCCAGCCGCCACGCGTCGAAGAACAGGAACGCCCACCCGACCGCGGCCACCATCAGCACCAGCCGCAGCACCAGGAGCAGGAAGGTGTTTGAGACCAGCCAGAAGAGCAGGTCGCGGTGCACCGCCACGGCGGCCAGGGTGACCACTAACAGCGCGAGCAGGCCCAGCGCGAACCGCAGGGCGACGAGGCCGACCCGCCGGTTGCCTGCGACCAGCTGAGCCGATCCTGGAGCAACCAGGGTCATGGCCATCAGGGACAGGGCGCGACGGAACCGCACTCTGGCGGCGCGCTCAGACACGGGAGGCATCAAGCGCCTTTCTGCTGGGGAAGAAGCAGGGGCTCCGCCAGTATCACCAGTCACACGCGTCACATCGTGGTGCGACGCGCCGGAATCGTCCGACAGCCTCCGGGTCCGAACGACGCTGCGAGGGGCCGCGGATCGGGTCGGCTGGCCGGTCAAGTCGGTCAGGCACGGCACGGTAGCGTCACCCGCATGGCAGATCGTCCTGGGCGCGGCGGTCCCGAGGACGGGCCCGATTTCAACTGGCTGTACGGCGGTAAGGGTCGACCCGACGCGGATCCTCCCCGGGAGAACCCCGATGCCACCCGCGCCATCCGCGCGCAGCCGCGTGCGACGGACGACTCCACACGGATGATGAGCTCCCAACCGCGGGAGACCGCGCGGCCCACACCCCCGCCGGTCGCTCCGCCCCCCAGTACCTCCCCCCGCGGTGCCGGCGGCCGCCGCTTCCCGAGGCCCAGATCTTGGATCCGGATCGCGTTCGTGCTGGTCCTGCTCTGGATCGTCTATCTCGTCGCCGTGCCGCTGATCGCTTGGAACAAGGTCGACAAGGTGGCCTTCGAGCCCGACGGTGATCGGCCCGGAAACCAGGGCGGGACGACCTACCTCCTGGTCGGCAGCGACTCGCGCGGCGACCTGACCAAGCAGCAGCGCAAGCAGCTCGGCACCGGCGACGCCAGCGGCCAGCGCACCGACACCATCATGTTGCTGCACACCGGGTCCGGACCCAACCTGCTCATGTCGATCCCGCGCGACTCCATCGTCGACGTGCCGGGCAACGGCACCACCAAGATCAACGCCGCCTTCGCGTTGGGGGGCCCCGAGCTGCTCGTGCAGACCATCGAGAACGAGACGGGCATCCGGGTCGACCAGTACGTCGAGATCGGTTTCGGTGGGTTCGTCGACCTGGTCGACGCCGTCAACGGCATCGAGATCTGTCCCCAGCAACGAATGAAGGACAAGCTCGCCAACTTGAACATCAAGAAGGGCTGCCAAGAGGCCGACGGCGTGACGGCGCTCGGCTACGCCCGGTCGCGCCACACCTCAGGCATCGGCGATATCGACCGGGCCAAGCACCAGCGTGAGGTGGTCTCCGCGATCGGCCGGAAGGTCGCCTCCCCGTGGTCGATCGTCAATCCCTTCCGTTACTGGAACCTGAACATGGCGGCCACTCAGGCGGTCGCATTCGGCGACGGCACCAGCCCTTGGCGGGCGGCGATGTGGGCCTCGGCCATGACCAACGTCGATGGCACGGACGGGCTCACCTGCGGCGTGCCGATCGCCGACCTCGCCGTCAACTGGGACGAGGAACGCAGCCAGAAGCTGTTCCAGGCGATCATCGACGACGACACCGAGAGCGTCGACAAGAAGCTCTGCACGCCGACCGGGATCGCGAAGTGACCACGTACGAGACCTTGCTCTGGGATGTCGACGACGACGGGATCGCGACGCTCACGCTGCACCGCCCCGAGGCCCTCAACGCCTTCAACCTGACCATGGCGCGAGAGCTGGAGCAGGTCTTCTTGACCGATGCCCGCGACGACGCCGTCCGGGCCGTGGTGGTGACCGGCTCCGGCCGTGCGTTCTGCGCCGGCATGGACCTGTCCGCAGACGGCAACGTGTTCGGCCTCGATGAGACCCAGACGCCTACGCCCGATGACCTGCGTGCGCACCTGACCGAGGCGGCGTACCACGACGGCGTCCGCGACACCGGTGGCCGCGTGACGCTTGCGATCCATGCCCTGCCCAAGCCCGTGGTCGCCGCCCTGAACGGCCCAGCCGTCGGCATCGGCGCGACGATGACCTTGGCAATGGACCTGCGGCTGGCCTCGACCAAGGCGCGGGTCGGCTTTGTGTTCGGCCGGCTCGGCATCGTGCCGGAGGCCTGCTCGACCTGGTTCTTGCCCCGGATCGTCGGCATCCAACAGGCGCTGGAGTGGGTCTACTCCGCCGAGATCCTCACCGCAGAGGCGGCGTACGCCGGCCGACTGGTGCGCTCTCTTCACGAACCGGATGACCTGCTGCCGGCGGCCTACGAGCTGGTCCGGTCCTTCGTGGTCGATCGCTCCCCGGTCGCCCTCGGGCTGGCCAAGCAGCTGCTCTACCGCAACGGGGCGGCGGGCGACCCGCTCGAGGCGCACCTGTCGGACTCGCTGGCGATGTTCTACACCTCGATCGGTGACGGCAAGGAGGGAGTGGCGGCGTTCCTCGAGAAGCGGACCCCGAACTTCACCGGCAAGGCCTCAGAGCTGCCGCGCGTCTTCTAGCGGACCGCGCGAACGGCCCTCGCCCAATCCCGGGACGGAGAAGGTCGGGGCCACCGAAGCGGGGGGATGTCCGGCGGCCCCGACCCGACCGTCAGGCTTCGGCGGTCGTCGCCACTATGCAACAGGCTCTTAGCCTTGTTGGCAAGGCCATGTTGTGCCGCGACCTAGGTTGTGAGCATGAGCGATTGGCAGGATCCCGAGTCCGTTCGGCTGATGCTTGACGACTGTGAAACCTGGGCGGTGGTGGGGCTCTCTGGGGACCCGACCCGGACGGCCTTTCGGATCGCCCGATTGCTCCAGCAACGCGGAAAGCGAATTATCCCCATCCATCCTGACGCCAACCCGGTGCTGGGCGAGCAGGGCTTCCCGACGCTGGCCGAGGTCCCGGTTCCGATCGACGTGGTCGATGTATTCCGACGCTCGGAGTCGGCCGGCGAGTTCGCCGACCAGGCGGTTGCGATCGGCGCGAAGGCGGTGTGGTTCCAGCTCGGCGTGATCGACGAGGCTGCGTTCCATCGCACGGTCGAGGCCGGGTTGCCCATGGTGATGGACACCTGTCCGGCCATCGAGTGGGCAGGTCGCTGAGCTGCCGCGTGGCCCGTAGTCGGGTCCTGACGGTCAGCCGACGCCTGGGCGCAACACCGCGGCTCTGGCTCAGCGAGCGATGACAACCCCAACGAGCGCGATCAGCACGGTGAGCGCTAGCGCTCCGATCTCGGGCCAAGCCGGCTCGGTGCGTACGACGCGGCCCGAGTCCCGCTGCTCGCTGGACCCAGTCGTCGGCGGAGCCGCGGTGCCGAGTCGGTCGCGGTGGTCCTGTGCGGCAGTCCGGATCCGGTCCTCGACGAAGTCGGGGTAGGAGGTGGCAGCCAGGGCCAGCCGGGAGTCTCCCGTCTGCTTCTTGGGGCGCACGGACTGTCGCAGGGACCGGCTGATGGCCGGGGACACGAAGCGCCGCTCCCCCGCACGCACCGCGAGGACCCGGCGTACGGCGACGTCCTCAATGGCGCAGAGCGGCACTGACTGGGTGAAGAACATGTTGCGCAGCTCGAGCTCGTCGCCGACGATCCGCACCCTCGGGCGCAGCACGGACGCCCAGGTCAGCACGGCGACCATCGCAAGCAGGCCGACCGCCCAGACGGGGTAACCGTCGACCGCACCTACGACCATCAGCCCCAACACCACCGTCAGACCGAGCACGCCGACCAGCCGACCGTTGGTCGGCTGGAACTTCTCGATCTTCTCCTCGGCCATGCCGCCTTCTCGTGGGTTTCGTCGAGAGCCACGTCGTGAGATTGCCGCAGCCCTGGCTCGCAACCCTATGCTGGCGGGTATGCCTGCATCCCCCACCACCGAGGCGACCTTCGCCGACGTGACCCGTTCCGAGGCAACGCTGCGGCGCTTCCTCCACGGATTGCCTGGTGTCGACCAGGTCGGGTGTGAGGCACGGGCGGCGAGCCTCGGCACCCGCTCGATCAAGACCACGGCGAAGGCGTTTGCCCTCGACCTCGCCATCCGGATGGTCGACCTGACCACGCTCGAGGGCCAGGACACCCCGGGCAAGGTGCGCGCGCTCGCCGCGAAGGCGATGCGTCCCGACCCCGCCGACCCGACCTGTCCCGCGGCGGCTGCGGTCTGCGTCTACCCCGACATGGTGGGGCACGCCAAGCAGGTGCTCGGCACCAGCGGAGTCAAGGTGGCCGCGGTAGCGACCGCCTTTCCCAGTGGTCGGGCCTCCCTCGACATCAAGCTCGCCGACACGCGCGACGCGGTTGCGGCGGGGGCCGACGAGATCGACATGGTGATCGACCGGGGCGCGTTCCTGGCCGGTCACTACCTGCAAGTGTTCGAGGAGATCGTCGCGGTCCGCGACGCGTGCACCTCAGCATCCGGCCGGAGCGCGCACCTGAAGGTCATCTTCGAGACCGGTGAGCTCCAGACCTACGACAACGTCCGCCGCGCCAGCTGGCTGGCGATGATGGCCGGTGGCCACTTCATCAAGACGTCGACCGGCAAGGTGCAGCCGGCCGCAACGCTGCCCGTCACCCTGATCATGCTGCAGGCGGTCCGTGACTTCCGGGAGGCCACGGGCCAGATGGTCGGCGTGAAGCCCGCCGGCGGCATCCGCACCAGCAAAGACGCCATCAAGTACCTCGTCATGGTCAACGAGGTGGCCGGCGCGGATTGGCTCGACCCGGACTGGTTCCGGTTCGGCGCCTCCACCCTGCTCAACGAGCTGCTGATGCAACGCACCAAGATGACCACCGGCCGCTACTCCGGTCCCGACTACTTCACGTTGGACTGATCGAGATGACGAATGTGTTCGAGTACGCCCCCGCCCCGGAGTCGCGGAGCATCGTCGACATCAAACCGTCGTACGGGCTGTTCATCAACGGTGAGTTCGTGGACGGCCACGGCAAGGCGTTCAAGACGATCAGCCCGTCCACCGAGGAGGTGCTGGCCGAGGTCGCCGAGGCCGACGACGCCGACGTCGACGCCGCGATCAAGGCTGCGCGCCGCGCCTACACCCGCGTCTGGTCCCGGATGCCGGGCAAGGAGCGAGCCAAGTACCTCTACCGGATCGCGCGGATCATCCAGGAGCGCGGTCGCGAGCTCGCGGTGCTCGAGTCGCTCGACAACGGCAAGCCGATCAAGGAGTCGCGCGACGTCGACATCCCGATCGTCGCGGCGCACTTCTTCTACTACGCAGGCTGGGCCGACAAGCTCGAGCACTCCGGTTATGGCTCGACACCGCTCGGGGTCGCGGGGCAGATCATCCCGTGGAACTTCCCGCTGCTGATGCTGGCCTGGAAGATCGCACCCGCGCTGGCCTGCGGCAACACCGTCGTGCTCAAGCCCGCCGAGACCACGCCGTTGACCGCGCTGCTCTTCGCCGAGATCTGCCAACAGGCCGATCTCCCGCCGGGCGTGGTCAACATCATCACCGGCGCGGGCGACACCGGACAGGCCCTGGTCGCGCACCCGGACATCGACAAGGTCGCCTTCACCGGCTCCACCGGCGTCGGCAAGGCCATCGCGCGGTCGGTGGCCGGCAGCAACAAGGTGGTCACCCTCGAGCTCGGCGGCAAGGCCGCCAACATCGTCTTCGACGATGCACCGCTCGACCAGGCGGTCGAGGGCATCGTCAACGGCATCTTCTTCAACCAGGGTCACGTGTGCTGCGCCGGCTCCCGGCTACTGGTGCAGGAGTCGATCTCCGAGGAGCTGCTGGCCAGGCTCAAGCGCCGGATGGCGACGCTTCGCATCGGCGACCCCCTGGACAAGAACACCGACATCGGTGCGATCAACTCCGCCGAACAGCTGGCCCGGATCCGGGAGCTCTCCGACATCGGCGAATCCGAAGGCGCGGGACGCTGGTCACCCCCGTGCGAGCTGCCCCAGCACGGTTTCTGGTTCCCACCCACGATCTTCACCGGCGTCTCCCAGGCCCACCGGATCGCTCGCGAGGAGATCTTCGGACCGGTGCTCTCCGTGCTGACCTTCCGCACGCCCAGCGAGGCAGTCGAAAAGGCCAACAACACGCCGTACGGGCTCTCGGCCGGCATCTGGACCGACAAGGGGTCGCGGATCCTGAAGATCGCCAGCCAGCTGCGCGCCGGCGTGATCTGGGCCAACACCTTCAACAAGTTCGACCCGACCAGCCCCTTCGGCGGCTACAAGGAGTCGGGCTACGGCAGGGAGGGCGGTCGGCACGGACTCGCCGCCTACCTGAAGGGAGCCGACCAGTGAGTCGCATCGACGTCCGGAAGACCTACAAGCTCTTCATCGGCGGAGACTTCCCGCGCTCCGAGTCCGGTCACTCCTACGTCGTTGACGATGCGAAGGGGAAGTTCGTGGCGAACGCCGCCCTCGCCTCGCGCAAGGACGCCCGCGACGCCGTGGTCGCCGCGCGCAAAGCGTTCGCTGGCTGGTCCGGCAGGACTGCGTACAACCGCGCCCAGATCCTCTACCGCGTCGCCGAGATCATGGAGGACCGCCGACCGCAGTTCCTCGAGGCCGTGCGCCAGTCCGAAGGCCTGAGCGCGGCCCGCGCCAGCTCCGTCGTCGACGCGACCATCGATCGCCTGGTCTGGTATGCCGGATGGGCGGACAAGCTCACCCAGGTGGTCGGCAACGCCAACCCGGTTGCCGGGCCGTTCTTCAACCTGTCCACGCCCGAGCCGACCGGCGTGGTGGCCGTGCTTGCCCCCCAGGAGTCCTCGCTGCTCGGCCTCATCAGCGTCGTCGCGCCCGTCGTGGTCAGCGGCAACACCGCAGTCGTGGTCTCGTCGTACCGGCGTCCGTTGCCGGCCGTGACCTTCTCCGAGGTGCTGGCCACCTCCGACCTGCCCGGCGGGGTGATCAACATGTTGACGGGCTCGGCAGCGACGATCGCTCCCTGGCTGGCCGCCCACATGGACGTCAACGCGATCGACCTGGTGGGCGTTGCCGCAGACGACGAGCTGGCCACCAGCCTGGAGGTCGCCGCAGCCGACAACCTCAAGCGCGTCCGGCGCGCCCCTACCGCTGAGCCCGACTGGAGCCGGGAGCCTGGTCTCGACACCATGACCGGCTTCCTGGAGACCAAGACCGTCTGGCACCCCATCGGCGTGTGAACGCTCAGGTCATCGTCCTCGCCGGTCCGTCCGGAGCCGGAAAGTCTCGGCTCGCCGAGCGAGTGGGGCTGCCGGTGCTCCGGCTCGACGACTACTACAAGTCCGCCGGGGACCCCGGGCTCCCGCGCATCCAGCACGGCGCCAACGCCGGCCTGGTCGACTGGGACCACCCGGACTCCTGGCTGCCCGTCGAGGCGATGGACTCGGTGCGTCTGCTCTGCGAGCAGGGCAGCGTCGAGGTGCCGATCTACGACATCGCACACGACGGCCGCACCGGACACCAGACGCTTGATCTCGACGGTCAGCCGCTGTTCGTGGCGGAGGGCATCTTCGCGCAGGAGATCGTGCCCGCCTGCGCTGACGCAGGCCTGCTGGCCGCGGCGTACTGCGTCCGCCAGCACCCTGTCGTGACCTTCTGGCGACGCCTCACCCGCGACCTGCGCGAGCACCGCAAGCCACCGCTGGTGCTGCTCCGTCGCGGTCTGGCCCTGTTGCGCGACCAGCGCGCGGTCGTCGACCACGCGGTCGCGCTCGGCTGTGCCCCTGTCACCCCCGACGAGGCGCTGGAGCAGCTAGCAGCCCTGCGAGCGCGGGCGCGTGACTGAGCAGCTGGTGGGCCTTCGGCAGCCCGACGCCAGGTCGTGTGGTCCGGCCTGCCTGGTTGCCGCCCGGATGCTCTACGACCCGGCCTACGCGGCCCGTGTCTCGGCCGCCAGCTTCCACGACGAGGTGCTCGAGCTGCATCGCCAGGTGACGGGACCGATCGACGTTCGCGGTGCCCTGCAGCTGCCCTGGCCCCGCGCCCTGGGCACCCCACCCTGGGCGGTGGCCCACCAGCTCTCGGCTCTCGACGATGAACGCACCTACACGGCTCGCCTAGCCCTGCGCCGCGGCAAGGCCTTCGACCGGCTGGCCACCGCTGCTGCTCCTTCGGCGCTGTATGTGGGCAGCAAACGCCTCCCCCGCCACGTCGTGCTGGTGGTGAGCGCCGGCGAGGACTGGCTCCGCGTCTACGAGCCGAGCGGCGGTCGCCTGGTCGACGTCACTCGTGAGGCGTTCGTCGACGCAAGCCTTGATCTGGCGGGGTGGGCGGCGCCCTGGTTCACTGTGACGCCGCGCTGAGGCAACCTTCGACGCCCCGGGAGCGTCTAGATTACGAGCATCCCTCTCCAACAAGGAGCACCGCACGTCATGTCACGCCTTAGGTACACCCTGGTCGCCACCATTGCCGCGGCGCTGCTCTTCGGCACGGCCACGGCCGTCGTGGTAGCTCCGTCCGCCGCCGCCGCCTCCGCCTCCTCCGCAGTCGTGTTCGAGCAAGGCGACCACGGCCGCGGTGTGCGCATCGTCCAGGCCCGGCTCCGACAGCTCGGCTGGTACGACGGCGATGTCACCGGCAGCTTCGACGACCGGACCCGCAAAGCGGTGCGGAAGTTCCAGAAGCAGCAGGGTCTCCCGGTCGACGGCGTGGTCGACCGGCCGACGCTGCGCACCCTCGAGAGCCTGACCGACCAGCCCACCCACGCAGAGATGACGAACCAGCCGCCGCCCCCCGACGACCTCGACCGCCGTTGCCTGACCGGCCGCGCGATGTGTGTCGACAAGACGACGAAAAGTCTTCGATGGGTGGTCGACGGACGAGTCAAGGTCACGCTCGCGGCACGCTTCGGGGGGCCGTCAACGCCGACCCGCGAGGGCGCCTTCAAGGTCTACCGGAAGAGCCGGGACCACGTGTCCAGCATCTACCACACGCCGATGCCCTACGCGATGTTCTTCTCCGGCGGCCAGGCCGTGCACTACTCGCCTGACTTCGCAGCGAACGGCTACAACGGCTCATCCCATGGCTGTGTGAACATCCGGGCCAAGAGAGCGATCGCCCGCCTGTTCAACATCGTCCGGATAGGCACCCCGGTCATCGTCTATCGGAGCTGACGAGCTCAGGCACCGAGCGCAACGTACCCCGGCTTGATCACCCCGTCGATGATCGCCAGACGTTCGTCGAAGGGCAGGAACGCCGACTTCATCGCGTTGATGGTGAACCAGCGCAGGTCGCTGAGCCCGTAGTCGAAGGCCTCGACCAGCGAAGTCATCTCCGAGGTCATCGAGGTGTTGCTCATCAGCCGGTTGTCGGTGTTGACGGTGACTCGGAACCGCAGGCGGGTGAGCAGTCCGATCGGGTGCTCTGCGATCGAGGCCGCCGCTCCGGTCTGGATGTTGGAGGCCGGGCACATCTCGAGCGGAATCCGCTTGTCGCGCACGTAGTTGGCCAGGCCGCCCATGGCCACCGAGCCGTCGTCGGCGACGGTGATGTCGTCGATGATCCGGACGCCATGACCCAGGCGGTCCGCTCCGCACCACTGGATCGCCTGCCAGATCGAGGGCAACCCGAACGCTTCTCCAGCGTGGATGGTGAAATGGGAGTTCTCGCGCTGGAGGTACTCGAAGGCGTCGAGGTGCCGAGTCGGCGGATACCCAGCCTCCGCCCCGGCGATGTCGAAACCGGCCACGCCACGGTCGCTCCAGGCGACAGAGAGCTGCGCGATCTCCATCGACCGGGCCTGGTGACGCATGGCGGTGAGCAGCTGCCGTACGACGATCCGGCCGTCGGTAGCCGCTGTGCCGTCGTCGAACCCCTGCTGCACCGCCGCCACGACCTCGTCCAGTGAAAGACCGTTCGACACGTGCTGCTCGGGGGCGTAGCGGATCTCGGCGTAGACCACGCCGTCAGCGGCGAGATCCTCGACGCACTCACGTGCCACTCTGGTCAGGGCGGGGGCCGTCTGCATCACCGCGACCGTGTGGTCGAACGTCTCGAGGTAGCGCTCGAGCGAACCTGAGTCGGCCGAGTCGGAGAACCACCGCCCCAACGACTCCGCATCCGTTGCCGGCAGCGGGTGGCCAACCTCCGCAGCCAGCTCGATGATGGTCCCCGGACGGAGCCCTCCGTCAAGGTGGTCGTGGAGCAGGACCTTCGGAGCCTGCCGGATCCGGTCACGTGTCGGGACGGTAGGTTCCATCCGGATATCCAACCACCACGGCCAGGCCAACGGCACCAGGAGGCAACCGGATGCGCACCTTCTCGACGTTCGACGAGGTGGCCGCCGCTAGCGGCGAAGAGCTCGGCACCAGTGACTGGCTGCTGATCGACCAGGACCGGGTCAACCAGTTCGCCGAGGCGACCGGTGACGACCAGTGGATCCATGTCGACGAGGACCGAGCCGCGGCCGGCCCGTTCGGAGGCACCATCGCCCATGGTTACCTGACGCTCTCGCTGGTCCCATGGCTCGGCTCGAAGGTGTTCAGCCTGGAGACTCCGGGAGCAAAGCTCAACTACGGCGTGAACAAGGTGCGGTTCCCGAATCCCCTCCGGGTGGGCAAGCGGGTCCGGGCGCACGTCACCATGGGCGAGGTCACCGAGATCCCCGCCGGCCGACAGATCACACTCAAGTACACGATCGAGATCGAGGACGAGGCGAAGCCGGCCTGCGTCGCCGAGACCGTGGTGCTCCTGCTCGGCTGAGGCCTCAGCCCACGCGGTCGATCAGCAACGGGCCGGCCTCGAAGGTCGAGGCGTCAGCGATCGTGTAGCCGCCTTCGAGCGACGCCAGTGCGCGCTCGAAACGAGCAGGCTCGTCGGTGAGCAGCGTGAACAGCGGATCTCCTGCTGTCACCGAGTCGCCAGGTCGGGCGTGCCAGATCACGCCGGCACCTGCCTGCACGGGATCCTCCTTGCGGGCCCGTCCCGCACCGAGCCGCCAAGCGGCCATGCCAACAGCCATTGCGTCCAGCCGGGTCAGCACTCCAGACGAGGGTGCACTGATCACGTGTGTCTCCTCGGCCTGCGGCAGGGCGGCGTCGGGGTCACCGTCCTGAGCCCGGATCATTGCCTTCCAGGCGTCCATTGCGGAGCCATCGGCCAGCTTGTCCGCCGGGTCGACGTCATCGCGGCCGGCGCCGGCGAGCATCTCGCGAGCCAAGGCCACGGTGAGCTCGACGACGTCGGCCGGTCCACCGCCGGCCAGGACCTCGACCGATTCCGCTACCTCGATGCCGTTGCCGGCCGTGAGTCCGAGCGGGGTGCTCATGTCGGTGATCAGGGCAACGGTGTGGACCCCCGCGTCCTGGCCGAGCCCGACCATCACCTCCGCGAGCTCGCGGGCACTGGCGACGTCCTTCATGAACGCTCCGGTGCCGACCTTCACGTCCAGCACCAACGCGCCGGTGCCTTCGGCGATCTTCTTGCTCATGATCGACGATGCGATCAAGGGGATCGCCTCGACCGTGCCGGTGACGTCCCGCAGCGCATAGAGCTTCTTGTCCGCGGGAGCGAGCTGGTCGCCGGCCGCGCAGATCACGGCACCGACCGACTCGAGCTGGGCGAACATCTCCGCGTTGGAGAGCGCGGCGCGCCAGCCGGGGATCGCCTCCAGCTTGTCGAGGGTGCCGCCGGTGTGGCCGAGGCCGCGGCCGGACAGCTGGGGCACGGCGACCCCACAGGCGGCGACCAGTGGCGCGAGCGGCAGGGTGATCTTGTCGCCCACTCCCCCGGTCGAGTGCTTGTCCGCGGTCGGCCGCGACAGCGAAGAAAAGTCCATCCGCTCGCCGGAGGCGATCATGGCGCCGGTCCAGCTGGCGATCTCACGACGATTCATCCCATTGATCAGGATCGCCATCGCCAGCGAGGCCATCTGCTCGTCGGCCACCTCTCCGCGCGTGTAGGCGTCGATCACCCAATCGATCTGGGAATCGCTGAGCTCGCCCTGGTCGCGCTTGGCGATGATCACCTCGACTGCGTCGTGCGTCGTCATCGGTTACCTCCGACGAGCACCCTACGAAAACCCCGGAGGACGAAGGTGCCGCGGGTCTCCGGCTCCGCCACGAGGCACAGTCGAGAGTGTCGCTCGAACAGTGCTGCGACGGACTCGGCGAGCTCCATCCGCGCCAAGGGTGCGCCCAGGCAGAAGTGCACACCCACACCGAAGGCCACGTGCGGGTTGGGGTCACGGTCCAGCCGCATCTCGTCCGGCGCTGCGAAGACGTCAGGGTCCCGGTTGGCCGATCCGAGCAGGACCGCGACCTTCTGCCCGGCCTCGACGGTCACCCCATCCAGGTCGACCGGCTCGGTCGCGGTGCGCTCGAAAAGCTGGAGGGCAGAGTCGAACCGGAGCATCTCCTCGACCGCCGCCGGCACGTCAGGACCGGGTCGGAGCCCGCGACGCAGCATCGCCACGAGCCCGTTGCCGAACACGTTGACCGAGGCCTCGTGCCCGGCGTTGAGCAGCAGCACGACCGACGCAACCATCTCGTCCTCGCTCAGCCCCCCAGCGGTGGCGAGGTCGCTGATCAGGTCATCTGATGGACGGGCCCGCCGCTGGTGCACCAGCTCGCGCACCAGGGTGGCGAAGTCTCCGGCTGCGGCCACTGCGGCGTCGATGACGTCCTGCGACGGCTCGGCTTCGTACATCCGCACGATTGCCTGCGACCAGCGCCGCAGGTCGTCGACATGCGATCCGGGCACACCAAGCAGCTCGGCGATCACGAGCACGGGCAGCGGCTCGGCGTAGGACCCGATCACATCGAACTCGGACGCGCTCACCTCGTCGAGCAGCTGAGCCGCGATCTCCCGCACCCGCGGGCGCAGCCGCTCCACGTGTCCACGGTTGAACGCCGCGGTCACCGGTCGGCGTAGCCGCGTGTGCTCCGGCGGCTCGTTCTCCATCATCTGGTTGCGGTGGAGCAGATTGAACGGTTCGAGGTAGTCGGTCGGCTCCTTGTCGCGCCACAACCGGCCCAGCCTTCGGTCGCGCTGCACTGCGCTCACCGCTGCGTGACCGAAGACCAGCCAGCGCGCGCTCGGCTCGTGCCAGGCCACGCTGTGGCGGGAGCGTTCGGCGGCGAAGAACGGGTAGGGGTCGGCGACGACCTCGGAGGCCGAGAGGTCAAGCGAGGTCGTCGGGGCCGAAGGCATCCGGTAGCACCTCATCGATCCGTTTCACGCCCGAGACCGTCATCAGGAGCAGGTCGGGGCCGCCGTTCTCGAACAGCAGCTGCCGACAGCGCCCGCAGGGCATGATCACCTCCGACCTGCCGTTCACGCAGGTGAAGTGCGTCAGCTTGCCGCCCCCGGTGAGGTGAAGCTGCGAGACCAACCCGCACTCGGCGCAGAGCGCCACGCCGTACGCCGCGTTCTCGACGTTGCAGCCGGTCACCACCCGGCCGTCGTCGACCAGTGCCGCTGCCCCCACCGAGAAACCGGAGTACGGCGCATAGGCGTGCCCCATCGCCGCGACCGCCTCCGCCTGAAGGGCTGGCCAGTCGACATCCCGGTCATGAGCCAGGTCATGAGGCCGGTCATGAGCTCTGTCGTCGGCCACTAACCGACGCTGCCCTTGCGGTAGATCAGCCCGTCAGCCGCGGGCATTCGTAGTCGTTGCGAGGCGAAGGCCAACACCAACAGGGTGATCACGTACGGCGTCATGGTGGAGAAGTCGTTCGGCACCTCGTCGATCGCAAAGTAGAGCGCCCCGAGCAGCGCGCCGAGCCCGACGATCACCGACCCGGAGACGGCCAAGCCGCTGCGCACCTGCCACACGCCGGCAGCCAGGGCGAGCACCGCCAGCGCCAACAGCAGGGCGTGAACGGAGTCGCCGCCCTGCCGTAGACCCAACGTCTCGGTGTAACCGAAGAGGCCGGAGCCGGCGAGCAGCCCGCCTGGCCGCCAGTTGCCGAAGATCATCGCCGCCAGTCCGATGTACCCGCGACCGCCGGTCTGACCATCGCGGTAGTTGCTCGAGGCGACCATGGCCAGCACTCCGCCGCCGAGGCCGGCGAGGCCGCCGGAGATCAGCACCGCCGCGAACTTGTAGCGCAGCACCTTCACCCCGAGCGACTCGGCCGCACTCGGGCTCTCGCCCACCGAGCGCAGCCGCAGCCCGAACGACGTGCGCCACAGGACGAAGTAGCTCCCGACGACCAGCAGGATCGCCAGCAGCACGAGCGCTGAGAGGTTGGTGACCAGCGCGCCCAGGACCGCCGCTAGGTCGGACACGAAGAAGATGTGGGTTTCCTCGATGCTGCGAAGCCCGTCGCTGAGCGGCCCGATGGTGATCTTCTGGACGTCGGGAATTTTGGGCGACTGGGTCGACCCACCACCTGGCAGGCCGGCGAAGGTCAGTGTGGCGAGGTACTGCACCGCACCGAGGGAGATGATGTTGATCGCGACCCCGGAGATGATGTGGTCTACCCCGAAGATCACGGTGGCGGTGGCATGGACGAGCCCACCCAACATGCCCATCAAGATCGCGCCGGCTACGCCCGCCCAGGCACCGTAGTGGTAACCAAAGTAGGCGGCCCCCCAGGTGCCGAGGATCATCATGCCCTCGAGGCCGATGTTGACCACGCCGGCACGCTCGGACCAGAGGCCGCCGAGACCGGCCAGCAGGATCGGGACGGTGGCGATCAGCGTCGCCGCCACGGTGCCTCGAGAAGTGAGGTCGTTGGCTCCCGTGATGATGCGCAGCAACGAGAGCAGCAGCACGGCCCCCATCAGTGCGGCGATGATCCACCAGCGCGGAAGGCGCCCGCGCTTGACGGGAGGCGTGGTGGACGCGGTGCCAGTGACCCCAGCGGGGACGCTCATGTCGTGACCTCCTTCGACGCGTCGGGAGTAGGTGGCTGTGGTTCATCGAGAGCCCTGGCGACGCTCTGCTGTTCGATGCGGATGCCGGCGCGGCGGACGACCTCGTAGCTGATGACCACCGTGAGCACGATGACTCCCTGGGTGATGGCCACGATGTCCGGCGAGACGCCGACCAGGATCTGCAGCTTGTTGGACTGCTCGTCCAGAAAGGCGAACAGCAAGGCTCCGATGGCGATGCCGATCGGGTTGTTGCGGCCCAGCAGCGCAATCGCGATGCCCGCAAATCCGAGTCCGGACTGGAACGTCGACCCATAGTTGTAGGCGTCCCCGAAAAGGATCGGCAGTCCCACCAGACCCGCGATGGCCCCCGAGATAAACATCGCTCCGATGGTCATCTTCTTGACGCTGATGCCGCTCGCGACCGCGGCCGTCGTCGACTTGCCGGTTGCCCGGAGGTCGAAACCGAAGCGGGTCTTGTTGAGGATGAACCAGTAGAGGAAGCCGAAGAACACCGCGATCACGAGGAAGCCGTAGAGCTCGGAGTTGGGCAGGTCGCCGAAGGGGATCGCCGGGATCCGGCTGTCCTCGGGGATCTTCTTGGTGCCGAGCTGGTTGCTGCCTGGCTCTCGGACCGCGACCTTGCGCAGCAGGTAGGCGACCAGGCCCGTGGCGATGGCGTTGAGCATGATCGTGGAGATCACCTCGCTCACCCCACGCGTCGCCCGGAGGACGCCGGCGATGCCCGCCCACAGAGCCCCGACCGCCATCGCGCAGACCACCGCCAACGCGGTGTTGAGGTAGCCGGGTAGCCACGCTTCTCCGGCCACGACGGCGGCCGTGAACGCGGCGACGCGGTACTGCCCATCGACGCCGATGTTGAACAGGTTCATCCGAAAACCGACGGCCACAGCCAGGCCGGAGAGGTAGAGCACGGTCGCGTTGTTGATGATGTTCGCGAGGTTGCGCTCCTGTGGCGCGGTAAGGATCGTGCTCCACACCTCGCCCACGGGGTCGCCAGCGACGATCAGCACCAGGCTCGTGATCGCGAATGCCATGATCAGCGCCAGGATCGGCGCGGCAAGTCCGAGGACCAGCTTGGTCAGCCGTGGGCTCATGCGCTCTCTCCCGCGCCGGTCATCGCCGATCCCAGCTGCTCCGGCGTCACGTCGTTGGGGTCGAACGTACCGACGAAGCAACCCCGGAGGATCACCTCGATCCGGTCCGAGAGGCCGATCAGCTCGTCGAGGTCGGCGGAGATCAGCAGCACGGCCAGCCCCTCTCGTCGCGCCTTCTTGATGTGGTTCCAGATCGCGGCTTGGGCACCGACGTCAACGCCGCGGGTCGGATGAGCGGCAATCACGAGGATGGGGGTGCCGCTCATCTCACGGCCCACGATCAGCTTCTGCTGGTTGCCTCCGGAGAGCGCCCGGGCCAGTACATCGGGGCCGGGCGTACGCACGTCGTACTCCTCGATGATCCGCTGGGTGTCGGCGCGCGCCGCCCGCTTGTCGATGAGGCCACCCTTGTTGCTCGGCGGCCTGGTCTGGTGACCGAGCACCCTGTTCTCCCACAGCGGCGCGTCGAGCAGGAGGCCGTGACGGTGGCGGTCCTCGGGGATGTAGCCGATGCCGGCCTCCCGGCGGTCGCGGGTCGAGAGGGGCGACAGGTCGCGCTCGCCCAGCACTATCGTGCCGGTGGCTCCCGGTCGCATCCCCATGATGGCCTCGACCAGCTCAGCCTGACCGTTGCCCTCGACGCCGGCGATGCCGAGCACCTCGCCCTTGTGGATGTCGAAGCTGATGTCCGTGAGCAGCGGCCGGCCGCCGGGGCTGGGCAGCCCGAGATCGGTGACCGAGAGCAGCACGTCCTCGGTCACGGTGGACGACTCGGTGCTTGGTGAGGGCAGCTCCGAGCCCACCATCAGCTCGGCCAGCTGGCGAGCCGTCACCTCGTCCGGCGTGACCGTCTTGACCGTCGTGCCGCGACGGATCACGGTGATCTCGTCGGCCACGGAGAGCACCTCGTCGAGCTTGTGAGAGATGAAGATGACGCTGAGGCCCTCCTCTTTCAGCCCGCGCAGGTTGCCGAAGAGCTCGTCGACCTCCTGCGGCACCAGCACGGCGGTCGGCTCGTCCAGAATGACCACCTGGGCGCCACGGTAGAGAACCTTGAGGATCTCCACCCGCTGACGGGCGCCGACGCCGAGCTCCTCGAGCAGACGGTCGGGTTCGATGCCGAGACCGTAGGCGTCGGAGATCCGGGTGATCTCGGCGCGTGCGGCTGCGCCGATGCCATGGAGCTTTTCGGCGCCGAGCACTACGTTCTCGAGAACCGTCAGGTTGTCGGCGAGCATGAAGTGCTGGAAGACCATGCCGACGCCATGGCTGATCGCGTCGGCGGGCGAGTGCAGGGAGACCTGCTCACCGTTGATCTCGATCGTGCCGGAGTCGGGTGGCTGCACGCCGTACAGGATCTTCATCAGGGTCGACTTGCCGGCGCCGTTCTCCCCCACGATCGCGTGGATGGTGCCGTGTCGCACGTCGATGTTGATGTCGTCGTTCGCGATCACCCCTGGAAAGCGCTTGCCGATACCACGCAGGCGGACGGCTGCTGAAGCGGTGCTGGACACGCGGCTGGACCTCCTCGGGCGACGGCTGTGCTGCAGGCTACCGCCCAGGCGAGGCGGCGTAGCACCGGAATGCAACAGGGGCCGCGAGCGCGCTGTTACGCACCCGCGGCCCCTCAGGCTGTGATCAGGGAGTGGTCGGAACCGTGATGTCCCCGTCGATGATCTGCTGCTTGAGATCGTCGAGCTGGTCGGCGATGTCGTCGACCTGTCCGCCGCTGGTGGAGTAGCCCACGCCGTCGACAGCGAGGTCGTAGGTGGTCACCCCGGCCGGGAACGTGCCGTCGTTGACCTCGGACAGGTAGTTGAAGACCGCAACGTTCACGTTCTTCAGCATCGACGTCATGATGACGTCCTGGACCGACGGGTCGGCGGTGTTGTACTGGTCGGAGTCCACGCCGATGGCGAGAGTGCCGGCCTCGGAAGCTGCCTCGAACACGCCGCCACCGGAACCTCCGGCAGCGTGGTAGACGACGTCGGCACCGTTGTCGTACATCCCCTGCGCGGCCGTCTTGCCCTTTGCCGGGTCACCGAAACCGGAGAAGTCGGGCACCTGGGTCAGGTACGTCGACTGGACCTCAACGTCGGGGTTGACCGACTCAGCACCCGCGATGTAGCCCGCCTCGAACTTCTGGATGAGGGGGGTCTCGACGCCACCGATGAAGCCGACGTTGCCCGTCTGGCTCTTCAGTGCCGCCGCTGCACCCACTAGGAACGAGCCCTGCTCCTCGGCGAAGACCAGGCTGGCGACGTTGGGAACGTCGACCAGGCTGGAGTCATCGATGATGGCAAAGTGGACGTCCGGGTACTCGGCCGCGACCTTGCCGACCGAAGCGGCATAGGCGAATCCAACAGCGATGATGGGGTCGAAGCCGGCGTCGGCGAAGGTACGCAGGCGCTCCTCACGAGCGGTCTCTGCTTCACCGTCCTCGGCCTCGGACTCCGAGGTCTCCACGCCGAACTCTTCGATGGCCTGATCCAGACCGGCAGCCGCCGAGTCGTTGAAGGACTGGTCGCCGCGGCCGCCGACGTCGTACGCCATGCCGACCTTGACGTCAGAAGATGGGGCGTCGTCGCCCGATGTGTCGTTGCCCGAACCGCCATCGTCGTCGCTACCGCACGCGGTGGCGAAGGACAGGATGCTGACGGTGAGCAGAGCTGCGAACTTGGTACTGCGTCGCAAGACGCCTCCTAGGATTGCCGATGGACGCCCTCCCGAAGGGCGTGAGACCAAATCAGAACCCTAGGCCCCAAATCGCCCGCGGATCCCCCCGTGACGAAGTTGTTACCTTCCAGCGATTCCGAGCCCGCGCACCGCAGCGTTGGCAAGTACCCGTGCGCCGATGCCGATGGCCCGTTCGTCGACCACCAGATTGCCCTGGTGGAGGTCATAGGTCGGTCCGCCGGGACGGCGGGTGCCAAGCCGGGCCATTGCGCCCGGAACCTGCTCGAGATACCAGCCGTAGTCTTCACCGCCCAGGCTCTGCGGCACCGTGACCTGGCCGTGCACGCCGAGTGCGTCGTGGACCGCGGTCGCGAGCACAGCGTTGCTCGCCGGGTCGTTGACCACGGGCGGCACGCCCCGGTGGTAGTCGACCAGTGCGGTGACGCCGTACGGACGAACTATCTCGAGGATCGCCTCGCGGATGATCGGCTCACACTCCGCCCAGGCCACGGCATCCAAGATCCGCACGGTGCCGGCAACGAGACCGCGATCGGGGATCACGTTGGGAGCCGAACCGGCCTGGACGATCCCCCAGACCACGCTCACGCCCGCGCGCGGATCCATCCGCCGGCTGATCACGGCGGGCAGCTCGGTGGTCACCTTGGCCAGCGCGAAGGTCAGGTCACCGGTCAGGTGGGGTCGTGAGGTATGCCCGCCGGTGCCCTCCAGCCTGACCTCGATCCGGTCGGCGGCGCTGGTCAGCGCTCCGGCGCGGAGCCCGATCCGGCCCACATCGACGGTCGGGTCGCAGTGCAGCGCAAATATCCGCTCGACCCCGTCGAGCACGTCGTTGGCCACCATGTGCACCGCCCCACCCGGCATGACCTCCTCGGCCGGCTGGAAGACGAGTCGAACGCCTCCCGGCAGCTCTCCCTGCTCGTGCACCTCGGCCAGCGCGAGTGCTGCTCCGATCAGCGCCGTCGTGTGTACGTCGTGGCCGCAGGAGTGGGCCACGCCGGGCGTAGTGCTGGACCAGGGCTCGTCGGTGACCTCCTGGACCGGCAGCGCGTCCATGTCGGCACGGAGCGCGACCATCCGGTCGGTGGGGCCAAGATCCGCAACGAAGCCGGTCTCCGGGAGCCGGCGTACCTGCCAGCCGGCGTGCTCGACCCTGGCCGCCGCGAGCTCGGTCGTGCGGGTCTCACCCCAGGAGAGCTCGGGGTGCTGGTGAATGTCCCGGCGCAGCTCGACCAGCTCGGCGTCGCACTTCTCGACGACGCCGGCGATGATCTGGGAGGCGGCGGAGGGTTGTTGGGACATCAGGCGAAGATTAGTTCACCCGTCGCTGACCCGACGCAGGCGGCGTACTTCTTCCTCCAGGCCCAGGACCAGCCGGATCCCCGCCAGGTTGAGCCCTTCGGCCAGCAGGTCGCGGATCCGGCGCAGGCGTTCGATGTCGTCCGGGCTGTAGCGGCGCGTGCCTCCTGAGCTCCGGTCGGGGTCCACCAACCCGCGTCGTTCGTACACGCGCAGGTTCTGGATCTCCATGGAGACCATCTCGGCCGCCACCGAGATCGCGTAGACACCGCGGGTTCGCTCGCTCATGCGAAAAATTCTACTGCTCGGGGTTTACATCTGCTGATCTTGGGCATATAAATTATCTGTAACTACAGATACAGGTATGGGCGCACTCGTGTCCATCGACACCAGAACCAGGAGGACAGTGATGTTCATTCGCTCCAGTGACCCGTTCCGCGACTTCGACCGCCTTGCTACCCAGCTGCTCGGCACCACCAACCGTCCCACGGTGATGCCGATGGACGCCTGGCGCGAGGGCGACCGCTTCGTCATCGAGCTCGACCTGCCGGGCGTGAGCCGGGACTCGATCGACCTCGACGTCGAACGCAACGTGTTGACGGTCCGTGCCGAGAGAGTGGCTCGCAACGGCGACTGGGAGGCGTTGGCCTCCGAGCGGCCGCGAGGTGCCTTCAGCCGTCAGCTGGTGCTCGGCGACAACCTCGACCTGGATCAGATCGAGGCCGGGTACGACGACGGCGTGCTGCGCCTGGTCGTGCCCGTCGCCGAGAAGGCGAAGCCGCGCAAGATCAACATCGGTACCGCCGCCCCGAAGGAGGCTGCGCAGATCAACGCCTAGCTCGGGCCAGACCCGGCCAGGGCTCACGCAGCCCCGGCCGGGTCTTTGCCGTCTCGGCTAGTCAGTCCGCTCGTCGTAGGCCGCGAGGATGCGGTCCGCGGCCACCGTGGCGGGCAGCTCACCGGTGAGCAACGCCGACCGGATCTGCTCGCGGATCGCCCGCACGCCCGGGGAGTGGCGGAGTCGTTCGTCCAGCTCGTCGCGAACCAGCGCCCAGGTGAAGTCCAGCTGCTGCTCAGCGCGTTTGCGGGTCAGCCCCTGCTCACCGAGGTGCTCGCGGTGGTCCAGGACCCGACGCCAGAGGTCGTCGATGCCGACGTCGTTGAGGGCCGAGCAAGTGACCACCGGCGGCGCCCATTCCTCGTTCGATCGCACCATCCGCAGCGCACCGGCCAGGTCGCGTGCCGCCATCCGTGCCTCTTGCTCGCGGTCACCGTCGGCCTTGTTGACAGCGATCACGTCAGCGATCTCCAGGATGCCCTTCTTGATGCCCTGCAGCTGGTCGCCGGTGCGAGCCAGTGTCAGGAAGAGGAAGGTATCGACCATGCCGGCCACGGTCACCTCCGACTGGCCGACACCGACCGTCTCGACCAGCACGACGTCATACCCAGCCGCCTCGAGCACTGCCATCGCCTGCACCGTGGCCCGCGCGACACCACCAAGCGTGCCGGCCGACGGACTGGGCCGGATGTAGGCACGAGGATCCGCGGACAGCCGCGCCATCCGGGTCTTGTCGCCGAGCACCGACCCACCCGTCCGGACACTGGACGGGTCGACCGCCAGCACACCGACCTGGTGACCCGCCGCGGTCAACCGAGTGCCGAGCGCCTCGATGAAGGTGGACTTGCCGACCCCTGGCACCCCGGAGATGCCCACCCGCACGACATTGTTGGTGTCGCTCTCGGCGAGAGTCGTCAGCAGCTCGCGAGCCTGGATGCGGTGCTCGGGGCGAGACGACTCGACCAGGGTGATCGCCTGCGAAACGGCGGCACGCCGGCCCTCGCGGACGCCCTCGACGAGCGCTGCGACCTCGACCATCAGCGACCGAGCTGCTCCCGCAGCTTCGCGATCAGGTCGAGGGCAGACTCGGCGATGACCGTGCCCGGCTGGAAGACCGCTGCCGCGCCCATCTCCTTCAGCGTCGACACGTCGTCGGGAGGGATCACGCCACCGATCACGGTCATGATGTCCGGTCGGCCCTGCTCCTCGAGCGCCTTCTTCAGCGCCGGCAGCAGCGCGAGGTGACCCGCGGCCAGCGACGAGACCCCGACGATGTGGACGTCCGCGTCGACGGCCTGCTGGGCGACCTCCTCGGGGGTGGAGAACAGCGGGCCGACGTCGACGTCGAAGCCCATGTCGGCGAACGCCGAGACGACCACTTTCTGCCCCCGGTCGTGACCGTCCTGGCCCATCTTGGCCACCAGGATCCGCGGCCGGCGGCCCTCGGCTTCCTCGAACTCGTCGGTCGCGTCGCGGACCTGCTGCACGAGCGTGCTGCCCGATGCGTCGGACTCGTCCCTGAACACCCCGCTGATCGTACGGATCACCGCCTGGTGCCGGCCGTAGACCTGCTCCAGCGCGTCCGAGATCTCGCCGACCGTGGCCTTCGCGCGGGCCGCGTCGACGGCAAGTGCGAGCAGGTTCCCGTCCAGGGAACCCTTGCTCGGCCCCCGCTCAGCCGAGTTCGTCAACGCCTCGAGCGCCCTGCGTACGTCGTCATCGTTGCGCTCTGCGCGCAGTCGCTCCAGCTTCGCGATCTGCTGGCGATAGACGTCGTCATTGTCGACCCGGAGCACGTCGAGCTGGTCCTCAGCAGCGAGCCGGTAGGTGTTCACGCCGATCACCTTCTGCGCGCCGGAGTCGATCCGGGCCTGGGTGCGGGCGGCCGCCTCTTCGATGCGCATCTTCGGGATGCCCTGCTCGATGGCCTTGGCCATGCCCCCGGCCGCCTCCGCCTCCTGGATGTGGCCCCACGCACGCTCGGCGAGGTCGTGGGTCAGCCGCTCGACGTAGTAAGAGCCGGCCCACGGGTCGATGGTGCCGGTGGTGCCGCTCTCCTGCTGCAGCAGCAATTGAGTGTTCCGGGCGATCCGGGCGGAGAAGTCGGTCGGCAGCGCGATCGCTTCGTCGAGGGCGTTGGTGTGTAGTGACTGGGTGTGGCCCTGGGTCGAGGCCATCGCCTCGATGGCGGTGCGCCCGACGTTGTTGAAGACGTCTTGTGCGGTCAGCGACCAGCCGCTGGTCTGGCTGTGGGTGCGCAGCGAGAGCGACTTGGGGTTCTGCGGCTCGAACTCGCGCACCAGCTTTGCCCAGATCGCGCGGGCGGCGCGCATCTTGGCGATCTCCATGAAGAAGTTCATGCCGATCGCCCAGAAGAACGACAGGCGTGGGGCGAACTTGTCGATGTCGAGACCCGCGCCGAGGCCGGCCCGGAGGTACTCGACGCCATCAGCGAGCGTGTAGGCGAGCTCCAGGTCGGCGGTCGCTCCCGCCTCTTGGATGTGGTAGCCAGAGATGGAGATCGAGTTGAAGCGCGGCATCCGGGCCGAGGTGAAGCTGAAGATGTCCGAGATGATCCGCATGCTCGGCGCCGGCGGGTAGATGTAGGTGTTGCGGACCATGAACTCCTTGAGGATGTCGTTCTGGATCGTCCCCGCCAGCTGCTCCGGCTTCACCCCCTGCTCCTCGGCCGCCGCGATGTAGAGCGCGAGCACCGGCAGGACGGCACCATTCATGGTCATCGACACCGACATCTCGTCGAGCGGGATGCCGTCGAAGAGGGTGCGCGCGTCGTAGATCGAGTCGATCGCGACCCCGGCCATGCCGACGTCGCCGCGCACTCGCGGATGGTCGGAGTCGTAGCCGCGGTGAGTAGCCAGGTCGAAGGCGACACTCAGACCCTTCTGACCGGCCGCCAGGTTGCGACGGTAGAAGGCGTTGGATGCCTCGGCGGTCGAGAATCCGGCGTACTGCCGGATGGTCCACGGCTGGGTCGTGTACATCGTGGGGTAGGGCCCACGAAGGAACGGACTCAGACCCGGCCAGGTGTCGAGCGCGTCGAGCTTCTCGAGGTGCTCCGGTCCGTAGATCGGAAGGATGTCGATGCCCTCCGGGCTGGCCCAGCTGTCGGTCGGAGGTGGTTGTGGTGCGAGCTTGCGAGCCTCGCGGCCACTCTCGGACAGCGGCAGCCCGGTGAAGCTCTTCGGGACGCTCATGCCAGCTTCTCCCTCGTCCGGGTCAGGAAGTCCAAGGCGTCGATGCCCACCGCGCAGGAGTCATCGGCGTAGTCGCGCGGCTTGCCGGCGATGATGACGTGATCCGCCCCAGCCTCGCGCAGGGCGGCTGCAGCCTCGCTCCCCCACTCGGCGTACGTCGGGTCGGAGCCGGCGAGGCAGACGACCGCCTGGCCGGCGTAGGCCGCCACGAGCTCCTCAACACCAGCCGTCGCCCCGGCGGGTTCGACCGCGATGCCGCCCGCCGCGAGGAGGTTGGCCGCGAAGGTCGCCCGCGCGGTGTGGGCGGCAACGGTGCCGAGTGTGGCCAGGAAGACTGACGCCGTGGCGGGTTCGTCGCGCAGCGCCTCGAAGCTCGCCCCATAAGTCCGGACTCCGGCGTACTCGTCGTCGGCTGCGCGCTCGGGCACGGTCTCGGCCAGGTCAGGGAACTCGGTCAAGCCGGTGATCGGCCGCGTGCGCATGGCGACCTGCTTGTCGCGGACGCTCACTACTGAGCCAACCCGCTCGTGGAACGCATCGAGCCCGTCGGACTCGATCCGACCCAGCTCGTCCCAGCCGGCGATGGCCAGGTCGTCGGTCAGCTTCTCGACGGCGTAGGAGCCACCGGCAGGATCGGCGACCTTGGCCACGTGGGACTCCCACATCAGCAGCGGCGAGGTGTTGCGGGCGATCCGACGCCCTAGGGTCTCGGGTCGACCGAGCGGGCTGTCGAACGGCAGCACCGTCACCGAGTCGGCCCCGCCGACGCCCGCAGCGAAAGCCGCCACCGTGGTGCGGAGCAGGTTCACGTAGGGGTCGTACCTGCTCATCATCGGTCGACTGGTCACGACGTGCTGACGCTGCGCAGTCGGCTCGGCAGCGCTGAGCTCAAGTACCCGCGCCCAGAGCCGTCGCGCAGCGCGCAGCTTGGCGATCTGTGAGAACTGCTCGTCGGTCGCGGCGTAGCGGAACTCCATGAGCCCGGCCGCCTCGTCGACGGTGAACCCGGCCCCGGTGAGCTCCCGGAGGTACGCCGCCCCGACCGCCATCGAGTAGCCGAGCTCCTGGCCGTCCGACGCACCCTGGTCGTGAACCACGGTCGCGTCGACGACCACTCCGAGCACTCCTGCCTCCTGGGCCAGGCGCGCGACCTCGACGAGACTCCCGTCCCGGCCACCGAGGTTGGTGCCAGGCGCGGCAGGTGTGTCACCGAGCACATCGAGGAAGGTCTCGGCCGCCTCGACCTGGACCGCGCCCGCGTCGAGCACCACCGGGGCCAGGTCGAGCAGCACCTTGTCGAGCACGGCTGGGAGGTCGGTGTCGCCGTCGACCCGCAGCCACAGCGACGTGACGCCACCATCGAGGTCGAGGAGCACCTCTTCGTTGACGGGACCGGCATGCAGGGCGCGGACGTCCCAGTCGCTCGTGCGGGTCGGCCGGCCGGCCGTCTGCAGGTCGTCGAGCAGGTCCGGGGTGCCGAGCGGGGTGACGTCGATGCCGTCCAGCGTCGTACGGGAGAGCTTCTCCCACACGAGCGCGTCGGCGTCGTCATCGGTCATCCGCTTCATCTTGCGCAGCACGGCAGCGGTCGCCGCCTCCCAGTCGGCCCGCATGAAGCGGTCCTCTGGAGACGCGAGGTCAAGTGACCCCTGATCGGGTTCCAGTTCGGTGGGCTCGGCGAGCCCGCCTCCAAGCCCGCCCTCAACGCTGCCGTCGACGCTCATGCTGCGCACCCTAGAAGGGTGCGGACCCGGTCTCCACCGAGTGTGACCTTTTTGGACGCCCAACGTGAGGTAATCCTCAGCGTGACGATCCCGAAGAAACTCCCGATGAAACTCCCGATGCCAAGCCGATGACAACCGTTACGGTCTCCCACCTCGTTGTCAGGTCGAAGGAGGCCAGATGAGCGAGGTCGGCGATAGCCCTACGTTCGAGGAGTTCGTGGCCTCGCGCGGTCGCGAACTGTGGCGCAGCGCCTGGCTGCTGACCGGTGATGCCCACAAGGCCGAGGACCTGGTGCAAACGGCACTGATGAAGTGCTGGCGGCGCTGGTCGTCCATCGCGAACGATGGCGCGGTCGAGGCCTACGTGCGGCGGGCGATGGTGACGACATACACGGACTGGTGGCGCCGGAAGTGGCGCTCGGAGTTGCCGACGGAGGCCTTGCCTGACGGCATCGACACCGCGGCGTACTCCGTGGAGGAGCGTCAGGACGTCCTGGTGGCGCTGGCGGCGCTCCCCCGTGGGCAGCGGGCGGTGCTGGTGCTCCGCTTCTACGACGACCTGACAGTGGCCCAGACCGCCGAGGCCCTCGGAGTTACCGAGGGCACCGTCAAGAGCCATACCTCGCGGGCGCTGGAGTCACTTCGCTCGTCGCCGATGATGAAGGAGCAGGCATGAGCACTCCCCCCTTGAACGAAGGCCAGCTGCGCGACGCGCTCGCGCGAGTGGTCCCCGACGCCCCCGAAAGTGTTGCCGACCCGGCCCCTGTTATCCGGTCTGCTCGGGTGCGACGGCGAGCTCAGGTGGCCCTCGCCGGCGGCGCTGTCGCAGTGGTCGCGGTTGCTGGCGTGATCGGAGGACGTGCGCTCGTGCGAGACGATCTCGGACCGCAGATGGCTAACGAGCCCTCGACCTCCGCCGACATCTATACCGAGGCCCCCTGTCCGGAGGTGCTGCCGGCGAACGGGCCGCTGCCCGATCTGTCGGAAGTAACGGCCGTTCGTTACTGCGAGGCCGGGTTCAACGGCTTCCCGGCGCCGCGGGGGCCGATGGAGGCCCTGATCTCGGGCATGGGCGACCTCGCGGCAGATGTCGGGGAGATCCCGGCTGCTGACCCCGGCCGTTGCGCTGCGGTCGACGTGATCCCGAGCGACAGCAGGCTGGCGTTCCTGCTGTCCGACGGCTCACTGGCGTTCGTCCCGGCAACCCTGTGCCAGGACGTCGAGACCCGCGGCCCGGCGATCGACGGCGCCGACCTGACCCAGGCTTTTCTCACCGCCCTCGATGCCCAGCGCGACGACGTCGATGATCTAGCGCCATTCGTGCCGACGGTCGGGTGCGACGACCAGTCGTCCGTGGCACCGGTCCGCCCGGGTCGTGAGCACCTGGTCTCGGCACTGCTCTGTGGCTCCGACCCTGCCGTCGAGGTACGCGGATCGGAGCTCGAACTGCTCGACGAGGCGTGGTCGACCGCCCGTTCGGAACCACAGCAGCCCTGCAACGAGCCCGGCGACTTCTCGTCCATCGTGGCCGTCACGGACCGAGGTGACGTGGTCCGCATGGACGTGGTTCCTTGCGGCTACGCCGAGTACTAGCGACTACGTCTCGCAGACCGACCAGTCGACGTACCGGATCTCGGTGACGCCCTGAGGACCTCACGGCTAGCTGAGCGTCACTCGCAGCCCGGGCATTCAGGACTGCGCGGCTTCGCCGCCCGTGTGGTCGAGCACGAACCCGACCTGCACGTAGAAGTCCCGCGCGCGGTCGACATCACTCACGGGGCACGACCACCAGCTCCAGCTTCATCTCCATGCGGACATCCTGGGAACTATTCGGGTGAGCCCCGGGCCCGGAATGCCGGTGACTCTCAGTCGCCGCCGCAGGCGACGCCATCGCCGTCGGCGTCCAACCCGTGGGGGTCGGATCCCGTCACCGTCACCGGCCCGGTGTCCGCGCAGTCCAGGTCGGGCGGGTACGACGGAATGCACGGCGAGTAGCCCGGCGCGCAGTTGTCGTCCTGCGCAGGAAGGTTCACCAGGGGCGCAGGAGCGCAGGCCACGTCCGGCGTGGAGTGGTCGAGCCTGACGTAGCGAGCCTGGCGGGGGTGCTGCTCGTAACCGTCCCGTGAGTCGTACCTGGCGATGGCAAGACCGCTCCCGATCAGTTCACGACCGGCATCCGTGCCGCTCACATCCACATACCTGAGCAACCGGTCGTAGCGATCGCGGTCGCTTACCGGCGCCACGAGAGTCACCCGCTCGCCTAGCGTGAGCCTGGACAGCAGCTCCGCTGCCTTCACCGATCCGCAGGCACCCTTCTCGGGCGCGTCGATGCCTACCAGGCGGATGGAGTCGCCGTTCGCCAACTTGAGGGTGTCGCCGTCGGTCACGGACTTCACTCGGTACGTCGTGGGCGCAGGCGGCTCTGTCTCCTCTGCTGGAGGCGGTTCGTCGTTCGGCTCACCGCCAGCGTCGTCAGCGGCAGCATCGAGCGACGGCGAGTCCTCGATGTCCACATCGGACGGACGGTCACCGGGGGCGTCGGTGGCCGCGTCATCATCAGAGATCGAGGCGAGAAATCCCACCGCCACAACTCCCGCCACGACCCAGCCCAACCAGGCCCGGGATCTCGGCGCGCGAGAAGGGGGCGGAGGCGGGACCGAGCTGCTTGTCGTCCACTGGGAACCGTCCCAGAAGCGCAGGTCTCCCGGCGAGCCATGCGGATCGGGGTACCAGCCGGCGGGTGCGGTCACGAAACGATTGACGCACGCTGAGTCGTCCACGTCAGGGCTACGGCCGAGAATCGCCCGAGCGAACGTGCGAGACCCCTCGAACGGGCTATGCCAACGGCCCCGACCGGTGCGTTCCTGGTCGGGGTGTGGGGCTTGGTGGTCAGGGTTCGCCGGTGAGTGGGTGGGTGCCGGTGTGGTCGCGGATGAGCTGGACGCCGTTGGGGGTGGTCCAGAGGTAGGCGCCGCGGGCGAGGACGGTGTAGGTCCACGGACTGTGGGTCTTGGCGCGGTGGTGGCGTCGACACAACGGCGCAGTGTTCTCCGAGCTGGTCGATCCGCCGTCGGCGTAGGCGACGACATGGTCGGTGTCGCACCTCTGCGCTGGTCGGGTGCAGTGGGGGAACACGCAGTGCACGGCGACCAGGGCGTTCTGCTCCTTGAGCCGGTCCGGTGTTTCGTAGGCCTCGACATGGATGCGTTCGGCCAGGTCGATCACCGGCTTCACGATCACCTGGGTGGCGTCGCCACACCAGCCCTGGATCTGTTCCACGCTGATCGGGGACCTGGTGTTCCCGCACCGGGCCACGGGTCCCTGGCCGAGGTGGGCGTAGAGCACCACCGACCGACCCGACCCCGTCACTCGGCTTCGGTGTCGGTGTCGAAGTCCGAGGGCGAGCTGTCTACGGGCCAGGTCACCGGCCGCGATCGAGCGGCGCACGTCCAGCGACTCGGTGTTCCCACAGGCTGCGAGCTGTGTCGCACCGGCGCGGATCGCGTCCTCAAGATCCAGAGCGTCGGCCAGGTCCAGCTCGCCATCGACGTGGACGGTGCCGTCGTAGGTGACCTGGTCGACGTGGAGGTCGAAATGCCGCCGTTCGGCGGCCTCGCGGCGCTTCGCTTCCGCGGCCTCGGGGTCGAACCGCACCATCGCTTCCTCGACAAGTCGCTCCATCTGCGCCCACGAACACGAACGCGCGACCGGAGCCAGATGCCGGTCCACATGCGCGGCACCAGCCTCCGGCAGGGAGATGGTGTGGTCGGCGATCCGGCCCGCCCGCCACACCGACAGCTCCCCAGCGACCACCCGGTCCCAGAGCCTCGGAAGTCGGTAGCGCAGCTCCAGCGCCCGCCCGATATAGGCCTTCCCAGCATCAGTGGACATCCCCAAGACCGCGGCATACTCCATCGCCGCGAACTCCGAGACCAACGGCGCCCCCGCACCAGCCAGCGGAACACCACGGTCACCGATGGCCTGACCGTAGTTGGCATACCAGTCATCGGCCCCGACCTCGTTCAGGACCGCCCAGTCAACCGTCGCCCTCACCATCACAACGTCGGCCGCGTCCCGATCGGCCTTGCCACCGCGCAACACCGCAAGCACCCCGGCCGTGGTGGCCGAACCGGTCTCGACTGCGGTGATGGACATAGAACAATCCAAGCACCCACCACCGACAGTCACGGATCAGTCGACGGACAGGGTTTCCCCTTACTCCACAGGGGTTTCCAGGCTCGTCGCTAACGCCCCCGACGAAGGTTGAGGCGCGAGCCCGCGAGCCTCGCAACCAGCCAAGTCCATCGCGTCGGATTGGCCGGACAGCTCAGTCCAGGCGGCTGCACCCGTGTCGTCCATCGTCCCGGTGCGTTGCCCATGCAACGGGAGGGCGAGACTTGGCGTCTTACCTACGAGCGGTGAGCAGAGCCTGCTGCGCCGACCAACCAGGAGGAACTGCATGCAGCAAAGCACGGCCCGCCGTCGGGCCCCGGCAGGTCTCCTGGCCGCGGTCCTCAGCGCGAGCCTTCTCCTCAGCGGGTGTGGGGGCGACGACGACCGGTCGCAGGCGGTCGACCCCGTGGTGACCGAGCTGGCGGCTCACGACGGAATCCCCTGCCCCGACGAGCTGCCGCAGCTGGACGGGCCGGACACCGGGCTCGGCGGAGACAACCCCGCCGGGGCAGCGCCGCAGCTGCAGGACGTCGAGAAGGCGTGGATCTGTCAGTACTCCCCCAAGGACGCCGCACCAGGCCCGGAAGGCGACGGGAACCCGTGGACGTGGCCCCTGGAAGGCAAGCCTCACCCGGTCGAGCCGTCGCTGATTCAGGACCTCAAGGTCAGCCTGTCCCAGCTCGTGCCGCCGGCCGCCGACCTGATCTGCACCGCGGACATCGGGCAGCGTTGGATGCTCGCCTACTCCACTGGTGGGGATCTGACCGGTGTCGTCGTCGACGACTTCGGGTGCCGGAGCGTGCGACTGACCAACGAGCCGTTCGAGTCCGTCCCTGGCCTGGCCTCGGTGGGCGGCATCGTGCCGGGATACCTCACGGGTCCCGACACCCTGCTAGCGCAGATCAAGGCCGCCGCCGGCTGACCACGTCAGGCAGGCACCATGGGGCGGATGTTCTGGTTGCCGGCAAAGACGTTGCTCGGGTCGTACTCGCCCTTGATCTGCGCCAGCCGGTCGTACTTCTCCGCCCCGAACGCCGCCTTGATCCGCTCGTCGCCCTCGTCTCCGATGAAGTTGAGGTAGACGCCGCCGGTCGTGAACGGTGCGTTGGCCTTGCGGTATTGGCGCACCCAGGCGATGTTCGCCTCGTCGTCAGCCGGGTCAGCCCAGGTCGCGAACGGGTGGCTGACCCACCGGGCGCCGCGCTGGCCCAACGGAGTGGCGTCCTCGTCGATCCTCGCCAACGCACCGCCCCAAGGGATCAACAGGTGCTGGGTCATCGGTGACGGCCTGCTGGCACCTCCAGCGAGGAATACGTCGAGAGCTTCGTCGGGGAACGAGTCGTGGTAGTCGGCGCTCCAGTACTGCCGGAAGCCCGGGGGGTCGTCGATCATCGACTGCAACCCGACGTACGGCATCGGACCTACCAGGTCGACCTCCGGCGCAAGGTCGCGCATCACCTGCACGACATCGGCACCGGTGGCCTCGTCGCCGGTCCAGCACACCGCCGTCGCGATCAAGGGCTCACCTTGGAGGTGGGCCGGGATGAACTCCTCAGGGGGCCCGCTGAGCATCACCAGACCGGTGCCGAGCTCCTCGGGCGAGGCGTCAGCCCAGTCACGGAAGGCGCGGGACACCTCCGGTCCTCGGGCGGCGGGCCAGGCCAGCAGTCCCCCGAGAATCATCGGGCCGACGGGATGCAGCTCGAACTCGAGGGCCGTGACCACCCCGAAGTTGCCGCCACCTCCCTTGCTGGCCCACAGCAGGTCCTGGTGCTGGGTCTCGTCGGCCCGGATCTCACGGCCGTCGGCGGTCACCAGCTCCACAGCCAGCAGGTTGTCGCAGCTCAGTCCGTGCTGGCGCTCCAGCCAACCCGAGCCGCCGCTGAGGGTCAGTCCCGAGACGCCGGTCGTCGAAACCCGACCACCCGTAGTGGCCAGGCCGAACTCCTGTGTTGCAGCATCGAGCTCCGCCCACGTGCAGCCGGCTCCGACCCGAGCCCGACTGAGCTTCGGGTCGACCTCGATGCTCTTCATCGGACGGACGTCGATGACCAGCCCGTCGTCGTTGCTGGAAGCGCCGGCCACTGAGTGACCCCCGGAGCGCACGGCCACCGCCAGCCGGTCCTGGCTGGCGCGGTCGAGTGCAGTTCGTACGTCGTCCGGGCTCTGGCAAGCCGCGATCAGCCGCGGCCTCTTGTCGATCATCGCGTTGAACAGCGAGCGCTGCTCCTCGTACCCGGCGTCGGCCGGTCCCGTCCACTTCATGTCGCGCTGCCTTTCTGGTCAGGTACCCCAGAGGCTCACATTCCTCCTGGGTCCAACCAGTGGCAATGACTGACGCTGATGGATCGATGAAGACGTCCGTGCGGGCTAGACCAGCGAGATCAGTCGCGGCCCTCGTAGTCCTTGCTGCGGATGCCGATCTTGTTGCCGAGCCACACCAGCGGGTCGTACTTCTTGTCGACCACGCGCTCCTTCATGGGGATGATTGCGTTGTCGGTGATCTTGATGCCTTCGGGACACACCTCGGTGCAGCACTTGGTGATGTTGCACATGCCGAGACCCGCAGCGCCTTGGGCAAGCTCGCGCCGATCGTGGGTGTCGAGGGGGTGCATGTCGAGCTCGGCGTACCGCAGGAAGAAGCGTGGACCGGCGAAGGCCGGCTTGTTCTCCTCGTGATCGCGGACGACGTGGCAGACGTTCTGGCACAGGAAGCACTCGATGCACTTACGGAACTCCTGGCCGCGCTCGACGTCGACCTGGGCCATTCGCCGCTTGTTGTCCGCGTCGCGGGGCGGCGGCTGGAACGACGGCAGCTCCTTGGCCTTCTCGTAATTGAACGAGACATCGGTGACCAGGTCGCGGATCACCGGGAACGACCGCAGGGGGGTGACCGTGATGGTCTCGGACTCCTCGAAGTCCGAGAGCCGAGTCATGCACAGAAGCCGCGGCTTTCCGTTGATCTCGGCGCTGCACGAGCCACACTTGCCGGCCTTGCAGTTCCACCGGATCGCGAGGTCTCCAGCCTGGGTGGCCTGCACGCGATGGAGCGCGTCGAGCACGACCTCACCCTCCGAGACCTCCACGGTGTAGTCACCGAGGTCGCCGCCCGAGTCGTCGCCGCGCCAGATCCGCATCTTCAGGTCGTAGCTGCTCACTTGGACTCCTCGAAGTACTTCTTGAGCTCATCGGGCATCACCGGAAGAGGTTTCTCGTGCAGGTCCACCCCGGTGCCGTCCGCGGTGAGGTTGACGACCAGGTTCTTCGTGCCCCACTCGGGGTTGGGACCTGGGAAGTCGTCGCGGGTATGACCTCCCCGCGACTCCTGCCGCGCGAGCGCCGCCTTCGCGATCGCCTCGCTGACGATGAGCATGTTGCGCAGGTCGAGCGCGAGGTGCCAGCCCGGGTTGTACTGCCGATGACCCTCCACCTTCATCGACTTAGCACGCGCCTTCAGCGCCTCGATCTCGGTGAGCGAGCTCTCCAGCTCGGACGCGGTCCGGATGATGCCCACCAGGTCGTTCATCGACTGCTGGAGGTCGGACTGGATGGTGTACGGGTTCTCCCCACCCTCGACCTCGAACGGCGCCAGAGCGCTCGTCTGGGCTGCCTTGACGTCGGCCTCGTCGACCGCCGGTCGTGACTCGCCCAGCGAGTTCGTGTACGCCGTCGCCGCCTCGCCTGCGCGCTTGCCGAAGACCAAGAGGTCGCCTAGCGAGTTGCCGCCGAGGCGGTTCGAGCCGTGCATGCCGCCGGAGCACTCGCCGACGGCGTACAGACCCGTCACCGAGCTCTCCTGGGTGTCGGCGTCCACCTCGACGCCGCCCATCACGTAGTGGCACGTCGGCCCGATCTCCATGGGTTCCGAGGTGATGTCGACGTCGGCGAGCTCCTTGAACTGGTGGTACATCGAGGGCAACCGCTTGCGGATGAACTCCGGCGAGCGCCGCGACGCGATGTCCAGGTAGATGCCGCCATGGGGCGTGCCCCGACCCGCCTTGATCTCGGAGTTGATCGCGCGGGCGACCTCGTCGCGGGGCAGCAGCTCGGGGGGCCGGCGGTTGTTCTTCTTGTCGTCGTACCAGCGGTCGGCCTCCTCGACCGAGTCGGCTGTCTCGCTCTTGAAGAACTCCGGGATGTAGTCGAACATGAACCGTTTGCCTTCGGAGTTCTTCAAGATGCCGCCGTCGCCGCGCACGGACTCCGTGACCAGTAGCCCCTTCACCGAGGGTGGCCACACCATGCCGGTCGGGTGGAACTGCACGAACTCCATGTTGATCAGCGAGGCGCCCGTGCGCATGGCCAGGGCGTGACCGTCGCCGGTGTACTCCCACGAGTTGGACGTGACCTTGAACGACTTACCGATGCCACCGGTGGCGAGGATGACGCTGGGCGCCTCAAAGAGGACGAAGCGTCCGGTCTCGCGCCAGTAACCGAACGCTCCGGAGACCTTGTCCTGGCCGTCGCTGGCGTCCTTCATCACGTCGGTGACCGTGCACTCCATGAACACGTCGATCCCCAGCTGCACCGCACGCTGCTGGAGCGTGCGGATCATCTCCAGCCCGGTGCGGTCGCCGACGTGGGCGAGGCGGGCGTACTTGTGGCCACCGAAGTCCCGCTGGCTGATCAACCCGTCGTCGGTCCGGTCGAACAGTGCACCCCAGTCCTCGAGCTCCATGACGCGCTCCGGCGCCTCCTGGGCGTGCAGCTGGGCCATCCGCCAGTTGTTGAGCATCTTCCCGCCACGCATGGTGTCGCGGAAGTGCACCTCCCAGTTGTCCTCGGGCCAGCGGTTGCCCATGGCAGCGGCAATGCCGCCTTCGGCCATCACGGTGTGGGCCTTGCCGAGCAGTGACTTGCAGACGATGGCGGTCTTCGCGCCAGCGTCGTGAGCGGCGATGGCCGCACGCAGACCGGCGCCACCGGCGCCGATCACCACGACGTCGTACTTGTGCCGCTCCATGCCGCCCTCGGCGGAGCCGGACATCTCGTTGCCTGTCATGGGGTGACGGTCAGCCCCGGGGCTGGTCGCGCTCATCAGAAGAACCTCACGTCGTTGATGACATCGGTCGCCAGCAGGAAGATGTAGAGATCCACCACGGCGATAGAGAAGAGGGAGTACCAGGCGTACTTCGCGTGGCTTCCGTTGAGCCGGGAGACCCAGGTCCACAGCTTGTAGCGGACCGGGTGCTTCGAGAAGTGCCGCAACCGGCCGCCGACCGCGTGGCGGCAGGAGTGGCACGACAACGTGTACAGCCAGATGAAGACCACGTTGATGATCATCAACACCGTGCCGAGGCCCATGTGACCCCACTCGTGGTCCTCGTTGCGGAAGGCCAGCACCACGTCGAAGGTCAGGATGAAGCCGATCACCACCGCGGCGTACCAGAAGTAGCGGTGGACGTTCTGGATGATCAGCGGGAAGCGGGTCTCACCCGAGTAGGCCTGGTGGGGCTCGGGCACGGCGCAGGCGGGCGGGGAGAACCAGAAGGCGCGATAGTAGGCCTTGCGGTAGTAGTAGCAGGTCATCCGGAAGCCCAGCGGGAAGACCAAGATGATCAGTGCCGCCGACAGCGGCCACGCCTGGAACGGTTGCCCGAAGTCCGAGGCCCCCTCGACGCAGTCACCGAGGCACGGCGAGTAGAACGGCGACAGGTAGGGCGAGGCGTAGTAGTCGCGGCCCATGAACGCCCGGACGGTCGCGTAGACCACAAACGCGGAGAAGACGACGAAGACGACCAGCGGCTGCAGCCAGTACCGGTCCTTGCGAAGCGTGTCTGCCTCGATCTTCGCCCGGGTCGGGCCGTGCACACCTGTGGTCATGCTTCTCCCAGTCAAGAGGGCCCAGGAACGGGCTCCGTGCCGCAAAAGTGGTGCTGAGTCTGCACAAGGGAGGCTCGATGTGAAAGAACCGCCCGTCGTGCGCCGCCCCTATGTTCACTTGTCCAACACCGTGAAGCGGCAGTCAGGTCAGCCTTACTTGCGACGACGAGGGTAGGGCACGGCGTCGGTGCCCCGCTCAGGCATGGTGCCGGTCGCGGCACGACGTGATTCATGTCACCCCTGCTGACCGGTACAAGCGCAAGGCGCTGAAGTGGGCCCCGCCAGCCCTGCGCGACGGTAGCGTGGACGATCGTGGCACCAGCGACTCCTCAGCATCCGATTCCGCGGACCCCTCTCGTCAAGGGCTCGCGCGCCGCCCGCAACACGATCGCCCTGAAGATGCTGATGGCGGTCAGCGGTTTGCTCTTCATCGGATTCGTGCTGATGCACATGTACGGCAACCTCAAGGCCTTTGCCGGTCACGATGCCTTCAACGACTACGCCCACCACCTGCGCGAGCTCGGTACGCCGCTGCTGCCGCACGAGGGTGCGCTGTGGATCACGCGGGTCGCCCTGATCGCGGCGCTCGTCGTGCACGTGGCCTGCGCCTGGGCGCTGTGGCGCCGGGCCGGCAAGGCCCGCACGATCAAGTACGTCGTGAAGAAGAACAACAGCTCCACCTTCTCCTCGCACTGGATGCGCTGGGGCGGCGTGACGCTGCTGGTGTTCATCGTCTGGCACCTGCTGAACTTCACCATCGGAAAGGTGAACCCCCAGGGCGGGAAGACCGACGATCCCTACAACCTGATGGTCGACACCTTCGACCTGTGGTGGATGACCTTGATCTACCTGGCGGCCATGGTTGCGCTGGCCCTGCACCTGCGGCATGGGACCTGGAGCGCCGCGCAGACCCTCGGTCTCACCAACAACGCGAAAGCCCGGCGAAACGCCAACCTGATCGGCTACGGGCTCTCCGTCGTGATCGCCGGCGGATTCTCGTTGGTGCCGATCTTCGTCGTCCTCGGCGTCATCGAGAAGTAAGGGCTCTGACATGACGGACATGCCTGACACCACCAACACCTACGACCCCTCACACACCCGTCCGCCGGGTCAGGAGGAGTCCGACGACGCGGCCGGCTACTACGTCGCCGGTGACCCGATCGGCGACGCGAAGGCACCCGGTGGCCCGATCGACGAACGTTGGAACACCCGCCAGTTCGAGGCCCGGATCGCCAATCCGGCCAATCGACGCCGCCTCTCGGTGATCGTGGTCGGCACTGGCCTGGCCGGTGCCTCGGCAGCCGCGACTCTGGGCGAGGCCGGCTACGTCGTGAAGTCGTTCTGCTACCAGGACTCACCCCGCCGGGCGCACTCGATCGCCGCCCAGGGCGGCATCAACGCGGCGAAGAACTACAAGGGCGACGGCGACTCCGTCTATCGGCTCTTCTACGACACCATCAAGGGTGGCGACTACCGCTCCCGTGAGTCGAACGTCTACCGCCTCGCCCAAGTCAGCACCAACATCATTGACCAGTGCGTGGCCCAGGGCGTGCCATTCGCGCGCGAGTACGGCGGGCTGCTCGACAACCGATCCTTCGGCGGAGTGCAGGTCTCGCGGACCTTCTACGCCCGCGGCCAGACCGGGCAACAGCTCCTGATCGGCGCCTACCAGGCCCTCGAGCGGCAGGTCGCGGCCGGCACGGTGAAGTGCTACACGCGTCACGAGATGGTCGAGCTCATCGTCGTCGACGACGGTGACAAGAAGAGGGCCCGCGGGATCATCGTGCGCGACATGGTCACCGGCGAGATCGAGACCTACTTCGCGGATGTCGTCGTGCTCGCCTCGGGCGGCTACGGCAACGTCTTCTTCCTCTCCACCAACGCTATGGGCTGCAACGTCACCGCGACCTGGCGGGCACACCGCAAGGGCGCGCTGATGGCCAACCCCTGCTACACCCAGATCCACCCCACCTGCATCCCGGTCTCGGGGGCGCACCAGTCGAAGCTGACCCTGATGTCGGAGTCACTGCGCAACGACGGTCGGATCTGGGTGCCGAAGAACAAGGCCGACTGCACCAAGGACCCCCGCGACATCCCCGAGGAGGACCGCGACTACTACCTCGAGCGGATCTACCCCGCGTTCGGCAACCTGGTGCCCCGCGACATCGCCTCGCGCCAGGCGAAGAACATGTGCGACGAGGGCCGCGGCGTAGGACCCGAGGTCGACGGCGTACGCCGTGGGGTCTATCTCGACTTCGCGGAAGCCATCGGGCGGCTGGGCCGCGAGGCGATCGAGGACAAGTACGGCAACCTCTTCGACATGTACGCCCGGATCACGGGCGAGGACCCCTACACCGCGCCGATGCGGATCTACCCCGCCGTGCACTACGTGATGGGCGGGCTCTGGGTCGACTACGACCTGCAGTCGACGATCCCCGGACTCTTCGTGACCGGTGAGGCCAACTTCTCTGACCACGGCGCCAACCGGCTCGGCGCCTCAGCGCTGATGCAGGGGCTCGCCGACGGCTACTTCGTGCTGCCGAACACCATCCGCGACTACCTCGCCGAGGGCCCCTTCGACAAGGTGGCAGAGGACGATCCGGCCGTGGTCGAGGCACAGGAGTCGGTGAAGGCGCGGATCGAGACGTTCATGAACACCAACGGAACCCGCAGCGTCGACTCCTACCACCGCGAGCTCGGACACATCATGTGGGAGTACTGCGGCATGGAGCGCACCGCGGAGGGACTGCGGAAGGCGATCGACCTGATCCGGAGCCTCAAAGATGACTTCCAGCGCAACGTGAAAGTTCTGGGCACCGCGGACAGCATGAACCAGTCGCTGGAGAAGGCCGGCCGCGTCGCCGACTTCTTCGAGCTGGGCGAGCTGATGTGCATCGACGCCCTCAACCGGCGTGAGTCCTGCGGCGGCCACTTCCGCGGCGAATCGCAGACCGAGGAGGGCGAAGCGCTGCGCCACGACGACCAGTACGCCTATGTGGCGGCCTGGGAGTGGGGCGGTCCCGACGGGGCCCCGGTCCTGCACAAGGAAGAGCTGACCTACGAGTTCGTCGAGATGAAGCAGCGGAGCTACAAGTGAAGTTGACCCTCAAGATCTGGCGCCAGCCCACAGCTGCGGAGGGCGGGCGGATCCACACCTACGAGGTGGACGACATCTCGGAGGACATGTCCTTCCTGGAGATGCTCGACGTGCTCAACGAGGAGCTGAACGCGAAGGGTGAGGAACCCGTCGCCTTCGACTCCGACTGCCGCGAAGGCATCTGTGGGATGTGTGGGCTGATGATCAACGGCGAGGCCCACGGCCCGGAGGTCACGACGACCTGCCAGCTGCACATGCGGTCGTTCGTCGACGGCGACACGATCACGATCGAGCCATGGCGTGCCGATGCGTTCCCCGTGATCAAGGACCTCTGCGTCGACCGCGGTGCCCTGGACCGGATCATCCAGCAGGGCGGCTACATCTCGGTCAACACCGGAGCCGCCCCCGACGCCCACGCCACCCCGGTGCCGAAGGACAACGCCGACCGCGCCTTCGACGCGGCCACCTGCATCGGTTGCGGCGCCTGCGTGGCCGCGTGCCCCAACGGCTCGGCCTCGCTGTTCCTCGGCGCAAAGATCACCCACCTCGGTGAGCTGCCCCAGGGTCAGGCCGAGCGCGATACCCGCGTCGTCAACATGGTTGGCCAGCACGACCACGAGGGGTTCGGCGGCTGCACCAACATCGGCGAGTGCACCGCCGCCTGCCCGAAGGAGATCCCGTTGGACGTGATCTCCCGCCTCAACTGGGACCTGCACGCAGCACTTCGCCACGGCAGGTAGCGCTAGGGCTTACGACGCCGGACTAGTGCCATCAGGGCGAGCATCGCGGCCGCGCCGCCGGCCGCGGGCCCGACCCACTCTTTCTTCGGTGGTGGGCCGTCGGCGAGGGACTTCAACGACGGCACCTTCGGGCCCTGGACCAGAGCGGCGCCCTCGGTCCGCAGCGACCTGGCGGCGGCGGTGGTGACGGCCCAGGACGCGGCGTACATGACCACGCGAGAGAAGTAGTTGATCCAGACCAGCAGGATCAGGGCGATGCCGAAGGCCTGGAAGGCCGGCTGGCCCTCCGTGGTGGACAGGAGGAGGCTCGACAGCTGCTTGAGCACCTCGAACCCGATCGCTCCGAACAATGCTCCCGACCACAGCGAGCGCGGAGGCACCACGGGATCCCCCAGCAACCGGAACAACACATAGAACAGCAGGGTGCTGGCGGCCAGGCCGACTGCGATCGCGAGCAGCCACAGCAGCCAGGTGAGGTCGTCTGCCAGTCCCACCAGGTCGAGCAGCTCTCCCGAGAAGCTGGTGACGCCGCTGGAGATGCCGACGCTGAGCAGCAGCACCACCCCGACCAGTGCCAGCGTGACCAGGTCGCGCAGCTTGCCGATCACGAAGCTCGGCTGCTGGAAGGCGGGCTTCTCGAACACGACGAAGAGTCCGTCGCGCATAGCGGACAACCAGCCCAGGCCGGCGAAGAGCACACCCAGCAGACCGATGACACCGACGGTGCCTGCCGAGTCCTGGATCTCGATCAAGGAGATCTCGTTGGCACCTTCACCGACGATGCCGGGCAGGAGGTTCTCGATGGCCTCCAGCAGGGCGTCCTGCGCCTGCGGCTGGACCTTCGCGATCCAACCCACCGCAAAAAAGGCCAGCGCCATGATCGGGAAGAACGACAGGAACCCGAAGTAGGTGATCGCGCCGGCCTGCTGGCCACCCTTGGCCGCGCCGTAGTGCTCCTGCGTCCGGAGCACGTGGTCGAGGAAGGGTCGGCGCTCCCGGATCGCTGCAAGCCGTTCGTTCACCGAGGTCATGGGCGTCCTGCGTCTGCTAGGGGGAAGTTCCTGGTGGGTTGCCAGCCGAGCTCGGGATCATGCACGTACAGGTGGAAGTCCGTGACGGAGAACTCGCACTCGAATGCCGCCAGCTCTTCGAAGGCCCGATCGAGCTGCGGGTCGGGCAGGTCATGCGCCACGGTCACATGGGGGTGGTACGGATAGGCCAGGTCCGTCATCAGCGGGCCGCGGCGGATGGCGTCGGCCAGCCGCTCACACTGAGAGATCCCCTTCGCGAGGCTGACGAACACGACCGGTGAGACCGGACGAAAGGTGCCGGTGCCACGCAGCTGGACAGGGAACGAGGCGACCGTCGCGGCGGCCGAGCCGAGGTGGTCCTCGATCGCTTGCAACCCTCCCGCAACCTCTGTCGGCGGGACCAGTGTGATGTGGGTCGGGATCATCGCGGCCGTGGTGTCCCCCACGGAGGTCCGGTAGTCCTGAAGCTCGCTGGCCCAGGGCTCCGGGATCGCGACTGCCACCCCTATCGTCGCCACCCGGTGAACCCTAGTGCCCGTCGGTACGCCGCTGGAGCGCGGCCGACCCGGCGATCACCAAGAGCCCGGCCGCCGACAGCGCAGCGCCGACCAGGGCAGGTGCCCGATAGCCCTGGCCGGCCGCGATCACCAGGCCGCCGAGCCAAGCGCCGAGCGCATTGGCCACGTTGAGCGAGGCGTGGTTCAGCGCAGCTCCGAGGGTCTGGGCATCGCCCGCAACGTCCATCAGCCGTAGTTGCAAGTTCACGACGAGCACCGAGCCGAGGAAGGTGATCGAGAAGGCGACCGGCAACAGCGCGAAGCCGTGCGGAGCGAGCAGCCAGAAGGCGAGCAGGGCGACGCCCATGCCGCCGGCGCCGATCAGCAGCGAGCGGAAGACGGACCAGTCGGCGAGCTCGCCCGCGGCCCAGGTGCCCGCCACCATGCCGAGCCCGAAGACCAGCAGGAAGAGGGGCACCGCGCCTTCACCGAGGCCGCCCACTTCGGTCACGGTGGGTGCGATGTAGGAGAAGACCGCGAACATCCCGCCGAATCCGATCGCCCCGGCGAGCAGGGTCAACCACACCTGGGGCTTGGCGAACGCCGCCATCTCGCGTCTGCCTGTCGCCTCCCGGTCCCCCGGCAGCCGCGGCACGAACGCAATGATCATCAGCACTGTCAGCAGCGAGAGCCCGGTGACGCTCCAATAGGCCGAACGCCAGCCCAGGTGTTGGCCGAGCCAGGTGGCGGCGGGCACTCCGATCACGTTGGCGACCGAGAGCCCCAGCATCACCAGTGCCACTGCCCGGCCCTTGCGACCGGGCTGCGCCAGGCTGGCCGCGACCAGCGAGGCGACGCCGAAGTAGGCCCCGTGCGGTAGCCCGTCGAGGAAGCGGCCGATCGTGAGCAGCTCGAAGCTCGTGGCCATCGCGCTGAGCGCGTTGAACGCGGCGTAGGCAGCCATCAGCGCCAGGAGCAATCCTCGTCGTGGCCACTTGGCCCCGAAGAACGCGAGGATCGGAGCACCCACGACCACGCCGACGGCGTACGCCGAGATCAGGTGACCGGCGGTAGGGATGGAGACATCGACGCCATCGGCGACCTGCGGCAGCAACCCCATCGTGACGAACTCGGTGGTGCCGATCGCGAACCCACCCATGGCGAGGGCGAGCACAGCCAGTCCGAAGTGGCTGGCGTGGACCGTTTCCTTCGTAGCGCCAGGTGTCGTCGTCATGGGCACTCATCGTCCAACTCGACCCCGCCGTCGACCTATTCCCCTAGGCGGCTCGTGGCCGTCCCCCAGCAGAACTCGTCGCTGCCCCGGACTCAGAAGGAGTCGATGGCCTCGTTGAAGGTCGTGGACGGACGCATGATCGGGATGACCTTGTCGGCGTCCGGCTTGTAGTACCCGCCGATGTCGGCCGGGGATCCCTGCACACCGTTGAGCTCGGAGACGATCGCTTCCTCGTTGCCCCGCAGCCGCTCGGCCAGCGCCTTGAAGTCGGCCGCCAGCTCTGCGTCGTCGGCCTGCTTCGCGATCTCCTCGGCCCAGTAGAGGGCGAGGTAGAAGTGGGAGCCACGGTTGTCGATGCCACCCAGCTTGCGGGTCGGCGACTTGTCCTCGTCGAGGAAGGTGCCGGTCGCCTTGTCGAGGGTGTCGGCCAACACCTGTGCACGCGCGTTGTCGGTCGACTGGGCCAGGTGCTCGAAGCTCGCAGCCAGAGCGAAGAACTCGCCGAGGCTGTCCCAGCGCAGGTAGTTCTCCTTGACCAGCTGCTGCACGTGCTTCGGTGCGGACCCGCCAGCACCGGTCTCGAACAGCCCACCGCCCGCCATCAGCGGCACCACCGACAGCATCTTGGCGGAGGTGCCGAGCTCGAGGATCGGGAAGAGGTCGGTGTTGTAGTCGCGCAGCACGTTGCCGGTCACCGAGATGGTGTCCTCGCCCTTGCGGATCCGCTCGAATGAGTACGCCGTCGCCTCGGCCGGCGTCATGATCTCGATCGTGAGCCCATCGGTGTCGTGCTCGCTCAAGTACTCCTTGACCTTGGCGATCAGCACGGCGTCGTGGGCGCGTGTGTCGTCGAGCCAGAAGATGGCGGGGGTGTCGCTGAGGCGGGCCCGGCTCACCGCCAGCTTCACCCAGTCGCGGATCGGCGCGTCCTTGGTCTGGCAGGCCCGCCAGATGTCGCCCGGCTCGACGGTGTGGTCGATCAGGGTCGCGCCCGAGCCGTCGACGACGCGGATGGTGCCGGCCGCGGCCGCCTCAAAGGTCTTGTCGTGCGAGCCGTACTCCTCCGCAGCCTGAGCCATCAGCCCGACGTTGGGCACCGAGCCCATCGTGGCTGGATCGACGGCACCGTTGGCCCGGCAGTCGTCGAGCACGGTCTGGTAGACGCTGGCGTACGACGAGTCAGGGATGACCGCGAGAGTGTCGTCCTCCTCACCCTCGGGTCCCCACATGTGGCCCGAGGTGCGGATCATCGCCGGCATCGAGGCATCGATGATCACGTCGGAGGGCACGTGCAGGTTGGTGATGCCCTTGTCGGAGTCGACCATCGCCATCCGCGGACCGTCGGCCAGTCCCTGGGTCACCGCCGCCTTGATCGCCTCACCGTCGGGCATGCCGTCGACTGCGGTCAACAGCCCGCCGAGTCCGTCGTTGGGCGAGATGCCGGCCTCGGCCAGCTGGGCGCCGTACTGCTCGAACAGGGTCGGGAAGAACGCCTGCACGCCGTGGCCGAAGATGATCGGGTCCGAGACCTTCATCATGGTCGCCTTGAGGTGGAGCGAGAACAGCACGTCGTCGGCCTTGGCCCGCGCGATCTGCTCGGTCAGGAAGCGGCGCAGCGCGGCGACGCTCATGAACGTCCCGTCGACCACCTCGCCCGCGAGCACGGGCACTTCCTCCTTGAGCACCGTCACGGTGCCGTCGGCGGAGACGTGCTCGATGCGCAGGGTGTCATCCCTCTCGATGACGACCGACTTCTCGTTGGATCGGAAGTCGTGCTCGCCCATCGTGGCCACGTTCGTCTTCGAGTCTGAGGACCAGGCACCCATCCGGTGCGGGTGTGCCTTTGCGTAGTTCTTGACCGAGGCCGGCGCCCGGCGGTCGGAGTTGCCCTGACGCAGCACCGGGTTGACCGCGGATCCCTTGACCTTGTCGTAGCTCGCCCGAGCGGATCGCTGCTCGTCGGTCTTCGGGTCATCGGGGAAGTCCGGGACGTCGTAGCCCTCGTCCTGCAGCTCCTTGATCGCAGCCTTGAGCTGCGGGGTGGACGCGGAGACGTTGGGCAGCTTGATGATGTTCGCCGCGGGCGACTTGGCCAGCTCCCCCAGCTCGGCGAGCGCGTCGTCCTGGCGTTGCTCGTCGGTCAGCCGGTCAGGGAACTGCGCGATGATCCGCGCCGCCAGGGAGATGTCGCGGGTCTCGACGCCCACGCCGGCCTTGGCGGCGTACGCCTCGATGATCGGCAGGAACGAGTACGTCGCCAGCAGCGGCGCCTCGTCGGTGAGCGTGTAGATGATCCGGGACTGGTCTGCATTGGCCATGGTCGGGCGCACTCCTGGGGCTATCACATTCTCGGGGAAAGTTCCTTGACGTCAAGATACCTGACCGCGCTTGGCTACGGCGGACTCGGCCACCCTCGCACCCCTGATGAGGCGCGGCAACGGGCGGGTTGGGGACTAGGCTGCACGGGCACTCGTGTTGTCGGTACCCCATTACGAGGAGTTCTCGCCATGACAGAAGCCACCGGGCCGGTCGCGCCCCCCACCATCCTCCAGAAGCTGTCGGCGGAGGCCATCGGCACTTTCGTGCTGGTGCTCTTCGGCGTTGGCGCCGTCGCCGGGTCTCAGCTGGGCTCGGGCGACTATGCCTCGGTCGGGCTCGCGTTCGGCATCGCGGTGATCGTGATGGTCTACGCGTTCGGCCGGGTCTCCGGCGGACACTTCAACCCTGCTGTCTCGATGGGTGCAGCGCTCGGCGGGCGAATCTCCTGGAAGGAGGCTGGCACCTACATGGGCGCCCAGGTGGCCGGGGGCATCGTCGCCGGTCTGGTGCTGGCGCTGATCCTGGTTGCCGGCGACACGGGCTACGAGATCGGCGAACCGCTCGGGGCCAACGGGTTCGGTGATCATGGCGGAGTGGCCCTGGGTGGCGCTCTGATCATCGAGATCGTGATGACGTTCATCTTCCTCACCGTCATCCTGGCCGTCACCGACACCCGCAACGAGCACCCGGCCCTGGCGCCGCTGGCGATCGGCCTCGCGCTGGCCGCAGTGCACTTCGCGTCCATGTGGGCCACCGGCACCTCCGTCAACCCGGCCCGCTCCATCGGCGTGGGTCTGTTCTCAGGCGGGGACGCGATTGCGCAACTGTGGTTGTTCATCATTGCCCCGCTCGTCGGCGGTGCGCTGGCCGGCCTCGCCTACCCCGCGCTGTTCGGGCACGGCAGCGACCCGGTGCCCGGCTCCGGTCTCAACTTCGGCGGTCCGAAGCAGGCCGTGCCCGGCTACGGCACGCCGGACCAGTACCAGCAGCAGTGGAACCAGCAGGTCCCCGGCTACCCGCAGGTCCAGCAGGCCCAGCCCGATGACCAGCTGCAGCAGCAGTGGAACCAGCAGCAAGCGGCTGGACCCACGGTTGGCCAGCCGGAGCAGCAGGCACAGCCGGTCCAGCCGACACAGCCCGTGCAACAGCCGATCATCCAGGACGGCTGGCAGTGGGACCCGGAGGCCCAGCAGTGGATCCCAGCGCAGCAGCAGCCGCCGGCACAGCCGTGACCGATTAGGGCTGGGGCTCGTCGTGCGCGACGAGCCCCAGCTCCATGTCGGCCTCAGCTCGCAGCACCAACCCCGTGCCTCGCTGGTAGTGATCGACCGCGACCTCGCCGAGGGTCGATGTCGTCTCGATGACCAACTCGTCACCCAGCCCGGTGATCAACGAGCGCTGACCGGCCCGACCGTCCTCCCCCATCTCGGCGTAACCGTCACCGAGCCGAGGCTGGGCGAGCATGGCGATGCCGGCCTGGGCGCCGTCGTCACCGGCTCGCCACTCGCCCTCGCGCCCAAACCACCACACGTTGCCGTCGGCGTCCTGGGCGTAGAAATCGACCACCGGCGCCGAACCCAAACCGTCAGTGGTGACCCCAGTGGTCGCGACCCCGGCGATCGTCGGACCCTCGCCAGCGGACATCGTGACTTCCTGACTGCCAGCGCGATAGGTCCACCGGGCGCCGAGCCCCAGGGGCAACCACGGGTTGTCGATCGTGGTCACGAAGTCGTCGGGGTCGGGGCTGGGGGTCGGGATCACCAGCTCGTCGACGCCGGTCGCCGGGCTGGTCTCCGTGTACGAGCCACATCCGGCGACGAACAGGACAACTGCGGCGGCTGCACCGGTCGCCAGCAGGCGTCGTACCGATGCGCGACCCATAAGCACATGCTCTCGTACGCGCTGCTAGGTTCGGCCGCGACCCTCCTCAGACGTCCCCAGAACTAGGAGTCCTCGTGAGCTCTTCTCCGCTGAAGATCGCTGTCACCGGCGCCGCCGGACAGATCGGCTACAGCCTGCTCTTCCGCCTCGCGAGCGGCTCGCTCCTCGGGGACCGTCCCATCGAGCTCCGCCTGCTGGAGATCACGCCGGCCCTGAAGACGCTCGAGGGTGTCGTGATGGAGCTCGACGACTGCGCGTTCCCCCACCTGGCCGGCATCGAGATCGGCGACGACGCCGAGAAGATCTTCGACGGCGTCAACCTCGCCCTGCTCGTCGGCGCGCGCCCCCGAGGCCCCGGGATGGAGCGCGGCGACCTGCTGTCTGCCAACGGCGCCATCTTCACTGCCCAGGGCAAAGCCCTCAACGCCGTGGCCGCGGACGACGTACGCATCGGCGTGACCGGCAACCCCGCCAACACCAACGCCCTGATCGCGATGAACAACGCCCCGGACATCCCCAAGGAGCGGTTCTCCGCCCTTACCCGCCTCGACCACAACCGGGCGATCTCGCAGGTGGCTCGCAAGACCGGTGCTCCGGTCACGGACATCAAGAAGATGACGATCTGGGGCAACCACTCCGCCACGCAGTACCCCGACGTCTTCCACGCCGAGATCGCCGGCCGCAACGCTGCCGAGGCCATCGGCGACCAGTCGTGGATCGAGAACGATTTCATCCCCACCGTCGCCAAGCGCGGCGCCGCGATCATCGAGGCCCGTGGATCTTCCTCGGCCGCCTCTGCCGCCTCGGCCACCGTCGACGCCGCCCGCGACTGGCTGCTCGGCAGCGCTGAGGGCGACTGGGTCTCGATGGCAGTGGTCTCCGACGGCTCCTACGGCGTGCCCGAGGGCCTCATCTCGTCCTTCCCGGTGACCACCAAGGGTGGAGACTGGGAGATCGTCCAGGGCCTCGACATCGACGACTTCTCCCGAGGCCGCATCGACGCGTCGGTCTCCGAGCTCGACGACGAGCGTTCCGCGGTCACGGAGCTCGGCCTCATCTGAGCGTCTGGCTAGCGCGTTCGCGCCTCGAGTCACAAGAGATCACGCAGGCGGGCCACCAGGGAATCCTTGACGGCTTGGGTGACCGCGGCTTCCACCTGTTGGTTGATCCCGTTCTGATCGTCGAGGTTCGCCAGGATCCCTCGCAGGTCGAGGTCGTCGATCGCGCGAGTGAGGACGTCGTCTGTCTTCAGAGCCGCGTCGACCACTCGGTCGGGGACGGCGCGGATCGCAGCCTCGAGGAAACCGTTGAGGTCCGCAGCGTCGAGTGCCTCGTTGACCAGCTCCGAGGCGGCGGGCAGCGAACCGTCCTCGCGCATCCGACGTACGGCGGCAAGCAGACCCTCGCGCAGGGCGGCTACCTGGGCTTCGGTCTCGCTGGTGGACCGGGTGCCGGTTTGCGCGAGCTCGAGGGTCAACGCTTCGCGACTGAGCCCGAGACGGCACGCAGCGCCATCGATGCCCAGCAGCACAAGACGCTCGGTCAGGGCGTCAATGCCGTCGGCTTGCGAAATGACCGTCCGGGCGACGCACGGGTCAGCCGGTCGGAGCGGCTCGAACCTCCCGCCGCCGTTGGCCAGCTGGACCGCAAGCACCCCGCTGACCAGGACCAGCGCCACCGCCGGCAGGCCGAGCGGACGGGCGTCATCGGTCATGGCCTCGTCCGTCCGCGAGGGACGAGCACGGTGAGCAGAGCCAGGAGGGCGAGGCCTGCACCGAGGAGAAACGAGTCGCGGAAGGCCCGAGTGGCTGCGCGCTCCAGCTGCGCGTCCAGCTCCTCCTCGAGCCTGGTCGCGGCGGGGCGTTGCTCGGGTTCGAGGTCCAGCGTCGTGAAGGCGCGGTGCAGGTCCGGGATCTGACCTTGCTGACCAGACAGCTCACGACCCAACGCCTGGGCCAGTGCGATCTTGTCGTCTGGCGCCAACGGGGCGTCGAGCACCAACGACGCGATCGCCTCCTGCGCGGGCACCTCAGCGGCCCGCAGGTCCGCGGTGAAGACAGGCGTCAGGATCGCCAGACCCACGACCACTCCGACGTGTCGGGCGCCGATGGTCCAGCCGGCGTGCCGCACCCGCGGCAGCCGCATCTCGATCGCCTGGGAGGTCAGCCGGTCGACGGTCAGCCCGAGACCTAGGCCCACCAGTGCCTGTGGCGCAACCGTCCACGCGAGCTCGGACGACGGCAGGATCGCGAGGCCGACCAACCCGCCGGCGATCAGGAAGCAGCCCACCGCGAGCTCGACCTCGCCCGACGGACGCAGCAGCCGGGCCACCGAGCGTGCAGCGAGAGCAGCGACCGGCACGACGGACACGGTCACGGCCGCGGTCGCCGGGGAGTGGCGCCAGCCCTCGACGAGGAGAAGGACCAGGAGGAACAGCGCCGCCGTGAGCGCAGCCGACAGCAGGGCGAGGGTCAGGTTTGGCCGCACGGCCGGACGATGACGGTCCGGCCCCAGCTCGCGTGGTGCGCGCACCGCGAGTGAGGCGGGCACCGCCAGGACGGCAACCGGCACCTGCACCACGAAGATCGCCTGCCACGAGACGGCCTCGGTCAGCAGTCCGCCCGCGACCGGCCCGGTGGCCGTGCCGACCACGCCCGCGGTGACCCACGTGACGAGGCCGCGACGCTCGCCCTGCTCAGCGACCAAGAGCTCCAGGCACCCGACCAGCGCGAACGCGCCGCCGAGCGCCTGCACGCAGCGAGCGGCGATCAGCGCGTCGATCGATCCCGCCACCGCGCACCAGGCAGAAGCGCCGGCAAACACCGCAATACCGACGGCGGTCAGGATGCGCGGCTGTGCCTTTGCGAAGGTCATCGCGGTAGGCACCGCACCGAGACCGAGCACGAGGTTGAACGCGATCAGCACCCACGCGACCTGCCCGACCGAAGCATCCAGGTGCCGGAGGATGTCGGGCAGTGCCAGCGTCACCACCGCGGAGTCTGCGAGCACCAGCCCCACGGTCACGGCAAGCAGCGGACCCACGACACGACGCACCAGGCCATCCTCGCGCGATGCCCACACTGGCTCGCACTCGGGTTTGAGCGAGTCCGGGTGGGGTACCCACTGGTCACGGCCAGAGGGCCTGTCCGAGGGAACTACCTCGGGCCTGGTGAACGGAGATCTATCGTGTTGTGGACCATTCTTGTCATCCTCGCAATTGTCGCCCTCGTGCTCTTCATCCTCGGGCGGGCCCGCGGGGGTCGCGGGGTCTGATCCCGGCAGGCGCTTTCGGGATCCGGGCAATCACGCACCGGGTGCTGCCGGGCTTGGTCTGACGTCGCAGAGGGTCGCCCGCATCGGCGAGCTGCCACTGACGGGATCGCTGGGGGTCTGCGGCAGCACGAGGTTGAGGTTCGCACTGTCCGGGCCGTACGGCGGGAAGCCAGGCAGGCCCAGCTCCTCGCAGGCTTCCCACCAGCCGTGCTGACCAAACACCACCTGAGGGTCGAGCGAGGCGTTGAACTTCGTGCGGGCTCGGACACTGCCTCGTGGCGTGTCCAGCGAGACCCACTCGCCCGCCGCGATGCCCCTGGCCTCGGCGGTGGCGGGGTGAATCTCGACCATGGGGTCGGGCGCACTCTTGCGCAGGGTGGCCACCTGCCGATGCTGGCTTTCGCAGAAGAACAACGTCTTGGCGCAACTGAGGATGAGTGGGTACCGCTCTGCCAGGTCGGGGCGGGAGCGAGGGCTGACCAGCGGTTCCACGAACGCTGGCAGCGGTTCGTACCCGTGGGCGGCCAGGGTCGTCGAATAGAGCTCCACCTTGTGCGACGGGGTCGCGAACCCGACGTCGGCGTACTTTCGGTAGCGAGTGACCAGCGGCAACCGCACCCCTTCAGGATGTGCCCTCAGGTCCTCCAGGGTCACCCCGCTGGGCGAGAGCTGGTGCCGCAACGCCGCTTCGATGTCGCCGTCCCAGAAGTGCGCGCCAAGACCCAGCCGCGTGGCGAGCTCGAAGACGATCTGGAGATCTGAGCGTGCCTCGCCACGAGGAGCGATGAGCGCCTGTCTGAGCTGGACCAGTGACTGTGCTTCCTGGCTGTACTCGAAGCCGATCTTCAGCGCCTCGGACTCGAACGGCGTCGCGACCGGGAGGACGATGTCTGCGAGCTCGGCTGTCGGGGTCATGAAGAGGTCGGCCTGGACGAAGAAGTCCAGACTGCACAGCGCCTCCCGGCCGCGAAGGCTGTCCGCGTGGGCCATCACCATGTTGCCGCCGAAACCCACGAGCGTCGTGAGCCGGCCATCAAGGGCTGCGGTGTAGAAGTCCTCACCGGTGACGAACTCGAAGCGAGCCGGACCGAGCGGACGCGTGTCGGCGCCCACCGCAGCCGCTCGCGACTCGGACAGGAGCTCCTGGCCGTCGATGGGGTTCGTCGGGACCGCCTCGAAGAGCACATTGCCGCCGGGCACATCCAGACTCCCGGTCAACGCGTAGAGGACGTTGATCGCGCGGATCGCCTGTGTCGTGCCGCTGTGCTGCTCGAGCCCGCTCCACGTGTAGAAGGCGACGGGCCGGGCCTCCCAGATCGTCTGTGCCGTTGCGATGATGTCGACCGCAGGCACACCTGTGATCACTGCGGCCCGAGCCGGCGGGAACTCCGCACAGCGCGACACGAGCAGGTCCCACACGGTCTCGCCGTCGACGATGTCGGTCGCATTGGTCCAGTCGCGGACGAACTCGGCGTCGTACCAACCGTGCTCGATCATCACGTGGGTGAGGGACAGGGCGAGCGCGGCGTCGGTCCCGGGGCGCACCCGCAGCCAGTGATCGGCCTTGGAAGCGAGACCTGCCTTGCGCGGATCGACCACCACCAGCTTGGCACCTCGACGGACCGCTGCCACCGTGCTCGTCGCATGCGCCAGGCGAGCCACCGACGGGTTGTACCCCCAAAAGAGGATGCACCCGGCATTCTCGAGGTCCGGCAGGTACTCGCCGGGGACGGACGCACCGAACGTGTAGAGCGGCGCTAGGTAACGCCCCCAGCCGCACAGCTCCATGTAGCCGCAGTAGTTCGGCGTTCCGAACGCGCGAATGAGCCGTTGGATCCAGTCGACCGAATCACTGATCGCTGAGGTGGACGGGGAGCTCGTGCTGAACGCCACCGACTCGGGTCCGTCGGTTGCCGCCGCTGTCGTGAGCCGCTCGGTCACGGCGTCCAGCGCCTCGTCCCAGGAGATTCGCTCCCACCCCGGATCCGCAGCGCCCTTCGGACTGGTCCGTCTGAGCGGGTGGAGAATTCTCGACGGGTGGTACACGATCTCCGGCGCCGCCTTGCCTTTCACGCAGATCGCCTGACCCGTTGGGTGCGACGGATCCGGGTGCAACGCGAGCAAGGTCCCGTCGCTGACCTCCGCGCGTGCTCCGCAGCGCGAAACGCACAAGGGACAGAACGTCGGGACGGGGTCCGCACCCATCGTTCGATTGTGGCGCTCACGTTCGAGCACCGCAATGACGGCGTATGAAGGCGTCTAGGCCACTTGCGCTCCGGTCACCGAGAGCGAGTCAGCAGGGTCTGCCCGAGGTGCGCCGAGACCCGGGTCAGACCGGCGGGCCGGGAATGTCACCAGCCAGGAAGATCAGGGCCACACCCATGGCCACGGAAATCGCCACGTCGACGAGCCGATGGCGGACGGCGAGCATGCCGGCGTCGCGTTGCGGCAGCACCAGCCGGATGGCGCCAGCGGCGATCAGGGCGCCCCCGACGATGCGGACTCCCAGTCGCCAGTCGTCGACGTACGCCGCCACGATGCCGCCGCAGGTGACGGCCAGGATGAGCAGGTAGAAGGCGCCGCCGATCGTCGAGGGATAGCGGCGCTCTTCCATCAGCGGTGGCTCTTCGACGCGCCCTTCGTCGTCCGGTCCGATCTCGGTCACCGCAGGGACTGCTCGGCCATCGCGACGATGTTGGAGAGCAGCATGGCCCGGGTCATCGGGCCGACGCCGCCGGGGTTGGGCGAGACCCAACCGGCGGTCTCCCACACCTCGTGCGCGACGTCACCGGCGAGCTTGCCGTCGACCCGGGAGACGCCGACATCGAGCACCGCCGCGCCCGGTTTGATCATGTCGCCGCTGATGATGCCTGGCACGCCAGCGGCCGCGACCACGATGTCAGCTCGGCGGACATGCGCAGCCAGGTCGCGGGTGCCGGTGTGGCAGAGGGTGACGGTGGCGTTCTCGCTGCGCCGGGTGAGCAGCAGTCCGAGCGGACGGCCAACGGTGACGCCGCGACCGATCACGACCACGTCAGCACCGGCGATGGTCACGTCGTGGCGCCGGAGGAGCTCGACGATGCCCGCCGGAGTGCACGGCAACGGCGCCGGGTGTCCGAGCACCAGCCAGCCGAGATTGGTGGGATGCAGCCCGTCGGCGTCCTTGGCGGGGTCGATCAGGCCGAGCACGCGGTTCTCGTCCCGACCCTTCGGGAGCGGCAGCTGCACGATGTAACCCGTGCAGCCCGGGTCGGCGTTGAGCCCGGCTACCGCCTCCTCGATCTCTTCCTGGGTCGCGGTCTCGGGCAGGTCGACCCGGAGCGACTCGATGCCGACTTCCGCGCAGTCCTTGTGCTTGCCGTTGACGTACCACCTCGAGCCAGGATCGTCGCCGACCAGCACCGTGCCGAGGCCGGGAGTGAGGCCACGCTCGCGCAGAGCGGCGACCCGGACTCGGAGCTCTTCCTTGATCGCAGCGGCGGTGGCGGAGCCGTCGAGGGTCTGCGCAGTCACGACCGGAAGTGTGTCAGACCCCATCTCAGTGGAAGAAGTGCCGGGTCCCGGTGAAGTACATGGTCACGCCGGCCGCTTCGGCCGCCTTGATCGTCAGCTCGTCGCGCACCGAGCCACCGGGTTGCACGATCGCCGCCACGCCGGCGTCGATCAGGATCTGCGGGCCGTCCTCGAACGGGAAGAACGCGTCGGAGGCGGCCACCGCACCCTTCGACCGCTCTCCCGCCCGCTGCACCGCGAGCTTGCACGAGTCGACCCTGTTGACCTGACCCATGCCGACGCCGACCGACGCGCCTCCCTTGGCCAGCAGGATCGCGTTCGACTTCACTGCGCGACAAGCCTTCCAGGCGAAGGCCAGGTCGGCGAGCACCTCGAGCCCAGCGGGCGCCCCGGTAGCGAGCGTCCAGCTCGCTGGGTCGTCGCCGTCGGCGTCGACCAGGTCGCGCTGCTGCATCAGCAGACCACCGGAGATCGGGCGGATCTCGGCGCCGCCGCGCGGCATCGGCGGACACACGAGCAACCGGACGTTCTTCTTCGCCGACAAGATCTCTACAGCGCCCTCGTCGTAGCCAGGTGCGACCACGACCTCGGTGAAGATTTCCGCCACTTTGGTGGCCATCTCCGCAGACACTGGCACGTTGGTCGCGATCACCCCGCCGAACGCGGAGACCGGATCGCAGTCGTGGGCTTTGCGGTGCGCCTCGGCGACGTCAGCGCCAACCGCGATCCCGCACGGGTTGGCGTGCTTGATGATCGCCACCGCCGGTTCGTCGAAGTCGTACGCCGCCCGACGGGCCGCATCGGCGTCCACATAGTTGTTGTAGGACATCTCCTTGCCGTGCAGCTGGCTGGCCTGAGCCAAGCCGGGTGTGAAGCTGTTGAGGTAGAGAGCGGCACCCTGGTGGGGGTTTTCGCCATACCGCAGCACCGATGCCTTGTCCCACGTGCCGCCCACCCACGCCGGGAAGCCGGTGCCGTCGGAGCTGTCGGTCAGCACACTGCCCATCCATGAGGCCACCGCCACGTCGTAGCTCGCCGTGTGCACGAAGGCCTCGGCGGCCAGCTCCTTGCGCTGCTGGAGAGTGAAGCCACCCGCTGCGACGGCGGCCAGCACGTCGTCATAACGGGCCGGCGAGGTCACGATCGCCACCGACGGGTGGTTCTTGGCGGCCGCGCGCACCATCGACGGACCGCCGATGTCGATCTGCTCGACGCACTCGTCGGGCGACGCTCCGGAGGAGACGGTCTGGGTGAACGGGTAGAGGTTCGAGACGACCAGGTCGAAGGGCTCGATGTCGAGCTCCTCGAGCTGCTGCACGTGCGAGTCGAGGCGGCGGTCGGCGAGGATGCCGGCGTGCACGGCGGGGTGCAGCGTCTTCACCCTGCCGTCGAGGCACTCAGGGAAGCCGGTCAGGTCCTCCACCTTGGTCACGGGCAGTCCGAGACCCTCGATCAGCGCGGCAGACCCGCCGGTGGAGACCAGACCGACGCCGGCTTCGTGCAGGCCCCGCACCAGGTCCTCGAGCCCGGCCTTGTCGTAGACCGACACGAGGGCGCGGCGTACCGCGATGCGGCCGTCATCCGGAGTCTCATGCATGTCCGAAGCGGACCTTTCTGTCGGTGATGGTGAAGCCCTCTCGGGCCATCCGGCCCACGGAGTCGACCAGCATCTGCCGCTCGGCGACCTTGATCCGCTCGTGCAGCGACTCGACAGTGTCGTCGTCCTCGACCGGCACCACTGTCTGAGCCACGATCGGACCGGTGTCGATGCCCCCATCGACCACGAACAGGGTCGCGCCGGTGACCCTCACGCCGTGCGCGAGCGCGTCGGCCGCGCCGTGCATGCCGGGGAACGACGGCAGCAGGGCGGGGTGGGTGTTGACGTAGCGGCCGGCATAGCGATCCAGGAAGGCCTCGCCGGCGAGCTTCATGAAGCCCGCGGAAACCACCAGGTCCGGGTGGTGCTCGCCGACGGCGTCGGCCATGGCCAGGTCCCAGTCCGCGCGGGTGTCGTGGTCCTTGACCCGCTGGACGAAGGTCGGCAGCCCGGCGCGTTGCGCCCGCTCAAGCCCTTGGATGCCATCGCGGTCGGCGCCGACGGCCACCACAGCCGCGCCGTACGCCGGGTCGGCACAGGCGTCGAGGAGCGCCTGGAGGTTGGTGCCACTGCCGGACACGAGCACGACCAGGCGCGCGGTCTCAGCGGTGGGCATCCGTGAAGTCTAGGAGGCGGCCGGCTCGCCGTCGTCGTCGGTCTCAGCCCCTCCCAGGGTGGCCCCCCGCCGCTGCCACCAGGTCATTGCCAGCCCACCCAGCAGCCCGCCGATGCCGAAGGTCGTGATCGCCTGGAGGAGCGTGTCGCCGACCAGCGGACCCACGTCGCGCATCCGTCCCGGGCCGACCGCGCCACCGGCCACCGCGGCGATGGTCGCGAACGCGATACCGGCTGTGATGCCGCCCGCGCAGCCGCGGAGCGCCCCTTCGTCCCAACGCACGGTCGGCAGACCCCGCTGCACCCAGGCCGCCGCGAGCGCCGCGACCAGGACCGGGAGCGCCAGCAGCGACGCGGTCCAGGCCGGAGCCGGGCCGTTGTCGGGCAGGGCGGCCAGCAACGGAAACATGGGCAGGGCGCCGATCACGGCGGCCTGCGGTGTGACCAGGGTGCCGCTGCCCACGGTGAAGCCTGGCCCCAGCAGGTAGGAGCCGGAGAACGCGACGGCGTTGGGCAGCACCAGCAGGCTGAGCACCACGAAGAGCACCGTGTCGCCGACGTTCGCGCCGAGCTGGGACATGATGTTGGCGGCGGTGTCGAAGTCCACGACCAGGGCCAGGACGAATCCTGTCAACGACACCATCAACCACGAAATGATCAGCACGCGAGCGAAAGTGAACGTGGCCCGCACGGGCGTCGGCACCAAGGCAAGCCAGATCGCGGCGCGTCCAGCGCCAACAGCGATGGCCGGTGCGCCGACGAACAGGCACAACGCCAACGACCAGCCGACCACACCTGCCGCGTTTGGGTCGGTGGCCGGCGTGGCGGCCACGCTGACCACGAGGATCGCGGTGACGACGTAGCCCACGGCGAACAGACCGGAGGCGACCGGCACGGTCCAGTCGCGCTCGCCGTCGGAGAGACCTGAGACGTCGGGACCGTGGCCGGAGATCGAGTCACCCACCCGAAGTCCGATCCGCCAGGTCGCCCAGGCGCAGACCATGGTGACGCCGAGGGGCATCGCCGTGATCGCAGCGCCCTCCACCGTGATGCCCGATCCGTGGCCCAGCAGCCAGCCCAGAGCGCCAACCCGAAGCCCATCGCGCGGCGCGCCATGGGCGCCGCCGTCGGTCAAGAACCAACCGACCACGCCGAGGCCGAGGAAGACGACCAGCGTGGAGGCCGCCGCGACGAGCCCCCCGGCAAACGCCAGCGGCACCAGCGGTCGGCGGTGCCCGAGGTCGTGCCGGGTGTCGCCGGAGGCATGTGTCCGAGGCGACGGCAACAGCGAAGTCATGGCCATTGCATCATCGCCCGAGCCCCGCAGGCGTCGGCGTTCCCACGCCGAGGAACTCAGAGTCGGGATCCTCGCGTACCGTTGGTGGCTGCCATGAGGGACCCGGATCTTTTCGACACGTTCTACAAGGACGCCCGCGAGCGCCTGCTGCTGCAGACCTACGCGCTGACTGGCGACCTCGCAGCGTCCCGCGCCGCCGTGCGCGACTCCTTCATCGTCGCCTGGCACCACTGGCGGAAGGTATCGGCCCTCGACGATCCCGAGGAGTCGGTGCGGCCGCAGGCCTGGCGACATGCCCAACGGCGGCACACCGCACGGCTGTGGCACCGCGACAAGAACATCGACCCCGAGGTCAAGACCACGCTCGACGCGCTCGCGAAGCTGACGATCACCCAGCGCCGCGCCCTGCTGCTCACCCAGCTGGCCAAGGTCACGATGCCGCAGATGGCGCGCGAGATCGGACTGCCCTTGGACGACGCGGAGCGCGAGCTGGGGATGGGGGTGACCCAGTTCTCGCTCCACCTCGAGGTGCCGGCGCCGGAGATCCGCTCGGCGTTCGACCCGCTGGTCCCGATGGTTGAGGAGACCCGGTGGCCACGCGGCTCGATCGTCCGCCGCGCCGGGTCGGCCCGGCGGCGCACCCATACGACGGTGGGGGCCGTGGCCGCGGTGGCCGCCGTCGTCCTCAGCGGCTCGATCGTCACTGATGCCGCCGGCGTACGCCCGGGCCTGGACCGGTCATCGCAGGCCGGGACCCCCGCGCCCGCCTCCACCTTCGAGGGCAGCTCGCCCTCCTTGGGCCCGGAAGTGATGGTGGGTGAGTCGGCGGTCGCCACCGCGATCGGTGGTCGCGGCTGGAACGCGACGACCGACGACAACTCCGAGGACAACGGCCTGAACATCCCGTGTCAGCAGGAGCGCTACGCCGACGCCGGTGGCACTGCCGCGATGGTCCGCCAGTTCGAGTCCGAGCGCACCAAGGGACCGATCAGGTCAGCGATCCAGGCCAGCGAGCTGTCCGACACGGTGCCGGCCGCTCGGCGGGCCTTCGCCACCAGCCTCGGGTGGTACGCCGGCTGCACGGTCGAGCGCACCCAGCTGGTCTCGACCCGCCGAGTGACGAGCCTCGGCGACCAGGCGATGCTGGTCGTGCTCCGCGCCTACGCCGACCCGCTGACCACGGTGACGGTCGGTGTCGCGCGCACGGGTCGTTTCACGACCACCACCGCAACCCTGGTCGGAAACGACGACCGACCGAACATCAAGGGGAACACGGATTTGTTGGGGTCGGCCGTGTCCGCGCTGTGCGCGCTGCCCGAGGGCGGCGAGTGCGTCGACAAGGCCCAGGCACGACTGGTCGCGCCGCTGCCGATCGGCAAGGCCCCCGCCATGCTCACCGAGCTCGACCTGCCCCCGGTCTCCCGGGTCAGGCGACCGTGGGTCGGCACCGAGCCTCGGCGGGCGACCACCAACCTGGCTGCCACCCGCTGCGACCAGGCGTCGTTCAACGGGAAGTTCAAGAAGGCGGCGTTCGCTGCCAACATGACCCGCACGTTCCTGATCCCCCAAGCCAAGCTGCCGGCCGAGTTCGGGTTGACCGAGACCGTTGCGACGCTGCCCTCGAAGCGAGCCAAGGCGTTCGTTGAGCAGGTGCGCCAGAAGTTGGGCAGCTGCGAGGCCGAGGACGACCAGCTCGGCACCGAGGTCGAGCGCATCGCGGGCTTCGACGAAGGTCACCTCTCGCTGACCGCCTGGCGGGTCACCGTCCAGGTTTCCGACAAACGCTCGGTGGACTACACGATGGCGATCATGCGCCGCGGCATCGCCGTCGCCCAGGTCTCGTTCGTGGCTGCGCCGAAGGTGGCGATGACCAACGCCGCGTTCGTCGACCTCGCCTACCGCGCGTTGGACCGGTTGGTCGAGATGCCGAAGCCAGAGAAGTCCGACTGACCTTTTCGCGTCATCGTGCAACCAAGTCGTGAGCCCAGGCGTATCCCTATCGACATCAGCAACAGATAGCGAGGGCCGGTCGTGGACGAACGGGAGTTCGACGAGCTCTACACCGCATCGTTCCGCCGCCTCAGCAACCAGGTGTACGCCATGATCGGCGACCGTGACGAGGCCCAGGAATGCGTGCAGGAAGCCTTCGTGAAGGCCTGGGCGCATCGCCGGACGTTGGCTAAGGCCGAGCATCCCGAGGCCTGGGTGCGCACCACGGCCTACCGGCTGGCAGTCAGTCGGTGGCGGCGGACGGCGCGAGGGCGGAGAGCACCGGACCGGGCGCTCACCCCTCGGAGCGTCGTGCCGGCGGGCGATGAGTCGCACGTGGCGTTGGTGGCGGCCCTGCGGCAGCTGCCGGAAAGTCAGCGCAGAGCGCTGGTGCTGCACCACATCGCTGATCTGCCGGTGCACGCCGTGGCCGACGAGGTCGGCGTCCCGGAAGGCACCATCAAGGCCCAGCTCAGCCGCGGACGCACCGCGCTCGCGGCGCTGTTGTCCGACGAACCAGGAGGAGTGAGCCATGTCTGACCCCGACGAGCGCCTCTCGAGCTTCGACCCAGGACCTTCCATGAACGCGCTTCCTCCTTCCGACGTACGCCGTCAGGGCGACCGCCTCCGCCGCCGCAACAACCTGCTCGCCGGTGCCGGCGCGGCCCTGGTCGTCGCGGCGATCGTCACCCCCATCGCCGTACTCACCACCGGCGGCGACGGCAAGGCCGGTCCCGACCCGGCGTCGCCCGTGGGTGTTGACTGGGTGACCACGATCCCCACCCGCTTCCCTGTCGACGACGGCATGAGCGGCGACAGCGGCATCCCGGCTCAGGTCGGCACCGACGTGGTGTCGGGCGAGCAGGTGCTGCCCGCCATCAACCTCTGCGGCACCGATGTGTGGTCGCCCACCGACGCAGCCGACACGCTGGGTGCGACCTGGAGCGACGGCGTCGAGGGAGGCGAGCAGCGCACGTTGGCGTTGTATGCCGATGACGCGACTGCGGAGCGCTCCCTGTCCCGTGTGGCTGCCGCGGTCGAAGGCTGTTCGCCGGCTGGTTCGGTCGCCGCTCCGACACCGCTCGATTCCGATCTCGCCGAGCAGTCGACCGCCTGGGTCCTGCGGTACCAGGACAGCGGCCGTCCGACCGGCGACACCGACGTCTGGCAGGTGGCCCGTGTCGGCAACGCGCTCCTCCTCGCCAAGACCTATGTGCCGGATGCCGACGCTGCGGTCTCCCAGCAGACCGTCGATCTCCTCAGCGAACGGGCCGCTGGAGTGCTCGACGCGATGTGCGTCTTCGCGGCCGAGGGCTGCGCGACCTCGTCCCCCACGACTGCGGACCCGACGACTGCGGACCCGACGACTGCGGGCTCCACGACGGATCCGACCACCACCGGTGGCATTCCCGACGACTTCCCGCTCGACTGGGACCTGGTCGACATGACCGGGGACGGCGGCGAGATCGACGGCCCCGGGCCCGAAGCGCGGGACGCAATTGAGGTGTCCCCCTGCGACCGGGTCGCGTGGCCGGTAGCCGGCGTCGACCGACTCGCGGTCACCACGACCGGCCCGGAGTTCGAGGAGTCAAGGGAGCTGGTCCTGTTCGCCGGTGCCGACGAGGCGGTGGCGGTCATGGAGAGCGTCAGGTCGGCCGTCGCCGCGTGTCCGAGCGAGATCAACGAGCTGGATCCGACCGACAGCCCCGAGCAGGTCTGGGACCTTCTCGACACCGACACCGGCTACGACTCGGTGGCCTTCTCGCTGACCTACGCCGACGGCATGCCGGGCGGCATCATCCACCAGCTCACGCGGGTGGGCCGCGCGATCGTCGCGGTCGACACCGCCGGTGAGTACGCGCGAGGCAACTCCGTCGTCTTCGCCCTCACCCGCCTCGACGAGATCACCAGTCACCTGACCCCCGCGATGTGCGCCTTCACCGAGGCGGGCTGCTGACCCCGAAATCGCGCTGACCCGTCAGCTCGAGCTGCTGACGGGCCAACAAGAGGTGAGATCGATCAGAGGGTCTTCAAGATCTCTCGCATCAGGTCAGCGGCCTCTGACGGCGTCTTGCCTACCTTGACGCCGACGGCCTCGAGCGCTTCCTTCTTCGCGGCCGCGGTGCCCGAGGAGCCGGAGACGATGGCGCCCGCGTGGCCCATGGTCTTGCCCTCGGGGGCGGTGAAGCCGGCGACGTATCCGACGACCGGCTTCGTCACGTGGTCCTTGATGTAGGCAGCGGCCCGCTCCTCGGCGTCGCCACCGATCTCGCCGATCATCACGATTGCCTTGGTGTCGGGGTCCGCCTCGAACGCCGCGAGGGCATCGATGTGAGTGGTGCCGACGATCGGGTCGCCGCCGATGCCGATGGCGGTTGAGAAGCCGTAGTCACGCAGCTCGAACATCATCTGGTAGGTCAGGGTGCCCGACTTCGACACCAGGCCGACCGGGCCCTTGCCGGCGATCGTGTGGGGAGTGATGCCCGCTAGTGACTCCTCGGGCGTGATGATGCCCGGGCAGTTGGGTCCGATCATCCGGGTCGACTTGCCGTCGAGGTAGGCGAACACCTCGGCAGAGTCTTGCACCGGCACGCCCTCCGTGATGACCACGAGCAGACCGATGCCGGCGTCGATGGCCTCGATGCACGCATCCTTGGTGAAAGCCGGCGGCACGAAGACCACCGAGACGTCAGCACCGGTTTCGGTCATCGCCTCCTTGACGCTGCCAAAGACGGGGAGGTCCTTGCCGCCCAGCTCGACCGACGTACCGGCCTTGCGGGCGTTGACGCCCCCGACGATGTTCGAGCCGGCCTCGACCATGAGGGTGGTGTGCTTGGAGCCCATCCCGCCCGTCATGCCCTGGACGATGATCTTGGAGTCTTTGTTCAGGTAAATAGACACTGTCTTGTCTTCCTCGGCTCTCAGCTGTTGGCGAGCTCGGCGGCCTTGTCGGCCGCGCCGTCCATGGTGTCGACGAGGGTCACCAGCGGGTGGTTGGCCTCGTTGAGAATGCGTCGGCCTTCCTCGACGTTGTTGCCGTCGAGGCGTACGACGAGCGGCTTGGTGGCCTCGTCACCCAGGATGTCGAGGGCCCCGACGATGCCGTTGGCCACCTCATCACAAGCGGTGATGCCGCCGAAGACGTTCACGAAGACGCTCTTGACCTGCTCGTCGTGGAGGATCACATCGAGGCCGTCGGCCATCACCTGGGCGTTGGCACCGCCGCCGATGTCCAGGAAGTTGGCCGGCTTGACGCCGGCGTGCTTCTCGCCGGCGTAGGCGACCACGTCGAGGGTCGACATGACGAGGCCGGCGCCGTTGCCGATGATGCCCACCGCACCGTCGAGCTTCACGTAGTTGAGGCCCTTCTCCTTGGCCTTGGCCTCGAGCGGGTCGGTCTCGTCCTGGATCTCGAACGCCGCGTGGTCCTCGTGCCGGAACTCGGCGTTCTCGTCGAGCGAGACCTTGCCGTCCAGCGCCTCGAGCACGTCGCCCTCCAGGCGGGCCAGCGGATTGATCTCGACCAGCGTGGCGTCCTCCTCGACGAAGACCTGCCACAGCTTCTGCACCAGGTGCACGGCCTGCTCGGTCAGCGCCTCTGGGAAGCCGGCCTCCGCGACGATCGCGCGGGCCTTCTCCTCGTCCACGCCGGTGCCGGGGTGGATCGGGATCTTCTTGACGGCGTCCGGGTTGGTCTTGGCGACCTCTTCGATCTCGACGCCGCCCTCGATCGACGCGATGCACAGGTACTGGCGGTCGGCGCGGTCCAGCAGGAAGGAGAAGTAGTACTCCTCCTCGATGCTCGCGGCCGGCGCGATCAGCACGCGGTTCACGGTCAGGCCCTTGATCTGCATCCCGAGGATCGCTGTGGCGTGCTCCTCGGCCTCGTCGGGCGTCTTCGCCAGCTTCACACCGCCGGCCTTGCCGCGGCCGCCGGCCTTGACCTGCGCCTTGACCACGACGACACCGAGCTCCTCGGCTGCCGCGCGTGCCTCCGCGGGGGTGGTGGCCACGATGCCCAGCGTCACCGGTACGTCATGTTTGGCGAAGAGCTCCTTCGCCTGAAATTCCATCAGGTCCACTGATCCACCATGTCCTCTACATGCGGGCGCAGGCCCGTGCGGCCGCGCCTCTAGCTGGGAAGTTCTCGCCGCACCTTAGTCCCGCCCAACCGGTACGACGAAGGGTGGACCCCTCCACGAGACCGATGTCAGGCCGCCGGCGGACGGGTCAGCCGTCTGCGAACCGAGCGGCCACCCACCCGGTGATCTCGGTGGTGGTCGCGCCTGGGGTGAACACCTTCGCCACGCCGATCTCCTCGAGGAGAGGGATGTCCTCCTCGGGGATGATCCCGCCACCGAAGACCAGGATGTCTGCGGCGTCGCGTTGGGCCAGCAGCTCCACCAGCTTCTTGAACAGCGTCATGTGGGCTCCGCTGAGCACCGACAGCCCGATCAGGTCGGCGTCCTCCTGGATAGCAGTCTCGACGATCTGCTCGGGCGTCTGGTGCAACCCGGTGTAGATCACTTCGTGACCGGCGTCGCGCAGCGCTCGGGCCACGATCTTGGCTCCGCGGTCATGCCCGTCAAGACCAGGCTTGCCCACGACGATGCGGACCCGCCGAGTGGTCGCTGCTGCCGTCATGGAGGCACAGTATCCGGCGTTACGCTCCGCGGCCGCGCCCGGCCATGCACAATGATCCCGCCAGGATCCCGCCAGGACCCGGCCAGCATTTCGCTGACCGTGACCTATCCGTTATGGTCTGGGCTGCTCGTTTTTCGTGTCTGAAGCACGCCCGTCCACCGACTGGAAGCACCGGAGAAATCGTCAATGGGTAACCACCGAGGAGATCGTCGCGGCCCACGCCGCTCGTCCTCGGTGAGCCCCGAAAGCAAGGCGAGCTACTCCGGGCGACGCGTCGCTGGCCGCGCAGTGCCCGAGGAGCCCCTGACCCTCGAGAGCGCCGAGCTCGAGGACGCCCCCCCAGCGGTGATCTTCGAACGCGCGGTCCTGTCCCACTTCAGCGACCACGAGGCCACGGTCGAGCTGCCGCTCGCAAGGGCGGCTGCTTCGCTTGGCAAGCGCAAGGCGGTCCGGCACGCCGGCTCGCGCGGACCGCTGGTCAAGGGCATGCCCTCCCCGTCGGTGCTGCTCGGGGTGGCCGTACTGGCCCTGTCCGTCGGCGGTGCCGTCGTCTCCACGGGTCCCCAGCTGGCCGGTCACGAGCCCAGCAAGTTCCAGCAGGCGAGCGCCCTGAGCGGATACAGCGCCGCCGGCACCGTCAGCGCCCTCTCCGACCGTGGCCGCCCGGTCTCTCGCAGTACCGATCGTGATGCGCTGAGCGAGGCGGCGTCCGCCGATCTCGTGGCCGCAGCCGAGCAGCAGGCCCAGCAGCGAAACGCCGCGCTTGGTCAGCTCGCGAAGCGCGCCGAGACCCAAGCCAGCAAGCTGGCCGAGAACCGCTGGGTCCTGCCGCTTTCACCCTCGATCATCACCGCCTCCTTCGGCGAGTACGGCCTGTGGTCCACCTATCACACCGGCATCGACTTCAACGGTGACACCGGAGACCAGATCCGCGCGATCGCCAATGGCGTGGTCACCCAGACGGGTTACGACGGCGCCTACGGCAACAAGACCGTGGTCACGCTCGAGGACGGCACCGAGATCTGGTTCTGCCACCAGACCGACACCTATGTCCAGCCCGGCGACACCGTCACCGCCGGCGAGGTGATCGGCACCGTCGGCACCACCGGCAACGTCACCGGATCGCACCTCCACCTCGAGGTCCGTCCCGGCGGCGGCGACCCGGTCGACCCATACGCCGCCTTCATGGTGCACGGCGTCACTCCCTAACTGCCGACCCGGCTCGAATTCACCCCGTACGACGCCGACCCGGCTCGACTTCACCCCGTACGACGCCGACCCGGCTCGACTTCACCCCGTACGACGCCGACCCGGCTCGAATTCACCCCGTACGACGCCGACCCGGCTCGTCTTCACCCGTACGACGCCGACCCGGCTCGTCTTCACCAGCCGGGTCGACCCCCTACGACGTCAACACCAGCCGGGTCGACCCCCTACGACGTCAACACCAGCCGGGTCGACCCCCTACAGCGTCAACACCAGCCGGGTCGACCCCCTACAGCGTCAACACCAGCCGGGTCGGTCAGAGCTTCTCGACGGGGGCGTAGCGGAGCAGCAGCCGCTTGACGCCCTCCGAGCCGAAGTCGATCGAGGCGACTGTCTTCTCGGCGAGGCCCTCCATGGCCACTACGGTGCCCATCCCGAACGAGTCGTGGAGCACCCGGTCACCCGGCTCCAGTGACGGGATCTCCCGAGCCGGCTTCGCCTTGGCAGCGGCATCGGCCCGGGCGGCAGCGGCGGAGAAGTTGCGTCGGCCGGCCGAGGTCGGGTCGCCGAGGCGGGCGGCTGAACCGCTGGCCAGGTCGGGACGATCCCAGAGCGTCTGGGCAGCTTCTGTGCGGCGCCAGTCGACGAGGTCGACGGGGAGCTCGTCGAGGAATCGCGACGCTGGGTTGTGGCTCGGGGCACCCCAAGCAGAGCGGATCACTGCCCGGGAGACGTAGAGCCGCTCCCGGGCACGGGTGACGCCGACGTACGCGAGCCGGCGCTCCTCCTCGAGCTCGGCAGGATCGCCGCCCAAGGAACGCGAGTGAGGGAAGATGCCGTCCTCGAGTCCAGTCAGGAACACGACCGGGAACTCCAGCCCCTTGGCAGTATGGAGGGTCATCAGGGTGACCACCCCGGTGTCCTCGGGCCGGTCAGGGTCAGGCTCGTCCGGGATCTGGTCGGTGTCGGCGACCAGTGCCACCCGCTCCAGGAAGTCGCCCAGACCGGGTGCGACCAGACCGGCCTCGACATCGGAGGGGTCGGCGGACGGCCCAGCCGCCGGATCGTCAGAGAACTCGCGAGCCACCGCGACCAGCTCGCCGAGGTTCTCCACCCGAGTCTCGTCCTGGGGATCGTCCGACGCCTCGAGCTCTTCGAGGTAGCCCGAGCGGGCCAGCACCGACTCGAGGATCACGTCTGCCCGCTCGTCGGCCGCAACCATCGACTGCAGCTCCTCGACCATCGCGACAAAACCCTTGATGTTGGACAGCGAACGAGTGGCCAGCCCCGGCGCCTGGTCGGCGCGTCGCAGCGCCTCCCAGAACGTGATTCGCTCCCGCTCGGCGAGGGCGTTGACGCACTCCACCGCCCGATCACCGATGCCGCGCTTCGGCACGTTGAGAATCCGCCTCAGCGAAACCTGGTCGTCGGGATTGACCAGCATCCGTAGGTAGGCAAGCGCGTCCCGGACCTCGCGTCGCTCGTAGAAGCGCACACCGCCGACCACCTTGTAGGGCTGGCCGGTGCGGATGAACACCTCCTCGAACACTCGGCTCTGCGAGTTGGTCCGGTAGAAGATCGCCATGTCGCCGGCCTTGGCGCCCTCATCGCTCAACCGGTCGATCTCCTCGGAGACGAACCTCGCTTCGTCGCGTTCGTCGTCACCGACGTAGCCCACGATCCGCGCGCCGTCTCCGGCATCGGACCACAGCTTCTTGGGCTTGCGACCCTTGTTGTGGCCGATCACCGAGTTGGCGGCGGTGAGGATGGTCTGGGTCGAGCGGTAGTTCTGCTCGAGCAGGATCGACATCGCGTTGGGGAAGTCCTGCTCGAAGTCGAGGATGTTGCGGATGTTGGCGCCGCGGAACGCATAGATCGACTGGTCGGCGTCACCGACCACCATCAGCTCGGCCGACGCGACCCGCTCCTCCGGCTGGTCGCCAACGGCCGGGAGTTCTTCCATCTGCTCCGCACACAGCTGGTGGATGAAGGCGTACTGCGCGTGGTTGGTGTCCTGGTACTCGTCGACCAGGACGTGCCGGAACCGACGTCGGTAGGTCTCGCGGACCTCGGGAAAGGCCTGGAAGAGGTGCACTGTGGTCATGATCAGGTCGTCGAAGTCGAGCGCGTTGGCCTCGCGCAACCGCCGCTGATAGAGCGTGTACGCCGCGGAGTAGGACTCCTCGAATCCATTCTTCGCGTCGGCGGCGGCCTCCTCGGGATCCCGCAGCTCGTTCTTGTGATTGGAGACCCAGTGCAGGACCGCGCCCGGCTGGAACCGCCGGGGGTCGAGGTCGAGGTCCTTGAGCACCAAGGTCATCAGCCGCTTTTGGTCCTGCGCGTCGTAGATCGAGAAGTTGGACTTGTAGCCGAACTTGTCGACCTCCTTGCGAAGGATCCGCACGCAGGCGGAGTGGAATGTGCTGACCCACATCACCCGCGCCCGGCGACCGACCAGCTCCTCCACCCGCTCCTTCATCTCGGCCGCGGCCTTGTTGGTGAACGTGATCGCCAGGATCGATCCGGGATGGGCCTTGCGTTCGGAGATCAACCACGCGATCCGTCGCGTCAGCACGCGGGTCTTTCCCGAGCCCGCACCCGCCACCACGAGCAGCGGCGAACCGGCATGGCGGACCGCCGCCTGCTGAGGCACGTTGAGCCCCTCGAGGAGCTCCTCGGCGGTGAGCTCGTGACGGGAGGTGCGAGCTTCCTGAGAGGGCGCGAAATCGGGGAGGGGCAACGGCGTACTCATGCTGGCGCCAACCCTACGTCCCGCCGCCCCCACCGGCGGGTGTGGTGCTGGGTCAGACCGAGGCGTGGGCGGTGGTCCAGAAGACGGCGACACAGACGTTGGCGATCGACAGCACAAGCAATCCGATCCAGAGTCCGTTCGGGATCCTCTCCTTACGGGCGTTGGCCATCACCAGCACCAGCAGCACCAGACCGATCACCCCTTTGACGGCGATCTTGGTGTTGTTGACGTCCTGGTCGTCGGCCTGCAACACACCGACCAGGACGAGGCCTGCCAGGAAGGCAGTGCCGACACCGTCGCGCATGGCGCCGTTGACCTGCTTCTCCGCCTGACCAGACTGCGCGAGCAGACCGCCGATCAGCGCAGCGAAGCCGACGATGTGGATGACCAGCAGGACGAGGCGCAGGGTTTCCATGCGCGCACCCTACTGAGGTGATGCCGGTCGATCACGGGCCGGTCAGCGGCCCATCCTGGTGAAGTGCTGATAGTCCTTCAACGAGGTCCAGTCACCACCCCACGACCACCCGATCCTCGCGAACTCCCGGACCACCGCGCCACCGTCGACCACCATGCCCGGTCGGCGCCAGTTGCGGTCCAGGTAGCTGCTGGCCAGCTCCGGCAGCACCCGGTCGTCCCGCACGTACGGATTCACGAACGGGTTCAGGTCGATCGCGAGCCCGTAGGCATGCGCGGACCACTCCGACAGACCGGTAGAGGAGCGGCAGACCAGGCCCACGGTGTTGTTGCCGTCGCCTGTCGGGTGCGCTTCGAGGTCGGCGGTGCCGGGAAGTCGCATCTCCTCGATCGGGAAGTCAGCCGTGTACAGCGCCCGGAAGACGGACACGACGCCCTCAGCCTCCGATGCCGCGACCACGAGCTCGCCGGTGTGCGCCCTGCCGTCGTAGCCGCGGAAGGACACCGTCAGGTAGCGCAGCCCGTCCGGCCCGACCGGACACTCGGGCGACCACGTCGCGCCCATCCGCTCACGCAGCGCGGGTGTGATCGGGCCGATCGTTGACTCGAACCCTGCTCCGGCAGGCGGTGGCAGCAGGTCGACCGTCGGATAACGCCGTTCGCGCAGCGCCGGGGGCGTCCGCTTCACCTCGCCGAACCCGTCCGGGCGCAGCGGCAAGGGATGGGAACCCAGCTCCCAGGTGGAGTACGCCGCCTCACGACGGGGGGTGGCTGCCACAGGAGCCTCGGGGGGCGGGCTCTGCGGGGCCTGGCTCAGGCTCGGGCGCCTGCTGCTCGGCACCGAATCCGACGCGCGGTGGTCACACCCAGCCAGCACGAGGGCTGTCAGGAACAGGATGGGCAACCGCCGTCGACGCACGCATCGAGGCTAGTCACCGCTTCCTCGTCCGGGGCGTCGGGCGAACGACGAGCACCGGGCACGGGGCGTAGTGCTGCACCCGCTGAGCCGTGCTCCCGACCAGCACCGAGTCGCTCAGGCCACGCGAGCCGCTGGCCACGACCACGAGGCCGGCAGACAGTGAACGGGCGGCCCTGATCAGCTCGTTCGCCGGAGATCCGCTGCGGATGCGACGGTGCACCTTCGGACCCCAGTCGTCGAACTCAGTGGCGATCACGTCCACCGCGCTCTCGGCTGCACCCCGGAAATTTAGGGACTGCGCGTCCGCTCGGCGCTTCTCGACGCCGGACAACTCGTCGGCGAACGACACCGAGGCGAGCGGACGGATGACCGCGATCACCGAGACATCGGTGATCTTGGAGGGGTCGGCGAAGGACTTGAGGTGACGGGCGGCGACCAGTGACTGCTTCGAACCGTCCGTGGCGACGATGACGTGCATCTCAGACTCCTTCTGCATGGTCCGTGGCCGATCGCGCTGAGCGGCTGCCGAAGACCTGCTCGACGACGTACAGCACCAGGCCGACGGCCAGGAGACCGCCGCACCAGAGGAGCGCAGCGGGATCGTCATAGACCGACCAGGCGAGGATGGCCAGGTTGCCGGCCAGGCCGAGGAACAGCAGAGGCGTGTTGGCGCGGTAGGCCTCGTCGTCTTCGTCGCTCCCGCGCAGCTTCAGTGCCGAGATGATCACCAGCATGTAGATGAACAGCAAGAAGAGCACGGTCACTAGAGCGAGTCGAGCCACGATGTCTACGTCGGCGCCGGCACTGTTCAGCAGGGTTCCTACGACCAGGAGTGAGCCGACGACCGAAGCGCTGAAGAGCAGGCCCACCCATGGGCTACGACGGCTCGGGTGGATCTTGGCGAAGACGCCCGGCACGACGTCCTCGTTTGCCATCCCGTAGAGGATGCGAGGCTGGGTGACGACGGCGACCAGGGTGGTGTTGGTGATCGCGATCATCGCGATGATGGCGAAGAGGTCGCTCATGAACCCGGTGTCGAGCGGCAGGATCCCCTGCTTGACGACCTCCAGCAGAGCGGCATCGGATCCAGCGAGCTGCTCGGTGTCCACCGTCAGTGCGGCAGCCATGGACACCAGCACGTAGATCACGCCGGCGACCACCATGCCGCCGATGAGAGCTGGAGGGAAGTTCTTCCGCGGTTCGATAGTCTCCTCGGCCACGTTGGCGGTGTTCTCGAAGCCGGTCATCGCGAAGAACGACAGCGCCACGCCCGCCAGGATGGCCAAAGCCGGACTACCGTCGGCGTCGAAGTCGGTCAGCGTCCCGAACTCCGCGTTGCCCTGCGCGATGAACCACACGCCGATGACCAGGATGATCGCCAGGCCCGCGATCTCGACGAAGGCCATCAGCATGTTCACGACGACCGACTCGGTGATCCCGATGAAGTTGACGATGGTCAGCACCAATAGGAACAACAGCGTGACCACCAGGGTCGGCGGCGCCGCCCAGAGCTCGGCGAAGTACTGGGCGAAGCCTGTTGCCAACGAACCGGCAGCGGCGAAGCTCGCAGCCAAGAAGGAGGCGGTGATGAGGAAGGTCAGCGCCCTGTTGCCGAATGCTTTGTTGACGTAGAGCGAAGCGCCCGCTGCCTGGGGATACTTCGTCACGAGCTCGGCGTACGCCGTGCCGGTGATCGCCGCGATCGAGACGCCGACCGCGAAGGCGATCCAGAACGCGCCTCCCACGGCGGCCGCAACCAAGCCGATCAGCACGTAGATGCCGGACCCCAGCACGTCTCCCAGGGTGTAGAAGAACAGCTGTTTGCCGGTGATGGAACGTCGGAGGCCGCCCTCGTCGGTCTCGGGTGCGGAGCGGGTCGTGGTGGGGTCGGTCATGGCGGAGCCCTTCCAGACGGGTGCGTCACGTAGTACCCGTCACTGAGCACGTGCAAACCAACACCCGGAGGTGCCGTTCGTCGTCGGCGGCTCCGCAGCACGACAACTCCGACTGGCTGGGCCAGGACTTCGTCCCCCTGGCGAACGACATCAAGAGGGGTAGTCCCGGGTCAGTGGCGGGTGGATTCCGCGTTTTGACCTGCCACTGACCCGGGACTACCGCCGGAGAGGGGCAGCGGGAGTCAGAGGAGGCGGCGGTCCGAAGCCCAGCGGGTCAGCTCGTGGCGGGAGGAGAGCTGCAGCTTGCGCAACACCGATGACATGTGGGTCTCCACCGTCTTGATGGAGATGAACAGCTCCTTGGCCACTTCCTTGTACGCGTAGCCGCGAGCGATCAGACGCATCACCTCGCGTTCCCTCTCGGTGAGACGGTCGAGGTCTTCGTCGACTGCAGCCACATCGATCGATCCGGCAAAGGCATCCAGCACGAATCCGGCCAGGCGGGGTGAGAAGACCGCATCGCCGTCCGAGACCCTGCGAATGGCGGAGACCAGCTCGGGACCGGTGATGGCCTTGGTGACGTAACCGCGGGCGCCGCCCCGGATCGTGCCGATCACGTCCTCGGCGGCGTCGCTGACCGAGAGCGCCAGGAACTGGGTCGCCGGCGACTTCGCCCTGCGCATCACCTCCAGACCACCCCCGCCTGGCAGGTGCACATCGAGGAGCACGACGTCGGGTTGGTGCAGCCCCACCGCGGCGACGGCCTCGTCGACGTCGGCCGCCTCGGCCTTCACGTCCACGACGCCGGCCCCGATCGTTGCGAGCTCGCCACGCACACCACTGCGGAACATTGCGTGGTCGTCGACGATCACCACCGAGATGAGCCGTGGCTGCGACTGGGGATCCTGCGTCATTGAGACTCACCTCGGGGCAGGTGCAGGTGTACTTCGGTGCCCTCGCCGAGAGCGGACTTGAGCCCCGCGGACCCGCCGTGTCGCTGCATCCGGTCAATGATGCTGTTCCGGACGCCGTACCGGTCCTCCGGCACCGCCCCGGGGTCGAACCCGAGGCCCCGGTCGCGCACGAAGACGTCGACCGCTGCATCACCGATCTCGGCGTACATGTCCACGCGTGAGGTGCCGGCGTGCTTGGCCGCATTGGTCAGCGCCTCGCGAGTAGCCGCGACCACCGGGCGCAGGGTCTCGTCCATGTCACAGTCGCCGACGCTCACGACGTCAACGGTGATGCCGTGGGTGTCCTCCACCTGACCAGCGACACCGCGCAAGGCGCTGGCGACGGAACGCTCATCAGTGGCCTCACCGATGAACAGCCATGACCGCAGGTCTCGTTCTTGTGCCCGAGCCAGGCGGGCGACAGTGGAGGCGTCACCCGGGTTCTTCTGGATCAGCGCCAGGGTCTGCAGCACGGAGTCGTGGAGGTGGGCGGCCACGTCGGCCCGCTCCTGGGTGCGCACGCGCTCTTCGCGTTCGGCCGTCAGGTCGGACGCGAGCCGAAACAGCCACGGCCCGACAACGATCGCGATGCCGGCGACCCCCAGGCCGCCGGCGACCAGCGCGGTGCGTGCGGTCTCGAGAGAACCTTGGCCGATCCCGAGGATGACGATCGCCGACAAGAGCAGCGCCACACCCGCTCCGACCCGGGCATAGGCAGCCCAGCCGCCTCCGCCGAAGACCAGCCGCACTGGGTTGACCCGACCGGTGCCATCGAGCCAGCGCTCGCGCTGCGCCTCGTCGGCCTGACGCCACAGCAGTGCGATCCCGACGACGGCGATCACGATGGGCCAGAGCACAGCACCCTGGCCGAAGATCGCCTCGAGGAAGAAGATGACGCCGAGGCCGAGCATCCCGAGTGTGATCACGGGGCCGGCGTCGGTGAGCCGACGGATCCGGCCAGGTCGGCGCCCGCCCCGGCGCGCGCTCTCCAAGCCGGGGGCTTCGCGGTCGAACTGCCCCTCCGCCGGCAGGAACATCCAGAGGCCGGCGTACAGGGCCGCACCCAGACCACCCAGCCCTGTGGTCAGCACGAAGCCCACCCGCACCCACAGCACCGGCACGGCGAGGTGCCGCGCAAGACCGGACGCCACGCCACCGACGATGGGTTCATGGATGTCGCGGTTCGCGCGGCGATAGGGGTAGCCCGGCGGGGCATGGATGGCGCTCATGGGACGTCAATCGTCACACAGCGGAGCGCTGCGAACCATGCGGGCCGACCCCGGCCTGACCCTGACGCAGCGGGTCCGGAATCGTCGCAGGACCAGGGTGGTCCCTGATGGTGCCTGAGGTCCGGAGCGAGCAAGGTGGACCCATGACCACCACACCGCCAGAAGCGCCGTCGGGACCCGCGGGTCCCAGCGACCCCGGGCCCGACGAGGGTCCCCGCGTCAGCACCGAGGACATGCGCGACCTCGGTCGCCTGCGCCGTTCGACCTACGACGGCAAGGTCGCCGGTGTCGCGAGTGGCATCGCCCGCCACTTCGACATCGACCCCGTCATCGTCCGAGTGGCGTTCGTGGTGCTGGCGTTCTTCGGCGGAGCCGGCTGCATCGTGTACGCCGCGTGCTGGCTGCTGGTGCCCGAGGAGGGCCAGCGCGACGCGAAGCTGCGTCTCGACGATCGCAGCCGCACCGTGGCGCTGGTCCTCGTCGGCAGCCTCGCCCTCCTGGCGCTGCTGGGCGATTCGTGGGGAGGCTGGGGCTTTCCGTGGCCGCTGGCCATCGTCGGTTTGATCGTGCTCCTGGTGATCAGTGCTCGCAGCCCTCGGACCCCGCCGCCGACCACGCAGACCGGAGCCCCCGCGTACGCCGCGGTCCGTCGTGAGCACGCGAACCCGCGCAAGCGCGGACCGATCCTGTTCTGGTACACCATGGCGCTGGTCGCCCTAGCCCTCAGCACCCTCGCGATCGCCGATGCGGCGGGCGCCCAGATCACCGATTCGGCCTACCCGGCCCTGGCCCTCGCCGTGATCGGCGTGATGCTGGCCACCGGCGCGTTCTACGGTCGGGCCGGGGGCCTCATCCTGGCCGGTCTGGTGGCCACGGTCTCCACGGTCGGCGCCACGGCCGCAGGAGAGTGGGACACCGGGCAGACCGCCGAGTCACCTCGCACGGCTGCGGCGCTCGCCTCCACCTACGACCTGACCGCGGGCGAGATCGTCCTCGACCTCACCGACCTCACCGACCTCGAGGCGCTCGACGGCCGCACGATCCGTCTCGACGTGACCTTCGGGCACATCGAGCTCCTGCTACCGGCCGGCCTGGACGCCGAGGTCACCGCCCGCGTCGGCGCCATCGGTCACACCCAGCTGTTCGGCAGCTCGCGGGACGGCTCGGACGCATTCAGCTACGTGGGCACGGCCGGCGGACCTTCCATCACCATCGATGCCGAAGTCACCTTCGGTGAGATCGAGATCGACAGCGTAGAGAGGACCAACCGATGACCGACACCACCGTGCCTCGGCCACAGCACCCCGGCGCCCCCGATCCAGGCAGCGGGCGGCACCCCGTCAACGTCGGTCACCTGGTGATGGGAGTCGCGTTCCTGGGGCTCACCCTCGTCTGGGCGCTCGTCGCCTCTGAGACCGTCGAGGGTTCGGACATTCGCTGGTTGATGCCGATCCCCTGGGTAGCCGCCGGCGCGGCCGGTCTGCTCGCCACGGTGCGCACCAACCGTCGTCGCTGGGCCCAGAGCGAGACCGGCTGGGTCACCGGCACCACAACCGGCACCACAACCGCCACTTCTGAGGAGAGCCCATGACCACCCAGACCCCGCCCCCGACCTACCGGCAACTGACCCGCAACCCGGACGACGCGATGCTCGGCGGCGTCTGCTCCGGGGTCGCCGACTACCTGGGCCTCGACGTGACCCTGGTCCGCGTGCTCACCGTGCTCGGTGCGATCTTCGGGCTGGGCAGCCTGCTGGTCGCCTATGTGGTGGCCTGGGTGCTGGTGCCGCGACGCTGAACGGATCGCCCGCCGCCTCGGAACCGACACCTGTGGTCGACGATGGGGCCATGGATCTTCCTGGCTTCGAGACCCTCACGTCCCTTCGGGTCCCCGACCACCCCGAGCTGCTCGCTGCTCCAGTCGCCGCAGCGCTCGCGGCGTGGTCGTTGAGTCCTCACGTGGCAGTGGTCGAGATCGACCCCGAGCTCGCCGACACCGCTGCGATGAGCGAGGCCTATGACGTGCCGATGTCCGCCGGCGCCAACTGCGTGATCGTGTCCGGCCGTCGCGACGGCCAAGAGCGGATCGCAGCGTGTGTTGTGCGGGCCGATACCCGAGCCGACATCAACAACCGGGTCAAGCGGCTGCTCGACGTGCGCAAGGCATCCTTCCTGACGATCGACCGGGCCGTCGAGGAGTCCGCGATGGAGTACGGCGGCATCACCCCGATCGGCCTGCCGAGCCAGTGGCGGGTCCTGGTCGACTCACGGGTGACTGAGATCGACGTGGCGATCATCGGCTCCGGCGTACGCCGATCAAAGCTGTTGCTGCCCGGGCGACTGCTCGCCGACGTTCCCGGGGCCGAGGTCGTGGACGATTTGGCCCGCTGAGACGAGACTTGGCCAATGCCCCGCGACGAGACTGATGACGAACGAGCCGACCGCAAGTTCGCCGACATCCTTCAAGAACTCCGGGTCATGCAGACCGGCGTGCAGCTCACTGCCGGCTTCCTGCTGACCCTGCCCTTCCAGAGTCGGTTCGCAGATCTCGACGACGTGCAGCTGGCGACCTACCTGGCGTTGGTGCTGCTGGCAGGTGTGACCACCGTGGTGGTCCTCACCCCGGTGGCTGTGCACCGACGCCTCTCCGGACAACACGTGAAGGACCAGGTGGTGAGATCAGCCCACCGGATGGCGCGGACGGCCCTGGCCTTCGTCGCGACACTGGTGATCGGCGTGATCTGGTTCGTCTTCGACCTCGCAGTCGACCGAGGAGCCGCACTGGCCGTGACAGCGGCGATGGCGGTGATCGTCGTCCTGCTGTTGGTGCTTGTCCCGCTGCAGGCCCATCGGGATGAGTAGGCGGCTTCCGAGCACGCTGAGCGCACTGCTGACCGTGGGGCTGACCGTGGGGCTGACCTTGGTGGCGGCCGGTTGCAGCGACGCTCGCGTCGGGTCCACGGCACCGACTCCTTCCGCTGACCTGTCGATCCCTACGCTCAGCCCGCTTCCATACCCCGAGGACCCTCCGCCGAGCGGACAGCTGATCGCCGACATGCGCCAGTCGTCGATCGATGTGTCCCTGGCCCGGATGCAGGTCTGGATCGACAACGACACGACGCACGACGTCACACCGACCCAGATCATCTATCGCGACCCACGTCTCGCACAGCCACTGCTGGGCGGCAACCTGCGCACCAATCCGGCGCAGTCCGAGCGCGGCTACCCCCTCCCGCTGCCACGACAGCCGACCTGCGACGGGCTGGACGCTGCCGAGACCGGCACCCTCGAGGTCCGTTACGCCGGACACACGGATCACCTACCTGTCACTGACCCGACTGACGTCGTCGGTCGCTACCTGAGCAGCCGGTGCGAAGAGATCGCGGTGGCCGAGGTGGCGACGCTGCGATGGAGCAACCAGGTGCCGGATGACGGTAGCGGCGAAGGCGCGATCGGCACCCTCACCCTGCTGATCCGCCCCACTGGCACGCCGGGTCACACCTTGGTCATCGACCAGGTTGCCGGCTCCCACCTGCTGAGCTACGCGGCCGGACAGGAGAGCTGGGCGCCGGGGGCTGTGGTGAGCGGGGAGGATCCGCCGACCCGGATCGCTCTGCCGATGAGGCCCGCCCGCTGCGACGGCCACGCGTTTGCGGAGGGAGGTAGCGCGACTGCGTGGAGGATCGCCTTCACGCTCGACGGGAAGGCCGGCGACATCTTGTTGCGGATGAGCCCGGAGGGGATGGGCAACGCAATGAATTACGCGCTCCGATCCTGCGGGCTCGACTGAAATCGGTCGCCAGGCAGACCCCCCGTTTCGTAGGGTGGGGCCAGTGCAGCGACTCCCTCTCGACCACCCCGGAGTCGCGGACCATCGGTCGCCAGGACGGTTCCTCTGGTGGCTCGCCCGGCAGCAGTGGCGGACCCTCGCCGGCGGAATGTTCTTCGGCATCATCTGGATGAGCAGCCAGGCGGTGATGCCCTTCGTCCTCGGACGGGCCATCGACCGCGGAGTCGCGGACAAGGACGGTCACCAGCTCGTTCTCTACGCCGGGCTGATGTTGGCGATCGGCCTGGTGCAGGCGGCTACCGGCATCATGCGCCATCGTTTCGCCGTCACGAACTGGCTGATCACGGCGTACCGCACCGTGCAGCTGGTCGGACGTCAGACCGTCGAGCTGGGCGGCACTCTGGCGCGCAAGGTCTCGACCGGCGAGGTGGTCACGATCGGCACCAGCGACATCTCCCACCTTGGCCAGGTGATGGACGTGTCGGCGCGGTTCTCGGGTGCCATCGTCTCCTTCCTGCTCGTCGCCGTGATCCTGCTCCAGACCTCGGTGACGCTCGGGCTGGTCGTGCTCATCGGCGTACCAGCCCTGATGCTGCTGGTGGGTCCGCTGCTCGCACCGCTGCAGCTGCGCAGCGACCGGCAACGCGCGTTGATGGGCGATCTCTCCAACACCGCCAGCGACATCGTGGGCGGCCTGCGGGTGCTGCGCGGCATCGGTGGCGAGGAGGTCTTCCACGAGCGCTATCGCAAGGAGTCGCAAGCGACCCGTCGCGCCGGGGTGGAGGTGGCCAAGCTGCAGTCGGTGCTCGACGCACTCCAGGTCTTCCTGCCGGGAGTCTTCGTGGTCGTGATCGTGTGGCTAGGCGCCCGATCGGCGGTCGCGGGCGATATCTCCGCCGGTGAGCTGGTGGCCTTCTACGGCTACTCAGCGTTCCTGATGATCCCGCTGCGCACGGCCACCGAGTACGCCAACAAGCTGATCCGCGGACGGGTCTCTGCCAAGCGCGTCTGCCGGGTGCTGTCGCTCGACGCCGACTGGGCAGACCCCGAGGAGCCGGCCGCGTCGCCGCCGCCGATGTCGGAGCTGGTGGACAGCCGCACCGGGTTGCGGATCCGTTCCGGTGCGATCACCGCCATCGTCAGCGAGCAGCCGGACGAATCGGCCGCGTTGGCGGACCGGCTCGGCATGTGTGCCCCCGAGCCGGACGACGAGGTCACCCTGGGCGGCGTGCCGCTCACCGCACTGACACGCGAGGAGGTACGCCGTCGGATCGTCGTTTCCGACACCGCAGCCTCGCTCTTCTCCGGACGCCTGATCGACAGTCTCGACGTCACCGGTCGGCAGGACAGCGGCGCTCTCGAGCGCGCCATGGACACCGCGTCAGCGGAAGACATCCTCGACCCGCTGCCCCAGGGTCTGGAGACGATGGTGTCCGAGCGCGGCCGGAGCTTCTCGGGCGGCCAGCGGCAGCGGCTGGTGCTGGTCCGGGCGTTGACCAGCGACCCGGAGATCCTGGTGCTGGTCGAGCCCACGTCGGCCGTCGATGCACATACCGAAGCGCGGATCGCCTCGAGGCTTCGCAACCATCGCGCCGGCCGGACCACGGTCGTGACCTCGTCCAGCCCGTTGATGCTCGACGCGGTCGACGAGGTTGCGCTGCTGCGCGGCGGGCAGATCGTCGCGACCGGCACTCATGCCGAACTTCTGCGGTCCTCGCCGGACTACCGCTACGTGGTGACTCGGGAGGTGGAACCCAGATGACGGACACCAGCTTGCCGGTCGCTGAGGGCCCCGCACTTCGCGCCTACGTCCGACGCTTGGCGCGGCGCCACCCGCGGATGCTGTGGGCGGCCGTGTTGCTCCACGGTCTGGCCGCACTCGCTGGCTTGGCCGCACCACGCCTGCTCGGCAACCTCGTCGAAGCGGTCGAGACGGGCACCACCACCGGCTACGTGGACCGGCTGATTCTGGTGCTGGCCGGGTTCTTGCTGCTGCAGACCGTGATCACCCGCTACGCGCGCTACCTCAGTCAGGTTCTCGGCGAGCTCGTGCTCGCCGAGCTGCGCGAGGACTTCGTGGGCAACGCGCTCGCGCTGCCGGTGGGCGTCGTGGAGGCCGCTGGGTCCGGCGACCTGCTCACCCGGACCAACCGCGACGTCGAGCAGCTGGGCTGGTCGGTGCGCTGGGCGCTGCCTGAGTGGGCTATCGCCGTGGTCACCGCAGTGCTGACCTTCGCGGCCGCGCTGAGCATCGGCTGGTGGGTGGCACTGCCGTGCCTGCTCGGCTTCCCGCCGCTGGTGATCGGGTTGCGCTGGTACCTCGCGCGCGCCAAGGCTGGCTACCTGCGCGAGAGTGCGTCGTACTCCCAGATCAACGCGACTCTCACCGAGACCGTCGAAGGCGCCCGCAGTGTCGAGGCTCTCGGTCTCGGTGACGAGCGGCTCGCGGCGATCGACCGGGACATCAAGGGCTCTTACGACGCGGAGCGCTACACGCTCTACCTGCGCACCGTCTTCTTCCCGAGCATGGAGATCAGCTACCTGATCCCCACCGTGTGCACGCTGCTCTTCGGCGGCTACCTCTACACCCAGGGGCAGGTGTCGCTCGGCGACGTCACCGCGGCCACCCTGTACGTGCAGATGCTGATCGATCCCGTCGACCGGATCATCTCGATCCTCGACGAGCTGCAGATGGGCGCGGCCTCGCTGGCCCGGCTCCTCGGTGTGGCCGAGGTACCCGACGACCGTGAGGTGTCCGGTGCTCAGCCGCTGAACGAGCAGCTCGCAGCCCAGGACGTGCGGTTCTCCTACGTCGAAGGTCGCGACGTGCTGCACGGCGTGACGCTCGATGTAGGCGTCGGTGAGCGGATCGCGATGGTCGGGCCGTCCGGTGCCGGCAAGTCGACGCTGGGCCGGCTGCTGGCCGGCATTCACCCGCCGCGCACCGGCGCGGTCACGGTCGGCGGAGTCGGGCTCGTCGAGCTCCCCCTCGGCGACCTGCGTGGCCATGTCGCGTTGGTGACCCAGGAACACCACGTCTTCGTTGGCACCGTCCGCGAGAACCTTGCCCTGGCCGCGCCCGCCGACGCTGTGGAGGACGACATCCGATCAGCATTGGAGGCGGTCGATGCCCTCGACTGGGTGGATGCGCTGCCCGACGGGCTGGATACCGTCGTCGGCTCTGGCGGCCGGTCGGTGACGGCGGCCCAAGCACAGCAGATCGCCCTGGCGCGGCTGGTGCTGGCCGATCCGCACACGCTGGTGCTCGACGAGGCGACCTCGCTCATCGACCCGAGGGCTGCGCGCCATCTGGAGAGGTCGCTGGCCGCAGTGCTCCACGGCCGAACCGTGATCGCGATCGCCCACCGGCTCTTCTCGGCCCACGACGCGGATCGCGTGGCCGTGGTCGAGGATGGCGTGATCTCCGAGTTCGGCTCCCACGACGATCTGGTCGCCGCGGGCGGTTCCTACGCCAAGCTCTGGGACAGCTGGAACGGCCGGCGCTGACGTCGATGCGTCATCGATCCAACCCGGTGATCCGCACGCCGGAGTGCGCTTGGTACTTGCGGTTGATCGAGATCAGCACAGCGGTGAAGGGCTCGAGCTGGCGGGCCAGTCGCAGCTTGCCGGCGTCAATGCCCACCCGACCGGTGACAGTCGCGGCAAGCTCCATCGCGACCTGCTTGGCCTCGACGACGTCGCCGACGACGAGGACATCCTCGTCGAGATAGTCGACGTCGTCCCAGAGTCCGACTGCCGACACGTTGTGGAACGCTCCGACGACGGTCGCCTCAGGGGCGAGCCGCTGCGCCGACTCGGCGGCCGATCCCTCCCCGCCGTCGATCACCCGACCATGGGCGCCGCGCTTGTCGAACGCGAGCGGGTTGACGCAGGAGATGACGATCTTGCCCGCCAACGGCAGGGTTGCCACGAGCTCGTCGTGGCCGTCGTACGGCACCGCGAGCAGCACCACATCGGCGTCGGCGCAGGCATCCGTGTTGGCCGCGCCGGTCACCACACCCGCGCCGGCGACGTCGGCCAGTCTCTCGGTCACCTCGGCGGCCACCGGCACTGCCTTCTCGGACGCTCGCGACCCCAGCACAACGGTGTGTCCGTGCTTGGCGAAGCGGTACCCCAGGCCTTTGCCCTGAGGTCCGGTACCACCCATCACGGCAATCCGGTACGTCGTCACGATCAGCTCCTCGTTTGGTGGAACGGCACGGGTCAGCGATGATCCCAGAGGTGGGCGTTGCGCCGCGCAAAGCACCCACCGGTTGATATCTTCGAGCTCGGACACGAGACGCGGGCGATGGGGCATGGGGAGAGAGATCCGGGGTGACATCCAGGGCCTGCGCGCCCTCGCCGTACTGACGGTGATCGCCGGGCACGCCGGCGTCCCGTTCCTGCCCGGAGGATTCGTCGGAGTCGACGTCTTCTTCGTGATCTCCGGGTTCCTGATCTCTGGACTGCTGTTCCGCGAGGTGCTGGGGAGCGGCCGGTTCTCGCTGACCACCTTCTACGCCCGACGAGCCCGGCGGATCCTGCCAGCGGCCACGCTCGTCACGGTGGTCACCGTGGTGGCGTCTTTGGTCGTGCTCAGCCTGATCGACGCGCGTCAGGTCGTGCTCGACGCGGTGTGGTCGGCGCTGTTCGCGGCCAACATCAACTTCGCGCAGCAGGACATCTCCTACTTCTCGCAGGGCAGTGGCGTCTCACCGCTGCAGCACTACTGGTCCCTCGCGGTCGAGGAGCAGTTCTACGTCGTCTGGCCGCTGCTGCTGCTTGCCTGCCTCGGCCTGGTCAAGCTGGCCCGCCGCGGGCGTCCCGACCAGCGTAGGCTTCCTCGGCGCACGGTCTTCGTGGTCCTGCTCGCGGTCACTGCCGCGTCGTTCACCTGGTCGATCGTGCAGACCGCCGCGGAGCCCGCGTCGGCGTACTTCTCCACCTTCACCAGGGCCTGGGAGCTCGGGCTCGGCGCGATGGTGGCTCTGGCGTCGCCCGCCCTGCTCCGAAAGATCGGGCGGAGGGGCGCATCGGTGCTGGCCGTGCTGGGTCTTGGCGCCGTGATAGCCGCCTGTATCGGCTTCACCGCGGAGACGGCCTTTCCGGGTTACGCCGCGGCGTTGCCGGTCGTCGGCACGGCCCTGCTGCTCCTGGCCGGCGCCGGCGGTGCCGCACCGGTCACCTGGCCACTGCTGGACAACCCGGTGATGCGAACTGTCGGTGACTGGTCCTACTCGCTCTACCTCTGGCACTGGCCCGCTCTGATCCTCACCGAGCGGGCGTTGGCGCGCTCGTTGACGCCGCTTGAGACGACCGCCGCGATCGGGGCGACGTTCGCATTGTCATTCGTCACCTATCGCTACGTGGAGACGCCGTTCCGGACCGGCCGACCGGCTCGGGCGCTGCGCGTCCCCCGAGCCCTGGTGCTGTATCCCGCGACGATGACGTTGGTCGTGCTCACCTGTGCCGCGGCGTGGGGCTGGACCGGCTACCAGGGTGGCGAGCACGGCAACAACCCGGCGATTGCGGTCGTCTCCTCCGATGAAGAGCCCGATGACGGGGCCGATGACGGGCCCGATGACGACGACGGCCACGTCGGCGCCGTCGACCTGGTGCGCGCCTCGGTCGACGCCGCTCGTCGGAACATGGAGGTGCCGAGCGACCTGACTCCGAACCTGCTCGACATCCGCGACAGCGTCGCCGACGTCGGCGAGTGCGACTACACCGAGGACGTTCGCCTGCTCTGCGCGCGCGGGGATACCGACGCCGCCCGCACCGTCGTCGTGATCGGCGACTCGCACGCGCGAGCTTGGATCCCGGCGTTCGACGTGATCGGCGAAGGGTCCGGGTGGCGGGCCTACTACCTGGTCAAGCCCCAGTGCACGGCGGCCCACGTCACCGTGGCCCCACTCGACGAGGACCGACCGTTCACCGAGTGCGACGCCTTCCAGGACTGGGTGACCGACCAGGTCGACGCGCTCCGACCCGACCTGGTAGTGATCGCGTCATCGCCACCGGTCAACGGTGTCTACGACGGCGACCAGCGCTACGAGGATCTCGATGCCGTTGCCGGCCTGCTGTCGACCGGGTACGAGGACCTGTTCCGCGAGGTTGGCGCGTCCGCAGAGCGGGTGGTGCTCCTGCGCGACGTACCCAAGAGGTCCGATGATCCGGGCACCTGCCTGAGCCAGGGAGACTCGTCTCTGCGGGAGTGCATGTTCGAGCCGGAGGAGCGCTCACGAACCCTTGCCGACGTCGCTGTCAGAGCGGCTCGGAGGACCGGGACCGAGGTGGTCGACCCGACCCCCTGGATCTGCTACCTCGACAACTGTCCCGTCGTGATCGGCGGCACGCTCTCCTACCGCGACACCGACCACCTCACCACCGAGTACGCCGCCAGCCTCGCGAACCCACTCGGCAACGCTCTGGGCATGTACTAGCTGCCCCGACCCGCTGAACGAAGCTCTCGCCGGCGAGGCGGCTCCCCACCCCGCGCCTGCCCGCGCCTGACCCGAACTGTCGGACGGTGCACCTAGAGTCAGGCCGGTGAGCCGACGATGAGCAAGATGGATGGACTGCGGGCGATGCGCGAGGCGCGGTACGCACAGGCGCAAGCACGAGCCGGCACACCCGGGACGAAACCGCCGGCGGCCCGAAAGGGGAGCGAGCCATCGATCTCGAAGGCAGTCCCGGCCGAGCCAGAGGCCGACCCGGAGTCCCTGTGCGGGCACCGGGCGATCAGCGGACGCACCTGCACCCGCGAGCAGGGCCACTCCGCGAAGAGTCACCGCTACTCCTGAGCCCAGCACTGACCAACCCGCAAATGTCACCCGCGCTTGCCGTCGTGACAGTGAAGTTGTCACAGTGGAGGCCGACCACCCGCGACCGACCCCAGGGGACCACATGAAGCTCTCGATGCCGCTCGTCTACGCCGGCAACCCGCGCGAGACCGCCGACCAGGTCGCCGGCCTCGAGAAGGCCGGCCTGGACACGATCTGGGTAGCAGAGCCGTACGGGTTCGATGCTCCGACCCTGATGGGCTACCTGGCGGCGAAGACCGAGACGGTCGAGATCGGGGCCGCGATCCTCAACATCTACTCGCGCACTCCGGGTGCGCTGCTGCAGACCGCCGCCGGCCTGGACAACGTCTCCGGCGGCCGGGCCGTGATCGGCCTCGGAGCCAGCGGGCCCCAAGTCATCGAAGGCTTCCACGGCATTCCCTACGACAAGCCCATCGGCCGCACCCGCGAGATCATCGAGATCATCCGGATGGGGATGCGTCGTGAACCTCTGGTCAGCGACGGCATCTTCAAGCTTCCACTACCCGAGGGTCAGGGGCTAGGGCTCGGCAAGCCCCTCAAGCTTCTCAACCGACCGGAGCGCCCCGCCGTACCCCTCTGGGTCGCGGCTCTCGGCGGCAAGAACGTCGAGATGACCGCCGAGGTCGCCGACGGTTGGCTCCCGTGGCTGTTCCACCCCGAGAAGGCCAAGCAGGTCTGGGGCGACGCGCTGGCCAAGGGCACCGCGAAGCGCTCCCCCGACCTGGCTCCGCTCGAGGTCAATGCCGGCGGCATGGTGGCGATCGGTGAGGACGTGAAAGGGATGCTCGACTTCATGCGCCCCATCTATGCGCTGTACGTCGGCGGCATGGGCGCGCGTGGCAAGAACTTCTACAACGAGCTCGCCTGCCAGTACGGCTACGAGAAGGAGGCCAAGGAGATCCAAGACCTCTACCTCGACGGACACAAGCGCGACGCCGAGGCTCTGGTGCCCCTGGAGTGGCTCGAGGCCGGCAACCTGGTCGGCCCGGAGTCCTACGTGAAGGAGCGAATCGCGGCCTTCGCCGAAGCGGGGATCACCAACTTGTCGGTCACTCCCGCATCGGAGGACCCGGCGGCGACCATCGCGCAGGTCAAGGAGTGGGTGAGCTGACCTGTTGCGCGGGCAGGCTCAGCGGGCCAACGACCGGGTGATCACGTCGTTGGCGGCCCGTTGGAAGCCGGTGACCACGGCCTCCAACGTCAGCTGACGCAGCTTGGCCATCGTCTTCTCGAGGCGGACGGCGTCCTCGGGTGAGTGCGCTTCGAGCCGAAACGGCTCGAGCACCTGACTGTGCAGGATCTGGGTCAGCTCCTCGACCAGTGACCCCATGTGTCGACGGATCGAGTCGCCCGCGGCCTCCATGCTGCCTGCTGGAACGTCCACGTCGAGCAGACCCATGCCGACCTGGAGGTTGGGCATCGCGACATAGCCCTCGCCGCTGTGCTCGAGCGTGCCCAACGTGATCAGCAGCTGAATGTGTTCGTCCGACAGCGGTTTCCCCGCCTTCTTCTCGAGCTGTCTACGGGTGAGCTGTTCAGCTGGCTTGGGCGTCCACGAGGTCAACATCGCGCGCTGCAAGGCAAGCTCCTCGACCGTCGCCGCGTCGGGCAGGCTCCCCAGGAACCCCTCGATTGCCTGCAGCGTGAACCCATGGTCCTGAAGCGCCCGCACCAGTTCGAGCCGGGCCCGGTGGGTGTCGTCGTAGAAGGCCACCCGGCCCTGTCGGATCGGCGCTGGGATGAGACCGAGGCTGGCGTAGTACCGCGTCGTGCGCACGGTCAGCCCCACCGCCGAAGAGAGTTCGTCAATGGTCAGCAGGGCGGTCATGACTGTCACAGTAGGGCTGTCACCCTGGCGCGGCAAAGAACCCCACGGACCCTCTTGCATTGTGACAGTGTCGCTGTCACAGTTGCGCTGAGCCCACCGACCGGAGGAACAGATCTATGCCCGACAGACCCTCGATCTACGAGCAAGAGCACGAGGACTTCCGCAACACCGTGCGCGCGTTCCTGGCAAGAGAGGTCGTACCTTTCCACGACCAGTGGGAGAAGGACGGGCAGGTGAGCCGCGAGGTCTGGCAGCGAGCAGGCGAGCATGGACTGCTCTGCTTCGACGTGGAGGAGCAGTACGGCGGAGCCGGCATCAATGACTTCCGCTACAACGCCATCGTGGCCGAGGAGATCACCAAGGTCGGCGCCAGCGGGCTCGGCTTTCCCGTCCACACGGACGTCATCGTGCCCTACATCAGCAGCCTCGGGAACGACGAGCAGAAGCAACGCTGGTTGCCCGGGCTGGTGAGCGGTGAGCTGATCTCCGCGATCGCGATGACCGAGCCAGGCGCCGGCAGCGACCTGCAGGGCATTCGCACGAGCGCCGTGGACAAGGGCGACCACTACGTGCTCAACGGCTCCAAGACTTTCATCAGCAACGGGATCATGTCCGACATCGTGATCGTGGTCGCCCGCACCGATCCCGACGCAGGTCACCAAGGCATCAGCCTGCTGGTCGTCGAGGCGGGCATGGAGGGCTTCGAGCGCGGCCGCAACCTCGAGAAGATCGGCCTGAAGGCTCAAGACACCTCGGAGCTCTTCTTCGACAACGTCGAGGTGCCGAAGGCAAACCTCCTCGGCGAAGAGGGCTCCGGCTTCATCTCGCTGATGTCCAACCTCCCGCAGGAGCGAATCGCGATCGCGGCCATCGCCGTGGCGGCGTGCGAGCACGTGCTCGATCTCTGCCTCGACTACGCCAAGCAGCGCGAGGCGTTCGGCAAGCCGATCGGCAAGTTCCAGCACAACAGGTTCCTGTTGGCGGAAATGGCCACCGAGGTCCACATCGCCCGGGTCTTCGTCAACGACTGCATCATGAAGCTCAACGCCGGCCAGGTAGACACGGCTCTGGCGTCGATGGCCAAATGGTGGACGACCGAGCTGCAGGTGAAGCTAGTCGACCAGGGCGTGCAGCTGCACGGCGGTTACGGCTACATGTTGGAGTACCCCATCGCCAAGGCGTACGTCGACAGCAGGATCCAAACCATCTACGGCGGCACGACCGAGATCCAGAAAGAAATCATCGGTCGGATGCTCGGCATCTAACCCAGCCCACGAGGAGATCGCATGACCGACGTACTGACCAAGCGAGCCGAGATCGAGGAGCAGGTGGCCGGCCGCACGCTGGTCGACGCCCTGGCTGAGACCGTGCAGAAGTACGGCGACCAACCGGCGTACTCGGACAAGCACCAGGTGCCCGAGGGCGAGTCCTGGCGCACGCTGACCTGGTCGGAGACCCGCGAGCTCGGACTGGACGTGGCAGCCGGTCTGATGGAGCTCGGCGTGCGCGCCGGTGACCACGTGGCGATCATGGCCAGCAACCGGATCGAGCACGTCGTCGCCGACATCGGCATCGTGCATGCGGCGGCGACCCCGATGTCGATCTACAACACGCTGTCCGTGGAGCAGGTGTCCTTCGTCGCGGCTCAGTCCGAGCCGACCGTTGCCATCCTCGAGAACGCCGACCACGTCGGTCGTTGGACCGCAGCCATCGAAGCGGCCGGAAGCCTGCTCAAGGTCGTGGTCATCAACTCCGACGACCTGCCCGAGGGTGACCGGTTCATGACCTGGGCCGACCTGGTCGAGTCCGGCGCGGCGTACCGCGCCACGCACATCGAGGACGTGCAGGCTCGCGCTGGCGAACTGACTCCTGAGTCACCGGCCACGATCCTCTACACGTCGGGCACCACCGGCAGCCCGAAGGGCGTGGTGCTGAGCCACCACAACGTGATGTACGAGGCAGTGAGCACCCTCGAGGGGGCCGGTCTGGACGGACCGCAGCGGCAGGTCAGCTACCTGCCGTTCGCGCACATTGCCGAGCGCACGCTGGGCATCTACGTACCCGAGATCATCGGCGGCCACGTGCACGTCATCGGCGACCCGGCACAGCTGGTGGCCACGCTCGGCGAGGTGCACCCGACGTCGTTCTTCGGTGTGCCGCGCGTGTGGGAAAAGATCAAGACCGGCATCTCCGCGAAGCTCGCCGCTGATCCCGACCCCGCCAACGTCGAGATGGTCCACAACGCGATGGCCGCGGGCCTCGCTTGGGTGGAGGCCCAACAGGTCGGGGGCACCATGACGCCCGAGATCGAGGAGGCCTACCAGAAGGCCGACGAGGCGATCCTGGGCTTCCTCAAGCTGTTGCTCGGTCTCGACCAGGTGAAGTGGGCCGCCTCTGCAGCGGCCCCGATGCCGCTCGAGGTCGCGAAGTTCATGGCCGGGCTGGGCATCAAGGTGTTCGATGTCTACGGCATGACCGAGACCTGCGGTGCGGTCACCGCCAACGGGCCCGGCAACTTCAAGTTGGGGACCGTCGGCCGGGCCACGCCGGGCATGGAGGTCAGCCTCGCCGACGACGGTGAGGTGCTGATCCGGGGTCCGGTCAACACCTCGGGCTACTACAAGGCCGAGGACAAGACCCGCGAGCTGATCGACGAGGACGGCTGGGTCCACACCGGAGACATCGGCGCCCTGGACGACGACGGTTTCGTCTCGATCGTGGACCGCAAGAAGGAGCTGATCATCACCTCCTCGGGCAAGAACATCGCTCCGTCCAACATCGAGAACTACCTCAAGGAGTCGCCGATCATCGGCCATGCCATGGCCATCGGCGACGCCAAGCCGTACGTCGTCGCGGTGATGACCCTCGATGCGGAGATCGCTCCTCTGGTGGCCCAGCAGATGGGGCTGGAGTTCCAGGACCTCGCCGACCTCGCACAGAAGCCAGCGATCCTCGCCATGGCGCAGGCCGCCGTCGACGCTGCCAACGAGCGGCTGTCCCGCCCTGAGCAGGTCAAGGCGTTCGAGCTGCTCCCTGTCGAGTGGACGGCCGAGAGCGACGAGCTGACGCCGA
>CAWCGY010000039.1:0-28089 GCA_963795155.1 uncultured Actinomycetota bacterium | reverse complement strand
GAGCAGGTGGCCGCTGCTGGGGCGCGGCCGATCCTGCTGCCGGCTGCGACAGCTGTCGACCTGCTCGAGGTGGTGGATGCCCTGGTGCTCACCGGCGGCGGCGACGTGGACCCCCTGCGCTACGGGGGGTCGACCGGTCCGGCGATCGACGTGGATCCGGCCCGCGACGAGGCGGAGATCAGCCTCGTGCGGGCCGCTTCCGACGCCGGGACACCGCTGCTCGGGGTTTGTCGTGGCCTGCAGGTCCTCGCCGTAGCCTTCGGCGGCACCCTGACCGGTGACCTGGGCTTGAGCCACGTGCTTCCCGGCGACACCCACCCGGTTCGCACCCGGCCCGGCTCACTGATCCACTCCCTGCTCGGCGCCGGACCGCGGGTGAACGCGCTCCACCACCAGGCGGTCGCCGAGCCGGGGCCGAGCTGGCGCGCGACGTCCTGGGCCGACGACGGCGTGGTCGAGGCCATCGAGTGGCAGGGCACTCGGCGCTGGCCGGTGCTCGGCGTCCAGTGGCACCCCGAGCTCATGGACAGCACCGGCGAGCGGCTGTTCGGCTGGCTGTCGCGAGCGGCAGGCGGGCCCACCAGCGGGCCGACAGCATCCATGACAGTGCCCCCGGTGGGGATCGAACCCACACTGAGTCGCTTTTAAGGCGAGTTCCTCTGCCGGTTGGGATACGGGGGCGGGAGGCGCCGAGTCATAAGCAGGGGGTCACAGGTGCATTGTGGCAGCAGCCCGACCCAGCACGTCGTCGAGCATCGGTTCGGTCAGCTTGCCGGTGAAGGTGTTCTGCTGGCTGGGGTGATAGCTGCCGAGGAGCACGACGCTCGGCCCGTCGTCTCCCCCAGGCCGACCGAGCACGGCCTCGGCGCCATGGCCGAACTTCGGTTTCGGCCGCGGGACGTCCCAGCCGGCCGAGCGGAACGCTCGCAGAGTGGCGTCCCAGCCGATCGAGCCCAGCGCCACCACGCACCGCAGATCGCCGCCCACCAGGGCGAGCTCTGCGTCCAGCCAGGGAGCGCAGCGATCTCGCTCCTCGGTGGTGGGTTTGTTCTGTGGCGGGGCGCAGCGCACGGTGGCGACCATTCGCGCACCGAACAGCTCGAGGCCGTCCGCCGCGTGCACACTGGTCGGCTGGTTCGCGAGGCCCACTCGGTGCAGCGACGCAAAGAGCCAGTCGCCGGACCGGTCGCCGGTGAACACCCGGCCGGTGCGGTTGGCTCCGTGGGCCGCGGGTGCGAGACCGACGATCAAGAGGCGGGGGTCGCGATCACCCCAACCCGCGATCGGGCGGCCCCAGTAGGGCTGGTCCGCGAACGAGGCGCGCTTCTCCACCGCGACCCGCTGCCGCCACTCGACCAACCGCGGACAGCGTCGGCACGTGCTGACCTGCGCACCGAGCTCGTCCAACGGGTCGCCGTTGCCGGCCTTGGCGGCCGGGTCTGCGGGCCAGCCGGTGCCCGGCGGCACGGGCGAAGGGAAGAGCTCCCCCGTCGCCGGGTGAGGAAGCGTCAGGGGCTGGGCGGGATCGGGGCCTCGCGGCGCACCTTGTCGGCAGCGGCATGGGCCACCTCGCCAGCCTTCTCCTTGGCTGCCTCGGCGGCCTTGTCCTTGGCAGCCTGCACGCGTGGGTCCTCGGCGAGCTTGTGAGCGCCGGACTTGATCTGCTCGTACCGGCCGCGGCCAGCGCGGGCGCCCAGGACGTAGCCGACACCGGCGGCGAACAGGAGCGGGATCTTCTTCATGGTGGATCTCCTTCCGAAGCCCACGGTAGCCAGGCGCGAGTCGGGGCAAACCCCCGCCCGGCCCGGACTCCTCATCCAGGACCGACTAGTCCAGGACCGACCAGGCAATGCCGTCGAGGATGTCGGACTCGGAGATCACCAGCGTCTCCACTCGGGTACGCCGCAGCACCCGCGACAGGATCAGCGCGCCCGCGTCGATGACGTCGGCCCGGCCGGGATGCAGGTAGGGAAGCGCCAACCGCTGCGCGAGGGTCATCGCAACGATCCGCTCGGTGACCTCGTGCACGGCGGCGACCTGGATCACCTGCTGGTCGATGGCCTCACGCGCATACGCCGGGAGGTCGAGCGCCGCTGCCGCGATCGTCGTGACGGTGCCGGCGACCCCGACCACCGTCGCCGCATCTGCGGGCGAGACCGTGGACGCGTCCAGCGCCGCGTCGATGTCGCGCACGCACTCTGCGACCTGGTCGGCAGTCGGCGGATCGGCATGCAGGTGCCGCTCGTGCAGGCGCACCGACCCGATGTCCATCGACATCGCCGCCTCCGGCTCGTCCCTGCCCAGCACCAGCTCGGTGGAACCCCCGCCGATGTCGACCACCAGCACCGGATGCTGGGGCACGATGGCGAGGTTGCGCACCGCTCCGTCGAAGGCCAGGGCCGCCTCCTCGGCACCGCTCAGCACCTCGGGGCTGACGCCCAACCGGGCGTTGACGCCCTCGGAGAAGAGATCGGAGTTGGCCGCGTCACGGGTGGCGGAGGTCGCGCAGAAGCGGATCCGCTCCACGCCGCCGCTCCTCGATCAGCGCGGCGTACTCGTCGATCGCGTCGAACGTCCGTTTCAGCGCGTTCTCGTCGAGCCGCCCAGTGCGGTCGACACCCTGCCCGAGCCGGACCATGCGAGCCTCGCGGACCGCGACCTCGGGCATCGCTCCGATGAGCAGCTTGATCGTGTTGGTGCCGCAGTCGATTGCCGCGACGGTGGGTCTCGTGGCTCGTTGTGCGGGCATCTCAGCCACCGGGGTGGTCGACGCACGAGCCGCTCGCCCACCACTCACCGAGCAGCCCGAGCACCTCGTCGCCGAATGGGTTGACGCCCGGCCCGGCAGCCAGGGCGTGGGCGGCGAGCACGTGCAGACACTTGACCCGGTCGGGCATGCCACCGGCCGTGATCCCCTCGATCTCGGGCACTTCGCCGAGGGTCGAGCGGAAGGCCAGATAGGACTCGTGGGCAGCGCGATAGGCGCCAGCGAGCTCCGGGTCGTCGGCCAGCCGGGCCTGCATCTCCTTCATCAACCCCGAGCCCTCGAGGGTGCCGATCAACGAGGCTGCACGCGGGCAGGTGAGGTAGAAGGTGGTGGGGAATGGCGTGCCGTTGGGCAACCGCGGTTCGGTCGTGACCACGTCGGGATTGCCGCACGGGCATCGGTGCCCCACGGCATGGATGGACCGGGGCGGCCGACCGAGCTGCAGCGCGACGGTCTCCTCGTCGGCGGGATCGATCACTGGCCGGCGCGATCCTTCGAACCGTCGATCTCGCTCAACGGCGGTGGCTCCTGCGCGGGTGGATTGCCTGCCAGCTTCACCGACTCCCACACGTCGGCATAGACAGCCGCCGGCACCTGGTGCGCGACCGAGCCGGGATCGGTGAGCTCGGTCTGGGTGTCCACCGGGTTGCCGTCCTGGTCCAAGACGACGTACGACGTCTCACCCGGCATCAGGTAGCCGAACCTCTCTCGAGCCTGCTGACGCACGAACGCGTCGTCCTGCCAACGCCTCCGCTCACCCTCGAGCTCCTCGATGCTCGTCCGTCGCTCAGCGATCTGCTCCTTGAGGTCGCCGATGTGCGAACGCTGCTGAAGATACGCGCGCAGCGACGAGGCGTAGGAGACGGCGAGCACGGCGAGCACCACCACGAGGATCGCGGCGCGGCCGGTGAACCGGGGCCGCTTGCGCTCTTCGGCCCCTGCCTCGCGGGTCGGCGCACGGAGGGTCCGCGCGGCGGCTTCGCGGCCGGGTCCAGTGCGGCGCCCCGGACTCGGGCGTCGGCGCCCGTCTCGGGGCGCGCGAGGACGCTCGGTTGGCATGGCCCGAGTCTGCCTCGTTCAGCCCTGGTATCGCGGGAACGCGGCCGCACCGGCGTAGCGCGCTGCGTCGCCGAGCTCGTCCTCGATGCGCAACAGCTGGTTGTACTTCGCCACTCTCTCCGAGCGCGCCGGGGCCCCGGTCTTGATCTGCCCGCAGTTGGTAGCGACGGCCAGGTCCGCGATCGTGGTGTCCTCGGTCTCGCCCGAGCGGTGGCTCATCATGCAGCGGAAGCCGTTGCGGTGCGCGAGGTCGACGGAGTCGAGGGTCTCGGTGAGCGAGCCGATCTGGTTGACCTTCACCAGCAGGGCGTTGGCCTGGCCGCCGGTGATGCCGCGCTGCAGGCGCTCGACGTTGGTGACGAACAGGTCGTCGCCCACCAGCTGGGTCTGCGCGCCGAGCCGGTCGGTGATCGCCTTCCAGCCGTCCCAGTCGTCCTCGTCGAGCGGATCCTCGACCGAGACGATCGGGTACGACGACACCAGGTCGGCGTAGTAGGAGGTCATCTGCTCGGCCGACTTCGACTCCCCCTCGAAGGTGTAGACGTTGTCGTCGCAGAACTCCGAGGCCGCGACGTCGAGCGCGAGCACGATGTCCTTGCCGAGCTGGTAGCCGGCCTTTTCGACGGCCTCGGCGATCAGGTCCAGCGCCGCCCGGTTCGACTCCAGGTCGGGTGCGAAGCCACCCTCGTCACCCACACCGGTGGCGAGCCTGCGGTCCTTGAGCACCGACTTGAGCGCGTGATAGACCTCGGCTCCGGTGCGCAGGGCTTCGCGGAAGGTCGGTGCGCCGATCGGCGCGATCATGAACTCCTGCACGTCGACGTTGGTGTCGGCATGGGCGCCGCCGTTGAGGATGTTCATCATCGGCACGGGCAGCAGGTGGGCGTTCGGACCGCCGACGTAACGGTAGAGCGGCAGCTGCGCGGAGTCCGCTGCAGCGCGCGCGACCGCCAGCGAGACTCCGAGGATCGCGTTGGCCCCGAGGTTGGCCTTGTTGGGAGTGCCGTCGAGCTCGAACATGGTCTGGTCGATCACTCGCTGGTCATCAACCGCGAGGCCTTCGATGGCTGGTCCGATCTTCTGGATCACCGCGTCGACCGCCGTGTGCACGCCCTTGCCGAGGTAGCGGTCACCCCCGTCACGCAGCTCCACGGCCTCGAACGCGCCGGTGGAGGCGCCACTCGGCACCGCCGCTCGGGCGAACGATCCGTCGTCGAGGAGCACCTCGACCTCGACGGTGGGGTTGCCGCGCGAGTCAAGGATCTCGCGGGCTCCGACAGCTTCGATCGATGCCACGGTGGCTGCTCCTGGGTCGAGGTACGGCGGGCGTCCGCCAGCCTAGTGCCGCGCTCCGAAGGTCGAGGGCTGAGGTCTCAGGCCTCGCCGACCAGCCGGCGCACGGCGTCGCGGAGGGCCTGCTCCGGGTCGGTGCCGATTGACCGCGCCTCGGCGACGAGCGCCAGCAACCGGTCCCCGAGGTCGTCGGACCGGTGCTCGTCCTGACCAAGAGCCCCGGCGCGCTCGAGCCGGTCCAGCACCTTGTCGGCGTAGAGCAGGGCGGGCAGGGTCGGCGCGATCCCGTCGGTGACCGAGGACCGGTCCTTCTCCAGGGCCTTGACCGACTCCCAGAGCTCGTTGACCTCGCGCGCGTCGGCGGGGGTCGCGGCGCCATCGACAGCGGCCTCGCCGAAGACGTGGGGGTTGCGACGCACCATCTTCTCGGTGATGCCCCGAGCGACGTCATCGATCGTGAAGGTGTCCGTCTCTTCGGCGATCACGGCGTGGAAGAAGACCTGCAGCAAGAGGTCGCCGAGCTCCTCGAGCAGGTGCTCGGCAGACCCGGTGTCGAGCGCCTCCAGCGTCTCGTGGGTCTCCTCGAGCAGGTAGCGCGCCAGCGAGCGGTGGGTCTGCTCCTGCTTCCACGGGCACTCGGCGCGAAGCCGGCGCATCACTGCTAGGAACTCGACCAGCGAGTCGCCGTCGCTCACCCGCAGCGCTGGGATTCCGGCAACGAGTCGGCGTACGACGTGTTCGGGTCCGCCGGGTCGACGCCGGCCAGCGCCTGCTGGGCGAAGTCACTCACCGGCACGGACAGGTCCTCGACGTCGCTGACCACGATCTCGTCGAGCCCACCGATGCTCATGCTGGCGAAGCGTGGGTTGACCTCGAGGCCATGGTCGGCCACCCACTGCTGAGCGATCTCGAGGCCGTTGGCGATGCCCTCCTGCGACTCGGCCGGCTCGGTGGTCTGGCCGAGATCCGCACGGCCGATCTGCTGCACGATGTCCAGGAAGTAGTCGCCCGAGCTCAGTGTCGGGACCACCTCGCGCAGCAGCTGGCTGTCGACGCCGAACCCCTCTAGCTGCGTCTGGTTCGCCTCGAGTGCGCTGCGGTAGGCGTCTCCCGCGCGGACGTCGTACTCGTCGCCGAGCTGGTTGCCGAGCTCGCGCAGGACGACGTACTGAAGCGAGTTGTCTCTCACCACCGAGCCAGGGACGGCTGAAGCGGTGCCGTCCTGGGAGAGCACGGTGATCATGTCGCAGATGTCCTTCGCTGCGTCGTCGACCCGGTCGAGCTTGATGCTGGTGTCTCCGACCTGGGCCGCAAGGCCGGGTCTGAGGGTGTCCTCGCCCACTCCGCAACCGCTCAGCACGAGCATTGCTACTGCGCTGCCGACGACTGATCGCCCGACGCTGTGCCGAACGCTGTGCCGAACGCTGTGCCGGACGCCGTGCCGAACGCTGGGTCCCAGGCTGGGGCTCACGCAGACTCCCTGCTCTCCCGTGGGTCGATGACGGCGTCGATCACACCGCGGGCCCATTCAAGCAGGGCTACCCCGGTCAGCGGATGCCCGGTGGCCCCCGGGATCCCCGGCCGTGGCACCAGGATCGTGCCGGCCTCCGACTTCACGATCGACTTCGGGTAGAGCCGGTTGAGCCGGACCACGCGGGAGTCGGGCAGCGAGACCGGGCCGAAGCGCACGTTCTTGCCGGCGATGGTGAGCTCACCGACCCCTGCCTGGCGTGCACGGGCGCGCAGGCGGGCCACCAGCTGCAGGGAGACCACCTCCTGCGGCGGCTCGCCGTAGCGATCGAGCATCTCTTCGGCGAGCAGGTCGACGTCGCCATCGGAACGGACCTCGGCCAACCGCTTGTACATCTCGAGCCGCAGCCGCTCGCTGGAGATGTAGTCGTGCGGCAGGTGCGCGTCCACCGGCAGCTCGATCCGCACCTCGTTGAGCTCCGGGCCGCTGCCATCGGACCCGGCGTCGCCGCGGAAGTCCTGGACCGCCTCACCGACCAGCCGTACGTAGAGGTCGAAGCCGACGTCGGCGATGTGGCCGGACTGCTCGCCGCCGAGCAGGTTGCCGGCGCCGCGGATCTCGAGGTCCTTCATCGCGATCGCCATGCCACCGCCGAGGTCGGAGTGCTGGGCCAGGGTGGCCAGCCGCTCGTGGGCGGTCTCCGTCAGTGGCTTCTCGGTGGGATAGAGGAAGTAGGCGTAGGCCCGCTCGCGGCTGCGCCCGACGCGGCCGCGCAGCTGGTGCAGCTGACTCAGGCCCAGGGTGTCCGCGCGCTCGATGATCATCGTGTTGGCGTTGGAGACGTCGAGCCCGGACTCGACGATCGTGGTGCACACCAGCACGTCGAACCGCTTCTCCCAGAAGTCCAGCATCACCTGCTCCAGCAGGTGCTCCCCCATCTGCCCGTGCGCCACCGCCACCCGGGCGTCGGGCACCAGTTCGCGGATTTTGGCCGCCGCCTTGTCGATCGACTGCACCCGGTTGTGGATGTAGAAGACCTGACCGTCGCGCAGCAGCTCCCGGCGTACGGCGGCCGTCACCTGACGGTCCTCGTAGCCGCCGACGTAGGTCAGCACCGGGTGCCGCTCCTCGGGCGGCGTGGTGATGGTCGACATCTCGCGGATCCCGGTGATCGCCATCTCCAGCGTGCGCGGGATCGGGGTGGCGCTCATGCTCAGCACGTCGACGCTGGTGCGCAGCCGCTTCATCTGCTCCTTGTGCTCGACGCCGAACCGCTGCTCCTCGTCGACCACGATCAAGCCGAGATCCTTGATCTTGATGTCGGGGTTGAGCAGCCGGTGCGTGCCGACCACGATGTCGATGCTGCCCTCGGCCAGAGCAGCGATGACCTCGCGCGCCTCCTTGTCGGTCTGGAAGCGGCTCAGCCCCTTGACCACGACCGGGAAGCCGCTCATCCGTTCGGTGAACGTGCTGAGGTGTTGGGTGACCAGCAGCGTGGTCGGCACCAGCACCGCTACCTGCTTGCCGTCCTGCACTGCCTTGAACGCCGCGCGCACCGCGATCTCGGTCTTGCCGTAGCCCACGTCGCCGCACACCAGCCGGTCCATCGGCACCGTTTGTCGCATGTCGGACTTGACCTCGTCGACGGTGGTCAGCTGGTCGGGTGTCTCGGTGAACGGGAAGGCGTCCTCGAGCTCACGCTGCCAGGGCGTGTCCGGCCCGAACGCGAAACCAGTGGTGGCCTGGCGCGCGGCGTACAGCTTGATCAGCTCAGCTGCGATCTCGCGCACTGCCTTGCGAGCGCGGCCCTTGCGCTTGGCCCAGTCGCCGCCGCCGAGCCGGTCCAGGCTGGGCTGCTCGCCCCCGACGTAGCGGGTCACCTGGTCGAGCGCGTCGGCCGGCACGTACAACCGGTCCGGCGGTCCGCCGCGCTTGGACGGGCCGTACTCCAGCACGAGGTACTCGCGGGTGGCGCCCTGGACCTCGCGCTGCTTCATCTCCACGAACCGGCCTACGCCGTGCTGCTCGTGCACCACGTAGTCGCCGGCGCTCAGCTCGAGCGGGTCGATCTGCCGCTTGCGCCGAGCCGGCATCTTCCGCATGTCGCGCGTCGAGGCGCGCTGACCGGAGATGTCCTCGCCGGTCAGCAGCGCGATCCGGTTCCGGTCGTCGACGAACCCACTGGTGAGCGAGCCGCAGGTCACCTCGACCACGCCATCGGAAACCCCGGCCTCGACCTGCTCGACCAACCGGGCCGGCACGTCGTGCTCCCCCAGCATCTCGACCATCCGCTGGGCCGGCCCGTGCCCGGCGTAGAGCACCACCGTGCGGTAACCGTCGGCCCGCCAACCCTCGAGGTCCGTGATCGCCTTCTCGACGTCCCCGCGATAGTGATCCACCGCCCGATGCGGTAGTCCCGGGTCAGTGGCTGGTGTTTTCGCCGGATCGACCTGCCACTGACCCGGGACTACCGCGTCGGCGAGGGCGAACGGGCCGAGGGTCCACCAGGGTTTGTCGAGATCGAGGGTGTGGAGGCGGACGTCGCCGAGGGCGCGGTACGACGCGGCGCCGAGATCGACGGGGGCGACGCCGCCACCTGCCGCGGCCGCCCAGCTCGCACCGAGGAACTCCTCACTGGTGGCCACCAGGTCGTGGGCGCGACTCCGGGCCCGCTCGGGGTCGAGCACCAGCACGTGGGTGTCGGCCGGCATCAGGTCGACCAGCAGCTCCATCTCGTCGACGAGCACGGGCGAGAGGGCCTCCATGCCCTCGACGGCGATGCCCGCGGCGATCTTGTCGGTGAGCTCGAGCAGCTCGGGGTGCTGCTGGCCCAGCTCGGCGGCGCGGCGTCGCACCTCGTCGGTGAGCAGCAGCTCTCGGCAGGGAGGCGCCCAGAGGCGCTCCACGCTGGTCGAGCGTGCGCTGGTCGGCCACCGAGAACGAGCGGATCTCCTCCACCTCGTCGCCCCACAGCTCGACGCGCACGGGGTGCTCCTCGGTCGGCGGGAACACGTCGATGATGCCGCCGCGCACCGCGAACTCGCCCCGCCTCTCCACCAGGTCAACGCGCGTGTACGCCGCGTCCGCCAGTCGGCGTACGACGTCCTCGAGGGGTTGTGAGTCGCCGGGCGCAAGCTCCACCGGCTCGAGGTCCCCGAGCCCCTTCACCTGCGGCTGCAGCATCGACCGCACCGGCGCGACCACCACCGAGAGCGGCCCGTTGCTCGCGTCGGTGCCGGGGTGCCGCAGCCGGCGCAGGATGGCCAGCCGCTGCCCGACCGTGTCGCTGCGCGGGCTGAGCCGCTCGTGCGGCAGCGTCTCCCAGCTCGGGTAGTAGCCGACCTGGGACGGGTCGACCAGGTCGCCCAGGGCGGCGGTCAGGTCCTCGGCCTCTCGCGAGGTTGCGGTGACCGCCAGCACGGTGCGCCCGGCGCGCACCAGGCCCGCCACCACGAAGGGTCGGATCGCCGCGGGTCCCGAGAGGTCGAGCGCGCGCACCGTGCCGCCTCTAGCATCCGCCACGGCGGAGGCGAGGGTGGGGTCGGCGAGGACGGCGTCGGCAAGGCCGGCGAGTGACACGGGTGCTCCTGGAGGGTCCGAACAACACTGAAGCCCCCGGTCACGGATGACAGGGGGTGCAGCTATCACTCTACGGCGGGCTGGCTACGCCGTGACGCTCGCGCTGATCTCCCCCAGCCTGGCCAGGTCGGCTACCAGGGCAGCCCTGCGATCACGATGCGACGGGTTGAACGCAACGGTGGCCAGCTCGACCAGGCGCGGGAACTTGAGGATCCGGAACGACTGGGTGACCCGGGTCCCGTCGCTGACGGGCTCGAGGCCGAACCGCCACTCGGTGGAGTCGGAGGGCACGCCCCCCGAGGTGCGGTAGACCAGCAGCCGCTCGGGCTCCAGCTCGGTGATCGTGCAGGTCCGCGACCAGCGGAACGTGCGCACCTGGTTGCTACCGCGGAACTTGGCTCCCACGGCCGCCTCGGAGTAGCCATCGACCCAGCTCACGGAACGGCACTCATGACTCCACTCACCGACCCGGGTGGGGTCTGACAGGACCGCCCAGACCTGGGCGGGCGTGGCGCGCCACGTCGACGACCACCTCAGCCGCCCAGTCCACTTTCCACTTCACGACGCCCAGGTCCGGGTGTCGTCCACGTGCAGCGGCGGCACCAGCGCAGCCCGGGTGCCACCCCACAGCAGGGTTGCCTTCCGGCGGTAGGCGCCACCGAGCAGCTTGACCAGGATGAACCGCGGCACTGCGGGCACGGGGCCGACCACGATCTGGGCGCGCTCCTCGTCGAGCCCGTCCAGCATCCAGTGGCCCTCGAAGGCCAGCTCGGTCATGCTCCCGTCGATCATGTCCTCGTGCCACTGCACCCACTCGGCGTGGCTGATGCTGGCCGAGACCACCGGCATCATCTCCAGCTCTTCCCGGGCCAGGTGCGCCACCAGCGGCTCGTCCAGCGCGGCGAGTGCCGCGAGCAGGTCGGAGTCGGGGCTGTCCGGGTCGGCCAGGTGACGCTGCGCGGCAGTGCGCAGCCCGTCCATGGCCGGGGTGATCGTCTCGTGGTCGAGGTCCATCCGCTCGCACAGGCGGGCCGCATCCGGGTTACGGCGTACGACGAGGGGATAGAGGCCCTCGTCCTCGCCGGTGTGGTGGTGGTGCAGAAAGTCCATCAGCCAGACCGCGTGCTCCGCGAGGGCCTGACGGCGCTTCGGCTCCTGGGCCGCCGGCGTCCCGAGCACCAGGCGCAACCGAACCAGGTCGCGGCGCAGGGCGGAGTGGACGATGCCCATCATCCGCGTGTCCGCCGGCGCGGCCTGCTGGTCAATCTTCTGATGTGTCTCTTGCGCGGTCATGCTGACTCCTCCGGGATGTGCGAGACGAGCTGGAGCAAGGTCTGCGCCAGCCACTGCTGGTACTGCTCTTGGGTCCACCCAGCCATCCGGACGAGGTGGAGGTAGGTCGCCGGGCTGCTGATGGCCAGGAGGCCGTCGACCAGCGCGGGCTCGGGGCGTCGACCCAGGGCCAGGGTCAGCCCCTCGGTGAACGTCGTCCGCTGCTGCTCATGGGCGTGACGCTGGAGCGCGGCCAGCTCTTCGTCGGCGTCCGCGCCCTGGTCGAGCGCCTGGTGCAGGGCGGCCACCCTGGAGTACTGCTCCGCCATCATCGCCGCGGACTTCTGGAGCCGCGCGCGCCGGTCGCCCGTCCCGAGGGCCGCGAACTCGTCCCGCTCGGCGAGCGGGACCGGCTCGTGGTCACCCACGATGCCGACGTCGAGCGCGACCTTCAGCAGCTCGCGCTTGGACCCGACCACGCTGTACACGGTCTCGACGGCAACTCCCGCCTCGCGGGCGATGTCGCGGACGCTGGTGGCCCAACCACGTTGCGTGAACAGCGAGGTCGCAGCAGCGATGACAGCACGTCGAGTGTCTGCGGCCGAGGCGCGTCGACGAGGCGATTCGTAGGGCCGCTTCTCGGGAGCCGGTGAGCTAGGCATGGCCTTACTATGGAACACCTGACGATTCAATGCAAGGTAGTTCTATTCAATTGATGGCTCAGGTCTGGACCACCGGGCCCCCCTCGGCCTTCTCAGCCGCCGATCGCAGGATGCAGAACTCGTTGCCCTCGGGGTCGGCCAGCACCACCCAACCGGTGCCTGGGCCGTACGTGCCCCGGAGGTCGGCCACCACGGTGGCGCCGTGCTCGCACAGCCGGGCGAGCTCGTCGTCGCGGGTGCTGTCCCCGCGCGGACACAGGTCGAAGTGGACACGGTTCTTGACCGTCTTTGCGTCGTTGACCTCGATGAACAGCACCTGGTGGCCGGTCTCGGCGTCACGGATCAGGCACTCCTCATGACCGGGCAAGTTCGGGTCACCGTCGATGTCGACGTAGCCGAGCACCGGCTTCCACCACTCAGCGAGCTCGTAGGCGTTGTGGCAGTCGACGGTCGTGTGCGAGATGAAGGAAGTCATCGCGCCACCCTGCCGCGGCCCGACGGCAACGGCAATCCGATCAGCTGAGGCGACTAGCGCAGGTGATGCGCCTTGACGAAGGCGACGATCCGCTCGGCCAGCTCGGGCCGGCAGACGATCAGGTCGGGCAGGTAGACGTCGTCCTGGTTGTAGCGCAGCGGGGTGCCATCGATCCGGCTGGTGTACAGACCGGCGGCGTGGGCGACAGCGACCGGGGCAGCCGAGTCCCACTCGTACTGGCCACCGGAGTGGACGTAGGCGTCGGTGAGGTCGCGGACGACCGACATCACCTTGACGCCGGCCGAGCCCATCGGGACCATCTCGGCGTCGAGCTCCTCGGCGAGAGCCGGCGTGAAGGAGGGCGGCCGGCTGCGCGAGACCGCGATCCGGAACCGCTCCGACGTCCGCGGCGGTACGACGGGGGGCTGGCCGGTGTGGAAGGTCTCACCGATCATCGGTTGGGCCACCGCACCCGCGGTGAGCTCACCGGAGTCCTGACCGCTCCGCTCCCACAGCGCAACGTGCACGGCCCAGTCGTCCCGCGGCGGCTCGGAGAACTCGCGGGTGCCGTCGAGCGGGTCCACGATCCACACCCGGTCCGCCTCGAGGCGGACCTTGTCGTCCTTGCCCTCTTCACTGAGCACGGCGTCGCCGGGGCGGTGCTCGGCCAGCAGATCCATCAGCAGCTCGTGCGCGGCCCTGTCGCCAGCGTCCTTCAGGGCACGACCCTCCAGGCCCTCGCCGCGGACCTCGAGCAACCGGCGACCGGCAGCGTCGGCCAGCCAGGCCGAGAGCGCGTGGTCGTCCATCGTGGCAGCTGCTGAGATCTCGTCGTGGGTCACGAAGGTCAACCTCTCACGGGTCAGGAGTTGAACTTCTGCTGAGTCCGCTCGAGCCCCTCGAGGATCAAGGTCTCAACGGCATCCGCGGCGCGGTCGACCTCGAAGGGGAGGTCCTTGCGCTCGGCGCTGGAGTAGTTGGACAGCACGAAGTCGGCGGGGTCCTGGCGCCCTGGCGGGCGGCCGATCCCGACCCGCACCCGGTAGAAGTCGCCCGTGCCGAGCGAGGAACGCAGCGACCGCAGCCCGTTGTGGCCGTTGTCGCCGCCGCCGAGCTTCACCCGGAGACTGCCGAACGGGAGGTCGAGCTCGTCGTGGATCGCGATGATCCGATCGGGGGGCACCTTGTAGAAGGTCGCCAGAGCCTTTGCGCCGCCGCCGACGCCGTTCATGAAGTCGCGCGGACGGCCCAGGACCAGGCGCGGACCGGGCGTTCCCGGCGCGCCCAGGCGGCCCTCCACGACATCGGCCCGCCCGGACTTGTGGCCGCGGAAGGACGAGCCGAGGCGGCTGGCCAGCTCGTCGCCCACCAGGTAACCGACGTTGTGGCGGTGCCCGGCGTACTTCTCCCCGGGGTTGCCGAGACCGACCACGAGCCAGACGTCGGCTGTCGCCATGCCGTCCTCCTCGAAGGCCCCTGGGTCGGACGCCGGGCCGGGCACTTTCCCGGCCGGCGAGACGAGTCGGCCCAGAAACCACCTGAGCCGGCTGAGGATCACTCCCCGTCGCCACCCTCGGCGGACTCTGAGTCCTCGTCGGCAGCGGCGTCGGCGTCCTCCGCCTTGTCCTCGTCGGATTCCTCACGCTCGATGCCGGCCTCAGCCTCGGCCTCTTCGAGCTCGGCCTCGAGCTCTTCGGCGGACTGCGCCTGGGTGATGTTGACGATGAGCGTCTCGGGGTCGAGCAGCAGCACCGAGCCGGTGGGCAGGGTGAGGTCGGACGCGAGGATCCGAGTGCCGGCCTCGAGACCGGCGATGTCGACCTCGACGTACTCGGGGATGTTGGTCGCCTCGGCCTCGAGCTGGATGGTCGTGGTGTCGGTGACGACCAGCGTCTCGCGGGCGGCCTCGCCGTTGAGGTGCACGGGCACCTCGACGGTGACCTTCTCACCCTTGCGCACGGCGACGAAGTCGATGTGCTCGAGCGTGCGACGGATCGGGTCGACCTGCACCTGCTTGGTCAGCGCCAGCTGGGGAGTGCCCTCGATCTCGAGCTCGAGCAGCGCGTTGGCGCCACCGTGCTTGAGCGCCATCATGGTGTCGTGGCCAGGCAAGGACACGTGGATCGGGTCGTTGCCGTGGCCGTAGATGACGGCTGGCACCTTGTGCTCGCGCCGGATGCGACGGGCGGCACCCTTGCCGAACTCGGTGCGGGTCTCGGCCTTGATCTTCTCGGTAGCCATCTGGCTTCTCTCCTCGTGCTGGCGATGTTCAAGAAATTCGTGGTCGCCGCGACAAGAGACTGGGCACAGATCTTGGGGCACAGATCTTGGGCCGGCCCTGTCGATCACGGAATCCCCTTGGGGGCCAAGGGTTCCCTCGCCGAGGCAACTTGCCGATCTTAGACGGGCAGCGACGCGGCGGCCAAATGCGCAGACATAGGCTCCTCGGGTGTCGTTGACTCTCGCCGAAGCCCGCACCCGCGCCGCGCAGCTCTCGGAGGTCTCCTACGCCGTCGACCTCGACCTGACCCAGCCTGCCAGCGGCACGTTCGGCTGCCGCACGACGGTGCGCTTCCGGTCATCGGGCTCCGAGACGTTCCTGGAGCTCACCGATGCGCGCGACCTGCGCGTGAGCGTGGGAGGCAGTGCCGTCAACGCGGCGTACGACGGTCGGCGGATCGGCCTCACCGGGCTGTCCGACGTCAACGAGGTCGTGGTGGAGGCGCGGCTCCCCTACGTGACCGACGGCGACGGCATGCACACCTTCACCGACCCGGCCGACGACGAGATCTACGTGTCGGCGTACGTCGGCATGGATGTCGCCCAGCGCGTCTTCGCCTGCTTCGACCAGAACGACCTCAAGTCGACGGTCGAGCTGACGGTGACCGCGGACCCGGGCTGGACCGTGCTGGCCAACGGCCGGGTGCTGAGCAGCCATGACGGGCGCTGGGGGTTCGCGACGACGCCGCCCATCCCGGTTGCGATGTTCGTCGTGTGCGCGGGCCCGTGGCACTCCGTGACCTGGGAGCACGCCGGCCTCCCGTTCGGATGGCACGCCCGACGCTCACTCGCGACCGAGCTGGAGCGCGACTTCGACGATCTCCGGGCCGCCACCGTCGCCTGCTTCGACCACTACACCGGGCTGTTCTCCGAGCCCTACGCCTTCGACTCCTTCGACCAGGTCTTCGTGCCCGGCCAGAACTGGGGTGCCCTGGAGACGCCGGGGTGCGTGACCTACCGCGACGAGTACCTGCCTCGCGGAAGGCTCACCGACCTGCAGCGCACCAGCCGGACCTCGACCATCGCTCACGAGATGGCGCACATGTGGTTCGGCAACCTGGTCACGATGACCTGGTGGGAGGACACCTGGCTGCAGGAGTCGTTCGCCGACTACATGGGTTATCGAATCGCCGCCGACGCGGTCGGGGATCCCGGAGCCCTGCTGTCCGCGGAGATCGGTCGCAAGCCGGTCGCCTTCGATGCCGACCAGCGGCGCTCGACCCACCCGGTCGCGCCGGCCGCCGAGGACGTGCCCGACGTCGACGCAGCCGCCAACAACTTCGACATGATCTCGTACGCCAAGGGCAACGCCACGCTCCGACAGCTGGTCACCTGGCTCGGCGAGGAGACCTTCTTGTCCGGGCTGAACGCCTACCTGACCCGACACCGGCTGGGCAACGCCACCTTGGCCGACTTCCTGGCCGCACTCGACGAGGTCTCCGAGCGCGACGTGCGGGGCTGGGCCGAGCTGTGGCTGCGAACCACCGGCTTCGACACGATCCAGGTGAAGCGCATTGGCGAGGTGCCGGTGCTCAGCAGGATCGGTAGCCGCCCACACCGGCTCCGGGTCACGGCGTACGACGACGCGATGGGTGAGCTGGAGAGCCGCTTCGTCGACCTCGACGATGAGCCCGTCGCATTGGACGACTGGGCTGGACGCGTCGTAGTGCCGAACAGTCGCGGCGAGACCTTCGCCCGTCTGGTGCTGGACGAGCAGTCGTGGGCCGCCGTGCAAGCGGGCCTGTCACAGATCGATGACGGGATGTGTCGGGCCGTCCTCTGGACTGCGGCCTTCGGACTGGTGCGCAGCCGGGAGCTCTCGGCCGACGACTACCTGCACCTCCTCGAGCGGCACCTGCCCGCGGAGCCCGAGGTGACCATTGTCAGCGCGGTGATCGGGCGGACCCTGCGCACGGTGGTGCCGCAGCGACTGCCGGCGCACCGAGCTCCCGGTGCTCTGGACCAGCTGGCTGAGGCCTGCCGCACGGGTGTCGCCGATGCAACCGACGAGCAGGTGCGGATCGAGCTCACTCGTGGCTTGGCCAGGTCGAGCCGCGACCCGGCCGAGATGCACCGGTGGTTGGCAGGGGGGCTCACGGGGTCCGGCGTGCAGCTGGACCCCGCCCTGCGTTGGTCGGTGATCCGCCGGCTGGCCGAGCTCGGTGCCCTCGACTCGGACACGATCGAGGAGGAACGCCGTGCCGACGGCACGATCGACGGTGAGCTGGGCGCCGCGACCGCACGGTCTGCGCTGCCCTCGGCCGCCGCCAAGGCAGCTGCCTGGGCGACCGTGGTGGACGACGACCAGGTCTCCAACCGGATGCTGGGCGCGGTCTGCTCCGGACTGTGGTCGCTCGAGCAGCCAGAGCTGGTGGCGCCGTTCGTGGCGGCGTACTTCGACGAGGCGCCGAGGCTGGCGGCGCGAGGTCAGGCGTTTGCCCAAGAAGTGCACCGAGCGTTCCCAGCGGTCGCGCTCAGCGACGAACAGATCGCCCACTTCGAGTCCGCGCTGGCCGGCGATCTACCCAGTGTGCTGCGCCGCGGCTGGGAAGACCGCTGGGACGACATCTCCTGACGCCGGTAGGCCGGTGGTTGAGGTGTGAGGAGCGTCAGCGACGAGCCTCGAAACCCCTTGTGGACTAAGGGGAAACTCGGTCGATGAGTGTCGGTGGTGGGTGCTTGGATTGATCTATGACCAGCACCGCATCGACCAGGTTTCGGGGACACCCGATCACGGTCGCTGCTGGGCAGATCCACGAGCTGCTGGACACCCTGACCGACACGTCGACCTGGTCGATGGGTGATGAGGAAACCAGGGCCACGTTGGGTGAGCTGACCCGCGCCGAGGCCCGGGTCGCGGAGCTGAAGCTCCGGGTCGCCGCCCACGGCGAGACCAACCGGATCGGCGAGGCGTCCGGTGCCACGAGTACCGCGAGCTGGTGGGCCCACCACACCCAGCAGACCCGTGCCGCGGCCCACCGCGACACTCAGGCTCGCCCAAGCACTCGACACCGACGCCCATGAGCCGGTCCGTGCGGCGCTGGCTTCCGGGGAGGTGGTGGTCGACCAGGCCGCAGTGATCGTCGGTGCCGTGGACGCGTTGCCCGAGGACGCGGAGCCCTGGGTCGCGGCGAAGGCCGTGCGGTGGCTGCTCGACCACGCCCAGGACCACGACGCCACACACCTGCGGATCCTGGGGAGACGGATCCTGGAAGTCATCGACCCCGCCACCGCGGACGCCCACGAAGCGGCGCAGCTGGAACGCGAGGAGCAGGAAGCCGAAGCGGCCGCAGTCCTCCGGATCTCCGATGACGGGCACGGCAGGTGTCACGGCCGGTTCACCATCTCGACCCGGCACGCAGCGATGCTGAAGAAAGCACTGCTGGCCATCGCCGCACCGAAGCACCGAGCCGCGGTCGACGGCCACGCCCCCGCACCAGGACGACCCACCGTCCACCGGATGGGGTTGGCGTTCCAGGAGTACCTCCAGACCTACCCCACCGCAGCGCTACCCAAGGCCGGTGGCGTCAACGCCACGATCGTGGTCACCATGACCCTCGAGTCCCTGCTCGGTGGACTACAGGCAGCCCGCCTCGACACCGGCGACAAGATCAGCGCCGGCGAAGCCCGCCGCCTGGCCTGCACAGCCGGCATCATGCCCGCGGTCCTCGACGGAAGATCCCAGGTCCTCGACCTCGGCCGCAAAAGACGCTTCCACACCCAGAGCCAGCGGATCGTCGCGACCATCGAACAGGGCGGCTGCTCCACAGAAGGCTGCGACTGGCCACCCGGGATGTGCCACCTGCACCACCCAACACCCTGGAGTGAGGGCGGCGGCACCAACCGCGACGGCATCCTCCTCTGCCCACGCCACCACACGATCGTGCACGACAACCGCTACGAGCAGACGCGCCTACCGACCGGCAAGGTCAGCTTCCACCTACGTAGATAGGCCGGGCAGCCACCGTTGCTCACGCACACGAGTTGCGTGATCAGTCAGGGTTCCTACGCGTGACCGTCGAACATCGAGGTGACCGATCCATCCTCGAAGACCTCTTTGATGGCGCGAGCGACGAGCGGGGCGATCGAGAGGCAGGTCAGCTTGTCGAACTCGCGGTCGTCGGTGAGTGGCAGGGTGTTGGTGACGATGATCTCGGCAGCCGAGCAGTTCTTGAGCCGGTCCACGGCTGGCTCGGAAAGGATCGCGTGGGTCGCCGCGATGATCACGCCCTCGGCCCCCGCCTCCATCAACGCCTCGGCAGCCTTCACGATGGTGCCGCCGGTGTCGATCATGTCGTCGACCAGCACGCACATCCGGCCGGCGACCTCACCGACCACGCGGTTGGCGACGGTCTCGTTGGGTCGGTCGATACGGCGGGACTTGTGGATGAACGCCAGTGGCGCGCCACCGAGTCGTGACGACCAGCGCTCTGCGACCTTGATCCGGCCGGCGTCCGGCGAGACCACTGCGAGCGCCTGGCCGCCGTACTTGCTCTTCACGTAGTCGGCCAGGATCGGCAGCGCCATCAGGTGGTCGACGGGGCCGTCGAAGAACCCCTGGATCTGGTCGGCGTGCAGGTCGACGGTGATCAGCCGGTCGGCACCGGCGGTCTTGAAAAGGTCGGCCATCAGCCGGGCGGAGATCGGCTCGCGGCCACGGTGCTTCTTGTCCTGCCGGGCATAGCCGTAGAACGGCATGACCACGGTGATCCGCTTGGCCGAGGCGCGCTTGAGCGCGTCGACCATGATCAGGTGCTCCATGATCCACTCGTTGATCGGCGCCGTGTGGCTCTGGATCACGAAGGCGTCGCAGCCCCGCACCGACTCCTCGTAGCGGATGTAGATCTCGGAGTTGGCGAACTCGTAGGCCGACTGGGGCACCAGGTCGGTCTCGAGGATCTCGCTGACCTCGGCGGCGAGCTGGGGGTGTGCCCGTCCGCTGAAGACCATCAGGTTCTTCTCGGTGGTCTTCTTCATTCCGGTCACGCGGAGCTCCTGGGTGGTCGCCGGGTGTTCACCTGGATTCTGCCCGTACCGGGCCGGTCACCCCAACTCCTAGGCGTCTTCCTGAGACGGCGCGTCGACCGCGGAACCGGCGGCCTCGGCCGCGTCGGCCTGCGGCGTGCCCGAGCGCCGGGTCTGCGCCCACCCGGGGATGTTGCGCTGTTGGCCGGCGCTGACGGCCAGCGCACCGGGCGGGACGTCCCGGCGCACGACGGTGCCAGCACCCGTGCCGGCGCCGTCACCGATCTCCACCGGAGCCACGAACGTGTTGTTGGAGGCGGTGCGGGCATGTCGACCGACCTTGGATCGGTGCTTGTCGACCCCGTCGTAGTTGGCGAAGATCGTGCCGGCGCCGATGTTGGCGCCATCTCCGATCTCCGCGTCTCCGACGTAGGAGAGGTGCGGGACCTTCGCACCGTCGCCGATCTGGGCGTTCTTGGTCTCGACGAAGGCGCCGATCTTGCCGGCGACACCAAGCTCGGTGCCCGGCCGCAGGTAGCTGAACGGCCCCACCACCGCGTCCGCGCCGATCACCGCCAGCTCGCCATGGGTGCGGACGACGCGAGCGCCCGTGCCGACGTCGCAGTCCTTGAGCGTGGTGTCCGGTCCGATCACCGCGTCCTCACCGATCACGGTGGCCCCGAGCAGCTGAACGCCCGGCAGGATCGTCACGTCGGGAGCGATCGTCACGTCGGTGTCGATCCAGGTCGTGGCCGGGTCCATCACCGTCACGCCCTCGAGCATCCATCGGTCGACGATGCGCCGGTTCATCACCCGGCCGAGCTCGGCGAGCTGCTTGCGGTCGTTGGCGCCCTCGGTCTGGGACACGTCGTCGATCGGGAACGCGCCGACGGTCAGGCCCGCGTCACGGGCAAGCTGCACCATGTCGGTGAGGTAGTACTCGCCCTTGGAGTTGTCGTTGGAGATCTTCGGCAGCGCTTCGACGAGGAAGGACGCGTCGAAGGCCAGGATCCCGGAGTTGATCTCCTGGATCTCGCGCTGGTCCGCGGTCGCGTCGCGCTCCTCCACGATGGCCTCGACGTCACCGTCGGCGTCGCGGATCACCCGACCGTAACCATGGGGGTCGGTCACGATGCCGCTCAGGATGCTGACGGCCCGCTCGGCTGCCTCGTGCTCGGCCGCGAACGCCTTCAACGACTCACCTTGCAGCAACGGGGTGTCGCCGTAGGCCACGATGACGGTGCCGGTGACCGTGCCATCGGCACTGACCACTGCATCCATCGCCATCCGGACGGCATGCCCGGTGCCACGCTGGTCTTCTTGGATGGCGAGCACCACATCGGGGGCCTGCTCCAGGATGTGCGGCCCGACCGTGTCCCGACCGTGACCGACCACCGCGATGACCCGCTGAGGTTCGACGGCGCGCACGGCGCCCAGCACATGCCCGATCATGCTGCGACCGGCGACCGGGTGCAGCACCTTCATGGTCTTCGACTTCATCCGGGTGCCACCGCCGGCGGCGAGCACGATGACAGTCAGCTCTCTGGTCAAGAGGAAGTTCCTTCGGTCGACTAGCGCCTCACTCTAGACGCGCCGGAACTGCAGCACCCACCGTCGGACGTTCCTGGGTGCCGGGCCCGCCCGGAAGTGGGCATCGGCGTTTCCGCGCCCGTGGGCGGAGGTTCCCCTACTGACGCAAGGAGTCCCTTCCCGGTCCGCCGATGAGCTGGTCCCGGCCGGGACCACCGACGAGGCGGTCGTCTCCTTGGTTGCCGGCGATCCGGTCACGGCCGGCGTTGCCGAACAGGCTGTCGTTGCCGCGCCCGCCGAGCAGCCCGTCGTTGCCGGCACCGCCGGTCATCCGATCGTTCCCGCTGCGGCCACCGAGCCTGTCGTTGCCCGTGCCGCCGGAGATCCGGTCGTCGTCGGTGCCACCGAGGACGAAGTCGTTGCCGCTGCCGGCGCGGATGCGGTCATCGTCGAAGCGACCGCAGATCCAGTCGTTGCCGCCGAGACCGAGGATGGTGTCGTTGCCGGCCCGGCCGTTGATGATGTCGCGGCCGGGGGTTCCGATCAGCGTGTCATCCCCCTTGGTGCCCAGGATGGTTGGCGCCTTGCCCCTGCACCTGATGGTCCGTGGCTTCGGCGGCGCCATGTCGTCGGACCCGTCGTTCGGGTCGGTGAAGGCGCACACCTCAGCCCCGTCCTCCACACCACCATTGTCGGAGTCTGCATCGAGCGGATCGGTGGGCGCATTGGGTCCGTACGGGTTCCGGATGCCGGTGAGCTCCTCGAGGTTGCTCAAGGCGTCGCTGTCCGGGTCCTCGGCACCGTCGTTGACGCCATCACCGTCGGTGTCGGCGTTGTTCGGGTTGGTGTTGGTCTGGTTGGTCTCCTGGGCGTCGGTCAAACCGTCGCCATCCGAGTCCCGGGCTGCGCCTGCCGGCGGGTTGTCGTCGGCCTGGCTGTTGGGATTGGTGCCGCGGCCGGTCTCTACCCCGTCGTTGATCCTGCCGTTGTCGCTGTCGGGGTCGGTCGGGTCAGTTGGTGCGCTGGGTCCGAAGGTGTTCTTGGTCCCGTTGACCTCTTCGAGGTTGGTGAGTGCATCGACGTCCGGGTCTTCCCTGCCGTCCCTGATGCAGTCGCCGTCCGTGTTCGGGTTGTTCGGGTTGGTGTGCGTATCGGTGTTCTCCTGGTCGTCGGTGAGCCCATCGCCATCACTGTCCTTCGCACCGGTCCCGGGGTCCCGGGGGTCCCGGCGGGTCCGCACTGGACGCCACCAGCAGGGGCCTTGGCCTCGACGGCGAAGGGGAACAGGTCGAGATCAGCGATGTTGACGCCGGCCAGCGCGACCTCGACATCGAGGACCGCCGCGGTGCCGGACGCGGTACGGCCGTCATCAGACTCGACCACGTTCTCCAGCTGACCCAGCTGGAGCTCTAGGTGCAGCAGCGGGTTGTCGGGCGCGACGATGTTGAGCGGACTCCCGTCGACCGGCAGGACGTAGGGGGTCCCGCCAACCGTGACCTTGACCAGGGGGCGTCCCACTCGACCTTGGCTCCACCGGGAGTGCCGGTAGCCGTTGCCTTCAAGGTCGGGGTCTCAGCCACGGAGACCCTGACCTGGTCGTTCAGGAGCCTGATGTCGGCCAGGCTCCCGGCGACCGCGGTGACGACATCGCGACCGCCGGTGGCAGTAGAACCGTTGGCGACCAGAGCTGTTGCCTGCAAAGTCTTGACCGTCCCGGGAAGGGAGACGAGGCTCCCGGCGGGCGAGGTAGTGGGCACGACCTTGAGCTGAGCGGTGTTCACGCTCGACGCGCTCAGCGCCTCCGTGGCGGGGAGGCACATCTCGGTGGCGGCAGGCGTTCGTGCGTGCGCCGTGGCCGTCGACACGTTCAGTGTCAGCAGCGGCGACAGGTCCGCCGGTATCGAGGTGTCCGAGACAGCTGTGGCGTTGTCTGGGGGCGCGGTCTGCTTGGCCTGGGCCAAGATCGACGCGGGCTGTCCGCCGAGGAGTGCCAGGTCCAGGTTGCGAGCCTCAGCGGCCGCCGCATGCGTCGGGGTGCCCGAGGTAGAGCCCGTCGAGATGCCGACACCGACGTCTGCCACACCAGGGACGCCCATCCCGCTGATGGCGTTCAGGTGCAGCACCTCCGCATGAGCCGAGGTGCTGTAGGCCTGGTTGAACGGCGCGGCCGCGGCCGGCGCGGCGGTCTCGGCCGGCGACTGCACGGCCAGCGTGAACGCGGCAGCCGAAGAGATGACGGCGATCAGGGCGATGGGACTGCGAGCTCTCACGGTGGGGCTCCATGGCGACTAGGAGGGGTTGCGCGCCTCAGGCCCCCCGACCCGAGATCGCTTGCATAACTGGCAACCTTGGCTTACCACCGCGGTTACTGCAAACAGCGTATGGCAGGCGGCGCCACCACTTCACGAAACGGCTGCGCCAGTCTTGCTCCCCGGGATGGAGTCGAACCATCGTCGCTAATCCTGATTCAAAGTCAGGCGGGCCCTGCCGGCAGACCAACCGGGGATTGATGCGTGCCAACGATACGGGTCGTGAGGCCCAGAGTGCGCCTCGGCGCACGCTGGGGGGCACGAGTCCGTCTAGGCTCGGCCGGGTGGACCTCCCCGTGATGCCACCCGTCCAGCCGATGCTCGCCAAGGCCGTCAAGGGCATGCCCGATCCCGGGAAGTTCGGTGGGCTGAGCTTCGAGCCCAAGTGGGACGGGTTCCGGTGCCTGGTCTTCAAGGACGGCGATGAGGTCGAGCTCACGAGCCGCAACACCAAGCCGTTGACCCGCTACTTCCCCGAGCTCGTCGAAGCCGCCAAGGAGCAGCTGCCCGCGCGATGCGTGCTCGACGGCGAGGTGTTCGTGGCGCTCCGCAACCCCGACGGGGTGGACCGGCTGCAGTTCGAGACCCTCCAAGAACGGATCCATCCCGCGAAGTCGCGGGTGGATCTGCTGGCCGAGAAGACTCCCGCTGGCTTCGTCGCCTTCGACCTGCTGGCGCTCGGCGACACGTCGTACGTCGACCGGCCGTTCTCCGAGCGCCGTGCGGCGCTCGAGAGCGCACTGGTCGGGCTCGACGGCCCCTTCTACCTGACCCGCACGACCGAGGAGCCGGCCGAGGCCGAGCGGTGGTTCGAGCAGTTCGAGGGCGCCGGCCTGGACGGCGTGATCGCCAAACCGCTCGCTGGCACCTACGTGCCCAACGGGCGCACGATGATGAAGATCAAGCACGAGCGCACCGCCGATGTCGTCGTCGCCGGATACCGCGAGCACAAGACCTCGACGCCCGAACGTCCGCTGCTCGGCAGCCTCCTGCTCGGCCTGTACGCCGACGGCGAGCTGCAGCACGTCGGGGTCAGCGCCAGCTTCACCGAGGTCCGGCGCGCCGAGCTGATCGAGGAGCTGCAGCCGCTGGTCTGCGAGATCGCGGACCACCCGTGGGGGAAGTGGCAGCAAGGCGCGATCGCCAACCCCGACCGGGTGCCCGGCACCCAGAGCCGGTGGAGCGCGGGCAAGGACCTCAGCTTCACGCCCTTGCGGCCCGAGCTGGTGCTGGAGGTCAAGTACGACGCCATGGAAGGCCGGCGGTTCCGCCACACCGCCCACTTCAAGCGTTGGCGCACCGACCGCGACCCCGAGTCATGCGGCTATGACCAGCTGGAGCAGCCGGTCAGCTACGACCTGGCGGAGGTCCTCGCTGGCAGCCCAGAGGGCTAGTTCAACGAGTAGCCTGGAGACATGGCTGACTACGACGTCGTGCTCCTCGTCGAGCAGGAGCTCTCACCGGCCGATGCCGCCCAGGTTCGGTCGCTGCACGAGGGGGTCGACGAGCCCGTGACCTACCACGTGTTGCTGCCGATGGAGGACGCCGCGGCGCAGATCGAGGCGTCGATGGGCTCCCTGTCGGCAGGCGAGATGATGGCCGCGCCGACGATCGGCATGAGCGAGGTCGACCTCGACGCGGTGCGGAAGGACTGCGAGGAGCGCGCGCAACGCGAGCTGACCGCCACGGTCGCGGCTCTGGAGAGCGCGAGAGCGACCGTTGGTTCGAGCAAGGTGATCACCGGGCCCCCGATCGACGCGCTGGCCCAGAAGGTCTCCGACGTCGACGGACGCGAGGCGATCATCTTGACCCGCCCGCACGTGGTCGCCGAGTTCTTCCACCTGGACTGGACCTCTCGGGCCCGCCGCAAGATCGGCGTGCCTGTGCTCCACCTCCTTGAGCACGAGACCTTCGACGAGCAGGCCGGCGGTGGCGAGGGCGTCACCGGGCTCTGAGCACCGGTGACGGCTAGCATCGCCCGGGTGAAGTTCGCGCGACGTCAGCCGGCCGAGGCTGCCGACGTCCCGACAGAACCCCCGCCCGTGCCACCGACCCCGCCGCGGGGCGCCTCCGTCGCGGCGTTCGCCGGTGTGCTGGACGGACGCTCGCTGTGGCTGGCCATCGAGGCCCAGCCTGGATCCCTGGCCCTGCGCGAGGCCACCTCCGGAGACGTGATTGCGCTGGCCGGCGATCTGGACGACACCCAACCGGCCTTCCGCTCGATTCGCGTCGACCTGAGCGGGCTGCCCGCCAGCCTCCCCAACGATCTGGGCGAGACGGCCTACGACGTCGTGTTGGTGCCCAGCAGCGGCCGCGCCGCCAAGCAGGTGTGGACGCCGCCGCTGGCCGCCGCGACGGCAGCGGTGATCGACGACGGGCGCTGGGTGCTGCGGCGCAGCGACGAGGGCTACCTCCGCCTGCTGCACGTGCCGGTGACCGCTGCCGCCGAGCTCACCCAGATCCTGGCCGAGGACGACGGCATTCGGCTCACGACGGCGCCGGTCGGCGAGCTCACCCTGCTGGGTGAGGCCGACGAGGTGGCGGCCACCCTCCCCGACGACCTCCTCACGGCCGCTGCCATTTCGGGCCTCTCGCCGCAGCTCGCCCGCGTCATGGCTGGTGGTCTGCCGATCCGGCGTCGCAGCAACGACCTGACCGACCCCGGACGCGCGGTGCCCCTGCCCGAGCTGTACGCCGACGATCCCGGCCTCGAAGATCAGGTGCGGTTGCGGCTGCGCTGGTCGGGTGACGGGATGCTGATGGCGAGGATCCTGGATCCCGACACCGACCAGCTGGGCGCCCCGCAGTGAAGCTGGCCTACCTCGTCGTCGACGTGGACATGATGGACGACGCCACGCGCTCCGTGGTCGCGCAGGCGCGCGCGCTGGCCGGCGACCACACCGTGCAGGTGGTCAGCCTGACCCGTACGGCCGACGCTCCTGCGCTTCGGCCCGCACATCCCTTCCGCCTCGACCACCTGATCGACCTCCGCGATCCGAAGACACCCCGCGTGCCCGAGGACCTGGCTGACCCGAAGCAGGCGCTCGCTTTGCACGGCAAGGCCTCCGCGCTCAGTGCCGGCGGGCTGGGACCGCCACTCCACCGCGCTGACCGACGTCGTGCTGGAGGCGGTGCTCCCGTCGCTCGACGTCGACGCGGTCGTCACCACGACGCCGGGGCTGCTCGCCGCCGCGGTCGAGCTGCTGCCCGATCCGGTCGTGATCGTGCACCAGGACTACCGGCCGTCGGTCGAGCGCACCCCGGAGGGCGTGCTCCACTACGCACCGCTCGCGGACGTCGTCGCCGTGCCGACCATGACCGTGGAGAGCTGGCTGCACGAGCAGCTCGGCGAGGTCACGCCTCATACCGTGGTGATGCCCCATCCGCTGCCCGATGGCTTCCGGCCGAGGTCGCGCCTGGACCAGCCGCTGATCATGTCCGCCGGTCGACTGGTGCCGGAACGACAGCTGCCCAAGCTGGTCGCAGCGTTCGCCGAGATCGCCGACCAGATCCCGCAGTGGCGCCTGCGCATCGTCGGCGAGGGCCCGCAGCGCGTCGACGTCGTCCGCCAGACCCGCAAGGCCAACCTCTGGGACCGCGTCGAGCTGGTCCGCGAGGTGCCGGATCTGGCCGCGGAGTGGGCCAAGGCATCGGTGGGCGCCGTGGCGTCGCGGTCCGAGGCGTTCCCCCTGGGCGCGCTCGAGGCGATGGCGGCCGGCGTCCCCGTGGTCAGCTTCGACTGCGCCTCCGGTCCGCGTGAGCTGGTCGAGCACGAGGTCACGGGCCTCCTGGTCGGCCCGGAATCCGTTTCCGGGCTCGCCGCCGCACTGCTGCGGCTGACCACCGACGCCGACCTCCGGGCCCGGCTGGGCGAGGGCGCCCTTCGTGCTTCTCGGCAGTACGCCGCCGACTCGCTCGCCGAGCGCTGGGTCGGGATCTTCGCCGACGCCCGGGCTCGCCGCGGCCACCGCGGTCGGCTGAGCGGCCGGGCCAATGCTCGGCCACGTCGGCCCGTCCCGAACCCTGCGGCGACCGTCGAGGTGCACGACATCGCCCCCGCTCGCGCACGGCACGACGCGATGGCCCTGGTGGCTGCTGCCGCGCGGGCAACCGGTGACCGGTGGTTGGTGATCCCGGCCCATGAGTCACCCGCGCCGGTGATAGTGCTGCCGATGGCCGCCCGCGATGGCTTCCTGTCGGCGCTCGCCGAGGCCGACTCTCCGGCGTACCTGTCGCTGTGTGAGCCCGCCGACCACGGCTGGCCTGAGCGCCGCGGGCGAATCGCAGACCTCACTGTCGAGGTGCGCCGGGGCCGGAGCCAGGTCGTCAGCGTCGAGCCGTGGCCGGTAGGGGTGCTGGCCGACGGCTGCCGCATCGAGGTCGAGTTCTGGGAGAGCACTCCCGAGGGTGACCTCACCTCTCCGCGA
>CAWCGY010000038.1:0-79317 GCA_963795155.1 uncultured Actinomycetota bacterium | reverse complement strand
CGGCCACGTCAACAACGTGAAGTATTTCGAGTACCTGCAGGAGGCCCAGGATCCGGTGGTTCGCGTCGCTCACCAGAGAGATCGACGCACCGCCCTCGCACTTCGTGGTGGCGCAGACCGACGTGGACTACCGCCGGCCGATCCTGTTCCGCAAGGAGCCCTACGACCTGTGGTCGCAGCTCGGCCGGGTCGGCAGCGCCTCGATCACGCTCGAGTCCGAGATCTGTGACGGCGAGGAGGTGCTCGCTCGCGCACGCGTCACCACGGTCTTCTACGACCTCGATGCCGGCCGCCCGGTCACTCCACACCCCTCCGTCCGCGAACGGCTGACCGCAGAGCTCACTCGAAGGTGTTGACCATGAACTGCGCCGCGTGGGTGACGTAGTCCCAGAACTGCGCGTCCTGATCGGGCGTCAGCTCCACCGAGTCGAGGGCGGCACGGAAGTGCATCAGCCAGTCGTACCTGGCCTCCGGGTTGACCGCGAAAGGTGCGTGCCGGGCCCGCAACCGCGGATGCCCACGCGTGTCGGAGTACGTCGTCGGCCCACCCCAGTACTGCACCAGGAACAGCAGGAACCGCTCCTCCCGCGGCCGAGATCCTCCTCGGGATACAACGGCCGCAGCACCTCGTCGTCGGCCACGCCCGCGTAGAACTTCGCGACGATGCGCCGGAAGGTCTCGAAGCCGCCGATCTCCTCGTAGTAGCTGGTGCTCACTTCCCAAGAATAGGTAGGGCCTGGCGCCGAGGGCCCATGGGGGAGGCCCGTGCGGCGGCGTGCCAGACTTCCGAGCATGGCTACCACGCGCGCCGCACAGACCATCAAAAGTCACGCTGACCGAGGGATCGGGCCGAGTAGAGCTTTCAGTCGTCCGGCATCGGCACCTTTGACGTGTCCTGGCCCTCGCGAGCCGAGGAGGCTAACGGAAAGACCAGCCCAGAGGAGCTGATCGCCGCTGCTCACTCCTCCTGTTTCTCGATGGCTCTCTCGGGCGGCCTCGCGAAGGCCGGGACGCCGCCAACCAAGCTCGACACCAGCGCCGAGGTGGAGTTCACCCCGGGCACCGGCATCACGGGCGTGAAGCTGACCGTCATCGGCACCGTCGACGGGATGACCGAGGAGGAGTTCGTCCAGGCCGCTGAGGGCGCCAAGGAGAACTGTCCGGTGAGCAAGGCCCTCACCGGCACCACGATCACCCTGGACGCCTCGCTCGCTTGACAAGCGAGTCTCTGACTCGTCGATTTCCGGCTCGACCGGGGGCTTCGCCTCGCGATGCCAGACCACGCGCTGGGCGAAGGGGATCTCGATCCCCTCGTGGTCGAAGCGCGCCTTGATCCGCTGGCGCGTCTCCCGACCCACCGCCCACTGCTCCAGCGGCCGAGTCTTGAGCATCACCCCGGAGGTTGGAGCCGGAGTCCGCGGCCAGCATCTCCACGCCGGTGACTTCCGGTTCCTCGATGATCACCCCGCGGTAGTCCTCGTCCTCCCACAGGTCGTGGGCGATGTCGGCCAGGACCCTCTGACCCGGGTCAGATCCTCGCCGTAGCCGACGTGACGTCGATCACGGCGCGGGCCCAGTTCTGACTCATTTGCCTACGCGCACCATCTCCCCGTTGGGGACGTACCAGACCGTGCCGTCGAGGTCGCGAAGCCGGGTGACCGCAGCGTCACTGCCTCAACCGTGCCGATCGCCTCGCCGAGTTCGACCACGTCGCCCACGCCGTACCGATCCTCGAACACCATGAAGACGCCGGACAGGAAGTCCTTGACCAGCGACTGGGCGCCAAAGCCCAGCGCGATGCCGATGATGCCGGCACTGGCGATGATCGGCGCGATGTTGACGCCCAGCTCACTGAGGATCATCGTGCCGAAGATCGCCGACCAGCACGCCGGTGACGAGGTTCTTCAACAGACTGCCCATGGTCTGGGCGCGCTGCACCCGACGGGTCGAGGTCGCCAGATTGAACCGGTCCGGGAGCACACCGGCCTCGGCGCGCCGGATCACCCGGTCGATGAGCCGGTGAAAGAGCCACCGGACTGCGAGGCCGAGGAGCAGGAGACCGAGGATGGCCAGCGGCTTGCCGATCACTATGTCGGCGAGATCGGCGATCGTGGAGTTGCCGGTCCACTCGTACACCTGGTCGCAGATCTGCTCACCGTCGGCACAGGGGTCGACGACCCGCAGGAGTGACATGGGCCATGCCTGACCATCCACGGCCTCCGCGGCCGAACCGTCTACGCTGTGGCTGTGACCACCCCGTCCCTCGCTGCCATCCGCCGGATCGTCGTTCTCGTCGGATCTGGTCTCATCGTCGCCGGTCTTTCCCTGGCGTTGGCCGCCCCCGCCGGGGCCGACGTGCCGGAGGGCTGGGACACCCCCGAGGCCGTCGACAAGCTCGGCATGATCTTGCTGCTCGGCGGCGTGCCGCTGCTGCTCGCTGTCGCGATCGCGATCGCGGTCTACGTCCCAGCGCTGGCCAGGGGCGAACGCGTTGCCCGGGGCGCCGGAGGTCGAGAACCAGTGGCTGGGCGGGCCGCGCAAAGCCGCCGGCGAGCTCGCCGGCCCCGATTCCCCGGACTCCCAGGCCGGAGGCGCAAGTGGCCGCTGGTGACCCTTTCAGCAACGCGGAGCGGTTCTCCCTCGACGAGGCGATCCGCAAGGGCGAGCAGCTGTCGCGTGCGGAGTTCTCCGTGTTCGTGGGACAGGCGGACACCGACGTCCGCGCGTTCGCTACGCGGTTGCACAACTCGCTGGTCGCACCGGCACGCAGCATCCTGATCATGGTCGACCCGGATCAGCGCGCGCTGGAGATCGTGACCGGCGGCTACGTGCGTCGGACGCTCACCGACGGCGAGGTCGAGCTGGCGGCGCTGGCGATGCAGAGCGACTTCGCCGCCGGTGACCTGGTCGGCGGGCTCAAGCGCGGCATCCAGATGTTGGCCGACCACGCCCGCTCACCCGAGACGTTGCACGCCGGGGACTAGGCGCCGTCCTTTGCCTGTGCGGTGAGGGCCCGCGCAGCGTCGGCCCGGCCCTCCTTGACGAAGCGAATGGCGCCGGGGTTGGCCGTGGAGGTCTCCAACCACGCATCCACCGTGGCGAGCAGCTCTGTCGACGCGAGCACCCGAGGGAAGATGAACTCGAGCGCGATGGACGCCTTGTGCGGTCCGAGCGCGTCCCAGGTCCGGTCAACGGCGTCGAGGTACTTCTCCAGATACGGAGCCAGCACCTGTTCCTGACCAGCCCGCGGAAACGCTTTGACGATGCTGCGGTGGGTCTCGTTGGGGACGTTCGAATCCACCATCGCCTTCTCCCAGGCATCGGCCTTGGCCTGCGCGGTGGGCATCGAGGCCCTGGCTGCGGCCGCGAACTCCTGGCCGGAGATCGTGGCGTCGCGGGCCAGCTCGTCGTCGATGCGGGCGTGGTCGGCGTGGCCCAGCCGGGCCAGCTCGCCGAGCATGATCCAGCGCAGGTCGGTGTCGATGTCGAGGCCGTCGAAGCCGAGAGAGCCATCCAGCATCGCGTTCAGGTCGGCGACTGCCTGGTCGCTTCGCGCTGCTCCCGCGTAGGAGCGAGCGAAGGTCAGCTGTGAGTCGCTGCCGGGCTCGGCATTCTCAAGCAGCTTGCGGAGGCCCTGCTCCCACGTGGCGGAGAGCTGCTCGCGGTTGGCGGGAGCCGAGAAGAGCGTGACCGCCTGGGCGGCGCAGCTCGGGATGCGACTCACGCCCCAGGCGTCGGTCTCGTTGCCGATGTTGCCGAGCACCAACGAGACGTAGTCGCTGGCACTCATCTCGGCGTCACGAGTCATGTCCCACGCCGCGCCCCAGACCAAGGCGCGCGCCAGGGAGTCATCGATGCGCGACAGGCCGTCGATCGCGGTGACCAGCGAACGTTCGTCGAGGCGGATCTTCGTGTACGCGAGGTCCTCGTCGTTAAGCAGCAGCAGTGCCGGCTGCTTCTTGCCCACAGCCTCGGGGACCGCGGTCAGCTCGCCCTCGACGTCGATCTCGACGTAATGAGTGCGCACCAGTCGGCCGTCAGCGTCGTCGTACCAGCCGATGCCGATCCGGTGCCGACGCAGCGTCGGCCAGTCGGGGTGGGCCGTCTGCCGGACGGCGAACGAGGAATAGGTTCCGTCGTCGGCCAGCTCGAACTCCGGGGTGATGGTGTTCACTCCGGCGGTCTGCAGCCACTCCTTGGCCCAGCTGCCGAGCTCGCGGCCCGATGACTTCTCGAGGGCGGCGAGCAGGTCGCCGAACTCCGTGTTGCCGAACGCGAAGTCCTTGAAGTACTGGCGCAGCCCCTGCATGAAGGGTTCGAGGCCGACCCACGCCACCAGCTGCTTGAGCACCGAGGCGCCCTTGGCGTAGGTGATCATGTCGAAGTTGACCTCGACCGCCTGAAGGTCATGGTTGTCGGCTGCGATCGGGTGAGTGCTCGGCAGCTGGTCGGCGCGATAGCCGGTCTGCTTGCGCGCGTTGGCGAATCCGGTCCACGCCTCGGTGAACTCAGTCGCCTCGGCTTCGCAGTAGTAGCAGGCCCACTCGGCGAAGGACTCGTTGAGCCACAGGTCGTCCCACCACCGCATCGTGACGAGGTTTCCGAACCACATGTGCGCCATCTCGTGGGTGATCACCGAGCAGCGGAACTCGTAGAACGAGCGGGGCTGGCGGCTGCGGGGAAGGTATTCGTCGCGCAGGGTCACGCAGCCGGCGTTCTCCATCGCGCCCTGGTTGAACTCCGGCACGTACAGCTGGTCGTACTTCTCGAACGGGTACGGGTAGTCGAACTGCTCCTCGAAGAAGGCGAAGCTCTTCTTGGTCAGGTCGACGAGCTCCTCGCGGTCGAGGAACTCCACCAGGGACTGACGGCAGTAGTGGCCGAGCGGGATGGTGCCGAACTTGCCTTCGTAGACGTCCTGGACCTCGTGGTACTCGCCGGCGACGACAGCCGTGATGTAGGTCGACATCGGCTGGGTCGGCGGGAAGCTCCAGACGGCCTTGCCGATCTGCCCATCCGCGGTCAGCCGCTGCGGCTCCGGCGTAGGGGCGTTGGAGACGACCTTCCAGTGGTCCGGGGCGGTCACGGTGAAGGTGAATGGTGCCTTGAGGTCGGGCTGTTCGAACGTGGTGAAGACGCGACGAGCGTCAGGAACCTCGAACTGGCTATAGAGGTAGACGCGACCGTCTGCCGGATCGACGAAGCGATGCAGGCCCTCGCCGGTGTGGGAGTAGGTGCAGTCGGCGCGGACCACCAACACGTTGTCGGCGGCAAGGCCGGTCAGCGTGATCCGGCTGTCGGCGTAAGCGGACAGGTCGATCGGTGCGCCGTTCAAGGTGATCTCGTGCACCGTCGCGCCGACGAGGTCCGCGAACGTGCTCGCGCCGGGTTGGGAGCACGTGAACGAGATCGTCGTGGTCGAGCCGAATGTCTTCGGGTCGGAATCCTGCGGTCCGGTCGTGAGGTCCAGCTCGATGGAGTAGGACGCGACGTCGAGGAGCACTGCGCGGGTAGCAGCCTCATCGCGGGTCAGATTTGTTCCAGGCATCGCGACATCCTGCCATCGCGATGCGCTGTCGTCCCCATCCGGGCGGCCTCCGCTCGCGCGAAGGTAGAGCGGAACTACCATCATGTAATTTCAAAAAGTCAAGGCCGACACGCTGTAACGGATGGGTTTTTTGGGGTTTTTGTTGCGTGAACACGCTCCCGTGGTTGATGGTGTCTCTCGTGTTCTCTTCGACTCCGGCTCGGACCCCGACCTGGGGCTTGCGTCCTGCCCTGCCGGTGGGAGCTGCCTCAGCCCTGCTGATGAGCCTGCTGGTGCTGGTCTCCCCGGCGCCGGCCCAGGCGGCCTCGACGTACCTCTGCACGGGCTACACCTCCTGTGCGAGCCAGGGCTACTCCAATGCCGGCTACGCGGCGGTCAGCGACCGGATGTACTGGCGGATGTACTCGGGCCACAACTGCACCAACTACGCGGCCTACCGAATGATCAAGGCGGGTGTGTCGACCGAGCGTCCCTGGTCCGGCAGCGGCATGGCCTACAACTGGGGTGTAGCCAACGCCAGCATCACCGACCAAACCCCGACGGTCGGCTCGATCGCTTGGTGGAAGCGCAACTCCGGCGGCGTCGGCTCCAGCGGGCACGTGGCCTACGTCGAACGGGTCATCTCCGCGACGGAGATCGTGATCTCCGAAGACAGCTGGGGTGGCGACTTCTCCTGGCGCCGCATCCTCAAGAGCTCCGGCAGCTGGCCGAGCGGGGGCTTCATCCACTTCCGGGACCAGGCCACCAACGCCCTCACCAGCACGGCGCCGCCCACGATCACCGGCACTCCCCAAGTGGGGGTCCAGCTCAAGACGACCGTCGGCGGTTGGCGGGGTGGCCCGACGGCGTACGACTTCCAGTGGCTCGTGGACGGCGTCGCGAAACCTGGCGCGACCTATACCGGCTACACGCCTACTGGCGATGACCTGGGCAAGACCGTCACGGTGCAGGTCACCGCGAACCGCACCGGTTACCAGTCCGGCACAGCCATTTCTGCGCCCACCGCTGCCATCGCCAGGGGTGTCTACTCGGTGGTCGCCCCGACCGTGGTTGCCGGCACGCCATTGGTCGACGAGGTGCTCACGGTGACGCCGGGCACCTTCTCGCCGGGCCCGGAGAAGTCGGCCCTGCAGTGGCGAGCCGACGGTGCCGTCATCCCCGGCGCCACCGGGCGGACCTTGCGCCTCGATGCGGCCCTGGTGGGCAAGGCCATCACTGCGCTCACGATTGCCAAGGGCGACGGTTTCGTGAGGAGCGGGTCGCGGTCGGATCCGGCTGGTCCGGTGCTCGCCGGTGCCATAGAGGTCACCCAGCCGTACGCCGTGGTCGGTCGGCCGCGGATCGGCGAGACGCTGACCATCCGACCGGGCGTGTTCACGCCTGGCGACGCCGCCTACAGCTACACGTGGCTGCGCGACGGTGCGATCGCAGCTGGGCCCGCCGAGGCCGCGACGTACGTGCTCACCGAGGCCGATGTCGGCCATCAGATCAGCGCCCAGGTGCGGCTGACAAAGGACAACTACCTCGAGCGTGTCGAGGTCGTGCCGGTCGGTGTGGTCCGGACGGTGCCGGTGGTGACGGCCACGGCCAAGGGCCGCCTGGGCAAAGCCGTGATCAAGGTGCGGGTCATCGCTCCGGGGGTCGAGCGGCTACCGGGGGAAATTGTGGTGAAGGTCGCCGGTCAGAAGGCGACCGGTCGCGTCAGGAATGGCGTAGCCCGGGTCGTCGTGCCCGGCCTGGCCGCCGGCAAGCACCAGGTGGTCGTCCGGTTCCTGGGCACTCAGGTGGTCGAGTCAGGCAGCGACACCACGAGCGCCTGGGTCAAGCGCTAGGAGCAGCTTGCAGAGGGTTCGCGGACCGGGAACAAGCGCGGCGGCCAAGTTGTTGAAAGTTGTATGACTGACGCTGACTTCTGGTTCGATCCACTGTGTCCGTTCGCCTGGATCAGCTCGCGCTGGATCCTCGAGGTCGAGCAGGTGCGAGACGTCGAGGTGACGTGGCACGTGATGAGCCTGGCCTATCTCAACCAGGACAAGACCATTCCGGACAGCTACCGCGAGTTCTTGAAGGACGCCTGGCGTCCGGTCCGGGTGGTGATGGCTGCCGAGCACAAGTACGGTCGCGAGGTGCTGCTGCCGCTGTACACCGCGCTGGGCACTCGGATCCACAACGAGGGGCGAGACGTAACCCGCGGTTTGATCGTCGAGGCGCTCGCTGAGGCGGGACTGGATGTCCGGCTGGTCGACGCGATGGACGACTCGTCGTACGACGAGTCGATCGCACGGTCCCATCACGAGGGCATGGACCAGGTCGGCAGCGACGTCGGCACCCCGACGATCGCGTTCGAAGGCTCGGCGTTCTTCGGTCCGGTGCTCTCGAAGATCCCGCGTGGTGAGCAGGCGGGCGAGGTGTGGGACGGCGCGGTGGCGCTCGCTAGGTTCCCTTACTTCTACGAGATGAAGCGCAGCCGGACCGGTGACCTCGACTTCAGCTGACTCGGTCTTGGGCCGCGCATGGCTCGGTGCTCGCCGACCCTAGGATCAGCCCATGACCCACGTCTTGTCCGCGGTTGCCTGGCCCTACGCCAATGGCCCGCGCCACATCGGCCACGTGGCCGGTTTCGGTGTGCCCTCCGACGTCTTCAGCCGATACATGCGGATGGTCGGTCACGACGTGCTGATGGTCTCAGGCTCCGACGAGCACGGCACCCCGATCCTGATCGCCGCCGACGAGGCCGGAGTGAGCCCGCAGGAGCTCGCCGACCAGAACCACCGGCTGATTGCCGAGGACCTGGTCTCGCTCGGGCTGACCTATGACCTCTATACGCGGACCACGACGCCCAACCACCACGCCGTGGTGCAGGAGCTGTTCCTCGGGGTCTACGAGAACGGCTACTTCGTCGAGCAGACGACGTTCGGCGCGATCTCGCCGTCCACGGGGCGGACGCTGCCCGACCGCTACATCGAGGGCACCTGTCCGATCTGCGGCTACGACGGTGCTCGCGGGGACCAGTGCGACAACTGTGGCAACCAGCTCGACCCCGCTGACCTGATCAACCCGGTGTCCCGGATCAACGGCGAGGTGCCGGAGTTCATCGAGACGCAGCACTTCTTCCTCGACCTGCCGGCGCTGGCAGACGCCCTGGGGGAGTGGCTCGACGAGCGCGCGGCCACTGGGCTGTGGCGGCCGAACGTGATCCGGTTCAGCCAGAACATCCTCAAGGAGATCCGGCCCCGGGCGATGACCCGCGACATCGACTGGGGCATCTCCGTGCCGCTCGAGGGTTGGCGCGATGACCCGGCCAAGAAGCTCTACGTGTGGTTCGACGCCGTCGTCGGCTACCTGTCGGCTTCGATCGAGTGGGCGCGCCGGAGTGCCAGTTCTGGGGGTGACCCGGATGCCTGGCGGGCCTGGTGGAACCCAGCCTCCGACCCCGAGCAGGAGACGCTCTCCTACTACTTCATGGGCAAGGACAACATCACCTTCCACAGCCAGATCTGGCCGGCCGAGCTGCTGGCCTATTCCGGCATGGGCGCCAAGGGTGGCGAGCCGCGCGCATTCGGCGTGCTGAACCTGCCCACCGAGGTGGTCAGCTCGGAGTTCCTGACGATGGAGGGCAAGAAGTTCTCGTCCTCTAAGCAGGTCGTGATCTATGTGCGCGACCTCCTCAGTCGCTACCAACCCGACGCCTTTCGCTACTTCGTGGCCTCGGCCGGCCCCGAGAGCCAGGACTCCGACTTCACCTGGGCGGAGTTCGTGCGGCGCACCAACGACGAGCTGGTGGCTGGCTGGGGCAACTTGGTCAACCGCACCGCCACCTTGATCAACAAGAACTTCGGCGAGCTTCCGCCGGCACGCGAGCTCACCGAAGCCGACCAGGCGATCCTGGCCAAGGTCGTGGAGTCGTTCGACGTGGTCGGCGACCTGATCGCCCGCCACCGACAGAAGCAGGCCATCGGCGAGGCGATGCGGGTGGTGGCCGACGTCAACAAGTACGTCTCCGACACCGAACCATGGAAGCTCAAGGGCGACGACGAACGCGAGCGGCTCGGGACGATCCTGCATGTCGTGGCCCAGTGTGTGCAGGACCTCAACCTGGTGCTGTCGCCGTTCCTTCCGTTCTCCGCCAACGAGGTCGACCGGACGCTGGGCGGGACGGGCAAGGTGGCGCCGATGCCGCGGATCGTGGAGGTCGACGACCTCGACGACGGAGCCGGCTACCCGATCATCACCGGTGACTACTCCGGCGCCCCGAGCTGGGAGCACCACGCCATCGTGGTCGGCACCCCGGTCGGCAAGCCCACTCCGATCTTCACCAAGCTCGACACCGCTGTCGTCGACGAGGAGCTCGCGCGACTGGCCAAGGGTTAGCCGTGGGCACGACGTGAGGTCGGGGGCTCGTCGCCTGGATAGTGTCGCGCCATGACCGCCGCCATTCACCTACCGACGTTCTTCCTCAAGCAAAAGTTCGCGATGACCACCAACCGCTATGAGCTGTACTCCGCCAACCCCGATGGCACGCTCGGCCAGCTGGCGGGATTCGCCGAGCAGAAGCGGATGGCTTTCAAGGAGCAGGTGACGTTCTACAGCGACGCCTCGAAGACCCGGCCGGTGTTCAGCTTCAAGGCGAGAGCCGTGATGGAGCTCAGCGCTGGCTACGACATCTACGACGAGACCGCGCACCAGATCGGCTTCTTCAAGAAGGACTTCGGTGCCAGCTTGATGCGGTCGACCTTTCACATCGAGGGCCCGGGATACACCGGTCGCGGCCAGGAGCGCAGCAAAGGGGTAGCGCTCGTCCGGCGCCTCACCGAGATCCCCTTCCTGCCGATCCACTTCGACTTCGTGACACCAGAGGGCCAACCGTTGCTGCGTGTGGAACGTCAGGGTTCGGTGCGCGACAAGTACACCGTCCACGTGCCCGACGAGCGGGTCGATTTTCGCGTCGCCGCGTCGGTCGCGGTGGGGCTCGACGCGCTCATGCAGCGCTGATGGCCCTCTACCCCGAGGCTCGCAACGCGATCGAGGCGGGTGCGGCCGACGTGCCCGTCTGGACCGAGGGGTACGACATCGTTGCCGAGCGCGAGGCGGATCGGGATTTGGCGATGGCCGAGCCGCGAGAGGCCGTGGCCGAGGTGGCCGACCTGGACGCGTCCGGGGTGCGGGTGCGCGTCTATGTGCCAAACGACGCGGACCCCGGGTTGGTCGTCCATCTGCACGGCGGCGGGTTTGTCTTCCACGACGTCGAGGTGCACGACGCGGCATGTCGACGTCTGGCCAACCGGGCGGGGCGGCGAGTGCTCAGCGTGGACTACCGGCGCCCGCCGGAGCACCGTTTCCCAGCAGCCCCTGACGATGTCAGCAGCGTGGTCGCCTGGTTGGACTCCGACGCACCGGTCGAGCTGCGGTCGGGTCCGACGTTCGTGCACGGCGACAGTGCTGGCGGCAACCTGGCACTGGTCGCCGCGTTGAGGCACCCGAAGCGGTTCGCGGGAGCGGCCCTGATCTACCCATTCCTGGACCCGACCGCGAAGTTCGACTCCTATCGGACGGCGCCCGACGGCTTCGACCCGCAGGAAGCAGCCTGGTACTGGCAGCAGTACGCCGGCTCGCCCGAGGACCTGACAGATCCCGACCTGGCACCACTGCACTCCGACCGGCTGGGCACGCTGCCGCCGACCCTGGTGGTCACCGCGGAGCACGACCCCCTCCGTGACGAGGGGGAGCACCTCGCGCTGTTGGCTGCCGAGGCCGGGGTGGAGGTCACTGCGACGCGCTACCTCGGCCAGGTGCATGGCTTCTGGCGGCACACCTCGGTCTTCCCAGCGGGAGAAGCCCTCCTGGGTCAGGTGAGCGCCTTCTTCCGGCAGCACGCGGGGACCCGCGGTGAGTGACTCACGGCCGCACCTCGCCGGCCTGGTCGAGGACCGCTGGAACCTGGGGCTGGCCGCGGTGCTGGCGCGTCGCGGGTGGGGGCTCCGGGTGCTGGCGCACACCGGTTACGGAGGCGCCGAGTTCGTCCGGGTGCTCGCCAGGGTGATCCTGGCGCCACCCACCTTCGACCCTGCGGCGGGCCAAGCTTTGCTGCAGCGGCGGGGCTGGCGCAACTTTGTCACCGCCGAGGCGCTCGACACCCCGGTGACGATCACGGTGGCAGGTCTCGAGCACCAGGTGCGCACCGACCGGTCGGGCAACGTCGACGCCCGGCTGCCGAACCCTGGTCTGGCTCCCGGCTGGGCCGAGGTCACGATTCAGGCGGGCGACTCGCCAGCCGCTGTGGCCCGGGTGTGGATCATCGGCGACGACGTGGAGTTCGGGATCGTCAGCGACATCGACGACACCACGCTCAGCACCTACCTACCACGACCGATGTTGGCGGCATACAACACCTTCGTGGCCCGGGAAGAGGCACGGCGGCCGGTGCGTGGCATGGCCGAGCTCTACGGACAGATGCAGGCCGACCGCCCGGGCACGCCGACGGTGTACGTGTCGACAGGGGCGTGGAACACCGCCCCGACCCTGCGTCGATTCCTGACTCGCAACGGATTTCCTGACGGGCCGATGCTGCTCACCGACTGGGGTCCGACCAACACCGGATGGTTCCGGTCGGGTCGCGACCACAAACGGGACTGCCTGGAGTCCCTGGTCGCGGACTTCCCGCGGATCAGGTGGGTGTTGGTAGGTGACGACGGTCAGCACGACCCGAGCATCTACACCGAGTTCGCGCGCGCACACCCCGACCACGTCCGCGCGATCGCGATCCGTCAGCTCCCGATGACCGAGCAGGTGCTGGCACATGGCACGCCCGGTGCGCGTGGCGGTGATGTCACCACGCTGCCGGTGGTGCCCGAGGTGCGTGGCGCCGACGGAGGCGAGATCGCGCGCAAGCTGCTGACTCTCCTCTGAGCTCGTCAGAGGTCTGAAAGACTGGACGCATGCGCGTTCACCTCGGTTGCGACCATGCCGGCCTCGAGCTGAAGGAGCACTTGCGCTCCTGGCTCGCGGAGCAGGGTCACGAGCCGGTCGACCACGGCCCGTTCGTCTACGACGCGCAGGACGACTACCCCGTCTTCTGCCTCCGTGCTGCGGAGGCGGTGGCTGCCGATCAAGGGACGGGGGTCGACAGCCTCGGTGTGGTGATGGGCGGATCGGGCAACGGAGAACAGATGGCAGCCAACAAGGTCGCGGGCATCCGAGCCGCACTCGTCTGGTCGAACGAGACCGCAGCCCTGGCCCGGGAGCACAACGACGCCAATGTGATCTCGGTCGGCGGCCGGATGCACTCCCTCGATGAGCTGACCAGCCTGGTCGCGACGTTCCTGGACACCGGGTTTTCCGGTGACGAGCGTCATGTCCGGCGGATCGGCCAGCTCGCGGCGTACGAGACAACGCATGTGCTGCCACCGCTGCCTGAGTCAGCCCGCCCGACGACCGATGCCTGAGGGACACACCCTCCACCGCCTGGCCCACCACCTCACTGACGCGTTCGGTGCTCGTCGGGTGCGGGTCGGTAGCCCGCAAGGTCGGTTCGCCGGCTCGGCGGCGCTGCTCGACGGGGAGGTGCTCGAGCGTGCGGAGGCGTGGGGGAAGCAGCTCTTCATCGAGTTCTCCGACGAGCGATTCATTCATGTGCACCTGGGCCTGATCGGCGCCTTCGACGTCCACACCGGCCTCGAGGTGGTGCCGCCGCCGATCGGGCAGGTCCGCCTTCGGTTGATCGGGGAGCGCTCCGACGGCTACGCCTACGCCGATCTTCGCGGGGCCACCGCGTGCGAGCTGTGGACCCGCGAACAGCGAGACGCTGTGGTCGCGCGTTCGGGCCCCGACCCCATCCGCGCGGACGCCGACCCGACGCGCGCGTGGCAGCGGATCCGACGGAGCAACGCTCCGATCGGTGGTCTCCTGATGGATCAGACGGTCCTCGCCGGCGTCGGCAACGTGTATCGCGCCGAGATCCTCTACCGCCACCGGATGCACCCACTGCGGCCGGGTCGCTCGTTGCGGGTCGGGCAGTGGCACTCGATGTGGGACGACCTGGTCGAGCTGATGGCGGAGGGCGTGCGCACCGGCCGGATCGACACGGTCCGTCCCGAGCACACCCCCGAGGCGATGGGCCGTCCACCGCGGCGCGACGACCACGGCGGAGAGGTGTACGTCTACCGGCGTACGGCGCAACCGTGCCTGGTGTGCGCACGACCTGTCCGGACGGGAGTGCTGCAGGGAAGAAACCTGTTCTGGTGCGCCCGATGCCAGCCCACCTTCCGTTCCCGAGCCGTACGCTGATGCCCGGAATGACCATGACCAAAACTCAGGCTCATCTGACCCGCATCGAACCCACCCGGCAACCGCGCACCTCGCTCGCGCGGCATTGGCGCAACTTCGCGCACCGTGGCCTGACCACCGAGCAGCGCACGGCTCTGACGCTGAGCGTGCTCGTGCTGGGCTTCACGGTCCTCGTGTGGGTGTTCCCGGGGCCGCTGCCGCTCACCGCACTGATGCTCCCGCTGTTGCTCGGCAGCATCCTCCTCGGTCCCCGCACCCTGCCGTGGTTCGTGGTGCTCGTAATGCTGTGCCTCACCTCGACTGTGCCGCGGCAAGAAGAGATCACCGGCCGACTGATCGCAGCGCTGGGAGTGGATTTCCTGATGGGCCTGATCGTGCTGACCACAGGTCTACGACGTTCTCGACTGGGCGTCACCGGTGCCGCCGGTGAGCTGATGCTGGTTGATCTCCGCGACCGCATCCTCGCCCAAGGCACGATCCCTGACCTCCCACCCGGATGGGACGTCCAGTCGGCGCTCCGGTCGGCCGGTGGGACGCCGTTTGCCGGCGACTTCGTCGTTGCCTCCACCTCGCGGGAGTCGACCCGTTTGGACGTTGCGGTCGTGGACGTGTCAGGTAAGGGGGAGAAGGCCGGCACCAGGGCCCTGCTGCTCTCCGGTGCGTTCGGTGGGCTGCTGACTGCACTGCCGCCGCACGAGTTCCTGCCCGCAGCCAACGACTTCCTGCTCCGCCAGGACTGGGACGAGGGATTTGCGACCGCGATCCACCTCTCGCTCGATCTCAGGTCCGGCCACTTCGAGGTGCGCACGGCCGGCCATCCGCCCGCTGCCCACCGGGCCGTCGGTTCGGGTCGCTGGCAGGTGCTGCGCACCGAGGGCCCGGTGCTCGGGCTGATCGAGAACGCCACCTTCACGACGGCCGAGGGCGACTTTCGACCCGGCGACGCGGTGCTGCTCTACACCGACGGCATGGTGGAGGAGCCACGGCGCGACATCGACCTCGGGATCGACCGGATGCTGGGCGAGGCGGAGTCGCTGCTGCGTGGAAGCTTCGAGGACGCCGCGACGAGGTTGGCCGACGCACTGGGCTCACCGGACGACGACCGGGCCATGCTGGTGGTGCACCGCCGCTGATGCCGTTTGGGGCGCGCACGTGTGGGTGTGGCACGATGATCCACGCTGAAATCTTCGCGGACGACGGCGCGCGGGTGTAGCTCAATGGTAGAGCCTCAGTTTTCCAAACTGATGACGCGGGTTCGATTCCCGCCATCCGCTCCAAGGGGCAATCCGGTCATCCGGAGCGCTGCTTGGCGGGGCGTAGCGTAGTGGCTAGCGCGCCTGCTTTGGGAGCAGGAGATCGCAGGTTCGAGTCCTGTCGCCCCGACGGAAATTCACCCACCTGAACGAGGAGAAACACCTGTGAAGAGCGCCGTCGAGACCTTGAGCCCGACCAGGGCCAAGCTGACCGTCGAGGTGCCCTTCGAGGAGCTCAAGCCGAGCCTCGACGCGGCCTACAAGAAGATCGCTGCCCAGATCAATATCCCCGGCTTCCGCCGCGGGAAGGTGCCGCCGTCGGTCATCGACCGCCAGGTCGGCCGGGGTGCGGTGCTCGACGAGGCCATCAACGACATGCTCCCGAAGAAGTACATCGAGGCGCTGGAGGCCAACGAGCTGCTACCGCTGGCGCAGCCCGAGATCGAGGTCACCAGGCTCGAGGACAACGAGGTGCTGGAGTTCACCGCCGAGGTGGACGTCCGGCCCGAGGTCGAGCTGCCTGCCTACGACGGACTCACGGCCGAGGTCGCCGACATCGAGGTCACCGACGCCGATGTCGAGGAGCAGCTGCAGGCGCTGCGCGAGCGTTTCGCGACCCTGAGCGACGTCGAGCGGAAGGTCGAGGACGGCGACTTCGTCGTGCTCGACCTCAAAGCCACCCAGGACGGTGAGGTCGTCGACGGCGCCGAGGTGGCTGGCATGTCCTACCGCGTCGGCCGCGGCGGCATGATCGAGGGCCTCGACGAAGCCCTGGTCGGCCTGAGCGCCGGCGAGGAGAAGACGTTCGCGACCCAGCTGGTCGGCGGAGACCTGGTGGGGTCCGACGTGGAAGTCGCGGTCTCGGTAAGCCAGGTGCAGGAGCAGGAGCTGCCGGACCTTGACGATGACTTCGCGCAGGAAGCCTCGGAGTTCGACACGGTAGAGGAGCTCACTGCCGACGTGCGTGAGCGACTGGGACGCGGAAAGCGACTCGAGCAGGCGGCCGCGGCTCGCGACGCCGTGCTGGAAGTGCTGCTTGAGAAGGTCGAGATCCCGCTGCCCGAGGGCATCGTCGCCGATGAGCTCACCACCCGCCGCCAGAGCGTCGAGCAGCAGCTTGCTTATGCCGGCATCACCATGGAGTCCTACCTCGACGACGAGGGACAGACCGTGGACGAGTTCGAGGCCGATCTGGAGAAGCGCGTCCGCGAAGCAGTGGCCGCCCAGTTCATCCTCGACGAGGTCGCCAAGAAGGAGGAGCTCGGCGTCGAGCAGAGTGAGCTCTCCGAGCACCTGGTGCGCCGTGCCCAGCAGTCCGGACAGGACCCACAGGAGTTCGCCAACCACATGTTCGAGCACAACCACGTGCCGGAGATGATCCAGGAGATCCTGCGCGGCAAGGCCCTCGCCACGATCGTGGAGTCGGCCGTGGTCACGGACGCGAGCGGTGCGGTGCTCGACCTGAAAAATCTGCGTCCCGACGGCACGATCGGCGAGCCCCAGGCTGAGCCTGAGACTGGCTCCGACGACACGCCCCAGCAGTAGGTCGGATTGAGTGCACGACCGTGCACTCAATGAGTAGCCTGACCATCATGGTCGTGACAGCTCCACCTTCAGGCCCGCGCCTGCTCGATGCACTCTCCCTGCTCTCTGATGTCACTGACGAGCTGGTCGTCCGGAGCGTTCGCGACACCCACCTGGCGTGGGCGGCGCGGGCGCAGGGAGTCGCGTCCCGGGCGTCCGGGGGCGGCTCGACGCTGCCCGACCTGATGCACCGGGGGATCGCCGGTGCGATCTACGCCGGGCTCGGCATCGGCCTGAGAGGCGCTTCGGTCGGTCTCGACCGCCTCGCTGCGACTGGCATCGGACCCGGCCTGGAGGACGGACCGCGCGGCCGGTTTCTCAGCTCCGCGGTCAACGGGCTGATCGGCGACCGGCTGCTGCGTGATCGACCGCAGCTGGCCATTGCGATGGCGGCGCGGGTTGACGGTCACGATGTCGACATCGACGACGGGCTCGCGACGGCGTACCCGGACGCGACGGGCCGGTTGGTGGTCTTCATGCACGGGCTCTGCGAGAACGAGGCGTATTGGAACCTGCACCGCGCTCGCACCGGGGCGACCTACGGCGAGGCCCTGGCCGAGCGCGGATGGACACCGATCTACCTGCGCGCCAACACCGGGCTTCCGCTGCGCGAGAACGGCGTCGCCCTGGCGGCGCTGATGCAGCGGTTGGTGGACTCTTGGCCGGTGCCGGTCACCCGCATCACCCTGGTCGGACATTCTTTGGGCGGACTGGTGATGCGCGCAGCCGGCGCGGTGGCGGCCGCGCCTCCTGAGACGGGCAACGACTGGAACCTGTTGGTCCGCGACGTGATCACCCTCGGTACCCCGCACCTGGGAGCCCCGATCGCCTGGGGAATCGGGCACGGCAGCCGGGGCCTCGGCGCTGTGCCAGAGACGGCGGCGTTCGGCCGGATCCTGGATTGGCGCTCGATCGGTGTGCACGACCTGGTGGTCGGACTCGCCGAGGACGTGCCGCCTCTCCCGCATGCTCGCTACCACCTGGTGTGTGCCACGGTCACCAAGGCCCGCCGCCACCCTCTAGGAGACCTGGTGGGTGACTACCTGGTCCGCCCGCGGTCGGCATACGGACGAGACCGACGAGGTGGTCGGCTGTTCCCGGACGCCGACGTGCTCCACGTGGGTCGCACCGACCACTTCGGCCTGCTCAACCACCCCAGGATCCACCGAGCGATGGAAGAATGGCTCGCATGAGCGCGGACAAAGGGCCTGACCGAGAGCTGCGGGCCGAAGCCACCGTCGATGCACCCCCTGACCGGGTCTGGGCACTGTTGGCCGACGTCGACCGGATGCCGGATTGGAGCCCCGAGCTGCTGAAGATGGTGCCGCTCAAGCGGGGCGGCCTGCGGCTGGGCCAGTGGTACCTCGGCATCAACCGGCGCAAGGCGGTCATCTGGCCCACCCGTTCGGTCGTGGCCGTGCTCGAGCCGGGTCGTAGCCTCGAATGGGACACCAAGTCGAGCGGCGCCCGCTGGATCTGGGAGATCTCTCCGGCCGGTGAGTCCACCCACGTGGTGCACCGGCGTCCGGTCCCGTCCTCGTTGACCGTGATGAGCAAGGTCTTCGCTGGGGCGTTGCTCGGCGGCAGCGGGGGGCACGCGGACGAGCTCGAGGCAGGCATGGCCCAGACCGTGGCCAGGCTCAAGGCGGCCGCCGAGAACTCCTGACCTGATCTCCCGCCCTTGGCCGTGATTCCGCCGACGGCGAACAGGGCGGGATATGCCGTGGGTACGTCGGTCCTTCGGGCTAGTGTCGGCGACGTGACCCAGACGAACGTGCCCGAGCCCACTCCCCAGTCGAACGGGGGTGGCTCCGGACTCAATGTCCTCGACGACCACATCTACCAGCGGTTGCTGCGCGAGCGGATCATCTTCCTCGGCTCCGAGGTGCGCGACCAGAACGCCAACGCGATCTGCGCCCAGTTGCTCCTGCTCTCGGCCGAGGATCCCGAGGCCGACATCTTCCTCCACATCAACTCGCCCGGGGGATCGGTCGACGCCGGTATGGCGATCTACGACACGATGAACTACATCCCCAACGACGTGGCGACAGTCGGGATGGGTCTGGCGGCCTCGATGGGGCAGTTCCTGCTGTGCGCCGGCACCAAAGGCAAGCGCTACGCCCTCCCGCACGCGCGGATCATGATGCACCAGCCGTCGTCGGGCATGGGTGGTTCCGCGTCGGACATCAAGATCCAGGCCCAGCAGTCGCTCCACATCAAGAAGGTGCTGCTCGAGCTGATCTCGGAACACACCGGACAGCCGGTGGAGCAGGTCATCGCCGACGCCGACCGGGACCGCTGGTTCACCGCCGAGCAAGCGATGGAGTACGGCCTGGTGGACCAGGTGGTCAAGAACGCGCGGGATGCCGCCGACGAGGGCCGACCCGCCCGCAACTCCTCCTCTGCAGACAAGGACTGATCGTGAACTACTACATCCCTCAGTGGGAGGAGCGGACCTCCTACGGGTTCCGCCGGATCGACCCCTACGCCAAGCTCTTCGAAGAGCGGATCATCTACCTCGGCACGCCGATCTCCGATGACGTCGCCAACGCGGTGATCGCCCAGCTGCTGTGCCTGCAGTCGATGAACCCCGACCAGGACATCAGCATCTACATCAACTCGCCAGGTGGCTCGATCACGGCGCTCACCGCCATCTACGACACGATGCACTTCATCAAGCCCGACATCCAGACCGTGTGCCTGGGACAGGCGGCCTCGGCGGCGGCCATCCTCCTGGCCGCCGGCACGCCGGGCAAGCGGATGGCGCTACCCAACAGCCGGATCCTGATCCACCAGCCCTACACCGAAGGCACCTTCGGCCAGACCTCGGACATCGAGATCCAGGCCAACGAGATCATCCGGATGCGCGAGATGCTCGAGCAGATGATCGCCGACAACAGCAACCGGACGCTGGAGCAGGTCAGCCGCGACATCGAGCGCGACAAGATCCTGACCGCCCAGGGGGCCGTCGAGTACGGCCTGATCGACTCGGTGCTGGAGTCGCTCAAGGGCACCCCGGCGCTCGCCGGCTGATGTTCCTGACCCCGCCTGACGGCAACCCCGTGTCCGTCCCCGCATCGGGGGCGGCAGGGGGTACGGTCAGGGAGATTGCTCGACCCCGACAGCTCGATCAGCACATCGGACTAGCAGCTTGCGCTGGCCAAGGAGGATGACCGCCCGTGGCACGCATCGGTGACGGAGGCGACCTGCTCAAGTGCTCCTTCTGCGGAAAGAGTCAGAAGCAGGTCAAGAAGCTCATCGCCGGCCCCGGCGTCTACATCTGCGACGAGTGCATCGACCTGTGCAACGAGATCATCGAGGAAGAGCTCAGCGAGGGCACCGAGGTCAGTCTCGAAGAGCTGCCCAAGCCGAAGGAGATCTTCGACTTCCTGAACTCCTACGTCATCGGGCAGGAGCAGGCGAAGAAGTCGCTGGCCGTGGCGGTCTACAACCATTACAAGCGGGTGCAGGCCGGGCTGCAACCGGTCAACGGCAAGCACAGCAAAGAAGAGGTCGTCGAGGTCGCCAAGTCGAACATCCTGGTGATCGGCCCCACCGGCTGTGGCAAAACCTACCTGGCCCAGACTCTGGCCCGGATGCTCAACGTGCCGTTCGCGATCGCCGATGCCACCGCCCTCACCGAGGCCGGTTACGTCGGTGAGGACGTCGAGAACATCTTGCTCAAGCTCATCCAAGCGGCCGACTACGACGTCAAGAAGGCCGAGACCGGCATCATCTACATCGACGAGATCGACAAGGTCGCCCGCAAGGCGGAGAACCCATCGATCACCCGTGATGTGTCCGGCGAGGGAGTTCAGCAGGCACTGCTCAAGATCATCGAGGGCACCTCTGCTTCGGTGCCGCCCCAAGGTGGACGCAAGCACCCTCATCAGGAATTCATCCAGATCGACACCACCAACATCCTGTTCGTGGTCGGCGGCGCCTTCTCCGGCCTCGAAGAGATCATCGAGCAGCGGGTCGGCAAGAAGACGCTCGGGTTCACGGCCGAGGTGCGCGGCGCGGCGGAGCGTGCCGGTGAGGACCTGCTCGGCCAGGTGCGCCCCGAAGACCTCACCAAGTTCGGCCTGATCCCGGAGTTCATCGGCCGCCTGCCACTGATCGCCAGTGTCACCAAGCTCGACCGCGAGGCACTCGTCCAGATCCTCACCGAGCCGCGCAATGCCCTGGTGAAGCAGTACCAGAAGCTCTTCGAGCTGGACGGCGTCGAGCTCGAGTTCACCGACGACGCCATTGCGGCCATCGCTGACAACGCGCTCGAGCGCGGCACCGGTGCCCGTGGGCTGCGTGCGATCATCGAGGAGGTCCTTCTCCACGTGATGTACGACGTTCCGTCTCGCGCCGATGTGGCCAAGGTGATCGTCACTCGCGAGGTCGTGGTCGACGACGTCGCACCCACGCTGGTGCAACGCGAATCCGAGGCGAAGAAGAAGAAGTCCGCCTGATCGTCGCCCCAGCCGGGCGCGAGGCGTAACTAGCGACGAATAGTCATTTGTAGTCATCTTCCGGCTGCCGGCTCGTGCGGTGAGCGCTGACCGGGAAGAATGTCTTCGTCAAGATTTGTTTCGTTCCTGACCGGGCAGGAAGGCGTAGGTCACTGTGAGCCGTAATCAGAAGGCGCCGCTGTTGGCGTTCGTCCTCGTGGCGATCGTCTGTGCCCTGGTGCTGGCGGACACTGTCCGCGGTGAAGCATCCGAGCGCCCGTCCCGCTCGCTGACACCCGCCGAGGTCGGTTCGGCTGACCCGCGGGCGCTGGAGCTGGAGCCGACGCCCGACCCGATCGCGCCCGCGGCCGGATCGACCGAGGGCCCTGCGACGACGTACTCCCCGGAGCCGCGCGCCGCTGGCGCGCCCGACCGCCTCGATGAGTGGCCGACTGATCGGCCGGGAGCTGCGTCACCGCTGGTGGTTGGACGCAGCGCGGACTTTCCTTCCCCGGCCACCAGTGACGATGCCGTTGCACGTCGCCGAGCCGGTGAGGACGAGCGGTCCTACGAGGACGAGCTCTGGCCCCAGAGCGCCGTGCCGGGCGTCGAGCGGCCCATCGTTGCCTTCACCATCTTCGTTCCCACACAGGATGACCGGACCGAGGAGCCGACCGAACAACCGTCCGTAGAGCCGACGCCCGAATCCGAATCCGAATCCGACGGAGCCGGAGCTGAGCCACCCTCGGAACCCGATGGCCCCGAAGACCGCGCGCCGGACGACCAGTCCCCACCGGGCGATGGCCCCGGAGAACCGCACCCGAGCGATCTGGGAGCCACCCCCTAAGCGGTCAGTTCTCGACCGCGGCCAGCTCGGCAGTGACGGAGAGCTCGGTCGCCTCGGTGGGGGTGAAGACGAGGTCGCCGGTGATCTTCCCTGCTGCGCGCAGGTCGTCGGCCGCGAGCTCGGCCGCGGAGACGAGCGCTGCCGGGCCACTGACCTCCACCCGGGAGAGCTCAGCCCGCATCGACACCTTGGCCTGCGACTTGGCGCCGCGGATACCGATCAGGACGGCGGCCACCGCATCGACGGCCGATGGGTCGGCGGCGGCGGCGGATCCGAGCTCGGTCACCTCCGGCCACGACGATTGGTGGATGGAGTCGTCGCGCCACCAGGCCCAGACCTCCTCGGTCACGTAGGGCAGGAAGGGCGCGAGCAGCCGGAGCTGCACGTCGAGGGCAAGGGCGAGGGTGGCGCGTGCAGACTCGCCGCCGACCGTCTGGCCCTCGGTGTACGCGCGGTTCTTGACCAGCTCGACGTAGTCGTCGCAGAACTCCCAGAAGAACTTCTCGACGGTCTCGAGCGCGGTCGAGTAGTCGTAGGCCTCGAAGGAGTCGGTGGACTTGGCGATCACGCCACGGAGCCGACCAAAGAGAGCGCAGTCGATCGGCTCGGTGATGGCCACCGGGTTGGCCGTAGTGGCGCCGACGCCACCCAGCACGAACTTGGAGACGTTGAGGATCTTCATCGCCAGCCGACGACCGACCTTCATCTGGGACTCGTCGAAGGGGGAGTCGAGCCCTGGGCGTGCGATCGCCGCACGCCAGCGGACGGCGTCGGCGCCGTACTTGTCGAGGATCTCGGTCGGCACCACGACGTTGCCCTTGGACTTCGACATCTTTTTGCGGTCCGGGTCGACGATGAATCCGGAGATCAGGGCGTGTGACCAGGGCACGACCCCGTTCTCGAAGTGGGCCCGAACGACGCGTGAGAACAGCCAGGTCCGGATGATGTCGTGGGCGTGGGTGCACAGGTCCATCGGGAAGACGCGCTGCCAGAGGTCGTCATCGGTCTCCCAGCCACCGGCGATGTGGGGGCTGAGCGAGGAGGTTGCCCAGGTGTCCATCACGTCAGGATCGCCGACGAAACCACCGGCCTGGCCACGCTGCTCCTCGGTGTATCCCTGCGGGGCCTGGGTAGACGGGTCGATCGGCAGCTCCGCCTCGCTTGGCATCAGCGGGTGGGCGTGGTCGGGCTCGCCGTCGGGGCCGAGGGGATACCAGACCGGGAACGGAACGCCGAAGAAGCGTTGGCGCGAGATCAGCCAGTCACCGTTGAGGCCGTTGACCCAGTTGTCGTAGCGGTGGCGCATGTGCCCCGGCATCCAGTCGATCTCCGCGCCACGCTCGATCATCTCCTCGCGCAACGAGGCGTCGCGGCCGCCGTTGCGCAGGTACCACTGTCGGGTGGCCACGATCTCGAGCGGCTTGTCGCCCTTCTCGTAGAAGTTGGCCATCCGCTGGGTGGGCGTCGGCTCACCGTCGAGGTCGCCGGAGGCGCGCAGCTTCTCGACCATCGCCTCGCGGGCCGAGAACGCAGTTTTGCCCTTGAGGTCCTCGTACGCCGCAGCTGCGGTCGGGTCGGCCAGCCAGAGAGGGGTGTCGCGTGACAGCCGACCGTCGCGCCCGATCAGGGTGCGGACGGGTAGGTTGAGCTCACGCCACCAAGTGACGTCGGTGAGGTCGCCGAACGTGCAGGACATGGCGATGCCGGCACCCTTGTCGATCTCCGCCAGCGGGTGGGGCAGTACCGGGATGTCCACGCCGAAGACGGGACTGCTCACGGTGGTGCCGAACAACGGCTGGTAGCGCTCGTCGTCGGGGTGGGCGACCAGGGCGACCACGCTGGGGATCAGCTCGGGTCGCGTGGTCTCGATGTAGACGGGGCCAGCCCCCGCGGGTGAGTTGGCAGGTTTGTGGAACGCCACCCGGTGGTAGTGACCGGCGTAGTCGCGCGCCTCGAGCTCGGCCTGCGCCACGGCTGTCTGGAAGGTGACGTCCCAGAGAGTCGGTGCCTCTTGCAGGTAGGCCTCCCCCCGAGCGAAGTTGCGCAGGAAGGCCTTCTGGCTGATGGTCTGCGACTTGGGTCCGATCGTCGTGTAGGTCTGGCTCCAGTCGACGGAGAGCCCGAGCGTGCGCCACAGGGACTCGAAGACCTGTTCGTCCTCCTCGACCAGCCGCTCGCAGAGCTCGACGAAGTTGGGGCGGCTGATCGGAATCTGACGCTTCGGGTCGGGCTTCTCGGGAGGCGTGAAGTCGGCGTCGTAAGGCAGGGTCGGGTCGCACCGGACGCCGTAGTAGTTCTGGACCCGGCGCTCGGTCGGCAAACCGTTGTCGTCCCAGCCCATGGGGTAGAAGACCGACTTGCCGCGCATCCGCTGGAAGCGCGCGACCAGGTCGGTGTGGGTGTAGGAGAAGACGTGGCCGACGTGCAGGCTGCCGCTGACGGTGGGCGGGGGTGTGTCGATGGAGAAGACATTGGCCCGCGGCTGGGTCCGATCGAACGCGTAGGTCTGGTCGGCCTTCCACCGTGTCGACCACTTCTCTTCGAGACCTTCGAGCGCCGGTCGATCCGGTACGACGACGGCACCCGGATCGGTCCGCGTCGTTGCCGGTGCCTGGGCGTCAGTGGTCTCGGTCATGGGTAAATCCTAGGGGTGGTCGCTTCCGGATAAATAGTCGGCTGACCTGGGCCGACGTTGGCTAACCTGCACCGATGGCTGATCTGGAGTTCTTCGACGACCCGCAGGCGTTCCTGGACGCGTCCGGCGAGTATCTGTCCGTGGAGCCTGTGCTCAACACGGTGTTGAACTCGGTAACGGATCGAGCGACTCGAGGTCTGCTGCCGGTCGGGTCGGGTCCGCGGTGGTGGGTCGCGGTGCACGACCGTGGACGCGTGGTCGGGGTCGGTATGCGGACCGCCCCGACTCCGCCCTACCCGCTCTACGTGCTGCCGATGGCCGACGAGGCGGCGATCGCCCTCGGCAGGCGGCTGTTCGAGCGCGGCGAGGAGGTGCGAGCGGTCAACGGAGCACTGCCCGCGGCCCAGGTCGTGGCCGAGGAGACGGCCCGGCTCTCTGGTCGCACCTGCGCGATCGCTGAGCACACCCGCCTGCACCTGCTGGGTGACTTGGTGGAGCCGGTCGCCGTCCCCGGTCGGCTGCGCCCAGCGGTCGCGGATGACGTCGACCTGGCCCTGGCCTGGTTCGAGGCGTTCGAGCAAGACGCGGCAGAGCAGGCCGGTCGCTCCGGCAGTCACGGACCGCTCGAGCCCCAGGACGAGCCGATGATGCTGGCTCGGATCGACCAGGGACGGGTGTGGCTCTGGGAGGACGCCGACGGTCACCGGGTGCACCTGACGGCAGCCAACGCCCCAGCGTTCGGCGTAGCACGGGTCGGACCGGTGTACACCCCGAAGGAGCAGCGCGGTCGCGGCTACGCCTCCGCCGCTGTGGCCGCGGTCTCCCGGCTGCTGCTCGACGACGGTGCCCAGGTCTGCCTCTTCACCGATCAGGCCAACCCGACGTCCAACAGGATCTATCAGGCTCTCGGCTACCAACCCGTGGGCGACCTGGCCAACCTGGTCATCCGGTGACGTGCGTCGTCACCAGACGAGGACCGGCTTGACCACCTTGCCGCCGAGCATGTCTGAGACTGCGGTGTTGATCTCGGTGAAGGGGTAGGTCGCGGTCAGGTCGTCGACGTCGAACTTGCCGGCGGCGTTGAGCGCGAGCAGTCGAGGCACCATCTCCTGGGGGTCGGAGTCGCCCTCGATGCAGCCCTTCACGACCTTGCCGTTCTGCAGCATGTCGACGGCATCGACGACGTACTCCTCGGCGCCGAGGCCCAGGACGACCAGCGTGCCGCGGACCCCGAGTGACTGCTGTGCCTGCTTCACCACGGCGGGGACGGCGGTGGTGTCGATGGCGTACGTCGCACCGCCGCCGGTGAGCTCCTTGACCCGGTCGACAACCGTGGCTTCGCCGAGCTCGGCAGGATTGACGCCGATGGCGCCGAATCGGCCCGCGATCTCCAGTCGGCTCGGCACCAGGTCGACGGCGATCACGGGTCCGGTGTCGAGGCCGGCGGCCGCGGCGAGCGCCGCCAGGCCAACCGCGCCGACGCCGTAGACGACCAGGCTGTCGGTGGGGCCGGGCTGGATGACGTTGAGGACGGTGCCGGCGCCGGTCTGGAAGCCGCAGCCGTACGGCGCCACGGCAGTCAGGTCGAGGGACTTGTCGACCACGATCACGTTGTCGGCGTACGCGATGGCGTGTTGGGAGAAGCTGGACTGCCCGAAGAACGACCCGAGGACCGGCGCGCCATCGCGGGTGTACGTCGTGGAGCCGTCCATCCGCATGCCCATGTAGTTGATCATCAGCGTCGAGTCGCAGTAGCCGACCAGGCCCTCCGCGCATTTCTCGCAAGCGCGGCAGGACCGGAAGCTCAGCACGACGTGATCACCCACCGCGACGCCACTCACGTCGGCGCCCACTTCCTCGACGACCCCAGCCCCCTCGTGCCCGAACACGTTGGGGAACATCTCCTCCGGGAGGAACCCCTTCATCGTGATGTCGCTGTGGCACAGGCCGGTCGCCACGATCCGGACCAGCACCTCGTCGGCCCGCGGCCCGTCGAGGTCGACCTCCTCGAAGCTGAAGTCACCGCCCTGTTCGTTGATGATCGCTACGGTCGTCTTCATCGATCGTCCCTCTCGAGCCAGAAGTAGTAGAGGTCGCTGACCCCGAAGGCAGCTTGGAGCTTGCCGTTCATGATGCCCATCAAGGTCGCGTCGTCGACCTTCTTGAAGTGGTCGAAGACGGGCATCCGGTCGTAGACCATCGTCGCCGTCGTCTCGCCCCGGAACTCCACCGGCCACAGCGAGGCTTCGCCGCCCCCTCCTGCCTTCAGGTTGGAGTAGAGCTCGCCCTCGTCGTCGCGACAGATCAGCGGCTTGGCGTCGAGGGCGGAGACGAATGTCTTGCCGTGCCAACGCGCCCGTTCGAGCACCGTGCTGGCGATGTGGCCGGTGGTGAAGTCGCCGCCGCGCCAAGGGCCGAGGATCTCCTGGACGGTGACCGGAGTGAGATCCGCCCACAGGGCGTCCAGGTCGTCGGTGTCCGCTGGCTGCGCAGCGCGCAGGGCGTCGAAGCGATGGTTCAGGGAGGTCATGGCGCCCACTCTAGAACGTGTTCCATTCCGGCCGTCCCGGGTCGCTGCGCGCGGCCCCGGGCCACCTAGACTCACGTCAACATGAGCGAGCCCTCGACCGACCCCAGCGTCGCCCCTCGACTGGCGCAGACCTATGCCGAGGTCGAGGACGCCCTGCTGTCCCGCTGGCCCGAGACCCGGCTGGAGCCGTCGCTGGACCGGATCCTGGCCTTCATGGCGCTGCTCGGCGACCCGCAGCGCGGCTATCCCGCGATCCACCTGACTGGCACCAACGGCAAGACCTCGACGTCACGGATGATCGACACGTTGCTGCGCACCCTGGACCTGCGCACCGGCCGCTTCACCTCGCCTCACGTCGAGCGGATGAGCGAGCGGATCTGCATCGACGGAGAGCCACTGAGCGATGAGGAGTTCGTGCGCGCCTTCAACGACATCGCGCCCTACACCCACCTCGTCGACGCCTCGGAGCCGTACCCGCTGTCGTTCTTCGAGACGATCGTCGCGATGGCGTACGCCGCATTCGCCGACGCCCCGGTCGACGTGGCCGTGGTGGAGGTCGGGATGGGCGGGACCTGGGATGCCACCAACGTCCTCGATGCCGCAGTGGCAGCCGTGCTGCCGATCGCGGTCGACCACGCGCAGTATCTCGGCAGCACGCCCGAGGAGATTGCTGTGGAGAAGGCCGGCATCATCAAACCGGGTTCGTTCGCCGTCCTCGCGGAGCAGAACCGCGAGACCGCGGCGGTGCTCCTCGCCCGGGTCAAGGAGGTCGGCGCCACGGTGGCCCGGGAGGGAGTGGAGTTCGCAGTCACCTCACGCGCCCCGGCCGTCGGCGGTCAGGTGCTGACCCTGCAGGGCCTGCGACAGTCCTATGACGAGGTCTTCCTTCCGCTCTACGGCGCCCACCAGGCCCAGAACGCCGCCGTTGCGTTGGCGGCCGTTGAGGCCTTCGCGGGCGACCAACCGCTCGACGATGCCCTGGTCCGCGAGGCGTTCGCGAGCGTGACCTCCCCAGGCCGGCTCGAGATCATCCGCCGCAGTCCGACGATCGTGCTCGACGCGGCGCACAACCCGCACGGCGCCCAGGCGGTCGCCGCGGCCCTCGACGACTCCTTCCAGTTCTCTCCCCTCATCGGCGTGGTGGGGGTGATGGCCGACAAGGACGACGAAGGTGTGCTGGCCGCCTTCGAGCCTCACCTCGCCCACGTCATCTGCACCCAGAACTCCACGCCTCGGGCGCGACCGGCTGAGCAGCTCGCCGTCACGGCGATCGAGATCTACGGAGAGGACCGGGTGACGGTCGTGCCGCGGCTCTCGGACGCGATCGACCAGGCGGCTGCCTTGGCGGAGGCAGGGGAGGCCTTCGGCGACCCGCTCGGATCCGGTGCTGTGCTGGTTACCGGCTCGGTCGTCACGGTCGGCGAGGCTCGTTCGCTGTTGAAGGGCCGCTCGTGAGCACGCCACCGCGGTCCCCGCGCCGCGGCATGTGTGCTGCGGTGCTGGCGCTCGAGGCGGTGACCCTCGGGCTGACCACACCGGTGATGATCACCATCGCCGACGTGCCCGCCAAAGCCGCGCTGGCGGTGGGGATCGGATTGATGGTCGCGTGCCTCGTGGTGGCCGGCCTGCTCCGCCGCGAGTGGGGCTACGTCCTGGGCTGGGTGATCCAGCTCTGGGCAGTCGCGCTGGGTCTGGTCGTGACGATCATGTTCGTGCTCGGACCGATCTTCGCCGTGCTGTGGGGGACAGCGTACTTCCTGGGCCGGAAGATCGAACGCGAGCGCGAGGCGGCGTCTGCCGCCCTCGGCACAGAAACCGCTTGATCAGGCTCCATCATTCGGCCCGGTCATCGGCCCGGTCATCTGCCAGCGCCGCGACCAGTACGGCCAGCGCGCGGTCCAGCTCGTCATCGGTGCAGCCGCCGAACCCCACGATGAGCCCGCCGAGCACCTCGGTGCGGCAGTAGTCGGCGAGCAACGGCACGTCGAAGCCAGCCTCGAGCGCGACCCGGTGTGCCCGCATGGCGCGGTCGACGGGCATCAGCACCGTGGCGTACATCCCGGCCACCGGTCCGACGATGTCGCCGTACGGCGCCAGGGCGGCAGCCACCCGCGGGGCCCGGGCGGCGTACACCCGACGGGCCGACCGAACGACTCGGTCCACGTAGCCGTCGCGCAGCAGGGACAGGAAGGCTCGTTGGACCGGCCACGACACCGCGTCGTGTGTCGCCTCACGGCTCCGGTTGACCGGATCCAGCAGTGCGGCCGGTGGCACCAGCCAGCCCAGCCGCAGGCTCGGGAGCACGGACTTGCTGGCGGTGCCGAGGTAGGCCACCCGTTCGCGGTCGAGACTGGCGAGGGCTGGCACCGGAGCCACGTCGTAGCGAAATTCGGAGTCGTAGTCGTCCTCGATGACCAGGGTTCGCGCGGCTCGGGCGGAGGCCAGCAACGTCAGCCGGTCAGGACCGGACATGACCGGGCCCAGCGGATGTTGATGGGCGGGAGTGACGTAGGCGGCGGCGGTGCCCCGGAGGTCGGTGTGTGGACCGAGCGCCGGCAGGTCGCGGACCTCGCGGCCGCTCCTGCGAATTGTCTCGGCGGCTGCTCGATAGCCGGGATCCTCGAGGCCGACCGGTCCGTCGGGGAGTGCTGCCAGCAGGTGGCGCAGCCCGTCCACGGTCCCCGCCGTCACGACGATCTCTGCGGGATCAGCGGAAAGACCGCGAGCGCGGGTGAGGTAGGACGCCAGCTCGGCCCGGAGCTCGGGCAGCCCGCGCGGGTCGTCGTAGCCGCGCGGGGGTGTTGCCCCGGCGACGTCGCGCCAGGCCCGTCGCCAGGCCGCTGCGTGTCGCGGATCGATCCAAGGCGTGCCGGTGTCGAGCCGGATAGCGACCGGGCCCTGCTGCCGGGCCGCGTGCTGGACCCGGATGGGCCGCTGCGACCCGCTGGTGGCGACGAAGGTGCCGCTGCCGTGCCGGCCCTCGAGCCAGCCCTCCGCGACGAGCTGGTCGTAGGCCTGCTCCGCCAGGGCTCGCGAGATCCCGAGGTCGGCGGCCAGTGCGCGGCTGCTCGGGAGCCGGTCGCCTACCGTGGCGGCACCTGCGGTGACGATCATGCGGATCTGGTCGGCCAGCTGGGTGCGCAGGGGAACGTCGGCCTCGCGGTCGAGCCGTAGCGCTAGGGGGAGCAGTGCCATAGTGTCCTGTCGAAATAGATGAAATGTGGCCCGTGCGCACCTGCCACTTGTCGGTCACGATAGACCAGTGACCGCCTCCTCGATCCCTCTGCCGCCGCTGTCGCCGACCCCGCGAACCACCGTTACCCGGGGCAAGAACCGTGCCGTCGACAACCGCGAAGCACTGCACCGCTTGTTCGACGACGCCTTGATCGCGCACCTCGGCTTGGTGATCGACGGGCACCCCATCGTGGTGCCGGTGGCGTTCGCGGTCGACCTCGAGGGTCCCGACGCCGGGGGGACGCTCTACGTGCACGGCTCGGTGGGAGCCGGGTGGCTGCGGCGGACCGACGACAACACCGTCTGCGTGACGATCACCGAGGTCGACGGGCTGGTGGCGGCACGTTCGGCATTCCACCACTCCATGAACTATCGCTCGGCAGTTGTGATCGGAACGGCGCGCGTCGTGAAGGATCCTGAGGAGCGTCTGCGCGCCCTGGATCTGACGGTCGACCACATGATCCCCGGGCGGTCCGCGACTCTGCGTGCGCACACCCGCAAGGAGCTGGCGGCCACCTCGGTGGTGGCCGTGCCGCTGCGCGAGGCCTCGATGAAGATCCGAACCGACGGACCGGTCGACGAGCCCGAAGACGTAGATGCCGGCGTCTGGGGTGGCGTGATCCCTATCCGTCGGGTCGCGGAGCCGCCGGTCGCGGACCAGGAATCACCTGGCGCGGTGCCGGAGGATGTCGCCAACAGAGCCGCGGATCTTGCTCGATAGGGTCTGGGCATGACGCAACGCAGCCTGGTCCTGCTGAAGCCCGACACCGTGCGCCGCGGGCTGGTGGGTGAGGTGCTCTCCCGGTTCGAGGCCAAGGGCCTGACCATTGTCGCGATGGAGCACCGCAGCATTGACGGTGACCTGGCCGACCAGCACTACGCCGAGCACGTCGAGCGTGACTTCTACCCACCGCTGCGCACCTTCGTGACCAGTGGGCCGCTGGTGGCGCTGGTACTCGAAGGCGACGAGGCGATCGAGGTGGTGCGCCTGCTCAACGGCGCCACCGACGGCCGCAAGGCCGCGCCCGGCACCATCCGTGGCGACTTGTCCCTGTCCAATCGCGAGAACCTCGTGCACGGCTCCGACTCCGAGGAGTCAGCCGAGCGCGAGATCGCGATCTGGTTCCCCGGCCTGTAGCTCAGCCGATCTTGGTGCCGACCCCCGAGTAGCGGCCGCCTGGTCTCTCGGCGTGCCTGCGCCGATCTCAGGCCGCGGAATCCTACGCTCGCAGCGGTACGGCGGGAGCGTGCGCGCGCCGTATGCAAGGCCCTTCCCCGGCGCGCGGACGAGCTTGCGAGGCATGCGCGCATGGCGAACAGCTTCATCGGTCGTGACATGGCTGTGGACCTCGGCACGGCCAACACGTTGGTGTACGTGCGAGGCAAGGGCGTGCTGCTCGACGAGCCCAGCGTGGTGGCCCTCAACGACACGACGGGCGAGATCCTGGCGGTCGGCCACGACGCCAAGAGAATGATCGGGCGAACCCCGGACAACATCAGTGCGATCCGCCCGCTCAAGGACGGCGTGATCGCGGACTTCGATGCCACCGAGCAGATGTTGCGCTACTTCATCCAGCGCGTGCATCGACGCCGCTACTTCGCCAAGCCTCGGATGGTGATCTGCGTGCCGAGCGGCATCACGCCGGTGGAGCAGCGCGCGGTGAAGGAGGCCGGCTACCAGGCGGGCGCTCGACGGGTCTACATCGTGGAGGAGCCGATGGCGGCGGCCATCGGTGCGGGGCTGCCCGTGCACCAGGCAACCGGCAACATGGTCGTCGACGTGGGTGGTGGCACGACCGAGGTGGCCGTCATCTCCTTGGGCGGCATCGTGACGTCGCTGTCCGTGCGCACAGCCGGCGATGAGATCGACCAGGCAATCGTGGCGTGGATGAAGAAGGAACACGCCCTGATGCTGGGGGAGGGAACGGCCGAAGAGGTCAAGATGACCCTCGGGTCCGCCTTCCCGATGGCGCACGAGCCGGAGGCCCAGATCCGCGGGCGCGACCTGGTCTCCGGGCTGCCGCGGACGGTGGGCATCTCCAGCGCCGAGATCCGTCAGGCGATCGAGGAGCCGCTGCACGCGGTGATCGACGCCGTCCGTTCCACGTTGGACCAGACCCCGCCCGAGCTGGCCGGCGACATCATGGATCGCGGCATCGTGCTCACCGGCGGCGGTGCACTCCTGCGCGGGCTCGACGAACGGCTGCGTCACGAGACCGGCATGCCGGTGCACGTTGCCGACGACCCGCTGCTATCGGTGGCCATCGGTGCCGGCCGGTGTGTGGAGGAGTTCGAAGCGCTGCAGCAGGTGCTGGTCTCCGACAAGAGGCGCTTCTGATGGAGCGGCGCGAGCGGCGCTGGACGTCCAGCGGGGCGCAGCGCGGACGCGGCGAGCCGCCGCGCGCACTTGTCATCGCCCTCGTGCTGGCCTGCGTCACCCTGATCACGCTCGACCTCAACGACAGCACCGACTCCGCGCTCGAACCGGCTCGACGCGGGCTCGGCGAGCTGTTCGGACCGGCGGAGACCGCCGCGTCCGTCGTGGTCCGGCCGATCACGGCGGTCCCTGACTGGGTCCAGAGCCGCGACTCACTGCGCGACCAGGTCGGTGAACTCGAGGCCGAGAATGCCGAGCTGCGCTCGAAGGTCCGGACATCGGACTTCAACCGGAACCGCCTGGCCGAGTTCGAGGGCCTGACTGCAGCGGCCGGAACCCTTGGCCATGCCCTCGTGCCGGCGCGAGTAGTAGGGCTGGGTCCCTCGCAGTCGTTCTCGAGCACTGTGACCATCGACGCCGGGTCCGACGCCGGGCTGGTGCCGGACCTGACCGTGCTCAACGACGACGGCCTAGTCGGTCGGGTGCTGCGGGTCACCCGGACCACAGCGACCGTGCTGCTGATCATCGACCCGAACTCTACCGTCGGCGGCCGGGTCGGCGAGAGCATGGAGGTGGGCTTCCTTCGCGGGCGCGGAGCGATCGGCGACCAGGGGAGGCTGGACCTCGAACTGGTCGACGAGCACGTCGTACCCGCCAAGCACGAGACGGTGGTCACCTGGGGCAGCGAGGGTGGCGCGCCCTACGTCACCGGCGTGCCGATCGGCCTGGTCACCAAGGTCTTCACGAGTCTGCGCGACCAGACACAGCGCGCCGAGATCCAGCCGTTCGTGGACTTCGGGGCGCTCGACGTGGTCGGGGTCGTGGTGCCGTCCGGCACCTCCAGCGACCGCGCCCTGATCGAGGCCGACGGGAGCCTGCGATGACGTCGGTCCGCGTGAGTGCCGCTGCGGTGGCGGTGTCGTTGGCCCTGGTGCTCCAGGTGTCGGTGTTCTCGCACTTCTCGTGGCACGGAGTGGTGCCCAACCTCGTGCTGCTCGTCGTGGTCGGCGCGGCGCTGGTGCGAGGAGCGGAGTTCGGCATGGTGCTCGGCTTCGCGGGCGGGGTGCTGCTCGACCTGGTGCCGCCCGCCGACCACGTGGCCGGTCGCTGGGCACTGGCTCTCCTGCTCGTGGGCTATGTCGCCGGTCGAGTCGCCCAGGACACCCGTCTCCACGCCAAGCCGACCGCGCTGGTCGTGGTCGCCACGGTAGGAGCTGCGTCGTTCCTCGGCACCTCGGTCTTCGCCCTCTCGGGTGTGGTTCTGCGCGACCCCGCGCTCGCCGTGCCCGACCTGCTCCAGGTGATCGTGGTCGCGGTGCTGTGGGACATCGTGTTGACGCCTCTCGTGCTGCCCGTGGTGATGGCGATGTTCGCTCGCCTCGAACCCGAGCACGCGACGTGAGCCCTTCCACCAGGAGTCGACTCCGGCTGGTCGTGATCCAGACGATGGTGTTCGCGCTCTTCGCCACTCTGTTCGCCCGGCTCTACTACCTCCAGGTGGTCAGCGGCGAGCAGTACACCGCCCAGGCCGCGGCCCAGTCGGTGCGAGAGATCGTGGTGCAACCCGAGCGCGGCCTCATCGTCGATGACATGGGTCGACCGCTCGTCACCAACCGGATGTCGTGGGTGGTCTCGCTCGACCGGGGCGTGCTGGACCGGATGGACGACAAGCAGCGCGAGCGGCTGCTCAAAAGGGTGGGTCAGGAGATTGACCTGAGCCCGAAGCGGATCGGCAAGATCCTGGTCACCTGCGGCCAGGACGACAGCGAACCGGGGGTGTGCTGGAACGGCTCGCCCTTCCAGCCGGTGCCGGTCGCCCAGGACGTCGACCGATCGATCGCGATCCGGATCGAGGAGCAGCCGGAAGACTTTCCGGGCGTGGTGGTCGAGCAGCGGAGCGTGCGCGCCTACCCGCAGCCGTTCGGTATCAACGCGGCGCACCTGCTGGGCTACCTGAGCCCGGTGACCGAGGGAGAGCTCGACCACGCGGAGGGCGCCGGCGATCGCTCGGTCAACGGCTCCTCGACGGTAGGCCGAGCCGGTGTCGAGCAGCAGTACGACGGGTGGCTGCGAGGCATGCCCGGCTACCGCAACGTGGCGGTCGACTCCATGGGGCGGGTGCTCGGCGACGACAGTGAGATCGGCAGCCAGCCGGGCGACACCCTGGTCACCTCGATCGACGCCAAGGTGCAGAGCGTGGTCGAGCGACAGCTCGCCGACGCCATTGCCGTCGCGCGCGGCACCGTCGATCCCGTCACCGGCCGGCGCTACGCAGCCGACTCGGGTGCCGCGATCGTGCTGGAAGCGAACACCGGGCGAGTGGTCGCGATGGCCAGCCAGCCGACGTACGACCCCGGCCTGTGGGTAGGCGGCATCACCAAGAAGCAGCTCAGCACGCTCTACTCCGAGGCGGCGGGCACTCCGCTGCTCGGCCGAGCGACCCAGGGCCAGTTCGCGCCTGGCTCGACCTGGAAGCCGTTCATGACCGCCGGTGCGCTGACCAACGGTTACCGCACCGACACCCAGCTCAACTGTTCCTCGTCGTTGCAGGTCGGCAACCGCGCCTTCAAGAACTACGAGTCCGGTTCCTACGGCTACATCACGTTCGCCAAGGCGCTCGAGGTCTCGTGCAACACCTTCTTCTACCGCGTCGGCTACGACTTCTGGCAGCGGTTCGGCTCGGACGTCGCCGACGTGGACGCCAATGATCCGCTGGTCGCGGAGGCCAAGGAGTTCGGCTTCGGCCGGGAGACCGGCATCGACCTGCCCGGCGAGGCGCCCGGCCGGATCGCGGACCGGAAGTGGAAGCTCGCCTACTACAAGTCGCAGAAGAGCTACTACTGCGACATCGCGGACAAGCCGCAAGGCCCGAAGACCAGTGACTTCGTCTACCTGTTCGCCCGGGAGTTCTGCGTCGAAGGCTTCGCCTATCGCGCCGGCGACGCGGTGAACTTCGCCATCGGGCAAGGCGACACGATCGTCACCCCGCTGCAGCTGGCCCGCGGGTATGCCGCGATCGCCAATGGCGGCACGCTCTACGCGCCGCGGATCGGCAAGGCGATCGTGTCGCCGGACGGCACGGTGATCCGCCGGATCGCGCCCAAGAAGCTGGGCGAGGTCAAGGTGCCGGACCGGGTGATCGGCTACATCGACGAGGCGCTCAAGGGCGTCACCCGCCAGGGCACGATGGCTTGGCGGATGGGTGGCTTCCCACTCGACGAGGTGGTGGTCCGGTCGAAGACCGGGTCCGCAGAGGTCTACGGCAAGCAGTCGACGTCGTGGGTCGCGTCGTACTCCGACGATTACGTCGTGGTGATGATGGTGAGCCAGGGCGGCACCGGCTCCGGGACGTCCGGTCCAGGCATCCGGGCGATCTGGGAGTCGCTCTACGGCATCAACGGCGAGCGGGTCGTGCCTGGCCGCGCCGCGATCCCTGGCGTGCGCCCACCGACCGACCTCCCCAACTTCCGCAACGACGGTTCGATCTTGCCGCCGGCCCGGCCGGCGCACGAGCAGGAGGACTGATGCGCCGCATCCTCGCCCTCGACTGGGTGCTCCTGGCCGCCGTGCTGGGCCTCAGCGTGCTGGGGTCGTTGCTGGTGTGGTCGGCGACGAGCACTCGCGACGACCTCACCGACGGCGACCCCACTGCGTACTTGTGGAAACAGGTGCTCAACATCGTGATCGGCTTGGCGCTGCTGGCAGTGGTGCTGGTGACCGACCACCGGTGGGTGCGGATCGTCGCCCCCCTGGTCTACCTGGTGTCGTTGGTCGGCCTGGTGCTGGTGCTGACGATGGGCACCACGATCAACGGGTCGCGGTCGTGGCTGATGCTCGGCGGCCTGTCCATCCAGCCATCGGAGTTCGCCAAGCTCGCCGTGGTGATCGGCATGGCGCTGGTTGTGGCCGAGCGGGCCGAGGGCCGCTGGCGCGGCCAGGTCGGGATCGCCGAGGTGATCCTGATGCTGGCGATCGCGTCCGGGCCCGCAGTCCTGATCATGATGCAGCCGGATCTCGGCACGATGCTGGTGCTGTCGGCAACGGTCTTCGGGGTGCTCGCCGCTGCCGGGGCCCCGAGACGCTGGTTGGCGCTCCTGGTGGGCGGCGGAGTGACCGCCGCGCTGGCTGCGGTTGCCAGCGGCGCCCTGCAGGACTATCAAGTCGATCGCTTCCTGGCGTTCACCAACCCTGACCTCGACCCGCAGGGAGCTGGCTACAACGTGGAGCAGGCCCGGATAGCGGTCGGCAACGGCGGGATCTTCGGGCAGGGCCTCTTCGACGGTTCGCAGACCCAGTCGGGTTTCGTGCCTGAGCAGCACACGGACTTCGTGTTCACGGTCGCCGGCGAGGAGCTCGGACTGGTCGGTGCGGGACTCCTGATCGCACTCATGGTCGTCGTGCTCTGGCGTGCGTTGGTGATCGCTGGTCGTGCCGAGGACGTCTTCGGCCGGGTCGCGGCTGCGGGCATCGCCTGCTGGTTCGGATTCCAGGCCTTCCAGAACATTGGCATGTGCCTCGGCATCATGCCCGTCACCGGAGTGCCCCTGCCGTTCGTGTCCTACGGCGGTAGCTCGATGTTCGCTGGCCTGCTCGCAATCGGACTGCTGCAGAACATCCACCTGCGCTCGCTCGCCGCTCCATCGGCGAGACTCGAGGTGCGCGGCCTGGTGCGCGTCTGATTCATCCTTTGACAGGATGTGGTCCGTGTTGTCGATCCAGGTGCTGCCGCAACGCAGGGTCACCCTGCGCGCGGCCCTGGCGACGCTCGAGATCATGACGGTGCTCGTGACCGCACATACGTGGGCAGGCGGGGAGCTGCCGACGGCCGGATGGCTGGCGGGCACCGCTGTGCTGGTCTTCCTTGGCGGTGTCGTCGCGCTGCGCGGACGAGTGTCGCTCTGGGCGACGGTGCCGACGCTGACGGCGGGCCAGTTCCTCCTGCACAGCTGGTTGGTCGTGCTGGCTCCGACGCCTCACGCTGGACACGGACACGGGACTTACCTCGAGCTGACCTGGCAGATGGTGCTGGCCCATGGGATCGGCGCGCTGGCCACGGCCCTCGTGTGGCACCTGCGTCAGCGCGCGGTAGAGCTCGTGCTGAGCTGGGCCGAAGCCGGTGTGCTGCCCACGCCCGCCCTGCGCCAGACGGTCGCGCACGTCGCGCCGGTGTTGCCGCTGCGTCGTCCGCTCGTTGTGGTACCGCTTCGTGGACCGCCGGTCGCGCTGTCTGCAGCCTGACCGAGCCCACGAACACTTCACCAACCACGAAGGAACCCCCATGCTCAATCGAACTACTGCCGCGCGCCTAGGCGCGGCCACCGGAGCCGGAATGCTCGTCGTCCTCTCGGCGGCGGCACCGACGTCGGCCCACGTGACCATCACACCTTCTGATGCTGAGGCCGGGGCCTACACGGTGCTGACCTTCAGCGTCGGCCATGGTTGCGAGGGTTCGCCGACCACGGCGCTCGACATCCAGGTCCCCGAGCCGATCTTGTCGGTCACTCCGACCCTGCTGACCGGCTGGCAGGTGGAGAAGCAGATGGTCGTGCTCGACGAGCCGGTCGAGGACGCCCACGGCAACTCGGTGACCGAGCGCGTCGGCGTCGTCTCCTATACGGCCGACGAGCCGCTTGCTGATGGCTATCGAGCGGCGATGGAGCTGTCCCTACAGCTGCCGGCGACGCCCGGAGAGACCCTTGTCTTCCCGGTCGTCCAGAGGTGTGCCGAAGGCGAGACTGCCTGGACCGAGGTAGCGGCTGACGGCCAGGACCCTGAAGAGCTGGCGCACCCTGCGCCCACGGTCGCCATCGTCGCTGAGACCGCCGACGGGGGCACGGTTACGGCGAGTGGCTCCCCGTCGACCCGGACGGTCGAGGTCGAGAGCGACACCAACGTGGCACTCGGTCTGGCCGGACTCGCTGCCGGTCTGATCGGGCTCGTGGTCGCCATGGTTGCGCTGGGCCGATCACGTCGCGACACATGAGTAGCGCGCGGTCAGGCTCGCGGCGCCTGTTGGTGGTCGCGGGCCTGGTCGCGCTCCTCCACGTGTTGGCTCTCTCCGCGGCGGCGGCTCCGGCGAGCGCGCACGCCAGCCTGGTCAGCACGGACCCGCCGGAGGGTGCGGTGCTGGACCAGGCTCCGGATGTGGTCACGTTCACCTTCGACGAGCGGGTCTCGCTCACCGACCAAGGGCTCCTCGTCTTCGATGCCCGCGGCGAGCCCATAGAGGCGGAGGCTTCTGCCGTCGACCTCGTCGTCACCGCGGACCTCATCGGCAACCTCGACGACGGCACCTACGTCGTCACCTATCGGGTGGTTTCGGCCGACGGTCACCCAATTGCTGGGTCGCTGACCTTCTCGATCGGTGCGGCGAGCAAGACGGTGGTGGCGCCCGATGTGGCAACTGCCGACGCCAGCGGACCCATGAAGGCCGTGGTCGGCATCGTCCAGGCCCTGGGCTATGTCGGTTTGCTGATTGCCGCTGGACTCGTGGTCTTTCAATGTTGGGTGCTGGGCGGTGCGCGGTTCTCGCCCGCTGTCCGGGGCCTCATCGTCCGGGTCCACCGGGCCGCGACAGGTCTGGCGCTCGTCGCGTGGGCGGCTGCGGTCCCGCTGGACGGTGCCTATCAGCAGGGACTCGGTTTCTCGGGGGCTGTGCGAGCCGAGGCAATCGATCTCGCGCTTGTCGGCGACAACCTCGTCGTGCTGGGGCTCATCAGCGTTGGCCTCGTGCTCGGCCTCCTGGCGCCTCGCGCTCGAGACTTCGCGACGCTGGGTGCTGCCCTCGCCATCGCCGCGCCGGCGGTGATCGGCCACACCCGAGCATACGAACCGGTCGCACTGCTGGTCGTCACTGACGGGCTTCACCTCGCTGCGGGTGCGACCTGGCTCGGGGGGCTGGTCGGGCTCGTGCTGACCTTGCCGTCGCTTGCCGGACGCGCAGGGGACGCAGCCGAGGTGCTGACCCGCTTCTCGGGCGTGGCCGCAGGGGTGCTGGGTCTGCTGGTGGTCTCGGGCACGCTGCTGGCCTGGCGGATCATCGGCTCGTGGTCCGGCCTCGTCGGGACGACGTACGGGCGGCTGCTGATCATCAAGCTCTGCGTCGTCGCGGTGGCGGTGGCGGTGGCGCTGTGGAACCGGACGCGGCTGCTGCCGCGGGCCCGCGACGCTGTCGGTCATGCGGAGACGCAGCGAGCGGCCGGTGTCGTACGCCGAGCGGTGCGGCTCGAGGCCGTGCTGCTGGTCGCCGTGCTCGGCGTCACTGGCTTCCTGACCAACCAGTCTCCGGGTGTGGAACCGGCCGCCGCAGTCTCTGCTCCCGGCCGGGTCGAGCAGGGAAGGGTCGGGGAGTATCAGGCGCTGATCACCCTCGATCCCGGCACCCGCGGGCCGAACACGCTTGCCCTGCAGATCCAGGACCGAGCGGGTGAGCCCCTCGACCTCTTCGCCGCGCCGGAGGTCTCGATCAACAGCTCGTCGGTCGATCTCGGCTCACTGGTGCTCTCACCCGTTGGCGCCGGGACCTACACGGCCTCCGTGGTGTTCCCGGCTTCTGGGCAGTGGCAGGCCCAGGTGTCGCTGCGCGCGTCGGAGTTCGACAACCCGGTCACGATCGTGGAGCTCGACGTTCAGTAGTCGCGCGGCGCCCAGCACTCGTGTGGAGAGCAGAAACGGCCACACCAGCCTCACCAACGGCCAACTCCTCTGCCCCCACCACCACACCCTCGCCCACCGCACCACCGAGTTCCACCCACGCCAGTAAACCGACGCATGGTTCAGCCCGGGGGTCCGCAATTCCGCCGGAGGCGGCAGGTAGGGTGATCCCGCTGAGCTTCCCCCGCGTCGTGTGTCATCCGGCGCACGCGCTTCAGCGTCGTCCGGCGACCTGATGGAGTCTCGCCTTGTACCTGAAGAGCCTGACCCTCAAGGGGTTCAAGTCCTTCGCCTCGTCGACCACGCTGCAGCTCGAGCCGGGCATCACGTGCGTCGTCGGTCCCAACGGCTCGGGCAAGTCCAACGTCGTCGATGCGCTCGCGTGGGTGATGGGCGAACAGGGCGCGAAGAGCCTGCGCGGCGGCAAGATGGAGGACGTCATCTTCGCCGGCACCTCCGGGCGCCCCCCGCTCGGTCGCGCCGAGGTGCTGTTGACCATCGACAACAGCGACGGCGCGCTGCCGATCGAGTACGCCGAGGTCACCATCGGGCGCACGATGTTCCGCAGTGGTGGGTCCGAGTACGCCATCAACGGCAACCCGTGTCGTCTCCTCGACGTGCAGGAGCTGCTCAGCGACTCGGGCATCGGTCGCGAGATGCACGTCATCGTCGGCCAGGGGCAGCTCGACACCATCTTGCACGCGACGCCCGAGGACCGGCGTGGCTTCATCGAAGAAGCTGCCGGCGTGCTCAAGCACCGCAAGCGCAAGGAGAAGGCGCTCCGCAAGCTCGACGCATGCGACGGCAACCTGACCCGCCTCAACGACCTGTTGACCGAGATTCGCCGTCAGCTCAAGCCACTGGGTCGCCAGGCTGAGGTGGCCCGTCAGGCTGCGAGTGTCCAGGCCGACGCCCGCGACTCCCGCGCCCGGTTGCTGGCCGACGACCTGGTCGCCGCCCGTACCGCGCTGGAGGCGGAGCTAGCCGACGAGTCGATCCTGGTCGAGCGGCGCGAGCAGGTCGAGCAACAGGTCGCTACCGCACGCGAGAGCGAGGCTCGTCTCGAGGAGGCGCTGCGCGAGGACCTGCCGGCGCTGTCGCGGGCCCAGGAGACGCAGTACGCCCTTGGCGGCGTCCGTGAGCGGCTCCGGGGCACCCAGAGCCTGGCGACGGAGCGGGTACGCAACGCGGCCAGCGTCACCGAGACCGAGCTCCAGCAAGGTCGCGACCCCGACGAGCTCGATGCTGAGGCCGAGCAGGTGCGTGGCCAGGAGGAGCGCATCGCGGCCGAGGCCGCTGACCAGCGGACTGCGCTAGAGGAGGCAGTCTCGGCGCGCAGAGCCGCAGAGGACGCCGCCGCAGCGGAGGAGCGCCGACTGGCGGGGCTCCAACGCGCCGCCGCGGACCGACGAGAGGGCTTGGCCCGGCTGCACGGACAGGTCAACGCGCTCAAGTCTCGGGCCGCTGCAGCCGATGATGAGCTGGGCCGACTGAGCATCGCCCGCGAGGAAGCGGTGGCTCGGGCCGACCGGGCCCAACGCGAGTTCACGTCCCTGGAGACCAAGGTCGCCGGCCTGGATGCCGGTGAGGAAGGGCTCGACGCCGAGCACGAGGCCGCGGTTGCTGCACTCTCTGACATCGAGGACCGGCTGACCAAGGCCCGCGACGAGGCCCAGCAGGCAGACCGCGACCGGTCCGCGCTCGGCGCCCGCAAGGACGCCCTGGAGATGGGTCTCAACCGCAAGGACGGCGTGGGGGCGTTGCTCGCGGCGTCCGACTCCGTCTCGGGTCTCCTCGGCTCGGTGGCCGCCCTGCTCACCGTGCGCCCGGGCTACCAGGTCGCGGTCGCCAGTGCCCTCGGCTCGGCCGCCGACGCGGTCGCCGTGACCGATACCGATGCGGCCGTGGCGGCGATCGCGCCACCTCAAGAACGACGACCTCGGGCGTGCCGGGTTGCTGCTCGGTGGCGGCAATGTCACCGACCAGGACTGGCCGGCTCTCCCCGAGCGCGCGGCGTACGCCGTCAGCCTGGTGGAGTGCCCTGATCATCTGCGGTCGGCACTGACACGCCTTCTCTTCAAGACTGCGGTCGTCGACGACCTCGACGCCGCCACGAGCCTGGTCAGCCAGCTGCCCGACGTCACCGCGGTCACCCGGGAGGGCGACCTGCTCGGCTCCCACTTCGCCGCGGGAGGGTCGACCGGTCAGCAGAGCCTGATCGAGATCCAGGCCGCGGTCGACGAGGCCGAGGCCTCGCTCGCCGAGGCCGTGGCCGCCAGCGAGCGGCTCGGCTTCGACATGTCTCGGCTGGAGAGCGAACGCCTCGACGCCCAGCAGCGGGTCGACGTCGCGCTGGCGAAGCTGCATGAATCCGATGCCACGTTGGCCGCAGTGGCAGAGGAGCTGGGTCAGCACCACTCCCAGTCGCGCTCCGCGCGGGGGGAGGCGGATCGGCTGACCGTGGCGATCGACAAGGCTGCGGCCGCCCGCGAGCAGGACCTTGCCGGCCTGGCCGATCTCGAGTCCCGACTCGCCAGCGCCGAGGACGCACCGGACGAAGACCCCGACACCACCGACGTCCAACAACTTGCCGACGTGGCCAAGCAGGCCCGCCAGAACGAGATGGATGCCCGGCTCTCGCTGCGCACCTCGGAGGAGCGGGCCCGCGCCTTGCACGGCCGGGTGGACTCCCTGGTCCGGGCAGCGCAGGCCGAGCGCGATGCGCGGGCCAAGGCGGCCGAACGCCGGGCCCGACTGTTGCGCGAGGGTCGCACCGCCGAGGCGGTCGGCACCGCGGTTGCTTACGTGCTGCAGCGGCTGGAGGTCTCCATCCACCTGGCCGGCGAGGCGAGGACAGCGGTCGAGCAGGCGCGCAGCGGACGCGAGCAGGAGCTGCTGGCGGTGCGGGCGACGCTCCGCGAGCTCGGGCGTGAGCACGACGAGCTGGTCAACTCCGTGCACCGTGACGAGATGGCGCGCACTCAGCAGCGGATGCGGATCGAGCAGCTGGAGGAGCGAGCGCTCGAGGAGCTCGGCCTCGACCCCGCCGGGCTGGTGAGCGACTACGGTCCGGACGTCCTGATCCCGCAGAACGTGGTGGTGGGCCAGGGGGACGTACCCGACGGCGCGGAGCCACCTGGGCCAGTGCCGTTCGTGCGGGAGGAGCAGCAGAAGCGTCTACGCGCCGCCGAGCGCAACCTGGCGATGCTCGGCCGGGTCAACCCCTTGGCGTTGGAGGAGTACTCCGCGATGGAGGAGCGCCACAAGTTCCTCACCGAACAGCTCGAGGACCTGCGGAAGACCCGCAAGGACCTGATGGACATCGTCCGGGAGGTCGACGCCCGGGTGGAGCAGGTCTTCACCGAGGCGTTCGCGGATGTCAGCAAGGCTTTTGACTCGGTCTTCGCGCGGTTGTTCCCGGGCGGCGAGGGTCGGCTCATCCTGACCGATCCGACCGACATGCTCGGCAGCGGTGTCGAGGTGGAGGCCCGCCCGCCGGGCAAGAAGATCAAGCGGCTCTCGTTGCTCTCCGGCGGCGAACGTTCGCTGGTGGCTGTGGCGTTCCTGGTGGCGCTCTTCAAGGCGCGGCCGTCGCCGTTCTACATCCTCGACGAGGTCGAGGCGGCGCTCGACGACACCAACCTCGGCCGGCTGCTGGAGATCTACGAGGAGCTCCGCGAGACCTCGCAGCTGATCGTGATCACCCACCAGAAGCGGACGATGGAGGTGGGTGACGCCCTTTATGGCGTCACCATGCGCGGCGACGGTGTCAGCGCAGTGATCAGCCAGCGGCTCCGCGAGCACGCGCAAGCATGAGCGAGCGCCCCCGGCGCTCGGCGTACGTGGCCTGGCGCACCGCCACCACGCGGTGGGCCGACGACGACGTGTACGGCCACATGAACAATGCCCGCTACTTCGAGCTGATCGACACGGCCGTCAACGTGCACCTGGCCGAGGCCACCGGCGTCGACATCCGGTCCCTGCCGGCCGTCGGGGTGGTAGCCGAGGTGTCCTGCCGCTACTTCCGTGAGATCGGCTACCCACGACCGGTCGAGATGGGTCTGGTCGTCGACAAGGTCGGCACCTCCTCGGTCATCTACCGGATCGGCCTGTTCCAGGGCGATCCCGACGAAGAGGGGGCCGAGGCAGCGGCGGAGGGCCGCTTCGTGCACGTGTACGTCGACAACCGCGATCCGGCGCGAGCGGTCACGCCACTGCCCGATGTGATTCGATCGGCCGTCACGCCCCTGCTACGGACCGGACCTGCATGACCCCCAGCGACGAGACGCTCGACGACTATCCGCGCCGCTACTGCCCGATCTGCCACAACGTCGTGCGAAGCGAGTTCCGGCCGGGACCGGGCGGACGCCCGAATGCTTCCTGCCCGAAGTGCAAGAGCCTGGACCGGCACCGGTTCTTCACGATCCTGCTCAGCGTCCTCGATCCGGTCATCGACGACCTGAATGTCCTGCTCGACGTCGCGCCCTCGCCGGAGACCTCTCCTCTGCTCGCCGAGCTGGGGGCGAAGCTGCACCTGAAGTTCGACCTCGGCGCCGACAACCGATTGGTCGACGTGCTGGGCAGCCTGACCGAGGTGCCGCTGCGAGACGACAGCGTCGACCTGATGGTGTGCTACCACGTGCTCGAGCACATCCCTGATGACCGCGCCGCCATGCGAGAGATGGCCCGCGTGCTCTCACCCGGCGGCCTGGCGCTCGTGCAGGTGCCGTTCCGGCCGGGCACGGTCACCGATGAGGACCCCGACGCCCCGGAGGAGGAGCGGATCCGGCGATTCGGGCAGGCCGACCACGTCCGTTACTACGGCGACGACTTCGAGGACAGGATGGTCGAGGCGGGGCTGGCGTTCCAGAGGGTCACCCCGCGTTCGTTGCTGGGCGAGGACATGTGCAACTGGCTGCGGCTCGGACCTCATCAGATGGTGTGGATCGTCCGCTCATCCCCGCGGTCGGCCGTCCCCGCGCCGCTCGACGAGTCGCCCACCAGCCTGACCCGCACCCTGGACGCGATGCTCGCGGAGATGGTGAGGCTGCGCGTGGAGCTGGTCGCGAACCGTCGGGAGGCCCGTCGACTGGCCAAGGACGTAGCCCGGTTGCAGAACGAGAACGCCACGCTGCGGCCAGGGGGGCCGGTCTCGAAAGTGAGAAAGGTCGCGCGGCGCGCCGTACGCCGTCGCTAGCGAGTCGCTGACCGCTGTGACACGTTGAAGCCACCGCGACCCACACCAACTCGGAGGTCTCTGTCGTTGTGTTCATGCTTGTCTCGATGGTCCTCATCCTCGCCCTGTGCGGGGTGATCGCCGTCTTCGTCGCCTTTCCGCACCGAGGAGAGGAACTTCCCGGAGCCCCCTGGCTCGGGAATGCCATGTCGCGGGCTGCCGATGCCCTGCCCGTCCTGGAAGAGGAAAGTGCGGACCGGGCGGCCTTTGCCGACCGACCGTGACCCACCTGCTTGGATTGCGCCATGGGTGACTGGCTCTACCTGATCATCGGCATCGCCGTCGTTGCCGTGCTCGGCCTCGCCGTCGTTGTCGGACTCGTCACGACCCGCCAGCGCGCGCGCGGGGACACCCGAGACGCGGCGCCACGGGTGTCGGCTGCGGGCACCGATGTCATGGCACCTCCGACCGAGGCCGCGCCTCAGGAGCCGCTCACTCGGGAGCAACCGGAGAGCACCGCTTCCCGGCTCGTCCGGCTGCGCAAGCGGTTGGCTGGTGCGCAGGGTGGGTTCGGGCACGGCCTGCTGGCCCTGCTCAGCCGCGATCGGCTAGACGAGGACACGTGGGAGTCCATCGAGGACGCCCTCCTCTCCGCCGACGTGGGCGTCGGCGCCACCCAGGAGCTGATCGACCGCCTGCGCACCCGGCTCCGGGTCGAGGGCGGTGACACCTCCGACCCCAAGAGCGTGTTGCGTGAGGAGCTGATCGACCTCGTCGATGCAGGAATGGACCGTCGTCTCCAGGTCGCCGGAGCGGACGGCGCCCCCGGCGTGGTCCTCGTGGTGGGCGTCAACGGCGCCGGCAAGACGACCACGGTCGGCAAGATTGCCCGCATCCTGGTGGCCGAGGACCGCACGGTCACCCTGGGTGCGGCCGACACGTTCCGCGCGGCTGCGGTCGAGCAGCTGGCGACGTGGGGCGATCGGGTCGGGGTCGAGGTCATCCGTGGCCCCGAGGGCACCGACCCGGCCAGCGTCGCGTTCGAGGCGGTCAGGGGAGGTATCGAGGCCGGCATCGACACGGTGATCATCGACACCGCCGGCCGGCTGCAGAACAAGCAGGGTCTGATGGATGAGCTGGGCAAGGTCAAGCGCGTGATCGAGAAGCAGGCGCCAGTCACCGAGGTCCTGCTCGTCCTCGATGCGACGACCGGCCAGAACGGCATGATCCAGGCACGCGTCTTCAGCGAGGTCGTCGACGTCACCGGGATCGTGCTGACCAAGCTCGATGGCTCAGCGAAGGGCGGCATCGTCATCGCCGTGCAGCGCGAGCTCGGCGTGCCGGTCAAGCTGGTCGGGCTGGGTGAGGGGCCGGACGACCTCGCACCGTTCACGCCCGCTGCGTTCGTCGACGCTCTCCTGGGCTGAGGGCTCAGCCGCGACGGAGCACACGGCGGACAGCGCGTCGCCAACGCGGGGAAGCCCCCGCCGAGGCGAGCTCTCGGCGTAGCCGCGCCACCTCCGCCTCGAGGTTCGTCACCTGCTGCTTGCGGCGCTTGAGGCGGTCCTGCAGCTCGGTCTTCTTCCGCCGCAGCTCGACCCACTCGACCAGCCAGTCGGGCATCGCGTGCTCAGGCTTCGGCTCCTCGGCCAGCAGCTCCTCGGGCCAGTCGCCATCGCGGGGCAGCCTGCGGAGCACCATGAAGAACTCGTTCTCCTCCCGCTTGGTGACGGTGTAGGACTGCACCATCCACTCGCTCATGCCGATCTCCCTCAGCTCGATCAGCTGCTCGAGCAAGGCACCGGGAGTCAACGGCCAGACGTGCGCGTCGATGTATTCGCCGGCGCGGGCCTTGTCGACCTCCGCGAGCACCGTTTCGAGATCGTGGATACGGGTCTCGTAACCGGGCGGCTGTCCGCGCCAGACGTCCGGCGCCTTGGTGTAGGCGTGGCCACGTTTGTAGTCGTAGACCGCCCGGACGGACGGCACCGTCTCGCCGAGCTCGTGCGCCTGCAGCATCTGACCCACCGTGGTGCCTGGCCGGTGCACGTCGAAGCAGTAGCGACGATCGGGCACCACCAGCACGAGGCGACCACCGTCGACGGTCACCTCCGCGATGTCCTTGAGCCAGCCGATCACGTCGGGCACGTGCTCGAGCACGTGGGAGGCCATCACCCAGTCGAACGCCGGCTCGTCGCCGATGGTCTCGGGGATCGAGCGCACTCGCTCGCCGTCGAAGAGCGCGAAGTCGATCTCGGGGATCTTCTCAGGGAGCACCTGCGGGTGTGTCTCGTAGTTCTTCACCAGCAGGTCGCGGTCGAAGACGTCGAGGTACTTCACGTCGGCGTGCTCGCGGCGGACCGACGTGTTGTGCAGAGGCCCGATCTCCAGACCCCGGCCCAGGCTGAAGTCGTGCAGCTCCCAGAGGCGGTGCTGACGACGGTTGAGCGGTCCGTCGGGGCGGGTGTCGGGCATCGGGGTCGTCGTCCTTCTGGGTTGCTGTCGAGTGCTGGGCTAGAGCCGGGCCAACCGTACGGCGTGATCGAGCAGCACCTCGGCACGGGCGTCGAAGGAATGCTCGGCCGCGACCCGCTCGGCGGCGCGCACGCGGTCGACGCCGGTCGGGAACAGCGAGTCACGGTCACGGACGATCCGCGCAAGGTCGTGCTCGTCGCTCCAGGTCTGCACCAGACCGCCGAACACTGCGCTCAGGTCCAGACCCGGGATCTCGTCGCTGGCCACGCGTGCTCCGCTGGCGGCGGCGTCCATCAGTCGGTTGGAGACGAAGCCCGTGAGCCGCATGTCCTCCCAGTGATCGTTGAGGACCAGTCCGGCGGCGGCGTACAAAGCACCCAGGTCACGGTTGTCGACCAGACGGGAGGCAACAGCGTCGGCGCCGATCATGCTGCTCCACCCGGCCCCGTGCACCGTGACGTCGACGCCAGCGGCCTTGGCGTGGCGCAACGAGCTGCGGAAGACGCCACGGGAGTTGCCCACGAACAGCACGTCGGCTCCGGAGTCGAACTCTGCGCGCCGAGGGTGGAACAGGGTCGGGTCGGTCGCCTGCAACAGGGGGATGACGCGGCAGCCCCACTCGGCGGTGACGCGCTCGGACCAGCTGTGGCTGGCCGCGAAGACCTGGTCGAACCCCGCCACCTCATCGGCCGTGACCAGATCGGGGTGGCTGATGATCCACTCGAGGTTGACGCAGCCGGGTCGGGGCGAGGCTCGGTCGAGGCCCCGCAGCACCAGGATGACGTCGTCGTAGTCACGGCTGGCGCGATGCCGGGTCTCGCGGGCATCGACGGCGACGTGCTGACCGCGGCGGCGCAGCGCGTCGGCCAGCGCCGCGCCGAAGTGAGTGTCGCCCCACGCGCGGCCCGCCTCACCGACCGGTGAGGCCAGGTCGATCGCCCAGCGCAGCTGGGGAGCCGGTTCGGTGATGCCCTCCACCGACGGGCTCCACCAGCGCACGACGCGGTCGAAGCACCGCACGTGGAGCCAGGACCGGGTGGTCGTCCGGGCCGACCGGTTGGCCGGGCAGCACGTCGTAGCGATGGTGGCTGACGTCGAACCCGGCGGCCGCCCAGGCATCCGCCGAGCCAGGAGGCACGCCGTCGTGACGGCCGTCGAGGACCCGCGCCGCGGCAACGATGTCGGCGTCGGCCGGGAGGTGGTCGCCTTTCGAGGTGAACCTGGCTTCGGGGTGGAGCACCGTCCCGCCGAGGCCGTCACGGTGCGCTCTCAACGACAGGTCGGTCACCGCAAAGCCCTCGCACAGCGGGTCGAGGCCCGTCAGTGCGGCCAGGTGGTCACCACGGATCGCCAGCACCGGTCCCGCCGCCGCGGGCAGGGCCAGTCCGACGCAGCCGCTCGCGTCATCGACCGCGTGATCGCGCAGGAAGGTCTCGGGGTGAACCGTGTCGGAGTCGAAGACGGCGCCGGCGGCCAGCACCGATCCAGTTGGATCGAGCACCAGGGGCTGGGCGACCGCCTGGGCTGGGTCGGCGAGCGTGTCCGCAAGCGCGACGGCAGCGGCGGTGTCGGGCTCGACCTGTCCCAGCACGAGGACCACTCGCTCGCCGGTGGTGGCGGCGAACCCCACGTTGGCGGTCGTGGCCATCCCGCGGTCGGCCTGGATGGTGACCAACGTCGATCCAGGAGAGGCAGTGGTGAGCACCGAGAGCACCACGTGCTGCCAGCGCGGGAGACGGACGCCGACCACGACCAGCTCGACGTCGACGCTCGGGGTCGCGGCCACCGCGTCGGCGACGCTGCGGATCCAGCGCGCGGTCGGGCGGACCGCGCCCAACGCCGGCACCACCACACTCGTCCGCCCCGGGACCCGGTCGGCGGCCACCGCGTCCGGCCAGTCAACGAGGTGACGCGACGCGATGACGGAGAGCCAGGCCGGCGATTCCTGGGTGCTGATCCGAGGGCCGGCGTCGTCGGCTTCGTCGTCGACGTAGTCGACCCCGATGTAGCGCACCAGGTGGAGGTCGGTGGTGCTGGCGAGCTTGAGGATCAGGTCGTAGTCGACACCGCGGCGCAGGCTCTCGTCGAAGCCCCCCACGGCCTCCACGAGCTCGCGGCGCACCACCAGCACGTTGAGGTCGACGTGGTTGGCGACGAGCAGGTGCTGATGGTTGCCCTCGAAGGCGCGGAAGTACTCATCGCCGTCCTTGCTGGCCCGAAGGGCGGCATGGGCCATGCCCCAGTCGGGATGCGCCTCGAGCTCGGTGAGCATCACCTGGAGGTAGTCGGGTCGCCACTGGTTGTCGGTGTCGAGGAAGGCGACGTAGCGGCCGCGGGCACGAGCCAGGCCCCTGTTGCGGGCGGCGGAGACGCCGCGATGCTCGCCCTCGACCACGACGATCCGCTCGTCGAAGGCCGCCACGCCGGTCAGCACGGCCAGCGAGTCGTCGGTCGAGCCGTCGTCGACGACGATCAGCTCCCAGTCGCGGTGGCTCTGCCCCTGCACGGACTCCACGGCGGCCCGAACCACGGTGGCTCGGTTCCACAGCGGCATCACGATGCTGACCAGCGGCTGTCCCTCGGTTCCGCTCAGAGCGGGACCGGTGGCGCTCAGCAGACGATCAGGACGGTCGGGTGTGGTCCGCGGCGCCTGCCGCCAGCCCATCTCCTTGCGCCAGCGCTTCACCGCCGCGGCGCTCGCCGCGGACACCTCGCCCAGGGTCAGGGTCGGCGCGCCGGGCGCAGAGGGCAGCACGGAGTCGGAGGTGGCTGTCTCCAGCCACCCCACAAGGGGGCCGAGCTTGGAGTCGTCGAGCTCAGGATGGGCGGCGACCATCGCCTCCAGGTCGACGAGCGGGTGGGGGGAGGCCTTCTGGCGGACCCAGGCGTGGTTGAGGTACCAGAGGAGCGGGTTGCGACCGCGCGGCGGACGCCCGAACCTCGGGTCGAGGTACTCGGCGAAGAACAACGGATGCGGTGAGGTGCCCGGCGTGGACAGGAATGCGTCGGCGGCTTCGCCCACCGAGCCGAACGACCGGCCCAGCTGCAGCTCAACCCAGGCCTGGTCGAACAGCACCGTCTCCAACAGCACCTTGCGGCCGCGAGCGGTCAGGTTGCCAGCCAGCGCCAGCGCCAGCGGCCGGGGCCGGCGTCGCGCCGCGCAGGCCGACCTTCCGGGCAGCCTTCCCTGCGGCGCGTCGGGCCGCCCCGCCGAGCTCAGCCACGGCGATACTCCACCAGTCGGCGTAGCGGCCGCATCGCCACCGGCGTAGGTCGCAGCTGCGCGTCGGGGCGGACGGGATAGAGCTCGGCGGTCGACTCGAGGTAGTGGCGGACGCCGTCGAAGGCATCGGGGTGAGCCCTCTCGCACAGTCCCAGCAGCTTGTCGGCCCCCAGTCCGTACGGGTCGTAGCGCAAGGTGTCGATCTTGACGTAGGGGAGCCGACCGCCGTCGAGCGCCGCGTCCGCGAGGCCGATCGCAGGGTTCCAGGGATCCTTGGCCTTCTGCTTCAGCCAGTCCCAGTCCCTGCGGCTGCGGGGCGGCGGCAGTCGGTGGAAGGACCACCAGGCGACCCGGCGTTGAGCCAGGGTGCGGTCGCGCTCGGTCTCCGAGAAGTACGCCGACCAGGTGAAGCCTCCAGTGGTCATCGCCTTGGTCAGCCCGACCTCGTACTGGCTGATCACCTTGGCACGGTCGGAGACTGGGGACATGTCGTGCCAGAACTTCGCGAACGTCTGCGACTCCACCAGCCACGGCCGAAACGCCACGAAGAAGCTCTGCACGTGCGGGTGCACCCGGTGCGAGGCCGTCAGGCCCCAGAAGTCGGCGGGCTTGGCCGCCATCGCCTCGAAGACGTTGCGGTAACCCACCAGGGGTCCGACGTAGGTGTCGTTGCAGACCACCACCTCGTCGTAGCCGCCGAGCGGCGCTGACTCCAGGCCGGTCTTGTAGCTGAAGAAGTCGTAGCCGTAGTTGGCGCGGTGCAGCACGCGCCCGTGCTTCTCGAGCCAGATCCGTGAGGCGTCGGTCAGCTCGGCGGTGGAGACGATGACCAAGTCCTCGACGGCCTCCGCGAGCGCCTCGACCTGCCGGCGTACGTGGGGGGCCACCTCGCCGCGCGGGTCGTAGTGCGCCATCACGGCCAGTCGGGTCACGGATCGAGACTCTAGCCAAGAGTCAGCGCGGGACTCCCACTCGCGGTCAGGCGGGCGTAACACGGAAGTAACACCCGCGCGGAACTCGTTTCCTGCCCGCAACACGGGGCTGTCAGCAGTGAAACCTCGAGCCCAGAGGCTTCCTGCATTCCGGGTGGAGAGCCTCGACATCGACGTCCAGCGCCTTCCGCCCCCGAGATCGAACTCCATGGAGGTTCTGTGGACGGCTATTACGCCTTCATGCTCATCGCGACGGCCCTGGTCCTGATGATGACCGTGCCCGCACTCGCGCTCTTCTACGGCGGCATGTCGCGGTCGAAGTCGGTGCTCAACATGATGATGATGTCGTACATCGCTGCCGCGATCGTCGGCATCCTGTACGTCGCGGTCGGCTGGTCGATGGGCTTCGGCGGCGAGGGCACGTTCTTCGCCAACCCGTTCGAGCTCCTCTGGCTCGACGGTGTCACCACCGACGGCTACATCTTCGTGATGTTCCAGATGACGTTCGCGATCATCACCGCCGCACTCATCAGCGGCGCGGTCGCGGACCGGATGAAGTTCTCGGCCTGGATCGTCTTCGTGCCGTTGTGGTCACTGCTGGTCTACTTCCCGCTCGCTCACATGGTCTTCAGCTGCACTGAGGACTCGCTCATCTGCGGACGCGTCGGCGCGCAGGACTACGCCGGCGGCACCGCGGTGCACATCAACGCGGGCATGGCCGCCTTGGTGCTGGTCATCTTGCTCGGCAAGCGCATCGGCTTCGGCAAGGAGGCCATCCGGCCGCACAACCTCACGCTGACCATGCTCGGCGCCGGTCTGCTGTGGCTCGGCTGGTACGGCTTCAACGTCGGTTCGATCGTCTTCGGCGACGACCCCGAGACGCAGTTCCCGCTGGAGACCGGCCGCACCTTCGCCAACACCACGCTCGCTGCCATGGCCGCCATTCTCGGCTGGCTGCTGATCGAGTACCTCCTGCACAAGAAGGCCACCTCGCTGGGCGCCGCCTCCGGCATCGTGGCGGGTCTGGTCGCCATCACCCCGGCGGCCGGTGCGGTCGACATCGGGGGAGCGGTGGCGATCGGCGCCATCGCTGGTGGCGTGTGCGCCTGGGCGGTGGGCCTGAAGTACAAGCTGGGCTACGACGACTCGCTCGACGTCGTCGGTGTCCACCTGGTCGGCGGCATCATCGGCACCGTCCTGATCGGCGTCTTCTCCACCTCCGAGGGCGCCGGCGGCATCGACGGCTTGTTCTACGGCGGCGGTGCCGGCTCGCTGGGCGACCAGTCGCTCGGTGCGCTGATCGCCATCGTCTACTCCGGGGTGATCACGCTGATCATCGGCCTGGCCATCAAGTACACGATCGGTCTCCGGCTCAAGGAGGAGGACGAGGTCGAGGGCATCGACTTCGTCGCCCACGGCGAGTCGGCGTACGACATCCACACCAGCGGGGGCGGCGGCGGCAGCGTGCTCGCTGCGAAGTCGGCTCCCGTCACGGAAGGAGCACAGGTATGAAGCTCGTGACTGCGGTGATCAAGCCGCACAAGTGGGAGGACGTCCGCGAGGCCCTCGAGACCTTCGGTGTGACCGGCATGACGGTCAGCGAGGTCAGCGGTTACGGGCGCCAGAAGGGTCACACGGAGGTCTACCGGGGCGCCGAGTACGACATCGCCCTGGTGCCCAAGATCCGGATCGAGATCGTGATCGACGACGGGGACGCCGAGGACATCATCGGCATCATCGTCAAGACCGCGCAGACCGGCCGGATCGGTGACGGAAAGGTCTGGCTCAGCCCGATCGAGACCGTCATCCGGGTGCGTACAGGCGACAAGGACGAAGCGGCCCTCTGAGTGTGAAACGGCCCGGCTGTCACCATCATCTGTTCGGCAGCCGGGCCGTTAACACGTCTGAAACAAAAGACTTGAAGGGTGGTCGTCCATGACCGCACTTCTTGCCGTGTTACCCGACATCACCAGCCTGGCAGCGGCCCCCACAGGACTCGATTCGGGTGATACCGCCTGGCTGCTGACCGCCAGTGCCCTGGTGCTGCTGATGGCACCCGGCCTCGCACTCTTCTACGGCGGCATGGTCCGTTCCAAGAGCGTTCTCAACATGATCATGATGACCTTCGGGTCCTTGGCCGTGATCAGCATCCTCTGGGTGCTAGTGGGCTACTCGATCGCGTTTGGCGACGATCTGAAGTGGGGTCTGGTGGGCAATCCCACCGACTTCGCCGGCCTGGGCCAGCTGCTCGACCCGGCCAGCAACGGCGACTCCGCCATCCCGATGATCCTGTTCGCGGTCTTCCAGGGCTTGTTCTGCGTGATCACCGGCGCCCTGGTCTCTGGCGCGATCGCCGACCGGGCCCGATTCGGTGCCTGGATGGTCTTCGTCGGGGTCTGGTCGCTGCTGGTGTACGCGCCGATCGCGCACTGGATCTTCGACTTCTCCAACGGCGACCACGTGGGCGGCTGGATGGCCAACAAGCTGGGGGTGATCGACTTCGCCGGCGGCACCGCGGTGGAGATCAACTCCGGCGCCTCGGCGCTCGCTTTGGCCCTGGTGCTCGGCCGACGCGTGGGTTTCGGCAAGGAGCCGATGCGGCCACACAACCTGACCCTGGTCATGCTCGGCGCCGGCCTCCTGTGGTTCGGCTGGTTCGGCTTCAACGCAGGCTCCGCGCTCGGCGCGAACCAGACGGCGGCAGTGGTCTTCACGACCACGCTGATGGCCGGCTGCGCGGGCTCCCTCGGCTGGCTGCTCCTCGAGCGGTTGCGCGACGGCAAGGCGACCTCGCTCGGTGCCGCTTCCGGCATCGTGGCGGGGCTGGTCGCGATCACCCCCTCGTGCGCGTCGCTGTCGCCGATCGGGGCGATCGTGATGGGTTTCGCAGCCGGCATCGTCTGCGCTCTGGCCGTGGGAATGAAGTATCGCTGGGGATACGACGACTCGCTGGACGTCGTGGGGGTCCACCTGGTCGGCGGTCTGGTCGGCACCTTCGGCATCGGTCTGATCGCCACCGCGGCCGCACCCACGGGCATCGACGGACTGTTCTACGGCGGGGGCCTCGACCAGCTCGGCAAGCAGCTGCTCGGCGGCGGGGCGGTGCTGGTCTACGCCTTCGTGGTCTCGGGCATCATCGGACTCGTGGTGGACAAGCTCATGGGCTTCCGCATCGACGAGGAGCACGAGATCAGCGGGATCGATCTGGTCATCCATGCCGAGACGGCGTACGACCTACATGCCACCTCCGGCGCCCGGTCCTCGGGCTCCGGCACCCTTGGTCAACATCTCCCATCGAACGAGGAGAACGAATGAAGCTGGTCACCGCGGTCGTCAAGCCGCACAAGTGGGAGGACGTCCGGGTCGCGCTCGAGGCCGTGGGGGTCACCGGCATGACCGTCAGCGAGGTCAGTGGCTACGGACGACAGAAGGGGCACACCGAGGTCTATCGCGGCGCGGAGTACGACATCGCGCTGGTGCCGAAGATCCGACTGGAGATCGCGGTCAACGACGACGACGTCGAGTCCGTGGTCGCCACCATCACCAAGAGCGCCCACACCGGCCGGATCGGTGACGGGAAGGTCTGGGTCTCGCCGCTCGAGTCGGTCGTGCGGGTGCGCACCGGCGACCGCGACGACGCCGCGATCTGACCTACCGGTTACTGGCCGATGACCGCAGCCGAGCGCGCCGCGCGGACCAAGTCTGCCGACGCGCTCTGCATTGCGGCGTACGACGACTGCGGCGGGCCCGAGGTGGGCGCGGCCCTGGTTGCGGTCGGCGGCTACGGCCGGGCAGAGCTGGCGCCGTACTCCGACCTCGACGTGGTGCTCGTCTCCGATGAGGGTGTCGACCTCGGTGCGGTGGCCGAAAAGGTCTGGTACCCGATCTGGGACTCTGGGTCGCAGCTGGACCACTCGGTGCGCACGCTGCCGGAAATGGTCACTGCTGCCGACGACCTGCGGGTCGCCTCCGGGCTGCTCGACATCCGCCACCTGGCGGGTGACCCGAACCTGACCCTCCGGTTGCGCACCACGATGCTCACGCACTGGCGACGTGGCGCGAAGGAGCGGTTGCCGGAGCTGCGCCAGATGGTGCGGTCGCGCCATGACCTGATCGGAGAGCTGGCCCACCTGTCGGTGCCGGACCTCAAGGAGGCCGAAGGCGGGCTCCGCGATGCCACCATGCTCAAGGCCCTGGTGGCTACCTGGCTCGTCGACGTACCGCACGCCGATCTCGAGCGCTGCCGCCAGTCACTCCTCGACGTCCGCGACCTGGTGCACGGCATCGCCGGCCGGGCCACCGACCGGATCGCCCCGGAGATGTGGTCGGAGCTCGCCGCGGCGCTCGAGACCGGTCTGGGGGAGCCAGGGGAGCGCGCAGCCCAGGTGCACGTACGCGAGCTTGGTCGGCGGCTCACCCATCTTTCCCGCCTGACCTGGCGCCGGGTCGAGGACGTGCTCACGCGACCTACGTCGGTCAAGACGGCCCGACGACCCTCGCTGCTGCCCTTGGCGCAGGGAGTCGCGCTTGCCCGTGGTGAGGTGGTGCTCGAGAAGAACGCTCGCCCGGCAGCGGACCCCGTGCTCCTCCTCCGTGCCGCGACGGTGGCGGCCGAGCACGACGCGGTCCTGGCGCCACCGACCGCCGCCCGGCTGGTGCGCGAGTGCGCCCCGCTGCCCGACCCCTGGCCCGCCGAGGCCCGACAGCTGTTGGTACGGCTGCTGGCCTCCGGGCGCGGTCTGCTCGGGGTCTGGGAGACCCTGGAGGAGACGGGCGCTCTGCCCGGGTTCCTGCCCGAGTGGGAGCGGATCCGGCTGCTGCCGCACGCATCGGTGATCCACAGGTTCACGGTCGACCGCCACGTCGTGGAAACCTGTATCGAGGCCTCGGCGCTGATCCGTGAGGTGTCGCGCCCCGACGTGCTCATGGTCGCCGCGCTGCTGCACGACATCGGCAAGGGCAGCCTGACCGAGCACAGCGTCGCCGGTGAGCCGGTCGCCCATCAGATCGCCACCCGGATGGGCTTCGAGGCAGAGTCGGTCGAGCTGATCGCGTTGCTCGTGCGTTGGCACCTGCTGCTCGCCGAGACGGCAACGACCCGCGATCCCGACGACCCTGCAACCGTCGCCGTCGTCACCTCGAAGCTAGGCAGCGCGGAGGCACTTTCGCTGCTCGCCGCCCTCACCGAGGCCGATGCGAAGGCCACCTCTGCGAAGGCCTGGTCGTCGTGGCGGTCGGGGTTGATCCGCGACCTCGGCCGGCGCGCCCATGCATCCCTGGCCAGCGGCGCCTCGCTGCCTGTGATGGTCACCGACGACATCTCGATCCCTGCCGACCTCCGGTCGGGTTCGGTCTCGATCTCCGTCGAGCCGGCGCCCGATGGCTCCCGGGTGACCACGATCGCGCACGACCGGATAGGTCTGCTGGCCGACTTCGCCGCGATGTTCGCGCTGCACCGGATCGCCATCCGGGCCGCGCGGGTCTGGTCGCAGGGTGAGCACGGCATCTCTGTCTGGGAGGTCGCCGACGAGCATCTCGACGCCGCGATCCTGCGCACGAAGTTCGACGCCATCGCAGGGGGCCGCGTCGACGCGGACGACCGACTCCGCCGTCCAGCAGGTGGGTTGGCACCGACGGTCGTGGTCCGCCCGGAGGCCAGCGACCAGGCGACCGTGCTCGAGGTGCGGGCCTCCGACCGCCCGGGTGTGGTCTACCTCGTCTGCCGCGCGCTGGCCGACCTCGACGTGGCGGTGCGCTCTGCGCACGTCGACACGCTCGGGCCCCAGGCGGTCGACGTCTTCTACCTCCAGGAGGCTGCGGCCGGTGCGTTGTCCGAGACGCGGGCCGCCGAGGCCGCCCACGCCGTGCGCGAGGTGCTCTCCGGCGCCGGTTAGGCTGGAGCCCTACCGTTTCGACCGCGAGGACTCTCTTGTTCGCCACACTTTCCGACCGCCTCTCCGACACCTTCAAGAACCTTCGGGGCAAGGGTCGGCTCTCCGAGGCCGACATCGACGCGACTGCGCGCGAGATCCGGATCGCCCTGCTGGAGGCGGACGTTGCGCTGCCCGTGGTCAAGCAGTTCGTGGAAGCGGTCAAGGAGCGATCGCGAGGCGAAGAGGTCAGCGGTGCGCTGAACCCAGCCCAACAGATCATCAAGATCGTCAACGAGGAGCTCGTCGAGATCCTCGGCGGCGAGACTCGTCGCTTGCGCTACGCCAAGACCGGTCCGACCGTGATCATGCTCGCCGGGCTCCAGGGTGCCGGCAAGACCACGCTCGCAGCCAAGCTCGCGCACTGGCTCAAGGAGCAGGGCAAGCAGCCAGTCCTGGTCGCGGCCGACCTGCAACGACCGAACGCCGTCAACCAGCTCCAGGTCAACGGTGACCGGGCCGGCGTCCCGGTGTTCGCGCCGGAGCCCGGCAATGGCGTAGGCGACCCGGTCGCGGTGGCGCGCGCCTCGCTGGATGAGGCCAAGCGCAAGCTCTACGACGTCGTCATCGTCGACACAGCGGGCCGGTTGGGCGTCGATGCCGAGCTGATGCAGCAGGCCGCCGACATCCGCGACGCGGTGCAGCCCGACGAGGTGCTGTTCGTCGTCGACGCGATGATCGGCCAGGACGCGGTCTCCACGGCGCAGGCCTTCCTCGAGGGGGTCGGATTCGACGGCGTCGTGCTCACCAAGCTCGATGGTGATGCCCGCGGTGGGGCCGCGCTGTCGATCCGCTCGGTCACGGGCAGGCCGGTGATGTTCGCGAGCGCGGGGGAGAAGGTCACCGACTTCGACGTCTTCCACCCCGACCGGATGGCCGGTCGGATCCTCGACATGGGCGACATGATGACGCTCATCGAACAGGCTGAGAAGTCGTTCGACCAGGAGAAGGCCCTCGATGCCGCCCGCAAGCTGAGCGGCGACGGGGAGTTCACGCTCGACGACTTCCTCGAGCAGATGCAGCAGGTCCGCAAGCTCGGCTCGATGAGCAAGATCCTCGGGATGCTCCCCGGCATGGGTCAGATGCGCGAGCAGCTCGAGAACTTCGACGACCGTGAGATCGACCGCATCGAGGCGGTCATCCAGTCGATGACCCCCGCCGAACGGGCCAACCCGAAGATGATCGACGGGTCCCGTCGCTCTCGGATCGCCAGGGGCTCGGGCCGGCAGGTCTCCGACGTCAACCAGCTCGTCGACCGCTTCTTCGAGGCGCGCAAGATGATGCTGCAGATGGCTCGCGGTGGCGGAATGCCCGGTATGCCCGGCATGCCCGGTCTTCCGGGGATGCCCGGGATGGGCGGTCCGGGTGGCAAGGGCAAGGGCAAGTCGCAGCCGAAGAAGGCCAAGGGTCGTCGGGTCTCCGGCAACCCGGCGAAGGCTGCGCAGGCGAAGGCAGCCGAGCAGGAGAAGGCCAAGGCCGCCAAGGCGAACTCGAACCCGTTCGGTGTGCCGGACGGTGAAGAGGTTGACTACGAGCAGGCCGCCGCGAACCTCGACCTCCCCAAGGACTTCAGCAAGTTCTTGAAGTGAGCGGGCCCTGAAGTGTCCTCGACGCTGGTGGTCGACGGCGCGAACGTCGTCGGCAGTCGCCCGGACGGCTGGTGGAAGGACCGGGCTGGCGCGGCCCGACGCCTGCACGAGCAGCTGATGGTCGCCGACACGGCGTACGACGAAGTGGTGCTGGTTCTCGAGGGTGCTGCCAAGGGCGGGGTCTCCGCCGGGCGCGACGCCCACGTGCGAACGGTGCATGCCCGCGGCGAGGGTGATGACACGATCGTGGCCGAGGCCAAGGCTGCCTCCGAGCGTGGGGAGAAGGTCGCGGTGGTCTCCGCCGATCGGCTGCTCCAGGCGCGGGTGGCGCGCTGGGGCACAGCCCTCAGCCCGACCTGGTTGCTCGACCGGCTCTGACCCGTGCGCCCGACATGGCCACGGGTGACCCGGACGCTTGTAGCGTCCGGTAGATGACCGCACTCAGGTTCCACGGTCCGGTGCTTCCCGACGGAGAGACCCGCGAGCTGTATGTCGTCGACGGCAAGGTCACCTACGAGCAATCTGCCGGCGCCGAGCAGGCGGCATCGGGTTGGATCGTGCCGGGGCTGGTGGACGCCCACTGCCACATCGGCCTCGATGACGACGGCCCCACCACCCACGAGGAGGCCGAGCAGCAGGCGCTGGCCGATCGTGATGGCGGCGCGCTGCTGATCCGCGACTGCGGGTCGGCCCTCGACACCTCCTGGATCCACGACCGCGATGACTTGCCGCGCCTGATCCGGGCGGGACGTCACATCGCTCGCACCAAGCGCTACATCCGCAACTACGCCCACGAGGTGGAGCCCGACGAGGTGACGGCGTACGTCGCCCAGGAGGCGCAGCGTGGCGACGGCTGGGTGAAGTTGGTGGGCGACTGGATCTCCCGCGATGACGGCGACCTGGCGCCTTCCTGGCCGGCCGAGACCTTCGCCGCCGCCATCGCCACCGCCCACGAGCACGGCGCCCGGGTCACCGCGCACTGCTTCGGGGAGGCCGTGCTGCCCGGGCTGATCGACGCCGGCATCGACTGCATCGAGCACGGCACCGGGCTCTCCCCGGACCTGGTCGGCGCGATGGTCGAGCGGCAGGTCGCGCTGGTGCCGACGGTGATGCAGATCGACAAGTTCCCGCAGTACGCCGAGGCAGGAGCGGAGCGGTTCCCGACGTACTCGGCACACATGAGCGAGCTCTACGCCCGCCGCCGCGGCACCGTGATGGCGGCCTACGAGGCCGGCGTGCAGCTCTACGCCGGATCCGACGGCGGCGGTGTCTCCCGCCACGGCAACCTGGTGGGAGAGGTCGTGGCCATGGTCGAGCTTGGACTGCCGGCCGACTACGCGCTGGGCGCGGCGTCGTGGCGCGCGCGGAAGTGGCTCGGCTGGAACGCCGACCTCGCCGAGGGGGCCCCCGCCGACTTCGTTGTCTACGACCGCGACCCCCGCGCCGACCTGTCGGCGTTGTTCGAGCCGACCAGGATCGTCCTGAGAGGAAAGGTGGTGGCCTGATGCCGAGACCCTCGATCACGCGTGGTCTCCGGTCAGGAAGCGTCCGGACGCCTACTGCGGGGCAGGCACGTTGCGGGGCCTCCCGGTCGCGAACAGGATCGCGACCACGATCAGCATCACGAAGCCGGCTCCGCCCAGCAACAGGGCGAGCAGGATGCCGCCGACCAGCCCGCCGACGAAACCGCCGATGTCAGGGGCCGGCCCGATCTGGATCTCGCCGCCGCTCGCGGCGCAGGTGATCTCGAGCTCGCCCGAGCCCGGATCGAAGGTGCTGGCGCCCTCCCACGACCCCGAGCCGACGTCCTTGCTGTAGCTCGCGCTCACGTCGTCCAGCCCGACTTCCTCGCCGGTCCTGGCATCGACGATCGAGCAATTCTCCGTCTGGGACGGGTGGACCCACACCATCCGGTCCTGGTCGGTGTCCACGGTGATGCTGTGGGTCTCGCCGTCGGCCTGGATGGTGGCGTCCACCTCGACGAACGCCCGCACGGACTGGATGATCAGCAGTACCCCGACTGCGATGCCCGCCACCATCAGCAGGCCCGCCACCACGAACCACCAGCCGCTCGGGCGGCGTCGGCTCGACACCGGCTTCTGGTACGCCGGATACACCGGCGGCGGCCGGTAGGGCTGTCCGTACGGCGGCTGTGGGCTGCTCATGGGCAGCAGTATCTCGCTCGCGAACTGGAAGCCGCTTGCCGCAGACTGACGTGATGGAGATCGCCGACATCTTCGCCCCACTGGGCGTGCACATCGTGGCCGGGCCGCTCGAGCTTCGGGGCCTCACCGACGACGACCTGGTCGAGCTCGCCGCGCTGGTTCAGCGAGGGGTGCACCCGCCGGATCGCATGCCGTTCGTCGAGCCCTGGACCGACGCACCGGCGGGTGAGCTGGGGCGCAACACACTGCAGCACCACTGGCGGAGTCGCGCCGCATTCTCCGCCGCGAAGTGGGAGCTCAGCCTCGGCGTCTGGCGCGATGGCGTGCTGCTCGGGGCCCAGGGCGTGAGCACGAAGGACTTCCTCATCACGAGGAGCGGCGAGACCGGTTCGTGGCTGGGGCTGGCCCATCAGGGTCAGGGTGTCGGCACCGCGATGCGCCAGGCGATGTGTGCCTTCCTCTTCGACCATCTCGACTTCGCGGAGATCACCTCAGGCGCGTTCACGGACAACCCCGCATCGCTGGCGGTCTCCCGCAAGGTGGGCTACCAGGAGAACGGCCGAACCCGCATGGAGCGGCGGCCGGGGGAGCTGGCCGTGAACATCGGACTGGTGCTGGCCCCCGATGCCTTCATCCGCGGTGAGCACGACGTGGTCGTGGAGGGAGTCGAGCCGCTGCGCCGCCTGATCGGGCTCGACCGCGGGGCGTGAATTCGGCCGACGCGGCCGCCTCTGGCACAATCTGCGGCTGAGTCCTGCGTGTTCGGCCCCTCTCATCCGAACAGCGCGTGGCCCTTCGAAGACCCGACCTGGTGTCCCCACGCCGGCGGCGGTTCTTCACCACACACGAGTTCCGAGGAGACACCACAGCTGTGGCAGTCAAGATCCGTTTGAAGCGCCTGGGCAAGGTCCGGGTGCCGCAGTACCGCATCGTCGTCGTCGACTCGCGCAAGAAGCGCGACGGCAAGGTGATCGAGGAGATCGGCAAGTACCACCCCAAGGAAGACCCGAGCGTCATCACGGTCGTCTCCGAGCGGGCGCAGTACTGGCTCGGGGTCGGCGCACAGCCGTCCGAGGCCGTGCACAAGCTGCTCCGGATCACCGGCGACTGGCAGAAGTTCAAGGGCCTGCCGGGCACCGAGGGCACCCTCCGGGTGGCCGACCCCAAGCGCGACAAGCTCGAGATCTTCAACGAGGCACTCAAGGACTCCGCCAACGAGCCCAAGGCCGGCGCGGTGACCAAGAAGAAGGCCGCCAAGAAGAGCGCGCCTGCCCCCGAGGAGTCTCCTGCGGAGACGCCGGCCGAGGCTCCTGCTGCCGAGGCTCCGGCCGAGGTAGAGGCCCCCGCGGCTGAAGCTGCTGCCGAGGCTCCGGCCGAGGTAGAGGCCCCCGCGGCTGAAGCTGCCGCTGAGGCCCCGGCCGCTGTGCCTGCCGACGAGACCCCGGAGGGTGCGGCCGCTGACGCCGAGACCGCCGAGGCCAAGACCGAGCCCGGGAACTGAAGCCCGTGCTGGCAGACGCACTCGAACACCTGGTCCGCGGCGTTGTTGACAACCCCGACGACGTAACCGTTCGCGACAAGCAGCTGCGTCGCGGGTCCATCCTCGAGGTCCGGGTGCACCCCGATGACCTCGGGAAGGTGATCGGCCGTAACGGCCGGACGGCGACCGCTTTCCGCACCGTGATCAACGCGCTCGCCGGCAAGAGCGGCGCGCGGATCGACTTCGTCGACGTCGACCGACGCCGCTGAGTTGAGCGAGCCGACCGAGGTCGTCGTAGGCCGGGTCGGCAAGCCGCACGGCCTCCGCGGCGATCTCACCGTCGAGGTCCGCACAGACGAACCCGAGCGCCGATTCGCGCCAGGTGCCACGCTTCGCGCGCAGGCACCCAGCGGATCGGCGTTCGGCCTGTCCAGGCTGACCGTGGCCAGCACCCGCTGGCACTCGTCGCGGCTGTTGGTGCGTTTCGAGGAGTTGGCTGGCCGTGACGCGGCGGAGTCCGCACGAGGTGTGCTGCTCCACGCCACCATCGCCGCGGACGAGACCCCCGACGACCCCGACGAGTTCTACGACCATCAGCTGATCGGGCTGACGGCGTACGACGTCGACGGCCGACTGCTCGGCGAGGTGACCGCGGTGCTCCACAGCGGCGCACAGGACCTGCTGACCATCCGGACGCCCGACGCGCGCGACACCCTGGTGCCGTTCGTCAAGGCGCTGGTGCCCGAGGTCGACGTGGCTGCTGGCCGGGTCGTGGTCGCGGACCGGCCGGGGTTGGTCACCCCGCTGCCCGAGGACGACTGACGTGCGGCTCGACTTCGTCACGATCTTCCCCGACTATTTCGCACCGCTGGCGCTCTCGCTGCCGGGCAAGGCGGTTGCGGCCGGCCTGATCGAGGTCAGCGTCCACGACCTGCGGCAGTGGACGCGCGACCGCCACCACAGCGTCGACGACACGCCGTACGGCGGCGGCGCGGGCATGGTCATGAGACCCGAGCCCTGGGGCGAGGCGTTCGACGAGCTCGGCATCGACGGTGCGGTGGTGATCGTGCCGACGCCGTCGGGGGAGCCGTTCACCCAGGCTCTGGCCCGTGAGCTGTCGGTGCAGGACCGCCTGGTCTTCGCCTGCGGTCGTTACGAGGGGATCGATCAGCGCGTGATCGATCATGCCGGCGGCCGCGCCGAGGTGCGCGAGATCTCGATCGGCGACTACGTGCTCAACGGTGGCGAGGTCGCGGCGCTCGCGATCACCGAGGCTGTTGTCCGGCTGCTGCCGGGCTTCATGGGCAATGCTGAGTCGCTGGCCGAGGAGTCGCACCAGGACGGCCTCCTGGAGTACCCCGTCTTCACCAAGCCCGCGACCTGGCGCGACCTCTCGGTCCCGGACGTGCTGTTGTCCGGAGACCACGGTCGCATTGCGGATTGGCGCCACGCCAGCGCTCGGGAGCGGACGGCTGCGCGCCGGCCGGACATGCTGCGACCGTCGTCGCAGCTGGCGGGCTTCGAGGCAGCACGGGTCGTCGCGTCCGACGCCGGTGAGCTGCTGACGCTCCAGCGGGCCTGTTGGGTGCAGGAGGCCCAGGACAATCCTGACGTCCCAATCCCGGCGCTCCTGGAGTCGTTCGAGGACGTGCAGGAGTGGGTGGCGCACGGGGTGGTGCTCGTCGTACGCGCCGCCGACCGACTCGTGGGGGCGGTCCGGGGAACCCTCCGCGACCAGACCTGGGACATCGGTCGGGTGATGGTGGCCCCCGACCTGCAGGGCCAGGGTCTGGGCCGCTGGCTGCTCAGCCGGATCGAGGAAGAGGCTCCGGCCGAGGCGACGTCGTACGAGCTGTTCACCGGTGCCGGCAGCCTCCGCAACCAGCGCATCTACAAGAAGGCCGGCTACCGCCTCGCGGGCCAACCCGAGCCCGGTGTGGTCCGGATGACGAAACCGCGACCTGCCCAACCGCGGTAGTCCCGGGTCAGTGGCGGTCATTTCGGTCGATTTCACCAGCCACTGACCCGGGACTATCCCGAATTTCGGGGGAGCGGCGGCGCTGTGGCAGAATCGCCCATCGGCCCAGTCGGTCGAAGGACCGCCTCGAGGAACACACGGGGAGTCTGCGTCGGGCACCTGCCACAGAGGGTGCCTCGCGCCGCCGGCCACCATGACTGGACCTACAGCTGAACACATCCAATACCGCGGCTGGTCTGTGGCACTCGCGAGGAGAAGTAATGAGCAACGTGATTGCCGAGCTCGGCAATGCCCTCAAGCGCGACGACGTACCCGCCTTCCGCGCGGGAGACACCGTCAAGGTCCACGTCAAGGTCGTCGAGGGCAACCGCTCCCGCGTCCAGATCTTTCAGGGCGTCGTGATCCGCATCCACGGCTCCGGCATTGGTCGTACCTTCACCGTCCGGAAGGTCTCCTTCGGCGTCGGTGTCGAGCGCACCTTCCCGCTGCACTCGCCGATCTTCGAGGAGATCGAGATCGTGAGCCGCGGAGATGTACGCCGGGCCAAGCTCTACTACTTGCGCAACTTGCGAGGCAAGGCCGCAAAGATCAAGGAACGCCGCGAGGGCTGAGCCCGGTACCGCAGCCGCGCCCACGGCGTACCTACACTCACGGAGTGACCACCGACGACGCGCGCCCCGAGTGGGGCGACGCCGTCGACGCCGAGTCCGAGCCGGTGACAGCCGAGCCGGAAGCGGTCGCCAAAGCGACCCCACACCGACGCAAGCACCTGCCGATCTGGCAGGAGACGATCCTGCTGGTCGGGACTGCGCTGGTCCTGGCGATCGTGATGAAGGCGCTCTTCGTTCAGGCCTTCTACATCCCCTCGGAGTCCATGGAGCCTGGTCTGGCCACCAACGACCGGATCCTGGTGCAAAAGGTCTCCTACTGGTTCGGCGACTCCCCGGAACGAGGCGACGTCGTGGTCTTTGAGGATCCTGGAGGCTGGCTGTCCCCGACCGAAGAGGTCGGTCCGGCGAACCCGCTGACCAAGGTGATGGCCAAGATCGGGCTGTACCCCTCCGGCGGTCACCTCGTGAAGCGAGTGATCGGGGTCGCTGGCGACACGATCACCTGCTGTGACGACGAGGGGCGGCTGATGGTCAACGGCGTCCCGCTCGAGGAAGCGGCCTACGTCGATGACGCCGACCTGCCCTGCAACGGGCCCATGACCCAGCAGTGCGACTCCGGCGGCTGGACCGCTGGCCCGATCCCGAAGGGCAAGATCTTCGTGATGGGCGACAACCGCGCCAACTCCGCTGACTCGACGGTGCACATGGAGTGTCTCGATGGAGCGGCCACCGACTGCACCGACAGCCCCTACATCGGCACCGACTTGGTGGTCGGCAAGGTGATGGTGCTGATCTGGCCCCGTGACCGCTTCGACTGGGTGCACCGTCCCGACACGTTCTCCGACATTCCTGACGCCTCGTGACGGATCATCGAGCATGTCCGCGCTGCCCCGAGGGCTGACCGTTCGTCGCGACGCCGGCCTCTACGGCTACGAGCGCGCGCTGCGACGACACGGCATCGAGCCGGTCGCAGGTGTCGACGAGGCAGGCCGTGGAGCCTGCGCGGGGCCGTTGGTCGCCGCGGCCGCGATCTTGCCCCCCGGCAAGGCCGGTGTCATACCGGGCCTGGCCGACTCGAAGCTGCTCACCGCGAAGGCGCGGGAGCGCTGTTATCAGCACGTGGTCCGCCGAGCATTGGCCTGGTCGGTCGTGGTGATCTCGCACGACGAGTGCGATCGTCTCGGCATGCATGTCGCCAACGTGGAGGCGCTGCGACGGGCGGTCGCTCTGCTGGACCTGCCCCCCGCGTACGTACTGACCGATGGTTTCCCCGTCGACGGCCTGGGGGTGCCCGGCCTCGCCGTCTGGAAGGGCGACCGGGTTGCCGCGTGCATCTCGGCCGCGTCGGTGCTGGCCAAGGTCACCCGCGATCGGATCATGACCGAGCTGGACGCCGACTGGCCGGCGTACGACTTCAAGACGCATAAGGGCTATGTCACCGACGAGCACACCGCGGCCCTGGCCGAGCACGGGCCGTGCCCGATCCACCGCATGCGGTTCGTGAACGTACGGCGGGCCGCGGGGCTCGAGCCACCACTCGACAGGCATGATGAACACCTCGCCGTCAGTGCCGCCGCCGTAGAGGAGCACCTATGAGTGCCGAGGAGCTCGAGAAGTACGAGACCGAGCAGGAGCTCACGCTCTACCGCGAGTACCGCGACGTCGTCGGCATCTTCAAGTACGTCGTCGAGACCGACCGGCGCTTCTACCTGTGCAACCAGGTCGACGTGAAGGCCCGCACCGAGGTAGGCGACGTGTTCTTCGAGGTCTCGATGACCGATGCCTGGGTCTGGGACATGTACCGGCCGGCGCGCTTTGCCAAGAACGTGAAGGTGCTGACGTTCAAGGACGTCAACGTCGAGGAGCTCGCCCAGGCGGACATCGATCCGCCCAAGCCCTAGGTTTCTAGCCGGTCGGTCAAACTCTGTAGCCCTTTGTGACCATCTAGTCGCTCAGGTCGACCGCAGAGCCCGCGACGGCTCTAACTTGACCTGATGGGGTGGTGAGGGACCGCCCCCAACGGCACGTAGGTGGACAGATGAACAGTCCAGTTTCACGCCAGCGTCGCCGCGACGAGGGAGGCGCGGCGGCGGTTGAGTTCGCGCTCGTGGCGCCACTCCTCCTGTTCTTGCTGTTCGCGATCATCGGCTACGGCTACATGCTGAGCTTCCGCCAGGCGATCAGCCAGGCCGCAGCGGAGGGAGCCCGCGCGGCCGCCGTCGCGCCGTCGGCGCTGACCGACGCGCAGGTCAAAGCTCGAGCAATCGTGGCGATCAATGACGCCCTCGGCAGCTACAACGTGACCTGCACTGCCGAAGGACTGCTCAAGAGAGGGACGGCCAGCGCAGGTACCTGCCTCATCTCGACGCCCCAGAGCTGCACCACCAGCACCGTTGGCGCTCAGTGCATCAAGATCACCCTCGACTACACCTACAAGGACGACGCGCTGGTGCCGACCCCTGGGCTCGGCATCGTGCTGCCCCACCACCTCAACTACTCCACAGAAGCACAGGTGAGCTGAAGGTGCGCTCGATCGGATGCCGCAAGCGCGACGAGCGAGGCACGACCATCGTGCTGGTCGCGATCGTGTCCATCGTGCTCGTGACGATCGCGGCCTTCGCGGTCGATCTCGGCATGCAAAGGGTCGCTCGGCGTGACATGCAGGCGCTGGCAGACGCTGTCGCGCTGGATCTGGCGAGGCTCGTGGACGGGCGCACTGCTCAGCAGATCGTTGCCGGATCCGGAACCGCGAGACCCATCGAGACCGCCAAAGGCAGCGAGCGAGGCTCGCAACGAGGGCTCGGCGATCGGAGATGACCCGACGGTCACTTGGGAGCTGGCCACGCTTGACCTGATGGGCGAGCCCGTCAGGAACGCTGCCGGCGAGATCGTGCCGGTCACGGGCAGCGGTGTTCCGGAGGCGGTCTTCGTCACCGCGAGCACATCGGTCGGCTTCGCGTTCTCGTCGGGATCCGGCGCCGCTGCGAGATCCGCTCTCGGGGTCTCCGCGTCGATCGCGTGCCTCCGGCTCGGCTCCTACGCGCTTGCGGTGCGCAGCGACAACTCCGACCTACTCGACGACCTGATCGGCGATGCGCTCGAGATCAACACCGTCGGATACCAGGGCCTCGCCGACGCCAACATCACGATGCGCGCCCTGGCCCTCGCGCTCGGCGTCGGCACCGTCGACGAGCTGGCCAACCTCGAGAACCTCACCGTGGCGCGGCTGTTCCTCGCCTCCGCGACTGCGTTGGAGCGGGAGAGTGGCCAGGCGGCCGACGTGGCCCTGCTCCGAACCATTGCCGCCTCGGTGAACAGCAGCACCTTCATCTCCATCGATGACATCTTTGCGCTCACTAGTGGCGGCGCTGCCGCACTCGAGACCAAGCTCAACGTGCTTGATCTCGTAGCCGCCTCGGCCTTCGTGGCCAACGGTGAGAACGCGTTCGACGTGCCGGTGTTCTGGAACGTGCCGCAGTTCTCGAACGGGGCGGCCGGGCTCAAGATCATCCAGAAGGCCCAGATGGGCTGCGGGAAGATCAACGAGGCACGCGCCGAAACCGCTCAGGTAGAGCTGTTCGCCCGGCCCAAGCTCAACGTCCCCACGATCGCCGGCCTTGCGGGCGCTTCGGTGGGGGTTGACCTTTCGGTCGCGCTGGCGAGCGCCCAGGCCCTGCTCACTGGTGTCACCTGTGGTGAGGGCACGCTGGCGAGCCCGGAGTCGATCGATGCGCATGTCACTCGGTCGCTGGTCTCTTCGGTGAACCTCAACATCCCGATCCACCTCACCGGCACGATCCGGGCCAACAAGGTAATCCTCAACGGGTTGCCGTTCGGCCTGGGCAACCTCGTCGGCGGACTCCTCAATGTCTTGCTCGGAAACAACAATGCCACTCTCGACATCACCATCCAGGCAGGGGTGCAAGCGTCGACGGCGCCGGTCGAGACCGATGCGACCTATGCCGTACCGCCGCACAACTACGCCGATCCCGAACGCGTCACCGGCGCACCCTCCATGGTGGTACCGACGGTGACTATCACCAACGCCGACATCACCGGCACGATCAGGTACAACAACACCACGGTGGACATCACCAACGTGCTGGGCCTTGCCCAGGTAACTCTGGCGCCGATCCTTGACGACTTGGTACAGAAGAACGTGGTGCGCGGCATCAATGAATTCGTCGACGAGGTCAACGAGTACCTGGTCTCGACGGTGGAGCTGCTCGGGGTCAGTGTCGCCGGTGCCGACCTCTACGGCGTCTATCGCCCCGTTTGCAACAGCCCGTCGCTGGGGGGCTGAGCGCCGCCTGCTCGCCCCAGGCGTGGGTCAGGGGATGGTGTGGCCGACGCCGTTGCGATCTCGACGTGCAATGTGCCGCCCGCCGGGCTGATTCAGGCCACGTGTCGTCCACAGAAGTCGACCCGACGAGGCTTCTCCACAGCACTGCCTAGCCGCCGGCATCGTGGGCTCCCCAACCGGGCAACCTCCTCGCAGGAGGTCAACAGATGACGACGACAGCGGCCAAACAGGCAATCGGAGCGTTTGGCGAAACCGTGGCCCGACGACACCTCAGCGAACAGGGGTTGGTGGTCCTCGACCGCAACTGGCGGTGCGAGAGGGGCGAGATTGACCTCGTACTCCGTGATGGCAACGTGCTCGTGGTGTGCGAGGTCAAGACCCGCAGCAGCGCCCAGAGATGTGGCACGCCGCACGAGGCGGTGACTGAGGCGAAGCTGCGCCGGCTGCATCGGCTGGCCACCGCCTGGCAGGAGGCGCACGGCGTGCGGGCCGTCGACGTTCGCATCGACCTGGTGGCGGTGATCCGGCCGCCGCGCGGACCGGCCGAGGTCGAGCACGTCAAGGGGATCGGCTGATGCCGTTCGCCACGACGACCACCGTCTCGCTCAACGGTGCGCTCGGTCACTTGATCGAGGTTCAGGCGGACGTGTCACCCGGGGCTGTCGGCACGACGCTCATCGGACGACCTGACGCGTCGCTCAACGAGGCCAAGGATCGCTGCCGGATGGCAATCATCAACAGCTTGCTGGATTGGCCGGCCACCAAACGGATCACGATCCTGCTTTCTCCCGCGGACCTGCTGAAGCGCGGCACCCATTTCGACCTCGCCATCTGCGCGGCCCTGCTAGCCGCTGATGGTCAGGTGCCGCGGGAGTCGCTGAGAGGCACCGCCTTCATCGGCGAGCTGACCTTGGCCGGTGGCCTTCGCTGCGTACCCGGCGTCCTGCCCATGGTGTTGGCCGCAGCAGAGCGGGGCATCCAACGCGTGTTCGTGCCCGAGCCGCTCGTGCGGGAGGCATCGATGGTGCCTGACATGGAAGTCATCGGCATGCGATCGCTGGCCCAGGTGGCCGCTGAGCTCAACGACGAGATCGTGCCCGAGGCGCCACCGGTCGCTCCGTTGTCGAGCAGCCGGCTCCTGGCCTGGCGCGGCGATGTGCGCCTAGAAGAGCTGGACATGAACGATCTGCGCGGGATGGCTGACACCAAGTACGCCGTGATGGTCGCGGCTGCCGGGGGTCACCATCTCCTGCTGTCGGGTCCCAAAGGTTCGGGTAAGACCAGCATCGCCGAGCGCATCCCGACGATCCTTCCAGAGCTGAGTCACGAGGAGTCTCTTGAGCTCACCGCGATCCACTCCCTGGCCGGCAGCTTGGACCCGGCGAGGGGCATGCTCACGGCAGCCCCGTATGCAGCGCCTCATCACGACGCGAGCAAGGCCAGTCTCATCGGTGGTGGAAGCGGGCAGGTGCGGCCAGGCGAGCTGAGCCGAGCCCACGGCGGGGTGCTGTTCCTGGACGAGTTCCCGCTCTTCCGTGCTGACGTGATCGATGCCCTGCGACAGCCCATGGAAAGTGGTGACGTGACGATCGCACGTCAGAGTGAGGCGGCGCTCCTACCCGCCCGCGGCATGGTCGTGCTGGCCTGCAACCCCTGCCCGTGCGGCGAGTGGAGGGCTCATGCCGGCGCCAACAAGTGCCAGTGCCGCGAGACGGTCCGGCGCGCTTACCAACGCAAGATCAGCGGCCCGATCACCGACCGGGTCGACATCACTCGCCATGTCGAGCCGCTCGCTCCACAGACTGAGCATGACCGGTTCGAGATCAATGAGTCGTCAGAGTTGATCCGCGGGCGAGTCGACCTGGCCCGACGATTACAGGCGATCCGCTACGCCAACTGCAGCTGGCGGCTCAACGCTCACGCTCCGGGACAGGTGCTCCGGAAGCTCTGGCCGCTCAGCCCCGATGGGCAACGGATGGTCGATGACGCGGTGTTCAAGGGAAGCCTGACCCGTCGCGGCGCGGTCCGGGTTCACCGAGTGGCCTGGACGGTGGCCGATCTGGCCTCCGTGCAGGCCGGCCCGAACCTCCGGCCAGGGGCAGGAGAGGTCGATGTCGCCCTGCGCCTCCGGCTGGGCACGCCGCTACTCTCGCGCACCGTCCAGGCAGTGGCCGCAGGGTGAGTGATCAGGAACGACTGGCACGAGCCGCGCTCAGCCGCCTCTCGGAGCCCGGTGATGCCAGGCTTAACTCATTGGCTGCCGAGCTTGGGGCGGTCAAGCTGCACCGGCTCCTGGTTGACCAACAAGACGTATCGGGCGTGCTCGACAACGTCAGAGCTCGTCTCGAGACCACTGACGCCGAGCGAGAGCTCGAGCATGCCCTCAGGCTCGGCATCCGGTTTGTGATCCCGGGTGACGCCGAGTGGCCCGCTCAGCTCGAGGGCCTGGCCGCGGCCGGTGAGCTCCACGAGCGTGGCGGCGTCCCCGTCGGCCTGTGGGTCAAGGGACCACTGCGACTCGACCAGCTCATGGGTTCCGTGGCCGTCGTGGGCTCTCGCTCGTCGACCAGCTATGGCGACTCAGTGGCTGGCGAGATCGGCGCTGTGGTGGCGCGAAGCGGTGCCTGCGTTGTCTCTGGAGCAGCATTCGGCATCGACCAGGCGGCACATCGCGGGGCGATCGCAATGGACGGACCGACGGTGGCCGTGCTGGCCTGCGGCGCGGACCGGGTCTACCCCGCCGCGCACGCCAGCCTGATCGACCACATCGCGGCCACCGGCGCGGTCGTCTCGGAGGCCGCGCCTGGCTGCGCGCCGCAACGCGTGCGGTTCCTGGCTCGCAACCGGCTGATCGCGGCGCTGACACGCGGCACGGTGGTCGCCGAGGCAGCCATCCGCAGTGGAGCGCTGAACACGGCCAACTGGGCCAACCGACTCAATCGCGTCGTGCTCGGCGTCCCGGGTCCGGTGACCAGTGCGACGTCGGCCGGAGTGCACCAGCTGATCCGCACCGGAGCGGCCGGGTTGGTCACCGGCGGTGCCGAGGTCCTCGAAGCGGTCGGATCCTCGGGCGAACACCTCCTCGAGGAGCCGCGCGCGCCGGACACCGCACGCGACCGGCTTTCGATCCGCCACCAGCAGGTGCTCGACGCCGTGCCCGTTTCCCGTGGTGCCTCGTCGGCGTCGGTCGCGCGCACCGCCGGCCTCGGCCTCATGGAGGTCACGCGCGCGCTCGCCCACCTCGAAGCCCGTGGCTTGGCCGAGCGGTCCGATGACGGCTGGCGGCTCGCTGCGCTGGCGCACGCATGATCGGGGCGTGTGCCTGCGCCAGTCGGGGTAACGGTAGGGCGCGAAGACGTCATTGAAAGGAGCCGCATGGCGCCGACCACGATCGCGAACCGATATCGAGTCGAACGAGCGGTGGGTCGCGGGGGAATGGGCACGGTGTGGCTCTGCTCCGACGAAATGCTCGGGCGGAGCGTGGCCGTCAAGGAGGTGGGCCACCTACCGGGAGAGTCGACGCCCGACCTGGCCCGGGCCCTGCGCGAGGCCCGCTCGAGCGCTGCGCTGAACCACCCCAACGTCGTGTCGATCTTCGATGCCGTCGAGGACGGCGATCGCATCTGGCTGGTCATGGAGTTCGTGCCGAGCCGGACTCTCTCACAGCTGATGAAGCAAGACGGCGCACTCGCCCCTCAGCGGGTGGCCTGGATCGGCGCTCAGGTCGCCGACGGACTCGCCGCGGCACACCTTCGCGGCACCATGCATCGCGACGTCAAGCCGGGCAACATCCTGGTTGCGGAGAACGATCACGCGAAGATCTCCGACTTCGGGATCGCTCGCACACTGGGTGACTCCCAGCTCACCCAGACCGGGATGGTCACCGGCACCCCCGGCCTACTTCTCGCCAGGACTTGCTCGTGGGGAGGAGCCGACCGCCGCTGACGACGTGTGGGCGCTGGGCGCGACGCTGTTTGCGGCTGTGGAGGGCAGTCCGCCCTTTCCCGAGCACAGCAACGCTCTGGCGATGCTCTCGACGATCGCCACGAGCGAGCCGCCGGAGCCGGAGCGTGCGGGTCCGCTGAGCGAAGCGATCCGCAACATGATGCAGCTCGATCCGACGTTGCGTTGGTCGATGGCCGATGTCGCCTACAACTTGCATCGGGTGCACGAGCAGCAGCAGGCGACCGGTACTCAGGAGCATGTCAGGCCGATGCCGGCTCCTCCCGATCCTGCGGTAGAGCCTCCGGGTGGCGGTGACTCGACCACTCTGATCGAGCCGGTCTCGGACACCCAGCCTGAGCCCGAGCCGGGGCTACCGTCCGAGCTGACGCCGGCCCCTGTGCCTGATGCCGACCCACGACGTCGTCGCTGGCCCCTGCTACTGGTGGCGGCAGCTGCTGTGCTTGCCGCGGCGATGGTGTGGGCGCTTTTCGGTCACGACGGCTCCGGCGACCCCGACGATTCCTCTGGGCGGTCCCAGCAGAACTCGAACTCTGACCAGGACGCGAAGACCGAGTCGCCGCCAGCCGACCAGGACGCGCCCACACCGGAGGAAGCCGCGCCGGAACCGAGCGACGGCAGTCCCGAGCAGTTCGTCAGCGACTACTACGCCCTTCTTCCCGGTGACACGCAGGCAGCCTGGAAACTGCTCTCCTCCGATATGCAAGCGGAGGTCGGCAGCTACGGCGACTACGAAGGATTCTGGTCGACGATCGACTCAGTCACTGTCGACGACACGACGTCCGTCGACGCCGGCACGGTGGAGGTGACGCTGACCTACACCACCGACGGCACCTCAGAGCAGGAAGTGCGCCAGATCGATCTGACTAGGCAGGGAGATGGCTTCGTGATCGTCGGGGACTAGGCGCTCGCCGTCCCCGTTTCGACGTCCGCGCGGGCCTACGATGGACACGTGACCGTGCTGCCCGAGCCGATGGCGGCTGTGCTGGGACAGTACGAACGTCATCTCATCTCGGAACGTGACCTGACCGCACACACGGTGCGGGCCTATCTCGGCGACGTGTCCGGGTTGCTCGATCACGCAGCGCGGCTGGGTTCGACCGATGTCTCCGAGCTGGATCTGCGCACCTTGCGCAGCTGGCTGGCGAAGCAGCAGTCGATGGGAAGGTCGCGCACCACGATGGCCCGGCGGGCGACGGCGGCCCGGGTGTTTACGGCGTGGCTCGCTCGCGGGGCGCTGATCCCGGTCGACCCGGGTGCGGCGTTGGGCTCACCCAAGACCCACAAGACCCTGCCGCCGGTACTCAGGGTCGACGAGGCAGCCGACCTGATCCAGCTGGCTACCGAGCTCGCCGACGACGGCAGCCCGGTGGGTCTGCGCGACGTCGCGATGCTGGAGCTGCTCTATGCGACCGGCATCCGGGTGGGGGAGCTGGCCGGACTTGATGTTGACGACATCGACCGGGACCGCAACGTGGTGCGGGTCTTTGGGAAGGGCCGCAAAGAACGCACCGTGCCATTCGGTCATCCGGCCGCGCGGGCCCTGGACCGGTGGCTGTCCGAGGGGCGACCTCGCCTACTCGGGCCCGGAGGCGGGGCGGCGCTTTTCGTGGGCACACGCGGCAAGCGGATCGATCAGCGTGCCGTGCGCACCCTCGTGCACCAACGGATCGCCGAGGTGCCGGGGGCGCCCGATATCGGGCCGCACGGTCTTCGGCACACCGCCGCCACCCACCTTCTCGAGGGGGGCGCCGACCTACGCGCCGTCCAGGAGCTGCTCGGGCACGCGTCATTGGCGACCACGCAGCTCTACACCCACGTCACGACCGACCGTCTGCGCAAGGCCTACCAGCAGGCTCACCCCCGCGCGTGACGCCAGCCCGGTCGCGACCTGCGGCGGCGCAGCGCCCCGCAGCGGCAACAACCGGACCGGTCCGAGACCGACCAGCCGCAGAGGGTCGAGGTAGGTCTCGCCCGTGATCCCACCCCATGCGATCCATCCCCAATGCAGGCAGGTGCGGGGGAAGCAGTGGGAACCGCCCAGCTCAAGGGTCCCGATCGGATCGCCCCGCGTGATCGAGGTTCCAAGGGGGACCGAGGCAGCCACGGGTTCGTACGTCGTGCGGGTGGCGCCGTGGTCGACCACGACCACCCCGCGACCGGCGATCGAGCCGGCATAGGTGACCCGGCCAGGGAGAGCGCTGCGCACCACCTGGCCGACCGAGCCGGCGAGGTCGACGCCGCGGTGTCCTGCGCCGTAGGGCGATTCCGGGAGGTCGAACCTGGCCACCACTGCCGGCTCTGGTCGCAGCGGCCACGCACCCAACGGATCGACCCCTGGCTCGTCGAACGCGACCGCCGGGCCCGCGAGTGCGAGGCCGAGGAGCACGCTCAGGACGATGGGGACGAGTGACGAGGCGCGAATCCGCTGAGTGGTGACCATGGGTCGAATCCTGGTTGCCTGCGGGGGCGATCAGGCCCAGTGCTGCCTGCGCCTGTGGACGAACGTCGTCAGCGACTGCCCTGTGGACCGAAAGTGGGCGTTTCCGGGCCGGATCCCACCGATTGGCGGGGTGACTGCTCGCTCGACTACTCTCAGACCATCAATCCTCGGATTGAAATTCGCACGTCTGCTGACCACGACGGGGTTGCCTTCTGACCTCGACCGCCCGTGGGTGACGAGCCTTGGTCCCGGCGCAAGTCGGGTCGGCCCGCACGGAGACGTCAGGGCAGCCAGCACCCGCTGGTCGCACGAACTGAAAACGACCGGAGCACAGCGCCGGTGCGTCCTCGCCGTCATGCGGCTGCAAGGGCGGACAGACGGCCTGGCTCCACCAGGAGAAGAGAACCACCATGGCAGTTGTGACCATGCGCCAGCTCCTCGAGAGCGGCGTCCACTTCGGGCACCAGACCCGTCGCTGGAACCCCAAGATGAAGCGCTTCATCATGACCGAGCGCAACGGCATCTACATCATCGACCTGCAGCAGTCGCTGGCCTACATCGACCGCTCCTACGCGTTCATCAAGGAGACCGTCGCCAAGGGCGGCACCGTGATGTTCGTGGGCACCAAGAAGCAGGCCCAGGAGGCGATCGCCGAGCAGGCGACCCGCGTCGGTATGCCCTACGTCAACCAGCGCTGGCTGGGTGGCATGCTCACCAACTTCCAGACCGTGCACCAGCGGATCAACCGCCTCAAGGAGCTCGACGAGATCGACTTCGAGGACGTGGCCGGCAGCAGCCGCACCAAGAAGGAGCTGCTGCAGATGCGCCGCGAGCGCGACAAGCTCAACAAGTCGCTCGGCGGAATCCGCGAGATGAGCCGCCCACCGGCCGCGGTGTGGATCGTCGACACGAACAAGGAGCACCTCGCTGTCGAGGAGGCTCGCAAGCTGCGGATCCCGATCATCGGCATCCTCGACTCCAACTGCGACCCCGACTTGGTCGACTTCCCGATCCCTGGCAACGACGACGCCATCCGCGCCGTCGGTCTGCTCACCCGCGTCATCGCTGACGCCGTGGCCGAGGGCTTGATCGCGCGTTCCGGTGTCAAGACCGGCGAGGGCGAAGCTGCCGTGCCGGGCGCTGAGGAGCCGTTGGCTGAGTGGGAGCGCGAACTGCTCGGTGGCGACGCCGAGAAGGCTGCCGTCCAGGCGACCGGTGGCGACGCCACCGCCGACGCCCCGGCCTCCGAGTCGACCGGCGCTGCGACCGAGGCCCCCGAGGCTGCTGAGGCCGCCGTTGCCGCGACCGACGCGCCTACCGCTGAGGCCGAGGCCCCCGTGGCTCCGCCCGAAGAGGTGGAGGCTCCCGCCGCTGCCGAGGCTCCCGCTGCGGAGGCTCCCGCCGCCGAGGCCGCGACCCCGGCTGTCGAGACGCCCGAGGCCCCCGAGGCTCCGGCCGAGGACGCCAAGCCCGAGGCCTGACCACCACCCACATCTCCACAGACACGAGAGATACGAGGAACGAGACTGATGGCATTCACTGCCGCCGACGTCAAGAGGCTCCGAGAGCTGACCGGCGCCGGGATGATGGACTGCAAGAAGGCCCTCGACGAGACCGACGGCGACTTCGACAAGGCGGTCGAGCTGCTCCGCGTCAAGGGTGCGGCCAAGGCCGCCCAGCGGGGCGCCGAGCGCGAGGCGTCGTCCGGCCTGGTGGCACACGCGCCCGGCGTGCTGGTCGAGCTAGAGTGAGACCGACTTTGTGGCCAAGAATGCCGACTTCGTCGCCGCTGCCCAGCAGATCGCGGATGCTGCATCCGAGGCGAAGCCCGCGGACGTGGAAGCGCTCAGGGGCGTCCCGCTCGGCGATCAGACCGTCGGTCAGATCGTGGACGGGCTGGCCGTCAGCATCGGCGAGAAGATCGAGCTGGGTCAGTACGTCTACTTCGACGGTCCGGTCGTCGCCTACATGCACAAGCGTGCGGCCGACCTGCCGCCCGCCGTGGGCGTGCTCGTCGAGTACGACGGCAACGCCGACGCCGCCCGCGCTGCCGCGATGCAGATCGCGGCCATGCGCCCGCAGTACCTCTCCCGCGACGAGGTCCCTGCCGACATCGTCGCCAAGGAGCGGGAGATCGCCGAGGCGACCTCCCGTGAGGAGGGCAAGCCCGAGCAGGCGATCGCCAAGATCACCGAGGGCCGCCTCAACGGCTTCTTCAAGGACGTCGTCCTGCTGGAGCAGCCGTCGGTCACCGAGACCAAGAAGAGTGTCAAGGCCGTCCTTGACGAGTCCGGCACCACCCTGAAGCGGTTCGCCCGTTTCGAGGTCGGAGCCTGACCAGATAGGTTGCGTCCCAGACATGACGAGGAGGCCGGTTCGATGGATCACGCGATGACCATCGGACCGGCCTCCTTCGTCACCCTGTGCCTCACTCGAAGGGATCCTGCGTGACCGGCTACCAACGCGTCCTCCTCAAGCTCTCCGGCGAGGTCTTCGGCGGGGACAGGTCGGCCTCGACCTCGACGTCATCAATGCCATCGCCGCCGAGATCGCCGAGGTCGCGCACGACGGGGTAGAGGTCGCGATCGTGGTGGGCGGCGGCAACTTCTTCCGCGGCGCCGAGCTCCAGCAGCGCGGCATGGAACGCGCCCGCGCGGACTACA
>CAWCGY010000037.1:0-23379 GCA_963795155.1 uncultured Actinomycetota bacterium | reverse complement strand
CTACGAATATGCAGGTCAGCGACCTGTGCACCCCCATCAGGGCCGCGAGAAGCCCGCCGGGGGGACGGATGTGGGGACGAATGCTCACCGTTCAGTCCTGCTCGTTACCCGGCTCGACCGCCGCTGCGGCGTCGGGGTTGTAGGCCTCCAGCGCCGTCAGGTTGCCCGAGTTGGACGCCCGCCGACCGAGGTACACGTCCTGCGTCATCGACACCCGCGAGTGGCCGAGCTGGTCCGCGATCATCCGCGCGCTCGCCCCACTCAGGTCCAGCAGCGTCGCCACGGTCTTGCGATAGGTGTGCGTCTTGACCCACTCGAACTCCGACCCCGCCCGCACCTGCCGGAACGCCTTGCCGACGTTGCTCCGGTCGCGCCAGCCACCACGGGCGTCGGGGAAGACCGGCCCGTCGAAGGCGCCCAACCGGACCCTCCGCGCACGGAGCAGCTCGACGCACCACGGCGGCAGGAGCAGGTCGCGCTCGGAGGCCCTCGACTTGACGCGGTTCGCCACCAGGCCCTGGCCCTTGATCCGCACGATGGTCCGGGTCACCCGTAAAGTGCCGGCCGTCAGGTCCACGTCCGCCCACGTGACGCCCAACGCCTCACCGAGCCGCAGACCCGTGGCCAGCATGAACCGGGCCAGCTCGGGCAGGTCGTGCCGTCGCGCGAACTCATCAGCGTCGAGCACTGCAAGCCACTCCCGCATCTGCTGCGCCGTCAGCGCCCTCGCCGTCCGGTCCCGGTTCTGCTCCAGCGGCGTCAGATCACGCACCGGGTTGACCGACAGCGCACCGCGACGCACCAGGTAGCCGCAGATCCCGGAGAGCGCCGACCGGGTCCGCTTCGCCGTCGCGTAGCCACGATTAGCCAGCACGCCCTGGACGAACCGATCCAGACGCGGAGTCGTGACCTCGCGCAGCTTCAGGGACCCGACCCCCGGGACGATCACCCGCGCTACCAGGTAGCGGTACTCGTCCAGCGTCGAAGGCGAGCGAGAGCCACGTTCCACGAGACCCTCGAACATGCTCAGCCATCCACGCGCGGCTTCCTCCAGCGTGCTCCTGGCGGTGAACTCCCCGTCCCCGTCCGCTCCTAGTGCCTCGCGAACCGCCTTCAGCACGTTGCGTGAGGCTTCGGCCTTGGAACGGCCGCGTCGCTTGATCCGCCGTCCCCTTCCCGCGTAGTCGCGGTATCGCACATAGGCGACGTAGCCGCCGGCCTCGCGGGTGATCGAGATCCCGCCGTGCTCGCCTAGTCCGAGCGGCTTCATGCGACCACCCCCGTGGGGAGCGAGGCCACCCAGTCGCGAACGTCCTGAGGGCGGTAGCGGAGGCGCTTCCCCACACGACGTCCCGGAGGACCAGTGCCCGCAGTGCGCCACGAGTAGATCGTGTGGACTGGCACGCCCAGGTACTCACTCACGTCCTGGACGGACCAGAGGCGATCTTCGATATCAGCCATCACCTTGTCCCTTCTCCCTATTGCTGCTGTGTGCGGTGCTTGCGTTGCTCGGCTTTCCATTGGTCGTACTCGCGGGCTCGCGCGGCGGCCGCCAGGGCGAGGACGCGTTCGGCCTCGGTGCTCCAGCCGGTGCCGAGGTACTGCCAGGAGCCCACGACCATGGTGGTCTCGTCCTGGTCGTCGGCGAGCAGGTCGGCCTCGAGCGCGGCGAGGTCGAGCGGTCGGCCGGAGATGCGTGCCTCGGCGATCAGTGCCTGGGCTCGTCGTCGCGCACGGCGCAGCGCGCCGAGGGTGACCGAGTAGCGCCGCGACTTGGAGGCGAAGTGGCCGCGGAACCCGAGCATGTGCGCCCATTTGCCGAGCAGCTCGTACGGCGACTCGGTGTCGTCGCGGGTGGGTTGGCGCTTGGCGCGGGCGGCGAGGCGGCGGGTGGTCTCCCGGATCGCGCGGTGGTGGGCACTATCGGAGACGCCGGTGTCGGTCGCGGACTTGGTGGCGTACTTGGCCAGGTAGCCGGCCACCTGTTCGGGGGACAGGCCGCGGTCGGGGTCGTCGGTGCGGCGGTTGGTGCGGACCGGGCGGGCATCGAGCTGCCGTCCGAACGCGAGCACCCGGGTCGGGTCGTCGCCGTCGACTCCGGGGACGCGGAGCCGGACGTCGGCCGCGGTGGCCCGGACCAGGCCGGCGAGCCGGCCGGCGTCGATGCCGGGAGGTGCGGGGGCGAACCCGTCGGTGCTGCGGGGGCCGTCGAGACGGATCAGGGCGTGGAAGTGGACGACCCCGCGCAGCTGGTACTCGGCGACCTTGGCGTACTGCACCGTGGCCACCTCACCCAGCTGGTCGGCGGGGATACCGAGGGTCCGGGCCAGCGAGCGACGCAGCGCGATGGTGAACCGCCGCCACAGGTCAGGGGCCCACCACTGCCAGAGGACCTGTGAGGCGTAGTCGTAGCAGTCCCGGCACAGCGGCTGCCCGAGCATCGGGTCGTCGTCGCGGTGGGCCGCGTGGCAGGTGGAGGGCCGCCCGTGTGCACAACGGATCGGTCCGCGTGCGTGCGGGTGGCACCGGTGCCCGGTGTCGCGGCGTCCGTGCACGGCCCCGAACGACGGTGCGGTGAGGGTGGCGAAGACCAGCGGGTTCTCCGCCACGGACTCAGGCACCGTCTTGCCGCCGGTGACACCGGCGCGGATCAGGTGGAACATGTCCGCGGCGTACAACCGGGAGCAGGACGGGCACTGACTGGCTCGTCGGTTGCCGCAGCGCACGTGGGTGACCCCGAGCGGCCCGGTGTCGCTGCGGTAGGAGTCGACCACCTCACCGGTGGCTGTGTCGACGGTGTCGCTGTGACCGCGCAGCCGGACCGGACGCGAACAGTTACCCACTCGTGCGAGCGCATCGGCCCAGGCGTCGAACCGGGGCAGGTCACCCAACAGGTCGACGAGCTCGCCGCGTCCTTGGGTCGTGAGCGGCGGAACACCGTCCAGGTGGGCAGGTCCGCGGCCCGCGGTCAGCGCCGGCACCAGGTCAGGCATCACGTCCAGGACGGTGGTCATCGCCAGATGACGACTCCGCATGCTCACCACGTCTCACCCCCTCCAGGGGGTGTGCCGCACGGCTTTGCTGCGGTCCCGCCGCACGGCACACCCGGTCCGGGAGGTCCATGACTTGGTGAAGCGGTCTCGATCCGGGACCGCAGCATCGAGACGGCAGACGACAACGTCTGCAGCGGACTCAAGTTCGTGTCAGGTCTCGTACGGCGTCTCTGTGTGCGGCCTCTGGCCAAGTGGGGAGCCGACCCCCAGGGGAATTCGCCCCATCAGTTCAGTTCGGTTCAGTTCTTGTCTTGTGAAGTTGTCCGCACTTCGAAGGTGACACAGCCCACCGACACTCCGATCACGACGCGCCGGGCCCCAACCCGATCACCAACGTCCTGATCTAGCCGATGAGCGGGCGATGGACAACCGCTCGCGCTACCGTCCCTCCATGCCCGCTGACGACCTCGGGGTCCTCTCCGACGAACTCCGATCACAAGCCCGCGTGGACCCCAACGGTGAGGTGTCCTGGCATGTTAGAGATGCACCGGCGGTGCTGAGTGAACTGGCCGCTGCCGGTCGCGTCGTGCTCGGCCTGGACATGCGCGAGTACGACGACGATGGGAACTTCTTCGAATCTCCGTGGAGTTCCTACGACGGCGGGGACCCCCGTGGGTCCCGAGATGCGGCCATGGGGGCCCTTGCCCGCGAGGACCGCGACCAGTTCGGCGATTGGGTCTTAATCACCTGGGCAGGCTGATCGCACTCTCATGCCGCTGTGCGGTTGTTGCGACGGCAGTTGCAGGCAAGGATCAGTCGTCGAACCGGAAGCCTTCGTGGGAAGCAGCCGCCACTGTGTCCGCGACTAGTCGGCTGTCCACTAAGTAGGGAGCCAGGACGTCCTGCACACGCTTCATCTGTCGACGTCGACCGATTGCAGCAAACATCCCGCCTTCCGAATCCAGTTCGATCTGCTCCGCGAGGTCGGGCTCCAAGTAGCGAAGCATCCCCTCCCAGAAGTAGCCGTTCGGTTCGTGGCCGGCCGCGACGATGGTCTCGTCGACGAGCAGCTCCCCGACATAGAAGGTGCAGTCGTACTGCATTAGCCCGACCCGATTCACGCGAGGTGTGTCAGTCATGGCGCCCATCTTGGAGGGTGAAGCATCTCAATGTTCGGATCTGCCGCATTGAGGGAAGACCGCAACCGGCGCAGCGGGGCGATTTGTCCAGTGACCCGCTCAGTTCAGCCCTCGTTGCCAGCGATGGCTGAGGTGCCGGCTTCACGCTCGTTGGACTTCGTCAGAAGCCACAGGAGCAGCAGAGCCCCGGCGCTTCCCCAGATGCTGAACCCAGCGATACGCAACCATGATTCCGTGTTGGGCGAACCGTTGCCTCGGTAGTCACTGGCTTCGTTCAGGCCCACGAGCCAGAAGACGCCATAGAGGATCCCGCTAACAACAAGCACGAGAAGAGCAGCGACAGAGAGCCAGCCGAGCACCGCCTGCGACCTCGTGGGTCGAAGTATCTCCATGAGAGTGAATCATCCACCCAACCGTTTTGCATGTTCCCACTGTTGAGGTGGCCACCCGAAGACAAGAGCTTCACGGGCGACCTTCAGTGGGTCTGATCCCGGCGGACGTCGTACCGGCAGAAGCTCGCTCATGCCGATGTGAGGACGCCCGCTCATCCGGGTTATGCCCGTGATCTTTCGGACATGCCGATGTGCGGCACGTTCCTGGGCCGACGTTTCTGCCATACCCGAGACCAGCGCCGCACTCAAGGGTAACTTTGGTGCACCCGGTTTCGGGGGGTATGCGCCGCAGCCACTGCATCGCGCAGCTAGGGAGGTCAAATGTCTCAGGTGGATCAAGCTGTAACGGAAGTGCCGCACCGGTCACGGTCCCGTAGGCCGCTACAACTGATCGCTCTTCTAGTCACCATGATCTGTTCGTTGGCGATCCCCTACGCCATCGGCATGGCAATCATTGTGATCGAGACCATCATCTTCAAGCAGTTGCCCAAGTCACTTCGGCTCGTTGTTGGCATCTGTGCGTTGGCAGTCGCCGTGCTGTTCTGGGTGTCGATGGACACCTTCTCCACCACGACAGTGGTCACCCAATAGCAGCTTGCCTCGTTGGTCATCTTCTGCACGCCCGCACCCGCCGCAGATACAGCGCGCTGCGGCCAGACCGGATCTGCCGCGTTGAGGGCGGCTACGCTCGCCCGGATCTGCCGCTGTCGGAGCGAAGCGTCCGACCATGCAGCAGAGCGTGCGCTAGCGCTTGCGGTATTTGGTTACGACTTTCCTTACTGGCTCAAGCGCGCCTGCGGCGCGACGTGTCCTCCGCGCTCCGCTCCGCGGGGACCCCCGCGCTGCGGGCGGCGCTGGCGCGCCGTCCTCGCGCACCCCCCCCGCTACGCGCTACGGACACGGCAATGAGGCACACCAGGCGGAAAGCCCGATGCGCCGCGACGCCGATCAGTCGACGCAGCTGGTCACGGTCCGCGACCCCACTCACTACCGAGCCGCCGACCCGATCCCTCAACGTCTGCACGCCGGCCCCCGGCATCAAGGGCGCAAAGCGTCGCTCCGCGATGACCTTCGGCCACCCTTGACCCCGGCGACCGGCGAGCATGGGGGCTGGCTATCGGTCCGGTGGCTCTCCCCTTGCCGGGGACGAATGCGGGGACTAGTGCTGCTCCGAACAGCACCAACAGCCACCACCAACCGACCCCTCTCCCAGGCGTGAAAGGGCGATTTCGCCGCCTTGAAATGGGCCCGAAAAGTCTTCCGCGGGTTGTGGGTTCGAGTCCCACGGGGCCCACCCACTGAGCGTGAAACCACGCCAGCAGCACCGCCACAGCCACCCACCTGGGCAGAATGCCGGCCACGACCGGTCACTCCTCGCCCTCGTCGGCCGCGGTGTTCCAGGCCTCCAACGCCGCCAGGTTGCCCACGTTCGAGGCCTTCCGTCCCAGGTAGACGTCCTGGGTCATCGAGACCCGCGAGTGCCCCAGCTGGTCGGCGATCATCCGCGCGCTGGCCCCGCTCTGGTCCAGCAGCGTCGCCACCGTCTTGCGGTAGGTGTGGCCCGTCCAGAACACCGTAGGACCCACTGGCGTACCTGACACAGAGGGGTGCCATGAGCGGCCACGGACCCAAGGAAACCGCAAGGCCGCTTTGCTTCACTCTGAGTGCCAGAAGGTCTGCAACGGTCGACCTCGGGTCAGGAGAGGCACGAACATGATGCGCGTATTGACAGCAACAGTGTTGGCGGCAGCAGCCCTCGTCGTGGTCACCCCACCGCCCGCGACTGCCGTAGTCCATGAGATCTACGGGGCGTGGTGCGCAGGGAAGGGTGAGATCGAACCACCCGGCGTGTCGGACGACACGAAGAAGAACTTCGCCCGACCCGTGCTCGCTGGTGGGGTCGTTGCGCTCACCCCGTACCTCGACGGCGTCCTGATCGACTTCAATTTCGAGAAGGCTCAGGCGAAGGTCGTGGCGGCACCGACCGGTCCGGCGATCGTCCAGATTGGGCCCGGTCTGTACCTGGAGCGCTTCATCCTCGATCCGGAATTCGGCGGCTTCCTGCACTGCGCGAAGCTGGAAGGGCTGGCCGGATAAGCGACCGGCACAACAAGCAGATCCGGGCGTTCGGAGGGAACTGCCTTCGGCGCGTGTCAGGCAGGACGACGGTGGCTCGGGTCGACAGGGCGTCGCTGAGATCGAATGCGCTTGAAACACCCTGCACTTCTCGGGGAGGTGAGCGCAGCGATGCCTGCTCCGGGACTACTCGTTGACGTCAACCTTCGCGAGCCCGTGCTGTGCGGCGACGAGAGCGAGGCGCTTGTCGCGCGTCCACAGCCGCGCGGCCGGTGTCAGCGCGGTCGCGGCCAGGAGGTGCGCGTCGACATACCCGACGCCGAGCCCGAACAGCTGCCGCTTGTCGATCAGAGTCAGCACCTCCTCGTCAGTGGCGACGGTCGCCTGCGGGAGGTTGTTGAGCAAACCCAGGATCTCGCTACGTCGTGAGAGGTGGCCGAGCGCGAGTTCGCCGGTCACCCAGGGGTGCGCCAGCACCCGGCCCTCTCGAAGGAGGTCGCGGAGATCTGGGTCGCCGGTGCGGAGGTGGTCGATCCAGATCGACGTGTCGACGAGGATCACGCAGGCAGGGTCTGCCGCCGCGGAACCGACTTCACGTCGGGCTCGCTGCCACCCAGCTGCGCAAGTCGCCGGGCACTTTCACGTTCGATCAGCGCTCGCAGGGCCTGACGAACCAGCGCGGTCTTCTCGGTGGTCCCGGTCAGGCGCTGTGCTTCCCTGACGAGGTCGTCATCGAGGGCGAGGGTTGTTCTCATAGCGGACTCCTAGGCACACCAAATGACATCTGATGATGATCATACACGTGCTTCTAGGTTCCGGTCAGCGATGGGCTTGCGAGGGCGACGGCCCCCACGGGGAGATCGAGCACAGCCATACTGGGGCCTTTCCCTACCCGTGCGCGCCAGCCCGGGCGAGGGCGCTGGCCAGTAACCGCAGCCAGTCGCTCGTCGCGCGTCCACTCGTGTGCGTTGCTGCCGTGATGGGTGAGGAGCACCTGCTGCTCGAGCGCACCACACCTCAGGAGCGTCCATCGGGCGCGGTTGACATGCGCGGGCAGCCCCGGCCACTGTTTCGGGGTGTCAGGTTTCGAAGAGCTGCCAGCAGTCCCAGCCGCCCCCGCCGGTCTACCCGGCGGCTTGGAGCTCGGCGCCTTCTCGGTCTCGTTGAGCGTGGCGGATCTCGCCTCGTCTCGTGGGTTCTACGAGAAGCTCGGCTTCGAGGTGACTGGCGGTGCGAGCGAGCACAACTACCTCATTCTCAAGAACGGCGAGACCACGATCGGCCTGTTCCACGGGATGTTCGAGGGCAACATCCTCACCTTCAACCCAGGCCTCACCAACCGGATGGAGAGACTGGAGTCCTATGCGGACGTCCGCACCATCCAGACGTCCCTGGAGGATGAGGGCGTCGCGTTGCAGACCCGCGCCGAGGGCGAGGCCGGCCCAGCGTCGATCACACTGACCGACCCCGACGGCAACGCGGTGCTGATCGACCAGTTCTTCTGAGCCCCCCGCACACGCAGGCAGGCGGGTCAGATACCGCCGGGCTCGGCGAGCCATGCAGCCTCGGCCGCGTGGTCGGTCAGCGCACTTCGTGCAACCGGCGTACAGCCCGCTCGATGAGGTCGTAGTCGATCTCGGCGTACGGCAGCTTGAGGGTCCCCTTCGCTCCGGCGTACGGCGCGAGGTCGGCGTCGAGAGCGCGGTCACCCACGGGTGGCACGGGGTAGAGCGATACGTGCTGCTTCCACGCCGCTGCATGGACCACGGAGGTCCCGTCGACCTGCCAGGTCGGCATGTCGTAGCGGATCACCCGCTCCGCACCGGGAACCACCGCCAGCACCCGCTGCTCGATCTCCTCCATCACCGCTCTCTGCTCGTCGGGCAGGGAGGCGAGGTAGTCGTCGACGGACGCGAACTTCGGCATGGCCCAGTATGGCTCGGGAGCCTTTCGGGGCAGAGTGACCGGATGGCTCGGTGAGGCTCAACGAAGACGAGCGAGATCCCGACGGATGTAGCGCAGGTGCGCCCACTCCTCCTCCAGGATCACGCGCAGGCAGTCACCCACGCTGGGACGCCAGTCACCGCCGCCCCACGGGTTCTCGCGTTCCTCCGCGAGCAGCTCCGGCGTGACCGTGTCCAGGAAGTCGGTCACCAGCTGCTGTCGCTCGGCCCGCACCGCGAGGATCTCCTCGTACGCCGGCGGGTCCGCGCGGAAGATCGACATGTCGAAGCCCATCTCCTCGGCACCGGAGAAGACCTGGCCGATCTCGTGGAACGGCTGCCGCATGCCCAGGATCCCGCCGCGCAGCCAGGCGTCGGTCGCCAGGACGAGATGCCGCAGGGTCTGGGACAAGGACCACTCGTCCTCGACGTGGGCGTCCACCAGGTCCGGCGGTGTGCCCGCCACCGTCGACTGCCACGCGGACTGCACCGCGGCCCACCCCTCGCGCAGGCCCTCGGGCGTCTGCGCCTGCTGCAGCTCGCGCCCCGGGAACTGCCGGTTGAGCTCGGCCTCCACGAGCGGCACGACGTCGACGCCGTTGACGACGAGGCTGCCGAAGGACAGGTCGTGGCTGTCGATGTCGAGACCGTCCACGTCGACGCCGCGCATCGTCACACCGCTGACATCGGAGAATCGCAGCGCGGCGCCCTTGAAGCTCGCCTTGACGAAGGTCGCGCCTTCGAACTCTCTCGTTCCCGAGTACGTCGTCATCGGACCATTCTGACCGCTGTCGGCGACAGTCGCGAGACATCGGCCCGAACCGTCGTTCGCGCACAGGTCAACACCACTTCGCGCCCGATACGGCAGCGTGCGGCAGGTCAGGGCAGGGCAGGTCAGGTCAGGTCAGGGCAGGGCAGCGCAGGGCAGTGGCGGGCCGGGCTCGCGCGTCAGAGCAGGAGCAGGGGCACGCACATCACCGCGGTGAGCACCAGGAAGAGCCACGGCGTGAGCTTGCCGCCGATCCGCTCCCGGGTCCGGGAGGTCTCGAGGGTGCCGGCGCCCGCGGCCTGCGCTGGGCCCACTACCGGGTCTTCGAGCGAGCCGGCCCGTCGGAGCGCCAGGAACGTGCTGGCAGCAAGGGCCACCAGCCCGACCACCAGTGAGGGCGCCATCGGCACAGTGAGAAGCACGGTCTCGCCGAACAGGAGGAGCACGCTCACGAACACCAGCACCGGCGCCACGGCGAAGACGATCGCGAGCCAGGCGCTGGTCGCGATCGCTCGCATCAGCGGTGCGGCGTTCCTGACGACCAGGGCAGTGCCGACGAGGAGGACCACCAGGACCGCGACGGAGCCTCCGGTCACATCGACTCCGGTGCCGGAGCGCCACGCGCCGACGGCGGCGAGAGTGAGCAGCATTCCGCCCATGCCGAGCCCGATCGAGGGAAGCTCATCGCGCAGCGACACCGTCTGGTCGGCCGAGGGAGGCAGCTCCAGCGCCGTGGCGTAGGACCTGGCGTCGCCGAAGGCGGCGTGCGCGGTCGCACCACTCTCGGCGCAGTGCGCCTCGACCTCGGCCAGGGCGGCACCGATCTGGCTGCCTGCGACACCGCGCAGGCGGAGCTCGAGCAGGAAGGTCTCGGCCCAGGCCGGCTCGATGTGGGGCGTGTTCGTCTGGATCTTCATGGCTGCTCCTTCTAGGACGTTGGGGGGGTCAGGCGGCTGAGAAAGGTGTGGGTGAGCTCGGTGAAGTCCAGCCATTCCGCGGACCGGCTCTCGTGCTCGGCGCGGCCGGCTGCGGTCAGGGCGTAGAACTTGCGGCCGGGACCGCCGTCGCCGGCGCGCCACTCGACCTCGACCAGGCCTCTTTCCTCGAGCCTGGCGAGGAGGGGGTACAGCGTGCCGCCCTTTACGGTGCCGAAGCCGGCATCGGCGAGCGCACTGGCGATCGCATAGCCGTACGTCGGTCCCGAGGCAATGACGTGCACGACGCACACGCCGAGCACACCGCGCAGCCACTCGGTCGGCCAGGAGTCGACCGCCTCAGTAGTTGTCTGCATGACTAGATCGTTACATCATCTAGTCAGAGAGTCAACCTAGTCCTGAGGATCGACGTCGCTGCCTGCCCTGTCGACACCGAGGGAGCCTCACCTCGGGCCGATCAGCACATGAAGGGGCGCCCGTGAGCGAGGCGTACTTCGAGTGGGCGAGCAGTACCGAGGCCACGGGTGACGCACGTCGGAGAACAGCGGATTCCGCTCGAGCAGCGGGGGGTGGTTGAATCACCCCTTCGCGCATCTCTCGGAAGGGCTCCTCCCCATGACTCGTCTCCGCGCCCTCGCTGTCGTCCTCGCCCTCGCCGCGGCGACCTTGCCCGGGCCGCTGGTCTCCGGGCCGGCCGCCGCCGGCGTCAACGACAACAAGATCCGCGTCGTCCAGCACAACACCGACATGGGTGGTCCCGCCTCGGCGCTGGCCGAGGCGGCGCGGTGGGGTGACGTCGACGCCATCACCTTCCAGGAGCTGTGCGAGTCGCAGATTCCGAAGGTGCGGGCTGCGGGCTACCAGGTGATGTGGCGCAAGCAGATCCAGGCCTCGGGCTGCCCGGCCACGACCGACGGCAAGCGCTGGAAGGGCAACGCGATCGCCACCAAGCGCGGGCTCGGCAAGCAGGACGTCACGCCCCTCGGCACCTACGGCGGCCGCGACTTCAAGCTGCTGTGTGCGAACATCACGCGCACCGGAGTGGCCGGTTCGTGGGTCTGCACCACCCACCTGGCACTCGGATACCCCGGCGCGACCAACGGGACCAGGAACCGCACCACGCAGGCCCGCAAGATCGCCGGGCGCCTCAACCCCTGGATCGCCGGAGGGCGCAAGGTCGTGCTCACCGGCGACTTCAACGACCAGCCGAAGTCGACGCCGATCGACGCCCTGCACCGGGTGCGGCGCGACGGGTCAATCGGCACGCAGGGCAGGTTCTGGGAGGGCGACCAGAGCGACGACGGGGTCTGCGGCGGTAGCGGTCTGTGCCGTGCGATGCAGGTCACGACCGACCCGAACGAGAAGGGCAACCGCCGGGCGCTCGACTACTTCTTCGCCGGCTACCGAGGCGTCAACGCACACACCGGGATGTCCAAGGGGCTCGTCGACTCGCCCACCGCCGGGCACTGGATCGTGCGCGGCCAGGTCAAGTTCGGCTAGACGTCCATCGTCGGTGCCGCTCGGGTGAGCTCATCCGCTCAGATCCGGCGTCCGTCTCAGCCACCACTCGCCGACGGCGACGTGCATCGCCAGGGCCAACCAGAACGCCAGCCCGAAGGTGAACTGGTCCGGCAGGGTCAGGCCTTCGGCACCACCGTTGCGGCCGATCGTGATGGCGGTGAACGCCCCGACCCAGAGCCGAATCGTGCCGACCCCGATGCCGACCGCGAAGGCGCGGATCATCCAGCGCCGGTGCTGGGACACGTCCTTGAGGCGGATCGCCCGGAACGCGAGCACCAGACAAGTCACGAACCAGGCGCCGAAGGTCAGGGAGGCAGTCGCCTCGAGAACGCCACCCCACGAGTACAGCAGTCCGAAGATCATGGCGAGGACGCCGCTCACCAACGCGAGCGACAGGAGCACCCGGCCCAGCCTCCGGTGAATCGTGTAGTGCCTGATGCGGAAGCGGCGCGAGAGCTGCATCGGAGCGCCGAGCAGGTAGGCCACGCCGGGTGCGATGTGCAGATAGGCCAGCCAAGGATGTGCGACGTAGCGCACCGAGAAGTCGTCGTCGGGAACAGTGCCCTGGAGGATGTGCGGCCAGTCGGTGCCGACACGGATGAACGCGAAGACCAGGACGATGGCGATCAGTACGGCGACAGCTCCAGCGAGCGCGGCGACTCGAGGTGACCGCGCTTCCAGATCGGACGGAGCGTCGCTCATCCGCACACTGTCGTGCACCTAGGACTCATGTGCTCGACCCGACTCCCGGCCCGACCGCGTCCGAGCGCGACGTCCGAGGGTCAGGCGGTCTCCCAGAGACCGAGCAGGTTGCCCTCGGTGTCGGTGAAGTAGCCGGTGAAGCCCATGTCCCCGACAGGCATCTTCTGGGTCACGACCTTTCCTCCGGCGGCCTCGACCTTGCGCAGCGCTTCATCGACGCTCGCCACGTCAATGACCAGACTCGGCCCCTTGCCGGGGAACTCCGCGCTGCGCTCGAACATCCCTCCGTTGATGAAGCCTGGCTCGGTCGCGCCCTTCTCGGGGTCGGTCGGGCCGGTCATCACCATCGTGTAGTCCATGTCCGGAACGGGGACGATCTGCCACCCGAACGTATCGCCGTAGAACCCCCGCGCCCGGTCGCCGTCGTCGAACGGGATCTCGAAGTGCATCACCTTGCCAGACATGCTGCCTCCCTCGAAATGGTTTCGATCTTCCAGTGAACTGCCGACCGCATGCGTCGGTCAACGGCTACGCCCGGGACTTCGCCTCGCCCGGCGGAAGTGACGCTCGAGGGCGCGCGGGACCGCTAGGTCCTGCGTTTGTCGGGCTCCGGCAGGTCGAGGTCGCGCCGGCGTACGATCTCACCGGCCACCTCGTCGGCCAGGAGTCGGCGCTCGGTGCGTTCTCGCTGGCCGTGCTCGAGCAGCAGCGCCTTGGCCGTCGCGAACATCATCAGGATCATCACGATGCTGAACGGCGCCGCGAGCAGGATCGCCATCGTCTGGAGGGCGCCCAGTCCGGCATTGCCGCCAGCCAGCAGCAGTGCCGCCGCGACGAGGCCCTCGAGGGTGGCCCACATGACGCGGCTCCACACCGGCGGGGTGGGGTTGCCGCCGCTGGCGAGCATGTCGACCACGTAGGACCCGGAGTCGGAGGAGGTGACGAAGAAGACGACGATCAGGAAGATCGCGATCACCGACAAGATGGTGCCTGCGGGCAGGCCGTCGAGCAGCTGGAAGAGCGCCGCATCGGTGCTGACACCGTCCTCGGGATCGATCAGGCCACCCTCGCCGAACATCTCGCGGTAGACCGCGCTGCCACCCAGCACCGAGAACCACAAGAAGGTGACCAGCGTCGGGACCAGCAGCACACCGGCGACGAACTCGCGCACCGTGCGGCCGCGGGAGATGCGGGCGATGAACACGCCGACGAAGGGCGCCCAGCTGATCCACCAGCCCCAGTAGAACGTCGTCCAGCCGGACAGCCACGCCTTCCCGTCCTCGCCCTGGAAAGCGAGGGTCTGGAAGGACAGTCGGAAGAAGGCCTGGATGTAGGAGCCGATGGACTGCACGAAGTCGCTGAGCAGGAAGACCGTCGGCCCCAGCGCCAGGACGGCGAGCATCAGCGTCGCGGCCAGTCCCATGTTGATGTTGGACAGGTACCTGATGCCCTTGTCGACCCCCGTCGCCACCGACACCGTGGCGAGGGCGGTGATGGCGAGGATCAACACGACCAGCACCAGGTTGGAGGCGCTGCCCGTGTCGGGATCGGCATCGACGACCCCGAGGTAGATCAACCCGGCGCCCACCTGCTTGACCCCGAACCCCAGGGAGGTGGCGACGCCGAACAGCGTGCCGACGACGGCGATGATGTCGATCGCGTCGCCGATCCGGCCCTTGACCCGGTCAGCGCCCAGCAGCGGCTCCAGCGCCCAACGGATCGAGATCGGGCGTCCCTTGCGGTGGACGGCGTACGCCACCGCCAGCCCGACGATCACGTAGATCGCCCACGCGTGCAGCCCCCAGTGCAGGAAGGTGACGTCGAAGGCCGCGTCCGCGCGGGCCGGGGCCGACTGGCCTGTGCCGGGAGGGGGAGAGTTGAAGTGGTTGAGCGGCTCGGCCACCCCCCAGAACACCAGCCCGATGCCCATCCCCGCGGCGAACAGCATGGCGAACCAGGAGCCCAGCCCGTACTCAGCCTTGTCGTCGTCCTTGCCCAGCACCACGTTGCCGATCGGCGAGAAGGCCAACCAGGCCGCGAAGAACACGAACGTGCTCACCACGACGACGTAGTACCAGCCGAGGTCGCCGACCACGGTGCCGTTGGCCTTGCTGAGGATCTCGCCGGTCCTCTCGGGCATGGCCAGGGTGAGAACGACGAAGAAGATGATCAGTCCCGCAGCGGGCACGAACACTCGAGGAGCGGTGATCTGAAAACGTCCACTGCCCCACGCCTTTTGCGGGAGGGGCCCGGTTGAGATGTCAGTTTCGTCCGATGGTGCGGCCACGGGGACCTCCGATGGTGAGACTGGGCTCCCTTCAGGTTAGGGCGATTGGGCTGCTGCTGCCAATGGTCTAGACTGCCCGCCGCTCCAGCCGAGCTCACCGTGCCAGCCGGCCTCGATGGCTGCGACATCCGGTGAGCACGGCGTCCGCGAAGCCGAGGATGCAGGGTCCTAGCGCCACGAGTAGCGGCGCTCGGGGCGCCCGACCTCCCCGTAGCGCAAGGCCACCTCGGCCTTGCCGGTCCCGGCGAGGTGCTCGAGGTAGCGCCGCGCGCTGACCCGGGAGATCCCGAGGAGGCTGGCCGTCTCGGCCGCGGAGAGGTCACCGGGGGTCGCGTCGTTGTCACGCAGCGTCTGCTCCACGAGCTTCAGCGTCTCGGCGCTGAAGCCCTTGGGCAGGGGCTTGCCCGAGGGCCTGATGTTGAAGACCCGGTCGATGTCGGCCTGGTCGGCGTGCTCGCCCCCCATCGCGGCGTACGCCAGCTGATAGTGCTCGAGCCGCACCCGCAGGTCGTCGTAGGCGAACGGCTTGACCAGGTAGTGCACGATCCCGCCGCGCAGCGCCCGCCGTACGGTCTCGGCCTCACGGGCGGCGGAGATCACGAGTACGTCGACCTCGGGGGCGGCCTCGCGCAGGTCGCCGAGCAGGTCGAGTCCGGAGACGTCGGGAAGATAGACGTCGAGCAGCACCAGGTCCGGCTGGAGCCGTGCCGCCAGCGCCAGCGCCTCAGCCCCCGTCTTCGCCACGCCGGTGACCGCGAAGCCGGGCGTGCGCTCGACGAAGCCGGAATGGATCCGGGCGACCATGAAGTCGTCGTCGACGATCAGCACCTCGATCACTGCCCGGCCTCCTTGAGCTCGTCGACGCCGGCCAGCGGCAACGTGGCGGTGAACACCGCCCCCTCGTCATGGTGCACCGAGACCTCGCCACCGCGCCGGCGGCAGACCAGCCGGGTCAGCGCGAGGCCGAAGCCACGACCGCCGTCCTCGTGGCCGGCCTTAGTGGTGAAGCCCTGACGAAAGACCTCGTCCGCGTTCGCCACTCCGGGACCCGAGTCGCTCACCCGCACCACGACGCGTCCCTCAGCATCCATCACCAACACGTCCACACGTGGTTCGCGGTCTGGCGGGGTTGCCGCTGCTGCGTCGAGGGCGTTGTCGACGAGGTTGCCGACCACCGTGGCCAGGTCCCGCGCCAGGGCTCCGTAGACCTTCGGCAGCCGTGAGTCGGGCAGCAGCCGCAGCTCGACCCCCCGCTCGGCGGCGAGACTGGCCTTGGCGATGAGCAGAGCCGCCACCGTGGCGTCCTCGATCCGCGAGGTGACCTCGTCGTACAAGGAGGTCCGGCTGAGCCGAACGCCATCGACGAAGTCGACCACCTCGTCGTACTCCTCGAGATGCAGCAGTCCCGAGATGGTGTGCAGCTGGTTGGCGAACTCGTGGGTCTGGGCGCGCAAGGTGTTGCTCGTGGCACGGCTGCTGCCCAGCTCGCGCTCCAGCGCCGACAGCTCGGTGCGGTCGCGGAGCGTGGTCACCGAACCGATCACCGAACCGCGCGAGCGCATCGGGCGTCGGTTGAGGGCGAGCACCCGGTCGCCGACCAGCAGCAGACGGTCGGAGCCGGACTGGCGGTTGCTGAGCACCTCGACGATCTCGCGGTCCAGCTCCATCTCCTCCAGACGGCGTCCGACGGCGTCGGGTGGGAGCTGCAGCAGGTCTCGCGCGCTGTCGTTGACGACTGTCACCCGCCCGTCGCGGTCCAGGGCGATCACGCCCTCCTTGACACCGTGCACGAGCGCCTCCCGGTGCTCCACCAGACCGGCGATCTCAGTCGGCTCCATCCCGAGGGTCTGTCGCTTCACCCGACGAGAGAGGAGCAGCGAGCCGCCGAGCCCCAGGAAGCTGGCCACTCCGAGGTAGACGAGCAGGTTGGGGACGACGTCGCCGAGTCGCGCCCAGACCGAGGGGACGCCGCGCTGGATCGAGGCGACGCCGACGACCTGCCCGTCGAGGTCGTAGACGGGCACCTGGGCGACCACGACCGTGCTGCTCCCCTCCTTCTGCGTGCCCGTCCACGAGGCTCCCTCCAGGACGCGGCTGCTGCCGAGGGTGACCGCCCGCCCGACCACCGAGGGGTCGGAGGAGACCAGCGCCACCTGGTCCTTCCCGGTCAGCAGCACGCCCGAGGACCCCGAGACCGTGCGGACGGACTCCGCCACCGAAGCCAGACCCGAGGTGCCCCCCGGCTCCGCGGTCGCGATGCGCTGCCGCACCAAGGGGTTGGCGGCGAGGTTCTCCGCCGCGCTCCTTGCGGGCCGCAGCTCCTGACGCTCGAAGGTGCGTGCGGCCTGCGCGATGGAGATCGCGCCGACCGCGAAGAGCACAGCGAGCACGATCAGTACCTGAAGCAGGAGGAACTGCCCCGCGAGTGTCATGCCACGCGTTCTCACCCACTGAGGATCCCATCTCCGGACCTCTCTGTGACCGTGACCACAATGACCACAAGGTGCTCTAGGTCCGCAATGGTGACCGCGCTCACGAGAACCGCGAGTGTTCTCGACATCGAATCCCTGACGCCGAGAGGACCCACCATGCGTCGCTCCACCCCCACCTTCACCCGTCTCGCGGCGGGAGCCCTCGGCCTGGTCCTGGCGGCCACGTCGCTCTCCGCCTGCGGAGGCGTCACCAGCAGCGCCGGTGACTCCGCGGACACCAGCAAGCCACTCGCCGACCTCCGGATCATGGTCCCCAACTCCGCGGGCGGTGGCTACGACATCACGGCGCGTACGGCGGCCAAGGTCATGGAGTCGGGGGAGATCACCGACGGCACCGAGGTCTTCAACCTCGAAGGCGCCGGAGGAACCGTCGGGCTGGCTCGCACGGTCAACGAGAAGGGCAACGCGGACCTGACGATGCTGATGGGCCTCGGCGTGGTGGGGGCGTCGTACACCAACAAGTCGGAGGCCACCCTGACCCAGACCACGCCGATCGTGAAGCTGATCGAGGAGTACGGCGCGGTCATGGTGCCCAAGGACTCGAAGTTCAAGACGATCACCGACCTGGTCGACGCCTGGAAGGCGGACCCCAGGTCGCTGAGCGTCGGTGGCGGCTCCTCGCCGGGTGGACCCGACCACCTCTTCCCGATGCAGCTGGCCCAGGCCGTGGGAATCGACCCCAAGCAGGTGCGCTTCGTCTCCTACGACGGCGGAGGGGACCTGCTGCCGGCGCTGCTCGGCAACAAGATCGACTTCGCGACGTCCGGCGTCGGTGAGTTCAAGGACCAGATCGCCAACGGCGACCTGCGGGTGCTCGCCACCAGCGGAGAGCAGGCCGTCGAGGGCGTCGACGCTCCAGCCCTGCAGGACGAGGACATCGACCTGGTCTTCACCAACTGGCGCGGCGTCGTGGCACCCCCCGGCATCACGGATGCGGAGCGGGACCGTCTCATCGGGGTGTTCGAGGAGATGCACGAGACCCAGGAGTGGAAGGACGCTCTGGAGGCCAACAGCTGGGCGGACGCCTTCGAGACCGGTGCCGACTTCGAGGCCTTCCTCGAGGCGCAGGACAAGCGCGTCGCCGACACGCTGGGCGAGCTGGGCCTGGCATGAGCTCGACCACCCAGACCTCCACAGAGGGCGGGCGACGCACCATCGACCGCGCCGAGCTCGGGGTAGCCCTCCTGCTCGGCGCGATCGGCGCCGTCGTGCTCTTCGACGCGGCCCGGTTGGAGGTGCCCTACTCCCAGTCCGACCCCGTCGGCCCGCGCGCGGTGCCGTACATCGTGGCCGGCCTGCTGCTCGCCTGCGCTGTCGCACTGGCCCTCAACGTGGCGCGTGGCGGGCACGGGCAGGCGGAGGAGGGCGAGGACATCGACCTCAACGCACCGACCGAGTGGCGGGTCGTCGTGCCCCTCGTCGTGGCCTTCGTGGCCAACGTCGCGCTGATCGACCTGCTCGGCTGGGTGATCTCCGGTGCCCTGCTCTTCTTCGGATCCGCCTGGGCGCTGGGGAGTCGGCACCTGGTGCGCGACCTGGCGATCTCGGTCGCGCTGTCCCTGGCCACCTTCTACCTCTTCTACAGCGGGCTCGGCATCCTGCTGCCCGCCGGCTTGCTGAACGGAGTCTTGTGATGGACGTCTGGGCATCTCTCGCGGACGGGTTCGCGACCGCGATCACACCGACCAACCTGCTCTATGCCCTGATCGGGGTGCTTCTCGGCACCGCCGTCGGGGTGCTCCCGGGCCTCGGCCCGGCCATGACCGTGGCGCTGCTGCTGCCGGTCACCTTCGCCCTCGAGCCGGCGAGCGCGTTCATCATGTTCGCCGGCATCTACTACGGCGGCATGTACGGCGGCTCCACCACCTCGATCCTGCTGAACACACCCGGGGAGTCCTCCTCGGTGGTCACGGCGATCGAAGGCCACAAGATGGCCAAGGCCGGGCGTGCTGCGCAGGCCCTGGCCACCGCCGCGATCGGGTCCTTCATCGCCGGGACGATCGGCACCATGCTCCTGGTGCTGTGCGCCCCGGTGGTGGTCAAGTTCGCCATCAGCCTGGGTGACCCCAGCTACCTCGCGATCATGGTGCTCGCTCTGCTCGCCGTGACCGCGGTCCTGGGGAACTCGCGACTTCGCGGGTTCTGCGCCCTCGGACTCGGTCTGGCAGTGGGCCTGGTCGGCTCCGACCCGGTCACCGGTCAGCAACGGCTCACCTTCGGCATGCCCCTCCTGGTCGACGGCATCGACATCGTCGTCGTCGCCGTCGCGATCTTCGCGGTGGGAGAGGCGCTGTGGGTGGCTGCACACCTGCGTCGTACCGCGTCGCACGTGATCCCCGTCGGACACCCGTGGATGGGCAAGGAGGACTGGAAGCGCTCCTGGAAGCCGTGGCTGCGGGGCACCGCCTACGGGTTCCCCTTCGGGGCCCTGCCCGCGGGCGGCGCCGAGATCCCGACGTTCCTCTCCTACGTCACCGAGAAGCGGCTCTCCAAGCACCCCGAGGAGTTCGGCCACGGCGCCATCGAGGGCGTCGCCGGCCCGGAGGCGGCCAACAACGCCTCGGCGGCCGGGACGCTGGTCCCGATGCTCTCGTTGGGGCTGCCCACCAACGCCACGGCGGCCGTCATGCTCGCCGCGTTCACCCAGTACGGCATCCAGCCCGGTCCGCTCCTCTTCGACCGTGAGCCCGAGCTCGTGTGGGGGTTGATCGCCTCGCTGTTCATCGGCAACTTCCTGCTGCTGGTGATCAACCTGCCGCTCGCACCGGCCTGGGCCAAGCTGCTCCAGATCCCGCGGCCCTACCTGTATGCCGGCATCGTGTTCTTCGCGACGCTGGGCGCCTACTCGGTGAACCTGCAGGCCTTCGATCTCGGCCTCCTGCTGGTGCTGGGGCTGCTCGGCTTCCTGATGAGACGCTTCGGCCTGCCGGTCCTCCCGCTCGTGCTCGGCGTGATCCTCGGCCCGAGGCTGGAGACAGAGCTGCGCAAGTCACTCCAGCTCAGCGACGGTCAGCTCTCCGGACTCGTCTCGGAGCCGGTCGCGGTCGTGGTGTACCTGATCGTGGCGTTGGTGCTGCTCTGGCCGTTCGCCCAGCGACGGCTACGGCGTACGTCGCCCACGCGTCCCTCCGACGACATCGAGGCGAAGACTGCCGACAGCAACGAAGACCGGGTGAGCTCATCATGAACATCGTCGTCGGCTACGTACCCACCCCGGAAGGGGAAGCAGCACTGAGCACCGCGCTCGAGGAGGCACACCGACGCGATGCCCGGCTCGTGCTGGTGAACACCTCACGCGGCGACGCCCTGGTCGATGAGCGGTACGCCGACGACGACCAGCTCGACGCGGTCCGGGCCCGGCTGACGGCAAGCGCTGTGGTCTACGAGGTCGTCCACGCGGTCCGCGGCCGGGAGGCGCACGAGGAGATCGTCGCCGTCGCCTCCGAACGCCGGGCCGAGCTCGTGGTGATCGGGCTGCGCCGGAGGTCACCGGTCGGCAAGCTCATCATGGGATCCACCGCCCAGCGGGTGCTCCTCGAGGCGCCCTGCCCGGTGTTGGCAGTGAAGGCGTAGACGGGCCGAGGGGACGGGACGCGCTCGGCGCACGGGCTCGGCGTACGGCCTGGTGGTCTCGACTGATCGCTCGCTTCGCCCGCTGCTCGACCAGCGGGGGTCAGCGGTGGCGGTCGACCATGGCCTCCAGGGAGCCGGTGACCGCCTTGACGAACTGGTCGCGCACGCCGGCGTCGACGAGCTCGAGGGAGAGATAGGGGTTGAGGTCCTCCAGCTCGACGAGGAGGAGCTCGCCGGCCTGCGTACGACACGCGTCGACGCGTTGGATGCCGTGGTCGATGTCGTTCCAGTCGATGAAGCGCTGGGCGAAGGCCAGGTCGGCGTCCGAGGGCTGGTAGGGCTCGAGAGCCCAACGGTGGCGGGGATCCGGGGCGTAGAGGGCGTAGTAGTAGGTCCGGTCGACGAAGTAGAACGAGATCTCGTGCCGGAAGTCGATGCGCGGCTGGACGAGCAGGTCCTCGAAGTCGACGCCGTCGAGATCGGCACGCCGGAGGAACTGCAACCCGACCGAGTCGGCACCGAAGATGGGCTTGACCACGAACTCGCTCACCTCGGGCAGGCGGTCGAGGTGCTGCTGCCGGTCGACGGTCGGGATCACCGGGTGGCCCGCGGCGTACAGGTCGACCAGGTACTGCTTCCCGGCCATGTCGGCCTTGCCGCTGAGCTCGGTGAAGACCCGCACACCAGCACTGACCGCACTGGCGCGGAAGGAGTCGTGCTCCTCCTGGTAGTACAGCGTCGGCCCGCTGTTGCGGATCATCACGACGTCGAAGTCCAGCATCAGAGCGGCCGCGTCTCTCGGGTGGCACAGCGCGATGTCGAAGTGCTCGCGCAGCCTGGTGGAGAGGTAGATGTCCTCGCCGCTGTACTCGCGTCCCCGCGCCTGGTAGCCCAGGTCGGTGACGTAGAGGACTCGGGTTCGGCCAGGCGACACCGGGATCTCCTTCTGCTGGCTCGGTACGGGAAGCGCACGGAACGTCGGGCCGTCCGCGTCCGAGCAGATATTACGAGGCCCTCGAAGACTCCCGGACACGCATCTCGTGCGCGAGCACCAGGCCTCGTCCGGGGAGCGGCGAGCGCAGCACGCCCATCCCAGTGCGATTTATCCGATCTATGGGTAAATCCGAGGATTTCCTGCTTCGGCTCCTCGATATTCGACCGTTTCAGAGGGTGTCGTGCCGGGACCGTTCCGGTGCACACTCAGTCGAGAGCATGAGGAGGACGACATGGGAGACGGGTCACCCGCCGCGCGCCTGGGAGACGGCGCGATCGATCTGGCCGCGGTCCGCCGCTCTCGCATGCGCGCCCAGGCGCGCAGCCGGCACGGGGCCGGCAGCACCGACCCCGACCGGTTCCAGACGCCGGAGTGGCTCGACCGTTCGTTCGTCCTCCCGCTGACCAAGCCGGAGCGGCCCCGCGGCAACGGCGTGCCCCTTCAGTCGACGCGGCTGCGGCAGGAGCCGGCCGCCGACCAGGCGGACACCGCAACGGCATCGCCGCCCCACCTACCCATCGCCTCTTTCCGTCGGCCGGCTGCTCCAGAGGTCGACTTCGGCCGCGTGATCAGACGCTCCGACCTGAGCCGCGCCCTCACGCGCGCGTCGATCGCCTCAGCCGGCGTCACCGGGCTGGCACTGATCGCCTACCTGCTGGTGGGTTCACCGCTCGCCCTGGGAGCGAGCATCGCCTGTGCGCTGATCACCCTCGCCGCCATCGGCGTACGCACCCACGTCACCGCGGCACCCGTCCCGCAACTGCCCGCCTGACGCGGAGGTCATCCGCCCGCGAGGCACAGGGGGGACCGGCGCACTACTAATGTGCGCCCATGAAGCCACCCTTGAACTATCCCGTCGTCGAGATGAGTTCCGAGGAGATCGAGGCCGAGCGGGTCCTGCTCGGCGGACTCGCGGACAGCGTCCGCGACCTCGCCGACGCGTCCCTGCGCACGACGGTCTCGGCTGAGGTGATCGCCGCCGCGCAGGAGGAGATCCAGCGCGCCACGGCGCGCCTGCGGGCCGAACAGGTCCCAGGCGCGCTCGGCGTCAGCCTGACCTCCGAGGGAGTGCTGCGCGACCACGGAAACGCGGCGGTGGGGCTGCGAAACCCGATCGCTCCACCGCTGCTCATCGAGAGGTCGGCTGACGGCCGGGCCCGGTCCAGCTTCCTCCTCGGCGCACTCCACGAAGGACCTCCAGGCATGGTGCACGGCGGCGTCGCCGCGCTGGTCCTCGACCAGCTCCTCGGTGAGGCCGCGGCAGCGGGAGGCGCACCCGGCATGACCGGCTCGCTCCAGCTTCGCTACGTGCGCGGCACGCCGCTGGGCGAGTGCTCTGCGGAGGCCTGGCTCGTGCGGGTCGAGGGGGTGAAGTCGATCGTCCACGGCGAGATGCGCGACGCAGAAGGCCAGTGCACGGTGCAGGCCGAGGCCGTCTTCATCCTGCCGCGATGGGCCCGGTCGGCCTTCGCCCAGCAGAGTCCCAAGCCGCCGCGCTTCGAGTAGCTTGCGGTTCGGAGAAGGCCCGAGCCGCCCGAGCCGCCCGAGCCGCGAAGAGGATCA
>CAWCGY010000036.1:0-14634 GCA_963795155.1 uncultured Actinomycetota bacterium | reverse complement strand
GGCCAGCTCGGCATCGCAGCGGGTCCGAGAGCAGTGCGGTCATGCATGGAAAGCCCTCCACCCGATCCAGTCGCGAGCCGACCTGGGGCATCCATGGTGGAGCCTAGTGGCGACGACTCCAGCGGTACTCCAATTCTGGTCGGCCACTCCCGCCGTAGCGCGGGCTCCTGTCCACGGACCCGACTTCGGACAGGTGCTCGAGGTAGCGGCGCACGGTGACACGCGAGGCGCCGACCACCTCAGCGACCTCGGAAGCCGACATTCCGACTTCCGGTTCGGCGTCGCGGAGCGCCTTGGTGACATCGCGAAGGGTTTCCCGGCTCATCCCTTTGGGCAGCGGGCTTCCACCGACTCGGAGCGAACCGAGCATCTGGTCGACCTCGTCTTGGGCGAACTCTGCGGGTCCTTCATCCAGGTGGGCGCGATAGGCGGCGTACTGCTCGAGCTTGCCGTGGAAGGTCGATACGGAAGGGCTTGAGCAGGTAGAGCACAACCCCTTGGGCCACGGCGTGGCGGACGACGTCGGCGTCACGTGCCGAGGTGACCGCGATGACATCGACCAGGTGTCCGGCCGCTCGGAGCTTCTGCACTAGCGCAAGACCGTGGCCGTCGGGCAGGTGCAGGTCGAGCAGCACCAGGTCGACACCGTGGGCATTGAGGAATCGGGCCGCGTCGCCAGCGGACCGGGCGACACCGGCGAGTGCGAATCCGGGGGTCCGCTCGACGTACGCCGCGTGGACCTCCGCGGCCAGCTGCTCGTCCTCGACGACCAGCACCCGCACGCTCATCGCAGGACCACCGTGAGCTCGGCTCCGCCCAGCTCGGAGGTGCCGATGCTGACGCCGCCGTCGTGGCGACGGGCAATCTGGTTGACCAGGGCCAGCCCCACGCCGCGGCCGGACGCTCCCGTGGCCTTGGTGGTCCAGCCACGTTCCAGAGCCTGGGCGGCATCGGGCCCGCTGAGCCCAGCGCCGCTGTCGCCGACCGTGACCACCGTGGTGCCGGCATCGGCGGTCAGCCGCACCAGGACCCGACGCTCGTCGCGCCCGGTGACCGCGTCGAACGCGTTGTCGATCAGGTTGCCGAGCACGGCGACCAGGTCTCGGGGCGGCAGCTCGCCGTGCGTGAGCTCGCCCTCGATGGCGAGGTCGATGCCGCGCTCGGCGGCCTGGGCCGACTTGCCCAGGAGCAGGGCCGCGACGACGGGGTCTCCGACCGCTTCGATCACGCGGTCGGTCAGTCGCTGTCCCAGCTCGAGCTCCTCGGTCGCAAACTCGACGGCCTGCTCCGGGTGACCCATCTCGATCAGCGACACCACCGTGTGCATGCGGTTGGCCGCTTCGTGGGTCTGGGCACGCAGCGACTCGGTCAGGCCACGGACCACGTCCAGCTCACCGGTCACGGATCGGAGCTCCGTATGGTCTCGAAGGGTCACCACGGCGCCTACCTCACGGCCACTCCAGGACGCCGGCGCTGAGCTCACCACCAGGGCCCGCTCGCCCGCCAGGTAGATGTCGTCGGGTGCCGCAGTCCGCCCCAGGGCAGCCGCCACCAACCCGGGCGCGAGGCCCAGACTGTCCAGCCGCTGGCCCACGACATCGTCGGGCAGCTCGAGCAGGCGCCGCGCCTCGTCGTTGACCAGCTGGACCCGGCCGTCCGCATCCAGTAGCAGCAGACCTTCGCGGACGGCGTGCAACACCGCCGAGTAGTACTCATACATCCGGGTGATCTCGACCTCGCCCAACCCGTGCGTCTGTCGACGCAGCCGCCGACTCACCAGCCAGGCTCCCATCAGGCCCACCCCGAGGACGATCAGTGCAGCGATCGTGATGCGCAGCAGGTCACCACGCAACTGACGGTCGATCGTGGACACCGTGATGCCGACGGAGACCAGTGCCACCACCTCGTCGCCGTCGAAGACCGGGACCACTGCCCGCATCGACGGGCCGAGCGTGCCGGTGAACTCCTGGGTGAACACCTCGCCGTCCGGTGCGCTGCCGAGGTCGCCGACGAACGGCTTGCCGATGTTGTCCTCGTTCGGGTGGGTGTAGCGGACCCGGTTGAGCCCCATCACCACGACGAAGTCGACCCTGGTGTCGGACCTGACGTTCTCGGCGTACGGCTGCAGCGTGGCCGTCGGGTCGGCGCTGGCGAGCGCGTCCAGGATCGCGGGGGAGTCAGCGACGGACTCGGCGACGGTCACGGCGCGGGTGGTGGCCTCGTTGCGAGCGTCGCGCCGGGCGTCGTAGGCAGCCAGCGCGAGTGAGGCGATCACCAGCACGAGCACCACGCCGACCTGCAGCATCAGGATCTGCCGCGCGACGGAGGTGTCCTTGGAGCGGCGGCCGGCCATGGCGCGCATTGTGCCGCAGTGACGGCGACCACAACGACCACAAGGGTGACCCGAGTCACATGCTGCCCGAGAGTCCAAGTACCAGCCGGGAGCCACCGGCCGAGCCTGGAGGAACCATGAGCAGCAGCAACCACACCAGCGGAGCGACACAGTCGCCGCCACGCAACCGGACCCACTACCTCTACATGGCGGTCATCGTGGCCGTCGCTCTCGGCATCGGAGTCGGCCTGGTCGCGCCGAGCTTCGCCGTCGAGCTCAAGCCCCTCGGCCAGGGTTTCGTGGCCCTGATCAAGATGATGATCCAGCCGGTCATCTTCTGCACGATCGTGCTCGGCGTCGGTTCTGTCGCCAGCGCCGCCCGGGTCGGCAAGGTCGGGGTCTCGCGCTCGGCTACTTCGTCACCATGTCGACGTTCGCCCTCGCACTCGGCCTCCTCGTCGGCAACATCATCAAGCCCGGCGACGGACTGCAGCTGACCGAGGCGGCCACGAGTGCCGGTCAGGAGCAGGCAGCCTCGGGGCACGGAAGCACCACGGAGTTCCTGCTTGGCATCATTCCGACCTCACTCGTCAGCGGGCTGACGTCCGGTGAGGTGCTGCAGACGCTCCTGGTCGCCCTGCTTGTCGGCTTTGCGCTGCAGCAGATGGGTCGCTCCGGGGAGCCGATCCTGCGCGGGGTCGGCCACATCCAACGGGTGGTGTTCCGGGTGCTCGCGATGATCATGTGGGCGGCCCCGATCGGTGCCTTCGGCGCGATCGCTGCGGTGGTCGGCGAGACCGGGGTGGACGCCCTGAAGAGCCTGGCGCTGCTCATGATCGCTTTCTACGTGACGTGCTTCCTGTTCGTGATCGTGATCTTGGGCGGCCTGCTCAAGCTGGCCACGGGCGTGAACCTGTTCTCGCTCCTGCGATACCTGGCCCGCGAGTACCTGCTGATCGTCTCGACCTCGTCGTCGGAGTCGGCGCTGCCGCGGCTGATCGCCAAGATGGAGCACGCGGGGATCGACAAGCCGACGGTCGGCATCGTCGTGCCGACGGGCTACTCGTTCAACCTCGACGGCACCGCGATCTACCTGACCATGGCCTCCCTCTTCATCGCCGAGGCGATGGGCGCCCCGCTCTCCGTCGGCGAGCAGATCTCCCTGCTGCTGTTCATGATGATCGCCTCGAAGGGCGCCGCCGGAGTCACCGGCGCCGGCATGGCCACCCTGGCCGGCGGCCTGAGCTTCCACCGGCCCGAGCTGGTCGACGGTGTCGGCCTGATCGTCGGTATCGACCGGTTCATGTCCGAGGCCCGGGCGCTCACCAACTTCTCCGGCAACGCGGTCGCGACCATCCTGGTCGGCCACTGGACCGGCGGGCTGGACCGAGCCAAGCTCGACAGCGTGCTCGCGGGGGCGGACCCGTTCGACGAGACCACGATGCTCGACCCGGACGAGGAGGTCTCACCCGAGGAGCTCGCGGAGCTCGAGGCGAAGCAGCCCGAGCCTGCGACCGTCTAGGTCACTCGAAGACGCAGAACTCGTTGCCCTCGGGGTCCGCGAGCGTCACCCAGCGCGGCATCTCCCACAGCCGCGTGGCGCCGTGGGCCTCGAGGTCAGCAGCCTTGCCTCGCACGTCCCAATGGATGCGGTTCTTCACCGTTTTCGGCTCGGGCACGTTGGCGAAGTCGATGGTCAGGATCTCGTCGGGCGTCGCGCGCTCGAGCGTCCACCAGTCGCCCTCCTCCCAGGTGCGGGGGTCGACACCGAAGACCTCGCCCCACCAAGCGGCGCTCGCCTGGGCGTCTACGCAGTCGACGCCGATGCCGTGCAGCTTGAACTCCGGCGGTTCGTCGCGCAGGAACGCGCAGAACTCACCGCCCTCGGGGTCGCGCATGACCGTCCAGGCGAAACCACTTTCGGCCGCCGGGATCTGCACGCTCGCCCCTCGCGCGATGAGTTCGTCCAGGCTGGCTGCGTAGATGTCCAGGTGAATGCGGTGCTTCACCGTCTTCGGCTCGGGCACCTGGCACATGGCGATCGATTGGTATTCGTAGTCGCCGACCACGTTGCCCAACCCGCCCGAGTCGGGTCGGAAGTTGGAACCGATGGTCTCGGCCCAGAACCGGCCGAGGGTGTCGTCGCCGTCGGTGTCCATGCAGAGCTCGAGAAACGTAGCGATGGGCATGCGTGGACTCTAGGGCCCGCCACCCCCGAGGTCCCCGCGGCGACGTCTCGCGTCGATAGCGTGGGGGCCATGACGGCGGAGATCAAGGGGACCGCCGCGCCCGAACCGGATCCCACGCTCGTCCGACGGTTCGCCCACACGCTCTGGCGGCTGGTCGTGACCACCGTCGGGTCCTGCCTTCGCTACCGCGTCGCCGGCCTCGCCGCGGAGGCGGCGTTCTTCGCGGTCCTGTCGGTGCCCCCGCTGGTGTTCGCCCTTGCCGGCGCCATCGGCTACGTGTCGAGCCAGTTCAGTGCGTCGCAGGTCGGCGAGGTGCGAGACGCGATCCTGGACATGGCCTCGCAGTTCCTGACCGACAAGTCCGTCAACCAGATCATCGAACCGACCATTGACGGCGTGCTCGACAACGGGCGCTTCGACGTGATCTCCCTCGGTTTCGTCCTGGCGCTCTGGTCGGGCTCGCGCGCGCTGAACGTGTTCGTCGACACCATCACGATCATGCACGGGCTCGGCGGGCACCGCGGCATCGTCAAGACCCGGGCGCTGTCGTTCGCCCTCTACATCCTGGCAATGATCACCGGCATCATCACTCTTCCGCTGGTGGTCGCCGGCCCGCGCCTGGTCGACCGGACGCTGCCCGAGCGGTTCGACTTCCTGATGACGTTCTACTGGCCGATCGTGATCGTGATCTGCATCTGCTTCCTGGCGACGCTCTACCACGTGTCAGTGCCGGTGCGGACCAACTGGACCTTCAACCTTCCCGGCGCGACGTTCTCCCTGGTCGCGTGGATCGTCGGGTCCTACCTGCTCCGCTGGATCCTCACCGTCACCGCCACCGACTCGAAATCGATCTACGGGCCCCTTGCCGCGCCCATAGCTGTCTTGCTGTGGCTCTACATCTTGGCCATTGCGGTGCTGATCGGTGCGGCCGTCAATGCGGCCTTCGACACGGTGTTTCCGCAGAAGAACACCACCCGGGCCCGGCTGGAGCTGGTGGCGCGACTGCGGACCAGCGTGACCAACCGGATCGGACGCACGGATCCCGGTGCCGACCTTGCCGACGGGGCTGACCGGAAGTAGGAGCCCGGTCAACTAGATTCGCTTCGTGCCCGACCAACACCTCGACCCGGCGGAGGGCCGCGTTCTCGGCCGACTCTCGTTGCCGGACCGGAACCGGTCGCCGTGGTGGGAGCTCGGCCGGCGGCTGCTGATGGCCCTGTCGGTGCTCGTCGGCACCGTGCTCCTGGTCTACTTCGACCGAAGTGGGTATCGCGATGCCAACGACCCGCCGTACTTCAACCTCAGCCTGACCGACGCGATCTACTACACGACCGTCACGTTGAGCACCACCGGCTACGGCGACATCGCACCGGTCGATGACCGAGCCCGGCTGATCAATGCGTTCATCATCACGCCGGCCCGCATCGCGTTCCTGGTCCTGCTGATCGGCACCACCCTCGAGGTGCTCGCCTCGCAGGGCCGCGAGATGTTCCGCGTCGCTCGTTGGAGGAAGAACATGGATCACCACATCGTCGTCGTGGGCTACGGCACTAAGGGCCGCAGCGCCGTCGAGACGCTGATCGGCAACGGCCTGCCGAGGGAGTCGATCGTCATCGTCGACCCGAGTGCCACGGCCCTGCAGGACGCCCACGCCGACGGATTGGCGGTGGTGACCGGAGACGCGACCCGACGGGAGGTGCTCCGCCGGGCGGGGGTCGCCCACGCAGATCAGGTGATCATCACGACTGATCGCGACGACTCCAACGTGCTCGCCACTTTGACCGTGCGCCAGCTCAACCCGGATGCCTGGATCGTCGCCGCAGTGCGCGAGCAGGAGAACGCGCCGCTGATGAAGCAGTCGGGTGCGAACTCCGTCATCACGTCCTCCGACGCGGTTGGTCGGCTGCTCGGGCTCTCGTCGCTGTCACCCACGCTCGGACAGGTGATGGAGGACCTGCTTACCTACGGCGAGGGGCTCGAGGTGGCGGAGCGCGATCTCCTGGTCTCCGAGGTGGGCAAGCAGCCACAGTCGTTGCCCGACCAGGTGATCGCGGTGGTGCGCGACGAGAACGTCTACCGGTACTTCGACCCCGTGGTCTCGCTGCTGGCTCGCGGCGACCGGCTGGTCGTCGTACGCCCGGCGAAGGAACTACCGTGGGCGCCCCGCCCTGGCACTCACAACGAGGACGTCGCCGACGGCGAAGACTGACAACGGTCGAACACCCGTTCGAATCTGTGTCATCCTGGCATACGTGGCCGGTGGGTGGGGCAAGCAGGGCAGCGGGATCCCGTTGTCGGAGCGAGTGCGCAATGGGGCGATCCGGGAAACCTCACTACCGGCCTGTCCGACCCGGCACTGCTGGGTGAGCGGATCCGTGGACGACCTGGGCGTGAAGCGCCCGGGTTTGCTCGTGGAGTGGCGCCAGGCCGGCACTGGCTGGGAGGGCCGCGTCGTGTACGCCGCCAACCTGCGACCGGGGGAGTGGTGCCTGGTCGAGGAGTGGCTCCCTGCCCCTCTACTCAGTCCGCTGTAGTCCGAACCGGGCTAGTCACCTAGTTCGGTCGGGTGGTTTCGCACTCAAACTCTTGCCCCGCCGGCGGGAGTCAGTACTGTTTTCATCACTGAACCGCTGGTGACCCGAGACGCCGGCGGTTCGGTCTATTTGAGCCTCACTGCGCCACTCGGTCGGCCACCAGCAGGTGGAACGCTCGCCGACCCTCACCGACCCGCTGATCCCTGGGTTCGTCGAAGCCGGCGCCCCGCAGCAAACCGACCAGCTCGTCGATCGGTCGCAGGGCGAAGCCGTGTGCGGTGACCGGCAGGGCGGCCATGGCTGTCGGGTCACCCACTCCCACCACGACTCTCCCCGTCGGGCGCACCACTCGGGCAATCTCGCCGAACGCCCGCTCCAGATCGGCCACGAAGTAGACCGTGTTGACCGTGATCAGGGCGTCCAGGGAGGCCTCTGGGAGTGGCAGATCCACCAGATCGCCACCGTGCAGGGTGAGTCGCCCAGCGTCGATGTCCCGTCCGAACTTCCGCCTGCACATCGCGAGAATGGTGGGGGAGAAGTCAACCCCATGGACGTGGCCGAGCGTGCCGACTCGATCGAGCAAGGGCCGCAGGCCGACACCACCGCCGAAGCCGATGTCGGCAGCCACCTGGCCGGGCTGCAGGTCTGTCGCCGCCACCGCTGCCAGCACGACGGTGCGGTTACCACGGTTCAGCCCTCGCGCCGTGAACCGGCCGCGGAGACCTTTCGGCTGGCGCAGCTGTCGGGCCAGGCCGACCATCAGCCTGTTGCGGACGCTCATGGGCTCGACCGTGTCACGAAAGCGTCAGTGGCGCGTACGGCGCTCTGCCGGCCAGCCTGGTGACCACGATGCTTGTGGTCATCATCGCGAGCCCGATGCCGACCAGCACCACCAGCTGGAACTGGGCTGCCTCCACGGGGCTGGCGCCGCCGAACAGTGCGCCGACGAAGGCTCCGGGCAGCGTGACCAGCCCGGTGGACTTGGTCTGGTCGAGGTTGGGCAGCAACGCTTCTCGCGCCGCTTGGCGCCCGATGTCCTCGTGGGCCAGTTGGGGACTCGCCCCCAGGGCGAAGAAGGCTTCGATCTCGCCGCGGCGCTCCCGCGATGCGCGGAGGAAGTTGCGACCAGAGAGCGTGGCTGCGGTCATGCTGTTGCCGATGACGATGCCGGCCACGGCGACCACGTAGCGGACCTCCAGCTCTACCAGCCGCAGCGCGAAGATGGCGACCAGCGCGAGGGAGGCTCCGGTCAGCACGCCAACGATCGCGATCCGGCGTCCGTGGGGCAGCTCGCGCAGCCGCCCGGCCGCAGTCCACGACGCGGTGGCCAGCATCAGGGCGAGGAACGCGACGACCGTCCACGGCGCGGCGAGGATTCCGCGGAGCAGCAGTGCGATCAGCGAGAGCTGTACGACAGCGCGAACCATCGCCCAGACGGGGAAGTAACCGATGCCGACGCGAGCCCAGAGTCCGAAGGCGACAGTGACGCCGGACAAGGCGAAGATGCCGAGCCCGAACCAGACGTAGTCCACGGACACAGTGTTCCGGATAAGTTTGCGAGCCCGACAGCTGCGCGCCGTTCGACTGCCCTGCTGACCGTTCAGCGGCTGTGCAGGCGACGTTGGGACCGAGGCCCCTTGGGCCGCGGTCACCAGCGAAGGCCTTCCGGACAGCGTGCACGTCTGATAGACATCGTGGTCTAGTCCAGTTCGTCTGACCCAAGATTCCACGACAAGCTCGCACGACTCGGGAGTGCCCATGCCACGTCGAACTTTCACGCTGATCACCGCCCTGGCCACGGTGGTTCTCTCGGTGTCCAGCCCCGGCACCAGCGCCGCGAAGCCTGATCCGGGATCGTCCCCGGCGAGTGGCGCACAGGCCCCCGCGGACGGGCCGATAGCGCTGTCCGGGGACGAGGCCGCCGCTTTTCGGCTACCCGCTGATGTTCGTGAGTCGTGGACGGCCAGGTATCCCGACGGAAGCCGGCAGACCCGCTATCAGCAGGTCGTCGCTGGTGCGGAGGTCCTGGGCGGGCAGGTAACGATCTTCCGTGAGTCGTCGGGACCGGTGACCGCGGTGATCGGCGCTCACTATGCCTCGCTCGAGCCGACCAACGCCGTCCGCCTGACGCGCGCAGATGCCCGCGACAAGGCCACTCGTACGATCGGCGAGCAGGGCGCACGCTCCGTCAAGTTCAAGCTGGACCCTCGTGACGGACGGTTGTTCTACGAAGTCACCACTCGGAGAGTGGCTCATCGCTGGGTCCAGTGGTTCGACGCCTCGACCGGACGCCTCGACAAGCAACTGGATGCCGTAGCCGAAGGTGAGGGCGTCGGCGTCAAGGGCGACCGCAAGACCATCGACACCACTCAGCAGCCGAGCAGCAAGTGGCAGCTGGTCTCCGCGGACGGGCGTCAGCTGACCTATGACGCCGGGAACAAGACCACTCACCCGGGCGACATGATGACCGATCCTGACAACGTCTGGGACTTCAGTACTCCCTACAGCGTGAGCCCTAGTCAGCCCGCCGGAGTCGACGCGCACTACTACGCCAACGTGGTCGACGACTTCTACCGCGCTACCTTCCGGCGCAACAGCATCGACAACGCTGGCATGCCCATCATCTCGACCGTCCACTACGACGTCGCCTACTGCAACGCCTTCTGGAACGGCTCGCAGATGACGTACGGCGATGGCGACGGCCCCGGCTGCCTACCGCTGTCAGGGGGCCTTGATGTGGTCAGTCATGAGCTAACCCACGGCGTCACGGACTTCACATCGAACCTGATCTACGAGAACGAGTCCGGCGCGCTGAACGAGGCATTCAGCGACATGATGGGCAACACCGCAGAGTTCTGGGCGGACGCCCGCAACCTGGACCCGGCAGTCGAGCCAGACTGGCTGATCGGAGAAGACGTGATCCCCGCCGGGGTCTACGGCGGCACCACGGCTGGGTTCCGCAACATGGGTGACCCCCGAGATGACGGCGACCCGGACCACTATTCCGAGCGGTACACCGGCGCCGAGGACAACGGCGGGGTGCACACCAACAGCGGCATTCCGAATCACGCCTACTTCCTGGCAGTCAACGGTGGGCGGAACGCCGGCTGCGACGCCGTTGGCTCGGGTGGGCACACGCACACCCAAGACTGCAGCGTCGTGGTGCCCACTCTCGGCTTGGCCAAGACCCAACAGGTGTTCTACAAGGCATTCACCAGCCTGACCGAGTACGCCAACATGTGTGACGCGCGCAATGCCACCGTTGCGCTTGCCGGTGGCGGCAAGAAGAGCATCACGGCCGCCTGGGACGCGGTCGGCGTTCATGCCGGTTGCACCACCGCTGTGCCGCCCCCGCCCCCGTGCGTGGGGAGCCCCAACGCGCAGATCCCGTTCGAGTCACCGCACCCCTACGGCAACAACGGCGACTGCACCTGGACGTTCGACAACGGCCAGCCCGGCTTCACGTTCCACTTTGACCAGCTCGAGACCGAAGCCGGATATGACTACGTCATCATCTACGACGCCAACGGCACCGAGCTGGCGAGGTACGACGGGCCCCATCCGCTCGGCCAGACCACGCCCTGCATCACCACCTCCGTTGGGTCGGTGCGGCTCGTGACCGACCCCGCTGTCGTGGATCAGGGTTTCCATGTCGATGCCGTGAATCCCTGCTGACTACTAGCGCTGCGCCTGTGCAGTTCTGGGATTCCCCGGAACTGCACAGGCGCTCATCGCTCCTCGGGTTGTGAGTGGGGAGACGTGAGCAGACAGGCGCCTCAGCAGGGTCACCGGCCGCGCGGTTCGGCATCTATGCGCACAGTTAGGGGTACTCAATGCGCATGGGCGACAAAGTTGATCAGCGCAGAGACGCCCTCGGGCGGCTGCCGGCTCTCCTGGACGCCGTCACGACTGGACCTCGATGAGCGCGCGAAGATTCGCGTTTGCCTGGGAGCCTCGCTATCGGTTCGCCGCCCTTCCCTTTGGGCTGGCACCGAGCCTGACGTGGGTCGAGGTGACCTCGTCCGAGCTGCACGTCCACTTCGGGCTGTGGAAGCTTCGCTCTGAGCTGAGCAACATTACCGACGTCGAAGTCAGTGGCGGGTACGCGTTTCACAAGACCGCCGGGCCACCGCACCTGTCCTTTAGTGACCGCGGGATCAGTTTCGCCACCAATGGCCGCGAAGGTCTGTGCGTGAGCTTCCGCGAACCCGTGCCTGGCATCGATCCCACGAAACGAATCAAGCACCCCGGAGCCACGCTTACGGTTGCCGACGTCGGCGGGCTTGCTCAGGCCCTAGGCTTTGCGCCCGCCGCGGACTGACCTGGGCTTCCCAGACAGCAGCAACGCGGGACGGCACCTGGTAGGTCAGGCTTTGATCCCGTGGCGTGGGAGAGATGATGACGGCCGGTCCGTCGCGAGCGGACTCGTCGGCGCTATGACTGTCTCCGGCGTTGGGTGGTGCCGCGTTGGGTGTCGGCGGTGGGGCTGACCACAGCCAGATAGGTAGTTCGCCGGTTGCCGTTGGTGTCCTTGATGACGGTCTTGTAGGCGCCGTTTTCGTTGAGGCGTCCGGTGTCGATCAGGACACGTCGGTGTTTGCCGACGATCTTGTACAGCTTGACTACAGCTGCATTAGCGGTCTTGGCGCGGATAGCGATCCGGTCGTTGCCGGTTCGACGAATGTTCTTAGTATTGATCGCGGGACTGATCCGCTTCTTCGCACCAGTGTTCTCGCAGGCGTTACCGATGTCGTCGCCGTCGGTGTCGGCCTGCCCGGGGTTGTAGATCGTGGGGCAGTTGTCGGTCGGGATAGGCACGTTGTCGTGGTCGATGTCGCGGGGCGGGTTGTCGTCACAGGCATCGCCGAGGCCGTCGCCGTCGGTGTCTGCCTGTCCGGGGTTGGCGACGGTGGGGCAGTTATCGGTCGAGTCGGGGACGGCGTCGTTGTCGCGGTCGGGGGTCATGACTTCTCGTCCGGTGCCGCGTAGCGCGACGTCGTCGGGGCTGCTCACCGCGTTGTGGGTGAACCGCAGCACCGCGGTGTGGGTGCCGATGCTGACTGGGGCGTACCGGACCTCGACCGCGCATGTGGCAGCCGGCGCGACGGTGGTGCCGGTGCAGGTGTCGCTGACCTCTTCGAACTGGCCTGGGTCCGCGCCAGCAAGAGCACCGTTCGTGACCACCAGAGGCGCGTCGCCGGTGTTGGTCACTGTAAACATTTGGGATCTACTCCTAGTACCCACAGGCTGAGACCCAAAGGCCCCGCTGGTCGGAGACACGTCAAAAGCTGGTTGCGGCACTACGTATGTTTTAAAGTGAAAGTCTTCGTCGACGGGCGTGAACACGGTGGGCGTTGGGCCGTTGGTTTCGAAACCGCTACCTGGCCCATAAGTATCCCGGGTAGCCCCGTGGCACGGCCAGAACATGTTTGTTGAGCTAAATGTGTACGCATACTGAGTGCCTGCGACCACGGTGGCGGGAGCGGGGAACACGAACGACACCCAGTCAAAGGAGTCTCGTGGGATGCTCGATATAGCGACGGGATTCGCCGTGGCTAGGACTGTCGAAGTCGGGACGCCGGTCGCGTCCACCGTGCGCACATCTACGTTTAGCGTTCCTGACGACTCCTCCCCCCTCGTACGAACATCGATTTGGTCGAGGGCACCGGAAAGACCCGCGGTAAACGTCTGAGCGCTTCCGCGAAAAGCCTCCTCTAGGTAGCACCCAGATACAGGAGCGGGATTTTCCTGGTCCAGCGTGCCCGTTGCTTGAGCTGGCACCGTGGTAGCAACGAGTACCGATGCGCTGACAGCCAGGCCGAGGAGAAGTCGGGTTGGCCGGCGAAGCGGCTTCATTGGCGTCCTTCGTTAGGCAAACCCCCCCGGCAACGAATCCAACGTCTCACATATGGCAAACGAAATCTGGACAACCGATCACCTGCTCACGCTGCACCGGTATGGACGACCAGGACGCGTGGAGATTCGCTGATCAGTGTGGTGAAGGCTTCTCCGCTGCCTCGTCCCGACGCAGTCCAGCGCGGCTGGATCTGGCACCGTAAATGACACGAGGCCGGTTCCATTCTGGAAACCGGCCTCTGACCTGCGGTGATGATGGTGGGCGATACTGGGATTGAACCAGTGACCTCTTCCGTGTCAGGGAAGCGCGCTACCGCTGCGCCAATCGCCCGTGCTGTGAAGTTGTGGGAGTCTCAGTGGTTCATGGAGGTGGGTACGGGATTTGAACCCGTGTACACGGATTTGCAGTCCGTTGCCTCGCCTCTCGGCCAACCCACCGCGGAGGTCCGGCCGTGAACAGTGACCTCTCCGAGCGGACAACGAGACTCGAACTCGCGACCTCAACCTTGGCAAGGTTGCGCTCTACCAACTGAGCTATGTCCGCACGCAACACCTGGTCCGCCCGAAGGCCTCCCTGACGTGCGTGAGAACCCTAGCCGATGCCCATTCGCTGGCCAAAACGGGTGACGACCAGCGCGTCGGAGCCCGAATGGGCCTGCCTAGAGTGACCGCATGCGCGCCTGGATCGACGGAGACCTGTTGGCCGACCCCACCGCGGCGGCGGTTTCCGTGGTCGACCACGGGCTCACCGTGGGCGACGGAGTGTTCGAGGCGATCAAGGTGATGCGCGGGTTGCCATTCGCGATCGATCGTCACCTCGAGCGACTGACCTCGTCGGCCGCGGGGCTGGGTCTGCCTCCGGTCGACCTGGACGCGGTGCGTCGGGGGGTTTCCGCCGTCCTAGCCGGACAAGACCTGCCGCTGGGCCGGATCCGGATCACCGTGACCGGTGGTCCGGCGCCGCTCGGGTCGGGCCGTGGAGACCACCCACCCACTCTGATCGTCGTGGCTGCGCCGATGGACCCCTCGCCCGCGGTGGCCCGGGTCGCAACGGTCCCGTGGCCCCGCAACGAGCGGGGTGCCCTGACCGGCCTCAAGACGACGTCGTACGCCGAGAACGTGGTGGCTCTGGCGGACGCGAAGAGCCACGGTGCGGGGGAGGCGATCTTCGCGAACCTCGCCGGCCACCTCTGTGAGGGCACCGGTTCGAATGTCTTCTACGTGATCGACGGCGAGTTGCGCACGCCGACCTTGGCCAGCGGTTGCCTGGCCGGGGTGACCCGCGCGCTGGTGCTCGAGTGGTACGGCGGGCGAGAGGTAGACGAACCGATCGCGGTGATCGAGCAAGCGAGTGAGGTATTCCTCGCCTCGACAACCCGCGACATCCAGGCGGTGAGCCACTGGGACGACCGCGAGCTGGGCGCGCCTGGACCAGTTACGCAGGAGGCGCTGGCTGTGTGGCGCGGTCGGGAGCCGGAGCTGCTGGGCCTCTGAGTCGACCGGTGATTAGCCGTCTCGCAATCGGCCCAGCGGGACGGGAATGTGATTCCGGCTGGCCATGCGTTAAAGTCTGCGACCGCATCCATCGGATGCATTGGGGGCGATTGGCGCAGTGGTAGCGCGCTTCGTTCACACCGAAGAGGTCACTGGTTCGAACCCAGTATCGCCCACCCAATCACCGCCAACAGGGTTTGCCGAGGGCCCCCTGAGGGAACCGAGCCCC
>CAWCGY010000035.1:0-9585 GCA_963795155.1 uncultured Actinomycetota bacterium | reverse complement strand
GGAAAGCGGGTCGCGCAGCGACTCTCGGGAGAACCACACCAGGCCGAGCCGGAACAGGTTGTTGAGGTACGCCGGCACCTGGTCCGAATAACGACAGCCGGCTCGGGCCCCGATCATGGTGAGGCCCGGCGCGATCAGCCGGCTGCTGACCAGACCCACCGGGCCGCCGGTGCGTACATCGACGCTGGGCTGAGGACCGCTCTTGAGCAGCAGCAGCAGGATCCGGCCCTCGTCGGGCGCGAGCTCGTCGAGGATGCGGTCAAAGGCGGGGTGACCCTGGTGGGTGTCCCACACGTCGCGCGAGCGGTGGAGCAGCTGTGCGCCGCGATCGCGCAGCGACGCCGCATCCGGCTGATCGACCACGGTGCCGCTGACGATCTCAGGATGCTCGACCAGCCCGCCGAGAGACTCACCGGCGGTCGTCAGCGCTCGGGCGACGGGCGCCCCGGCGGACACCGATCGTGCCAGCTCGCCCAGCACGTTCGCCGCCCGCGTCGCGTCGCGCGCCAGGGCGGCTGCCTCGTCGGGTCGGGTGATCGCGCGGCCTACCCGCAACCAGGCTCGGGCGGAGGTCTTCACGCCCCACTCGGTGGTGTGCAGTGCGGCGCTGGCGGCCACCCTGGCCAGTCCGGGCATGGCGTCGAGCGCGGTGCCGGGCTCCTCGTCGTGCGGCTGCACCGTGTCATCCCCCCTGGGATCCGAAGATCAAGATGTGTAGGAACCCACCGGCCGCGCCCATGATCGCGCCATGGGCGTAGAGCATCCACTCGTCCTCCTTGATGGCCGAGCGCATCATGTCGACGAAGTCTGTCGGAGGCAGCTCCTTGGTCCGAGTGGCGACCAGGGTCCGGATCTTGTCCGCCTGACGACGGCTGAACTCCTGATCCTTGAAAGGCGTCAGGGTCCGGCCGACTGCCTGCTGGGCGACCGAGTCGCGGATGCTGTCGAAGCGGGCCGCTCCGACGGCGACCCGGACTGCCCCCCGCGCTGGGCCGGCCGCCTTGTCGATGGCGGGCCGCAGCGCCGTCGCCAGCATCTGGCGGGTTCGGTCGCCGCGGGGTCCGTCGAGGAGGAAGTCTCCGATCCGCTCGAGCGTGATCACGTCGTCCGCGATGATCTGGGCGTAGACCTCCGCGGCCTCGTCCTGGCGACGCAGGAACAGCCCGTGCACCTTGATGCCGAGGATCCGCTTCTCCTCCGGCGGCTCGAAGATCAGCCACATGCCGAGCGCGTTGGTGGTCCAGCCGACCACGATGCCGAGCACCGGCAAGAGCCAGGCCTGATGGGCGATGCTGTCGATCACCGCGACCGGGATGCCGAGCAGGAAGCCGAAGATGAAGCCGAACCGCACCATCAGGTTCAGCTCACGCTGACCGAAGTCTCGGAAGATCCGGACGACCAGCGAAGGGTTCTTCTGGAAGTGGTCGATGACCATGATCTTCGGGTCCAGCAGCTGGTCGATGTGGATCCCGATCTCGTCGGTGACGGTGCCGACGACCGACGGCAGCTGGGCCTGCACCCGCTCGTAAACGGCCTCCTTCACCGGGCGCGGGAGATCCCGCCACAGCCGCGGGTGCTCGGCCAGCATCACCTCGTTGACGAGCTCGGGGATCTCCGGCCGGAAGATGGTGACGATGTGCTCGGCGATCTTGTCGGGCTCCAGCTGCTGGTAGAACTCCCCCGGCGTGCCCAGCTTGGCAATCGCCTTGTCGACGGCGATCGAGCCCATCTTGGCCGCTCGCGCGGGCACGATGCCCTGCCAGCCGAGGCCACCGTGCAGGATGCCGGGGACCTCCTGGATCTTGCGCGGGAGGACGGCGCCGAGCTCTCGCAGGCCGGGGACCTTGACGCCGTGGAACTGGACCGGGCTGAACAGCATCACCAGGCCCGACCAGTTGATCAGCCAGCCGATGACGCCGGTGAAGACCGGGATGGACAGGAACGCGACCAGGTCGAGATCGCCTGCCCATTCGCTGAGCCAGTCCATGCACGCTCCTCGCCTGTGACCGCCCACGACGGGTCCGACCCGGCCGAGGGTAGTCCCACGACTACCGACGCCGCATGGTGTCCGCCCCTTACTGTTTCAGCCATGACAGGCGAGTGGGGCGACTGGGACGACTACGACGGGGTGCTGTTCGACCTGGACGGCGTGATCACGCCAACGGCCGACGTCCACATGCACGCCTGGTCAAAGATGTTCAACGCGTTCCTGAGCGAACGCAGCGGCCAGGAGCCGGGCGACGCCGAGCCGTACACCGATCAGGACTACTACGATTTCGTCGACGGCAAGCCGCGCTACGACGGTGTCCGCTCTTTCCTGGAGTCCCGGGGGATCCCGGCTCCGGAGGATCTCGTGGTCCGGCTCGGAGACCAGAAGAACCACGCGTTCGGCCAGGTGCTGCAGGACGAGGGCGTCACGGCGTACCCCGGGTCGATGCGGCTGCTCGAGCACCTCCGCGAGCGAGGGATGCCGATGGCAATCGTCTCTTCGTCGCGCAATGCCCCGGCTGTGCTCGAGGCAGCAGGGGTCGCCCACTTCTTCCTCAGCGTGGTCCACGGCGGCGTGGCCGCCGAGAAGGGACTGGCGGGGAAGCCTGCCCCCGACACGTTCTGGGCCGCCGCTGAGGAAATCGGGGTGGCACGCGGCAAGGCGGTAGTCCTGGAGGACGCGACCAGTGGTGTGGCCGCCGGTGCGGCCGGGAAGTTCGCGCTGGTGATCGGGGTCGATCGAGGCGCTGGTGCCGACGCGCTCACTGCAGCCGGGGCCGACGTGGTCGTCGCCGACCTGGCGGAGCTCCTGTGAACCCGCACGGACCGGGCCCCTCGCACAAGCCGCCGCCGGCCAGCGATCCCCTGGACCGCACCCGCTTCCCGATCGATGAGTGGCGGCTGGTGGAGACCCGCTTCGACGACAGCGACCTCGGCAGCACCGAATCCCTGTTCAGCGTCGGCAACGGGTATCTCGGCCTACGCGGAAACTACGAGGAGAGCCGCGACTTCGAGACCAATGGCACCTACGTCAACGGGTTCCACGAGACCTGGCCGATCCAGCATGCCGAGGAGGCCTTCGGGTTCGCCAAGGTCGGCCAGACCATCGTGAACGCCCCCGATGCGAAGATCATCCGGCTCTACGTCGACGACGAGCCGCTGGAGCTGTCCACGGCCGACCTGCTGGAGTACGAGCGGGTGCTGGACCTCCGCGCCGGTGTGCTGTCCCGCAACATCCTCTGGCGTACGCCGAGCGGCAAGCGGGTCCGGGTGGAGAGCCGGCGGATGGTGTCGTTCACCCAGCGCCACCTGGCGATCATGACCTTCGACGTCACCATGCTCGACGCCGGCGCTCCGGTCGCGATCTCCTCCCAGCTGCTCAACCGGGCTGACGGCGAGAGCGAGCACCAGGTGTTGCTCGCGCTGAAGGACCAGGGCATGGACCCGCGGAAGGCGGAGAAGTTCAGCCGCCGGGTGCTGGTGCCGGAGACCCACGAGGTCGACCACAGTGACGGCCGCCTGTCGCTCGGCTATCACTGCGCGCAGAGCGGCATGACGATTGCTGTCGCGGCCGATCACCAGCTGGAGACCACCAATGCGTTCACCTCGAAGGTCGAGAGCGACGAGGACATCGCCAAGACGATCTACCGGATCCAGGCCGAGCCGGAGCGCACCATCCGGCTGACCAAGACGGTCAGCTACCACACCGGCCGGGTCGTACCGTCCCACGAGCTGCTCGACCGCTGCGAGCGCACCCTGGACCGGGCCAGGGAGGAGGGCGTCGAGAAGCACTTCACCGACCAACGTGCCTACCTCGGTGACTTCTGGGAGCGCGGCGACGTGGAGGTGCCGGGACAGCCGGCCATCCAGCAGGCCGTCCGCTGGAACCTTTTTTCGGTCATCCAGGCCGCCGCCCGCGCCGACGGCCAGGGGATCTCGGCGAAGGGAGTGACCGGCTCCGGCTACGGCGGTCACTACTTCTGGGACACCGAGGTCTACGTGATGCCGTTCCTCACCTACACGACCCCATGGGCAGCGCGCAATGCGTTGAAGTTCCGCTACTCGCTGCTCGACTCGGCCCGGGCCCGTGCCCGCGAGCTCACCCAGAAGGGCGCGCTCTTCCCTTGGCGCACGATCAACGGCGCGGAGGCATCGGCCTACTACGCGGCCGGCACTGCGCAGTACCACATCGACGCCGACGTGGCCTACGCGCTGAGCCAGTACATCGGCGCCACCGGTGACGTCGACTTCCTCAACCGACAGGCGATCGACATCTTCGTGGAGACCGCACGGCTGTGGCAGGACCTAGGGTTCTGGCGCAACGAGGACACCGGGGCGTTCCACATCCACGGCGTCACCGGGCCCGACGAATACACGACGGTGGTCAACGACAACCTCTACACGAACGTGATGGCGAGGTTCAACCTGCGCCGCGCGGCCGACGCAGTGCGCACCCTCGCCGACAGCGACCCGTCGGCGTACGCAGCGATGGTGCGGCGGGTGGGGCTCGACGAGGCCGAGCCCACCGAGTGGGCCCGGTGCGCGGCCCAGATGTCGATCCCGTTCGAGGCGCACCTGGGCATCCACCCCCAGGACTCGCACTTCCTCGAGCGCGAGATGTGGGACCTGGAGAACACCCCGATCTCGAAGCGCCCGCTGCTGCTGAACTACCACCCGCTGGTGATCTATCGGTTCCAGGTGCTCAAGCAGGCCGACGTGGTGCTCGCACTCTTCTTGTTGGGTGACGAGTTCAGCCTCGAGGAGAAGAAGGCGGACTTCGACTACTACGACCCGATCACCACCGGCGACTCCACCCTGTCGGCGGTGGCGCAGGCGATCATCGCGGCCGAGGTCGGTTACCGGGACCTCGCGCTGCGCTACTTCATGGCCTCGCTGTTCGTCGACCTCGCCGATCGACATGCCAACACCTCCGACGGCGTGCACGTCGCCTCGACCGGGGGCGTCTGGAGTGCGCTGGCCTCCGGCTTCGGCGGCTTCCGCGACCTCGGTGCCGGCCAGTGGTGCCTCGACCCGCGACTGCCCGACGCGTGGGAGTCGTTGACGTTCCGGATCACGCTGCGCGGCACCCGGGTGCGAGTGACAGTCCGACCCGACGAGCTCGAGCTGACCGTCGAGGACGGCACCGGCGAGGTCGCGTTTGCGGTGCGTGACGAGGAGGTCGTGGTCGGGCCCGACGCACCAGTGGTCGTGGCGCTGAAACATCAAGGACCACGGCTCGAAGGAGAACCCCCCAACCCGGCCGGCACCCTGCGCGCCGACGGCACCGTGATCGCGGCCACCATCCCGAAGGGCGAGTAGCGCTTCAGCGACCGCGGCGCCAGACCACGATCGACTGGTCGGCAGCGGGCGGACGCAGCACCGGAAGCTTGTTCTGGGTCAGGTCCTCGGCACGGCGGACCGAGATCGCCTGACGCAGCGCTTCGCGCGTCGCCTCCAGCTCCGCCAGCAGCTCCTGGTTGCGGGCGGCCAGGGCCGCGGCCCGGTGCTCCAGGTCCAGGATGCGTCGTACGCCTTCGATGCCGATCCCGGCCGAGGTCAACGACGCGATCTCGCGCAGGAGGTCGACGTCGCGACTGCTGTAGCGGCGTCCGCCGCCGCCCGTGCGACCCGGGGTGATCAGGCCCATCCGCTCATAGGTGCGCAGCGTCTGCGGGTGCAGCCCGCTGAGCTCAGCAGCCACGCTGATCACGTAGACGGCGGCGTCCGGCGGCGGTTGACCGAGGGGGTGGTTCATGACTCGAACAGGTTCGCCCGGAGCGGCACGGCGCTCGTCGCCTCGCGATAGGCCTCGACCGCTTCGCGAGCGGGCCCGTCGAGGTGAGCCGGCACCTGGACCTCGACCGTGGCGAGCAGGTCGCCGTTGCTGCCGTCGGCCTTGCGGGCGCCCTTTCCTCGCACCCGGAAGGTGCGGCCGTTGGGGGTGCCGGCGGGCACCTTGAGGGTGACCGGAGCCCCACCGAGCGTGGGGATCTTGATCTCCGCGCCGAGTGCCGCTTCGGCGAACGAGACCGGCACCGTGATGGTCAGGTTGTCACCCTTGCGCCCGAAGATCCGGTGCGGCGAGACCTTGACGTGCACGAAGAGGTCTCCCGCGGGTCCGCCATGGTCGCCGGCCCCGCCCTTGCCGCGCAGCCGGATCTTCTGGCCATCCTTGACCCCGGCCGGGATCCTGGCCTGGATCGTGCGGGCCGACCTGCCGAGGCCGCTGCCGTGACAGGTCGGGCACGCCTCGTCGTAGACCAGCTGCCGGCCGCCGCACGCGGGGCAGGTCTCGTTCATCGAGAACGCACCCCCGACAGAAGACACGACGAAGCCGGCGCCCTCGCACTCCGGGCAGATGTGCGGCGTGGTGCCGGGCTTGCCGCCCGTGCCGGAGCAGTCAGGGCAGGGAGCGTCCGACGACAGCCGGAGCGAGATGGTGACGCCGTCCATGGCGTCGATGAAGCTGATCGTCGCCGTCGTCTCGGCGTCGGGGCCCTTCTGCGGCCGGGGCCGCGACTGCTGGGTCCGCCGGCCCCCACCGAAGAGGTCTCCGAACATGTCGCCGAAACCCCCTCCGCCGGCACCGGCACCTCCACCGGCACCACCCCGGTCGCGCAGCAGGTCGTCGAGATTGAAGCCTCCGCTCCCGCCGCCTCCCCCGCCCCGACCGAAGCCGGAGAACCCGCCGGCGCCGTAGAGCGAACGCATCTCGTCGTACTTCTTGCGCTTCTCGGGGTCGCCGATGACGTCGTAGGCCTCGGCGACCGCCTTGAACTTGTCGTGCTTGGCGCGGCTGCCGGCCGAGTCGCCGGGGTTCGAGTCGGGGTGGTTGGCGCGCGCCAGCTTGCGGTAGGCCTTCTTGATCTCGTCGGTGGAGGCGTCCTTCTTGACGCCGAGCTCCTGATAGAAGTCCTTCTGGGCCCAGTCGGCCCGCATCCCGTCAGTGTCTGCCATCGCGCACCTCCCCTCAGTCCTCGGCGGGCACCGGATCGACGCTGCCTGGATCGACGACCAGCACCTGTGCCGGACGCAACACCCGGTTGCCGATCTTGTAACCCGACTTGGCGATCACCTTGCAGGTGGTCACCTCGACCTCCGGGTCCTCACCGATGTGGGAGAGGGCCTCGTGGCGGGTCGGGTCGAACGGGTCACCGGGCTCGCCGAACTTGGTCAGGCCGAGGCCGGCGACGACCCGTTCGAGCTGCTCGGCGACGGCCTTGAGGCCGCCGTCGAGCTCGGCGTGCTCGCGCGCCCGGTCGATGGTGTCGAGCACCTCGGTGATCGGCGCGAGCGCGGCGTAGGTCGCGTTCTCGCGGATCAGGTCTCGGTCCCGGTCGACCCGACGCTTGTAGTTGAGGAACTCGGCCTGCAGGCGTTGCAGGTCGGCCGTCCGCTCCGCGAGCTGGACCTCGAGGTCCACGGGCTCGTCCGCTGCGACCTCGTCGACCACCTCGTCGGCGAGCTCGCCATCGAGCTCGGAGAGATCGTCGGGGACGACGATCTCCTCACCCTCGTCGGGAGGACCCTCTTCTTCGTCGTGGGCGTGCGTCACTTGGCCTCGCCCTCCTCGCCGGCGGTGTCATCACCCGACTCGTCCGACGCGGGCTCCTCGTCGACGATCTCGGCGTCGACCACGTCGTCGTCGGACTCTCCCGTCGCTCCGGTGGCGCCACCAGCAGCAGCCGACTCGGCCTCGGCCGCGGCGTACATCGCGGCGCCCATCTTCTGGCTCGACTCGCCCAGCTTGCTGATGCCGGCATCGATGGTCTCCGCAGACGCCTCGGCGTCCTCGAGGATCGCCTTGAGGGCATCGACGTCGGCCTGGACCTCGGTCTTCACGTCGTCCGGGACCTTCTCCTCGTTTTCGCTGAGGAACTTCTCGGTCGTGTAGACGAGCTGGTCACCCTGGTTGCGGGACTCGACGGCCTGACGACGAGCAGCGTCCTCGGCGGCGTACTCCTCCGCTTCCTTGACCATCCGGTCGATCTCGTCCTTCGACAGCGCCGAGCCGCCGGAGATCGTCATCGACTGCTCCTTGCCGGAGCCCTGGTCCTTCGCCGAGACGTGGACGATGCCGTTGGCATCGATGTCGAAGGTGACCTCGATCTTCGGCACTCCGCGAGGGGCCGGCGGGAGGCCGGTCAGCTCGAAGTTGCCGAGCGGCTGGTTCTGCTGCCACATCTGTCGCTCGCCCTGGGCGACCTTGATCTCCACCGACGGCTGGTTGTCGTCGGCGGTGGTGAAGATCTCCGAGCGCTTGGTCGGGATCGTGGTGTTGCGCTCGATCAGGTTGGTCATCACGCCACCCTTGGTCTCGATGCCGAGGGAGAGCGGGGTGACGTCGAGGAGCAGTACGTCCTTGACCTCACCCTTGAGCACGCCGGCCTGCAGCGCGGCGCCCACGGCGACGACCTCGTCCGGGTTGACGCCCTTGTTGGGTTCCTTGCCGCCCAGCAGCTCGGTGACCAGCTCGCTCACGGCGGGCATCCGGGTGGAACCACCGACGAGCACGACGTGATCGATGTCGTTGATGGCGACGCCGCCGTCCTTGAGCACCGACTTGAACGGCTCGCGAGTGCGGTCGAGGAGGTCCGAGGTCATCTTCACGAAGTCGGCGCGCGTCATCTTCTCCTCGAAGTGCAGCGGCCCCGACTCGCCCTGGGTGATGTAGGGCAGGTGGATCGTGGTCTCGCTGGACGACGACAGCTCGATCTTCGCCTTCTCGGCAGCTTCCTGCAGGCGCTGCTTGGCGATCTTGTCCGCGGCCAGGTCCATGCCGTAGTTGTCCTTGAACTTCTTGACCATCCACTCGACGACCCGGTTGTCCCAGTCGTCACCACCGAGGTGGTTGTCGCCGCTGGTGGCCTTGACCTCGACGACGCCCTCACCGATCTCGAGCAGGGACACGTCGAACGTGCCGCCACCGAGGTCGAAGACGAGGATCGTCTGGTCGTCGCCCTTGTCGAGCCCATAGGCGAGCGCGGCCGCGGTCGGCTCGTTGACGATCCGGCTGACGTTGAGGCCCGCGATCTCGCCAGCCTCCTTGGTCGCCTGGCGCTGGGCGTCGGAGAAGTAGGCCGGGACGGTGATCACCGCGTCGGTGACCGGCTCGCCGAGGTAGGCCTCCGCGTCGCGCTTCAGCTTCTGCAGCACGAAGGCGCTGATCTGCTGGGGCGTGAAGTCCTTGTCGTCGATCTTCTGCTTCCAGTCCGTGCCCATGTGGCGCTTGACCGAGCGGATCGTCCGATCGACGTTGGTCACCGCCTGACGCTTCGCGACCTCGCCGACCAGCACTTCGCCGTTCTTGGCGAACGCGACGACCGACGGGGTGGTGCGAGCACCTTCCGCGTTGGCGATGACGGTGGGCTCGCCACCCTCGAGGACCGCGACGACGCTGTTCGTCGTCCCGAGGTCGATGCCGACAGCTCGTGCCATGGTTGTTACCTCCATCGTTGCTACCTCTGTAGTTGAGTTCGATCGACTCAACTTTGCTCAGTGGTTCCAACGATCACCGACACCCGGATGTTCCCGGTCAGCGGGCGAAGTTGTGCAAACACTGCATCAGGGTGTCAGCCGTCAGGGTGAGGTCAGTTG
>CAWCGY010000034.1:0-22988 GCA_963795155.1 uncultured Actinomycetota bacterium | reverse complement strand
TCCCAGGTGCGCTGGCGGACTGCCGCCCATCACCACCAGGTCTCCGTGACCCCATCTGGATGGCGATGGAGTCGCCGCCGCCCCGCGGTCGGAGGCGCGGCTTGCCGGGGGTCGCCGACCGAGATGATCGCGACCATCGTGTCGTGGCTGCTGCCGCGGCCGATGGGTAGCTGTTCAGCCCGTGCCAGGCGACGCTGTCGCGGCCGTCGCGGTAGTCGCGGCCGCCCGCGGTGCGGAAGCGCTCGAGCAGCTCCGGGAGGTAGTGGTCCGACAGCGCCTCTCGGGCATCGGTCAGCACGGTCAGGGTTCGTCGATGATGTTCGGTGTAGACGAGCCGTAGTCGACCACCCGGTCATACATCTGTCGACGCTCGGCCCGCCACGGCACGTCCGCCACCAGCGTCTCGAAGACCTCGTCGGGGTCGGGCAGCCAGGTGCGGGCGATGTCAACCCCGGCACCGTCTGTGAGCTCGCGGCGCTGCACTTCTTCGAAGCCCATCGACGCCGTGGACGGCGCCTGGAAGAGCGTGGTCTGAAAATCCATCTGGTCAGCGTAGACCACACTCGAACGAATGTTCGAACCATCTTGGGAGAGGGTTGTAAGATTTCGGATTCGCCGGACAGACCGGGCTAGACCGCCCTAGGGTGCTGGCGTGGAAGAAGTGCTCCTCTCGGACGGGCGGGCTCTCAAACACGTTCAGGTCCGGGAGTACGTGCGGTCGCTGGTAGCGGGCAACGCGCCCGGTTCGCCGGCGCCATCGGAGCGCGACCTGGTGCACCGCTTCGGGGTGGCTCGGATGACCGTCCGGCAGGCTCTCGACGCGCCTCGTGGCCGAGGGTCTGCTCGAGCGGATCCCCGGCCGTGGCACGTTCGTGGCCCGCCCTCGTCGGGTCGCCACCACCATCACTGGCTATTCCGAAGAGATGTCGCGCCGCGGGCTGCTGTCGGAGTCGCAGACCCTGCTGGCCCGCCGCGAGCAGGCCGGCCCCGGGGTCGCTCGCGCCCTCAACCTCACCGAGGGCGACGCGGTCATCCACTGGCGCCGTCTGCGGCGCGGCGACGCGATGCCGATCTGCATCGAGGACGCCTATCTCAACGAGATCCTGCTGCCCGGATTCCTGCAGAGCGGCATGCCGACCAGCTTGTACGACGACCTGACCGCCCGAGGGCTGCACCCGACCTGGGCCGAGGACTCCATCTGCGCCGACACGGCCACCGACGAGGAGGCGCAGCTGCTCGAGATCGAGCAGGGCGGCGTCGTGCTGCGCCACTCTCGACGAGCCCTCACCGGTGACAAGACCGTCGAGGTCTCCCGCAGCGTCTACCGGGCCGACCGCTTCACGATGTGGATCCAGCTCGGCGGGGACTGAACCTCAAGCTTCCTGGAGGAAGCCGAGCGCTGCCGCGACCTGGCCGGTCTCCTCGCACACCCACACCGGGTCCGGCCCACCGAGATCGGGCTGGATGTAGAGCGAGTGCGCCGGCCCCTCCTGGCACGCCAAGCACAGCGGCCAGCGACCTACCTTCTCGAGCAGCACGTCCTGCACGTCCTGAGCGACTAGTCCGGCGACGTACACCTCACCTTCGGGCCACTGCCGAGCCCACCATTGGCGCGATTCGCAGGAGTCCTCGAGCGCTGACACCGCGACTGCCGTCGCCTGGTGACGGGCCACCAGGTCGGCCAGCACCTGGGCTCGAGCCGACAACACCAGGTTGTCCAGGCTGTCGTCCACAGGTCCATTGTGCGCCTGCTGCCAACCGGGCCCCCCAAAGCGCGGGTCACTCGCCGACCCAGCGAAGGCGAGAACTCCGATCGCGAGGCACTAGCCTGCAAGCATGGGCGAAGCGCTGCTCGACGTGACCGTGCTTCACCAGCGCGACGTCCCAGGTTGCCACGAGGGCGGTGCCGATCGGTTGACGATGACGGTGCTGGGTGGCGTCTGCGGAACCTCACCCGACCTTCCGTCTGCGGCGGCGGTGATCCGCGCGAGCGACCTACCCGTGCGGATCATGGTGCGGCTCAACGACTCCTTCACGACCACCGGTGGCGAGTTCATGCGCCTGGTCGCGCTTGCCGAGGAGTACGTCGCGCTCGGCGCGGAGGGGTTGGTGTTCGGGTTCCTGGACGCCGACCTCGACGTTGATGTGCTGACCTGCCAGGCGCTCTCGGCAGCACTGCCTGGCGTGCCGTGGACCTTCCACCGGGCGATCGACCACACGCTCGACCCGGCACGCTCCTGGCGCAGCATCGTCAACCTGCCCTGCCTCACTGCGGTCCGCACCGCCGGCTCGCCGCAGGGCCTTGCCCAGGGCTACGACGATCTGCTGGCACTGGCCGACACTTCCTCCGAGGTAGCCGCGCTGGCCATGCCGGGCGGGGGTCTGCTCCCCGAGCACGTGCCGTGGCTGGCCCGAGCCGGTGTGCGGCAGTTCAGCGTTGGCCTGCAGGTGCGTCCCGGCGCGACCTACAAGTCCTACGTCGACGGGGAGTTCGTGCGCTCGTGGCGGTCGATGCTTGATGACGCGATCGCCCGGGCCCGTCCCGCATGATCCTGATCGACCCGCCCAACGTCTCGGCCCGCGGTCGGATGTGGTCACACCTGGCCAGTGACGACTCGTACGCCGAGCTGCACGAGTTTGCGCGTGCGCTCGGCATCCCAGATCGCGGCTTCGACCGCGACCACTACGACGTGCCGGCCGAGTGGTACGAGCAGGTGGTTGCTCTCGGTGCCGAGCCGGTCACCTCGCGCGAGCTGGTCAAGCGGCTGGTGGCGTCGGGGCTGCGCCGGCGCAAGGGTGCCTGCTAGGGGAGCTGCGCGAGCTCGGCCTGCATGTTGCTGCGTGCGCCAGCCTCCCAGTGCGCCAGCGCGTACGCCGTGTGGAACAGCTGGGGCTTGGCCAACAGGTCCCTCAGCACGTCGGCTCGGCCGGCCCGGAACACATCGTCGGCGAGGTGGGCGTACTCGCGGCGGACGTTGACGACGTAGTCGGTGTAGCGGTCGGGTGGGGCTGCCAGGATCGCCAGGTCACCGTCGGAGAGCGTGCAGCCGTTGGCGTCGTGGGCATCGGGGCGGTGGGTCTCGGTCAGTCGGACCAAGCGTGCGGTCTCGGCCACGACCGCCGGCTCCGCGAGATCGACCAGCGCGTCCTCGGCCCAGGCAGCGGAGCGCTCCTCCGCGTCTCGCTCGCCGTCGTAGACCGCATCGTGGAACCACGCCGCCAGCCCGACAGCCACCCGGTCGAAAGCGGTGCCGTTGTCGGCCAGCTCATCGAGCCTGGCCAACACCTCAGCCAGGTGCCGGGTGTCGTGGTAGCCCCGGGAGGGGTCGGCGTAGGCGGCGACCAACGAGTCCCGGACAGCATGCCCGCCGGCCAAGGGCCAGGAAGAGGCGAGGGAGTCGGACACTGGCTCGGGATCAGGCGGAGGTCGGTCCACGTCGACCATTGAAACAAACTCACTTGTGGCCCAATGATGCTGCCAGGTGCGGGCCGTCGCGCTAGGCCCGCCAGGTGCGGACCCAGAGACAGTGCTCGGAGTCGCGGAGGTGGTCGAGGGCGCCGGCCGACAGCGGCTCGGCGGCGTCGGTGACGACGTAACCGAATTCGTCGCGTGTCGACAGCAGCTGTCCGATGACGTTGTCCCCCTGCTCAGCGAGCAGCGCGTTGAGGGACGCGAGCACGCCCGGGACGTTGCGGTGCAGGAACCCGAGTCGGTGACCGCTGGCGAGCGCGGGCGCAGCGACGGCGGGCAGGTTGACCGACAGTGCCGTGCTGCCCTCGAGCGCGAAGCTGGCGAGCTTGCCCGAGACGAACCAACCGATCTCTTCCTGGGCCTCCTGGGTCGAACCACCGACGTGGGGCGTGAGGATGACGTTGTCCATGCCCCGGAGCACGGACTCGAACGGGTCGCCCTGGGCCTTGGGCTCGACCGGGAAGACGTCGAGTGCCGCGCCGGCGATGTGACCTGACACCAAGTGGTCCCGCAGGGCCATGTCGTCGACGACCATGCCGCGCGAGGCGTTGATGAAGATGGAGCGCGGCTTCATCGCTGCGAACTGCTCCGCACCGAAGAGGCCGGCGTTGCCGGGACGGCCGTCGATGTGGAGGCTGACCACGTCGGAGCCAGCCAGCAGCTCCTCCAGCGAGCGCATCCTCCTGGCGTTGCCGTGCGCTGGCCGGTCGGCGGTGTCGTAGAAGACCACCCGCATGCCCATCGACTCGGCCAGGTTGGACAGCTGGGTGCCGATGTTGCCGTACCCGACGATGCCGAGGGTGCGACCGCGCACCTCGTGGCTGCCCTTGGCCGACTTGTCCCAGACCCCGGCGTGCATCTTCTGGGTCTTCTCGGGCAGCCGGCGGGCCAGGGAGATGATCTCGGCGATGACCAGCTCCACCACGCTGCGGGTGTTGGAGTACGGCGCATTGAAGACCGCGACGCCCTGCGAGGCAGCCGCAGCCAGGTCAACCTGGTTGGTGCCGATGCAGAAGCAGCCGATCGCTACCAGCTCGGGCGCGGCCGCGAGCACCTTGTCCGTCACGTTCGTGTTGGACCGGATGCCCAGCATGCTCACTCCCGCCAGGGCTTCGATCAGGTCGTCCTCGTTCAAGGATCCCGTGAACAGCTCGACCTCGAGGCCGCGGTCCTCGAGGAGCTCGACAGCAGCGGGGTGGATGTTCTCCAGCAGCAGCACCTTCACGTCACGACTCTAGGACGGCCTGGGGCACCCCCTGCACCGCGGCATCCGATGCGAGACTCAAGGGTCGATCGGCCCAGCGGTTGCGCGGTCGTCTGCCGTACCAGTTCGCGGATCGATCGCGATCTCGGCATCACCTCACGCGGGCAGGTCCTCGGCGTCGACGATCCGGTAGGCGTAGCCCTGTTCGGCCAGGAACCGCTGGCGGTTCTGGGCGAAGTCGGCGTCGACGGTGTCGCGGGAGACGATGGTGTAGAAGTGCGCCGACTTGCCCTCCGACTTGGGCCGCAGCAGGCGCCCTAGCCGCTGCGCCTCCTCCTGGCGTGAGCCGAACGACCCGGAGATCTGGATCGCCACCTCCGCCGAGGGGAGGTCGATCGAGAAGTTGGCCACCTTGCTGACCACCAACAGCCCGACCTCGCCGGTGCGGAACGCCTCGAAGAGCCGCTGACGTTCTTTGACCGGGGTGTCGCCCTTGATCAGGGGCGCGTCCAGCACCTCGGCGACTTCATCGATCTGGTCGATGTACTGGCCGATCACCAGCGTCGGCTGCCCAGGGTGCGCGGCGACCAGGTCACGCACCACGTCGATCTTGTGGTGCGTGCACGAGGCGAGGCGGTAGCGCTCCTCCGGCTCTGCGGTCGCATAGGCGAGTCGCTCGTTGGTCGGCAGGGTCACCCGCACCTCGACACAGTCGGCGGGCGCGATCCAGCCCTGCGCTTCGATGTCCTTCCAGGGTGCGTCGTACCGCTTGGGGCCGATCAGCGAGAACACGTCGCCCTCGCGCCCGTCCTCGCGCACCAGGGTCGCGGTCAACCCGATCCGGCGGCGCGCCTGGAGGTTGGCGGTCATCCGGAAGATCGGTGCGGGCAACAGGTGCACCTCGTCGTAGATGATCAACCCCCAGTCACGGGCGTCGAGCAGCTCGAGGTGGGAGTAGACGCCCTTCCGGCGGGTGGTCATCACCTGGTAGGTCGCAATCGTGACCGGCCGGACCTCCTTGACCGAGCCGGAGTACTCGCCGATCTCCTCCTCGGTCAGCGACGTGCGCCGGATCAGCTCGTCCTTCCACTGCCGGGCGCTCACGGTGTTCGTGACCAGGATCAAGGTGGTGGCCTGCGCGTGGGCCATCGCCGCCGCGCCGACCAATGTCTTGCCCGCTCCGCAGGGCAGCACCACCACCCCGGACCCGCCGTGCCAGAACGAGTCGGCAGCGTCGCGCTGGTAGTCGCGCAGGTGCCACTCGGTCTCGTCGAGCGCGATTGCGTGTGCCTCGCCGTCGACGTAGCCGGCGAAGTCTTCGGCGGGCCAGCCAAGCTTGAGCAGTGCCTGCTTGAGGTTGCCGCGCTCGGAGGCGTGCACCATCACCGTGTCGTCGTCGACGCGGGTGCCCAGCATCCCGGCGATCTTCTTGGCCCGCAGCACCTCCTCGAGCACCGGCTGGTCGTTGCTGGCGAGCACCAGACCATGGGTCGGATGCTTCTCCAGTCGGAGCCGCCCGTAGCGAGCCATCACCTCCGCGACGTCGACCAGCAGGGCGTGCGGGACGGCGTAGCGGCTGAACTTGAGCAGTGTGTCGACGACCTGCTCAGCGTCGTGGCCGGCAGCGCGGGCGTTCCAGAGTCCCAGCGGTGTCAGCCGATAGGTGTGGATGTGCTCGGGCGATCGCTCGAGCTCCGCAAACGGCGCGATCGCCTTGCGACACTCCTGCGCCTGCTCGTGGTCGATCTCCAGCAGCAAGGTCTTGTCCGACTGGACGATCAGGGGGCCGTCATGCACCTGCCAAGGGTACGGACCCGGCGGTGGGGCGACTCGGCGGTCAGTGCGTTCGGAGATCAGCGAGCAAACGGTTTCCGGGTGGGCCGGCCCTTCGAGCAGCTCAGGCCTGGGCAGGACCGGCCTTCTGGCGAGCGCGGTACGCCGCCACGTTGGCGCGCGAAGAGCATCGCTCGGAGCAGTAGCGTCGGGTGTGGTTGGGGGAGGTATCGACGTAGACGTGGTCGCACGTGGTGCCCGCGCACACCCCGAGCCGGGTCGGCCCGAGGTCGCAGACCAGGGTGGCGAGGCCGAGCAACGACTCACTCACGAGCAGGTCGGCGACGCTCGCCGTCCGGCTGGCTACGTGCAGGTGCAGGTCACCCGGATCGTGGTCGGAGATCCGCGGCGTGATCGGGTGACGGGCCATCAGGGAGTTGAGCCCCTCGACGACGGCGTGGGCGCTGCCTGTCGCGTCAGAGGCGAAGATCGGCCGAAGCTCGCGCTGGAACTTCCGCAGCTGCTTGAGGTCGCGCTCGGTGCACTGGTCGTGCAGCCACTCACGACCGGTCAGGTGCCCCGTCAGCGCGGCGATGTCGACCAGGTCCGTGTTGAGGAGTCCGGCCGACCGCTCGGCGTAGGTGAGGAAGTCCACCTCAACAATTTACGGGGCGGCGTCCAATGATTTGACGCTGGTGATGCGGTGCACGGCGAAGGTGCGGACGTCGTCGCCCCGATGGTCGCGAGCCGTCAGCTGGCCACCTTCGACCGACAGCGGGTCCACGATCCGGTCCGAGGCGCTCCCGTGGTTGTCGACGTAGCCGATCAGCACCGTGGCGCCGGCCTCGACCGCGTCGCGGAGCGCCGTCAATGATCCGCTGGGAGTGAGCGTCGCCGCCGATGCTGGGCGAGCAGCGGCCACCCGGTCACCGGAGCGGACCGCCTTGACCACGGTCGCAATTCGAGCGGTCTCGCGCACCTCGCGGGGGGCTGCCCGCTGCTGGCGCGGTGTGCGGGCCCGCAGCAGGTCGGGCCTGGTGACCCGCACCGTCCCATCGGCAGCTTCCACGACCGGCGCTGCGCCGAGGTCGCGCAGTCGCGGCAGCAGCACCTCGAGCGGTGTGGTGCTGACCAACACGGTGGGGGCCAGCCTCCGCAGGCCCAGCCCTGCGGTTCTCGGGTTGCCGAGCAGCTCCGACAGGGCGGCCTCGTCGTCGGCGCGCAGGAACGCCTCGGCGTGGCCGACCCGGATCGCGCCGAAGGTGCGCACCGTGTCATCGACGAGGTAGGTCAACGGCTGCGGCACCGGGGTCCGCGAAACCTTGACCAGGAACTCGTGCACCTCGACTGCCGACCAGCCGACGTCCAGCGCCCGCCGCACCGATCTCGCGGTGAACCGGTAGACGGTTGCCCCGCCACGCGACTCGACATCGGCAAGCAGCTGCAGCTGACGAGCCAGCTCGGCCTCCAGCGGGCCGGGGGCGACAGCGGTCAGGTCGGCCTGGATCAGCACGTGGTCGACAGGTTGAGGCAGCAGGCCACGCAGGAGCGGTGCCGGGTCCTGCCCGGCGAGCAACGCCCTGGAGTAGGCGGTGAGCCCACCGAGCCCCGTGACCCCGAGCGCCGCGGCTTCAGTGATCGTCCAGCCGACCTGGTCGACGCGGCTGCGCGGCCGACGGGGCCGTTCCCAGGCCACCCGCGCAGCCACGGACGGCGTGCCGGTCGCGGAGGCCAGCACTTCGCCTGGCCTCAGCGACGCGAGCGCTGAGAGCGTCATCGACCGGGCCTCGGTCATGGTCCGGCTGGCCAGCTCGGGCGACAAGGCGTTCCAGGGCTTGCCGGCAGCATCTCGGGCGCCGACCAGTCCTGGCATCCGGGAACTCTCCAGCCACGCCCGCGCCAGGCTGGCCCAGCGAGCGGCGACGTCGCTGGCGATCCAGGCGTCGAAAGCGTCGGTGGGGACCCAGACGGGGTTGCCATCACTGTCGGCTCGCGCAGCCAGCAGCTCGGCCGCTGAGGCGACCTCCACCAGGAGGGCGGTCGCGGACTCGTCCAGGTGCAGGTGGACGGCCGCGGCCTTCAGCTCGCGCACCCCCAGCCCACCGCTGCGCAGGGCTGCGGCCGGTTGGATGCCCCAGTGGTCGAGGAGCAGCTCGATCCGGCGTACCGCCTCGAAGGCGGCGCCGGCGCCGGCCCGGTCGATTGACTCGACGCCGCGATCGGCCGTCGCGATCTCGGGCAGCTGGGGGACTTCTTCACGGGTCGTCCAGCCGCCGCGCAGCACCAACCCGACTTCGCCCGGGAGCACGACGGTGCCACCGGCGCGCGGGACGAGCAGCTTGCGAGCGAGCAGCTCCTCGGCTGGGGTTGCCGCGTCCTCGGGCAGCACGGTGTGCCGAGCGGAACCGGCCGTGGCCTCGCCACCTTCTGCATCGACGTGGTTGAGCAATGCGCGCGCCGCGGGCGACAGCGCCTCCAGGTGCGCCGCCACCTCGTCGGGCGTGAGCGGTTCAGAGCTGCGCGGGCGGAGACCACTGCGATCACCCGCGAGCACCTCGGCGACGCCGGTCAACGGGCGGATCCCGCTCGGTGACTCCCAGGCCAGCGCTACGGCCAGCAATCGCTTCAGTGCGGCGTCGACCCCCACCCGGTCGGCCCGCACGGTGCTCCGAAGCTCGGCCGCGGTGGTCGGACCCGCCACGACGAGAGCATCTAGGACAAAGAGCTCAAGACGGGTCAGACTGTCGAGCGCACGGATCAGCGAGGTGCGCAACGAGGCGCGAGACGCCAGCTGACCGAAGTCGTGAGGGGCGGGAGTGGCCAGGTCAGGACGCTCGGTGAGCAGCACCGCGAGCTGCTCGTCCGGCCAGCTTCGCAGCTGGTCGGCAAGCGAGCGAAACCCCCTCGACGTAGCCATCCCACCAACGTTAGTCGGCCCCGACATCTCCCGAGGACGCGGATGAGACCAGTCGGGCTGCAGCACGGCGCCTCGACCGACGTCGGCATGGTCCGCGAGATCAACGAGGATGACCTGCTCGCTGCCCCGCCGGTCTTCGTGGTCGCCGACGGCATGGGTGGTCACGACCGGGGAGACGTGGCCAGCCGCATCGTGATCGAGGAGTTCGGCCGCCTGGCCCGCGACGGCTACGACCCGACCTGTGGACCCGCTGTGGTCGCCGACAGGTTGAAGCAGTGCCAGCGCCGGATTGCGCAGTACGTCGCGCGGCAGCGAGCGGCCGGGGCCCGGGACTTCGCGACCGGCACCACCGTGGTCGTGGCGTTGCTGATCGAGCACGAGGGTGAGCCGGCGTGGTTGTTCGCCAACCTTGGCGACTCCCGCGCCTACACGTTCAACGGGGGTGTGCTGGAGCAGATCAGCACCGATCACAGCGTGGTCCAGGAGCTGGTGGACGCCGGGAGGATCAGCGCCGACGAAGCCGCGGTCCATACCGACCGCCACATCATCACCCGAGCCCTCGGCGGCGAAGGTAGTGCCGCGGCCGACTACTTCGCACTGCCGCTGTCGATCGCTGAGCGGATCCTGCTGTGCTCCGACGGGGTGAACGGCATGATCGACGACGTCCGTATTGCCGAGATCTTGGACCTAGCCGACGACCCTGGTGATGCCGCCGACATGGTGGTCGCCGCTGCAGTGGCTGCTGGTGGCGAGGACAACGCCACGGCGGTCGTTGTCGATGTGGTGGGATTGACGTCCACACGACGTTCGGCTCGCAGCAACAACTCGTGAGTCGCGAGGGGAGACTGGGAGTGCTGGCGTGAGCGATGCACAGCCGGACGCCACCTGGTCCTACCAGCCCGGAGACTGGTTCGGCATCTTCGGAGCCGAGCTGACGCTCCTCCTGCCTGGCACCGAGCGGACTCGGGTGACCGGCCTGTGGGAGCTGGTCGACGACGGCGCTGGCTTCGGCCAGGTCCTCGACGCCCTGCTCAGCTCCGGCCTCAGCTCGCTGTCGGGTTTCGTGCTCATCGGGTCGGGTGCTGGCCCGACCAGGATCATCCTGCGCGGCGAGGCAGTGCGGGCTGCGGTCGACACCGCCGACGGGCCGGTGGCCCTGGAAGGCTCGCGCACCGCTACTTGGGCCGAGCGGTCGTTCGAGGCGGTCGCGTCGATCACCGTCGCCGTCGGCAATCCCGTGACCGAGTCCCGGCACCTGCCCATCGAGCAGGGGCTGGTCAGGGTCTCGCGGGTCGACCGGCCAGGGCATTCGTCACTGCCGACGGCCGCCGCTCCTGACGCCCATCCCGAGTTAGTCCCGCATATCCCCGAGGCCCAGGTCGAGGCCCAACCCTCGCCGCCGCAATCGTCGTACGCCGCTGAGCTCGGCGAGACCACCGAGCCGTTCACCGTCTCGACCCCAACCCCGAGCCCAGGTCAGCTCCTGTCGTCCGAGCCGCCACAGTCACCCAGCGTCGTCAGCTCGGTGGCCAAGCTGCTGGTCTCCACCGGCGAGACCGTCGACGTCGACCGGGTGGTGCTGTTCGGGCGTGCTCCGGAGTCGCGGAGGTTCACCTCCACCGAGCAGCCGCGGCTGGTGACCGTTGCGAGCCCGCTCCACGAGATCTCATCGACCCACGTCGAGGTCCGCCCAGGGGCCGGCGCCGACCACGGCGCTGCGGTGGTGACCGACATGGGCTCGACCAACGGGACCGTGCTGGTGCAGCCAGGGTCCGGTCCGGAGGAGCTCAAGCCGGGCATCGCGGTCCGGCTGGTCCCCGGAACCGTGATCAACCTCGGCGACGGTGTCACCATCGAGGTCGCCCAGCCCTGAGCGCCGGCCCGGACCAACTGTGGACCACCACTGTCGCCGGGACGTGCCGGATACTGAGGCCGGGAGATCCAGGTTCGCCTCGGCGACCGCGAGCTGAGGTAGGCGCAGACAGATGACGTTCGAGCACTCCAGCACCGTGACCACCTCGGCCACCCCTGACGCGATCTGGAAGTTGTGGAGTGACACCACCACCTGGTCAACCTGGGACCCCGCAGTGGAGCGGGTGGTGCTCGAGGGCGAGTTCGTGGTCGGTGCGAAGGGCACGATGACGCTGCGGGGCGGGATCGAAGCGCCGTTCATGCTGGAGGTCGTCGAGAAAGACGCGCGCTATCTCGACCAGCTGGCCATCGGCGACCTGCTCATCCGGATCGACCACCTGGTGCGGGCAACTTCAGATGGGGCGCAGATCACGGTGAGCACCACCATCCGGGGCCCCGGAGCCGACGACGTCGGACCCATGGTCACCGCCGACGCGCCGGTCGCCCTCGAAGCGCTCGTCGCCCAGGCCGAAGGTCGCTAGCTGCCCAGCCCGGCCGACTGCCGCGCTGCCCAGCGTCGCTCGACCTGGCGAAGCAGTGCTGGATAGACGACCAGGTAGCGAAACGGCTTGATCGATGCCAGATAGCTCTTGCCGAGGAGCCCTCGTGGCTTGACGTACACAGCCAGCTGGCCCTGGAAGCGGCCGTCACCCAGATCGGCCCACGCCAGGTGCAGGATGCCATGCACCGTCCGGTTGGAGATCTCGGCCGCGAACTCGCGATCGGTGCGGTAAAGGGGCGCGAACGGCAGGGCGCCGAAGTCCAGGTCCGCCGCCGTTCCGCGCAGATCGTCGGGCAGCCGTGCTGCCAGAGACGTCTCGCTCGTGCCCGGGATCGGCAGCTGTCCCGCAGCGTCACCGCTGGCCGGCTCGGAGATCCGGCCGATCCCGAACCACCGACCCAGGACATCCCGCGCCCGCCACAGGGCACGGGTGGGTAGCGATGCGGAGTGGGCGGGATCCGAGGAGACGGTCAGCGCGATCAGCGCAGGAAAGTCCTCGAGGCGTCCGTACGCCGGCAACGCCCAGACGTCCTCGACCGCGAAGTCGGACGCGATCTCGCGGATCCGCCAGGAACCGGAGGTGTGGACCTCGTTGGGAACTCTCATCGATCCTCCATCCATACGCCGTCGTATAGACACTAGGGTCCGGTGGTTGCGTCTGTCAATACGGTGCCGTATAGATAAGGGCGTGGCCCACCTCAGAACGCCTCGTGATGCCTGGGTCGATGCCGGGCTGCGGGCGCTCGCCACCGGAGGCCCGGAGGCCATTCGGGTCGAGGTGCTCGCCGACGCACTAGGAGTGACCAAGGGCGGTTTCTACTGGCACTACCCCAACCGACCGGCGTTCCTCGCGGAGATGCTGGATGTCTGGGAGCGGTCAGTAGTCGACGACGTGATCACGGTGGTCGAGAGTCGCTCCGAAGGGCCCCGGGCGAAGCTGCAGCGGCTGTTCGGGCTGGCCGCCTCGGTCGACCTCGGGGTGGAGTTGGCAGTGCGTGAGTGGAGCCGTCGCGACGAGGAGGTCGCGGTTCGGCTGCACCGCATCGACAACCGTCGGATGGACTACCTGCGCGCGCAGTTCTCTCAGTTCTGCGACGACGAGGACGACGTCGAGGCTCGGTGCCTGCTGGCGTACTCGATGTTCATCGGGAGCCACTTCGTCGCAGCCGACCATGCCGGCAGGAGCAGGGCGCAGGTGCTCCACCTTGCCTTCGACCGGTTGCTCGACTAGCAGCGGAGCTGACCAGCTCAGCCCAGCGCTGCGGCCACTGCATCCGCGGCGGTGGACACCCTGCGTACGCCGTCCGGGAGTTCCCAGCCCAGCAGCGAGAGCACCGGGACCCGGTGCGCACCGCCAGAGCGATCTCGCTCAAGGTGCCCCAGCTGCCGCCGACGCGTCCAACACGGCCGCGCGGTCCGGCTGTCCCGCCAACGAGGCTGCGCTGGGTCCGACCACCGCGACGTAGCGCGTGATCACCTGGCTAGCTCGGGTCCGGCACGTCGTCGAAGGCGTCGGGACGCCCGATCCAGTCGAAGTGCTTGATCGGCCAGACCAGGACGACGACCTTTCCGACAACGAGCTCGGTGGAGACAAAGGCGTCGTCGGGATCGCAGTTGGCTGCTCCGTGGCAGAGCTTCTCCGAGGAGTCGGCCGACTGGGCGCGGTTGTCGCCCATCACGAAGAGGCTGTTCTCGGGGATCGGGCCGACCCGCCACTCCTCGCGGCACTGGGAGGGCATGGGTCCGTCACACCGGCGCTGCGGCGCAAGGAAGTCGTCCTCGTCCATCGCATACCCGTTGATCTCGAGACGGCCGTCGTCATCGCAGCAAACGATCGTGTCTCCGGCGACACCCATCACTCGCTTCACGAGATGGCCACCGGTGGGGTACAGACCGATCTTGGCCATGCCGCTGGTCAACCAGTTGGTGGGTCCCGCGATCGGAGCGGGCAGCCACCCGCCCGGGTCCTCGAAGACCACGACGTCGCCGCGTTGGGGTTCGCCCCCGAACCAGTACGACGGCTTCTGGACCAGGATTCGGTCATTGACGACCAGCCCAGGACGCATCGATGACGACGGGATGTAGAAGGCCTGCACGAAGAACGTCTTGATGACCAGGGCCAAGGCCACGGCGATCACGAGCAGGATGATCGTCTCGAGCCAGAGAGGCGCCTTGCGGCGGGCGGTGTCGGCCACGCCGCGACCCTACGTCGACTCAACGAGGCGTTCGAGCAGCGGCACCGTGTGCTCCGGACCAGGCAGCGCCGCGATCTCCGCCTCGAACCGTTGTGCGGCCCGCCGGTAGCTGGCGTCCGCGAGCATCTCCGAGACCGTCCTGTGTACGTCGTCGGGTGTGACGTCGACGCTATCGAGGACGCGAGCGGTGCCGAGCGCGGCGCACCGCTGCGCGTTGTAGTGCTGGTCGGCGCCCATCGGGACCAGCACCGACGGGAGGCCGTGGGCGAGCGCGCCGAGGACGGTGCCCGAGCCGCCGTGCGAGATGACCAGGTCGCACTGGGGGAGCAGGTCGGCCTGCGGCACGAACCTCTCGATCCGCACGTGGTCGGGCACCGGTCCCAGGCTGGCCGGGTCTCGCCCGGCCCCAACGGTGACAACGACGTTCGCTGCTGACAGCTGCGCGACGCCGGCCAGCACCCGAGGGAAGAGATGGGCCACGTCGCCGAGCATGACGGTCCCGAGAGTGAGGTAAACGGTCGGCGCGGGCGTCGTCCTGGTCACAGATGACGGGCCCGGCTGCCGGAACTCCACGGCCGTTGCCGGCAGGGGGAACCCAGGACTCCGCAGTGAGCTCGGGAAGGGCGACAGCACCAGGTCGCGGTCGAGCATGCTGAGCCCGGGGTCGGGCGGTAGGCCGTGCTCGGCGCGCAGCGCCTTGAGCGGCTCGGCGACGACTTCCTTGCGCAACAACCCGCCGCTCGCGAGCACCAGCACCGGGACGCACGGCACGCCGTACCGCTCAGCCGCGATGGCGCTGCCGAAGTCCACCTCGTCGCGGACCACCAGGTCGGGCTGCCACTCGCGGGCGATCTCGAGCAGGGCAGCCGCATGCCTTCTGGCGCCGCGCTCGGCGAAGGCGTCGCGGAAATGCCTGGCTTCTTGCTCTGGGTCCCAGCGCTGCGGCGGCTCCGGGGCGGGCACAGGCGGCGGCTCCCCGGGCGCGCGAGGCTCGGAAGTGCCGAAGGCCGTGAACCCGGCCTCGGCGATCGCGTCGAGCAGCTTTCCCGATCCCGCGACCGCCACGGTGTGGCCAGCACTCTCGGCCTCCCGAGCGATGGCGACCAACGGGTGGAAGTGGCCGTAGCCACCGATGAACGTGAACAGGATCCGCATCGCGCCGACCTCAGCCGACCCCGTCGCTGCGCAGCAGCCCGTAGTGCAGCGAGTCGACCCACTCTCCCTTGTTCCAGAAGTCCTGGCGGAAGTGCGCCTCCTTGGTCATCCCGAGCCGTTCGCAGAGCCGGGCGGAGGACGTGTTGCGCGCATCCAGCTGGGCGAATATCCGGTGCAGGCCGTAGTGGCGGAAACCGAGGTCGATCACGGCCCGCGCGGCCTCGGTGGCGAAGCCCTGCCCGCCGTACGCCGGATTCATGACCCAGCCGATCTCCGCGACCGAGGGAGGGTCCCCGGCGATCAGCCGCAGCATCACGTCGCCCACCACCTCGCCGTCGTGCTCGACGACGAGCGTGAGCACGTCACCGATCGTTACCGGCGCCAGGTTCGCCTCGAACTTCGCGAACTTCTCCGCCACGCCGGCCCGGTCGAGCGCGGTGTGCAAGAGGTGGCGCACCACCTGCGGGTCGCCGTAGTAGCGGAGCAGCGCCGACAGGTCCGCCGCGAGCGCGGTCCGCAGGACGAGGCGTTCGGTGCGCAGTGGGAGAACGGGAGCATCGGTCACCCAGGCAACCTATCTGCTGCCCGCATGAGCCACGATCCGGGAGTAGTCTGCCGGCGGCTCGCACCTGGCGAGCCGCTCCTGAGGAGGTCCCGTGAAGGTCCGCTCAACGTTTGTCGCACTGGTGGCCATCGTGGCCGCGTCCGCTCTTGCCGGCTGCGCCCCGCCGGAGGACGACGACAACAAGACGACCTCAGGCGGAGTCGACGCCGCGACGGCCACGTCGGTCGAGGACTTCGGTACCATGGACGACCTGATCAAGGCCGCCCAGGACGAGGGCACGCTCAACGTGATCGCCCTTCCGCCGGACTGGGCCAACTACGGCAACATCATTTCGGCCTTCGAGGACAAGTACGACATCAAGGTCCAGTCCGACCAGCCGGACGTGGCCAGCCAGGACGAGATCAACGCGGCCAACCAGCTCAAGGGCACAGATCGGGCGCCCGACGTGTTCGACCTCGGGCAGTCGGTCGCGCTTGCGAACACCGACCTCTACGCGCCGTACCAGGTGGAGACGTTCGACGACATTCCCGCCGAGTTCAAGGACCCGGACGGTGCCTGGGTCAACGACTACGGCGGCTTCATGTCCGTCGGCTACGACTCCGACGTCGTCCCCGACGTAACGTCGCTCGACGACCTGCTCGGCTCGGACTTCAAGGGCAAGGTCGCCCTCAACGGTGACCCGACCGCCGCCGGTGCCGCGTTCAGCGGCGTGGTGATGGCTTCGGTCGCCAACGGCGGTTCCGCCGACGACATCGCTCCCGGCGTCGACTTCTTCAAGAGCCTCAAGGAGGCCGGCAACTTCCTGCCGGTCGACCCGACCTCGGCGACGATCGAGTCCGGCCAGACCCCCGTCGTCATCGACTGGGACTACCTGAACGCCGCGGAGACCGCCAAGCTCCCGAGCTGGAAGGTCTTCGTCCCGGAGGAGGCCGCGATCGCCGGCTACTACTTCCAGGCGATCAACGCCGACGCCCCGCACCCCGCGGCGGCCCGGCTCTGGGAGGAGTTCCTCTACAGCGACGAGGGTCAGAACCTCTGGCTCGCCGGAGGCGCGCGCCCGGTTCGTGCCGACGCGATGGTGGAAGCCGGCACCATCGACCAGGACCTCTACGACGCTCTGCCGGAGGTCGCGGGCACTCCCGTGATCCCGACCAACGAGCAGACCGAGGCCATGGCGGCCTACCTGGCTGAGAACTGGGCGAAGGCCGTCGGCTGACCACGACGGCACCGGTGGCGGCGACAGCTGCCGCTCCACCGCCCGCACCGACGGGTCGACGTTTCAGCGTCGGCCCGTCGGTCGGCCTGCTCCCATTTCTTGCCTACCTCGGGATCTTCCTGATCATCCCGACGGTCACGGTCCTGGTCGGCGCCTTCCAGGACAACGACGGCGGCTTCTCCTTCCAGAAGATCGGCAAGCTCAACGACGAGCTGCCGCTGCACGTGCTCCGGGAGAGCCTGCTGCTGTCGTTCATCTCGGCCGCCGTCGGTGCGGTGCTGGGCGCCCTGCTGGCCTACCTCATCGTCGTCGCACCGCCGACCAGCATCCTGCGGCGGGTGGTCACCGCCGTCTGTGGAGTGCTCGCACAGTTCGGAGGGGTCACGCTCGCCTTCGCCTGGATCGCGACGCTCGGCTTCGGTGGTCTGCTCACGCAGACTCTCGCCGACACCATCGGCACGGATCCGAACGGCAGCGCCTGGCTCTACGAGCTGCCCGGGCTGGTGCTCGTCTACACCTACTTCCAGATCCCACTGATGGTGATCGTGTTCCTGCCCGCCCTGGAAGGGCTGCGGCCGCAGTGGCGCGAGGCCGCGGTCAACCTCGGAGCGACCACGTGGCAGTACTGGACCCAGGTGGCGTTCCCGCTGCTGCGACCGGCGTTCCTCGGCTCGATGCTGCTGCTGTTTGCCAACGCGTTCGCGGCGTACGCGACCGCCGCAGCGTTGGTCAGCCAGGGATCGCCGATCCTGCCGCTGCTGATCCGCAACTCGCTGACCAGCGAGATCGTGCTCGGGAAGCGAACTTCGCCTACGCGTTGGCGCTCGAGATGATCGTGGTCGTCGCCATCGTGATGTCGCTCTATGCCTGGCTGCTCAAGCGGACCTCGAGGTGGCTGACGTGACCGGCACCTTCGTGTGGCGCGGGCTGCGCTGGCTCCTGCTGCTGATCTTCGCCGCGTTCTTCGCCATCCCACTCCTGGCGCTGCTCAACTTCAGCACGAAGGACGTGGCGACCAAGGAACGGAGCGGGGCGGCCTGGCAGGCGCTCACGCAGGACCCGACGATGACGGACGCGATCACCACCTCGCTGTCGCTGGCCCTCCTCACCGTGGTGGGCATGGTCGTGCTGCTGGTGCCGACGATGATCTGGGTGCGGCTGAGGGTGCCCAGGGCAACCCGGCTCATCGAGTTCCTCTGCCTGCTCCCGCTCACGATCCCCGCGCTCGTGATCGTGGTCGGCCTGACGAACGTCTACGCCTGGGTCAACTACCTGGTCGGCGACGGGGCCCTCACCTTGGCGTTCGTCTACGTCATCTTGGTGCTGCCCTACTCCTACCGCGCCATCGACTCTTCGCTGTCGTCGCTCGACGCGATGACGCTCGCCGAGGCGGCGCGGTCGCTGGGCGCGAGCTGGTTCACCGTGATCACGCGCGTGATCCTGCCCAACCTGTGGCCCGGAGTCCTGGGCGGCGCGTTCATCGCCGTCGCGCTGGTGCTGGGCGAGTTCACGATCTCGTCGCTCTCGCACTACAACACGCTGCCGGTCGTGATCGTCCAGATCAGCAAGGCCGACGCACCCGAGTCGATGGCGGCGGCGCTCGCGTCGCTCCTCTTCGCCGCGGTCCTGCTGGTCGGGCTGTCGTTCCTCGACCGCCGCCGACGTACCACCATCGGAGGGAACTAGATGTCCGTCACCACCCCATAAGGAGTCCAGCGCCGGGGTCGCCGTCGAGATGACGGGCCTTCGTCGGTCCTACGGTGACGTGCACGCACTCGACGGGCTCGACCTGCACATGTCCCCCGGCGAGATGGTGGTGCTGCTCGGACCGTCGGGATGCGGGAAGACCACAGCGCTGCGGATCCTGGCCGGCCTCGAGAGGCAGGACGCCGGCACGATCAGCGTCGGCGGCAAGGACCTGAGCAGGGTGCCGGCCAACAAGCGGGACATGGGGATGGTGTTCCAGGCCTACAGCCTGTTCCCCCACCTGACCGTGCTCGACAACGTGGCCTTCGGCCTGAAGCTGCGCGGGAAGTCGCGTGCGGATCGTCGCCAGCGTGCCGGTGACGTGCTCGACCTGGTGGGCCTGGGCCAGCACAAGTCCCGCTACGCCAACCAGCTCTCTGGCGGTCAGCAACAGCGCGTGGCGCTGGCCCGGGCGCTGGCCTTCGAGCCGGCGGTGCTGCTGCTCGACGAGCCGCTGTCCGCGCTCGACGCCAAGGTGCGGGTGCAGCTCCGCGACGAGATCCGACGCGTCCAGCTCGACGTCGGCACCACCACGCTCTTCGTCACCCACGACCAGGAGGAGGCGCTCGCGATCGCCGACCGGGTCGGGGTCATGAACGCCGGCCGGCTCGACCAGCTCGCGCCGCCGTCCGAGCTGTACTCCTCGCCAGCGACCCCGTTCGTCGGCGAGTTCGTCGGGCTCAGCAACCGGATCCCGGCACCGGTGAGCGACGGCAAGGCCCGGGTGCTCGGCTCCGAGATCCCGGTGCTGCCGGGCTCCGCAACCGGCTCCGGCGACGCCTTGGTGCGCCCCGAGTCGGTGTCGTTCGTCGCGTCGGCCGAGGGCCAGGCGGCGGTGCTCTCCGTGGCCTTCCTCGGCCCGGTGTCGCGGGCGACTGCCGCGTTGGACGACGGGACCCTCGTCGTCGCACAGGTCGCCAGCGCCGCCGCCGCAGCGCTCACGGTCGGAGATCGCGTCGACGTCAGGATCGACCCCGTGCCGATCCTCGTCGTCGCCAGCTGAGCACTACCGGGAGATCAGCACCGGGATCCGGGTGAGGGTGCCGGAGGCGCCGCGCCAGACGACGTAGCCGTCGTCGAGGCGAGCCGTCTGCCCGCGACGGACACGGTGATCGGATAGGTCGCGCTCTCTCCGGGGTCTAGCCGGACCGCACTCGGCGTCACCGTCACCCGACGCGCGAAGCCGACCGTCCGTGACGAGAAGTAGAGGGCGCGCGAGCCGATGTTGGTGACCGTCCGGCGGGCCCGACCGGCCGCCGCTGAGCAGGATCGACGGGGTGTTGAGGTGGGTCCGGCGACCCTCCAGCCAGGAGCGGTAGTCGCCGGCGTCGAGCGGGTAGACGAGCCCCGGCTTGGTCGCGTCGCCTGCCCGCACCCGACCGGCGCCGGCTGCGATCACGCCGGTGGTCAGCGGCTGCGCGGTCGTGGCCATGGCCGAGCGCACCTCGGTCGCCGACAGGTCGCGCTCGGACAGCAAGGTGGCCGCGACGCCGGCGGCGTACGCAGTGGCGGCGGAGGTGCCGGTGACGAAGTCCCAGGCGACCCCGCCGGTGTCCGCCGAGGTGCCGCCCAGGATGCCGGAGGCCGGAGCCACCAGGTCGGGCTTGAGCAACGCCGCCGACGGGTCGCCGCCGCTGGACCACGACGCCACCCGCGGCGATGTCGTCACCAGGCCCACCGGTCGCAGGGAGATCCGGCTCGAGGGTGCTCGGCCAGCCACCGGACCAGGTCGCGTCCGGGTGCCTGGGCGAGGTGCACGGTGGGCACGCTGTGGAAGTCCTCGTCGAGCGACCCGGGGGCGTCGTTGACCAGCACCATGCCGATCCCGTCGGCGAGGCTGACCGCCCGCGACTTGTCGACCCGGCCGACCGTGCCGCGCTCGCAGACCACGATCCGGTCCGCCACGGCGCCGGCGTCGAGGCTGCCGGGAGCGCAGACGCGGGCGGCCTCGCGGGTGGCCCCGGTGCTCGCACCCGCGACCCGAGCACCAGCCGGGCCGGGCCCACCGCGTCGGTCGCGACCATGGCGCCGGTCAGCGGCGCAGCCGAGCCGCGCACCACCTCGCCCTTGCGCAGCGCGGCGGTGGTGCCGCCGACGGTCGTCACCCACGGGCTCGGGTGGCCGGCGTACGCCGTCCGGCCAGCGTTGCCCGCGGCCGCGACGACCACGATGTCGGCCTCGGCGGCGCCGAGGAGCGCGCGCTCGACCGTGTCGAACTCGTCGGGGCCGCCCACGGAGAGGTTCAGCACGTCGACGCCGTCGCTGGTGGCCCGGTCGATCGCGGTCACCAGGTCGGCCGTGGCGCAGCCGTCGTCCGCAGGGTCGGGGGCACCCCAGCACGCCTTGTAGACCGCGAGCCGGGCCTGCGGCGCCATGCCGCCGAAGCTGCCCAGCGACTGGCCCGGCACCCGCACGGTGACGCCGGAGTTGCCGGCCGCGATGGAGGCCATCTGGGTGCCGTGGCCGTCGGTGTCGCGCGGCGACAGGGCGGAGGCGGAGCGCAGGTGGTCGGCGCCGAAGCCGGCGACGAACCACTCCGCGGCCATCAGCTCGCCCGTTGCAGATGTCGGGATCCCAGGAGTCGCCGTCGGCGGAGGTGGCGTGGAAGTCGTCGGGCAAGCGCCCGAGCCCCGGCACCTCGGCGAAAGAGCCGACCCTCAGGCGCGATGCCGGAGTCGATGACGCCGACGACGGTGCCCGCGCCGCCTCGGTCGGGGGCGCCCGAGTCGGCTCCCGCGAGGCGGGTCCGCCCGACGCTGGCCAGTGGCCGCACCTCGTCGGCTCGACCAGCGTGACGTCGGGATGGCCTCCGAGCAGCTCGGCCTGGCCGTGGGTGAGCTCGACGGCGAACCCGTTGAGAGCGGTCTGCCAGCGGTAGACCGGGTCCGCGCCACCGACCGAGGCGAGGAGTGCTTCCTGCTCGCCGCTGATCCGGACGCTCGCCAGCACCGGCGACAGGTCGGAACTCAACCCCGACAGGCCCGGACCGTCGAGCGTGACCAGATAGAGCTCGCGCGGGTCCTCGGCCGGGGCCGGCGACGGGACCGAGGCCACAGCGACGATCGCCAGCGCGACAGCCAGCAGCCAGCGGCCTACGCCGCTCAGGGGTCGCTGTCGCTCTCGCACGGTGGTCCTTCGATATGGGGAAAGCGTCCATTCTGACTCACGAGTCCCACACGTGTCAGGCGGGCGGTGATCTCCATCTAGGCTGAGCAGGTGCCGGAACCGCTCGTGGTCGGTTTTGACCTCGACATGACGCTGATCGACACCGCGCCCGGATTCGGCGCGGTGTTGACCGTGCTGGGCCAGGAACTCGGCGTCGATTTTCCGGTGGCGGAGATGACATCACGTCTCGGGCCACCCCTCGAGGCGATGCTGGCAGGCCACCTGGCGGAGGATGCCGTTGGCCCGGCCGGGGACCGGTTCCGCGAGCTGATCCCGAGCACGCTGTGCTGCCGGTCCCCGTGTTGAGCGGGGCCCACGAGGCGATCGGCGCCGTACGTCGCCACGGTGGCCGGGTGATCGTCGTGACGGGCAAGTACGCACCCAACGCGAGCTCCACCTCGAGCACCTCGGGCTCGACGTCGACGTGCTCGAAGGCTGGGTGTGGGGCATCGGGAAAGCCGATGTGTTGCGGCGCGAGGGAGCCAGGATCTATGTCGGCGACCACGTCCACGACGTGGAGGGTGCAACCGCGGCCGGGGCCATCAGCGTCTCGGTGCTCACCGGAGGTTGTACTCGATCGGGCTGCTCGAGGCGGGGACCGATGTCGTGCTGGACGACCTGCGGGAATTCCCGTCGTGGCTCGACGGGCACATCGACTTAACCCTGCCCCGTCGCCCTCCAACCGGAGGGCGAGCGGAGATCTGCAACGGAACGAGAAGGGTCAAGACCGTGCCCACTGGCAAGGTGAAGTGGTTCAGCGTCGAGAAGGGCTTCGGATTCCTCTCCCAGGAAGAGGGGGATGACGTCTACATCCACGCCGACGCGCTGCCCGAGGGCACCACCACCCTGAAGGCTGGCACCGGCGTCGAGTTCGGCATCGCCGAGGGGCGTCGCGGCGACCAGCGGGTCGTGGTCCTCGACGCTCCTGCCTCGGTGACCCGCAACCAGTCCGTGGCCAAACGCCGCAAGCCCGAGGAGATGGCCCCGATCGTCGAGGACCTACTGCTCGACGACGTCGGCGAGTCCTACCGCCATGGTCGCCACCCGGACGCCCGCACCGCCAAGCCCGCGGCCAAGCTGCTCCGAGCCCTCGCCGAGGAGCTAGACCTCTGCCCACCCGGCTCGTCTTGACGTTGACCCGGCTTGTCTTGACGTAGAGAACGGCCG
>CAWCGY010000033.1:0-29995 GCA_963795155.1 uncultured Actinomycetota bacterium | reverse complement strand
GGCCAGTGCCTGTCGCGCGCCCGCGTCTCGCACCACGACGATCCTGGTGCCCTGGCGGTTGCCCCCGCTCGGAGCGAACCGGGCGTTGTCCAGAATCGTGTGCAGCACCTCGTCTGGCAGAGGGTCGTCGGTGAACTCACGCACCGCCGGCGTGGTGCGCATTGCCTCGTACAGATCCATGACCGCAGTCTTCCGCATCCGCGACCTCGCGCTCTTCGTGGCGACGGGCGACGACGATGACGACGCCCAGGGCAACGAGTGGACCGACTAGCAGCACGAGCGACAGCGCCCACTCAATCGCATGAACCGCGCCCAGGTGGAGCGGCGTCATCAGACCTTCTCGGGAGCGAGGGTCCCGGTCTTCGCCGGGCCCAGCCTGTTGTAGCGGCCGACGCCCCAACCCAGTGAGATCACGAGGACAGCCGAGCACAGGAGCACGATCAGCCCGGCAACCGTCCAGAGCCAGGTCGGCACGTCGTCCTTCAGCTCGCGTTGGAGGATCTCCTTCTCGTCGCCAAAGCTGCGCGACGCTTGCTCGGCCGGCACGGCCGCCTCCTCCAGGACGCTGTCCTCGGGCATGAAGATCGCGGCAGCCGAGAGGTCGCGGCCGTCCTGGAGTCGGATCAGGGTCTTCCACGACCCGCCGACAGGCATCGGCTCCGTCGTCTCGTACGTCGTGTCGTTGATGCGGCGCAGATGGTCGATGTGGAGGCCCTCCTGGCCGCCACCCTGCCACGCGGTGATCGTCAGCCAGGCGGGGTCGTCGCCCGCGAAAGGCACGCGGTTGAACTCGACCGTCGCCGTTGCCTGCTTCTCCTCGTCGCTGGTCGTCGCCGACGGGGTGATGGTGGCGCTCAGGTCGTCGGGACGCGTGATCCAGAGGCCGTTCACCGTGGCCACCACGATGGCCAGCACGCTCCCGGCGAAGACCAGGCGGGTGAGTCCGCCGGTAGGTAGTCGGCGTTGCAGACCCAGTGCGAGCAGCGCTCCGCACACGCCGCCGGCAACGCCGCCGACGACGGCCATCAGCACGCCCTCGGGGACGAGGTCAGTGGTCCACGGCAGCGGGAAGACGACGTTGGTCCACCAGAACTCCGCCGCAAAACCGACCGTGCCGATCAGCACCCCGGCCAGCGCGCCGAACGCGAGCGGACGGCGTACCAGCAGCAGGGCGGCGACCTCCACACAGAGCGCCTCGGCCAGGTAGAGCGGCACGGCTGCCCACAGCTCACCGATGACGAGGGGGCCGACGATGACACTCACCCCGCCGCGGATGAGCTGGTAGAAGAGCACCGACGTCAGGGCGGCCCCGGGCCCGATCCAGAGCCGCGCTGCCACCAGGGTGACGCCGGCCGCCACGGCAATGAGGAGCGGCTGCAGGACCAGGCGGAACTGCGGCACGCCGAAGTCGAACTCCGCCTGGAAGACCGAGAGCCCGATCAGCATCCCGCCCATCACCGCCGACGCCCTGGACCGTACTGGCGCCACTGGGCGGTTGGTTCTCGTGGTGGTGGGATGAGATCTTCCTCGTGGAGCAGTGCGATTCCATTGAACGACAGGCCCGCTCCCCGATCAGCATCAGGCCGGCGGTACCCGAGGTCCACGTCCCGGCCGAAGATCCGGGCCACAAAGTCCAGCGGGAAGCCGAGGAAGCGCATACGCGCCGGCGCCAGCAGCATGGGATCCAGCCGTGCTCGTCAGCCAGGAGATCTGGACGCCGTCGGCCCGGCCTGATCGCCCGCGGGAGCGCGCAGGCCAGGGCACTGGAGCACTCAGTCCTGAGTAGTCCGAACAAGATCGGGGAGCCGCGGGTTGGCCAGCGGGCGGTGGTCGCGGCCGACGCCGATGCCGAGCGTGATGTCCATGCCGAACAGGGCCGTCATCAGCGAGATCATCGTGGTGAACACGGGATGGCACGCTGTAGCCCGTGAGCCGCTCCGACAAGGGGTCGCGCGCACGCGCTCTATCGCGGTGTCCAGGACGCCGAGCCGACCGGAGCGATGGCCGAGCAGCAGCCAACCCAGTGCGCCTCCAGCACCGTGGACGATGCCGGTGGCGTAGAAAGACCTGGTCGAGGGTGATGGCTCGCGTGGGTGAGACTGTCCACGGCTGATATGCCGAAGATCGAGGATCGCATCTTCGATGGGCCGCTGATCGATGTTGGGACGGCAAGAGGGTGGTCGGTTCGAAAGCGACGGAAGGACATGGTACCGGACGAGCTTGCCTACGAGGAGCTGTCCTGTCGCACCGGCCTGAACCGCGTGCTCGATCTGCGGCTGACCAGACCCGCAAGCTGCTCCTTGTCGATGAGGAGTCGTACCGGCTCGACGGGCGCGCAAAATAGCCGGATCCAGCTGATCAAGGCCTACAGGGTCAGGGGATGAAGCCGACCAGCATCGCCGACGGCTCGCTCGACGAGTCCGGCTGGACGAGGACCCCCCGCGGGTCCAGCTGATCCCGCTCGACCCTGTTCGACGAGCGCGCCCAGGCGATGACGATGGCCACCGCGACCTGGCAACGCTCGATTCGCCGTCGATGATGGCCAAGCCGCCGGCGTACTCGCCAAGGCGACTGAGCGGGACTCCTGCGCGACCTCGGCAACGGCCTCCTCGAGGAGGTCGCTCGGCCGCGCTGAGCTGCCGGCGGACGCGCAATGGAGATGCTCCACCTCGACGCCCGGGCGCTGCGGTGGTCCAGCGACTCCTACGCCATTCTCAAGCAGTCTACCGAGATCGACATCGACCTCGACCCCGACCGCGTTGGGGATCCTTCGCCGAAGCGGCTGTCCGCATGACCAGCGGCCGGAGATCGAAGCCCGCAATTGCCGATGTGTGCGTACTGGCTACCGGAAGCCTTGGTCAGCAGCTTCGAGCCGGCGATGCTCGGGTCGAGGCCGAACGAGGTTCTTCTATCGGGAGATCGAACCACCGGCGCCCTCGAGCACCCGCGGGCTCCCGGTGATGGGCGCTTCCAAATTACCCCAACCCGACGTACTCCGATATCGGCATACGATCGACGTAAGTGGCCAGAGCAACTGACCAGATTGCACGTCTTCGGCGACCGCAGCAGCTGTAGCGCCGCAAGACCTGGGCGCGGCTGCGGGCTGGCGAGTGTTGGTGGCACGAGTGGGCCCAGGAAGCTGGGAACGGCACCGTAGCCAGGGATGCTCAAAAGCATCCTGCGGGCGCCCGCGGGAGGCGGGCCGGCGCGGGATCGTAAGGCTGGGCAAAAGTAGGACCTGTACGACCTGGACGCCCGTGGTGCCACAGTCTGTCCACGAGTGGACGCGCGGTCTCCAGCGGGTCCGGGCCGAGAAGCTCGCACCGGCTTTGGACGAGTAATGTGCAGGACCTGAAGAAGATAGATGGATGGAGTGAGGCGTTGGTGGACATGAACGAAGAGGTGCGGAACGAGCCGGAACGGTAGACAGCGAAGATCGTGGTCTCTAAGGTCATCGATGCCGACGAGAGCTGGTGTTCGAGGCGTTCCACGAGGTCGCACCTGTCGCAGTGGGCGGGCCTGGAGGGCTTCACCACCACGACGCGCGCCTTTGAGTTCCGCGTAGGCGGGGCGTGGGACTTCGTGATGCACGGACCGGACGGACCGACTACCAGGAGTGGATCTCTGGACCGAGATCGCCCCGCCGGAGTGGATCGCGCTGCTCCACGGTGAATCCCGCGACGACCCGAACAGCCTTGAGTCGGTCCTCACGTTCGCACCAGATGGCCCCGAGGGCCCCGACGGTCCTGCGACCCGGATCGAGATGCGAACGCTTGTTCCGCACCAGGAGCTGCGCGACGAGGCCGTCGAGAAGAACGACGCGATCGAGGGTGGCCAGCAGACTTGGACAACCTCGCCGCCTACGTCACCCCGATAGACGACGGATCCGCATTTTTTCGGAACACCTTGGCAAGCAGCTCCGGGCCCCGCGGCGCCAGGAAGTCGCGCAGGGCCCCCACCAGGGTTCGGGTGACGGTCAGTGACTTGTCCATCGGGACTTCGACCCGAACACCTGCCGGTCGGGGCCGAAGACGTCGGCGGTGTGCTCGATCAATGGGGCTGTCAGCTCGGCGAGGTCGGCACGACCGATCCCGACGCGGCGGCTGCCCAGCGGTGGGAAGGCGAAACCAGATTGCTTGGCGACCACGTTCGGATGAGCAGCGACTGCTGCGATGTCGTCGCGCCAGCGGTGCAACAGGTCCATGCGGCTGCGCTCGTCGGGGCAGGTGCGCTTGCCCATGGGGCCGAGCAGCCCAACCGGCGTCGCGTAGTGGTCCAGCACGATCGTCGTCTCCGGGTATGCCGCTGCGAGCTGGGCGACGTCGCCCAGCTGGCCCGAGTAGACCCACGCGTCGAAGGTCAGCCCTCGCTCGGCGACTGCCGCGAACCCGCGCAGAAAGCCGGGGGACGCCAGCAAGCCTTCGCTGTCGACGAAATTCTTCACCCCGGGGTCGGCGTGCCAGGCGGCGCAAAGTCGGATGCCCTTCATCCGCCCACTCGAGGCGAGATGGTCGTCAAGAACCCGCCCGATGTCCTGAGCCCGCGGATCCGCGTTCGCAATGATTCCGGCCAGTCTGGGGACCCCGTCCTCCCCGAACGGCAAGGTCTCCAGCCACCGGGTCTCATCGACCGGGTCCGGTCCGTGCCACGACGCCTCGACGTGCACGACTGCCTCGACAGGTACGCCGACTGAAGCGACCGTGTCGGCTGCGTCCGCGGCGTAGGTCTCCGGCAGATACCTGCTGGCGACGTGACGGGGCGTAATTACCAGCTCGCGGTCCGCTCGGGGCGCCAGCAACGGCAGCAGGAGCTCGAGGAGGCGAGGGGCGCGGGCGTACAGCGGTGCCAGCCTGGACGCCTCGCGGGGCGTCGTGAACGGATCCCACTGGTGAATGTGAGCGTCGATGATGCCGGGCACGATGCCGGCCAGGGAGGAGGACACCGGAACAGTCTGGCCTGTGTCACGGAACCTGCGCCGCGGCGGGCTCCGCGCGACCCACGTCCAGCCCTACGGCGATCACGCTGTCCGGCTCGATGCCGGCCAACCTGCGGACCGCGGCCTTCAGCGGGAGCAGGTAGCGACCGTCCTTCGGGAACAGCGCTGTCGTGAACTCGACCTCACCGACCCGCACCACGACTGGCACCTGACCCCAGTACTCGATCCCCTTGGCGGCGAGCTTGATGTCCTCGCTGTCCTCCTCGGGGATACGCAGGAAGTAGAAGGGCGCTGGGCCTCGCCACTCGATGACCGGGCCCTCGAACTCGAAGTCCATCTCGCATCCGTGATTGTCGCCGCGCAGGGTCATTGCTCGCGCCGCTGGTGCAGGCGCTCCTGGGCTGCCGAGAGGAACTTCAGGCACGGCGCCTCCGCCCCCGGGTGCTTCTCGGTCAGGTGGAAGGTCCACCGGTCCATCGCGGCCATGAACCCGTTGTCATCACCAGGTCGGTACGCCGACCAGCTCCGGTCGCCGCGCACGACGCACTCGACGCAGCTGATCTTGTAGACGAACTGGTCGTCGGCACCGAGCTCGATCTTGACCTTCGCCAGCGGGCCGGCCTCTGCGGCGGCCTTCTTCTGACGAGCTGTCCGGCTCGCCGGCATCGCACTCCCCGTGTGGGCTGGTGTGGCCTGGTGTGGCCTGTGGTCGTCGGAATGTGGAGCCTACGCCGCGATCACGGGGCAGCGCGGCTCAGTCGTTCGGCGAGCACCGCGACCGCAGCCTGGAGCTCCGGACCGCCCTCGACGCGGAACGCGAAGGGCACCGTGGTCAGCCACTCCCCGGCGTACATCGCGGGATTGCTGGTGCTCCCGACCAGCACGCAACCGGAGTCGCACGGTTCCAGTCGACCCATCGGTGGGCGGATCCACGGCGCAACCTCGGCCCTTGGCGCTTCGAAGACGACCCGGGTGGGGTACTCCCAACCCGTGCCGAGGTACTCCTCGAGAGCGGCCACGGGATCGAGGTCGTCGGGTCGCTGGAAGGTCCGCGTCAGCTGCCGAACGTCGCGTACCCGGTCGATCCGGTAGGTGCGGACAGCATCAGCCTGGTGGGAGAAACAAAGGAGGTACCACCGTCCGAGTCGGACCACTACCGCCCAGGGGTCCACCTCGGTCTCCCACTCGTTGCCGGACTCGGCGCGGTAGCCGACGACCACGCGCCGTCCGGCCGCGACCGCCGCGACCAGGGCGCTGGTGATGGTCGGATCCGGTCGGGTCGAGACGCGGACCGGTGCCGCCGAGGCGTGCTCGCGCAACACCGTCGCCTGTCTCCCGACGGCCTGGGGCAGCGCCCGGATCACCTTGCCCAGGGCAGCGCCGACGATGTCGTCGCCATCAACCTCACCGCGTTGTCCGTCGAGCACCGCCATCACCAGCGCCAAGGCCTCGGGCTCGGTGAAGGCCACCGGTGGCAGCCTCGTGCCCCGACCGAGACGGAAACCGCCGTGGGGTCCTCGGACAGAGTCGACCGGGATGCCGGCCTCGCGCAGGATGCCCACGTAACGCCGCGCCGCCCGCTCCGAAACCCCCAACCGAACAGCCAGCTCGTCGGCCGTGGCGCCACCGCGATCCTGGAGGATCTCCAAGGTGCGCAGCGCGCGGGCCGTAGGACTCATCTCAGCCGGCATCGCCCAACCCTAGAAGTCGTCGGCGATAACCGGAAGCAGAACGTCCGGAACTGGTTTTACTGTTGCCGCCATGACCGAGTTTCGCGAGCAGGACCTGCCCGGCACGCGCTTCGAGAAGACGAACCTGCGTGACGCGTCCTTTACCGACGTCTACCTCAACGATGCCCAGTTCCGCGACGTCATCCTCAGCGGCGCCCAGTTCCGCATGGTGCACTTCCACGGGGTGCGCATGCGCGGGGTCGAACTTCACGACGTCGACATCCACGGCGACCTGGAGAACGTCGTCATCAACGGCGTCGAGGTGTCGGCGTACGTCGATGCGGAGCTCAACCGCCGGATGCCCGAGCGGACGAAGATGAGACCCGAGGACCCCGACGGCTTCCGCGACGCGTGGGCCGTGCTCGAGCGGCTGTGGGACGAGACAGTCGCAAGGGCGAGGAACCTCCCCGAAGAGGAGCTGCATCGTCAGGTCGGGGGCGAGTGGTCGTTCATCCAGACCCTGCGCCACCTCGGTTTCGCCACCTCCGCGTGGATCAGCCGAATGATCCTCGGCAACCTCTCCCCCTGGCACCCGCTGGACCTGCCGTGGGACGAGGCGCCCGGATGGGACGGGATCCCGTGGGACCGCGAGGCGCGTCCGTCGCTCCAGGAGGTGCTCGCCCTGCGGAGCGAGCGACAGGCCATAGTCCGTGCGGTGATGGGGAACCTCACCGAAGAGCAGCTGGCCTCGGAGGTCACCCGCACCGAGCCGGGCTGGCCGCAGATCGAGGGCTTCTCGTTCAAGCAGTGCCTGCGCATCGTCCTCAACGAGGAGTGGGAGCACCGGCTCTACGCCGAGCGCGATCTTGACCTTATCGACGCACCTACCGGGAAATCAGCCGAACCTTGGACATCATCCTGATCGCCGGACTGTGGCTCGACGGGAGCACGGCCTGGGCGCCGGTCGTCAAAGAGCTGGAATCGCGGGGACACCGCGGCGTGCCGATCGCACTCCCGGGCCAGGGTGACGGCTCGACGACCGCCACCCTCTCCGACCAGGTCGCGACCGTTGTCGCCGCCATCGACGCCGCGGAGGGCGAGGTCGTCGTGGTGGGCCACTCCGCCGCAGCCAGCCTGGCGTGGCTGGCCGCCGAGGCTCGCCCGGACAAGGTGTCGAGGGTGGCCGTGATCGGCGGTTGGCCGAGCCCCGACGGCGAGCTCTACGCCGACTTCTTCGAGATGCAGGACGGCTGCATGCCCTTCCCCGGCTGGGGTCCGTTCGAAGGGGCGGATTCGGCCGACCTCGACGATTCGGCCAAGCGCGACATCGAGGCCGCCGCCCTACCGGTGCCCGAGGCCGTGGCCAGGGGTGTCGTCCGACTCACCGACGAGCGCCGCTACGACATACCGGTGCTGCTGATCTGTCCCGAGTTCAGCCCGGCAGAGGCCAAGGAGTGGGTTGCAGCCGGCGACCTCCCGGAGCTCGCGAAGATCAAGCACCTCGACTACGCCGACATCGACTCGGGCCACTGGCCGATGTTCACCCGACCGTCCGAGCTGGCCGCGATCCTTGCGGAAGCCGGCCGCTAGCGCTCGCTACCGGGCGTCGAGCAGCGCCGTGACCTCGGGCGAGGTGTAGAACGGCTCCAGCTGGGCGCGCACGATCCGCTCCAGGTCGCCCGACTCCCGCAGCACAGTCACGACTCCCGGCGCGATCCGCACCAGGTCGGCCACCAGGTCGTCGCGGCTGAGGTCCAGCTCGTCGAGCAACTCGCTGGGAGTACGACCACCGAACCGATCGAAGAGCCCATCCACGATCGCTGCACCGAGGTCCGCGACGTGCTCACTGCTCAGGGTCGCAACGGTCAGGTCGTGCGCAGCATCGACGACACCGACGACGTCCTCGCGACTCGCGTACTGGCTCAGCCCGGCGACCTGGCCCTCGGCGACGAGGCCCCACACCTCCAGGACGGCGTCGCGGGTCGTGGGGTCGCGGAGCGTCTCGATGAGGATCCGGTTGAGCCGGCGCACGGCGAACGTGCCGCCCTTGCCGACAGCATCACCGAGCAACCCCTCGAACTGCTTGTCGGCCGCCCCCATCACCCGAGAGGCCGCCGTCGTGCCGAAAGCCATCAGCGGGCCGAGGCCGGGCACCTTGTCGGCGACGGTCTTGTTGGCCTGCAGCACCTCGCCGACGACCCGGCCCATGAACCTCGTCGCGATCGTGCCGACCAACGGACTCGCCGTGAGCCGCTCCAGTCCCCGTTCGAGCAGCGGATGGAGCGCGAGCAGCTCGTCGAGGAGGGTCTCGAACCGTTCCCGGTCCACCAGCTCACCGATCGGATACGGCTCGGCGGGACCGGCCAGGACCACCTCAACGACCAGGTCGACGATCTCGCCGACGGCGGCGCTGCCCGGCACCGTCACCAGGGCTCGGGCCAGGATCGCCTTGACCGTCGCGCGGTCGACCAGGTCCTCGATCGGGTGCCGACCCGTCGCGTCGAGCAGCACCCCAGTGAGGACCGAAACGGTCGGCGCAAGCCGGTCGCCGGCCAACCGGCTGAGGTGATGGGCGACCTGCGCATCGAGCAGCTGCAGGGCTACGGAGTCTGCTTGCGCATCGGTGGACACGACAAGACCGTACGGGACCGGTCAGGTCCACTCGCGACCGTGCCACTCCCTCCAACACGAGACGAACGCTCGCTTCTTCCCGGAGCGCCGTCTTCAGATCTCGCCGGCGGACGCCTTCCGCACCACGATCCGGGTCCAGGCACCGAGATAGACCCGGTCGTCGGCATTGATCTCCTTCTTCTGACCCTGCGAGATCGGGTCCGCGGGCAGGGCATCGACCGAGCCGGCGACGTAGGTGCCGTTGGAGGAGCCGAGGTCCTCGACGAACCAGCGCTTGCCGTCGGTGGTCAGCTGGGCGTGTCGGCGGCTGATGCCGGAGTCGGAGGACAAGTCGATGTCGGGGGTGATGTTGCGGCTGCGGGAGGCACGGCCGATCAGGATCGACTGATGCTTGAGCGGTACGACGACGGGCAGGCCCGGCGACGGCAGCGGATCGGTGCTCTTCTGATCGGCGTACCAATCGGGGTCGATCCAGATCTCGGCGACCCAGCCGGCGGTGAGCTCGGGTGACGGATTGACGTCGGCGGTCGGAGTGACCGCGCGTGCGTCCGGAGCCGACACCGGCCGCGGCATGGATCCGGTGGTGAAGTCGTAGCCGCACGCCTCGCAGAACAGCGCGTTGGGCGGGTTGGCGGCCTGACAGTTGGGGCAGGTGCCGTCAGCGTTCTGACCGCCCGTGGTGTCGATCTGCTCGGTCACCGGCAGCGTCCCGGTGCCGTCGGGCGATGAGTCGGGCTTGGCTGCGCCGGGGGCGTCCATCGCGATGCCGCACACGTCGCAGTAGTCGGTGGCCGTGGTGTCGTGGCCGTTGGAGCAGCTCACTTCTTGATCCGGGTGGTCTTGGTGGAGGCGGTGTCGAGCGCCATCTCGTCGGCCTTGTTGACCGCGGCCTTGAGTCGCACGGTGCCTTCCTTCTCGTCGTCGATGTCGACCACCTTCCTCAGCTTGGAGGTGGCCTCGTCGTTGCCGGTCTCGGCGGCCAGCTGGACCGCGCGACCGAGCTTCGTGGTCGCGGTCGCCTCGTCGCCGGCGGCCTTGGCGGCCAGGCCCTCCTGAATCATGGCGGCCAGCTCGGTCTGCCCCGTGTAGTGGGCGACCTGCTGGTCGATCCTGGTGGTGAGCTCGGAGTTGTTGGACCAGGTCGCCTTCACCAGCCCCTGCGCGGCGACGTCCTCCCCCAGCGCGAGCTGGACCCGTGCGGCGAGCTGCTCCTGCCCGATCGCCTTCGCGGCGACGCGGACACCGACGTGGTAGTCGCGCGACTCATCCGACCAGGCTCCGGTGGGATAACCCCCGGTGAGCGGGTTGATCTCGACGCGGCGGGCGGTCAGGTCCTCAACGGTCGGGGAGACCTGGCGCACGAACAACACCTGGGCACCCTGCGGCGTCCACACCCGCAGCTGCGCGTCGGCGACACCGCGCGCCATCGCGGTCTGCATCATCGCCTTGAACTGCTCTTGCATCTGGGCCGGTCCCGGGATGATGTCGACGGTGCCGAGGAGCGCCTGGGCGATCCTGCGGATCTCGTCGACCACCCAGTCCGTGCCAGCTCCGCGGCAGTCGGCCTGGAAGACCCCGGTGCAGCGTCGAATGGCGTCGTCGAGCTTGCCGTGGTCCTCGCGGTTCTCGCCGTCGGTGAGCAGGATCGCGTGGCGCTGGTTGACCTCGGGCACTGACCCGAAGAGCGTCAGGGCGAGGTCGAGCCAGGTACTGATCGCGGTACCGCCGCTGGCCACGAACTGGTCGACCGCGCGGAGGGCCTCCGCGCGGGACTCGGCTGACATCTTCACCAGACCCGGCCCCGAGGTCACCCGGGGATAGGCCAGGGCGGCGCGGTCGGAGCCCGCGATCACAGCGAACCAGGTGCCGTCGAGGATCTCGGCGAGAGCGGCCTTGGCCGCCGACCGGGCTGCCGCCATCGTCTCGACCCCCATCGAGCCGGAGGTGTCGACGATGATCACCTCGCCGGCCGAGCCGGAACCGCTCTGGCCGGCCGCACCCGCTCCGCTGCAGGCGACGGTGACGATCGCGTTGACGTCGGTGCCGCCGTCGGGAAGGAACTCGTTCTGGTAGACGGCGGCGGTGAACTCAGCCATTGGACTCTCCCTCGGTCGTGGGCTCAGTTGCGGTCTCGCTGACAGTGTCAGCGGCATTCTGCCTGGTCTCGAGCCGGGCCAGGACGGCCGTGATGTTGTCCGCTCCGCCGGAGGCGTTGGCGAAGTCGACCAGCGCGAGCGCCAGCTCGGCCGGATCCGACGTCGCCGCCTGCTGAATCTGGGCGAGCAGGTCATCGGGCTCGGAGGCGTAGTTCCACAGACCGTCGGAGCAGACCACCACCCAGCCGGGGCTCTCGATCGCCAGCTGACCCACCCGCGGTCCGAGGTCGGGCGCGTCCTTGCCGAGCCACCGCGTGATGGCGTGCGCCTGCGGTCCGGTCTCCGCCAGCTTCTTCGGCATACCAGCCTCGATCTGCATCTGGGCTGCAGAGTCATCGACGGAGAGCTGTTTGCCGACGCCACCGTCGGGTAGCCAATAGGCGCGAGAGTCACCGATGTTGGCGAACCACAACGTGCCGTTCTCGACGATCGTCGACACGAAGGTCGCCGATGGTGGTGCCGTCGAGTCCTCGGGGGTGGTGTCCGCCACTGCTTGGTTGGCGGCCTCGATTGCGTCGATGAACACCTTGGTCACCGCCGACGTCCGGCCCTCGGGGGTGCCCATGCCCTGCGGGAGAGGCGTGCGCAGCACACCGAGTGCCGCCCTTGCTCCGGCCAACGAAGCAATGTGGGAGTCATCGGTGTTGGAGACCCCGTCGAGCACGATCAGCGCCGCCCGCTCCCCCGGCGTCTGGGAAGCCATCAGCGCCATCGCGTCCTCGTTGCGCCCATGCCTGATGCCACGGTCACAGACCCCCGCAACCCAGCTCGCGGGCTGCTCGCGGAAGTGGTCGCGCTCGGTCGGCGCTTTGGTGCCGCAGCTGTCGCAATAGCCGTCGGGAGCGACGTCCCCTCCGCAGTTGAGGCACGGACGACGGGCGGACCTGACGGGCTCACTTGACCCGCTCGCCGGCCCGGCCGCACGGGTGAGCGCGCTGATCGGCCCACTGCCGAGATCTTCGGCCCGGTCGGCAGGCTGAGCTCCAAGCGGGGCTCCAAACTGGGCTCCAAGCTGGGCTCCCGATGGGTCCGGCGCCGCCTGCGCCACACCGGTCGGCTTGCCGCAGGACTCGCAGAACTTGGCTGCCGCCTCGAGCGGCTCTCCGCAATGCGGGCACGCGACGGCCGCGGGAGTCTCGGTCATGTCAGCGTCCAGCTGCGCACGGCGTTGGCCTGGTTGACAAGACCGATCCGTTCATCGAGCCGGGCGGCGTCGCGGGCGAGGTCGCGGAAGGTCTGCTCCAGCCCCGCTCGCAGGCGCTGCTCGCTGGCCTCGAAGCTCCCGACCTTCAGTTTCGAGGCGCCGCCACCGGCGAGCACGATCTCCAACGCCTGCTGGAGGATCCGCACGGTGTAGCGGCGCTTGGTGGTCGGGTCCATCGGCACCGACTCGATGCTGGACATCGCCTGGTCCAGCACGCTGAGGTCCCCGGCGCTGCTCGTAGAAAGCAGCACGTCGGCTCGCACCTGCCTGCTCTCCACGAAGCCACGGCTGCTCGGCGGCACCTGGTCGAGCGCACTCACGGCACCGGCGGTGTCACCACGCATCGCGCGCACCCGGGCCATGCCGAAGGAGGCCGGCGCAACGTAGGTGGCATCGGTCTGGGCGCAGGTGTCGTAGAGCCCTTCGGCGACCTCGGGCCGACCGCCCCGCTCGCAGGCAACAGCCAGGGCGAGCTTGGGTGCAAGCTCTCCCGGCACCTGCTGGCAGACGGCATTGAAGGAAGCCATGGCTGCTGTCCAGTCCTCCTGCGCCATCGTGGCCAGGCCGTCCATCCACAGCGCCCGCCACTCCCACGGGTCGTCGCCGAGCAGGTCGGCGGAGTAGCCCCGCGACTGCGCCGGATGATCCGCATCGAGGGCAGCGCGAGCGCGGGTCAGCAACACCTCGGCGGTGTCTTCCGAAGCCTGCTCCAGCTCCTTGAGCCGCTGCTCCGGATCTTCGATGCCCAAGCTGGCCAGCCAGGCCTGCTGTGGGTCGTTCGGGTCGGGCCGAAGCTCCGGCAGCTGCGACCAGTCCAACACCGAGGCCGACGTGCTCGGCGTTTCGAACAGCAGCGACGATGCTGACGTCAGCGCCGTGCCGGGGGTCGCCTTCGCCACCACCTCGCGCAGCACGCCGAGCAGCTGCGAGCGGAGCTCGTCGGCTGAGGCGAACCGGTCGGCCGGATCTGTTGCGCAGCACTTGGAGATCAGCCAGTAGAGCGAGTCGTTCTGCGCGAACAGGGGGGTGGACTCCGGCGGCGGCAACGAGTTCAGGTAGGTGCCCTGGTAGCCGCGAAACTCCATGCACAGCACCACCAACGTGCGGCCGATCGTGTAGATGTCCGAGGCCACGCTCGGCCCGATCTCGGCCACCTCTGGCGCCTGGTAGCCGACCGTGCCGTAGATCGCCGACTCCTGGTCGTCGATCCGGCGCACGCCTCCAAGGTCGATCAGCTTGACCGCGTCGCCGACCTGGATCAAGTTGTCCGGTTTGAAGTCGCAGTAGACCAGCCCGAGGTCGTGGAGGTACTGGAAGGCCGGGAGTACCTCGAGGACGTAGGCCAGCGCCTGGTCGATGGGCAAGGGGTCGTAGTCGCCGTTGTTGTCCCGCATCCGCTGCTTGAGAATCTGCTTGAGCGAGGTACCGCCGACGTACTCCATGACGATGTAGCCGGCACCCTCATGGGTCACGAAGTTGTAGATCTCGACGATCAGCGGGTGCTCGACCTGCGCCAAGAACTGCTGCTCGGCGATCGCGGCGGCCAGCGCATCGGGGTCGCCGGAGTTGAGCAGGCCTTTGAGCACCACCCACCGGTCGGAGACGTTGCGGTCGCGCGCGAGATAGATCCAGCCGAGTCCCCCGTGCGCCAGCGCGCCCGCCACCTCGTACTGGCCACCCACCACGTCGCCGTTCTTGAGCTTCGGTGTAAAGGAGAACTCCTGCCCGCATTGCGGGCAGAAACCTTCCTGGCGCCCTGGCTTGCCGTCGCGGCTCCGACCGATCGCGGTGCCGCACTTCGAGCAGGTGCGCTTGTCCTCGGGCACCGACGGGTTGGGATTGATCGCGGTGGCCGCGTCGATCGGGGGGGCCGGCGGTACCCGGGTCAGGCCCGCACCGAGGCGGGCTGCCCGCATCCGCTGGGAGCCGGTGCGGGTGCGTCGCGTCGACGACGTGGCGTGGGTCGCCCGCGCCGAGCCGAACGCCGTTGACTGGACCTTGCTCGCCGAAGTGGCGACCGAGACCTCGTTGAGGGGACCATCCGTGCTCTCGACGACCGGCGCCATGTCAGCGGCCGTGCCGCAGATGTCGCAGTAACCGTCAAGCAACTTGCCGGCGCAGGCGGGCTGCTGACAGGGAGCGCCGTCGACAGCCGTGACGGCAGCAGCGGTCGCGGGGGCGGCGACGCCAGACTCCGCCGCCATGCCGCACACGTTGCAATAGCCATCGGCCATGTCTCCCGCACATCCGGGTTGGGCGCATTTCATGCGGATTCCTTGCTGAGCCAGGTCTGATAGGTCGCCACGAGCTGGCGACACACGGTCATTGGGGCTGGCCGGCGGCCAAGCACCTCACGGGCCCGGCGCTCGCTGTCCGCCAGGTCCAGCCGGTCGCTGACGCCGAGCGCCCTGGCCTTGGCGACGTAGGCATCCAGCAGGTCGACCAGCTCGGTGTGCTCGGCCAGCGCGTCGGCGTACTTGTGCTGCGCGAGGTTGAGCGCCTCGGAGACCCGTTCGAGCCTCGCCCGATAGGTCTGAATCGCCTCGGGAGTGTTGGGCACCGGACCGAGCGCGTCGACGTCGGGCACGGCGTAGTGCGGGGACGGATCGACGGTGCGCACGCATTGTTCGGCGAGCCGCTCGAGCGCCAACTCCCGCGACTCCAGGTCGGCCCTCAGCTCGCGGACACTGACCAGCTGGTCGCGGGCGTCGCGACGCTGGGCGTTGCCGACGATCAGGTCGCGCTCACAAGTGGTGGCGTCGTTCTCGAGCGGCGTGGAGCAGTCCACCGACGTCGGCACCGCGCTGAGCCTTCTCGGTCAGCTCCGAGAGCCGGCCGGCAAGCTCGGCCACCCGTTCGGCCGCCAACTTCCGATGGTTTGCCGGCTCGAGGGCGACCTGGTCACGCAATCGTTCCAGCTGGGCCCGCAGCTGCTTGATCCGGGCAGCGGACGCGTCGGCGCCGGGCACCAGAGCGAGCGCCGTCCGCAGCTGGGCCGCTAGGGCATCGGAGAGCCGGCAGGCCTCCGGCACCGAGACGGCCATGCCCCCAGGGAGCTCGCTCGCCCCGTCGAGGCGGCCCCAGATGAGTGCGGAGATGCGCTCGCGCTGCTCCTCGAGAACGCGGCCGCCGTCCCAGGTCGCGAAGATCAGCTGGTAGCGGTCGGAGACCGCCTTCCACAGCGCCAAAGCCAACATCATGTCGCCGGCGACCTGGCCGCCGCGGTTGGCAGCGAGCGCGGCCGCGTCCAGCTCGTCGAGCTCGTTACGCCGAGCCCGCAGCCACTCGTCGAGGGCACTCAGGTAGCTCTCGATCACGGTCGGCTCGATGGCCGACCCGATCGAACCTGGAGCGCCGGGCGCAGTGACCATGATCAGCGGCGACCGTACGTCGGTTGCGGCTGGCTGCCCGGGCCCAGGTTCGGCCGGAGCCAGGTGTCGTAGCTCCGCTGCCACGATCCGTCGACCCGGCTCCTCTCGAGCACTGCGTTGATGAACCTCACCAGGTCGCGTTGATCCTTGTTGACGCCGATGCCGTAGGGCTCCGCGGTGAACTTGTCCTGCCCGGGCGGCACTACGGCGTACGGGTCCTGGGCGGCGAGCCCTGCCAGTACCGTGTCGTCGCCGGTGATGACATCGGCCTCCCCGCGCTGGAACTTCACCAGGCACTGGGTGTGGTTGATCGCGGTGACGATCTCGGTGTCGTCGGGAGCCAGGTCTTGGATGTTGCTCAGGCTGGTGGTGCCCAACGGCGCGCACACGCGGAGCCCGGACAGCTCCTCGACCGTGTCGACCGGGTCGTTCCGATCAGCCAGGTCCTGGCGGACCAGGAGCTTTTGCCCCGACTCGTAGTAGACGGCCGAGAACGCGATCTCCTTCCACCGCGCGCAGTTCACGGTCATGTTGCGCACCACGACGTCGACCCGACCATCGATCAGTGCCGGCAACCGGTCCGCAGCGGTGATGACCCGGAAGGTGATCACCTTCTCGAGGTCGCGCGCGTTCGGGAAGATCGCCCGGGCGACGGCGTTGACCATGTCGATGTCGAACCCGACCAGCTCACCGGTGAGTGGGTCACGGGAGGCCATCTTGAAAGTGTCGGCAGAAACGCCGGCCACCAACCGCCCTCGACTCCTGATCTCGGCTACCTCAGGCCGGTTGCCCAGCTCGGCGACGTCGGCGCCAGGACCGTAGGACTCGGTGGCGTTGTCGCAGACGATCGGAGGGGCGGCAGATGTTGCCGGGCTCGCGGGTGCGGCGTCCGGGGCCGGGATCGTGGTGGGGTCGTAGCCGCAGCCCACCAGGAGCCCTCCAACGAGAGCTGTCAAGATCGTGGACCTGAGGCACGTCATGCGTACTCCCTGCGTCGCTCATTGATGCCCCAGGCGGCGATGGCCGCGCCGAGCAGTCCGACCAGGAGGGTGACCAGGGTGAGGAACAGCCCCAGCGTGTTGGAGCCGAGCTCGTCGGTGGCCACCTTGCCGGACACCTCGATGGCCTCGGCGGACCTGCTGTCGAAGCGGTCGAAGGCGAAGGTGCTGCCGCCCATCTCGGTGCTGGTCGCCACACCGACCGCCCGGTCCCAGTCACCGTCCACGTCGAACGCATCCACACTCGCGTGGGCAACTTTGTAGTCGTTCCACGGACCGGAGAACGACGTGTTCGCGTCGACGATCGCGGCCTGCTCCTGCCACGGAGCGTCCACCAGCTCGCCGGAGGCCCGGTCGATCAGGCGTTTGCTCTCCAGCGCCTTCGCGTTGTTGGCGGCGGTCCGAGCGGCCGCCTCATCGATGGCGTCCTTGAACGCTCCGTCGCGCAGGTCGTCGTTGGCGCCGTGCTGAGCGCTGGCATAGCTCACCGTGAAGAAGGTCAGGAAGGCGATGCCCAGGGCCGCAATCAGCAGGCCCCGGTTGAACCGACGGTGGAAGCGCTTGGCGATCGCGCGGTTGACCAGCCAGAGCGCCGCAAGTGTCAACAGCGTGAGCCCGAGGAGCCACCACGGATGCTGGGTGTCCATCTCGTCCTCTGCCCGGGCGGTGTTCGCCTCGGACAACGCATCGAGCGCCGCAGTGGCGTCGACCCGCAGGGCTGCGCTTGCCTCGCGCAGGTATTGCGCACCGACGGGATAGGCCTGACGGTTGTTGTCGCGCGCCTGCGTCACCCCGGTCGTGTAGGCGGTCACCAGTTCGTTGAGTGTCGCGAGCACAGCCCGGTCGGCGGGCTGAGCATCAGCCGCCTCCGCGATCTGCCGAAGCACGCCGCTGATCGTCGTGTCGTACGCCGCCCGCTGGGCGGGTGGCTCCAGGCCACCGCTCAGGAACGCGTTGCTGGCGAGAGCGTCAGCCCGGTAGAGCGAAGTCTCGATGTTCTGGACGCGGACCAGCTGTTCGGTGTTGGCCGCGGCCCGATCGCCGGCCTGCCAGGCCAGGAACTGGACCAGGGCGGCTACGACGCCGAACACCACACAGACGGCGACCGCGAGCGCCTGCCAGCGGCTGAGCAGGCGAGGCACGTTCTCGGTCGTCGGGCGCTGCCCGGCCACCGGCCCGGCGCCGACAGCCGGGGCGGCAGCGGGTGCGGGTGTCGACACCGCGGCAGGCGCCGGTCTGCCCGCTGGTGCACCGGGCGCCTGGGTCATGGGTTCTCCTCGGGTGCCGCCGGTTCACGTGCGGCCGGAGCATCGTCTCCCCCGGCGGGCGTGATGTCGACAGCAGGCTGGGGGGCAGGCTCGGGGCCCGGCGGCTCGAGCGCGACGGGATCGAGGTCGTCGGGCTCGAGAGTACGCAGCTGTTCCCGAGTGGGCTTGTCGATCTCCCGCAGCCGCCAGGCATGCCGTCCGATGGCGGCCTCCATCATGTTCCGGACGTAGCGGGCGTTACCGAAAGTCGAGTCTCGGGTCACCAGAGCCAGCAGCTGACGGAGGCGTTCGAGCACCTGGTCGTCGACGTCGTACTCGGCAGCAGTGGCCATCACCCTGAAGATCTCGGCCAGCTCGTCGTCGGTGTAGTCGACGAAGTCGATGGTGGTGCGAAACCGGCTGGCCAGGCCGGGGTTCTGGGCGATGAAGCCCTCCATCGGGAGCGGATAACCGGCGACCACTACGACGAGGTTGTCGCGCTTGTCCTCCATCTCCTTGACCAGCGTGTCGATGGCCTCCTGGCCGTACTGGTCGCCAGCCAATGAGTAGGCCTCGTCGATGAAGAGCACGCCGCCCTCGGCGGACTTCACCACCTCGGCGGTCTTCATGGCGGTCTGACCGAGATAGCCCGCCACCAGCTCGGAACGGTCCACCTCGACAAGCTGGCCCGTGGAGAGCAGGCCCAGGGCCCGGTAGATGCCAGCCAGCAGTCGCGCGACCGTGGTCTTGCCGGTGCCCGGGTTGCCGTTGAAGATCATGTGACGCGTGATCGTGGGGGCCGCGAGGCCGGCTTCCTTGCGCAGCCCCTCGACGCGCAGCACCGCCGCCTGCCGCTTGATCTCGGCCTTGACGTCCTTCAGTCCGACGAGCTCGTCGAGCTCGGCGAGGAGCTCCTCGACGCTCTTCGGTTCGGGTTCGGGTTCGACGGCCGGCTCCGGCTCGGCAGGCTTGCTCGGGTCGGGGGCGGCCTGGGTGGGCTCGGTGGGCTTCTCGACGTGCTCGGCCGGCGTGCTGGTGCCGGTGAGGTCGAACGCGCCGGGAACGTCCCGGTCGATCTCGGCGAGGTCGAGGTTGGTCAGCTTCTTCTGCACCTGGCCGAGCTGGGCGAGCATCTGCGCCAGGAAGTGATCAGGTCCGCCGGGCCCGACCTGGTGGGTCGCGGCCGGGAAGCCGGCGCGGGGCTGGACATCACCCAGCTGAGCGGCAGCGGCCGTGGTCGCGTTGCCGATCACCCTCGGGTGCTCCTCTCCCAACGTCGTGGCGGCGAGGGCGACCTCTGACAGTGCCTGGGCGTACGCCGGCGCGTAGGTCGACCGGGCCAGAGAAAGGCTGGCCATGGTCGGAGTCGGAGCGGCCCGGTAGCGCCGACCCCGAGAGGCAGCGTCCGTGAAGTCCTCGGCGGTGCGGCCGCCGCCGGTCTGCTCCGACCAGCCGACGTAGGCACCCTTGGCTGGCTCGGCCACGGTCGCGGCCAGCGACTCGCCCTCGAGCCGGGCGGCGATGGGATCGACGCCGGCATCGCGGGCAGCGGCGACCAGCGCTTCGAGGGCCTCGGCCAGAGAAAGCTCAGTCATCAGGAGATCCCAACGTCAGGCCGGGGCCGGCTGTCGGTTGCCCGAACTTGGCTTCGAGGAACTTGCCGTGCAGCAGCAGGGCTTGGGCATCGGCACGGTTGGCGGCATCGAGCACCTTGTCCATCGTCGAACCGAGCAGCTCGAGCTGGTCGACCAGCACCATCAGCGAGGTCTTGTAACCGTCGATCGGCCGGGTGTCGGCCCACTCGCGAGGGAGCCGGAGGTAGCCGCTGACGGCTTCCGGGAGATAGGAGGTCGCCGTGGCGACCACCGAGTAGGCCTCCAGGCTGGCGAGCCCGAGGTTGCCCGAATCCAAGTTGCGCAACCGCGGCAACGTGTCGTTGATGGCACGCGCGATCCGCACCACCCGCGTGATGACCACGGGGGGCGCGTTGCCCTGGCGCAGCATCGCGTTGACCCGGTTGAGCGAGGCCAGGACGTCCTGCTCGGTCGGCGGATCGGGCACGGGGGTGGCGACGTCCGCGCCACGCCGTCGTTTCAGCCATGACTTGAGTCCCACTAGATGACTGATCTCGTTTCGGTCAGGAGCCGATGGCTAGGCGATGTCCAGCGTGCCGGCAGCGTTGCGCTGATCGTGCTTCTTGACCCGCTCCAGGTAGGACTGGGACTTCTCTACCTCGGTCTCCAACACCCCGATCGTGGCCGCCATCGAGTCCAGCGCCTTGAGCTTGAACTCGTCGATGCTGTCCATCGTGGCGTAGATGTTGGCAAAGGCGGCCTGCAGCTGCTCGATGCCGATCGTCGACGACGCTGCCTGTTCCTGGATAGCCGCCGAGTTGTCCTTCAACATCTCCGAGGTCCGTTGGATCATCCCCGAGGTGGTCGTGTTCAGCGCGGTGATCTGGTCGAGCACCAGCTTCTGGTTGCCGAGCGCCTGAGCCACGATGACCGCTGTCCGCAGTGCGGAGATCGTCGTCGTCGATGCACGGTCGACACCCTTGATCAGCTCGATGTTGTTCTTGATGATGATGTCGATCGCCAGATAGCTCTGGATCGACACCGCCAGCTGCGTCAACAGGTCCTGGTGTTTCTGCCGCACGTAGAACAGCACGTCCTGGTTGAGCGCCTTGGCCGCCTCGGGGTCGGTCAGCTCGAGCTCGGCGATCTTGGCTGCGAGCTTCGCGTCGAGACGCTCAGCGACATAGACGTACTGGTTGAGCCGGCCCATGGTCGCCCACAGGTTGGTCTTCTCCATGTTGAGTGCGACGTTGTCCTTGGTCAGCTCGTCCTGGCCGTTGCGCAGGCTGTGCAGGATGCCGTTGAGCTGGGACTGGGCTGACTGGTACTTGCGGAAGTAGTCGGTGACCTTGTCGCCGAAGGGCAGCAGGTCCAACCATCGTTTGGTGCCGGTGGCCTTGCTCGGATCGAGGTCCTCGACGGTCCGTCGCAGCTCGAGCAGCGTCTTGCCGACCGCCGACCCCTGCGAGATGCCGCCTTCCTTCAACGCCCGCACCGGTTGCTCCAGCATCCGGTTCGAGGTCTCGGCTGCCCTCCGGATGTCGGCGTCGCCCATCGTCCGGACGTTCTCGGCCTGCGCCGCGAACTCCGGACTGTTCGCCGCCGTCGAGCTCAGCGCGGTCAGGAACGAGTCGACCTTCGCATCGAGCTCGGGAATCTGCTCGCTGGCCACCTGCGGCGCCATCTTCGGCGCCTGCGTCTCGATCACCAGCGCTGGCGCCTCAGGGGCGGTCAGAGTGAGGGTTTCGGTCGGCGGTGAAAGCGGAGCTGGCTCGGTGGGCTGGGCTGGCGTGGGCGTTTCGGTCATGGGGTGTCCTCCGCGGCACGGAAAAGTACGTGTCCGGAGGTTATCGGCCCTGTGCGCGCGAGTCTTCCCTGACCGGCAGTTGAATGAGGAAGGCGGGGAGCAGTGCCTGGGTGATCGGGCCGATCGTGAGGGCGAAGGCAACGGTGCCGAAGCCGAGACCACCCCCGAGCAGCAGACCAATGAGCACCACTGAGACCTCGAGACCAGTACGCACCAGCCGCAGCGAGAGTCCGGTGGTGCGGGTGAGGCCGGTCATCAAGCCGTCTCGCGGGCCCCGGCCGAGCTGAGCCCCGATGTAGAGGGCCGTGGCGAAGCCGCAGAGGATGACTCCGCCGACCATCAGCGCGAGCCGCAGGGCGATGCCGTCCGGCCGGTCGAGCAGCGTCAGGGTCACGTCGCAGGCCATGCCGACCACCAGCGCGTTGGAGATGGTGCCGAGGCCGGGGACCTCCTTGAGCGGGATCCACAGGATCAGCACCACGAAGCTCATCAGCACCACGGCCTGCCCCAGCGTGAGGGGCACGTGCCGGATCAGGCCCGAGTGGAGCACGTCCCAGGGCGCCAGGCCGAGGTCCCCCCGGACCATCATCGCCAGGGTCATCCCGTACAGCACCAGCCCGGCATAGAGCTGGGCCAGACGACGGCCAAGGCGGCCGGCGCGCAGCTGGGCGAACGGACCCAGGTCGCTGAGGCCGGTAGGTGCCACGGCGGGGACCGATGGGATGGTGGATGAGCTCACGCCTCTAGGATGAGCGAGATTGGACTGTTATTACATAGCCAATCGTGAGAGAGTGGACTGCATGATGCAGTCCATCAGCGCTGGCCGGGTCGGCACCTTGGTGGGTGCGTTCGACCGCAGCCCGGCCTACGCCGGCTTGGCCACCTCCCTCACCCACCTCATCGGCGACGGTCGCATCGGCCTCGGCACCCGACTGCCGAGCGAGCGAGAGCTGACCGCGGTGCTGGGCGTCTCGCGCACCACCGTGACCCGTGCGTACTCCGCGTTGCGAGAGGCCGGCTATGCCGAGGCACGGCAAGGCGCCGGCACGTTCACCCGGGTGCCGAGCGGGCAGTCCCGGGCCCACGACCGGGCGCTGCTGCCGCGCCCAGGTGACCACGACGCCATCGACCTCAACTGTGCCGCCGCATCCGCGCCGCCCGGCATCGCCAACGCCTACGCGGAAGCGGGTGCCGAGCTGCCGGCGTACCTCGGTGGGCATGGGTACTTCCCCGCCGGGCTCCCTCAGCTCCAGGCTGCCATCGCGGCGACCTACGAGGAACGCGGACTCCCGACCGATCCGAGCCAGATCCTGGTGACGCCAGGCGCCCTCTCGGCAGCATCCATCGTGGCCCAGGCGTTCACCGGGCCGGGCGATCGGGTGCTCGTCGAGTCGCCCGCCTACCCCAACGCGACGCTGGCGATCCGCCACAGCGGCGCCCGGCTCACTGGATCACCGGTGGATCCGGGTGGTTGGGACCTCGACGCCGTGGGCGCCGCGCTGCGTCAGGTTGCGCCACGGCTGGCGTACCTGATCCCCGATTTCCAGAACCCCACCGGCCACCTGATGACCGGCGCCCAGCGCGAGGAGTACGCCTGCCACCTGCGGCGCGCCCACACCGTCGCATTGGTCGACGAGGCGCACGTCGACCTGGCCCTCGACGGCCAGGCGATGCCCCCGCCATTCGCGTCGTTCGCGCCCGACACGGTGACCCTCGGGTCGTCCAGCAAGTCGTTCTGGGGCGGCCTACGTCTGGGCTGGATCCGGGCTCCGCGCGCGCAGGTGGAACGGATCACCAACGCCCGGGTCGGCCTCGACCTCGGCGCACCGGTGATGGAGCAGCTGGTGCTGACCCGCCTCCTGGCCGACCGGGCAGCCATCGTCGAAGGCCAACGCGTTCGTTTGCGGGCGCAGCGCGAAGCCCTGGCTGCGGCCGTGACGGAGCTGCTGCCCGACTGGCGGTTCCAGTTGCCCGGCGGTGGTTTGGCGCTGTGGTGCGAGCTGCCAGGTGCCTACGGCACCGCGGTGACAGTCGAGGCCGAGCGACGCGGCGTGATCGTCGCACCCGGGCCAGCGTTTGCGGCCGAGGGTGGCCTGGACCGGTTCGTCCGGATCCCGTGGACGCTGTCCGCGGACGAACTGCGCGAGGCGGTCACCCGACTCGCGTCCGCATGGGCCGGCGTTCGCGATCGGACGCCAGGAGCGCCCATCGGTGCCGGCCGAGTGATGGTGGCCTGACTGCCTAGCGCCAAGAGGCGTGCTTCTCGGTCACCCTCCCGAACTCGTAGCTGACCCACACGAAGCCGCTCGTGTTCTTGCACGCCTGGTACTCACGGGACTCGTACTGGTCGAAGTCGAAGAACTTCCTGCCGCCGTAGCCGATGACCTGCTTGACCTTCGCCTTTGACATGCCGAGCTTGACCTGCCGAAACTCCGACTTGGTCGCGCATTTGTCGCCCGCCGAATGGGCGGCGGGCAGCGGTGCGACGACTCCGATGACCACGGAGCACAGGCTGGCGGCGACGAGTCGTTTCACGGTTCTCCCAGGGTGGACGAGTTCGGGTCTGTGGTCCCAACGAGGGTGCCGCGATGGAGGTACGGGGTCAGGCGAGGTTGATGGCACGCGCGGAGTTGGCATCCATCGCGACCTGGATCTCGGCCAAGGTCTCGGGTGTGATGGCCGAATCGACCGAGACTGCCACCAACGCCTGGCCGCCCTTCACGTCGCGGGCCACCTGCATGCCTGCAATGTTGACGCCGGCGTCACCGAGGATCTGACCGACGGTGCCGACCATGCCTGGACGGTCCATGTAGTTGAAGAACGCCAGGTGGTTGGTCGGCTCCAGGTCGACGTCAAAGCCGTTGATCTCGACCAACCGCTCTTTCTGGTTGATCCCGACCAGGGTGCCGCTGACGGACACCTGCCCACCGTCGGCGAGCGTGCCTCGGATCGTGATCAGGTTGCGATGGTCGGGGCTCTCCGGGTCGGTCACCAGGCGGACCGCAGTGCCGCGTTCGGCCGCCAGCAACGGCGCATTCACGTAGGACACCTGATCCTCGACGATGTCGGTGAAGATGCCTTTCAAGGCCGCGAGCTCGAGCACCTTGACGTCGAAGTCGGTGATCTCGCCGCGCACCTCGACGTCGATCTGCTGGGCCACCTCGCCGGCCAGTCCGGTAAACACCCGACCGAGCTTCTCGGTCAACGGGATGCCCGGGCGCACGTCCTCGGCAATCACGCCGCCCTGCACGTTGACCGCATCGGGTACCAGCTCTCCCGACAGCGCGAGGCGCACGGACTTGGCGACGGCGACTCCAGCCTTCTCCTGGGCTTCGTCGGTGGAGGCACCGAGATGTGGAGTCGCGACCACGTTCTCCAGCTCGAACAGCGGGCTGTCGGTGCAGGGCTCGGTGGCGAACACGTCGAGGCCGGCGGCCGCAATCTGACCGGTCTTCAGCGCGTCGTAGAGCGCTTGCTCGTCGACGATGCCACCGCGGGCGGCATTCACCAGCACCAGCGTGCTCTTGGCCTTGGCGAGCTGGTCGGCGCCGATCAGCCCGGCGGTCTCCGGAGTCTTCGGCAGGTGCACCGACATGAAGTCGGACTCATCGAGCAGGGTGTCGAGGTCGACCAGCCGCACGCCCATCTGGGCCGCCCGCCCGGCCTGCACATAGGGGTCGTAGGCGATCACGTTCATGCCGAAGGCGCTGAGCCGTTGCGCGACCAGCACGCCGATCCGGCCGAGCCCGACAATGCCGACGGTCTTTTCGTAGAGCTCGATGCCGGTGTACTTCGAGCGCTTCCACTCACCGTCCTTGAGCGACGCATGAGCGGGTGAGACATGGCGGGCGGCGGCGAGCATCAGTGCGACAGCAAGCTCGGCGGCGCTGACGATGTTCGAGGTCGGCGCATTGACGACCATGACACCGCTCTGCGTCGCTGCCCGGACGTCCACGTTGTCGAGTCCCACTCCGGCACGAGCCACGACCTTCAGCCGCTTGGCAGCGGCCAGAGCCTCGGCGTCGACCTTGGTGGCAGAGCGAACCAGGATCGCATCGACATCGGAGATGGCCGCCAGCAGCTCGGCGCGGTCGGCGCCGTTGCAGCTGCGGATCTCGAAGTCGGGACCGAGAGCATCCACGGTGGCTGGGCTCAGCTCTTCGGCAATGAGTACGACGGGGCGGTCAGTCACAGCGGGGTCCTTGGGTCTCAACCTTGGGTCTCAAGGTGGCGAGGCGGAGAACGTTCGGCACAACGCTGTGCGACCCGCCACTTTACCCCGCAGCGGCAGCTAATTCGGTCGCGCCCGAAGTGTGGCGGGCCCTACCGTGAAGGCGTCCCGTCCCCGACGAAGCAGGTGCCACTTGAAGCTCTGACGTCGTGTCCGCAAGTTCGACACCGCGTCTCAAGGAGACTTCCATGCCCGCTGCTGTTTCTGCAGCCATCACCTGCACCTCTCTCAGCTTCGCCTGGCCCGCCGGCGACCAGGTGCTCGACGGTCTCGACCTCGTGGTCGGACCCGGTCGCTCGGGCCTGGTCGGCCGCAACGGGGTCGGCAAGTCGACGCTGCTTCGGCTGCTTGCCGCCGAGCTGCCCCCCACCAGTGGTCGGGTCTCCGTGGCCGGCTCGGTCGGCTACCTCGGGCAGGACCTCACCCTCGACGTCGGACAGCGGGTAGCCGAGTTCCTGGGCGTTGCTGAGGTCCTCGAAGCCCTCCGCGCCGTCGAGTCAGGCTCGGTCGACCAGCGTCGGTTCGACACCATCGGCGACAACTGGGACATCGAGCAACGGACCGTCGCCGTGCTCGGTCGACTGGGCCTCCCACGTGACGTGCTCCAGCGGCAGATGGGCCAGCTGTCGGGCGGGGAGGTCACCCAGCTCGGGCTCACTCGCCTACTGCTACGCCGTCCCGACGTGCTCCTGCTCGACGAACCGACGAACAACCTCGACGCGGCCGCCCGCGCGCGTCTGTACGACGTCGTCGATTCGTGGGCCGGCACCCTGCTCGTGGTCAGCCACGACCGCGAGCTACTCGCTCGCGTCGAGCGAATCGGCGACCTGCGCGACGGCGCGGTCCGGTGGTACGGCGGCGGCTACACCGGCGTACGTCGATCAGGTGACTGCCGAGCAAGAGGCGGCCCACCAGGGCGTGACCACTGCGAAGGCTGAGGTGCGCAGGCAACATCGCGATCGGGTCGATGCGGAACGGGTCCTGGCCAACCGGCTGAAGTACGGGAAGAAGAGCGCGACGTCAGTGCCCAGGAGCGTTGCCGGCGCCAAGAAGCGCAAGGCCCAGGTATCGGCTGCAAAGTATCGCGCCCTCCACGACGACCGAGAGCGGCAGGCGCGCGAGCGGCTGACCGACGCGGAGTCACTACTGCGCCAGGACCGCGACATCCGGGTGGACCTACCCGCCGCGAACGTCCCAGCCGGGCGGCTGGTGCTCGACCATGTCCGACCTCGTCATCCGCACCGGCGCACCCGTCCGACTCGAGCTGCGTGGCCCTGAGCGCGTCGCCGTGGTCGGCTCGCAACGGGTCTGGCAAGACCACGCTGCTGCGGACCGTGGCGGGCGAGATCGAGCCCGTGTCCGGAACCGTGGAGCGGCATGTCCCACTGGGCTTCCTGCCGCAGCGTCTTGACCTGATCGATGACGACCTGAGCGTCTTCGACAACCTCCTGCGGCGGACCCCCGGAGCCGACGCGAACGCAGTGCGCGCGCGGCTCGCCCGCTTCCTTTTCCGGGGCGTCGCCGGTGACCGGCTGGTGGCCGACCTCTCCGGTGGGGAGCGTCTTCGCGCGTGCCTGGCCGCGGTGCTGCTGAGCGAGCCGACCCCGCAGCTCCTGCTGCTGGACGAACCGACCAACAACCTCGACTTCGCCTCGTACGACGCGCTGGTCTCGGCCGTCGCCGACTACCAAGGCGCGCTCCTGGTGGCCAGTCACGACGCCGGCTTCCTCGACGACATCGGCGTGGAGCGGGTGGTCGCACTACCTAGCGACGAGCGTTGACGAGATCGGTGGCACGACCTGTTCGGCGGTCGCAGCTCGGCGTGCTGTTGCCCGCGGTGGCGATCGACTCATGTCGGGCCCGGACCGCGAGGGGACGCGGTTGAACAGCGACTGCGGCGCGGCGCGTTTCCTCGTTGTCGCTGACGCCGGGCCACCAATCCCTCTACGCTGCGTATGGTCGACGCTGGACATCATGGGGCGTGGAGCAGGACCGACGAGAGGATCGACCGTGTCAAAGAACACCGAGAGCGAGCGTTTGAGGCAGCTGGATGCCTTCTCGACTCTGTCCGACAAGGACCTGAAGAAGGTCGCCGATGCCGGACGTTTCGTGCATCTGCCAAAGGACTGGTCGCTCATGTCCGAGTCCACGCCTGCCGACAAGGCGTACGTGCTCCTCTCCGGCGAGGTATCCGTGCGCAAGCACGGTCAGGAGGTGGCCACGGTCGGTGCCGGTGGCGTCATCGGCGAGGTCGGGATCCTCGAGAAGCGCCTGCGCACCGCCAGCGTCGTCTCGATCACCGAGCTCGAGGTGGTGCACTACACCAAGGAAGACCTCGCCAGGCTCGTCGTGGAAGTGCCGGACCTCCGCGAAGCGCTGCACGTAACGGCTGAGGCCTACCCCGACGGGGAGTAGTCATCACCCTGAGGTGATCTCGGGGTCCTTCCGGGGGTGGGTGGGGACTCGTCCCTGATGCGAGCGAGCGCCCCGGTGACCACGCTGGACCCATGATCGAAATCAGCGCACTGACCAGGTCGTACGGGGGCCTTCGTGCCGTCGACGACGTCACCTTCGACGCCCTGCCGGGTCGCGTCACCGGCTTCCTCGGCCCCAACGGCGCCGGTAAGTCCACGACCATGCGAGTGATGGTGGGGCTCACCCCGCCCAGCGCCGGCACCGCCACCGTGCTCGGCCGCCGCTACGCCGACCTGCCCAACCCTGGCCGGGAGGTCGGCGTACTGCTGGACGCGTCCGCGCAGCACGCGGGTCGCACCGGACGGGAGACGCTCCGCGTCGCCGCCCGCACCATGGGCCTGCCCGCTACCCGCGTCGAGGAGATGCTGGAGGCGGTGGGCCTGACCCCGACCGAGGCCGCCCGGCGCGTCCGCAACTACTCCTGGGCATGCGTCAGCGGCTCGGGCTCGCCACGGCATTGCTGGGCGACCCGGAGGTGCTGATCCTTGACGAACCTGCCAACGGCCTGGATCCGGCCGGCATCCGCTGGATGCGCGACCTGCTCAGGTCCTTCGCGGACCAAGGTGGCACCGTGCTGCTCTCCTCGCACCTGCTGCACGAGATCGAGGTCATCGCCGACGACCTGGTCGTCATCGGCCGGGGCCGCATCGTGGCCCAGGGCACCAAGGCCGACCTGCTCGCCAGTCCGCCGGCACCGCTCGTCCGCGCCAGCCGCGGTCGTCGGACCTGCGGCCCGAGCCCTCGCGTCCTGGCCGGCATCGCGACGACCGCGCCGGCCGGCCGGCGACGGCTTCCGCGCCGAGGCCGACCCCGAGCCGGATCGGCAAGGTCGCGCCAGGCCGCCGGCGTACCCCTCGCCGAGGGCTGACGACCGCCGACGGCGCCGGCCTCGAGGACATGTTCCTCGAGCTTCACCGCCGACACCTCCCGAGAAGCAGCAGCATGACCGCCACCACTGCAGTGGAACCGCTCGAAAACCGCGCGCCGGCGACGAGGCCCCGCACCGCACCCGCGCCGATCCCGTTCCACCGCGCTGATCCTCGGTGTCGAGCTCGCCCAAGCTCTTCGACACCCGATGCCGGGTTCTGGCTCACCATGTCGATGCGTCGGGCATCTCGGCGCTGCATCGCGACCGCGGCCGGTCATCCTCTTCGCGCCACGCCAGCGACCATGACCTACGACAGCTTCGGCGCCGCCATCGGCGTGCCCGATGGCCCTCCTGCTGCCGGTCATGGCGATCCTGTCCGTCACCAGCGAGTGCAGCCAGCGCAGCGGGCTCGACGACGTTCACCCTCGTCCCGCACCGCGGTCCCGGGTGATCATGGCCAAGATGATCGTCGCCGTCTCCGTCGGAGCGGTCTCGATCCTCGTCGCGCTCGCCGTCGGCGCGATCGGCAACATCGTGGGCTCCACCATCGCCGGGGTCGACACGGTGCGGCACATCTCCGGCAACCAGATCGCCGTCGCCGCGCTCGCCAACGTGCTGAACCTGCTGATCGGCTTCATGCTCGGCGTGCTGATCCGCAACTCCCCCGGCGCGATCGTCGCGTTCGTCGTCTACTCGTTGTGCTCCGGGCCATCTTCTCCACGGCGCCGGCAATCTCCCAGCAGCGGCGGTGGAGGACATCCGCCCCTGGCTGGATTTTCACTGGGCGCAGGGCGAGCTGTACGACGGCAGCCTGAGCTCCCGAGCAG
>CAWCGY010000032.1:0-19436 GCA_963795155.1 uncultured Actinomycetota bacterium | reverse complement strand
CGGACAGCGTGAAACCATGCCGCCATTCAAATTGACCCGCCGCGAACCGACAGGGAAGAGATGCCTCGGGCAGAATCCCATTGCCGGCGTCGCGCGTTCATCGTGGAAGCAATCGCATGCCCCAGCCTCCCATTGAGATCGACTGCAAGAGTGTGAAAGCCAGGCTCGACGCGGGCGATGATTTCCTGCTGCTCGATTGCCGTGAGCAGGATGAATACAACACCGTCCACATCGAGCAGGCGCTGCTGCTGCCCATGAGCCAGACGGTCGAACGGGTGGCCGAACTGGAGCCGCACCGCAACCGCGAGATCGTGGTGCACTGCCATCACGGCGGCCGCAGCCTGCGGGTGACGAACTGGCTGCGGCAGCAGGGATTCACCAGCGTCCAGAACATGACCGGCGGCATCGACGCCTGGTCTGTGGAAGTCGACCCCAGCCTGCCCCGGTATTAGCGGATCTGCATGAGCGGTTCTGTGTGGATTCTGCGGAGCAAAGGTGGAAAATCTCAATCCAGGCACCTTTGAAACGAGTCAGGAGAAGTTGCGATGTTTGCGAAACCCCAGGCGGAACATGAATGGCTGATGCGACTCGTCGGCGAGTGGGCCGTCGAGTCCGAATGCCAGATGGGACCGGACCAGCCACCTCAAAAAGGCACATCGCACCTGACGTGCCGCACATTGGGGGGGTTGTGGCTGATCGGCGAAGGGAAAGCCTTGACGCCGGAGGGCGACGACTTCAGCAGCATCATGACTCTCGGCTACGACCCGAGCACCTCCGCGCTATGTGGGAACTTTTATCGCGTCGATGATGACGCACCTCTGGCCCTACTCGGGTTCGACGGATGAGGCAGGCCGGAAACTGACGCTGGACTCGGAAGGTCCGAATTTCGCCCAGACGGGGATGACGAAGTACCAGGACAGCGTCGAGATCGTCTCGGACGATCACTGGATTCTGTCTTCGCAGGTTCTCGGCGACGACGGGCAATGGCTGCCCTTCATCGACGCTCACCATCATCGGCAGAAATAAGCATCGTCAGAAACAAGCAGCGGTATGTTCACCGAAACGCCCGCGGTCGGGGAGCGGGACGGATTCCCCGACGTGCAACCACTCGTTCGCCCGCTGGCAGGTCATAGCCGCCTCGGCGATCGGAAGCGTCTGGCTGATCGGTCAGGTGCTGCGCGAGCGAACGTGGCTCACGGGATTGTGCTTCTGCCGCTTGTGGTTCTGCATTGTTGGCCGTGCTGGCAGCCTGGATTCGGCGTTCGCACCGGTGGGCGGCACGGGCCATTTTCGGAGGGGCCGTGCTGCCGCTGGTGTGGGTGAGCGTTGTCGAAAACCGGTGGTGGTCACCGGCCGTTCCGGCAACGCGCGAAGCCGTCGTGGGCGTCGTGCACTGGAACATCTGGTACGCCACGCTCGGCTGGGAACGAATCGAGCGTGAGGTGCTGCGTGAGAGCGGTGCGGATTTCTACGCGTTTTCCGAGCTGCCGGAGGAGGCGAACCTCACCGGTGTCGCACAGCGACTCGGGACCGAGTTCACGGTCCTGCGGCAGGGATCAATGGGAGTAATCGCCCGCGGCCGGTTGTCCGCGGGATCGGCGGTTCCGTTCGTGGCCAGCCCGGGACGCGGCCTGCTGCTCGAATGGGAATCGCGACAGGGCCGCTTGCGCGTGCTCATTGCCGACCTCCCGTCGAGCATCCGAATCCCGCACGGCCCGGTCTTGCGGGAGTTGTGCCACCACATCGACAGGTTGCAGCCCGATCTGGTCCTGGGAGATCTGAACGCTCCGCGGCGATCACAGGCGCTGGCCCACCTGCCGGCGGGATATGTCCACGCTTATGATGCTGCCGGATCGGGCTGGTCGTATACGTGGCCGGTCGGCTGTCCCGTTATGGGCGATCGATCAGTGCATCGTCGGGCGCCACGTTCAGGCGCTGGATTACCAACTCAAGTCCACTACGGCCAGCGACCACCGTCTCCAGCAGTTGGACTGTGTGGTGCGCACGCTGAACGACACTACGGTCCCCGCCGCGCCAGCTTGCGCAGCACTTCCACGCCCCGCTGCAGCGCCGATCGTCGGCCGCGTACGAAATGCGGAAGTGCGTGTCCTGGGGGCTGAAGACGTTGCCGGGAATGATCAGCAGGTCGTTCTCGATCGCCTCGCTGACGAACTCGGTCCCGGTGCCCCACGGGGCCTTCGAGGAACAGATAGAACGCCCCGCCCGCGCCGTGGATCTCGTAATCGTTCTTCAGTTCGCTCGACCATGAAGTCCCGCTTCTGCCGGTAGTCGGCGACGCGGTCGGAGACGTCGTAGTCCCACGCCGCCAGCGCCGGCCTACTGCACCGGATGCGGCGCAGCAGACGAACGTGAACTGCTGCAGCTTGATCATCTGCTGGATGACGTGCTCGCGGCCCGTGCACCAGCCGAGCCGCCAGCCGGTCATCGAGTGCGACTTGCTGAAGCCGTCGATCACGATGCGTCTGGTCGTTCCACTTCGCCGGGCTGACGAACGGCGCGTCGTAGCAGAACGCCCGGTAGATCTCGTCGCTGATCAGGGCGATGTCCTTCTCCGCGGCCAGCTCGGCCAGTCCGCTGCACTTCGGCCTCGGTCGCCGACGTGCCCGGTCGGATTCGCCGGGCTGTTGCAGAGAATCACCTTGGTCCGCGGCGTGATGGCGGCACGCGACCTTGTCGAGGTCGATCCGGAAATCGGGATAGGTGTCGATCTGCGACCGACTTTCCCGCCGGCGAGCGTCGTCAGGTGCTTGTACATCACGAACCACGGATCGAAGACGATCACCTCGTCGCCGGGATTGACCAGCGACCGAGCAGCGCCAGCATCAGCCCGCCGCTGGTGCCGCTGGTGATGAACACCTTGCGGTCGGCGTGGCCGTACTCCGCGTCGACCGACGCCTGGATCTTCTCCAGCAGCGGGCTGATCCCCTGCGTCTGGCTGTAGGCGTTCTTGCCCGCATCGACCGCCTCGATGCAGGGCCTGCCTTGATCGGCTCCGGCGTGTCGAAGTGCGGCTGGCCGATGCTGAGGTTGATCGGGTCCTTCATCTTCGCCGCCAGATCGAACACCTTGCGAATGCCCGAGGCGTCGATCTTGTGCATCCGGTCGGCAATCCAGCGGTCGCTCATGGTTTCCTGATGTGGGGTTAAGGTCCGGCGGGGCTGAAGCTGATCCCGCGATTGTGGTGGATCTGCTGCGAAACCGCCAGTCTGTGCCACCGCAAAGCTGTCATCCCGGTGGCGCACGAACTGCTCTTGCCGCGGCGACCTGCTCCGGAGACAATCCCGCGCAGTGGGCCTACCGCAGCAGTACCGCCGTCGACGTCCGACTCCCCTCCCTGGAAACCGCCATGAGCACCGATTCGCGCCCGGAGTCCGTCCAGTTTTCGGTCATCACTCCGCTGGACCAGCGGCTGGCGGCCCCCCTGTACTGCGTCTCGCTGTTGTTCCTGGTCTTCCTGGCGGGAGCCCTGCACCTGGGCGATGCGGCGGCGTTTCAAACGGCGTATCGAATTTGCCTCGGAGCGCTGGTCGTGCTGTATCCGCTCTTCATCGCGGAATTCTGCCTGCATCGCTGGGCAGGCAGCCCGCGGTGGAAGCAGGACCTGCTGTTGTGTCTGCTGCCTCCCCTGCGATTGGGCAGCCGGGACCATGCCACCGGGACACACCTGTGGTTTCCGGCCCGCGCCCGGCGGACCCGAGTGACCCCCGAGTTTCAGGCCCAGGTGGAGAAGTCGTTCGGGCCGCCCATGATCGTGATTGCCTTGATGGTGCTGCCGATGATGGGCATCGAGCATTACATGGCCGACCGCATCGCGGGCAACGCCACGTTCGAGTCGCTCATTCACCTGGCCACCGGTTTGATCTGGCTCGCGTTCACGTTTGAATTCATCGTGATGATTTCGATTTCCGACAAGAAAGCGAAGTATTGCGCCGCGCACTGGATCGACATTGCCGTGATTCTGCTGCCGCTCGTCGCCTTCCTGCGGGCGCTGCGGCTCGGACGGCTGTTGCGGCTGCAGCAACTCTCGCGGACGGCCCGCATCTACCGCATGCGGGGCACCATGATGAAGGCGTACCGCGCCGTGCTGCTGCTCAATGTTGCGCAGCGGCTGTTGCTTGCCAAGCCGGAACGCCGGCTGGCTCAGCTTCGCGAGAAGCTGGCTGAAAAAGAGCTCGAACTCGACGCCCTGCGCCAGGAAGTTCGCACCCTGGAAGCCGCGCTGGATGGTTCAGCCTCCGTCAGCCTCCAATCGGGTGCCGCCTGACCGGCCAGGCCCCGCCGCTCAGGACCTGCACCCGATGCAGGTTCCGCACCAGAAAATTGTGGGTCAACCCCGAATGACCGTGCGCGATTCCGCGACGCTGTCACCGACGACGTAGAGCACGGCACACTTCGTGTGCCTGCCGAAGTAGCGGGGGCGTCCCCGCCACCGTTTCATTCCGCAGGAATGAGCCGTTCTCTTTCTGACCGGTTGCGCTCAACTCATTGGACACCTCGGTGGCGAGGCAATACTGGAACGTGTTCTAGTTTGACAGAAGAGTAGTCGCGCCCGGCAGCGATGTCCAGCACCGCCCCGCGACGGCGATCACTTCGTCTCCAGGTCGGCGACGAGCCACCCCTGATCGGTGTTCAGCACCGTGACCAGCACCCGATAGGGCGTGAAGACCGGCTCCTTGCCGTTCTTGGTCGTGAACATGTTGAGGAAGACCAACGCCTGTACCTGCTCCTGGTCGGCGCGCACCACTCCCTGGGCGACCACGCTGACCTGGACCTCCGTCTTGCCCGCCACGATCGCGTCCTCAACGTCCGCAGCCGTTTGCCGGTACTGCTCGGCGAACGCCGGGGTCATCAGCGCGGCCGCCTCGTCGACCTGGGCCTGGTAGTCCTGGTAGGACGTCGCGACGATCGTGTACGCCGCCTGGGCCGCCTCGGCGACCGCAACCTGGGCCTCGCTGCCGGTGATCCGGACCGGGGTCTCAGCGTCGGCCTCGATGCCAGTGCCGGGACTGGCTGCCGGTTCGGCGTCGCCGTCCACCAGCAGGAAGATGCCGCCGGCCAGGGCTACGACGCACAGCAACGCAATCAGCCGCAGCAGGATCCGGGTGGTCCGTGGGGAGCCGACGAGCCCGGCCATCGGCACCGCGGCGTCGTCGGCGGTCAGCAGCTGAGGCTCCGGCTCCGGCTCCGACGCGACGTCCAGCTCGGGCTCCACCTCGGGCTCCACATCGGGCGGGGCTGGAGGTTCCGCCACCGGGATCGGCACGGGCGCTGACGCCTCGACCTCCCCCGCATCTGAGGTGGGTGGGTTCGGGCCGCTGCGGCCCGCGACCTTGCGCGGACGCGTGGTGGGATTGGCGCTCGAAGGTCGCCGGCGGTTCTGTTGGGCCATCGTCAGATCACGCTCACGCCACGAACTGGAGGTCGCTGGTCAGCCAGGCGTCGGCTTCCTTGACCAGCTCGAGCTGGAGTCGGAAGTTGCGCGCCACCGGCTTGTCCTTGGTCTGCGTGTTCGCCACGGTGCCGCTCGTCGCCACGATCACCGTGGCGGAGCTGTCGTCGGCGTTGACGACGCCAGCCCACAACACCTCGCCGGTCATCACCGACTTGTTGCGCCGGATCACCTCGATCACGCCGCCCGTCGACTTCTCGTACTGCGCACGGAACGCGCCGGTTGCCCCCGCCTTCACCTGGTCGATCGAGGCCTGCGCGTCGTCGTAACGGATGTTGACGAACGCGGTGGCGACGGTGGTGGCCGAGGCGATGATGGCGCCGAAACGCTGTTGCTCGTCCGCGGAGGACTCCTCCAGCTGCTCCACCTGCGCAGACCCGATCCCCGAGCCCGCGACCGCTTCATCCTGGAGACCCCGGACCACCGCAACGCTGACCACCACACACGCGGCCGCGGTCAGCAGGGCCACGACGTAGAGCACGAGATTCATCCGCACCCGCGACCGCGTGGGGCTCGGGGCAGAGGTCACTGGTCGGCCACCGGGCCCACCAGCAGCCACTTCCACGAGTCGTCCCCCAGGATCGAGAGGTGAGGGCTGCCAAATCTGATGGGCTGGCCCTGGGCATCAACGACGCTGTCGGAGAGTCCTGTGCGGGGGTCGTAGCTGCCGACCGCCGCACGTCCGGGGTTGGGGTTCCTCGCGGTGCCGGGCGAGTAGTTGAAGCCGCGGTAGTTGGAGTTGGGGGTCAGACACTTCGCCGGATAGATCGGCCCGTCGGTGAGGTCGTTGCCCTGACGCCACTGGCTCGAGGGCTTGTAGCCGTCGGTGCAGGGCGGCGTGTCGTCGAACTGCAGGTTCACGTGTCCGAAACCGTCGGGTGTGGTGCCGGTGAAGCCGCCCGAGATGACCCGCGGGAAGGTGACCAGCAGCTGCTCCAGCCCGCGCAGGTGGCTGACCACCACCTGCTGGACGCTGATCGCGTTACCGAGCAGCACGGGGATGGTGGGCTCGAGGTCTTCCAGCAGCCCGGTCAGCTCCCGGGCGGCCCCTGGGGTGTCCTCGAGCACCCTGCGGAGGTCGCCGTCGCTCTCGCGAAGGGTGTCGGTGATCAGGCGCAGGTCGCGGGAGAAGGAACGGATGTTCTCGCTCTGTCCCTGTTGGGTGCGCAGCACCGTCCGCCCGCTCTCGAGCAACGCAATCGTCTCGTCGGTGTGAGCGGCGGCCTCGTCGACGAAGCGGGCACCGTTGTCGAGGAGCTTCTGCAGCGGCGGACCGGTGCCTTGGAACAAGTCGCCGAGCTCCTTGACCACGATCTGGAGGTTCTTCTTGTCGACCGAGCTGACAAACGCATCGAGCTCGACCAACAGCTCGGTCTCGTCGACCGGGAGCGAGGACGCGCTGCCCTTCAGCACGGAGCCTTCTTCGGCATACGGACCTTCGTCGCTGGCCGGCTCGAAGTCCAGGTACTGCTCGCCGACGGCAGACAGGTTGTGCACGAACATCGGGGAGTCCAAGGGGAGCTTGGTCCCCTCCTCGAGCTTCAGCTTGACCGTGACACCCTCGTCGGTCGCCGTCATATCGGCGATCTTGCCGATCTGCACGCCGCGGTAGCTGACCTGGCCGCCCTCGTAGAGCCCGCCCGACGTCGGCAGGGTGGCTTCGACCGTGATGCCGCGACCGAGGATCTGGTCGATGAACCCGAGGTACGACGCCGTGATGTAGACGATGCCGACCGCGCTAAGAATGACGAACGCCACCAACCTGAGCTTGACCGCTCTGATCATGACTGACCTCCGTACAGGCTGGAGCGCGTGGGCGCTGGCGAGGGGTCACCGCTGCTCAGCTCGGCGCTGAGACGGTTGAGCCCGAGCAGGCCGCCGAGACCGCCACCACCGAGAGCGCGGCACACGCGGTTGCCGCGATTGTCGGCTTTCTTGCAGGCCGCCACCAGTTGGCGTAGCTGAGTGCCGTTGCCGAGCACTGCCGTGCAGGCCGCGCTGGTGAGGCTGCCGCTGTTCAGGCACTTTTGGATGTTGGTCAGGATCGGGCCCACCGGGATGTTGCCGAGCGGTCCGGAAAGGTCGATCTCAGGGATGCCGAGCCCCTTGAACAGGTTCTGGAGGCTGACCTCCATCCTGATCGAGGTGTTGGCGTAGTCGCCGTACACGATCTCGGAGGCCTCCTGCGGGAACGGGAAGCTGACGATCAGGTTCAGACCCGGGGCCAGCTTGTCGCCGGCGTCGCTGAGCTTGTCGAGCACCGGTGCCAGGTCGCGCAGGGTGCGCAGGATGTCGTCCTTGCTCGCCTTGATCACGCGGGTGCCGACCACGCCGAGCCGATCGAGCGCCGAGAGCATGTCGACCAGCTCGTCGTGCTGATCTGCCAGCACATCGATTGCCGGTCCCACCGCGTCCAGCGCGTCGGTGATGGTGTCGCGCTCCGCGTTGAGCGTGGAGGTCAGGTTGTTCATCGACTCCAGGGCGCGGATGATGTCGGACTTCTGGTCGTCGAGGGTCCCCACCACGCTCTCCAGGGTGCCGAGCAGGTTGCGCAGCCGATTGGTCCGCCCGCTCATCACGTTGTTGAGCTCTTTGGTGATGGTGCCGAGCTGGGCGACGCCACCGCCACTGAGCAGGAAGGAGAGAGCGCCCAGCACCTCCTCGACCTCCGGGTTGCGGCCGGTCGACTCGAGCGGGATGTTGTCACCCTCGCCCAGCTCCCCCTGAGGCTCCACTCCGGTGGGAGGTTCGAGCGCCACGTACTTCTCGCCGAGCAGGCTCACCTGGCGGACGTCGGCGATGACGTTGTTCGGGAGCTCCACGTCCTCGCGCACGCGCATCGTGATCTTCGCGTGCCAGCCGTCGCGGTCCACCTCGGTCACCTCGCCGACGGTGACGTCGTCAACCATGACCGGCGAGCGGGGCACGATGTTGAGGATGTCGGCGAACTCCGCGGTGATCTCGTAGGAGTTGTCCTTATCGACCGGCGAGCCCGGGAGCGGCAGGTCGTAGGCCCCGTTGAACTCACACGCAGTGAGCAGCAGCGCGCCTGCGAGCGTGGCGCCGAGAGTGCGACGCAGTCGCTGAGCGCGCGTCCGGGTCTCGGTCATGAGCCACCACCGCCCAACAGACCCTCGAGCGTGGCATCGCTCCCGTTGACGTAGGCAGAGAGGTCGGGGGGGGTCGCGCCGATGGACGGGATGCTCGACCGCTGCTGCCGAGACGTCGGGGCCTTTGCATTGTCTGCGGACTGCTTCGGCTTGCCTCCCTTAGCCGGCAAAAGCGGTTCCAGGACCTCCTTGAAGATCTGGCAGGCCAGCTTCTTCATGGGCGCGGGCATGTCCGACTGCTGCACGACAGCACAGAGCAGGCCGTCGGCGTCAGCGACGTTCCCCTCGAAACCGATCCGTGAGCCGATCGAGCCCGACTGGGTGTTGAACGCCAGCACGAGATTGCCCATCGCCACCGGCGCAACCGTCAGCGCCGTGTCGAGCGAGTCGCGCTCGGAGTTGACCGTCTTGATGACCCGGGTCAGCTTCTCCACGTCGGTGACCAGGGCCGCCCGGTTCTTCTGCACGAACGTCTTCACGGTGCCCACCGCGCGGGCTACCGAGGTCAGGGCCTGCTGCAGCTCCGTGCGCTCGGTGACCAGGCTCGCCGACACCCCGGCGAGGTCGGCGACGAATGCGCGGACCAACGCATCGTTGCTGGCCAAGCTGTCAGTGAATTCGGCCAGCTGGGTCACGGTCTCGAAGAGGTCGCCGCTCCCCTGGCCGAACGTCACAGCGGCTTCCGACAGGTTGCGCAGCATCTTGTTGCCAAGGGCGCCGTTGCCACCGAGCGCATCCGCGCCGGCCTTCAGCGTGCGGTTCAGGGTGCCGTCGGCGTTGACACCTGAGGGCCCCAGCGCGGCGGTCAGGTCGCGCAGCGCGGCGTAGATCCGGTCCAGCTCCACCGGCACCCCGGTGTTGGCCAAGTCGATATCGGCGCCGTCCTCGAGGACCTCTCCCCCGGTGTAGGCCGGGCCGAGCTGGATGAAGCGGTCGGCGACCAGGGTCGGGGTGACGACCGCCGCCGTGGCATCCGCCGCGATCTTGTGCTCGCCGTCGTACTCGATCTCGACCCGGACCGAGTTGCCTTCAGGGATCACTGCCGTCACGCGGCCGACGTTGACGCCGAGAATGCGGACGTCGCTGCCTTCGTAGACGCTGACCGCCCGCGGGAAGTGGGCTGTCACCGTCTTCGTTTCGTCGTCGCCGCCCTGGACCACGAAGATGAAGCCAATGACGAGGGCGACGGCCACGGCGATCCAGATCATCCTGGCGCTGAGCTTGCGCAACAGGCCGGTCATTCTGGTGCCGCCGGGACGAACTCGCCGGTCGGTACCGAGGCCAGGTTGACGGCGTAGGCGTCGAACCAGGGACCGGTCCCGATGATGTTGGACAGGATGCTGGCGTAGGGACCGAGAGCAGACAGGGTCGCCTTCAGCTCCTTCTCCTTGCTGATCAGCAGGCTGGTCAGGTCGTCGATCTCCTTCAGGGCCGGCCCGATCTCCGCTCGGTTGTCGGTGGCCACCCCGCGCAGCTCGACCGCCAGGGTGCGGGCGTTGACGAGCAGCCGGTGGATCGCCTGCTTGCGGCTCTCGACCTCTTTGAAGACCAGGTCGCTGCTGCGCATCAGCTCGACGAGGTCGGTGCTGCGTTCGGCTAGCAGGGTGCTCACGCTCTTCGAGCTCTCGAACAGCGCCTTGATCTGGCTGTCTCGAGAGGCGACCGTCTCCGAGAGTCGAGCGATCCCGTCGAAGCTGGCCTGGATCTCCGGCGCGGACTGCTCGATCGTTGAGGAGACCACGCCCAGCGCGTCGACGAGCCGCTCCTTGTCGATCTGCTCGGTGGTGGTGGTGAGGTCGCTGAAGACGCCGACGATGTCGTACGCCGACTGGGTGCGATCCCTGGGGATCGGGGTGTCCTCCGCCAGCTGGCCGTCGCCCGCAGGAGTCAGCTCGAGGTACTTCTCGCCGAGCAGGTTGAGCACCTCGACTGAAGCTCGACTCTGGTCGCCGAAGTCGACCCCGTTGTCGACCTCGAACTTGACGATGACCTTGTCTCCCTCGAGCGAGACGCCGTTGACGCGGCCGACGCGGATGCCCGCGACCTGCACCATGTTGCCGCGGTGGATGCCGCTCGCATCGGCGAACTCGGCCGTGTAGATCGTGCCTCCGAAGCCCGGGAACTTGGACAGGTTGAAGGTGGCCGCGAGCAGGATCACCATCACCGCCAGGGTGATGGTGCCCAACCGAAGGATTCTCGCGTCCGAGTAGTTCGTCATGTGTTGCACCTCGGCGCCGTGCTCCGGAAGTTGATCTGACGGAGCAGCTGGTTGAGCATGTTGAGCCGGCCCAGCGGGACGCCCTTGATCGGCGGGAGATTGATGTCCGCCGAGAAGCCGCAGACGTAGTAGCTGTACCAGGAGCCATAGGTGCCGGTGCGGGTCTGATCGGTCATCGACTCCGGCAGCCGGTCCAGCAGCTCGACGACCAGCTTGCGAGACTGCTTGGTGGTCAGCAGGGCAGCCAGCTCGCGCAGCTCCACGATGTCGGCCTTGAGCAGCGGACGACCGTCGTGGAGCAGGTCGGCAACCACGACGGTCAGGTCGGAGATGCTCGACAAGGAAGAGCCGATGGTCGTGCGATCGCGAGCGAGGTCCTGCATCCAGTCCTTGAGCTCGGTGACCAGGCTGGTCAGCTCCGCCGAGCGGCTGTCGACGGTGTTGAGGGTCGTGGTGAGGTTGTCGACGACGTCACCGATGAGCTGGTCGCGGTCGGCCAGTGTCCCCGTAAGCGAGGCGGTCTTCTGGAGCAGGCCTTGCACCGTGCCACCCTCGCCCTGGAGCACCTGCACCAAGTTGAGCGTGAGCTCGTTGACGTCCTTCGGCTGGAGCGCCTGGAAGAGCGGTTTGAACCCGTTGAACAAGGTGGTCAGGTCGAGGGCTGGGCTGGTCTGCTCGATCGGCAGCGGCTCGTCCTGGTCGAGAGGTTCCGCGTCCGCGTCGGTGCCGGCCATCAGCGCGAGATAGCGGTCGCCGACCAGGTTGAGGAATCGGATCTCGGCCCGCGACGCGGTGGTCAGGGGTACGTCGGACTTGACACGGAAGGTCACCAACGCCTGGGTGCGGTCGTAGTGCTCCACGCCCTTGACCTCGCCGACGCTGACTCCCGCGACCCGGACGTCATCGCCCTTCTCGAGCATCGAGGCGCTGCTGAAGACTGCTTGGTACTCGCGGCCGGCTCCGAACCCGATGTTGCCCATGATGGCGGCGAGCAGGCCGGTGACCAGGATGGAGACGAGCGTGAAGATCGCCAGCTTGATGCCGGCCTTCATCGTGACCGCGTTGCGTCGGTTGCGAATCTTTGCGGCGGCCGCCCCCTTGGCCTGCTCCTTCAGCGGCGCGCTGTCCTCGGGCTGCTGACTCATGGGTTGTCACCGCCTCGGACGACCGGTCCGTAGAGCAGGGACCCGAGCGAGGCGTAACCGTCGGCGGACCGACCGGTCTCACCGGCGAGCATCGCGTTGATCACAGCCTTTTCGGCCTCGGTGCCGGCGTAGCCACTCGACATGGACTGGCGCGCGCCGCCGTCGAACCCCGGCGCGGTGCGCGGGCTCCCGGGGAAGATGCTGGTGGGCGGGTTCTCGTCGATGTCGGTGCCATCTTTGAACGAGTTGGGTCCGGCCGGGACGGGCGGGTTGGGCAGTCCCGAACACCAAGGACCATGACCGATCTCGCCATATTCGGGGATGTCGTCAGGTCCGTACGCCTGGTACTGCGGAGTGAACAGCTCGATGTACTGCTTGACCTCGTTGCCCTCGAACGTCTTGGCCAGCAGGGGTTTGTACCTGGCAGCACCCCGGATCAGGCAGGGGAACTCGGGCGAGTAGGTCGCCAGCAGCTTGAAGATGGGTGCCGACACCTCGCCGATCCGGATCAGGTTGGCCTCGTTGTCGGCCAAGATGCGCGAGGAGGTCTTGGCCAGGCCGCCGAGGTCGCTGAAGAAGATGTCGATCTCCTTGGACTTCTGCGTGATCGTCTTGCTGGTCACCGTCAGGTTGCCCAGCACCCCGAGCAGGTCCGGGGCGGCGTCGTCATAGGTGTCGGCCACCTCGGCGAGCCGGATCAGGTCCTCCCGCAGGGTCGGCAGGTGCTCCTCGATCACACCGAGGTAGTCGTCGAGGTCCACGAACGTCTCGCCGAGCTGGTCGCCTCGACCTTCGAGGGCCGTGGCCAACGCGTTCAATGCCATGTTCAGGTCGGCCGGGCGGACGGCTCGCAGGAGTGGGAAGAGCTCCGCGAGAATCCGGCTGAGCTCGACGTTGACCTCGACCTGGCTCGACGGGATCACGTCGTCGTTCTGCAGGCGAGCCGCGGACGGCTTGCTGGGCATCACGAACGAGATGTACTTCTGTCCGAACAAGGTGGTCGGCAGGATCTGCACGTTGACGTTCGTGGGGAGGTCATCGGCCACCGACGGCTGCAGCGCGACCTGGATCGAGGCCTCCTTGCCGTCCTGCTCGACCTTGCGAACCTGCCCGATCAGCACGCCGTTGAGCCGGACATCTCCGAACTTGGCGAGCTGGAGGCCGGCTCGATCCGCCTTGATCGTGACAGTCGTGACATTGTCGAAGACCTTTTGGTAGATGGCGATCGACAACCCCACCAGCAGCGCCAGGATCGTGATGAAGGCGACGCCGGCGACCAGCAGACGGTTGTGCTCACGATTGCTGTCGTGATGGATGTTGACCAGCATCGCCGCGTTACCCCGTGATCCGCACAGTGGTGGTGGAACCCCAGATGGCGAAGCTGAGGAAGAAGTCCGCGACCACGGTGAACACGATGCTGGTGCGGATCGCCCGACCGACCGCCATGCCCACGCCAGCCGGACCACCGGAGGCGGTGAACCCGTAGTAGCAGTGGATCAAGATGATGGCGGCGGCCAGGAACAGCAGCTTGAAGAACGACCACAGGATGTCGATGGGCGGCAGGAACGCGAGGAAGTAGTGGTCATAGGTGCCGGGCGACTGCCCATAGATGAAGATCACGATCAGCCGAGGCGAAAGGTACGACGCGCTCAAGGCCACGATGTAGAGCGGGATCACCGCGACGAACGCGGCGATCATCCGCGTGGTCACCAGGAACGGCAGCGACGGGATGCCCATCACCTCGAGCGCGTCGATCTCCTCGGAGATGCGCATCGCGCCGAGGCGGGCGGTGTAGCCGCAACCCACCGTGGCCGCCAGCGCGATCGAGCAGATCAGCGGCGCCACCTCGCGGGTGTTGAAGTAGGCCGAGATGAACGCACTGAACTTGGCGACGCCGAGCTGGCTCAGCGACGCATATCCCTGAATGCCCACCTCGGTGCCGGCGAAGAAAGCCAGAAACGCGATCACGCCGGCTGAGCCTGCGATCAGCGCGAGCCCACCAGCGCCGAACGTGACCTCGGCAAGGGTGTTGGTGATCTCGCGGGGGTACCGTCTGATCGCCCGCGGCGTCCAGGCAATCGCCTTCGCATAGAACAGCAGCTGGTCGCCGTACTGCTCGAGGGACTTGCGGGGCGCGGCCAGGATCGCGCTGGTGACTGATCCGATGCTCGCCATCGCTTCAGATCCCCGGGGGTGGAACGACTTGGAAGTAGACCGCGGTGATGATGGCGTTCAAGAAGAACAGCAGCATGAACGCGATGATCACGGACTCATTGACCGCTCGCCCGACCCCGCTCGGGCCGCCCCCGGCGTTGAGTCCCTTGTAGGCGCCTACGATCGCGGCGAGCCAGCCGAAGATCACTGCCTTGATCATGGCGATGTAGAGGTCGGGAAGGCTCGCCAGCGCGGTGAACGATGAGAGGAAGGCACCGGCGGAGCCGCCTTGGACGATCACGGTGAAGAAGTAGCCACCACCGATACCGGCACCGATCACGATGCCGATGATCATCAGCGAGACGAACATGGTGGCGACCACCCGTGGCACGACGAGGCGCTCTAGAGGGTTGACCCCGAGCACCTCCATCGCGTCGATCTCTTCGCGGATCTTGCGGGCGCCCATGTCCGAACAGATGGCCGAGCCGGCCGCGCCGGCGATGATCAGCGCGGCCGCGATGGGCGCGGCCTCGCGAACTACGGCCAGCACCGCGGTTGCACCGGCGAACGACTGGGCGCCGAGCTGTCCGGTCAGGTTGCCGACCTGCAGTGAGATGACGGCCCCGAATGGGATGGAGACCAGGATCGTCGGCATCAAGGTCACGCTGGTGATGAACCAGGCTTGCTCAACGAACTCGCGGAACTGGAAGGGTCGGGTGAAGATCAGCTTGGTCACCTCGACGACCATGGCTGCGATTTCACCGGGGCCTCGGATGACCGATACCGCACTGAACGCCATCCGCCACCTCCCCATCACATGCGACGGCCGCCAAAGAATAGAACGTGTTCTCGTTGACATCAACGAGACCCGTCTCAGCGTCTCAGCATCTGTCGGCCCTGGTCCCTCGCTTGAGTAACGAGGGAGCACCAGGGTAGGTACGCCGGGCCTCTTTAGGATGCAGAACTGTGCATGTACTGCCCCAAGGCGACCTGAGGTGAGCTCGTGAGTGCGACTGATGACCCATGGACGTCGTTCGACCACGATCCGCGGCTGCCCGGAAACGCTCGGCTGCGAGCAGCCGACCGAGATCGCGACGTGATCCGGACAGCCCTGGCCACGGCTTATGCCGAGGGCCGGCTGGACCGGGAGGAGTTCGACGAGCGCAGCACCCAGGTCGCCTCGGCCCGCACGCTGGGTGAGCTGCCGGCGATCATCGAGGACCTGGTGCCGGACCGGTCCATCGAGCGGCATTCGCCGTCATCCCTCGGGCAGGCCTCGTCCCAGGAGCTGAGGCGTCGGGCCGAGCTCCACTGGCAGGCAGAACGGCGCAGCGCGATCGCCGGGTTCTTCGGGGCCAGCTTGGTGACCTGGGCCATCTGGCTGGCCACCAGCTTCGACGGCGGGTTCCACCCCTACTTCCCCTGGCCGCTGATCGTGATGATGGTCTCGCTCGCCAACGTCATCCGGACCCAGGTCACCAAGACCGATTCGATCGCCGAGGGCGTTCGCCACCTGGAGAAGAAGCAGGCCAAGCAGCTCCGAGCGAAGGGGTCAGAGGAATGAGCAACCCCGACGAGCGGCGAGATGTGGTGAGGGTCTTGGGCAGCCACCCCTCCGGCGTGTTGCTGGCCGCCCAGCTGGTGGCAGTGCTCGCCTATCCCTTCCTCGACGACTCGACTGCCGGTCGAGCCACCTTGGGTGTGCTGCAGATGGCCGTCGTGCTGATCGCGCTGTGGGCGGTTCGCAGGACCCCGGCTCTGAACTGGGTGGCGGTGCTTCTCGGCGGCCCGGCAATGGTGTTCACCGTGTTGGAGTCGCTCGAGCCGACCACGGGCTGGATCGTGCTGGCGTCCGCACTGTTCCACGCGCCCTTCTACTTCTTCATCTCCTACGGGATGCTTCGCTACCTGTTCCACGACGACCGCGTCACCCGTGATGAGCTGTTTGCGACCGGCGCGGCCTTCACGGTCGTGGCGTGGGCATTCGCCTACATCTACGCCGCGGCGCAGGTGGTGTGGCCGGGCTCGTTCGTTGCCTTTGAGGGCGAGGGCCCGCGACCGTGGTTCGAGCTGCTGTACCTGTCGTTCACGACCCTGACCAGCGTCGGGCTGTCCGACGTGATCCCCGTGCTGGGTCATGCCCGATCTCTGGTGATGATCGAGATGATCGCCGGAGTTTTCTACGTTGCGCTGGTGGTGGCCCGCCTGGTCAGCATCAACGCCAACCGACGGGCACGCAGCGGACCGGAAGACAGCTGACGGGCTAGGGGCTGTCGTCGGCCCCGTCATTGGGGGGCACGTCGACTTCAGTTGGAGCGTCCCAACCTTTCGGCCGACGCTTCTTGGGGATCCCCGTGACCACGAGTCGGTAGGACTCGTCTACCGCCTCCCGCAGCTCGTCGTCCGGAATCTCTCCGCTGAAAGACAGGTCATTCCAGCCCGCGCGCCCGATGTAGGCCATCACCTTCACCGCACCCGGGTACCGGTCCAGCCACTCGTCCGCTGCGTCGCGGCTGGCACCGCCCTTGATGCCTACTCCGCCGGACCCGAGGAAGGCGAAGATCTTTCCGTCGGGGCCCTCCCCGACCTTGACTACTGGGTGCTCATGTCCCCAGGGGTTGTCCGGCCAGGCGCCCGGCTTCGCCAGGCAGTACCCCTGCATCAGCTCGACATCCATGTCAGCCATCTTGGCAGCCGCCACCCCTCGGGACCGACCCGCATCCGTATCCTCGTCCGGTGACCCTGACCTATGCCGGCCATCTCGACCATGCAGCGGTCGTGCGTGCGGTCGACTCGCTGGTCGACCTGGTGGGTTCCGCCGCAGTGGCTTCGGCCTGGGACCGAGAATCCGCACTCCCGGGGATGACTGTCGGCGGCCTCACCCGTCACCTGGTCAGCCAGCCGGAGTGTGCGGTCAAGTTCCTCAGCACTCCGCCACCGACAACCGCTCAGACCGTTTCCCTGATGGACTACTACGCACGGGTCGATTGGCTGGGCGCCCCCGTCGGGGCCGAGGAGAACACCTCGATCCGCGACGACTTCAACGAGCAGGCCGCTGCCGGGGCGAGCGACGCCCTGGCCGTCCTCGAACGATCGCGCGGACAGCTGTCGGGGGCGATCACCGCCGCCGCCCCGGCGACGTTCGTGCCCTGGCAGGACTGCGCGCTCGACCTCGACGACTTCCTGGTCTGCCGGCTGCTCGAGATCGTGGTCCACACCGACGATCTCGCAGTGAGCCTTGACCTGCCCACACCGCGATTCGATCCCGAGGTACTCGACCCCGTGCTCGGCCTCCTGGCGGCACTGTCGCAGCGGCGACACGGCCAGGACGCGGTCGTGCGCGCACTTGCCCGGGCCGAACGTGCCACCGGGTCCATCTCGGCTCTTTGAGACTGTCGAGTCCACGGGCTGGCGCCGTCGTAGACGGTGCGCCGCCTTGCCGAATCTCCGTCAGTCGTTGTCTTCGTTCTCATCGTCATCGTCGAGCAGACCTTCGCGTCGAGCCGCCGCGACCAGCTCGCGGATCTGCGTCAGGGTGCCGCAGTTGTCGTCGATCTGCGCGTTACGCGCCTTGGCGAAGGCGTCGCCCAGGCGAGCGCGATCCTGGGCGGAGACCTCGTCGCGGGCGGGGTTGAGGATGGTCAGCTCTTCCTCGGTGAGGTGATGGTTGACGACCTTCGCCAGCTCCTCCACGGCGTCGTCGAAAGCCTGGGTGTCCGTGCCCTTCAGCTCCAGCACCGCCAGCAGGGCCTCGTGACCTTCGGCGTGCTCCTCCTTGCCGTGCTCGGCCTCGTGGTCGCTGATCGCCTGCTTGCGGCGCAGCCGCGGGTAGACGTGCGTCTCCTCAGCGATGGCATGCGCGACATGCAACGTCGAGAAGGCGCGACGTACGGCGTCGCGGTCGGCGGAGCTGTCACGGAGGTGCCGCAGCAGTTCTTCGAACAACCGGTGGTCGTCGAGGATCAGCTCCACCACGTCGCCGGAGATCGGCCTGCCGAGATCGATGGACGTAGTCATGCTTCTACTTTAGGACGGTCACCCGAGACCACCGGTTTCCAACGCCTGGCGGTCGACAACTCCGCGAGCACGGCGACGGTAGCGCCAGATCTGCAGCAACCCGATCGCCCAGAGGACGTACTGCGCACTCATCGCCCAACGGAACGCCGAAGGGAGATAGTCCGTGCTGGAGCCGGGCGTGCGCCAGTCGAGGATCAGGCCGATTGCGATCACCAGGACCAGCGAGGCGCTGAAGCCCGCCTGATTGATGATGCCGCTAGCGCTGGCCAGGCGCTCAGCGGGATTGGAGGTGCGACCGAGGTCGAACCCGATCATCGAGGCGGGACCGCCGACCCCGGTGACGAGCACCAGCAGGACGAGCAGCCACAGTGGCGCGGGCCCGGGCCAGGCCAGCACCGCTGTCCAGACGACGACGATCGACCAGACGATCGAGAGCACCGTGGTCGATCGGTGCCATGGGTGACGGCCGATCAGCCAGCCGAGGACTGGCCCCGCCACCATCACGGCGACGATCATCAGCGTGAGCAGCAAACCGGCCGTCTGCTCGGACCGGCCCTCTCCGCGCACCAGGAACGGAAAGCCCCACAGCAACGAAAGCGCGGTAGCACTGAACTGGGTGGTGAAGTGCATCCAAAAGCCCAGCCGGGTGCCGGGGTGCGCCCACGATGCGGCCAGGCTTGTCCGGACCGCACCGCGGGACAGTTGCGGACCGCGCGCGTGGCGAGCGGTAGGCGAGTCCTCGACGACGAGCAGCAGCGCGACAGCGAGCACCACGCCCAGTCCGGCCGCAGCGAGGTACGCCGGCGTCCACCCCCACCGGCCAAGGGCCCAGGTCATCGGCACTGCTGCGCCCACCGCGCCTAGCTGGCCAAGGGTCCCCGTCACCTGGGTGATGAACGGGACGCGCCGCTGCGGGAACCAGCGGCTGACCAGTCGCAGCACGCAGATGAAGGTCATCGCGTCGCCGACTCCCACGAACACGCGCGCCACTACGGCAACCGGATAGCTCTCGGCCAAGGCGAAAGCGGCCTGGGCCGCCGCCATCAGCGTGGTGCCGACCAGCATCACGCTGCGCGAGCCGAAGCGGTCGACCAGCAGCCCGACCGGGATCTGCATGGCGGCGTAGACCAGCAGCTGGAGCGTGGTGAACGTCGCCAGCTGTGAGGCCGTGATGTCGAACCGCTCCCCCGCCGCGAGTCCGGCCACAGCAAGCGACGAGCGGTGGAACACCGCCAGCATGTAGACCAGCAAACCAACGGCCCAGACCGTCCACATGCGCGCCACCGAGGGCAGCGTGGACGCGGTCACCTGACTGACCCTAG
>CAWCGY010000031.1:0-25526 GCA_963795155.1 uncultured Actinomycetota bacterium | reverse complement strand
AGGGCGAAGCGCTCGGTGCGCAGCTGCTCGTCCATCTCGGGTATGCGCTCGCCCAGCAACGCGTAGACCTCGTAGCCTCCCGTGCGCGCCATCATGGCCTCGACGGCCTCGTTGCGAGTGGCGGGGTTCTGCTCGATCAGCTCACCGATGATCTCTACGTAGTTGCGGCCGCTGTCACCGCTCTCCGCGAGCTCTACGCAGGGCCGGACGACCGCCTCGACCACCGATGCCACGTCGTCGTCCCGACGAGCACTGGCGACCGCGAGCAGCTCGCCCTCGCGCTGCGCCAGGAAGTCCGCGTGCTGCTCGAGCACCGCTGCGAGCAGCTGGTCGCGGCCGCCGAAGTGGTAGTGGACCGCGCCGCGGTTGCGTTGCCCCGCCTGCCTGGTCACCTCGACCAGGGAGGCTCCGAGGATGCCGTGCTGGGCGAAGGCGTGGTTGGCCGCCTCGACCAGACGACGACGACCTCGCCGTCGAGCATGGTCCACCCACTGTCGGCGAGGTAGCTGCCGACGAAGGAGCCGTGGTCGTGGTTGCCAGCTACCCCCCAGCGGCCGTCCAGGTCGTCGTAGGCCGCGGTGAGCGAGTCGAGCGAGAAGGCTTCCCAGCGGGAACCGGTGGAGGTGTCGTCGCCAGCGTTGAAGACGGCCGTCGCCCCACCACGATCGGCGACGGCGCGCGCCACCGCATCCATGCCGATGTTGTCGTGCCGGTCCGAAACCAGCACGACCACCGTCTCGTCGGCCGCGGGCGTCCGAAACTCCAGATCACCGGCTGCCTCCTCGGCCTCGGCGTAGAACTTCAGGCTCTTGTCGTAGGTCTCGAGGGCGCTCTCGATCAACCGTCGGGTCTGGGTCGTGGTAGCGGTCTTCAGCACCTCGACCACGCTGTCGTCGTTGGGCACGTCGAAGGTCGGACCCAGGAACTCCGCCAAGGTGATCCAGTCCGGCTCGTCGGTGCCGACCTCCTCGTCCGGTCGCCACGGCGCCCAGAGGGCTAAGGCGAGCGCCGCCACGACGATTCCGGCGATCACCCCCTTGGGGCTGCGCGCGCGGCGCCACAGGTCGCGGCGCCGGGTAGCACCGACCACGACCCACAGGAGCAGCGGCACGAGCCCGAGCACCGCGCCCTTGATGGCCGCATCGACCGCCATCTCCGCCACGGCGTCGCGGACCTTCTCGATCGGCCCGTCGGGCTGGCTGGCGATGAACGCGTAGCGCTCGAACGAGCGCATCGGTCGACTGTGCATCGGTCTTGCCGAAGCGGATGACCACGCGATCCGCCAGCCGGTGTCGACCCGGAAGTCGGGTAGCACCGTACGGTGCGCCAGCACCACCCGGCCGGAGAGGTCGGGCTCGATCTGTGCGTCGTGGCTGGCGAGCGAGATCGTGCGACTGCTCTGCAGGAACAGGCCGATCGCGATCAGGACGCCGAAGGCCGCCCACACCGCGACGTAGGCGGTGCCGGAGATGACCCTGCGGCGGGTGGTGCTCAGCTGGTGCGTGCCTCCGCAATGGCGTAGAGGGCGACCGAGGCGGCCACCCCGGCGTTCAATGATTCCACACTGTTCGCCATCGGGATCGCGATCAGCTGGTCACAGGTCTCCTTGACCAGGCGCGAGAGACCGGCGCCCTCGGACCCGACCACGAGCACCAGCGGGCCGTCGGCGAGGCCGAGGTCCGGCAGCGACACCTCGCCGTCGGCAGCCAGCCCGACGACCATGCAACCGGCGTCCTGAAAGGCCTTCAGCTGCCGGACCAGGTTGACGGGTCGAGCGACCGGGATCCGCGCGGCGGCGCCGGCCGACGTCTTCCAGGCCGATGCGGTCATGCCGGCTGCCCGGCGCTCGGGGATGACGACACCGTGCGCACCGAAGTCGGCCGCACTGCGCACGACCGCGCCCAGGTTGCGGGGGTCGGTGACCGAGTCGAGCGCCACGATCAGCGGCTTCTCGCCCGCTGCGGCAGCGGCGTCGAGCAGGTCCTCGGGGTGGGCGTACTCGTACGCCGGGATCCTGGCCGCCAACCCCTGGTGCACCGCGCGGTCGGTCCGCCGGTCGAGCTCGATCTTGCTGACCTCCGACAGCGGGATGCCTCGGTCCTGGGCGAGCTTGAACGCCTCGCGCAGTCGTCCGTCGCGCTCGGCCCCCTCGGCGACGTACAGGCCGTTGATCGGGACGCCCTCCCGCAGGGCCTCGACGACCGAGTTGCGCCCGGCGATCCACTCGGCGTCCGAGCTGCTCTTGCGCTTCGGCTGGCGCGTGGGGGTCCGCTTCGACGTCGTCGACTCACCCTGCTGCGCTCGGTAGGGCTTGTGGTACGGCCGGTCCTTCGCTTTGGGTGTGGGGCCCTTGCCCTCGAGGCCGCGCTTGACCCGGCCCCCGGACCCCGCCGTCGGCTTCTTGCTGGTCTTGCGTACCGACCCCTTGCGCTGCGAATTGCCTGGCATCAGCTAACCGTCCATTTCGGGCCGTGGGGGGTGTCTTCGACCTCGATGCCGGCCGCTTTGAGCTGGTCGCGGATCGCATCGGCGGCCGCGAAGTCCTTGGCTGCTCGGGCCTGGTCGCGCTGCTCGAGCAGCCCGGCGACGAGCACGTCGATCGCGGCCGTGAGCTGGGCGTCGCCGCTGCCGCTGGTCGCCCAGGCGGGGTCCGCGGGGTTGAGGCCGAGCACGTCGAGCATCGCAACGACGGCCGCTGCCTGCGCCTGCGGCACGTCGCCGCGGTTGGCGTCGCGCACCGTGTCGAAGAGGACCGCCACCGCGGCGGGTGTGCCGAGGTCGTCGTTCATGGCGTCGACGAACGCCTCCGGCAGCTCTCCGACACCGCCGACCTGGCCGTAGCGCTCCAGGAAGTTCTCGATCCTGCGGAACCCCACGGCCGCCTCGTCCAGTGCTTCGAAGCTGAACTCCACGTGCGAGCGGTAGTGCGCTGCCACCAGGTAGAAGCGGAGCTCGATGCCGCGGTAGTCGCTGAGCACGTTGGGGATGGTCAGCGAGTTGCCGAGCGACTTGCTCATCTTCTCGCCGGAGGTGGTGATCCAGGCGTTGTGCATCCAGTACGACGCAAACGGCCGGCCAGCGGCGCGCGCCTGGGCCTGCTCGTTCTCGTGGTGGGGGAAGCGCAGGTCGACGCCACCGCCGTGGATGTCGAAGGCGGGCCCGAGGTACTTCCCGGCCATGGCCGTGCACTCGATGTGCCAGCCGGGGCGGCCGGGACCCCAGGGTGCGGGCCACGCGGCGGTCGCCGGCTCGGTCTCCTTCTTGTGGCCCTTCCAGAGCGCGAAGTCGCGGGGATCGCGCTTGCGGACCGCCATCTCGTTGGGGGTCGTGTCGGCCGCGGGCTCCATGTCGTCGAGACCCTGCCGGGTCAGCTCGCCGTAGGACGGCCAGGACCTCACGTCGAAGTAGACGTCACCCGAGCCGTCCGCGGCGGGATAGGCATGGTCGCGCGTGATCAGCTCGGCGATCAGCTCGAGCATCTCCGGCACGTGACCGGTTGCCGCCGGCTCGTAGGTGGGCGGCGCGACGTTGAGCGCGGCGTAGGCACGGTCGAGCTCGCGATGCATCTCGTAGGCGAGGTTGTACCAGGGCCGGCCCTGCTCGGCGGCCTTGGTCAAGATCTTGTCGTCGATGTCGGTGACGTTGCGGATGAACGCGACCTCATACCCGAGGTGACGCAGCCAGCGCTGCAGCACGTCGAAGTTGACCCCGGACCGGACGTGACCGACGTGCGGCTCCGACTGCACGGTGAGACCGCAGACATACAGGCTCGCCTTCCCCTCCTCGAGGGGGACGAAGTCACGGACCTCGCGGGTCGCAGTGTCGTAGAGCCGGAAGGTCACCCACCAAGTCTAGAGACGAGTGGGCTCTAGGCGGCCATCGGCGACTCGTGTGACGCATGAGGCTGGTGTGACGTACCGTTGCACGATGCGCTCCCCGTTCACCCTCGGTGCCGCCCGCTGTACCGCTATCGGGGCCGCTCTCGGTGTCGTCTCCTCGGCGGCGATGCTGCCCGTCGAAGCGCGGCCGGAGGACCCCGACCGCACAGCGCGCCGACCCGCGCCCGATCGTCTACCAGCAGTGGGACGGCGCTGCCGAGTGGCGCACCGGCACCTTCTCCGGCACCAAGGTCCGCAACAGCCGGCTGGTGCTGGACGAGCCCGGTGGCGTCCGCCGTTACGCCGGACACACCTATGACCAAGGCTCGTGGGACTCGCCCTGGGTCGCTCCGGGTTTCGACCTCACCGAGCTGATCCCGTCGTGGTCGGCGCTCACGCCGAGCGATACCTGGTTGGAGATCCGCGTCCGCGCCAAGAGCTCCAGCGGACCGGCATCGAGCTGGGATGTCCTGGGCCGCTGGGCCGCTGGCAACCGGCGCGCCAGACGCCGACATCTACGGACAGGCCGACGACCTCGGGAAGGTCAACGTCGACACCTGGCAGTCCACAGCCCCCACCGGGGTGAGCGCCTACCAGATCCGGGTGCAGCTGTTGCGGCGCGTTGGCCTGTCCGGCTCACCGAGTGTGGACACCGTCGGAGCGGTCGCGTCGCGGCTGCCTTCCAGCCCGGTCCCGACCTCCCAGCCTGGGCCCGGTGTCGGGACCGTGATCGACGTGCCGCGCTACTCGCAGATGGTCCACCGGGGCCACTACCCCGCGTGGGGCAACGGCGGGCAGGCGTGGTGCTCACCCACGTCGACCTCGATGGTGCTGGGCTGCTTCGACGGTCTTCCCCAGTCGAAGGCCTACCGCTGGGTGCCGCCGGGGCACACCGACGCCTGGGTCGACTACGCCGCCCGGATGACCTACGACACGGGCTACCAGGGCACCGGCAACTGGGCGTTCAACACCGCGTACGCCGCACCGCGGGTGGGCAAGGCCTTCGTCACCCGTCTTCGGTCCCTGCGTGAGGCCGAGTCGTTCATCGCAGCTGGCCTCCCGGTGGTGGCATCGATCTCCTACGGCGCCGGTGAGCTCGCCGGTGCGGCCGTCTCGTCCTCCAACGGCCACCTGCTCGTGATCGTCGGCTTCACCCGCACCGGCGACGTGGTCGTCAACGACCCGGCCTCGAGCACCCGTGGCGGCGTACGCCGCACCTATGACCGCGGGGAGTTCGAGAACTCCTGGCTCCCGACCTCGGGTGGCACCGTCTACGTGATTCACGACAAAGCTCACCCCCTGCCCGCGGGCACGCACACCAACTGGTGAAGCTCGACCACGCGTCCGCTCAGGAGCAGGTGAAGTCGAGCCGTGAAGCCGGTCGGCGCCGTCGGGCAGCACCGTCGCGCTCGACGCTGGTCTGCACGACCCGGGCGGTCGGTGGCGCGCACCCCCACGAGATGATTGCCTGCCCCGACGTCGACCTCGGATCTCGACTGCACCGAGGTGCGTCGTTCGGCACCTTGCGATGCTCGCCGGCTGCCAGGCACCGCCGTCGACGGCGACCTCCACCCCCTCGATGCCGGTGTGCTGTGACCAGGCGACACCGCGAGCGTCACCGAACCACTCGCGACGTCCTCCCCCGACCTGGGCACATCGATTCGTGACGACATCTTCACCGTGCCGTACTCACCCAGCCTCGTTCGGTCCATACGCCGTGATCGGCAAGAACGTCGTGACCTTCGAGTCGACGACCGACTTGCAGGCGGAGACGTAGCGGTACAGCCCGGGACGATCGTGCGAACCGGAAAGCCGTGGTCGATCGGGAGCGGCCGACCGTTCATCGCGACCGCGAGCAGCGTGTTGCGGTCGTCGGTCAGGGCGCCGACAGGGCGCAGCACGTCGAAACGCTCGGGGCGAGGTCTTGCGGAAGAGAATGGGCTCGCCGGTCGAGCGCCGGCCTCGGGGCGAGGGAGGCCTGGGCTGATCGGGAGCGCCGAGCTGTCCACCAGGGCGTCGCGATCAGCTTGCCGCTGATCGGTCGGGAAGATGCAGTCGAGGGTGATCGAGCCTTGGGCGGGCTGCGGGCCACCAGGTCGTCGTAGGTGAGCGTGACCCGCGGTCGAGACGATCCCGTGGATCCGCAGCGTCCACTCCTCGGGCTCGATCGCGGCCGCACGATCGCGGCGTCGATCAGGGAGAACTTGTTGCAGGAAACGATCCACGGTGAGACCCTGGTGGACTCTGATCCGCGCCGCAGCAGCACACGCCGCCTCCGTCAACCTCCTCCAACCGCAGCAGCCGCTGTAGTGTCCTCGACCTTGCCGCCGCCACCGCCCGCCAGTTCGGCTGATCCACCCCCGAGCAACGCCCGCGACGGGCTCGGCCATCGCGCTGGCGCGCCGATGAGGAAACGGCGACGCGACGAGGCGGTGGCGCCAGGGTGGAGGGTGAGCTTCCCTCGCGCAGTGGAGCGTGAGCAGCGACAGCGCGACCAGCCAGGCCACGAGCCGACCGCGACTGGTAGCGCGCTCGGCCGTGGGCATAGGTGCGTCGCGAGAGCATGGTGCAGCGCCCCCATGCCCGCCAGCACGCCGTACCTGATGTAGAGGCCGCCGACCACGTCGCGGGCCAGGCCACCGAGGCCGGCGAGGCCGCGGCCATGACGACCAGGATCCGATCACCAGAGCGGTCTTGTCCGCGCGGCCGAGGACGTCGATGGCGGCCCGGGCGAACGGGCCGCGAGCCTGGAATGACCAGGTCGGCCACGGCGACGATAGGAGCCCGCGGATCCGATCAGCGACGCGACGCAGTAGCCGGAGCGCCAGACCGGCACCGCCGGCGATCCAGGCTGGCGCAGCCACGACGGCACTTAGAGGACTCCAGACCCGTGAATTCGCGGGCCAGGCATGATCATCAGGCGGACCAGGATCTTATGAACTTGGTCGAAATCGGTACTGACGTAGACCGCCTGGCCGACGGCGAGGCCGCTGCTGGTGGCAGGCTGTCGTGGCCGGAGAGGAACCCAGGGGCTGGGCCGGCGACTTCGACGGAGACGTTGCCGCCCATGCCGTGACGCGCCGCTCCTCTGCCGCCGGCCTCGGCGACTCGTTCCAGGTCGTACTCCGCCACCCGCCCCGCCTGGCCGGCCCCTCCGGCGTGGAGCCTTGATCGCCGAAACCGCGCTCCGGGGTGCGGGTGCGGGGGCTGACCAGGTTGGCAACGTCGCGGCGCAGGTCATCGGCAACCAGCCGAAGAACTCGCACTCTGCCGCGCCGACCGAGCAGTACTTCCTGCCCGCGTCGGCGCCCCTGCGACCGTGTCGGTGATGACCACCGACGGCCTGGGCCTCATCCTGCCGCCGGCGAAGGCGTCGCGGCGATAGGCGTACTGCCCTGATCGTCGCCAAGGCCTGAGCCGGTTGTCAGCATCCGCGGGGGACTCGGGCCTGTCGGGACCCCGCCAACCGCCAGACCATCCCCCGGCCGGGTCCAGCCTCCGGTTGTCCAGACCGTTCCTGTGGCCGGATCGACGGCTTGATCGACGCCCTCGACACCGACGCGACCATGAACGTGTCCAGCCGTGCGCTCGGCATCGCCGCCGCCTTCACCGCACTCGGCCTCTCCGCCGGCCGGCTCCAGGGCCAAGGCCTGCAACAGACCTGTTCAGGACCAGGCCGGATCTATGGCACCGCTATCGTCGAGAGACGTACAGCTGCGGGCCAGGACACCAGTGCGGTAGCGGACAGGATCCGAAAACTGGAGAGCGGGATCGAGCAGTCCGCGCTGAAGAACAGCAACGGGCTGGGCTTGGTCGTCAGGACGACGAGACGGGCCACCTGACGGAACTGACGGTGAACGGTGGGAGTTCGGCGAGGACTCCTCCGGGGTTGCTACGACGCCATGTGGAAACGCGACGGGCCGAGGCTGTCGCAATGGGATCGGCTGAGCTGGCGCTGCCCGACCCGGTGGTCGGAGACGGCCTCCAAACCATCCGGGCCGTCCAGCAGGTCGGGGGAGCGCCCGTGCTCGACGGAAGCCTCGTCCACGGTCAGCAGCAGCACCGGACAGTCCAGGTTGTCCTGCTGTCCGCGGCCGGGCTTTCTGGATGTGCCCACCGTGATCCACCCCCGAGCTGTCGATGGGGCCAGGCGCGCCGTGCTCGCCGAACGCGCCTCGGGCCGGCGTCGTGGTCACCAGGCCGGAGCTGGTGGTCGTCCCCAGCAGCCCGGCCGAGCCGACCTGGAAGGTCGGCATCGTCGCGATCGCGCAACGGCGGCGACAGCGTCGGCGTGGTCCACGGCTTCTAACGATCTCCGCTCGCACGGCTGAGGTCGTCACCATCGGTCCGAGGATCGGCCAGCTGGCTCCGTCCGTCCCGGTCACCTGCGCAGAGCTTGGACGCCGGACGACCAAGGCGGTCTGCTCGTCCGCGACCTGAGGTCGGCACGTCGGCGATAGCCGGTCGTCGGAGAGCCTGTGACAGTGACTGGCACTGACGTTCGGGGACAGGTCGAGGTGACGGGTATCAACACCGAGCAGGGAGTCCAGCTGATCGACCCGACGACTCCCAGTTACGACGCCGCGACCGGGGCCGGCGGCGTCTACACCCACGACGCACAGGACGCCCAGAACGAGAGCATCCTGCCTGGCCCGATCTACACGGCACCAACCACCGACATCCCCGACTCCGAGGCCATCGGCATCCATGCGCTGAGCCGGGCCATCCTCGACCACTACCTACGGCGTGGGGCCACAGTTCCTACGACGGCCAAGGGGCCTCGCTGGTGTCGAGCGTCAACTTTGGCGACGACGAGTACTGCAACGCCTACTTCCTGTGGACCCTTCGACAGATGCTCTACGGCAATCCGTGCGTAGGCCCTGGCGGCGCCATGCATCTGACGACGCCTGACATCGCAGCACACGAGTTCACTCACGGGGTCACCGACAACACGGCAGGACTGATCTACTCGGGTCAGTCTGGCGCGCTCAACGAGAGTTTCTCGGACTACCTGGGCAACGTGATCGGCAATGCTTACCAAGGCCGCGACGACGACACGATCGGAGAGACGGGCTGCGCCAAAGTCACTCAGCAGCAGGCGCTGTGCGACCCCAGCCCCGACGGGGGTTTCGCCACCCGCTATCTGCCCAATGGGGCCGGCTTCGACGACTACCTGGGACTGCTCAACGTCCCTCTCGGACTACTCGAGAAGGGCGTGGGTGACCAGGACGGTGGCGGGGTGCACCTGAACTCCGCCATCTGGAACAACGCCCTGTGGAGCATTCGCAAGCGTCTGGTCCAGATCGATGGCAGCAGCGGTGTCGAGTCACCGCTCGCAGCCGACTTCGACGCGATCGTGTTCCACGCCCTCTCCACACAACTCAGCCCGACCTCAGGTTTCATCGACGCGCGCCGCGCTGTCGAGCAGACGATCGTCGACGCGGGTGCCGACCCCGTGGTCGGCCGCGTGGCGCGAGAGGTTTTCGAGGCGAACGACTTCTGTGCCGGTTGCGGCGTGGGTCCGGTCGCAGGAGAGGTTGTCGCGGGAGACTCCTCCACCGACCTGGCCCCCGTGGTCAATGGCGATCAGGTGGCCTGGACAACTCTCGGTGACGGGGTCCTCGGCGTGCCGTCCACAGGGTCCGCTGGCGAAGCCTCACGATCTCTGGTGACGGCCCCTGAGACCGCCACCGTCGCCTTCGCCGGGAACTCGATCATCACTCTCGAATTTGTCGACGGACTGGTCCCAGGTGACGTCGTCCGCTATGACACCTCTGGTTCACGCACCGTGCTCGGCCCGGCCTCGGCGTCTACTACGACCTCGGGCCTGGCCGGCTCCGAAGTGGGCGCCGCCTGGGTGTCCGCCGAGGCCGGCACCGTGAGCTTCGTCGATCCGGAGGGTCAGGTCGTCGTGGCGGACCTGCCGCCGGCCTTCGGCGCCGACAACGTGACCGCGGTCGCGGTGGCCGACGGCTTCGTGGCCCTCGGCACCGAAGGTGGGCGACTGGTGGAATGGCAGCCCGGTGGTGGCTTCACCGACATCGGACGGATGCCGAGCACAGTCCTCGCCCTGGCCCGCCAAGTCGGCGCATCCTCGCCGTCAACGACGCTGGAGCTGCCACGCTCTTCGCTGCGGGTCGAGTAACCCAACTGTCGGAGCAGGCAGCGCCGTTCGGCGTTGCCCTCAGCGCCGACTACGCCGTATGGGTCGAGATCGTCGACACCCTCGGCGGAACCGTGGCCGAGGTCAACTTCATCGACGGCATGATGTCTGACACCGATCTGAGGATGTACTCGATGGACACCGGTGTCATCTACGACGCCGCTCCCCCAGCGCGGCCAGCAGGGCTTCCCCGGCCTCTCGGGTGCCCGCCTGGTCTGGCAGGAGGCGGCCTTCGGCGGCGACGAAGATCACCACCGCTCAGCTGCCGCCGGGTCTGTAGACGGAGTTCGCCGGCCGATCTCAGCGAGAGGCGGGGGCTACGAGCCTCCGAACATGCCCAGGGTCTGGTTGACGACCTGGCCCCACGACTCGCGGACGCATCGAAGTCACCCGGAGGGCTGTGCTCGACGTTGACCAGCAGCACGACACCGTCCTGGCGGACGGCGCCGTAGACCTGGCCGTGCAACGGGACCGAGGCCTGAGCGTCGACCACGAGCGCCTCGTAATCGATGAGGGCGAGCGAAACGACCGAACCGAACGCCTCGAGGGGTCGGATCTCGCTGGTCTGTACCTGGGTGTAGCTCTCAGGCAGGAAGAACTCGAGATTGCTGTTGATCGCCGCCGCCGCCTCGACGGACGGGTCCAATACCCCAGTCAGCGCATAGGCCCAGCTGCCATTGCCGTCGGAGAGTCCGATGTCGCCTTCACTCTGACTGGTGATCTGCCAGCCGGCCGGCACGAAGATCTGCACGCCGGAGCCGATCGTCGCCGTCTGGCCGTCGGTGGGCGGATCGGTGGGCGGATCGGTGGGCGGATCGGTGGGCGGTTCGGTCGGCGGATCGGTCGGACGGATCGGTCGGATCGGTCGGATCGGGCTGGGGAGATGCGCTCCCCACCGGCTCTGGATCCAGGATGCCTGAGTTGTTCGTGCCCGGCTCGGCCGTCGTGACGTCCTTGTTGCTGTCCTTGTCGTCGCCGCCGAAGATCACCGCACCCAAGCCACCGAGGACGCCGAGGCCGACCACGCCGGCCACGATGATGCCGATGGTTTTGCCCTTGCCCGACTTGTGCAGGCTGCCGGGCGGCGGCGGAAAGCCACCCGGAGGCGGCGGCGGGAAGTAGCCAGCAGGAGGCACCTGTGATGGGGCGGCCCCCGGAGCGGGCGCGGCCGGCACGGTCTGCGGTTGCTGCGGTTGCTGCGGTTGCTGCGGCATCGGTGGCTGCTGCGGCGGCATCGGTGGCTGCTGCGGCGGCACGGGTGGCTGCGTCATGCCACACCCCCGTCAGCCGCAGGGGCGTTGGCATGCTCGGTGTTCATCTGTTTCCGCGTCTGGTGCGAGGTCGAGCGGACCGAGGCTCCGCAAGCGATGCAGAACTGCGATCCGACGAGAAGCATGTTCTCGCACTCGGGACAGAAGGTCTCGACGAACGTGTCGCGGGCCGAAGCATCGGGCTTGGCAGCATCTTCGATGGCCGCCTCGAGAAGTGCGGCCTGCATCATCACCCGGATTCGGATGATCAGCACTCCGAGGATCACAAAGCCCCAGATCAAGCCGAGCGCCTGCCCGAACGGCACGTACGACAGCAGGCGCACACCGAGCCAGTACGCGACGTTGACCCCCGCTGCCAGCGCGAAGTTCTTCAGGTAGAAGGACGTGAACCCGTCGTAGCCCTCGCCCTTGCCCGAGAAGGCGGCGACGGCAATCCCGGTCGCCGTCCCATAGATCAGCGACTTGACGACCATCAGGTTCACCACGACCACGATCCAGCTCGCGAGGCCCGACTCGGTGCGGAAGGTCTCGGAAGTGAACACATCGCGATACAGCACGATCGTCTCGAAGGCGGCGTACGCCGTGCCGGCGGCGATCCCGAAGGTCAACCCGTCGATCATGTCATCGAACTGAGGCAGCCTCGCCAGCAAGACGCCCGGCAAGTTCTTGACCACCTCGGCAACCACCGGCAACAGCACGGCGAAGATAAGGAGTGCCGAGATCGAGAGGGAGTCGATGCCGCCGCGACCACCGGCAACGAGGGATTGGAAGTCGTTGTCAAAGACCCACACGAAGAAGATCAGCGAGACCAGGATGGCGAGCGCGCCGGTGACGAAGAACAGGCCGAGCACGACCGCGGCCGGCGTGTCTTCCCAGAGATTCACGTCGTAGATGTAGACGAGGTATGTCAGAGGGATCAGGAAGGCGGCAGCTGCGATCGCGATCGGGAGCAACCCGAGCGCAGCCGCCCCGATGATGAGCACACTGCTGATGATCATCGCCCACCGGTAGTTGTCAGCCGTCTCGCGGCTGGTGTGGGGCATGATCGTGGAGATCAGCGCGAACTGGTTCACCCCTTCGGACGAGGCCACAGCGTAGGTGCGCACTCCCGACGCGTCGGGACGCAACGAAGCACCGCACTTGTGGCAGAACGCTGCCACCTCCGGGTTGACCGATGAGCACGTCAGACAGGGCATTGCGTCCTCCAGAGCGCCACGTAAACATTGCTACGTGGCGGCATGATGACAAAGATGAGTCTCGACCGGAAGGATTTCGACAGCCGTCGAGCCGACTGTCTAGCCCACCACCGACGGGAGAGCCCGTTCCACTCCTTTCGCAGCCTCGCGGGCTCTACATTCCGCTGGATACCCCCGTGGCCCGCGAACTCCCAGAGGGAGCCCATGTCGATCGCCGTCAACGGTCCTCGCCGAATCGAGCGGGGCCTTACAACTCTGGTCACGGGCTTCCTCGTCATCGGCTTGTCGGCATGCACCGGTGGCGCAGGTGGGCTCAACGGCAGCCCCGATCAACCGCCTCTCACGTTGACCGTCAGCGAGGCCTACACGCAGGCCAACCCTGACGAGGCCCGGAAGCAATTGACCCAGCTTCAGGGCGCCATCGACCGTTTGCGCAAAGCCACATCGTCGGGTTGGACGGGCCGGCAGGACGACGAGACGGGCTATCTCGCCGAGCTCTCGGGCGGCCGCTACTCAACCGGTGCCGCCAGCGTCCCTGGCGTGGTCGGCGCCTTCTTCGGCGACTACGGCTTGGAGCTGTTCGGCATCGGGATCGCCGAGCTGGAGCTGGAAGTGCCCGCCGCTGCCCCACCCGACGGGACGACGATCGTGCGGGCGGCGCAGTTGATCGCTGGGGTGCCCGTGCTGGATGGGGAGCTCCAGCTGACGATCACCTCCTCCGACGCGGAGACGCGCCTCAACACCGTGCGCGGCCGGGTCTTCCCCGGCCTGCAGCTATCGACCACGCCAACGATCTCGGCGGCACGAGCAACCCAGGTCATCCGTCGGCTGTCCGGGGCCGAGGTGCCACGAGCTCCCCAGCTGGTCGTCGTGCCGGAGGGGTTCGGGGTCCTTGCCTGGCAGGCGACTGCTGTCGGCAACTCCCAGACCCAAGGGGGGACTGGCTTGCCGACCAACGCCAACTACTTCATCGACGCCGCGACAGGAGAGGTCGTCACGATCCGTGCCGGGTCGGCCCACGCCGATATCGCCTACCGGGGCGGCAACCGGGCTGATGAGACCGTCACGCGCCATTCGGTCTCCACCGCGCCCAGCGTCGGAGAGAAGGTGGAGGTCACCGGGAACAACCAGCTGACCGGCCCGATCACCGCCGTGGGCACCGTGAGGAACGACGGACTCGTCACGCTCAAGGACACCAGCGTGCCGAGCTACGACGCCGGCACGGGTGCGGGAGGCATCGAGACCTACGACGCGTCCGGAGTGTCCTCCGACGAGGATCTGCCTGGGCAGGTCATCACGTCGACCTCGGCAGAGATCGACGACGGCGACGCCATCGCCGCGCACGCCTACGCACGGTTTGTCTACGACTACTACGGCGAGCTCGGCCGGCTCTCCTGGGACGGCGCAGGGGGCACGCTGGTCAGTGCTGTCAACTTCGGTCCGCCGGACTTCTGCAACGCCTTCTTCAGCAGCGACCTCGTGCCGCCGCAGATGGTCTACGGCGAGACCTGCACCGTCGACGGCATTCCCCAGGCCACCGCTCGCTCTCGGTACGCACTGCCGTCAAATCACCCACGGAGTGACCGACAGCTCCTCCTCGCTCATCTACTCCGGCCAGGCGGGCGCGCTCAACGAGAGCTTCTCGGACTACTTCGGCAACATCATCGGGAACCTCTGGTACGGCAACGACAGCGACGCCTACAGCGAGCACCGCTGCGAGGGGGTCGTGCCGCCGACCCTGATCTGTCTGCCCAATCCCGACGGAACTGCCTCTGCACGCTTCCTTCCCAACGGCAGCACGCTCGACGACTACGTCCGGCTGCTCGAACCTGGGTTCCGGGCCCGCCTGCTCCAGCTCGACGACCAGGACAATGCCGGCGTCCATTCCAACTCCGCGGTGTGGAACAACTCGCTGTGGTCGATTCGCAAACGGCTTGCCCAGGTGGACCAGGCACCCGGCAACGAGTCCGGGCTCGCGCGCGACTTCGACAAGATCGTCTACCACGTGCTCACCCAACGGCTGGTACCCAGCTCAGGCTTCCTGGACGCTCGCGCAGCCATCGAGGAGACCATCGCGGAGGCAGGCGCGAACCCAGTCATGCTCAGGGTCGCTCGCGAGATCTTCGAACAGAACCTGATCTGTTCGGGCTGCGGCGACCAGCCCTCCGTGCCCGGCATCCCCGTTGCGACCACGTCCGGCTCCGAACAGGCGCCGACCGTCTCCGGCGACCTCATCGCCTGGCTCGACACAGGCGCCGGCGATGGTGTCTTCGGATCGCCGACGTCAGCCATCGTCGGTGAGCAGCCCGCTGGGCTCGGTGACTCCAGCGACACCGTGTCGGTCGTCCTGGTCGGCTCGAGCCGAATGGTCATCGGTGTCAACGGCGCGGTGACCTTGACCGACGAAACCGGACAGTCAACGGAGCTCGGCCGGACGCCAGGGGTCGTCGCGGTGCGCGCCGGCCTGGCCGGATCGGACATGGGCGGTGCCTGGATCGACGACACCCAAGTTCATTTCGTGGATACCGCCGGGACGGTGGTCAGCGCGGCCCTTCCTCCGCTCGGGGACAGGACGTCTCGGCACTGGCGACCGGGGGGGCAGTGGTGGCGCTGGCTACCACCGACGGCCGGGTTTTCCGTTGGCGTCCCGGCGGCGCGGTCGAGCCCATCGGCCGAGCACGGGAGGCGGTGGTCAGCTTGGCGTCGTACGGCGACCGCATCCTCGCGGTGGATGCCAACAACACGGCTACGTTCTTTGGGGCCACCGGCTCGCCCGTCCAAGTGTCCACGCGGGCGCTGCCATTCGGCGCGGCGATGAACGACGACTACGCCGTGTGGGCCGAAGCCACTGGACAGCTTCCCGGTCTCGTGAACGAAGAGCTGGGCTACCCGGACACCGACCTCTACCTCTACTCATTCGACACAGGAACGATCTACCAGCTGATGCGATCCTCAGGGCAGCAAGGATTCCCGGCGGTCTCGGGCGACCGGCTGGTCTGGCAGGACGCCGTCTTCGGCGGCGACGACATCATGACCGCCAAGCTGCCACCAGGACTGTGACCGCCGCGGCCAATTGAGTCGCACGAGAGCGGTGACGGGTCGCGCTTCAGCCAGCCGCAACCTTGCGGTGACCGACCAGCACGACGCCCTCGACCACCTTGACGTCGTACGCCGGCACCGCGACGTGCACGTCGTCCAGGCACTGCCCGGTGCGCAGGTCGAACGCGTGCTGGTGGACGACCGGCGCCACGAACGGCACGCTGCCCCGGGTGCCGACGATGCCGCGGGCCAGCCTCGAAGCCTTCGCGAACGGGTCGTGGTTGCCCAGCGCGTACACCGTGTCGACACCGGTGCGGAAGATCGCGATCGCCTGCCCGTGCACGAGCGCGGTGAGCCCGCGGTCGATCTCGACCCGGCCAGCCTGCACACCGGCTGCAGCCGCTCGACCGGTCCGCGTGGCGCCATGGCCCGAACCTAGGTCGGCCGTGTTCTCGGGCTGTTTCCCCATGTAACAGGCGTGAAAACGAATCCCCGCCAGACCGTATGCTGCGCGACGTGCCCGCAGCCGTCGTGATCCTCGCCGCCGGCGCGGGCACCCGCGTAGGCGGCCAGACCAACAAGGTGCTGCTGCCGCTCGACGACCTGCCCGTGCTGGCGTGGTCGGTGCGCGACGCCCTGTCGCTGGCCGAGGTGAGTCAGGTGCTGGTCGTGGTGCGCCACGGCGAGGAATCGGCTGTCGAGGAAGCGCTGCCCCCCACCTCGGCGAAGGCACGGTCCTGCTGGTCCACGGTGGCGAGACCCGACACGGCTCGGAGTGGGCGGCCCTGCGCGCCCTGGCTCCACGCATCGAGGAGGGCGAGATCGATGTCGTCGCGATCCATGACGGCGCTCGTCCGCTCGCTGGAGTCGCACTGCTGGCCACCGTGCTCAGCGCCGCCCGGGAGCACGGCGGCGCGATTCCTACGGTGCCGCTGCCGCCGGTGGTCGGCGCTCCGACCGGGCTGACCGCGGGCGCCGAGCTGCACGGCGTGCAGACACCCCAGGCCTTCCGGGCCGCGGTGCTGCTCGAGGCCTATCGCCGAGCAGCCGACGACGGGTTCGACGGCACCGACACCGCCGCCTGCCTGGAGCGCTACGCGCACGTCCAGGTGGTGGCAGTGCCAGGCAGCTCGCGCAACCTGAAGATCACCTTCCCGGAGGACGTCGTGCTAGCGGATCGGTTGGGTCAGCGCCTCTAGCACCGCAGCGTCATCCACGGACGAGACCCGCCGTGCGGATGTCGGCGCCTCGACGTACTCGACCCCGAACCTCGGCCCCAGTGCGCGCACCAGCTCGGCGAAGTCCAGCGAGGGAAGGCCCTCGAGGGCGGCCACCACCCGCGCAGGCAACACGATCGGTGATGCCACCGTGCGCAGGGCGTCCCGGTCGACGGTCGCGCCGACCGTACCGTCGGTCACCACCTTCACCGTGTCGGTCACCGGGCGGACGCCGACGATGATGGTGTCGCTGTCGACCGATCGCACCAGGCACTCCGCGATGAAGCTGCCCGGCGTCATCGGACAGAGGCTGTCGTGGAGCACGAACGGCTCGCCTCCATCGACCAGGCCTGTCCACGCGGTGCCGAGGTCGATCGGGGTCACCCCGGACTCACCGAGCGCCCAGACAGCGCAGGCCACCAGCGCCTCGCCGTGGATGAGCGTGAACGGCAGGGAACCTCGTCCCTCCTCGATCACGGCGCCGAGCGCGAGCGGCTGGTCCTCCATCGGACCAACGTAAGGGGTCTCGACCCGGACCCTGCCGCGGGGCTGGCGCAGGGCTCCCGGACGTGAAAGGACCCCCGGGACGTCGTCCCGGGGGTCCTCACGTTGGGTCGATGCGGGGTTCAGCTGGCGAGGACCTCGTCAAGCATGGTCTCGGCCTTGTCCTCGTTGGTGTGCTCAGCCAGCGCAAGCTCGGAGACCAGGATCTGGCGAGCCTTGGCGAGCATCCGCTTCTCTCCGGCCGAGAGGCCACGGTCGCGCTCGCGACGCCACAGGTCGCGGACGACCTCGGACACCTTCATCACGTCACCGCTGTGCAGCTTCTCCAGGTTCGCCTTGTAGCGGCGCGACCAGTTCGTCGGCTCCTCGACGTGCTCAGCACGCAGGATGTCGAACACCTTCTCGAGCCCGTCCTTGTCGACCACGTCGCGGACTCCGACGAGGTCCAGGTTGCACGCGGGAACGCGTACGACCAGGTCCTGCTGGGCGACGATGCGCAGCACGAGGTACTCGCGATCCTCCCCCTTGATCTTCCGCATCTCGATGTCCTCGATGACTGCGGCCCCGTGATTGGGATAAACAACCGTTTCGCCGACGGTGAAATTCATATGTGATGAACCCCTTCCTAGGTGTTCATTCTAACACGCCCAAGAATTGGCTCATCGGGCGTTTGCGCAGGTCAGAGCGTTCTCGCGGGATTGACAGGACGCGTTTCATGTGGTGGGGCCATGCCCGTTCGGACGGGTCCGCGGTGGCCGGGCCCCGACCCGCTGACCCTGCTGCCCGCAGCGTTTGTCGTCGTGGTCGATACTGCCTGCCATGGCGATCACGCAACGCTGGAAGCGAGGCACGAGCGCCGAAGCGGACCCCGATCCGACCGGTCCTCCGCTGGCGGAGCCGGCTGCGGACGCTCCGGGATCCTCGTCGGTGCCGACCATCCGAGACCGGCGCCGCTCCCTCCCGTCGCTGTCCATCCGCGACGCCTGGCCGCTGCTGCTGCTGCGTAGCGCCCACCCGAAGCAGGCCGTGCTCACGGCACTGCTGCTCGGCGGGGCTGCCGCGATCGCCGGCCGTCCCGGACGCGAGGTCGCAGTGGTGCTGGCCACCGTGCTGGTCGGACAGGCCATCCTGGGCTGGCACAACGACCTGGTCGACCGCAACCGCGACACTCGCCACCAGGCGTCCGGCAAACCGATCGCGGCCGGCAAGCTCGACCCCAACACCGTCTGGTTCGCGCTCGCCTGCGCGGTCCTGCTCGTCGTGCCGCTCTCGATCGCCACCGGCGTGACCGCGGGCAGCTGCTACCTGCTGTCCCTGGCCACGGGCATGCTCGGCAACGTCGTGCTGCGTCAGGGTGTGTTGTCCTGGCTCACCTGGGCGATCTCGTTCGCGCTCTACCCCGCCTATCTGTCCTACGGCGGCTGGGGCGGGATTGCGGAGGGGTCGGCGCCGCAGCCGGCCATGACGCTGCTGGCTGCCCTCCTCGGCGTGGGCATCCACTTCCTGCGTTCGATCTGGGGACTGGTCGCCGACAACGAGGATGGGTGGACCTACCTTCCGCTGAAGCTCGGACTCCGCCTCGGCGCCACCAAGCTGCTGGCGCTCGCCTCGGCGTCCATCGTCCTGATCGTGGCTGCGATGGGTCTGGTCGGCGCGAGCCTCGGGCTGGCGCAGTAGCGACCGGCCGCGAGTGGTTCGATCCGTGCGCCGAGCTGCGGGGACCCTCGGCGGCCGGCGGCCAGTGACCGCTAGGCTGCCGCTGACAACCGGACCGACCTGACGAAGGCCTGACGATGCACCCTCGGCACTCCCGCCGCACCCTGCGTTTCGCCCTGGGCGCGCTGCTGCTCGCCCCCGTCCTGAGTTCCTGTGGATTCGACTACGCCACCGACCGGGTCAACGACATCACCCCCGGTCACACCAACCGTGATGGAGCAGTCGACGTCCTCAACGTCCTGATCGTCTCCGGCCAGCCCGACTCGGGCACCCTGGTGGGGCTCCTGGTCAACAACGACGTCGACACCGACATCCAGGTCACCGCAGTCACGAGCGGCACCGAGCAGACCGCGGCGGAGGGGTCACCCGTAGTCGTACCCGCCAACGGCCGGGCCCAGCTGCACGACGCCGGCATCCGGATCGACGGCACCTTCGGGGCCGGCGAGGTCCACGACGTGACGCTGAGCTTTGACAACGGTGACGTGGTCGAGCTCGCGGTGCCCGTGGTGACTCAGTGTGGCCAGTACGAAGGCTTTGACGACGCGGCCGGCGCCGCTCCTAGCACTGCCGGCGAGGCCTACTCCTGCGACTCCGAAGAGGCACCCGCGCACTAGGTCGATTCGCGCGCCGCTCGCGACGACCGACAGCCAGGAGACACCACTGATGCCCTACACCCTCATCCTGCTTCGCCACGGCGAGAGCGAGTGGAACGCCAAGAACCTGTTCACCGGCTGGGTCGACGTGACCCTGACCGAGAAGGGACGGGTCGAGGCCGAGCGTGGAGGAGTGCTGATGCGGGAGGCGGGCCTGCTTCCGGACGTCGTCCACACCTCGCTGCAGCGGCGGGCGATCAACACCGCCTGCATCGCGCTCGACGCCGCCGACCGCCACTGGATCCCGGTGCGGCGCTCCTGGCGCCTCAACGAGCGCCACTACGGCGCACTGCAGGGCAAGGACAAGAAGCAGACCCTCGAGGAGTTCGGCGAGGAGCAGTTCATGCTGTGGCGCCGCTCGTTCGACGTGCCACCGCCGCCGCTTGACGACGGCTCGGAGTTCTCCCAAGCGGGGCTCCCCCAGTACGCCGACCTCGGCGACGAGCTGCCCCGCACGGAATGCCTCAAGGACGTCATCGAGCGGTTCCTGCCCTACTGGGAGTCCGACATCACCCCCGACCTGCAGGCCGGCCACACGGTGCTGGTCGCCGCTCACGGCAACAGCCTGCGAGCCCTGGTCAAGCACCTCGACCAGATCAGCGACGACGACATCGCCGGCCTCAACATCCCGACCGGCATGCCGCTGGTCTACGAGCTCGACGACTCGTTCCGCCCCCTTCTCACCGGCGGGCGCTACCTCGACCCCGACGCCGCAGCCGCTGCTGCTGCCGCGGTGGCCAACCAGGGTCGCTAGCCCAGCTGTCCCGACTTGAGCTCGGAGGTCCTCGGGTACTCACCGGTGACCACGAAGACCACGCGGTTCGCCACAGAGACGGCGTGGTCGGCGATCCGCTCGTAGTAGCGGCCGAGCAGGGCGATGTCGACGGCCGCCTCGACGCCGTGTGCCCAGCTCTCGGAGAGCAGCTCGGTGAAGCTGGTCCGGCGGAGCTGGTCCATCACCTCGTCGTCGCGGCCGAGCTCGATCGCGGCCTCGACATCGCGGGCGGTGATGATGGCGATCACCCGGTGCACCATGTCGGCAGCTACCTGGGCCATCCTGCTCATCGTCGGCCGCACCTCTTCGGGCACGGCGATGTGGGGCACCCGCAGTCGAGCGATCTTGGCGACGTGGACCGAGAGGTCGCCCATCCGCTCGAGCTCTCCGACCATGCGGAGGCCAGCGACGATGGTGCGCAGATCACCGGCCACGGGCGCCTGGAGGGACAGCATCGAGAACGCCGCGTCCTCCACCGCCTCCCGGGCCCGGTCGATCTCGACATCGGCCGAGATCACCCGCTCCGCGATCTCGGCATCACCGGTCATCAACGCCTCGGTCGCCAGACCGATCGCCGTCTCGACCTTGCTGCCGATCTCGGCGAGCTCGCCGAACATCCACTCCAGCTGTTCTTGGAAGACCTCACGCATGACCATGACCGTAGACGGTCCGAATGACTGCTCGGGGCGGATAGGTGAACGAGCGGTGAACGTTGCGAAGCCGAGCCGCTGAGGGCGGCATCCGCCTGCCCACAGCCGTACGCTTCACGTGTGGATCCGACGACACAGGCGCTCCTGGCCGCAGTGGTCGGCTCCGTCGTCGCCGGAGGTGCCGTGCTCGCCTGGCGCATCAGCGAGCGCCAGCAGCACAGCCGCCCGCTCAGCGAGGAGCCGGCCGTGCCGCCCGGAGTCGCCGGCGTCCTGTCCGTCCTGCGGAGCAGCGCGGTGGTCGTCAACGAATCCGACGTGGTGCTGAAGGCCTCGGCGCCGGCGTACGCGATGGGCCTGGTGCGGGGCACCGGCCTGGCCTCCGACCAGCTGGCGGAGCTGGTCAGCCTGGTCCGCGAGGACGGCCAGATCCGCGAGGCCGAGCTGGTGATGAGCCGCGCTGCGGGTCCGTCGCGCCACGTGATGGCCCGGGTCGCTCCCCTCGGCTCCCGGTTGGTGCTGGCCCTGGTCGAGGACCGGACCCGCGAGCGTCGCGTCGAGTCCGTGCGCCGCGACTTCGTCGCCAACGTCAGCCACGAGCTCAAGACCCCTGTGGGGGCGATCCGGCTGCTGGCCGAGGCGGTCAGCGACGCGGCCGACGACCCCGAAGCCGTGCGCAGGTTCTCGGGCCGGATGCTCACCGAGAGCGACCGGCTCTCGCGGCTGGTGCAGCAGGTCATCGAGCTGTCCCGGCTGCAGGGAGACGAGCCGCCGGAGTCGCCGCTGCCGGTCTCCCTCGACGATGTCATCGACGTGGCCGTCGACACCAGCGCGATCGATGCCGCTGCCAAGGGGATCTCCGTGGTCGCCGGCGGCGGGTCGGGTCTGAAGGTCTTCGGCAACGCCGAGCAGATCACCGCCGCTGTCGCGAACCTGGTGGCCAACGCGGTCAGCTACTCCGAGGACGGCGCGACGGTGCTGGTCACCACGAAGGCCACCGACGGCAGCGTCGAGATCTCCGTGGTCGACCAGGGCATCGGCATCCCCACGACCGAGATCGACCGGATCTTCGAGCGCTTCTACCGCGTCGACCCGGCTCGGCACCGGTCCACCGGAGGCACCGGTCTGGGACTCTCGATCGTCAAGCATGTCGCCGCCACCCATGGCGGCGAGGTCCGCGTGTGGTCGGTGGAAGGCCAGGGGTCGACGTTCACCCTGACCCTGCCCCAACACGCCAGCCATCCCGAACGGACCGCCGCGAACCTGGAGGACCACCCATGAGCACCCCGACAAGCACCCCGAGGGGCACCCCATGACTCGGGTGCTCGTCGTCGAGGACGAGGAAAGCTACAGCGACGCTCTCGCGTACATGCTGCGCAAGGAGGGCTTCGAGGTGGCGATCGCCGCCGACGGCAACGCCGCGTTGGTGGAGTTCGACCGCAACGGTGCCGACATCGTGCTGCTCGACCTGATGCTCCCGGGCATTCCCGGCACGGAGGTCTGCCGCACCATTCGTCAGACCTCCAACGTGCCGGTGATCATGGTCAGTGCGAAGGACGACGAGGTCGACAAGGTGGTCGGTCTCGAGCTCGGCGCCGACGACTACATCACCAAGCCCTACTCCCCGCGCGAGCTGGTGGCCCGGATCAGGGCGGTGCTCCGGCGCGGCCAGGACCCGGACCTGGCTCCCGACACCCTCGAGGCCGGCCCGGTCCGGATGGACGTCGAACGACACGTGGTGACTGTCGACGGCGAGGAGCAACGGCTGCCCTTGAAGGAGTTCGAGCTCTTGGAGATGTTCCTGCGCAACCCGGGCCGAGTGCTCACGCGCGGGCAGCTGATCGACCGGGTCTGGGGGTCCGACTACGTGGGCGACACCAAGACCCTGGACGTCCACGTGAAGCGGCTGCGCGCCAAGCTCGAACCCGAGCCGAGCGAGCCGAAGTACCTCGTCACCGTGCGTGGGCTGGGCTACAAGCTGGACCTGTGAGCCCTAGGTCGCCACGCGATGAGGTCGTCGCACGCAGTACGGCGGTAAGTCACGGTGACGTGACCGAAAACCGCGCGCCGCTGACGGGCTCCCATGGCTAGCGTTGGCCGGTGACCACTCGACCTTGGCTTCCCGTCGCCGCGGTCGGCGTCACCCTCGTCTTCTGGGCCTCCGCGTTCGTGGCGATCCGGCACCTCGGCCACGACTTCTCACCAGGCGCCCTGTCGCTCGGCCGGGTAGCGATCGGCGCGGTGGCGCTCGGCGTCGTGGCGCTGAGCCGTGGCGTGGTCCGGCCGACCGGTAGCCAATGGATCTCGATCGTCACCATCGGCGTGTTGTGGTTCGCGATCTACAACATCGCCCTCAACGAGGGTGAGACGCGGGTCGACGCCGGCACCGCCGCGATGCTGATCCAGGTCTCCCCGGTGCTCATCGCCGTGCTCGCGGCGCTCTTCCTCAGCGAGAAGTTCACCGTCTACCTCGCTGGCGGGCTGGCCCTCGCATTCTCCGGCGTCGCGGTGATCGGTCTCGCGACCTCGCCGGGTGGTGACCGCGACGTCGTCGGCGTGGGCTGTGTCTGGTCTCAGCGGTCGTCTACTCGATCAGCCTGATCATCCAAAAGCCCCTGGTGGCCACGATGTCGTCGCTCCACGTCACGTGGTTGGCGTGCACCGTGGGGGCGCTTGTGTGTCTGCCGTTTGCGGGCGGGCTGGCCGACGAAATCGCCGACGCCCCGGCGTCTTCCATCTGGTGGCTGATCTACCTCGGCGTCTTCCCGACCGCGATCGCTTTCACCACCTACGGCTACGCCCTCAAGCACATGACCGCTTCGAGTCTGGGCGTCACCACCTACCTGGTGCCTGGCATCACCATCGTGATGAGCCTGGTGCTGCTCAACGAGATGCCCCCGCAGGCGGCCTACCTCGGCGGCGTCCTCGCGCTCGTAGGCGTGGCTGTCGCCCGGCGCAAACCGCAACGAAGCGCGGCACCCAACCGGTCTGAGTGCAAGAGTCAGCCCATGGGCGTCGTCGCCAACATCCTGGTCGGCCTCGTCGCCGCCCTGCACCCGTACTTCCTGGTGCTGGAGATGTTCCTGTGGACCACGCCGGCGGCCCGGCCTACCTCGGACCGACACCGAGTTCGCCGAGGAGACCAAGGGGCTCGCAGCCAACCAGGGGCTCTACAACGGCTTCCTCGTCGCCGGCCTGGTCTGCGGCCTGGTCGCCGACGCGGCCGGACGTCGAAGGTCTTCTTCCTGGCCTGCGTCATCGTGGCGGGCGTGTTCGGTGGGGCGACCGTCAGCCGGCAGATCCTCGTGGTGCAGGCGCTGCCAGCGCTCTCGCGCTCGCCGCCGAGTTTCTCGCCCCCCGCTGAGTCGTCGCCGCTCGCCTCCTCGGCCGCCTCGAGCCACCCGCGGAAGGCCTCGAGGTTGTGGGTGGGCTCGCCCCGCAGCTGACGCCACTCCCACTCCTTGCGGATCCGTCGCGAAGCCGAGCTCGAGGATGGTGTTGAACGACTCATCGGCGTAGGACAGCACCGAGCCGAGCAGCCGGTCGAGCTCCTCAGGAGTGACCGACGACAGCGGCAGCCGAGCGTCGAGGTAGATGTCGCCGTGGTGGTCGACGGCGAAGGAGACGGCATACATACGCAGGTTGCGCTGGAGCAGCCAGCGATAGACCCGCTCATGGTTCTCGTCGGGTTGCGACACACGAAGGCGTGCACGCCGAGCGCGTGAGTGACCGACGTCGAGCCGCACGGCGGTCTGCAGCTTCTTCTCACCGGGCAGGGCGAAGGAGAAGAGGCCGTCGGCCGACTCGTCGAACTCGAGGTCGTTGGCGCTGAGATGGTCACGGATCTTCATCTACGGCGTCGGAGGTCACGACACCGACTCTCGCATGAGCGACCGCGCGCGGCTGGTAGACCTCCAGCGTCTGCGCCGCGGTGGCTTCCCACGAGAACTGCCGGCGCCTGCTCGAGGGCACCTGCCCCCCGGAGCTTCGTCAGCAGCGCCGGGGTCGTCGAAGCACCCGCGCGGAGGGCTGACGGCCCACACCTCCGCGTCGTGCCCCTCGACCAGCAAGCCGCTGTGGCCGTCGCGGACCACGGTGGTCAGACCGCCCACCGCCGCGGCCACGACCGGGGTGCCGGTGGCCTGGGCCTCGGCCGCGACCAGCCCGAAGGACTCGTTGTAGGACGGGACGGCCACCAGCGTGGCGGCGGCGTACCAGCGCGCCAGCTCCGGCTGGGAACACCGGTGGGACGAAACCGCACCACGTCGTCGATGCCGAGCTCGCGGGCGAGTGCACCCAGCGCCTCGGGACGATCCAGGCCGCTGCCCAGGGTCCGCCGACGATCGGGGACGACGACCCGCGAGCGCAGCCCTGGGTCGCGACGCAGCAGCGCAGCGACGGCGCGCAGCAGGACGTCGGGGGCCTTGAGCGGCTGGATGCGTCCCGCGAAGAGCAGGACATGGGCGT
>CAWCGY010000030.1:0-97126 GCA_963795155.1 uncultured Actinomycetota bacterium | reverse complement strand
CTGTCGATCACCGCGACCGGGATGCCGAGCAGGAAGCCGAAGATGAAGCCGAACCGCACCATCAGGTTCAGCTCACGCTGACCGAAGTCTCGGAAGATCCGGACGACCAGCGAAGGGTTCTTCTGGAAGTGGTCGATGACCATGATCTTCGGGTCCAGCAGCTGGTCGATGTGGATCCCGATCTCGTCGGTGACGGTGCCGACGACCGACGGCAGCTGGGCCTGGACCCGCTCGTAGACGGCCTCCTTCACCGGGCGCGGGAGATCCCGCCACAGCCGCGGGTGCTCGGCCAGCATCACCGCGTTGACGAGCTCGGGGATCTCGGGCCGGAAGATGGTGACGATGTGCTCGGCGATCTTGTCCGGCTCCAGCTGCTGGTAGAACTCCCCCGGCGTACCCAGCTTGGCGATCGCCTTGTCCACGGCGATCGAGCCCATCTTGGCCGCTCGCGCCGGCACGATGCCCTGCCAGCCGAGGCCACCGTGCAGGATCCCGGGCACCTCCTGGATCTTGCGCGGCAGGACGGCGCCGAGCTCGCGCAGCCCAGGGACCTTGACCCCGTGGAACTGGACGGGGCTGAAGAGCATCACCAGGCCGGACCAGTTGATCAGCCAGCCGATGACGCCGGTGAAGACCGGGATGGACAAGAACGCGAGCAGGTCGAGGTCGCCTGCCCATTCGCTCAGCCAGTCCATCCGCGCTCCTCGCCTGTGACCGCCCACGACGGGTCCGACCCGGCCGAGGGTAGCCCCACGACTACCGACGCCGCATGGTGTCCGCCCCTTACTGTCTTCAGCCATGACAGGCGACTGGGGCGACTGGAACGACTACGACGGGGTGCTGTTCGACCTGGATGGCGTGATCACCCCGACAGCCGAGGTCCACATGCACGCCTGGGCGAAGATGTTCACCACGTTTCTCGACGAGCGCAGCGGCCAGGAGCCGGGTGACGCCAGGCCGTACACGGATCAGGACTACTACGACTTCGTCGACGGCAAGCCGCGCTACGACGGCGTCCGCTCGTTCCTCGAGTCCCGGGGATCCCGGCACCGGACGATCTCGTGGTCAAGCTCGGGGACCAGAAGAACGACGCGTTCGGCCAGGTGCTGGAGGACGAGGGCGTCACGGCGTACCCCGGATCGATGCGGCTGCTCGAGCACCTGCGCGAGCGAGGGATGCCGATGGCGATCGTCTCGTCGTCGCGCAACGCCCCGGCCGTGCTCGAGGCAGCGGGGTCGACTCACTACTTCGGCAGCGTGGTCCACGGCGGCGTGGCCGCCGAGAAGGGACTGGCCGGCAAGCCGGCCCCGGACACGTTCTGGGCCGCCGCCGACGAGCTCGCCGTGGCGCGCGACAAGGCGGTGGTCCTGGAGGACGCGACCAGCGGTGTGGCCGCCGGTGCAGCCGGGAAGTTCGCGCTGGTCATCGGGGTCGATCGTGGCGCCGGTGCCGACGCGCTCACCGCAGCCGGGGCGGACCTGGTCGTCCACGACCTGGCGGAGCTGCTGTGAACCCGCACGGCCCGGGGCCCTCGCACAAGGCGCCTCCGGCCCGCGATCCCCTCGACCGCAGCCGCTTCCCGATCGATGAGTGGCGGCTGGTCGAGACCCGCTTCGACGACAGCGATCTCGGCACCACCGAGTCGCTGTTCAGCGTCGGCAACGGCTACCTCGGCCTGCGCGGCAACTACGAGGAGAGCCGCGACTTCGAGACCAACGGCACCTACGTCAACGGGTTCCACGAGACCTGGCCGATCCAGCATGCCGAGGAGGCCTTCGGGTTCGCCAAGGTCGGCCAGACCATCGTCAACGCCCCCGATGCCAAGATCATCCGGCTCTACGTCGACGACGAGCCGCTGGAGCTGTCCACGGCCGACCTGCTGGAGTACGAGCGGGTGCTGGACCTCCGCACCGGTGTGCTGTCCCGCACCATCATCTGGCGCACGCCGAGCGGCAAGCGGGTCCGCGTGGAGAGCCGGCGGATGGTGTCGTTCACCCAGCGCCACCTGGCGATCATGACCTTCGACGTCACCATGCTCGACGCCGGCGCTCCGGTCGCGATCTCCTCCCAGCTGCTCAACCGGGCTGACGGCGAGAGCGAGCACCAGGTGTTGCTCGCGCTGAAGGACCAGGGCATGGACCCGCGGAAGGCGGAGAAGTTCAGCCGCCGGGTGCTGGTGCCGGAAACCCACGAGGTCGACCACAGTGACGGCCGCCTGTCGCTCGGCTATCACTGCGCGCAGAGCGGCATGACGATCGCTGTCGCGGCCGATCACCAGCTGGAGACCACCAATGCGTTCACCTCGAAGGTCGAGAGTGACGAGGACATCGCCAAGACGATCTACCGGATCCAGGCCGAGCCGGAGCGCACCATCCGGCTGACCAAGACGGTCAGCTACCACACCGGCCGGGTCGTCCCGTCCCACGAGCTGCTCGACCGCTGCGAGCGCACCCTGGACCGAGCCAGGGAGGAGGGCGTCGAGAAGCACTTCACCGACCAACGTGCCTACCTCGGCGACTTCTGGGAGCGCGGCGACGTGGAGGTGCCGGGACAGCCGGCCATCCAGCAGGCCGTCCGCTGGAACCTCTTTTCGGTCATCCAGGCCGCCGCCCGCGCCGACGGCCAGGGGATCTCGGCGAAGGGAGTGACCGGCTCCGGCTACGGCGGTCACTACTTCTGGGACACCGAGGTCTACGTGATGCCGTTCCTCACCTACACGACCCCCTGGGCAGCGCGCAATGCGTTGAAGTTCCGCTACTCGCTGCTCGACTCGGCGCGGGCCCGCGCCCGCGAGCTCACCCAGAGGGGTGCGCTGTTCCCTTGGCGCACGATCAACGGCGCGGAGGCATCGGCCTACTACGCCGCCGGCACTGCGCAGTACCACATCGACGCCGACGTGGCCTACGCGCTGAGCCAGTACGTCGGTGCCACCGGTGACGTCGACTTCCTCAACCGGCAGGCGATCGACATCTTCGTGGAAACCGCACGGCTCTGGCAGGACCTGGGGTTCTGGCGCAACGAGGACACGGGGGCGTTCCACATCCACGGTGTCACCGGCCCCGACGAGTACACGACGGTGGTCAACGACAATCTCTACACGAACGTGATGGCGCGGTTCAACCTGCGCCGCGCAGCCGAGGCGGTGCGCACCCTTGCCGACAGTGACCCCGCGGCGTACGCCGAGATGGTGCGGCGGGTGGGGCTCGACGAGGCCGAGCCCACCGAATGGGCCCGGTGCGCGACCCAGATGTCCATCCCGTTCGAGGCGCACCTGGGCATCCACCCCCAGGACTCGCACTTCCTCGAGCGCGAGATGTGGGACCTGGAGAACACTCCGATCTCGAAGCGCCCGCTGCTGCTGAACTACCACCCGTTGGTGATCTACCGGTTCCAGGTGCTCAAGCAGGCCGACGTGGTGCTCGCGCTCTTCTTGCTGGGTGACGAGTTCAGCCTCGAGGAGAAGAAGGCGAACTTCGACTACTACGACCCGATCACCACCGGCGACTCCACCCTGTCGGCGGTGGTGCAGGCGATCATCGCGGCCGAGGTCGGCTACCAGGACCTTGCGCTGCGCTACTTCATGGCCTCGCTCTTCGTCGACCTCGCCGACCGGCACGCCAACACCTCGGATGGCGTGCACGTCGCCTCGACCGGGGGCGTCTGGAGTGCGCTGGTCTCCGGCTTCGGCGGCTTCCGCGATCTCGGAGCCGGTCAGTGGTGCCTCGACCCGCGCCTGCCCGACGCCTGGGAGTCGTTGACGTTCCGGATCACGCTGCGCGGCACCCGGGTGCGGGTGACGGTCCGTCCCGACGAGCTCGAGCTGACCGTGGAGGACGGCACCGGCAAGGTCGCCTTCGCGGTGCGCGACGAAGAGGTCGTCGTCGGACCCGACGCACCGGTGGTCGTGGCGCTGAAGCATCAGGGACCACGGCTCGAAGGAGAGCCCCCCAACCCGGCCGGCACCCTGCGCGCCGACGGCACCGTGATCGCGGCGACCATCCCGAAGGGCGAGTAGCGCTTCAGCGACCGCGGCGCCAGACCACGATCGACTGCTCGGCAGCGGGCGGACGCAGCACCGGAAGCTTGTTCTGGGTCAGGCTCTCGGCACGGCGGACCGAGATCGCCTGACGCAGCGCTTCGCGCGTCGCCTCCAGCTCCGCCAGCAGCTCCTGGTTGCGGGCGGCCAGGGCCGCGGCGCGGTGCTCCAGGTCCAGGATGCGTCGTACGCCTTCGATGCCGATCCCGGCCGAGGTCAACGACGCGATCTCGCGCAGGAGGTCGACGTCGCGACTGCTGTAGCGGCGTCCGCCGCCGCCCGTGCGACCCGGGGTGATCAGGCCCATCCGCTCATAGGTGCGCAGCGTCTGCGGGTGTAGCCCGCTGAGCTCAGCAGCCACGCTGATCACGTAGACGGCGGCGTCCGGCGGCGGCTGACCGAGGGGGTGGTTCATGACTCGAACAGGTTCGCCCGGAGCGGCACGGCGCTCGTCGCCTCGCGATAGGCCTCGACGGCTTCGCGAGCGGGCCCGTCGAGGTGAGCCGGCACCTGGACCTCGACCGTGGCGAGCAGGTCGCCGTTGCTGCCGTCGGCCTTGCGGGCGCCCTTTCCGCGCACCCGGAAGGTGCGGCCGTTGGGGGTGCCGGCGGGCACCTTGAGGGTGACCGGGGCCCCACCGAGCGTGGGGATCTTGATCTCCGCGCCGAGTGCCGCTTCGGCGAACGAGACCGGCACCGTGATGGTCAGGTTGTCACCCTTGCGCCCGAAGATCCGGTGCGGCGAGACCTTGACGTGCACGAAGAGGTCTCCCGCGGGTCCGCCATGGTCGCCGGCCCCGCCCTTGCCGCGCAGCCGGATCTTCTGGCCATCCTTGACCCCGGCCGGGATCCTGGCCTGGATCGTGCGGGCCGACCTACCGAGGCCGCTGCCGTGACAGGTCGGGCACGCCTCGTCGTAGACCAGCTGCCGGCCGCCGCACGCGGGGCAGGTCTCGTTCATCGAGAACGCACCCCCGACAGAGGACACGACGAAGCCGGCGCCCTCGCACTCCGGGCAGATGTGCGGCGTGGTGCCGGGCTTGCCGCCCGTGCCGGAGCAGTCAGGGCAGGGGGCGTCCGACGACAGCCGGAGCGAGATGGTGACGCCGTCCATGGCGTCGATGAAGCTGATCGTCGCCGTCGTCTCGGCGTCGGGGCCCTTCTGCGGCCGGGGCCGCGACTGCTGGGTCCGCCGGCCCCCACCGAAGAGGTCTCCGAACATGTCGCCGAAACCCCCTCCGCCAGCACCGGCACCGCCCCGGTCGCGCAGCAGGTCGTCGAGGTTGAAGCCTCCGCTCCCGCCGCCTCCCCCGCCCCGACCGAAGCCGGAGAACCCGCCGGCGCCGTAGAGCGAACGCATCTCGTCGTACTTCTTGCGCTTCTCGGGGTCGCCGATGACGTCGTAGGCCTCGGCGACCGCCTTGAACTTGTCGTGCTTGGCGCGGCTGCCGGCCGAGTCGCCGGGGTTCGAGTCGGGGTGGTTGGCGCGCGCCAGCTTGCGGTAGGCCTTCTTGATCTCGTCGGTGGAGGCGTCCTTCTTGACGCCGAGCTCCTGATAGAAGTCCTTCTGGGCCCAGTCGGCCCGCATCCCGTCAGTGTCTGCCATCGCGCACCTCCCCTCAGTCCTCGGCGGGCACCGGATCGACGCTGCCTGGATCGACGACGAGCACCTGCGCCGGACGCAACACCCGGTTGCCGATCTTGTAACCCGACTTGGCGATCACCTTGCAGGTGGTCACCTCGACCTCGCGATCCTCACCGATGTGGGAGAGGGCCTCGTGGACGGTCGGGTCGAACGGGTCACCGGGCTCGCCGAACTTGGTCAAACCGAGCCCGGCGACCACCCGTTCGAGCTGCTCGGCGACGGCCTTGAGGCCGCCCTCGAGCTCGGCGTGCTCGCGCGCCCGGTCGATGGTGTCGAGCACCTCGGTGATCGGCGCGAGCGCGGCGTAGGTCGCGTTCTCGCGGATCAGGTCTCGGTCCCGGTCGACCCGACGCTTGTAGTTGAGAAACTCGGCCTGCAGGCGTTGCAGGTCGGCCGTCCGCTCCGCGAGCTGGACCTCGAGGTCCACGGGCTCGTCGGCTGCGACCTCGTCGACCACCTCGTCGGCGAGCTCGCCATCGAGCTCGGAGAGATCGTCGGGAACGACGATCTCCTCACCCTCGTCGGGAGGACCCTCTTCTTCGTCGTGGGCGTGCGTCACTTGGCCTCGCCCTCCTCGCCGACCGTGTCATCACCCGACTCGTCCGACACGGGCTCCTCGTCGACGATCTCGGCGTCGACCACGTCGTCGTCGGACTCTCCCGTCGCTCCGGTGGCGCCCCCAGCAGCAGCCGACTCGGCTTCGGCCGCGGCGTACATCGCGGCGCCCATCTTCTGGCTCGACTCGCCCAGCTTGCTGATGCCCGCATCGATGGTCTCCGCCGACGCCTCGGCGTCCTCGAGGATCGCCTTGAGTGCGTCGACGTCGGCCTGGACCTCGGTCTTCACGTCGTCCGGGACCTTCTCCTCGTTGTCGCTGAGGAACTTCTCGGTCGTGTAGACGAGCTGGTCGCCCTGGTTGCGGGACTCAACGGCCTGACGACGCGCGGCGTCCTCGGCGGCGTACTCCTCCGCTTCCTTGACCATTCGGTCGATCTCGTCTTTCGAGAGCGCCGAGCCGCCGGAGATCGTCATCGACTGCTCCTTGCCGGAGCCCTGGTCCTTTGCCGAGACATGGACGATGCCGTTGGCGTCGATGTCGAAGGTGACCTCGATCTTCGGCACTCCACGCGGGGCCGGCGGGAGGCCGGTCAGCTCGAAGTTGCCGAGCGGCTGGTTCTGCTGCCACATCTGGCGTTCGCCCTGGGCGACCTTGATCTCCACCGACGGCTGGTTGTCGTCGGCGGTAGTGAAGATCTCGGAGCGCTTGGTCGGGATCGTGGTGTTGCGCTCGATCAAGTTGGTCATCACACCGCCCTTGGTCTCGATGCCGAGGGAGAGCGGAGTGACGTCGAGGAGTAGCACGTCCTTGACCTCGCCCTTGAGCACGCCGGCCTGCAGCGCGGCGCCCACGGCGACGACCTCGTCCGGGTTGACGCCCTTGTTGGGTTCCTTGCCGCCCAGCAGCTCGGTGACCAGCTCGCTCACGGCGGGCATCCGGGTGGAACCACCGACGAGTACGACGTGATCGATGTCGTTGACGGCTACGCCGCCGTCCTTGAGCACCGACTTGAACGGCTCACGAGTGCGGTCGAGGAGGTCCGAGGTCATCTTCACGAAGTCGGCGCGCGTCATCTTCTCTTCGAAGTGCAGCGGCCCCGACTCGCCCTGGGTGATGTAGGGCAGGTGGATCGTGGTCTCGCTGGACGACGACAGCTCGATCTTCGCCTTCTCGGCAGCTTCCTGCAGGCGCTGCTTGGCGATCTTGTCCGCGGCCAGGTCCATGCCGTAGTTGTCCTTGAACTTCTTGACCATCCACTCGACGACCCGGTTGTCCCAGTCGTCACCACCGAGGTGGTTGTCGCCGCTGGTGGCCTTGACCTCGACGACGCCCTCACCGATCTCGAGCAGGGACACGTCGAACGTGCCCCCACCGAGGTCGAACACGAGGATCGTCTGGTCGTCGCCCTTGTCGAGTCCGTAGGCCAGCGCGGCCGCGGTCGGCTCGTTGACGATCCGGCTGACGTTGAGGCCCGCGATCTCGCCGGCCTCCTTCGTCGCCTGACGCTGGGCGTCGGAGAAGTAGGCGGGCACGGTGATCACCGCGTCGGTGACCGGCTCGCCGAGGTAGGCCTCCGCGTCGCGCTTCAGCTTCTGCAGCACGAAGGCGCTGATCTGCTGGGGCGTGAAGTCCTTGTCGTCGATCTTCTGCTTCCAGTCCGTGCCCATGTGGCGCTTGACCGAGCGGATCGTCCGATCGACGTTGGTCACCGCCTGACGCTTCGCGACCTCGCCGACCAGCACTTCGCCGTTCTTGGCGAACGCGACGACCGACGGGGTGGTGCGAGCACCTTCCGCGTTGGCGATGACGGTGGGCTCGCCACCCTCGAGGACCGCGACGACGCTGTTCGTCGTCCCGAGGTCGATGCCGACAGCTCGTGCCATGGTTGTTACCTCCATCGTTGCTACCTGTAGTTGAGTTCGATCGACTCAACTTTGCTCAGTGGTTCCAACGGTAGCCCACGGCTGGATGTTCCCGGTCAGCGGGCGAGTTCGGCCCGGAAGCCGACCCACCCGTTCACGTGTCAGCGCCCACCCTGCGGACCACGTGCGGCACGACCGGCTCGGCAACGCCCTTCACCTGCTGCGGTTCCCCCGCCTCAACTTCCCACTGCGGGCCGAGCCGTGAGGCCAGCACCGGCTCGGCAAGCACCTCCCCGGGCAGCGCCAGTCCGAGCAGCCGAGCGGCGAGGTTCACGGCCGGGCCGAAGTAGTCACCGGCTCGGACGACGACATCGCCAGCAGCCATGCCGACTCGCACGGGCAGCGCCGCCTCGAGCTCCGCTACCCGAACGCTGACACCGTGCACTGCTCGGGCGAGACCGTCGGGCGATGCGCCCGCGAACATGGCGGCGTCACCGATGAGCTTCACGCAACGAACGCCCGCCGCCGCCGCCTCGTCATGCGCCAGGCTCTCGAAAACGCCGAGGAAGCTGTGCAGCGTCAACGCGTCGAGCGTCTCCGTCGCCTGCGTGAAGCCGCACAGGTCCGCAAACGCGACGCACCACGGCACACCCCCCAGGCCGAATCCCGCAGGCGCCTGAGCCTGCTCGAAGTGGCGTGTCGCCGTCAGCAGGTGGTGGCGATACATCATCTCAACCGAGCGCACGACCTGCGGCATGAGCGATGCCGCCGCGGCATAGGCGTGCGACGTCGCGAGTTCGTCGGAGCTGTGCAGGAGGTCGATGTCGGGGAGGGCTTCGACCATCGTCGCAGCCACCGCTTCGCCCATTCGCGCAATCGCGGACGCGTGCACCCGGGCGAGTGCCAGCGCCTGGTGCTCACCAACGAGCTGCGCGACAAGCGGCCACACCGCCAGGGCGTCGGCCTCCTCCTCCGTGGCCACCGGCTCGTCGTCCACCGGCTCGTCGAGCCCCAACGCCCGCCACAGCTGCGCTGTCGCGGCCGGGTCCTGGCCCAGACGCGATGCCAACTCGGCGATGGTCAGCAACGCGGCGCCGGGCCGGACCAGCTGGTCGCCTTCGAGGGCGTAGAGCCGGCCGTGCTGGGCCGCCTGGTGCAGCAGCCGTTCGTCGTAGCCTGCAGCGCGCAGGTGCGCTACCAGCGCCCGCCGGATCGCCACGTCCGGCGCACCGACCAGCAGCGTGTCGTCTTCCACACATAGCAGGTTGCCGCAACGACATGTCTGAGGGAACGATTACGGCAAACCCGAGCCACCGCAGCACCGTCGCGGCGCACAGTTCGTCCCTCAACGAAAGTCGCCGCGGCCGTACAGGTCGGCCAAGTTCGGCGTGCGCCCACTCGACCGCGACCTCCAGGACCGCAGAGCCCCCTGAAGTGAGGGTTATCCACCGACCCCGTGTTCAGCTCGCCACATCTCGAGACCGATCCCGACCAGCCCGACCTGCGGTAGCGCGGCCACCTCGTCGAGCGCCCACCAGCGGGCCTCGTCGGTCGTGCCGTCGACCTCCTGGGTGAGCTCGCCACCGACCACCCGCGCCGAGAAGATCACCCGCACCGCCCGCATCGGGCGTGCGCGACCGGGACAGGCGGCGCTCCACCGGCACCACGTAGGAGTGCACCCCGAGCAGCCCGGTCAGCTCGACGTCGTAACCGCTCTCCTCCCGCACCTCGCGGATGGCTCCGTCCTCCACCGACTCGTGGAGCTCCACGCCCCCACCGGGGAGCGTCCAGCGCGGTGCGTCGGCCTCGTTCCACAGCGCCAGGAGCACCCGGTCGGCTCCCGTCGATCGATCGACGATGACGGCGTACGCCGCGAGCCTGGTGTCGTAGTCGGTGTACTCCATCCTCCCAGCCTCACAGACGGGGCAACCCCGGCCGACCAGAATTGGTGGGGCCTGGTTGTCTGGCCACATGACCGTCTCGCCGATCACTCTCAATGACACGACCACGATCCCGCAGCTCGGATTCGGGGTCTTCCAGGTCCCACCAGCGGCGACGGCAGCGACCGTGCGGACGGCGTTCGAGGTCGGCTACCGCCACATCGACACCGCGCAGATGTACGGCAACGAGGCCGGGGTCGGAGAGGCGGTTGCGAGCTCCGGCATCCCCCGCGACGAGCTCTACATCACGACCAAGCTCAACAACTCCAACCACCGCCCCGACGACGTCCGACGGTCCTTCGACGAGTCACGCCGGCTGCTCCGGCTCGAACAGGTCGACCTGTTCCTCATCCACTGGCCGCTGCCCACGCAGTACGACGGCGACTACGTCTCGACCTGGGAGGCCGTCTCCGCGCTGGTGACCGACGGAGCCGTGAAGTCGGTCGGCGTCTCGAACTTCCAGCCCGAGCACCTCGACCGGATCATCGAGGAGACCGGCGTGATCCCGGCTGTCAACCAGATCGAGGTCCACCCCTACTTCACGAACGAGGCGGCCCGGGAGGGATCGCATCGCCACGGCATCAAGGTCGAGGCCTGGTCCCCGATCGCCCAGGGCAAGGTGCTCGACGACCCGGTGATCACCGAGATCGCGGCGGCACACGGGCGGACCACGTCGCAGGTGACCCTGCGGTGGCACGTCGAGCGCGGTGACATCGTGTTTCCGAAGTCGATGCACGAGCACCGGATGCGCGAGAACTTCGCCATCTTCGACTTCTCTCTCACGCCCGACGAGGTCGGCGCGATCACGGCACTGGACGGTGGCGAGGACGGCCGCTCCGGGCCGAACCCGGACACCTTCGACTGGATCCCTGACTGAGCGAGGTCACCCCCCGAGACGGCGACCCCAGGTCTCCAGGAGCAGGGCCAGCCTCGACCGTTCGTCCTCCGACAGCTCGGCGACCAACCGGTGCTCGTTGGCCACGTGTCTCTCCACGAGGTCGTCGACCAGCGCGAACCCGCGCTCGGTCAGGCTGATCCGACGCGACCTCCCGTCATCGTCAGCGACGGTGCGGCGCACCAGCCCGGCCCGCTCCAGCCGGTCGATCCGCTTGGTGATCGCCCCCGAGGTGACCATGGTGCTGGCCGCTAGCTGACCGGGCGTGAGCTCGTGCGGAGGGTCGGATCGGCGCAGCGTGGCGAGTACGTCGAAGTCGCCGTCGCCGAGACCGGCTTCGGCGAAGATCGGCCGCAGCTCCTCGTGCAGCAGGGTCGAGAGCCGGTGCAGGCGCCCGATCACCCCCATCGGGGACACATCGAGATCCGGACGCTGCGTGGCCCACTGGGCCATGATCCGGCCCACATGATCGAGTTCCTCGCTCATAGGTCTGGACAATATCTTACCCGGAAACTAAACTAGTTTCCATGGAAGTTACTTTGCTGCGCACCGCGGCTATCACCGCGGTGGCACCCCTTGCCTGGGGGTCGACCTACCTCGTGACCGAAGAGCTGTTGCCAGCCGACCGGCCTCTGTTCGCGGCCACCGTCCGCGCCCTCCCGGCCGGACTTGTGCTGCTTGCCTTCCGCCACCGGCTGCCCCGCGGCGACTGGTGGTGGCGCGCCCTGGTCCTCGGCGTCTGCAACATCGGGCTCTTCTTTCCGCTGATCTTCCTCGCCGCCTACCACCTGCCGGGCGGGCTCGCCGCCACGATCCAGGCAGCCTCACCCCTTGCCGTGATGGCGCTGGCGTGGGGGCTCCTCAACGAGCATCCCGGGAGGCTACGGATCGGTGCCGCGGTCGTGGGCCTGGTCGGAGTCGGACTGCTGGTGCTCCGGTCGCCCGACTCGGTCGACGCGCTCGGGCTGATGGGCGCCGGTGGCTCCGTGCTGGTCTCGGCGCTCGGCTTCGTGCTGGTGAAGCGGTGGAGCGCCCCCGACGTCGACCTGCTCACCCTGGTCTCGTGGCAGCTGGTGTTCGGCGGACTTCTGCTCCTGCCCGTCGGACTGATCATCGAGGGCGGCCCGCCGCCGATCGACCGGGACGCGACGGTGGGCTTCGCCTGGCTCGCGGTGATGGGCACGACCGTGGCCTACGTGTGCTGGTTCCACGGCCTGACCCGGATGCCAGCCGGTTCGGTGTCCCTGATCGGCCTGCTCAACCCCGTGGTCGGCACGGCGCTGGGGGTGGTGGTCGCGGCCGAGATGTTCGGCTGGGCGCAGGCGCTCGGCATGGCTCTGGTGCTGGGCGGAGTGGCAGGCGGGGTGCTCCTCGGGCAGCTGTCGGGGCCCAAGGTCCCGCCCCGAGAAGCAAGCCGACCCCCGGTGGCCACACGGCCAGCAGGGTGCCCGAGACCCTGCCCCGCGACCGTCAGCTGATCTTGACGCGGACGGCGTTGGACGTCGCGCGGTTCGAGGTGTCGATCACCCGGAACCGGTTCACGCCGAGCTGGCTGGTCTGCACGTAGGTCGCGAAGGTCTCGTCACTCACCGAGATGGGCACCGGGAAGTCGACCCACTTCCCGCCCTCGAAGCGCTGCACCTGGAGGATCGCACCTTCGCCGCCGGGATAGACACCGGTCAGGTCGATCTGCTCCATCGCCCCTACCGCGGTCTGCCCTGCGGAGAGCGAGATCTCGTTCTGAGGGTCGGCAGTCTCCGACTTGTCGGCGTTCCGCGTCTCGGGACCATTGGTTGGGTCGGAGGCAAAGGTGACCAGCGGGCCGGACGGCGTCGCGGTCCGTTGTGGGCGGGGCAGGAACAGCGAGTCACCGGACGTTGCCTCGTCGGTGGCCGAGCCGTCGTCGTTGATTCCCAGCACCTTGGTGGCCGCCAGCGCTCCGCCGCCCAGGATGAGGCCCACCACGAGCGCGACGCCGACGAGCGCGATCAGCCCGGTGATCACCGGGTGCTCCCCGCGCGGAGTCGGCGTCGGATCCTGGTCAGCCATGCCGCCATTGTCCGTCACCGAGCAACTCCGTCCAAAAGGAAGTCAGCGTGGCTCGAGCACCACGACGGGGATCTCCCGATCGGTGACGGCTTGGTAGGTGGCGAAGTCGGCGTACAGCTCGACCAGACGCGGCCAGAGCTGGGCCTTCTCGTCGGGTGCGACCACCCGGGCCCGCACCGGCCGTCGTCCCTGCTTCTTCACGTGCACCCAGGTATCCGGGCTCGCGACCAGGTTGTGGAACCACTGCGGGTCCTTCGGCAGCCCGCCCTGCGAGGCCACGATGACGACGTCCGGACCGTCGGCCAGGTAGAGCAGCGGGGTCGTGAACACCGTGCCCGACTTGCGGCCGACGTGGTCCAGCAGCAGGGTCGGGACCGGCTTGCGAAACCCCGCCCCGATCCGCCACTTGCTGCCGATCCGGCCGTTGGTGAGCCGGAAGACCTTCACCTGCGCCTTCGCCATGGTTTTGATCACCTTGGGCACGACCGGGTGGGCCAGCTGCTCCTTGCGCTTGGCGATCTCCTCGGGGGTCATCTCCTCAGGCATCAGATTCCCCGCTTCCAGACGACCTCTTCGTGCAGCTTGCGGCTGCGCCAGCCGTCCGGCGTACGCACCAGCGTGTGGTGGTAGAGCCCGCCGATCTCGACGATCTTCTCGCCGCCCTCGCCGCCCTCGTCCGCCCTGACCGGCTGGCCCTTCGCGACTGGGCAGCGGCATCGGGTTGTGGAAGTACGCCGTGCAGGTGGCGTCGTCGCCGTCCACCGCGATGTCGAGCTGCCCCAATGTGTGCATCCGCTTCGGGAAGAAGGCGGGGAGCATCTCGGCCAGCCACGGCTTCACCTCGGGGTAGGCCGCGACGATGCCCCCGGACTCGGTGTAGTCGATCGCGGCGTCCAGGGTGAAGACGGTGTCGAGCAGGTCCCAGTTCCCGGTGTCGATGGCGCGGGTGTAGCGCGTGAGCACGTCGGTGATCTCGGCCCGGTCGCTCAGCTGTTGGAGGTCCACCCGAGAACTCTGGCACAAAACTGAAACACGTTCTATATTTCGACGAGCTCAATAACCGAAAGAGGTCCGATGCGATTCTCGTACGCCGAGGCGATGACCCAGGCGCAGTACTACGCGCCGCTCGCCCAGGCCGCCGAAGCGGCCGGCTACACCTCGATGACCGTGGCCGACAGCCTGATCTACCCGAAGGACTCCGACTCGAAGTACCCCTACACCGACACCGGTGACCGGGAGTTCCTCGACGGCAAGGAGTTCATCGAGTGCCTGATCCTGTGCGCCCACCTGTTCGCGGTGACCACGACGCTGCGGCTGACGCCGTTCGTGCTCAAGCTCCCCGTGCGTCCGCCCGTGCTGGTGGCGAAGCAGGCATCTTCCCTGGCCTTCCTCTCCGGCAACCGGCTCGGGCTCGGAGTCGGCATCTCGCCGTGGCCCGAGGACTTCGCGAACCTCGGCGTCGACTGGGCCAGGCGGGGCAAGAGGATGGACGAGTGCATGGACATCCTGCGCGGCCTGACCACCGGTGAGTTCTTCAGCTACCAGGGTGACTTCTACGAGGTCGACGAGCTCAAGCAGTGTCCCGGTGCCACCGAGAGGATCCCGCTGCTCGTCGGCGGCCACGTCGACGCCGCCCTGCGCCGGGCGGTGCGCAAGGGTGACGGCTGGATGCACGCCGGAGGCGACGGCGAGGAGCTCGACCGGCTGCTCACCCGGCTGGCCGAGATCCGTCAGGAAGAGGGCGACACCCGCGACGACTTCGAGGTGCACGTGATCTCCTACGACGCCTACGACCTCGACGGCATCAAGCGGCTCGAGGACAAGGGCGTGACCGACTGCATCGTCGGTTTCCGGGTGCCCTACATCAAGGGCCCGGACACCGAGCCGCTGGAGAAGAAGATCGACAACCTGAACCGCTACGCCGAGTCGATCATCCACAAGGCGGGCTGAGGTGAGCCAGAGCCTCAACCTGACCAAGCCGCTGCAGGAGGCCATCGCGGAGGCCGAGGAGCTGATCGCGAACGCGCCCTTCATCCGCACCGAGCAGGACCGGCTCGAGGGCTACGACTACCTCTCGGGCCGGATCAGGATGGCCATGCAGATGGCGTTCGACTACGACCTTGACCGGCCGATCTTCATCAACCCCACGCACCAGTTCTCCCGCCAGGGACTCGACAACCCGGACGCCGTCTACTTCAACGCCTACCTCCGGGAGGGCGTCGAGTACGTCGTCCGCGGTCGGCGGGGCACCAGCGCCGACCTCTCCTTCCAGGTGATGGGCGGCACCTACAGCGCCGACTCGGCCGCCACGTCCCTGCTGGCCTTCGACGACCGTGAGCTCGACATCTCAGCCGACGGGACCTTCGAGTTCACCTACGTCGCCGAGCCCGGCGCCAAGACCATGATCGTGCGCGAGGTGTTCAACGACTGGGACACCGAGGAACGTGGCACGCTCACGATCGAGCGTCCGGACACGATCCAGCTGCCGGCCAAACCGCTGTCGGAGAAGCTGCTCACGCGCAAGTACGAGGTGGCTGCGCGCAGCCTCGTCGGCAGCATCCAGACCTGGTTCGCGTTCCCCCAGTTCTTCCAGCACAAGGAGCCGGTCAACACCCTGACCGCCCCCCAGTCGACACCGGGCGGCCTGGCCTCACAGCGATCCTCGATCGGGCACTACCAGCTCGCCGACGACGAGGCGATGATCGTGACCGTGCCGGAGTGCACGGACTGCTCCTACCAGGGGATCCAGATCGGCTCGGACTGGTATGCCTCCACCGACTACGAGACCCACCAGACCTCGCTCACCAAGGCCCAGGCGGTCACCGACCCCGACGGCAAGATGCGCTTCGTGATCTCGGAGGGCAACCCTGGCATCGCCAACTGGTTGGAGACCACCGGCCATCGCACCGGTCCGATGATGCTTCGCTGGCAGCGGATCGAGCGCGACCTGACCCAGGAAGCCGACGGACCAACCGTCGAGATCGTCAAGCTCACCGACCTGCCGGCAGCGCTCCCGCACTTCACCCCCATCACCCCCGAGGAGTACGCCGAGCGCATCGCTGCCCGGCAACGCTCCGTAGCCCGAAGGATGATTTCGTGACCACCACCTCCGCCCACCACGACACCTCGATCGAGGAGCGCTACCAGCCGGTGCCGCTGCTGCAGGACAAGGTGATCGTCTTGTCCGGCGTCGGGCCCGGCCTCGGCCGGTCACTCGGCGAGGAGGCCGCCAAGATGGGCGCTGACCTGGTGCTGGTCAGCCGCACCGAGCGCCGGCTCGAGAAGATGGCTGAGGTGGTCCGCTCCCACGGGCGGCGCGCCCTCGTGGTGGCCACCGACATCACCGACGAAGAATCCCGGCAGGCACTGGTGCAGAAGGCGCTCGACGAGTTCGGCAAGGTCGATTGCCTGATCAACAACGCGTTCGGCATCCCGCCGATGGACCCGATCACGACCATCAAGATCGAGGATCTCCGCGCCGCCAACGAGACCAACGTCTTCGCGCCGTTGCGGCTCTCGGCGCTGTTCGCCGACGCGCTGTCGGCGAGCAAGGGCGCGGTGATCATGCTCAACTCCTGCGTGGCCTTCAGCTCCCAGCCTGAGTACGCCGGCTACAAGCTGTCGAAGGGGGCGTTGGAGCACCTCGCCTCGTCGCTGGCAACCGAGCTCGGCCCCCGTGGCATCCGGGTCAACAGCGTGGCGCCGTCCTATATCTACGAGGACGTCAACAAGGGCTACTTCGACTGGCTGGCCTCCGAGGCCGGGGTGACCCACGACGACATCTACCAGCAGAAGGCCGAGCCGACGGACCTGAAGCGGCTCGCGTCGTCGGAGGAGGTCGCACGGGCGGCGCTCTTCCTCGCCAGCGACCTGGCCTCCGCTGTCACCGGGCAGATGCTGACCGTGGACTGCGGCGAGTTCCACTCCTGACATGAGCGACAACATCATGGCGCGCGAACGCCCCGACGTCGGGTCCTACGACGACATCGTGGCCGCTGCTGTCCGCACCACCGGCATGGACGACTTCGGTGGCGACGTGCACGAGGAGGGACTGCGGGTGCTCACCGCGGACCTGTCCTCCCCGGAGGCTGGTCTGACCCCGCGAGGCAACTACTTCCAGCGCTCGGAGGTGAAGTCGGCCCTGGTCGGAGTGCTGCTCACCCAGGCACAGTTCGCCGCCCATCCCGAGCACTCCGACGTAGCGATCGAACGGCCGATCTTCGTGATGGGCCTGCCGCGCACCGGCACCACCGCGCTGCACCGGCTGCTGCACGCGGACCCGCAGGCGCAGGGGCTGGAGATGTGGCTGACGCAGTACCCGCAACCACGCCCTCCCCGCAAGACCTGGGACGACGACCCCATCTTCAACGCCATGCAGCAGGCGTTCTCGGCCCACCACGTCGAGTCCCCGGACTTCATGGGCATCCACTACATGGATGCGACCACCGTCGAGGAGTGTTGGCGGCTGCTGCGGCAGACCGGCAAGTCCAACTCCTATGAGTCACTGGCCAACCTGCCGCGCTATACCGACTGGTTGAAGGGTCAGGACTGGACCGACGCGTATGCGCGGCACAAGCAGAACCTCCAGCTGGTCGGCCTGAACGACGCCGACAAGCGCTGGGTGCTCAAGAACCCCTCCCACATGACGGCGCTCGACGCACTGATGGCGGTCTATCCCGACGCGCTGATCGTCTACACGCATCGCGACCCCGTCACCTGCATCGCCTCCTCGTGCTCGCTGTCGGCAGAGACCACCGTGGGCCACTCCGAGACCTACGTCGGCGGGGTGATCGGCCACACCCAGCTCGACCTGTGGTCGCGGTCGTTCCACGCGTTCCACGACGCCCGCCCGGCCTACGACCAGGCCCAGTTCGCCGACGTCGCATTCCAGGACCTGCTCGCGGACCCGATCGGCACCACCCGCGGCATCTACGAGCACTTCGGTCTCGACTGGACCGCGGACGTGCAGGCCGCGGTCGAGGAGATCGACCGGGAGTCCAAGCAGGGCTCGGCCAAGCCGTCCCACCGCTACGAACTCAAGGACTACGGACTCACCGAGCACCAGGTCCGCGCCGCGTTCGACAGATAGCCGTCGCTGACGCTCCCGTCCACAGTCCCCGAGTCCCCGGGTTTCCGATGCCCGGTGTCGCGAGCAGGGTCCGGTGCATGACAACTGACCTCGGCATCGCCCTTCCACCGAGCTGGCGGCGTACGTCGGCTCCCGACCGAGGCGTCCTCGTGACGGCCCGCGCTGCGACCGTGCCGCCCAGTGGGTTCCGCCCAGCAGTAGTGCTGCGCAGCGGCGCGACGCCACTGGAGGACCTCACCCGACTGCTGCACGACTTCGCCATCGAGGCCGAGGACGATCTCGACCTGTTCGGCCGCCACGTCTCCTACCGGCGCTTCGCCCACCGGGTCGGTGAGGTCGACGTGGTCTGCGACCAGTGGTGCTGGCAGGTCGATGGTCCGATGACCGAGCCGGCGATCACCCTGACCGGCACGGTTGCCCGCCAGGACCACGGCGACTACTACGGCGTGTTCGAAGCCATCGCCAGGACCGTCGACCTCGGTCCTCGGGCGGCGTGACCCTCTGGCCGGCTCCGTCGCCCGTCAGCGAGCGGTGACCCGGATCCGCGCGCCGTTGCCGGGCACGCTGGTGATGTTGCGGACCTTGGGCTCGTCGTCGCCGACGGCTGTGACGTCGAAGCGGCGGAACACCTCGCGCAGCACGGCCACGCCCTCCATCAACGAGAAGCCCGCACCGATGCAGCGACGAACGCCACCGCCGAACGGGATCCAGGTGTTGGTGGGCGGGTTCCCGTCGAGGAAGCGTTCCGGCTGGAAGGTCCACGGGTCCGGGTGGTTCTCGCTCTTCTGGTGGGCCACGATGATCGACGGTCCGACCGTCGCTCCGGCGGGGAGGTCGACCCCGCCGATCGTGGCCGGCTTCATCAGGGTGCGCACCACCATCGGGATCACCGGGTGGAGCCGCATCGACTCCTTGAGCACCGCATCGAGCCAGGCGTCGCTGTCGGCGTCGCTGCCATCGGCGGCCTCTCGGGTCCGCCGCAACAGCTCGGGGGATCGACCGACCTCGTAGAGCGCCCAGGACAGCGCGGTTGCGGTGGTCTCGTGGCCGGCCAGCAGCAGGGTGATCAGCTGGTCGCGCAGCTCGGTGTCGCTGAGCAGGTCGTCGGGGTGCTCGGCGTCGCCGACCCGCAGCAGGCGGGACAGGACGTCGGTGCGATCGTCGAGGTCGGTCGCCTCGCGCCGCTCGCGGATCTCGGCGTACATCAGCCGGTCGAGCTCCTGCTGGTTCTCCACCGTCTTCTTCCACGGGCCCAGCTTCTGCAGCCGGGGATAGGCCCAGCCGAGCAGGATCGCCGGGCTGATGTCGACCGTGGCGTTGATCCGCGGGCGCAGGGCTGCCAGCCGGGTCTCGTCGCTGACGCCGTAGACGACCCGCAGGATCACCTCGAGGGTCAGCGCGTTCATCCGGTCGAGCGAGCGGAACTCCGTGCCGGACTGCCAACGGCCCACCTCGGCTGCCGCGAGCTCGGAGATCATCGACTGGTAGTCGCGCAGCGCGTGGCCGTTGAACGCCGGCATCAGCAGCTTGCGCGCCCGCTTGTGATCCAGGGAGTCCTGCAGGAGCAGGGAGTGCTCGCCCATGATCGGGCCGAGGATCGCGTTGCCCTTGCCGGCGTGGAAGATCTCGGGGTCGCCGGCGAAGATCTCCTTGGCGTGCTCGGGCCGGGTGAAGAACACCAGCGGTCGGCCACCCGGAGCCAGCCGCACCGTGAAGGTGTCGCCGTACTTCTGCTTCAGGTAAGGGTGGAAACGGTGCCGGAACCGCAGCAACGCTGCGGTTTGCGCCAACGCCGGCCAGCGGGGCCCCGCGGGGAGCGGACCCCACTCCTTGGGCGTCGGCACGCCGCGTCCGAGGGAGCTCATCCTCCGGAAGCGCCGGTTGGTGAGCTCGAGGGTGTCCTCCAGGATGGCCACAGCTGAATACTACGGACGTCGTACGTCGAGCAGCTCGTGGACCGGGACCGGGTTGTCCCGCAGGCCGTTGCAGGTCAGTCGCTCGGCTGGGTCGTGGCGGGTGCTCACCCGGACCACGAAGCGCCGTCCACCCACGTCGAACACCGCCTCGGTCGTGGCTGCATCCACCGCCCTGGACACAAAGCGGACCGCGTCGTGGCCGGTCTCGGCGAGGCGACGGCGGAGCGCGACCTCGGCGTACTGGACCGCCGTCGGCAACCCGGACCTGCCGCGCAGGTGATCGAGCTCCACCTCGCCCGCGTGGTGCGCGCCGGCGACCGCGAGCGCTGAGGCCGCATCGATCCGGCCGTAGTAGAGGCCGTGCGGGAGCACCAGCAGGTTGCCGGCAAACCGGTCCCCGCCGATGTGGGAGACCTCCCAGGTGTCGTCGCGGTGCGCTGCCTCGAGGGCGGCCACGGCCGGACGCCCGCGCTCGGCACAGCAGGTGTCGTGCTTGCCGTGGGTGCAGACGCAGAAGATCGACGAGCCGTCGCGCGCGAGCCCGCTGGACCGGCCTGCCCGCAGCGCGACCAGGTCCAGGTCGAGCACCTGGTGCAGGTCACTCAGCGTGCCCGACTCCAACCAGGGGGTGACCGGGTCGGCGTACGCCGCGAAGACCCGCCTGCCCTCGACGCCGGAACGATCGGGCCGCCGGATGAGCAGCGGACGTACGCCGGCCGCCGCAGCCCGTTCGCTGATCCGGACGCCGAGGCCGTCGGGCAGCCGGGCGTCGCGCAGGGCATCAGTGCCCCACGGCCCGGTGTCCTCGATCAGCAAGAAGGCGCGAATCGTCGACGCCGTGCCGGCGAGTGCCTCGTCGCGCAGCACGCTGGCGGCCGAGCACCGGAAGGCCGGATCGCCGGGGACTGGACCGCTCACTGCGGCACGGGCACAGTCTCGAGCAACCCTTCGCGCACCAGGCGCCGGCAGAGCACCAGGCTGCTCTGCTCATCGAGCAGGTCGGCCAGGTCGGCCGGGCACAGCTCGGCTCGCTCGCGGATCCGCTCGATCGCCGGCCGGACCCGCACGGGCACCTCGAGCGATCGGTCGCCGAGCAGGACCTCGAGGCGGCCGGCCGACCGATCGGACCCCTGATGCGACCCAGCGTCGATGAGCACACAGGGGTGCCCGGGTCGGCGGCGCAGCATCGATTGGGCCGTGAGCTCCCGCGCCGCAAGCACGTCAGTGAGGCCACCGGGCAGCCGCGGGCTGCGGCTGGTCAGGAACCGGCGTACCTCTGCCTCGACAGCGCGCTTCGGGTCCACGCCGACGACGGACGCCGCCAGGTCACCCAGCCGTCCAGCGAGGGCAGCGGCAAGCGATGCCTGGTCGTCGAGGTAGCCGCCAGGCAGGTGGTCGTCCGGCACGGTGTCGAGCACGGACTCGACGGTGCGGCGGAGCAGCCCCCGCCACGTGATCTGGTTGATGCCGAGAGTGACGTGGAGGGAGACGGTGTCCTGGGCCCGGGCGGCGTGCGGGGTGCCGGTGGGGAGGTACATCGACAGTCCCGGCTCGAGGCGGATGTCCTCGACCCCCTCGGGAGTGTGCACCTCCCACTGCTTGGATCCCGCGGTCTGGAAGACGAAGACGTCATGGCTGTCGGAGTGGACGGCGAACCCTTGGGATCCCGGCGGGGTGAGGTAGGCGTTGGCTTGGCACGGGTGGCCCAGCTCGAGCTCGAGCTCGGCGATCAGCCGGGTCAGGGGCGGCCAGTAGCGGTGCAGCCCTTGGAAGACGATGGTCGCGCCCTCGTCGAACAGGGACAGCGCCTTGCGGGCGTCGACCAGGCCGGTGAGCGGTTTGCCCGCCAGCGTCGCACTCCGGGTGTACGCCGACTCCGGCAGGACCGACCCATCCATGGCCAGGCGCACCGAGGGCGTCCGGATCGCTGCGGACGTCAGGAGGTGGTCGGCGTCGTCGAGGGACAACAGTCCGATCAGGTCGGCGGGGGCGGCCTGGTGCAGGTGAACGCGCGACGCCCAGACCTTGGTCAGAAAGGTCTGGGCGTCACCGCTGAGCAACCCCAGCGCGGAGCCGTTCATCGGCCAAGCTGCGGTCAGGACGCGTCGCCGTCGCTGGTGTCGGAGGCGTCGCCGTCGGTGCCGTCGGCGTCTCCACCATCCGTGCCGTCGGCGTCTCCACCATCGGTGCCGTCGGCGTCTCCACCATCGGTGCCGTCGGCGTCTCCACCGGCGGGGGGCGGGTCACCAGCTGGGGTGGTTGTCATGTCGTCGTCGCTGAGGGGCCCATCGGGTGTCTCGGTCATGCGTCCTCCTCGGTTCGGGGTGGTATCCAACGTACTCAGGTTCCCCGGGCGTCGGGATGCATGCTCGCCCAGGGCTCAGCCGAGCAGCCCCCGCCGATGGGCGATGGCGGCCGCTTCGGTGCGACTGGCTGCTCCCAGCTTGCCGAGGATGTTGGACACGTGGACGCTCACGGTCTTCGCGCTGATGAACAGCTGCTTGCCGATCTCACCGTTGCTGCGGCCCTCCGCCACCAGAGCCAGGATCTCGGACTCGCGGGCGGTCAGGGTCTCGGAGGTCGACTCACTGCGGCTGGCGACGCTGCCGATCGCCTTCAAGTCCTCCAACATCGGTCGCGCGCCGAGTGCGGTCGCGGTCGCCCTGGCCAGGTCGCCCAGCACGCGAGCCCCAGCGGAGTCGCCGCTGGCGCGCAGGATGGCCGCCAGCGTCACCCGGACCTGGGCGAGCTCGGCAACGTGGCCGAACTCGTTGAAGAGGACCTCGGTCTCGCGCCAGGAGTCGACCAGGACATCCTGCGGCGGCGCGTCGACCCCCGCCAACCACCGGCCCCGCAGGGTCTCGGCGTCGAGCCGTTGCGACCACGCTCGACCCTCAGGACCCCAGAATCCCGATGGGTCGGTGTAGCGATCCAGGACGGTCACACCGTCGCCGTGCAGCCGGTCGATGTGCGCTGCCCAGGCGGCCCGCTCCCCGGCGGGGACCTGGGGAAGTGCCCGGCAGATGGCGTCGACGGCCAGGGCAGCGAGCCGGATTCGCGCCCCGAACCACTCGTGCCAAATCGTGCTGAGCACCGCGACACCGTCGTCGTAGGCCGCCACTGCCGCCGCCGCGTCGCGTGCCCTGCCGGCCGACCTGATCGCCAGGTCCGCGGCGTGGATGACGACGCTCCCCTCACGCTCCCAGTAGCCGCGCAGGGTGGACAAGCGGTCGTCGACGTCGGTGCCACGGCCGAAGAGGACCGCGAGCCGGATGGGCTCGAGGATCGCTCGGGGGATGACGGGCGCACCGTCCTCCTGGCTGATCTCGGTCAGCCGGAGCGCGTCGTCCCACTCACCGGTGACCACCTTGACCCAGGCCAGCTGCCAACGGGCCTCGAGGCAGAACGGCGCCCACGGCAGCCCGGCCTCCACGCCGCGTTCGGTGGCCGAGCGGAACCAACGGTCCGCCTCCGCCCACTCCGCGGCGTCCTCATGGGAGCGGCCCAGGAGGTAGCGCCCGCGCAGCTCGGCATGGAGTGCCCCGGTGCGCTCGGCTCGCTCCACGGCATCGATCAGCGCCGCGCGCAGCGCCTCGCGCGGGCCGGACTTCTTCAGACCGCTGAGCGTAGTGATGATGTCGGAGACCAGCATGGGCATGTCGAGACGCTCGGCCAAGGTCAATGCCTCCATGCCCGTGGTCTGCGCCGCCTCGGAATGACCCAAGCTGCCCAGGATCTGGGCGTGCGTCGCCAGCACCTTGGCCCGCATCCCGCTCTCACCCTGCGGGGCCAACGCGACCGCCTCGGCCGAGAGGGACAGCGGGTCGATGCTGGTCTCGATCACCATCAGCGCCCGGGCGTAAGCACTCAACAACCGCGGCCGCCAGGTGGGCGGGGGGTCGATCGAGGGAAGTCGCTCCAGCTGCTCGCGGATCACCGCCGCCGCCCGCTCGGGGTCGCCGCTGGCACTGAGCGCCTCGGAGGCACTGACCGTGAGCTTGGAGAGATCGACGTCGAGGGCAGCGCGGCGGGTCGGGTCGGCGAGCAGCTCGAGGGCCTGCTCGTAGTGGTGGGCGGCCTCATCGGGTCCACCGACCGTCAACGCCTCGTTGCCGGCCTCGATCGACGCCGTCACCGCAGTGTCGAGGTCCATCGCCTTGCGCGCGTGCAGCGCGAGCTCGGCGGCGGTGCCACGCCCGGCGCCGTCGCTGAGGGCGGCGGCGTACTGGGAATGCAGCCGCACCCTCTCACCGGGCAGCAGGTCGTCGTAGACCACCTCGCCCAGCAGGGCATGTCGGAACGAGTAGGACCCGGCGCCGGCGACCAGGACATTCATCTCGACGGCCCTGCGGATGCCCTCGTCAAGGTCGACGCCGAGCCCGGAGACGGCGGCGAGCAGCTCATGGCTCACCTTGCGACCCGCGACGCTGGCGACCCGCACCACCTGACGGGAGGTGTCGTCGAGCCGGTCAAGACGCACCAGCAGCACGTCGGCCAGGTCGTCGGGCAGCCAGCGCCCGGCACCCGAGGCAACCAGCTCCTCGACGAAGAACGCGTTGCCGTCCGCGCGGCGGATGATGTCCATCAGCTCGGTCTCGCCGATGTGCCCCGAGGCGAGCGCAGCCACCAGCTCGCGCACCGACGAGTCGGACAGCGGGCTGAGCTGAAGGCGGTCGACCCCACGCAGGCGGGCCCACTCGGCCACCTGCTTGCGCAGGGGGTGGCGGCGGTGCAGGTCGTCAGAGCGGTAGGAGGCAACGATCGAGACCTGGCCCACGAAGGCGCGCTGGAACAGGAAGCCGAGCATGTCGCGGGTCGACTGATCGGCCCAGTGGACATCTTCGATCACCAGCAGCACAGGAGCCTTCTCGGCTGCTGCCTCGAGCACGCCATGGACCGCCGCGAACAGGTCGGCACGGTCGAGGGAGCGGTGGAACGACTCCTCGTCATCGGAGTCGCCGGCCGACCGGACCCGACGTCCGGGCTGGAGTCGCGCGAGGGCGGGATGCACCGAGGCAACCTGGTCGACGACATCGGGCAGCTCGGTGGCCAGCCGGCCGAGCACCTCCGAGAAGGGGAGGTAGGGCAGCGCGCTGTCGCCGAAGTCGAGGCAGTGACCGGCGAGGATCAGCCAGCCCTCGCGCCGGCCGAGGTCGCGCAGCTCCATCAGCAGGCGGGTCTTGCCGACGCCCGCATCACCGGAGAGGAGGACGATGCCGGGCCTGGCCGCGCGCTGATCGGCGGACGGCACGACGCCGAGCAGCGAAGCCATCTCCGTCAGCTCGGCGTCCCTGCCGATCATCGTCTCGCTGGTGTGGACCACAGGCTCCATCATGTCCTGCACTGCCGACATTGCTGGTGACCCTGCCGGCGACACTGCTGGGGCGACGGCGCGGTCAGCTGGTGGAGTCGGACTGGTGCGTCTGGCGGCGTACCAGGGGCTTGCGCTGACGGTGCCGACGGACGGCGATCCCGCGCTTGATCTTCTCGGCGCGGTAGTCCATCTCTGACTTGACGTACAGGCTGCTGTCGAACATCTCGGGCTCCTCAGGTGGCTCTCGGTGGTAGTTAGAGATTCGCTCCCTGAGGTAGCCCGACACATGGGGCAAGTGCCTTATCTCTGAGGTACACCGTCGAGGGGTGCCTTAGACGCCCGATCAGCTGCTCACGGCGGGCCGTCCACCGATCCAGGTCTGCACGGCCAGGGGCACACCGGGGCGGTAGGCCAGATGTACATGGCTGGGGGCGTCCAGGACGACCAGGTCGGCCCGCTTGCCCGGGGCCAGCTGGCCGACGTCATCGCGGTCCAGAGCGGCCGCGCCGCCCGCCGTGGCTGCGCGCACGGCCTCGGTGGGGGTCAGGCCCATCTCGCGCACGGCCAGCGCGACGCAGAACGCCATGGAGCTGGTGAAGCACGACCCCGGGTTGCAGTCGGAGGCGATCGCGACGCGGACTCCGGCGTCGACCAAGCCCCGGGCGTCCGGATAGGGCTGCCGGGTGGAGAACTCGACACCGGGCAGCAACGTGGCCACCGTGCCCGTGGAGCGCAGGGCATCGATGTCGGCGGCGGTCAGGTAGGTGCAGTGGTCGACCGCGGTGAGACCGAGCTCGGCGGCGAGCTGCACGCCCGGGCCCGGCCCCAGCTGGTTGGCGTGCAAGCGACCGCGCAGACCCTTGGCTGCTCCCGCGGCGAGGATCGCCCTTGCTTGGTCAGCGTCGAACGCACCGGTCTCGCAGAAAACGTCGATCCAGCGGGCATGCGGCGCCGCGGCCTCGAGCATGTCGCCGGTGACCAGGGCAACGTAACCGGCCGGGTCGTCGGCGTACTCAGGAGCGACGACGTGGGCGCCGAGGTACGTGGTCTCCGATGTGAACTGTCGAGCCACGGCCAGGCTGCGGGCCTCGTCGTGGACGGTCAGTCCGTACCCGCTCTTGGTCTCGAACGTCGTGGTGCCCTGCCGACGCATCTCCTCGACGAGACGGGCCACGTGGGCAGTGAGCTGCTCGTCGGTGGCGGACCGAGTGGCGGCAACAGTGGTCCTGATGCCACCGGCGGCGTAGGCCTCGCCGGCCATCCGCGCCGCGAACTCCGGCGCCCGGTCCCCGGCGAAGACCAGGTGGGAGTGGGAGTCGACGAAGCCGGGGAGCACCGCGCGGCCACCCACGTCGACCCGAGCGTCGGCCGCCGGCGCGGCTGCGGCCGGGCCGACCCAGGTGATCCGGTCGCCCTCGATCGCCATGGCGGCTTGCTGCATCGGTGGGTCGGTGAAGAGCTCGCCGATGTTGGTCAGCACCGTGCTAGTTCTGGTGCCCGTCATGACTCTCCTCTCATGACCACAGTCGGTCGATCACGTCAGCCAGGTCGCGACCGATCCGCTCGCGATCGCCCTGCTCGACGACGATCCGGCCGTCGACGATCACCTGAGTCACGTCGGCCGACGTGGCCGCGAACACGGCAGTGCGCTCATCGGCCCCGGTGCCGGCCGTACGCGGGCTGCTCGTGTTGATGGTGACCAGATCGGCCCGGTGGCCGACCTTGATCTCGCCCGCGTCGGCGAACCCGAGGCTGGCATGCCCGGTAGCGGTCGCCGCGGTGATCAGCTCTGCTGCTCCCCAGTGTCCGCGCTGGTGGGTGGCGAGCCGCTCGTCCATCTCCACCGCGCGCATCTCCTCGAAGAGGTCGATCACCGCGTGACTGTCGGAGCCGAGGGTGAGCGGGCTGCCGGCGTCGCGCAGCTGCCGGCTGGGGCCGACCCCGTCGCCGAGGTCACGCTCGGTGGTCGGGCAGAAGCAGCTGTGAGTGCCGGATGCGCCCAGGTGCGCGATGTCGTCGGAGGTGAGGTGGGTGGCGTGCACCGCGCTGGTCAGCGGCCCGAGCACGCCGTGGTCGGCGAGCAGCTGCGTAGGGGTGGCGCCGTACGCCGCGATGCACCCGTCGTTCTCCTGCACCTGCTCGCTGAGGTGAACGTGCAACGGGCGGCCGGAGGCCGCTGCTGCCACGACCGGGAGCTGCTCAGCCGGGACGGCGCGGACGGAGTGGATCGCCGAGCCGATGACCGTGCCGCCATCTCCGGACAGCCGCGCGACCCTGCTTCCCCAGCGGTGGGCGTCACCGTCGGAGTAGCGCGCCTGCACCCCTTCGACCGGCGCGCCGAAGCCGCTGGACAGGTAACAGGTGTCGAGCAGAGCGATCCGGATGCCAGCCTCGCGGGCGGCCTCGATCAGGGCGCGGCCCATCGCGTTGGGGTCGTCATAGGGCGTGCCGTCGTGCTGGTGATGCAGGTAGTGGAACTCCCCGACGGTGGTGATCCCGGCGGCGGCCATCTCCCGGTAGGTGGCGCGGGCGAGCGCGAAGTAGGTGTCAGGAGCGAGTCGACCGGCCACGGCGTACATCTGCTCGCGCCAGGTCCAGAACGTGCCCCCGCCGCGCTGGGTCCTGCCTCGGAGAGCTCGGTGGAACGCGTGGCTGTGGCAGTTGGCCAGTCCCGGCAACGTGAGCCCGGGGATCCGGGTGGGATCCGGGGCCGGCCGAGGATCCAAGGGCTCGTCGAGGTTGGCGACAGCGGTTCCGTGCAGGGAGTGCCCCCGCTGGGTGACGGAGGTGAAACGACCGCCATCGATCTCGACCAGCACGTCGTCGCGCACCGCGCCCTCGACCCAGGCCCGCTCCAGGAAGTACGCCGTCGTCACCGCGCCAGCCTCTCCAGAGTGTCGGCCAGCGCGGCCACTCCCGCGTGGCAGTCGGGCATCGAGGCCGACTCCGCCGGCGAGTGGGAGACACCGGTCGGGTTGCGCACGAACAGCATTGCCGTCGGCACGCCGGCGGCAGCGAGGATCCCGGCATCATGTCCGGCCGCCGTCGCGATGATCGGCCAGTCGCCGCCACCGTGATCGGCAGCGATCGTCACGGCCAGATCGTGATCGAAGGCCACCGACCCCGAGACCGACTCCGCTGCTACCGATAAGGAGGTCCCGTCGCGCTCGGCCCGCTCCTCCCCCTGACGCGTCACCACCTCCACCAGCTCGGCCAGCGCATCATCGGACGAGCAGCGGGCGTCGAGCCATGCGGTGACCCTGGACGGCACCGCGTTCGTGCCGTTGGGCGCCACCTCGAGCCGCCCGAAGGTCGCTCGCTGCCCTGCCAGCCGGGCCTGCTTGTTGGCGGCCAGTGCGGTCATCGCGTACGTCAGCATCGGGTCGGCGCGGTCCTCCATCCGCGTGGTCCCGGCGTGGTTGGCCTCACCGGAGAAGTCGAACCGGTAGCGCCCGTGTGGCCAGATCCCGCTGGCCACCCCAACGGCTGCAGCGCGATCGACCAGGTCGCGGCCCTGCTCCACGTGCAGCTCGACGAAAGTGCCAACCCCCTCCAGCAACGTGGACGCCCCTCCCTCGACGACGTCGCCGAAGGCCACGCCGTCGCGGTCGCGCAGCTCACGGGCCACCTCCCAGGAGATCGCACCCGCGGCCAGCCGCGACCCCAGGCAGGCCAGGCCGAACCGCGAACCCTCCTCCTCGACGAACACCGAGACCCCGATCGGTCGGGCGGGAACGAAGCCGCGCTCCCTCAGCGTGTCCACGGCCGCCAGAGCCGAGACCACGCCGAGCGGACCGTCGTACGCGCCGCCGTCGAGCACGGAGTCAAGGTGCGAGCCGGTGAGCACGCTGTCGCCGGATCCGGAGTCCCACCACGCCACCACGTTGCCGATCTCGTCACGCTCCAGCCGCAGGCCGCGAGCTGCCGCCTGGTCACCGAACCACGCGTCGAGCTCGCGCTCGGCCGAGGTGAACGGTTGGCGGTAGTAGCCACCGGACTCAGCCGAGCGTCCGACGGGCGCCAGGTCGGACCACATCCGTTCGAAGTCGTCGGGCACGGGTCCCTCCCTACCATCAAGCCATGGAGTTCCAGGACGTCGTACGCCGTCGCCGGATGGTCCGAAACTACGCCGACCGTCCGGTCGACCCCGCCATCATCGACCGAGCGCTCGAAAACGCAACGCGGGCCCCCAGCGCGGGCTTCAGCCAGGGCTGGGCGTTCCTGCGGCTGGACACCCCCGCGGACGTCGCTCGGTTCTGGTCCGCCTCGACCGACGACTCCGAGCAGGACGAGTGGCTGCGCGGCATGACGCGGGCGCCGGTGGTGGTCATCCCCTGTTCGAGCAAGGCGGCCTACCTCGACCGCTACGCCGAGCCCGACAAGGGCTGGGCCGACCGCAGCGAGGCGCGCTGGCCGATGCCGTTCTGGCACATGGACGCCGCCATGGCAGCGCTGCTCATCCTGCAGACCGCGACCGACGCGGGCCTCGGCGCCTGCTTCTTCGGCGTACATCCACCGGCGGAGCCGCAGGTTCGCACGGAGTTCGACATCCCCGACACGTTCGACCCGATCGGGGTGATCACCATCGGCCACCGCGCCGACTCCTCGGGCGCCGCCGGCTCACCCACGCGCCGAGCGCGCAGCCCCTGGACAGACGTCGTGCACCACGGCGGGTGGAGTAGCGGCCCCGGGTAAAATGTCGCCATGGCGGAGGATCGACGACCACCTTCCGAGCCGGAGAGCGACGAGCGGGCCGGACTGCCCACGACGCCTGGCACATCCGCCGCGGCCGCGCGGATCCACAACCAGGCATCCTGGGTCGACCAGCAGATTCGCGTCGCGATGGCCAAGGGCGACTTCGACAACCTGCCCGGTGCCGGCAAACCGATCAAGGACCTCGGTCCCCAGCACGACCCCGACTGGTGGCTCAAGAAGCTGATCGAGCGCGAGCAGGTCAGCGGCGTCCTGCCTCCGTCGCTGCAGCTGCGCAAGGACGACGCCGAGCTCGACGGTCGCCTCGACGAGATGTCAGCGGAGTCGGAGGTCCGGCGCGAGGTCGAGGCATTCAACGTGCGGGTGATGAAGGCCCGTTACACGCCCGTGGACGGTCCGCCGCTGGTCACCCAACCGCGCGACACCGAGGCCACGGTCACCGCGTGGCGTGAGCGTCGCGAGGCACGTCGGGCGAGCCTGGCGGCTCAGCGCAGACCGCCTGTGTCGCCGAGCGCGCCGCGTGCGCGTCAACGGATCTTCCGGCGCCGTCGGTCCTGAGCGGTGTGCTCTCGCCCACAGCCCAGGCGTGGGCGGGTGAGCCTGTGCGCGCCGTCACGCAGCTACTTCGTGGATTTCTGCGCTGGAGCGAGGAGCATCGGTGTCAGGACACCCAATACTTCAGAAAGGCCCATCATGGCCGACACGTTCTTCGACAACTTCACACATGTGGAGATCGCTCGCATCACCGCCGCCGGGAGGCACGTCCACCTGCCGCAGGGCTGGTCGCCCATCTGGGAGAAGACCGGTGCCGACAAGGCGTACATCCTCTTGGAGGGCACCGTCTCCATCCGTCGCAACGGCCAGGAGATCGCTCAGCTCGGCCCAGGCGACATCATGGGTGAGGCCGGAATCGTGCGGCACTCGCTGCGCACCGCCTCGGTCGTCGCGCTCACCCCGCTCTCGTTGATCCACCTGACCAGCGACGCCGTCCGCGAGCTGAGTGTCGAGCTGCCCTCGTTCCGGACCGCGCTCGACGAGCTGGTGCTGCAGCGCGCCGCCTCCTGATCGAGGGCTGATCGAGGGCTGACCCGGCTGGCTGGGGGCTGGCCGAGAGATCCGTCATACCGATCGATCGCCCGGCGGGGTAGTTTCCGCCCATGCCCAGCGCTTCTCGCTCCGCCAAGGACTTCTTCCGACCGCTAGCCGTCGGCGCCCCCGCGCCGCCGACGGAGATCCCAGCCCGACCGAGCCGCGCGATCCACTTTTTCGACCCCAGCAACGAGAAGATGGCCTCGAAGATCCCTGGGATGGTCGGCCACGTCGACGTGCTGCTCGGCAACCTGGAGGACGCAGTCAAGGCGGACCGCAAGGTAGCCGCTCGTGAGGGCCTGGTGAAGATCGCCCAGGAGACTGCCGATCTCGGTCACGGTGGGCCGACGCAGCTATGGACCCGGATCAACAGCCTCGACAGCCCGTGGGCTCTTGACGACCTCACCACGCTGATCCCGGCGATCGGCGACAAGCTCGACGTGGTGATGGTGCCGAAGGTGCAAGGCGCTGAGGACATCCACTACGTCGACCGTCTGCTTGCCCAGCTCGAGGCAAAGGCCAGCCTGGACCGGCCGATCCTGGTGCACGCCATCCTCGAGACCGCCCGTGGCGTGGCCAACGTGGAAGAGATCTGCGGTGCGAGCCCTCGGATGCAGGGGCTGAGCCTCGGCCCGGCCGACCTGGCCGCCGACCGCCGGATGAAGACCACCCGCGTCGGAGGCGGCCACCCCGGCTACCTCGTCCGCCAGGACCCAGCCACCAACGACGAGGCCGGCATCAACGCCGACCGCACGACGTACCAGCAGGACCTGTGGCACTACACGATCGCGCGGATGGTCGATGCCTGCGCGATGCACGGCATCTATCCGTACTACGGACCGTTCGGCGACATCGCCGACGTGGTGGCCTGCGAGGACCAGTTCCGCAACGCTTTCCTGCTCGGCTGCGTCGGCACCTGGAGCCTGCACCCCAAGCAGATCGCGATCGCCAACCGCGTCTTCAGCCCCAGCATCGAGGACATCCGGCACGCGCGCCGAGTCGTTGCGGCGATGGGCGGAGAGAGTGGCGACGGCACGGGCGCGGTGATGCTCGACGGGAAGATGGAGGACGACGCGTCCCTCAAGCAGTGCCTGGTGATGGTGCGACTGGCCGAGGAGCTCGCCGCGATCGACCCCGAGCTGAAGAAGCAGTACGACGCGATCGAGGTCGACTGAGATGGAGCTGCGTCCCCGCCGTTCGGTCCTCTACATGCCCAGCTCCAACGAGCGCGCACTGGAAAAGGCGAAGACCATCGCCTGCGACGGCCTGATCCTCGATCTCGAGGACGCCGTGGCACCCGACGCCAAACCGGCGGCGCGAGAGGCGGCGTGCGCCGCCGTCACCAGCGGTGACTACGGCCGGCGCGAGCTGACGATCCGCATCAACGGTGCCGACACCCAGTGGCACGCTGACGACCTCCGGGCAGCTGCCGCTGCCGGCCCCGACGCGATCGTCGTCCCCAAGGTCGACAGCGCCGAAGCCGTGGTCGCCCTGGTGGACGGCATGGAGGCAGCGGGCGCACCCGACCACACCAAGCTCTGGGCGATGATCGAGACACCGCACGCGATGCTGCACGCCCAGGAGATCGGCGGTGCTTCCGATCGCCTGACGGTGCTGGTGATGGGCACCAACGACCTCGCCAAGGAGCTGTACGCCGAGCACGTGCCCGGCAGGCACCCACTGCTGACCGGCCTCTCGCTCGCCCTGCTCGCGGCCCGGGCCACCGGCAAGGTGATCCTCGACGGGGTCTACAACGACGTGAAGAACGACGAGGGCTTCCTGGCCGAGTGTCAGCAGGGCCGCGAGATGGGCTTCGACGGCAAGACCCTGATCCATCCGGGGCAGGTGGCCGGCGCCAACGAAGCTTTCGCACCCAGCGAGCAGGCCGTCGAGGATGCCCGCGGGATGATCGAGGCCTGGGAGTCGGGCAAGGGTTCCGGCGTCGTCACCTACAACGGTCGGATGATCGAGAGCCTGCACATCGAGTCCGCCCGGCGCACGCTCAGCATCGACGAGGCGATCCAGGCGCTGGGCTGATGGGCGACTGATCGGCCATCACTCTGACATCGGGATACGCACAGCTCGATCCGCGGCAACCTCGGCTGCCCGGTCATAGCCGGCGTCCACGTGGCGGATCACTCCCATGCCGGGGTCGTTGGTGAGCACCCGCTCGATCTTCTGAGCGGCCAGGTCGGTGCCGTCCGCGACGCACACCTGGCCAGCGTGCAGCGAGCGGCCCATGCCGACCCCGCCGCCGTGGTGGAACGACACCCAGGTCGCACCGGACGCGGTGTTGACCAGGGCGTTCAAGATCGCCCAGTCGGCGATCGCATCGGAGCCGTCGAGCATCGACTCCGTCTCGCGGTACGGCGAGGCCACCGACCCGCAGTCGAGGTGGTCACGGCCGATCACGATTGGCGCCTTCAGCTCTCCCGAGGCAACCATCTCGTTGAACTTCAGGCCGGCCAGATGGCGCTCGCCGTAGCCCAGCCAACAGATCCGGGCCGGCAGACCCTGGAACTGCACCCGCTCACCGGCCATCTTGATCCACTTGTGCAGGCGGGCGTTCTGCACCGATTCCTGCTCAGGGAACAGCTCGAGGATCGCCCGGTCAGTTGCTGCGATGTCGGCGGGGTCGCCGGACAGGGCTGCCCACCGGAACGGCCCCCTGCCCTCGCAGAAGAGCGGCCGGATGTACGCGGGCACGAACCCCGGAAACTCGAAGGCCCTTTCGTAACCGCCCTTGCGGGCCTCGTCGCGGATGGAGTTGCCGTAGTCGAAGACCTCGGCTCCCTGGTCCTGGAACTCCACCATCGCCCGCACGTGAGCTGCCATCGAGGCCTGCGCGTCCTTGGTGAACCCCGAGGGGTCCCGGCCCGCGGCGCCGGGCCAGTCCTCGACGGACACCCCGATCGGCAAGTAGCTGAGCGGGTCGTGCGCCGAGGTCTGGTCGGTGACGATATCGATCGGGGCCCCGATCTCCAGCAGCCGAGGGAAGACCTCGGCCGCGTTGCCGAGCAGCCCGATCGACAGCGGACGCCGCTCGTCGCGGGCTGCGACCGCTCGTCGTACGGCGTCGTCCACGTCGTCGGCTTGCTCGTCCAGGTAGCGGTGCTCGATCCGTCGGGTGATCCGCGCCTGATCGACCTCGACACAGATGGCAACGCCATCGTTCATGGTGACCGCCAGCGGCTGAGCTCCGCCCATCCCACCGAGGCCGGCGGTCAGCGTGATCGTGCCGGCCAGGGTGCCGCCGCTCCCCACACTCCGGCCGGAAGCTGCCAGCTTGTCGGCCACCGCCGCGAAGGTCTCGAAGGTGCCCTGCAGGATCCCCTGGGTGCCGATGTAGATCCACGAACCGGCGGTCATCTGCCCGTACATGGTCAGGCCGAGGTCCTCGAGCCTGCGGAACTCCTCCCAGTTGGCCCAGTCGCCGACCAGGTTCGAGTTGGCGATCAGCACACGCGGCGCCCATTCGTGGGTACGCATCACGCCGACCGGCTTGCCCGACTGCACCAGCATCGTCTCGTCGTCGCCGAGCGTGGTCAGCGTGCGCACCAGGGCGTCGTAGGCCTCCCAGCTGCGGGCGGCCTTGCCCGTGCCGCCGTAGACGACGAGGTCCTCGGGGCGTTCGGCGTTCTCCGGGTCGAGGTTGTTCATCAGCATCCGCAGCGGCGCTTCGGTCTGCCACGACCGTGCGGTCAGCTCGGTGCCATGAGTGGCACCGATGGGCAGACGCGGGTTGCTGCCACTCGAGTCATGTGTGGTCATCCGAGCTCTCCGATCACTTCTTCTACGGCGGCCAGGACGGCGCCGGAGCCGACCAGCTGAAAGGCGGTCTCGATCTCCGGAGACAGGTGCCGGTCGGGTCCTGGCCCCTCGATGCCGGCCTCGCGCAGCAGGCGGACGACGGCACCGGTGGCCGGCGACGGGACCAGCGGTGCCCGGAAGTCCAGCGCGCGGGCGGCGGTCAGCACCTCGATCGCCACCACCCGGGTGAGACCGTCGACCGACCGGCGCAGCTTGCGCGCGGCTGACCAGCCCATCGAGACATGGTCCTCCTGCATGGCACTGGAGGGGATCGAGTCCACCGAGGCCGGTGCGGCCAGACGCTTCATCTCCGAGACGATCGCGGCCTGCGTGTACTGCGCGATCATGTGTCCGCTGTCCACGCCCGGGTCGCCAGCCAGGAACGGTGGCAGCCCGTGGCTGCGGGTCTTGTCGAGGAAGCGGTCGGTGCGGCGTTCGCTGATCGAGGCCACGTCAGCCGCCACGATCGCTAGGAAGTCGAGCACGTAGGCCACCGGGGCTCCGTGGAAGTTGCCGTTGGACTCGACCCGTCCGTCCAGTCCATCAGTGGCGGGCAGCACGACCGGGTTGTCGACCGCGGACGCGAGTTCGCGGTCCGCGACGGTGGCGGCGTACTCGACGGTGTCGCGAGCCGCGCCGTGCACCTGGGGTGAGCAGCGCAGCGAGTAGGCGTCCTGGACCCGGTTGCACTGTGTCCCATCTCCTGGGGAGCCACGGTGCGAGGCGACCACCTCGGAGTCGGCAAGCATCGCCACCAGGTTGGCTGCCGAGAGTGCCTGGCCGGGATGAGGTCGGATCGCCTGCAGCTCGGGAGCGAACACCCGGTCGGTGGCGAGCTGGCCCTCGACCGACATAGCGGCGGCGATGTCGGCGGTGCGCAGGAGCAGACGCAGGTCGGTGATCGCGAGGACCAGCATGCCGAGCATCCCGTCGGTGCCGTTGATCAGCGCCAGCCCCTCCTTGGCCTCGAGCTGCACCGGCGTCAGACCGGCCGCCGCCAACGCCTCGCCAGCGGGCACCAACGCACCGGCCGCATCGCGCACCGACCCCTCGCCCATCAACGCCAGGGCGCAATGGGCCAGGGGAGCCAGGTCTCCCGAGCAACCGAGCGATCCGTACTCGTGCACCACCGGGGTGATGCCGGCGGAGATCAGACCGGCGACCAGCTGGGCGGTCTCCGGTCGGATGCCGGTGTGGCCGGTCGCCAAGGTCGAGAGCCGGAGCAGCATCAGCGCCCGCACCACCTCGCGCTCCACCTCGGGCCCCGACCCAGCGGCGTGCGAGCGCACCAACGAGCGCTGCAGCTGGGCGCGCATCTCGGCCGGGATGTGGCGAGTGGCGAGGGCGCCGAAGCCCGTGGAGATGCCGTACGCCGGAGTGGGAGCGGCCGCGAGCTCTTCCACGACGGCTCGCGACCGAGCCATCGCGACCACCGCTTCAGCGGTCAGCTCCACGGGCGCGCCCTCGCGGGCGACCGAGACGACGTCGGGGAAGGGAACGGGGCCGGTGCCGACCGGAACGGCGTGCTGCATGCCCCCATCCAACGCCCCACTAGCGCTCGCCGGCCAGTGGGGCGCCGAGAACCAGTCGAGGGTCCTCGGCCCGGAAATGGTCAGGTGGGGTGGGGGGATTAATTAAACCCCCCAATTTAGGTACGATTGTCGAGAAACTCGGTGCGCTCGGGCCACCTCTTGCTTGTCTCCATATAGGAAGGCCCCCCACTCATGCGTCGCATCATTCCCATCTCTATCGCGTTGGCGCTCGCTGGCACAGCCCTGGTCGCCGGCGCAACGTCCACCTCCAATGCCTCACAGCTCGCCGCCGAGAAGAAGGTCCGCACCAACTTCGGCATGACCGCCACCTCCTACGGCACCCGCGTCATCGGCGGCCCGCTGCCGGCGGACTCCAGCCAGACGGCTTCGCAGTCCTTGAGCTGCACCAACAAGGCCGGGGTCAACAAGCGCAACTTCATCGCCACGGCCAACCTCGAGCCGTTCACCTTGCGCGGTGTCACCTCGCGCACCTGGACCGAGAAGGTCCGCGGCACCGTCTCGTCGTACGCGACCCACGACATCGCCCACCTCAACATCTTCGACAGCGAGATGGGCAGCGTGGACATCAACGGGCTCAGCTCGCAGGCCCACGCGTTCCACGACGCCAAGGGCTTCCACGCCGATATCTCCAGCAAGATCCTTTCGATCACCTACACCCCGAAGGATGGCGAGCCTCAGGGCCTGGAGATCCCGACTCCTGGCCAGCCGCTGACCATCCCGGGGCTGCTCCGCCTCTCGATCGGAGTCGGCCGCGAGGTCGTCGTTCGCGGCGGGGCCGAGGCCGTCACCAGCGTGCTCGACCTGCGCCTCTTCCCGGGCACCGCGGACGAGGTCAAGTTGATCGTCGGCCAGACCAAGGCCACCATCGGCAACGGCATCAAGAGCGGCCTCTTCTACGGCAATGCCGTCGGCGCCCGGGCCTCCGTGCTCGGCGACCTCGTCTCTGTCGGCGAGACCCCGCTGCAGAACATGCCCTGCAAGGGCACCGAGGGCAAGCCCGTCCTGAAGGAGGTCGCCGGAGTGAACCTGGGCGACCAGATCGTGGTCAGCGGCCTGTTCGCCGGCGTTCAGGGTGCGCAGAACAAGAAGATGGCGACCGGCATGACGGCGGCCCACGTGGCCTCGGTCAACATCGGTCAGGGCAGGCTGATCATCAACGGCATCCGGGGTGTGGCCTCGGTGACCCGCAAGGGCGGCAAGCTCGTCAGGAGCAGTGAGGGCACCAAGGTGCTCGAGGTCATCGCCGACGGATCTCCCAGCGACATCCCGATCGAGCAGCTGGACATCCCCGGCTTGGTCGAGCTGGAGGAGAACATCATCAAGAGGACCGCGAACGGTCTGGAGGTCGTTGCGCTTCGGATCCACCTGCTCGACGGCAGCCTCGCCGTGATCGACCTCGGTACGGCGGTCGTCGGGATCAAGCGCGCCCGCCGCAAGTAGTCCCACAGACGGCGCGGGGGGCCGCGCCAGGCTGCCGGGATCTGTGCCCTATGCCGATCCCGGCAGCCGTCCCTCACCCCCAGCACGCGTAACCTCCCTCACACCGCGGCCGTTGTGTCGTGGGGTGGCCAAGGAGGACTGCGCGTGAGCTCAATCAGAAGCACTTCTCGTCGACAGCTGTGGTGGTCCGTGGTGACCGCCGCAGCTGTTGTCGTCTCGGCCGTTGCTTTCCCGTCCTATGGCGGTGGCGAGCCGGGCTCCCTCGCCCAGGCCAAGGAGGCCACCCAGGCATCCCTGGGGCTGCCCCACGGCGACCCGGTCGGCACGCCGCCGCACAGTCACAACGACTCGGCCACCAAGAACGCCGTCTCTCGCGCAGGTGAGCTGGGCCGGGCGACCCAGGACCCGACCACGGCCGCCCAGCGGCGCACCAACGCGGCATACGTGGCCCGTGAGCGGGCACTGCCGGATCCGCCACTGACCACGGTCGCGGCGTACCAGCCCCGGGCCCGCCGTCCGCAGACCCGCTACGCCATGGCCAACGGGTGCTACACGATGAGCACGGGCGATGGTGTGTTCGTCACCCGTGCCGGCAACGCACTGAAGCTGGCCAGATCAGCGAGCAAGGCCGCCCGATTCACGTTCAAGCCCAGCGACCTGGGCATCTACCTGCTCTTCGGCGCGGACGGGAAGTTCGTCGCGGGCAGCGAGGGTGCCGCGATGGATGCCGGTCCCAGCCCGGACGCCGAGTGGACGGTCCGCAAGCTCGGCAAGGGCTTCACGTTCACCCTGCCCGGCGGTCGCAGACTTTCCTCGCGCGGCAAGAACCTCACCATCGGCGGGCGCGCAACGCGATTCGCATTGGCCAGCACCACCGGCTGCCGGAACTACCCCGAGTCGCAGATCGAGATCAGCGGCGACCCGCACGCGGGAGTTTCGCCGTTCCAGGAGGTGCGCGGCTACGTCGACGGCCACACCCACGGCATGGCCTTCGAGTTCCTCGGCGGCGACGTGCACTGCGGCCGTCCGTGGCACAAGTACGGCGCGCCGTACGCCCTCCGCGACTGTGTCGACCACGAGGCCACCCGGGGCTACGGCGCTCTCCTCGAGGCCTTCCTGTCCGGAGAGCCCAGCCACGATCCGGTCGGCTGGCCGACATTCAAGGACTGGCCGGCACCGAATTCGCTGACCCACGAAGGCACCTACTACCGATGGCTCGAACGCTCGTGGCGCGGCGGCCAACGACTGTTCGTCAATCTGCTGGTCGAGAACAACAAGCTCTGCGAGCTCTACCCGTTGAAGCACAACTCCTGCGACGACATGGACTCCATCCGGCTGCAGGCGCGCGACATGTACAAGATGCAGAACTACATCGACGCTCAGTTCGGGGGCCCCGGCCGAGGTTTCTACCGGATCGTGAAGACCCCGTGGCAGGCCCGCAAGGTGATCAACGCCGGAAAAATGGCCATCGTGATGGGCATCGAGACCAGCGTGCCTTTCGGGTGCACGTTCAAGGCGGTACTCGGCACCGACGTCCCGGCTTGCTCCGCGGCAGACATCAACCGTCAGCTCGACGAGATGCACCGCCTCGGCGTCCGCCAGATGGAGCTGGTCAACAAGTTCGACAACGCGTTGGCGGGCGTGGCCGGCGACAACGGCGAAACGGGCATCGCGGTGAACTCGGCGAACTTCCTCGAGACCGGCACCTTCTGGGACATGCAGCACTGCGAGCCGGCTGACGAAGAGTCGTCGGACCGCACGCAGATCGCCCTTCCGGACATCGGCGCCGGCCAGCAGGACGCGCTCTTCGGTGCCGTCGGCCAGCTGTTCGGCAGCCTCCTGCCGGCAGTGCCGGTCTATGGTCGGCCCCTGCACTGCAACCGCCGCGGGCTTTCCTCCCTCGGTGCCCTCACCATCGCCGGCCTGGCGAAGCGGGACATGATCTTCGACCCCGACCACCTGAGCGTGAAGGCGCGGCAGGCGGCGATGACCCAGATCGAGAAGCTGGGTTACCACGGCGTCATCTCCAGCCACTCCTGGTCGACGCCGGATACCTATCCCAGGATCTACAAGGCCGGCGGCTTCATCACTCCCTACGCCGGTGACTCGACCGGCTTCGTCGAGAAGTGGCGCCAGCACCTCGGCTGGGCTGACAAGCGCTACTACTTCGGGTTCGGCTTCGGCGCGGACATCAACGGGCTCGGCGCACAGGGCAACCCGCGCGGCACCACGGTGAAGAACAAGGTCACCTACCCGTTCACGGGGCTCAACGGCATCCGGGTCGATCGCCAGCTGGCCGGGAAGCGCGTCTACGACATCAACAAGGACGGCGTCGCGCAGTACGGCCTCTACCCCGACTGGATCCAAGACCTACGCAAGGTGGCCGGTCGGGACGGCAACGACATCGTCGACGACATGGCCCGCGGGTCCGAGGCTTACCTGCAGATGTGGGAGCGGGCCGAGGGCATCAAGCCCGACTCCTGCCGCAACCCGAAGCTGCGCAAGACCCTGCCCAAGATCCAGAGCCTGCTGAGGCCCGGGATGTCGACGACCGCCGTGATGAAGAAGGTGGGTCAGCCGTACACCCGGCTGGCGAGGACGTTCGGCATCTGCGCTGTGCGGGGCAACGAGCTGGTGAAGGTCGACCTCGGCTTCACCAGGTCGGGTCGGCTGAGCACTCTGCGGGTGCGGTCCTGACCGAAGTTACCCCTCGGTAAGATTCATCTCACGCGTCCAGGGAACCGGGCAGGGCGGTGTTGCCCCCTAGGCTCGGCGCATCGTCTGGCTGATTGGGAGTGACGAAGTGGCTCTGTGGGTTCTGGTTGTCGGCGTCCTGGGGACGGTGATCGCTCTAGCGATCACGGGTCGGCGCGTGAGGTACCTGTTCCGGCTGATCATGAGCGGCCAGCCGGCTCCCGACCGCGTGGTGGGAGTGACCAAACGGCTCGGCCGTGCGGTAGCCACCCAGGTGATCGAGGTCTTCGGCCAGAAGAAGCTGCTCAAGTGGTCGATCCCCGGAGCCGCACACTTCTTCGTGTTCTGGGCGTTCTTGATCCTGGGCACTGTCTACCTGGAGGCCTACGGCATCCTGCTGTCCCGCAATGAGCACTGGGCGATCCCGATCGTCGGCCACTGGGACGTGCTGGGATTCGCCCAGGACCTGATCGCCCTCCTGTGCCTCCTCGGCATCGGCACCTTCTCCCTGATCCGGTTGAAGGAGTCACCGGGTCGCCTCGGGCGCAAGTCGCGCTTCTCCGGCTCGCACACCGGCGGAGCCTGGCTCGTCCTCTTCATGATCTTCAACGTCATCTGGACGCTGTTCCTGTTCCGCGGCGCCGCGGCTGCCGGACACAACCTCCCGTACGGCAACGGCGCCTTCGTCTCGACCGCGCTGGGCAAGATCCTTCCCGACTCCGCGACCCTCGAGGGCGTCGGCCTGCTGCTGCACATCGGGGTCATGCTGGTCTTCCTGGTCGACGTCGTGCACTCCAAGCACCTGCACATCTTCGTCGCGCCGCTGAACGTGCTGTTCTCCCGTCGGCCGCAGGCGCTGGGCGCCGCGAAGCCGCTGATGAACGCCGGCAAGCCGGTCACCCTCGACGACATCGACGACCTCGACGAGGACGCCACGCTGGGCGTCGGCTCGATCGAGGACTTCAGCTGGAAGGGCATCCTCGACTTCGCGACCTGCACCGAGTGCGGCCGCTGCCAGTCGCAGTGCCCGGCCTGGAACACCGAGAAGCCGCTCTCTCCCAAGATGCTGATCATGATGCTGCGCGACCATGCGATGGCGAAGGGTCCGGCGATCCTGGCCGGCCCCGACGCCGACCGGGCAACGCTCCCGGAATCGGCGGTCAAGGAGCTCGACCGGCCATTGGTGGGCGAGACCGAGGGCTATGCGTGGGAGCCGACCGGTGGCGGAGTCATCGACCCGGACGTGCTGTGGTCGTGCGTCACCTGCGGCGCGTGCGTGAACCAGTGCCCGGTCGACATCGAGCACGTCGACCACATCATCGACATGCGCCGCTACCAGGTCTTGGTCGAGTCGAACTTCCCCTCCGAGCTCAACGGCCTGTTCAAGGGCATGGAGAACAAGGGCAACCCGTGGAACCTGTCCGCCACCGCGCGACTGGACTGGGCCAAGGACCTGCCCTTCGAGGTCAAGGTGGTCGGCGCCGATCCCGAGCAAGGTGGCATCGAGTCGCTCGACGAGGTCGACTGGCTGTTCTGGGTCGGCTGTGCGGGCGCCTACGAGGACCGCGCCAAGAAGACCACCCGTGCCGTGGCGGAGCTGCTCGACATGGCCGGTGTCTCCTTCGGAGTGCTCGGCAACGGCGAGACCTGCACCGGCGACTCGGCCCGCCGCGCTGGCAACGAGTTCCTCTTCCAGGGGCTGGCCCAGCAGAACGTCGAGACGTTCAAGGAGCACAAGGTGAAGAAGGTCGTCTCGACCTGCGCCCACTGCTTCAACACGCTCAAGAACGAGTACCAGGACTTCGGCATCGAGCTGGAGGTTGTGCACCACACGCAGCTGCTCAACCGCCTGGTGCGCGAGGGCAAGCTGACTCCGGTCAAGGAGGGCGACGGCGCGCACAAGCGGTCGATCACCTACCACGACCCCTGCTACATCGGTCGCCACAACGGCGTCTACGAGCCTCCGCGTGAGCTGCTCGACGTGCTGCCCGGCGCGACGTACGTCGAGATGGAGCGCAACTCCGAGCGCTCCTTCTGCTGCGGCGCTGGCGGCGCCCGGATGTGGATGGAAGAGACCATCGGCACCCGCATCAACAACGCCCGCACCGCTGAGGCGGTCGGCACCGGCGCCGACCAGATCGCGGTGGGCTGCCCGTTCTGTCGGGTGATGCTCGACGACGGTCTCACCGCCGCGCAGGCTGAAGGGACAGCCCGCGAAGAGGTCGAGGTGCTGGATGTCGCGCAGATGCTGCTCGCCTCGGTCAAGGGCCAGGTCGCGACCAAGCGCAGATCGGGCGAGGGTGGGGCCGCCGCCCCAGCGCCGGCCGCGAAGGCGAGCCCCGCCGAGCCCGGCGGCGGCGAGCCGGACGCCGACGAGACCACCGTCAAGGAGGCGGCCGACGTCGGGCCTGCCGCGAAGGCCTCCTCGTCGGGCGGCGGTTCGTCGCTCTTCGACACCCCTGCGGAGTCGGAGACGGCGACCGCGGACAAGGAGTCAGCAGCGGAAGCAAAGGCGGCGAAGCCGGCGAGCACTGGCGGGTCGCTGTTCGACGTCGGTGGAGACGACCAGGCCGAACCCGAGGAGCAGGCGGCTCCTGACGCCAAGGATGAAGCCGAGCCCGAGCCGGAACCGGCGGATCAGGCTGAGTCCAAGCCGGCCTCGTCCGGTGGCTCGTTGTTCGACATCAAGGCCGACGAGACCAAGACCGAGACCAAGACCGAAACCGACGAGCCAGCAGAGCCCGAAGGGAAGCCCGAGGCCGAGAAGGACGAGCCGCCGGCCAAGCCCGCGGAGTCAGACTCCTCCAGCGCCTTGGGCAGTGCCACGTCGCTGTTCGACATCAAGGCCCAGTCGAAGCCTGAGTCCAAACCGGAGTCCAACACGGAGTCCAAGACGGAGCCCAAAGCTGAGCCCAAGGAGAAGCCGGCACCGCAACCGGCCCCCGCGGAGACGAGCTCGAGCTCAGAGGGCGGGTCGCTGTTCGACATCGCTGCTCCCGAGGCACAGGCAGCCGAGCCCGAGGCCAAGGCGGAGCCCGAGCCGGAGCCCGAGGCCAAGGCGGAGCCCGAGGCCAAGGCGGAGCCCGAGGCCAAGGCGGAGCCGGAGCCCGAGCCCAAGGCCGAGGCCGAGCCGGAACCCGAGACCGAGACCGAGCCGGAGCCCGAGCCAGACCCGGAGCCGGACCCAGAACCCGAGGCAGAGAAGCCGAGCCAGCAGCGGCGAGGCTCACCAGCCGAAGACCGACACCGACATCGGCGGAGCGAGCTCACTCTTCGACCTCTGAGTCACCGCGACTCGTTCGTGATGTCACATTGACCTTGACTTGATGTCATAGTGATGTCACAGTGATGCGCATGGACATCACGCCGTACGTCGACAGCCTCCGTCGAGACCTGGTCTCGGCGGCTGAGGGCGCGGGTCCCGAGCTCAAGCAGGCCGCGGAGCGACTGGCGTTCGCGCTCGATCCGGCGGCCCGGCTGGCGCTGATGGAGGCCATCAGCCAGGCCGCTTCGGAGATCACCGCCGAGATGCCGACCGGGGGCGTCGACGTACGCCTCGACGGACGCGACCTCGACTTCGTGGTCCACACACCGGAGCCTGGCCTCGCCCCACCCATGGCACCCCCGCCGCCGAAGGCTCCGGAGCCGGAGGAGGACGGCGGCATGGCTCGCATCACCTTGCGTCTCCCGGAATCGGTGAAGACCAAGGCGGAGGACGCTGCCACGGCTTCCGGACAGAGCCTCAATACCTGGCTGGTCAACGTCCTCCGGGCCGCCACCCGCGACGGCGCGATCCACGTCGACGTCGACCTCTCCAGCATCCCCTTCCTGGGCGGCCACAACGACCCCTTCGGGGGTGGCAAGCGCGGCAACCGCCGCATGACCGGCTGGGTCTGACCTCGACCCACCTCCGGGCAAACCACATCAAGTGAGACCCGCGACCAGCGTCCAGGCTGGCCGCGTGGGAGAACACACTCATCATCAGGAGTCGCCATGACAGAGCACGAGTTCGAGACCCCCCAGCCGGTGAAGCTGTACGTCGCGCTCGGTGCCGGAACCATCGAGGTCCTGGCCGAGCACACCACCGAGTCGCGGGTGGAAGTCTCCGGCCGCGATGCCGACCGCGTGGTGGTCGACTACGACGGTGACCACCTCAACGTGGTCGCTCCGAAGGAGCGCGTCGGGTTCATCAGTCGCGACCACCAGCTCGCCATCCAGATCACGGTGCCGACCGACAGCCGACTGCAAACCAGAACCGGGAGCGCCGGCCTGTCCGCTCGCGGCCGCTACTCCAGCACCCACGTCCGGTCGGGTTCAGGCGACGTCCGCATCGACACCGTGGCCGGTGAGGCGCTGATCGAGACCGGTTCGGGCGATGTCGAGGCAACCTCCCTCGAGGGCGCGCTCCGGATCAAGAGCGGCTCTGGCGACATAGTGCTCGAGTCGACCGGCGCGGCCGTCGCGATCTCGACCGGCTCCGGCGATGTGAAGATCGGCACGAGCGCCGGCCCGGCCGCGGTCAAGACAGGATCGGGTGACCTCAACGTCTCCGAGGCGGAGGGCGATGTGTCGTTGTCGACCGGCAGCGGCGACCTGGTCATCGGCACCGCGAAGCGCGGCCTGGTCACCGCAAAAGGTGCTTCCGGCGACGTCCGCATCGGAGTGCCGGCTGGACTCCCCGTCTGGACCGACGTGTCCACCGTGACTGGGCGGATCCGCTCTGACCTGTCCGGCGCGGGCGAGCCCGCCGAAGGAGCCGACTACGTCGAGCTCCGAGCCAAGACCGTCAGCGGCGACATCGTCCTGACCGAGAAGTGAGCACCCCCATGAACGAACCTCTCGTTGAAGCAGTCGCACGCGAGCAGATCAAGGAGCGGGTCAGTCGCGCTTCGGCTCCGCGGGTCCACCACCATCCCCGTCGACACTCGATCGCCCGCAGCCTGCGCAGGATCGCGGACCGGTTGGACGGGTGACCCCGCCCGCAACTCGGGCCCTCGGCCACCGTGACTCCGCACAGTGACGCCAGTTGTCACTGCGGGTTACCCACCGAGGGAGAGCACTACATGTCGCAGGGCCGTCGCACCATCCGACTCATCGCTGCACCCGCACTTGCCGTAGCACTCCTGGCGCCGGCCGCCAGCTCCGCGAGCCCCCATCCCACCGCGTCAGCCGCGGCCGGGGCGCCCATCGCTTCGGTGGCCTCGGCTGCGAGGTCGGGCAAGTGGAGGCCACGTCCCGAGCTGTACTCGAAGTCGATCACCACCACCGATGTCGCGATCCGGATGGACGATGGCGTAGTGCTGCGCGGCGACCTGGTCCGGCCCGCGCTGGCGAACGGCCAACCCGTCCCGGGCGGACGGCCGGTGCTGGTGACCGTGACGGCGTACAACAAGTCCGTTCTCGGAGCCGGCGCGGGCGGGACGCTCGCCGGGTCGGATCCCCACTACTTCGTCAAGCGTGGCTACGCGTCGCTGATCGTGGACGCACGCGGCACCGGCTCGTCCCACGGCACCTGGGGAGCGTTCAGCGCCCGGGAGGCCAAGGACGCTGCCGCCATTGTCGAGTGGGCTCACCGCGCACCCTGGAGCAACGGCCGGGTGGGCATGTTGGGGGCGTCCTACATGGGCATCTCCCAGATCTTTGCTGCCGCCCGCCACCCAGCCGGGCTGAAGGCGATCTTCCCGCAGGTGCCTGCTGCCGATGTCTATCGCGACGTGGTCGCGTCTGGCGGCCAGATTGACGTGGGCTTCATCCCCCTCTGGCTCGGCCTGGTCACCGGCGCCGGGCTGGTGCCGCCGGCGTACGGCGCGGGGGAGCCGGCAGCCGGCTTCCAGATGCTCACCGACCACCTGATGACGGCCGTCACCTTCACCGCGCCCTTGATGGTCAACGCCGTCCTAGGCCGGGAGCCGGCCTACGACGGCCCGTTCTACCGAGAGCGCTCCCCCATCAACGTGATCGACAAGGTGCGGGTGCCGACCTTCTTCGTCGGCGGGGAGTACGACCTGTTCCAGCGGGGCACGCCGCTCCTCTTCGAGCGGCTGCAGCGGGCGGGGGTGCCGACCCGGATGATCTGGGGTCCTTGGGACCACCTGCAGGGGTCGTCCGGCGCCGAACTGGGCCAAGCTGGCTACGGCGACCTGGCGGAGGTGCAGCTGCGCTGGTTCGACCGCTACGTGATGGGCAAGAAGGACGCGCGTCTGCTGAAGGACATCAAACCGCTCACCTACTTCGAGCAGGGCACGGGTCGCTGGGTCCGGACCGACAAGTGGATCGCGCAGGACCTGTCCGCGAGGTCGTTCCGCCTCTCGGGCAGCTCGAGCATCGGCTCGTCCAGCGGCGTGCTCACCACCGGACGGGCGAAACCTGGCAGCGCAGTGGTACCGGCAATCCCCGTCACCGGCCTGTGCACCCGCTCCACCAACCAATGGACCGCCGGCGTGGTCAACGTGATCTGGCCGGACAGCCCGTGCTTCAACGACAACCGGCTCAACGACCTCGGTGGTCCGGTCTTCCAGACTCCCCCGTTGAAGAAGAAGCTGCGGATCCAGGGCCCGATCAATGCCCGCCTGTACACCTCGGCCCTCGCCGGCGACGGCATGTTGTCGGTGACCGTGTCGGACGTTGCTCCCGATGGCAAGGTCTCGCGGCTCACCGGCGGCTGGCAGACGATCGCGCACCGCGCGGTGTTGAAGCGTCGCTCGCGCTACCTCGATGGCGAGCTGATCCAGACCTACCATCCCTACACGTTGGCGGCGAAGAGGGACCTGGCGCGCGGCAAGATCGTGCCGATCGACGTCGAGATCTTCCCGACCGGCGCGGCGATCCTGCCCGGCCACCGGCTGCGGATCAGTATTCAGGCGTTCGACATCCCGCACCTGCTCTCGCCGCTGCCCGACCTACCCAGCCAGCTCGCGCCGCTGACCATCCACAACTCGGCGAAGTACCCGTCGGTGCTGACGTTGCCGGTGCGCTAGCGGGCTCAGATCGGCGTGCGGTGGAAGTTCTGGAACGACCGCGACGGGGTCGGGCCGCGCTGGCCCTGGTAGCGGGAGCCGTACTTCGCCGAGCCGTAGGGGTGCGCGGAAGCCGAGGAGAGTCGGAAGAAGCAGAACTGCCCGATCTTCATGCCGGGGTAGAGCTTGATCGGCAGCGTCGCGACGTTGGCCAGCTCGAGGGTCACGTGACCGGAGAAGCCGGGGTCGACGAAGCCGGCTGTCGCGTGGGTGAGCAGGCCCAGACGACCCAACGACGACTTGCCCTCCACCCGCGCCGCGACGTCGTCGGGCAAGGAGATGACCTCGAACGTCGAACCCAGGACGAACTCGCCGGGATGCAGGATGAACGCCTCATCGCCCTCCGGCTCGACCAGCCGGGTCAGGTCGGACTGGTCGGCAGCTGGGTCGATGTGGGGGTAGCGGTGGTTCTCGAAGACCCGGAAGAAGCGGTCGAGCCGCACATCGACCGATGACGGCTGCACCATCCCCGGGTCCCAGGGATCCAGGCCGATCCGGCCCTCGTCGATCTCGGCAAGGATGTCGCGGTCAGAGAGCAGCACGCCCCGCACCCTAGCCGGGCGGAGGACTCGCCGAACAGGTACGATCCACGCAGCGCTGACGCCTGCTCGCCAGCGCCCTGCGGATGTAGCTCAGTTGGTAGAGCGCGACCTTCCCAAGGTCGATGTCGCGAGTTCGAATCTCGTCATCCGCTCCACTCCCCGACAAGCTCGACCAAGCCCAGACCAAGCCCAGCCCACTCCCAAACCAGATCGCCCCCGAGCGCGAGGACGTACTCTCGGCACCGTGCAGTTCACCGGGTTCCCCGTCGCCGCGCTCGACTTCTACGACGACCTCGAGGTCGACAACTCGAAGAGCTTCTGGGACGCCCATCGAGCGGTCTACGAAGAGGCAGTCAAGGCGCCCATGACCGCCCTGATCGACGCACTGGTGCCCGAGTTCGCCCCCGATGGGCAGAGCGCGAAGATCTTCCGCCCCTACCGCGATGTCCGGTTCGCCAAGGACAAGACCCCCTATAAGACCCACCAAGGAGCGTTCGTCGCTGCCGGTCCTGCGATGGGCTGGTACGTCGAGCTCTCGCCCCGCGGCGTACGAGTCGGTGGCGGCTTCTACGAGGCATCGGGCGAGCGCCTCGCCGCCGTCCGCGACGCGATCGCCGACGACCGGACGGGGCCCCAGCTCCAGCGCCTGCTCACGAAGCTCGAGAGGAGCGGCTTCGAGATCGGCGGCGAGCAGCTCAAGACTGCTCCTCGCGGGTACGACAAGGAACACGTCCGCATCGACCTGCTGCGCCGCAAGCAGATCATCGCCGGCCAGCTCTACGGCTTCGAGAAGCTGATCCACTCCCCCGAGCTGCTCGACCGGGTCCGCGAGGACTGGCGGGCGCTGAAACCTCTGATGGCCTGGCTCGTCCGGATCGGATGAGGCGGGCCACCGCACAGATCAGGCTTTGCTGAACGAAGCCATCGTGCGGTCGGGCTCCCAGTAAGCCTTCATCGAGGAGACCCGTCCGTCCTCGTTGACGACGTAGACCATGATCAGGTCGGTCGTGGTGTTCGAGCCGTCGGCGAACGACGTCTTGATCCTCCCGATGTTGGCGCAGGTGTTGCCGTTGGCGAACGAGTCGTTGATGGTGAACTCGAAGGTCTCGATCGGCTCGATGGCGAGCTTCCAGAACGCCGAGATGCCGTCGTGGCCGCGGTGTCCCTTGCCCTCCTCGTCGAACATCGACGGGCCTACCGGGTCCTCGAGCACCGCGTCCTCGGCGTAAACGGTCAGCCATTCGGCGAGGTCACCCTTGGCGACGGCGGAGTAGGAGCGCTGAGAAGCCGCCCTGGCCGGGTGCGGGTCGTTGGGCGCGTTCCAGATGATGGCGTCGGACGTGATCATGGTCCTCATGCTAGGCCCGAACTGGAACACGTTCTAGCCCCATCCGTGCTCTCGTCCTGCGACGGCTGCTCGACCTCCGAAAGCCGGATGGCTGTCACGTTGCGTTCACCGCCGAGCCACGCCTGTGAGTCACCGTGACGACATGGCCAAGAAGCGCAAGATCTTCCTCCATGTCGGTCTCGTGGGCGATGCCTCCGTCGAGAAGGCGCTCTTCACCCACCGGCACGCCCTGACGGAGCTGGGGGTGACCGTCGCTCCGGAGAACGCCGGCGAGATGTTCCTGGCTGCGATCGAGATGACCCACACCCACAAGACCTGGGGCTACCGCCGTCGCGACGTCGAAGGAACCTGGGCCGGCATCTGCCGCCGCATCCTCAAGGCCAAGGGCACCCACGCCTTCGTCCTCAGCCAGCCGCTGCTGGGTGCGGCGGCGCCCGAAGAGATCGACCTGCTGGTCGACCAGCTGCCGGGCCTGGCCGTCCATGTCGTCCTGGTCGCACCGGTGGGCGCGGACCTGGCGGAGCCGCTCGAGCGCTGGGGTCGGGCGGTTCGCAAACCCGAACGGCTGCACGTCCTCCCGGACCGGGCTGGCCAAGATCCGGAGTACGTGTGGCGCGAGCTGGGCCGCATCATGGGCTTCGGTACGGCGTCCCTCTCGCTGGCGGCGCGTCCCGCTCAGTCCGCCAAGAAGCACAGGCGCCTCGGCCGCAAGACGTCCGCCGCCTGACCGGGCCTAGTGCGGCTGCCAAGCGTCATCGTCGGCGGTGCGTGAGGTAACCGCCCTCGGCAGCTTGTGGTCGGCCAGCTGTTGGATCGAGACCGCCTCGAAGACGTCACGCAACGAGCGCCGGGCGGCGATCCACACGTGCTGCAGCACCTCGGCCGAGTCGTTGTAGCTGACCGACTCCGGACGCAGCCCGTACACCGAGACCAGCGGGCCATCTACAGCCCGGATCACGTCGGCCACGGTGACTCCATCGGCCGGCCGACCCATCCGCCAGCCCCCTGACTGGCCACGCTGGGACATCACGATCCCAGCCCGGCGCAGGTCGGCGAGGATGGCCTGCAGGAACCCATGCGGGATCTCCTGCAGCTTGCCGAGCTCCTCAGCGCTGACCGCCCGCCCGTCGACGCGGCCCGCCATCTCGATCAGAGCCCGCAGGGCGTAGTCGGACTTGGCGGAAACGCGCATGGGCCGAGTGTGTCAGACCCAGTCACTTGACCTAGGTGCCTTCAAGTCGGCCCTACACCCTCCTCCTGTGGAGAGGCAGGTGGGCCGCAATCCCCAATGAGGCAAGGAGATTCGGGTCACCCATGGGTCCGTTGGCTTGCTTCGGCGCTGCCCCCCTCCTATGATTAAGTTACCGGCCAGTAGTAACTGGCGAAGGCCGAACCCGAGAAACAGAAACGGTGGGTCCATGAGCCACTACAAGAGCAACCTCCGCGACATCGAGTTCAACCTCTTCGAGGTGCTGGGTCGAGACGAGATCCTCGGCACCGGCCCGTTCGCAGAGGTCGACGGCGAGACCGCCCGCTCGATCCTGGCCGAGGTCGACAGGATGTCTCGCGAGGAGCTCGCGGCCTCCTACGAGGACAGCGACCGCAACCCGCCCGTCTTCGACCCGGCGACGAACACCGCCCCGCTTCCGGAATCCTTCAAGGCCAGCTATCGCGCCTGGATGGATGCCGAGTACTGGCGCCTGCAGATCTCCGAGGAGCTCGGCGGCACGCCGGCCCCCTCGACCCTGAACTGGGCGATCGCGGAGATGGTGCTCGGTGCGAACGCCCCAATCTGGATGTACGGCTGCGGCCCGGCGTTCGCCGGTGTCATCGCCCGCAACGGCAACGAGCGCGACCTGCGGATCGCGCAGCTGATCGTCGAGCGCGAGTGGGGCACCACCATGGTCCTCACCGAGGCAGACGCCGGTTCGGACGTAGGCGCCGGCCGAGCGAAGGCCACCGCCAACGAAGACGGCTCCTGGAACATCGAGGGCGTCAAGCGATTCATCACGTCGGGGGAGTCCGACCTGCAGGAGAACATCATCCACATGGTCCTCGCCCGCCCCGTGGGCGTCGAGGGCGTGGGGGGGCCGGGCACCAAGGGCCTCAGCCTGTTCATCGTGCCGAAGCACCACTTCGACCACCAGACCGGCGAGCTGACCGGCGAGCGCAACGGCGCCTACGTCACGAATGTCGAGCACAAGATGGGCATCAAGGTCTCCAACACCTGCGAGGTCACCTTCGGTGACACCGCTATCGGTGGCGGGGAGCCCGCCAAGGGCTGGCTCCTCGGTGAGGTGCACAACGGCATCGCCCAGATGTTCCAGGTGATCGAGAATGCCCGGATGATGGTCGGCTCCAAGGCCATCGCCACCCTGTCGACCGGGTACCTCAACGCCCTCGGCTACGCCAAGGAGCGGGTGCAGGGCGCCGACCTCACCCAGGCCGCCGACAAGACCGCACCGCGGGTGACGATCACCCACCACCCCGACGTCCGCCGCTCGCTGATGGTGCAGAAGTCCTTCGCCGAGGCCATGCGCGCGTTGGTGCTCTACACGGCGACCTGGCAGGACCAGGTGATGACGGCCGAGCACAACGGCGATGCCGACTCGGAGGCCACCAAGCTGGCTGCTGCCATCAACGACCTGCTGCTGCCGATCGTGAAGGGCTACGGCTCGGAGCGCTCGTGGGTGCTGCTGGGCACCGAGTCACTGCAGACGCTCGGTGGCTCCGGCTTCCTGCAGGAGTACCCCATCGAGCAGTACGTCCGAGACGCGAAGATCGACACCCTCTACGAGGGCACCACCGCGATCCAGGGCCAGGACTTCTTCTTCCGCAAGATCGTCAAGGACCAGGGCAAGGCGCTGGGCCACCTCGCGGCCGAGATCCAGAAGTTCGTCGAGTCCGAAGCCGGCAACGGCCGGCTCAAGGTGGAGCGCGGACTGCTCGCGCAGGCGCTCGAGGACTGCAACGCGATGGTCGGCCACATGATCAACGACCTGATGTCGGCCGATGCCTCTGCGGAAGGTGGCGAGCTGCGCAACATCTACAAGGTGGGTCTCAACACCAGCCGCCTGCTGATGGCGCTCGGCGACGTGGTCTGTGGCTGGCTGCTGCTGCGTCAGGCCGAGGTCGCGCTCGAGAAGCTCGCCGGAGACGCCGGCCGCGACCAGGCGTTCTACCAGGGCAAGGTCGCTGCCGCGCAGTTCTTCGCCCAGACCAACCTGCCCCGCATCAGCGCCGAGCTCGCCATCGCGCAGGCCACCGACCTGTCGCTGATGGACCTCGACGAGGCGTCCTTCTGACGGACCTCGTCTGAGCCGCACCCCCCGCTCCAGCGCCGACCCGTCAGAAATACTTCTGGCGGGTCGGCGTCATCAAGGGCAGATCGGGGTACCGGAGGCCATGGGAATTGGAATCGGCATTGTTCTGCTCGTGCTCGGACTCATCCTCGTCACGGGGGCAGTCGACCTGCCTGCTGAGATGGACGACGCGATCGCTGGCACCACGCTCGGCTGGATCTTCCTGCTGGTCGGTCTGCTGGCCATCGCGCTTGCTGTCTCACTGAGTCGACGCTCCCGGCCCGTCGCGGGTACGACCGAGGTCACCGAACGGCGCTACGAGGCCTGAGACGCGATAGCAACCAGCGAGCGGTCCTACGCGATCGCTCGCTGGTCTTCGCACGTCCAGCCCCCTAGCGTCGTCGCGTGCTCACTACGGCTGCTGCCGGCCTGCTCACCGGGCTGTCCCTCATCATCGCCATCGGCGCGCAGAACGCATTCGTGTTGCGCCAAGGACTGGCCCGCCAGCACGTAGGCATCGTGGTCGCCATCTGCGCGATCTCCGACCTGTCACTGATCCTGGCCGGAGTGGGTGGAATCGGCGTGGTCGTCGACGAGGCCTCGTGGGCGATCGAACTGGTCCGATGGCTGGGCGTTGCCTTCCTCACCACCTACGGTGTCCTATCACTGCTTCGGGCAAGGAGAGCGGAGACCCTGGAGGCCGCCCGCCAGGGCCCAGCGACGTGGGCCCGGGCTGCGACCACCGCGCTGGCGCTCACCTGGCTCAACCCCCATGTGTACCTCGACACCGTGCTGCTGCTGGGGTCGATCGCCAACACCCACGACGACCGATGGTGGTTTGCCGGGGGTGCTTGCGTGGCCAGCATCATCTGGTTCACCGGGCTCGGCTACGGCGCCCGTATGACGCACGGTCTGTTGACCAGCGTCCGCGCCTGGCGGGTCCTCGACGTGCTGATCGGCCTCACCATGCTCGGCATCGCTGCGAAGCTCGCGCTGGGTTGAGTCACCGCTCGTCGAGACCCCGCTGCGCCCGGCCCGTCCCATTACCTAGGGTGTCGCCATGACCGACCAGGAACGGCTTGCCGGATACATCGACGTCTGGTGGCAGGCGATCAACGACTACACGGAGCTGCTCGACGAGCTCTCCGATGAAGAGTGGTCCACGCCGACCGACCTGCCCGGCTGGGACGTGCGGGCCTGCGCCTCGCACACGGCTCACCTCGAGACGATCCTGGCAGGCGCTCCCGAGGAGACCGCCGAGGTGGGTGAACCGCCGCACGTCACCGGCCTGATGGGGCTCTACACCGAGATCGGCGTCGTCAACCGGCGCGAGGCCAGCTCCGACGCGATCGTCAACGAGATCCGGGAAGCCGCAACCTCGCGCCACACCGCACTTCTCGCCGACCCGCCTACCGACGGTCGGGGCACGCCCACGACGACCGTCGGCGGCGTCCCCTGGAACTGGGAGACCCTCCTCCGCAACCGGCCGCTGGACGTGTGGATGCACGAGCAGGACGTCCGTCGCGCGGTCGGGCGGCCCGGCGGGATGGACACCGCGGCCGCCAGGCACACCGCCGAGTACCTCGCTGAGACCCTCGGCTTCGTGCTGGCCAAGCGGGTCGGAGCGCCGATCGGCACCACTGCGGTGCTCGAGATCACCGAGCACGACCCGCACGCCTACACGGTCAACGACTCGGGCCGCGGCGAACGGCTCAGCCAGGTCCCAGACGGTGCAACCGTGACGCTACGGATGGACCGCGAGTCGTTCATCGTCCTGGCCGGTGGCCGACGGGCACCCCAGCCGGAGGCCATCGCGATCGAGGGTGACCAGGCCCTCGGCCAGCAGATTCTCGACGCTCTGGCCACCACTCCATGACGTCCGGGGGCGCCACAGAAGCGTGGCGTCTCGCCGACATTCCTGACCAGGCCGGGCGGACCGTCGTGGTCACCGGCACGACGGTCGGGGGGCTGGGCCACCACACCGCCCTCGAGCTCGCGCGACGTGGCGCCCGAGTGGTCCTAGCCGGACGCACCCCGGCCAGGATCGTCGAGACGGAGCAGGCAATTCGCGCCGACGTGAAGCACGCCGTGCTCGAGCGATTGGCTGTCGACCTGTCCAGCCTCGACTCGGTCCGATCGGCAGCGGCCGAAGCGTCCGCGCTGGGCCCGATCCACGTGCTCGTCAACAACGCAGGCGTGATGGGCACTCCGGAGACCCGCACCGAGGACGGCCTCGAGCTACAGCTGGCCACCAACCACTTCGGCCCGTTCCTGCTCACCGGACTGCTGCTACCGCAGCTGGTCGCCAGCGAGGGAGCCCGCGTGGTCGCAGTGTCCTCGCAGTTCCATCGCTATGCCAGGTCGGCGCCCCTGAGCGACCCGCACCACCGGTCCGGCCGCTACTCCCGCTGGCCGACGTACGCGCAGACCAAGCTGGCCAACCTTCTCTTCACCTATGAGCTCGAGCGACGCCTTCGCGAGGGCGGCCTGCCCGTGCACGCGCTGGCGGCGCACCCCGGCTTCGCCGGCACCCACCTGGCCGCGAACGGTCAGTACGGGCGGTCCTCTGGAGGTGTCGCCTCCATCCTCGACGCGGCTATCAAGGCGGTGTCCCAATCGGCGGCCGCTGGCGCGTGGCCGACACTGATGGCCGCGACGGCCGACCTCCCCGGCGGCACCTACTGCGGTCCGAGCGGCCTGCAGGAGATGTCGGGCGCGCCCCAGGTGGTCACCAGCAGCAGGAGGTCCTACGACACGGACGCGCAGCGCCGCCTGTGGGAGCTCAGCGAGCAGACCACCGGCATCAGCTACCCCTGACCGAGCAGCCCAAAGCTCAGGCAGCGAGCTTCCGCGCCGCCTGCTCCAGCCGGGCCTGGGCGGCACGGCGTACCTTCGGGCCGCCGGTCGCCATCTTGTAGAGCAGACCGAGCTGCTGAGGGGCGTTCTTGGGGTTGGTCGTTGCCAGCCAGCCATTCGGCAGCGAGAGCCGCACGACCTTGTGCCAGGCCGAGTAGACCTGCATCGGCAGCGAGTTGGTGTGGTAGTTCAGGTCGTACTTCTCGAACAGTGCCTGCACCCGCGGAGCGATCTCGACGTAGCGACGCGAGGGCAGGTCGGGGAAGAGGTGGTGCTCGATCTGGTGCGACAGGTGGCCCGTCATCACGTGCATCGGCGTGGAGCCGGTGATGTTGGCCGAGCCGAGCATCTGGCGCACGTACCAGTCGCCCCGGCTCTCGTTGTCGTCGATCGACTTCCTCTCGAACGTCTCGACGCCTTCGGGGAAGTGGCCACACATGATCACCGAGTGCGTCCACAGGTTGCGGACCAGGTTGGCGGTGAAGTTGGCGGCCAGCGTCGGCAGGAAGGACCCGGTCGGCAGCGCCAGCGCGGGGTTCACGACGTAATCCTTGCCGGCCTGGCGACGAATCTTGGCGAGCGTCTTCTTCAGGTTCGACGTGAACTCTTCGCTGCGCTTCTCCTTGGGCACGCGCAGGTTGCGACCCAGCTCGAGGTCGTAGGCGGCGATGCCGTACTCGAAGACGCAGGCGTTGATGAGGTTCCACAACGGCTGGGCGAGATACATCGGGTGCCAGCGCTGGTCCTCGTCGACGCGCATGATGCCGTAGCCGAGGTCGTTGTCCTTGCCGACGATGTTTGTGTAGGTGTGGTGGATCTCGTTGTGCGAGTGCTTCCATCCCTCGGAGGTCGACGCGTTGTCCCACTCCCAGGTGCTGGAGTGGATCTTCGGGTCGCGCATCCAGTCCCACTGGCCGTGCATGACGTTGTGCCCGATCTCCATGTTCTCGAGGATCTTGGCCACGCTGAGGCCGATCGTGCCGGCCACCCAGGCAGGCGGGAAGATCGAGACCAGGAGGGTCGCCCGGCTGGCGAGCTCCAGCTTGCGCTGGACGTCGACCATCTTGCGGATGTACGCCGCGTCGGTGTCGCCGCGTGCGTCGATGACGTCCTGGCGGATTGCGTCGAGCTCGATGCCGATCTGCTCGATGTCCTCGGGGGTGAGGTGGGCGATCGGGTTCACGGGCTGCTTGGTGATGACAGTCATGTCAGTCGGCCTTTCGTCTGCATGCGTGGGTGGGTGGCGCATCGTCGGCGCGCGTCGCGCCTCGATCGGGCCCTCTAGTGGTCGATGGTGCAAGCGCCGGCGGCGGCGTTGATGCAGGTCTGGATCGGGACTCCGGCAGGGGGTGTCTCGCCGGGCACGGCCACGGTGAGTGCGCCGTTGCGGAGGTCGCGCACGGCACCCTCCTTCAGCGGCAGCACGCAGCCCATGCAGATGCCCATCCGGCATCCGCTGGGCATCAGCACGCCGGCACCCTCGGCGGCGTCGAGGATCGGGGTGGCACCGTCGGCCTCCACCGTCAGGCCATTCGCGAACGACAGCGAGCCACCCTCTCCCGGGGCGGCAAACACTGTGGGGCGAAAACGTTCGGTGGTGAGCTCGAGGCCGCGCTCGGCATGGTGCGCCTCGAGGGCGTCGAGGAGGCCGGCGGGACCGCAGGCGTAGGTGAGCCGCTGGTCGAGGTCCGGCACCAGCGTTGACAGGTCGGCGACGTCGAGCAGGCCGTCGCGCTCGTCATAGCGCTCCACGAGCCGGAGGTGGCCGGCGTCGGAGTGGGCGCGGAGCTCGTCGCGGAACATGGCGGTGTCGGAGCTGACGTTGACGTGCACGAGCGTGATGTCGGTGGCGATGGTGGTCGCCCGCGAGAACAGGTTGCGCAGCATGCCGATCACCGGGGTGATGCCCGAGCCCGCGGTGACGAGGAGCAGCTTCTCCGGAATCGGCTGCGGCAGCACGAACTCACCCTCAGCCTGCTCGAGCTGGATCATCTGTCCACGTCGGGCCCGGTGCACGAGGTGGGTGGAGACGACTCCGTCGGGGATCGCTTTCACGGTGAGGCTGATGCAGCGATCGGGGCGAGGGCCGTGGGTCAACGAGTAGGTGCGCCACAGGCGCACACCCTCGACCTCGACGCCGACCCTGACGTACTGGCCGGGCACGTGGCCGGCCCAGTCCTTGCCGGGCTTGATCACGATCGTCGCCGAATCGGCGGTCTCGGCGTGGACCGAGACGATCCGCCCGCGAAGCTCGGCTCCCGACCGCAACGGGTGGAAGACGTCGAGGACATCATGCAGGTCGAGCGGAGTGATCGCCGTCTCGGCGATGTTGCGCAGGCGGTTGCGCAGACCGCGGCGCGGCGGTGACGACTTCTGCAAGGCGAACATGCTCATGACTCCATAGTGCTACGCGCAGGGGGTAAAGTCCTGTGCGAGGGACGTGAACGACTACGTCACATTTGTTCGTAGGAGACAAAATATGGCTCGTCGGGTCCCCCGGAGCACCGCTGGGCACGAACTTCGGCTCGACGCGGCGATCGTCGACGCGATGCGGGCCGACCTGCCGGAGGTGGCCGAGCTCGTGGTCGCGGCAGTTATCGACGAGGTGTCGAGCTACACCGACGCGTTCAGCGGGCCGATGGGCGAGACCATCCGCAACGCCGTGCAGCTGGCCCTGGGCGGCTTCCTCACCCTGGCCAGCGGACGCCGCGGCGCCGACCCGCGGTCACCCGCCGCGCCAGCCGTCGAAGGTGCCTACCAGCTGGGTCGGGGCGAGGCGCGTAGCGGACGTACGACGGAGGCACTGCTCGCGGCCTACCGGATCGGCGCCCGGGTCTCGTGGCGGCAGCTCTCGACGAACGCGGTCGCGAACGGCATGCCGCCGCAGACGCTGGCCTCCTTCGCCGAGCTGGTGTTCGCCTACATCGACGAGCTGTCGGCCGCCAGTGTCGCGGGGCACACCGACGAGCTGGACACCACCGGCCGCGTGCGTCAGCGGCTGCTCGAACGGATCGCGCACCACCTTCTGACGGGTGCGTCGGAGACGACCGTCTCCACCGCGGCCGAGCGCGCCGACTGGACGCCGCCGACGACGTTGACCGCCGTGCTCGTGCCGGAGGCTCAGATGCGTCCGGTGCTGTCGAAGCTGTCGCCGAAGACCTTGACGGCCGCCGACCTGCCCGACCTGGACGAAGGGGTGCTGCTCCTGGTGCCCGATGCCCACGGTCGTGCCCGCCAGGCGTTGCTCCGTGCGATCGACACGCGCGGCTCCGTTGCCGGCCCACCGCGACCCTGGCTCGAGGTACGCGCCTCCTACGACCGCGCCCTGCGCGCGCGCTCGCTCGAGCTCTACGGCGACACCGAGACGCACCTCTCCGAGCTGGTGCTCCGCGCCGACGCGGAGGCGTTGGCGGACTTGCGTGCCGAGGCACTGGCGCCACTGGCTGGGCTACGCCCGGCGTCGGCCGAGAAGCTGGCCGCCACCCTGCGCGCGTGGTTGCTGCACCACGGTCGGCGTGACCAGGTCGCTGGCGCGCTGTTCGTGCATCCGCAGACTGTTCGTTACCGGATGAGCCAGCTCCGAGAGCTCTACGGCGACCGGCTGGATGAGCCCGAAGAGGTCCTGCACCTCACGATCGCCCTCGCGATGAGCGACAACTCACCGATTTGAGGCCGGACCGATTACGGTTTTCCCATGCCCAGTGGAGTCCGCCGCCCCGTGCGCGGACGCGTTGTGCCAGTCGCCGTCCTAGCCGCTGTCGTGACCGTGCTGCTCGCATCGACGCTGAGCGCGTGCGAGATCCGGTCGTCTGCCCAGTCCGCTGACGAGCCGACCACCCGGACCTCGGATCCCCTACCGCAGTCGGATCCCTACATCTATGTCGCCATGGGCGACTCCTACACGGCTGCCCACGGCGTGCCGGGCACCAACTGGCTCGACGGCTGCCTGCAGTCCCGCCGCAACTACCCCAACCTGGTGGCTGCCACGCTACCCAGCGCGGAGCTGATCGATGTCAGCTGCTCGGGGGCCGCCACCCACCACATGTGGGACGAGCGCGACTACGGGACGATCCAGCACCCCCCGCAGCTCGACGCGCTCACCGCGGACACCGACCTGGTGACAATGAGCATCGGCTACAACGACTTCCGCCTCTTCGCCACACTCTTCGGCCGGTGCGCTGAGCTGGCCGACAAGGATCCTCAAGGGTCGCCCTGCCAGGACCGGCTGATCCGACCCAACGGCTACGACTACCTCGCCAAGCGGGTGATCATCATCGGCCAGCGGCTCAAGAAGGTGGTGCGCGAGATCAGGGACCGAGCGCCGGAGTCCCGGATCCTGGTGGTCAGCTATCCGCACCTGCTCCCCGAGACGGGCCACTGCCGCAGCCTGGTGCCGCTGGCCGAGGGCGACTACCCCTACGTGCGTGGCATCAACGAGGCCATGTCGGACGCCCAGCGGAAGGCGGCGGAGTCGGTCGACGGCGCCGAGTACGTCGACGTGACGGCAGCCAGCGTCGGCCATGACGTGTGCAGCGAGGACCCCTGGGTAGCCGGCATCGACCCGGTGCCGACCCGGGCCGCCGCCTTCCACCCGTTCGCCGTCGAGCAACGTGCCGTGGCCGAGCTGATCCTGGCCCAGCTCTGAGCCGCTGAATCACAGCCGTGAGTGGGCGACCTCTCCGGCGACCACGGTGAGCGCCACCGACAGGCTGCGCAGGTGGGTCCGCGGGTCCGAGGTCTCCGCCAGCGGGTTGTCGTCGAGGAGCACCAGGTCGTCGCGCGAGGACGGCGCGACCATGGGCTGGCCGTCGACGCTGGCAGCCAACGCCTCCTGTGCGGTCAGGGCCTGCTCGCCGCCCCACGGCTCCCGGTCGTCATCGCTGCGGTGCACCGCGGCAGCGATTGCCAACCACGGGTCGAGCGGCGAGACCGGTGCATCAGACCCGAGCACCAGTGTGGCGCCCTCGTCGAGCATCCACCGGAACGCGAAGCACCGGTCGGCCCGGCCCGGCCAGATCAGCTCGGTGAGATCGCGGTCGTCGAGCAGGTGAGCGGGCTGGACGCTCGCCCGTAGCCCCAGGCCGGCGAGACGGCGTACGTCGGCGCGGGTGATCAGCTGGGCGTGCTCGATCGACCCGCGAGCGCCGGTCGCGGCGTAGGCGTCGAGGGCAGCCCCTGCCGCAGCGTCCCCGATGGCGTGGGTCGCCACCTCGAGACCCGACACGTGCGCACGGGCGAGCTGGTGGCGCAGCTCGTGCTCGGTGAGGTTGGCAGCTCCACGGGGGTGCTCGAGGCGGTCGCCATCCGCATACGGCTCGCAGCACCAGGCGGTCCGGGTGTTCAGCGACCCGTCGCTGATGATCTTGAGCGGACCCATGGTCAAGCGCTCGTCCCGGCCGAGGGGATCGTGTGATCGCACCCCACGCCGGACCACGTCGTCCAGCCCGTCGATGTAGGTGGCGGCCCGGACCCGCAGCAGGTCACACCCGGCCTCCCACCGTTCGAGCCACTCCGCCACACCACCGACGAACTCGAAGTCCACCATCCCCACCACGCCACGCGCGGCCGCAGCCTCGAGGCTCGCCCGATAGGCAGGGGGCGAGGTGCCGTCGGTGCCCGTCAGCTCGAAGAGCAGCGAGTACGCCGCGAACCACTCGTTCTCGCGCACCGTCTCGTCCGGCCCCTCCCGCGGAGGCAGACCGAGCGCAGCCAGGGCGGCGCTGTTGAGCCACGCGTGGTGACCGTCGCCGGCGATCAGCACGACCGGCGTGACACCCGTGACCTCGTCGAGGTCCGCGACCCTGCCGGAGTGGGCCCAGCCACCCGGCCGATGTCCCCACCCGATCACCGGCCTACCCGGCCCGGCCGCCACATGCTCGGCCACCCTGGCCACGACCTCCTCGGGACTGGCCGCGCTCGTCAGGTCGAAGCGTTGGCGGGCCAGCGTCCACTGCCCGAGGTGGACGTGCTGGTCCCACAGGCCGGGCACGATCCAGCGCCCGCCGGCGTCGATCTCGGCCACCCCCTGGGGCCGAGTCAACCCGGTGCCGACCGCGACCACCCCACCGTCCGCCACGTGCACGTCGACCGGATGGTCCGGCGGTCGGTCCTCCGGCCGCAGAGGCACCAGGCGCGCGCCTCGGATCAGCAGGTTCGGCATGCCCCGAACGCTAATCGCGGGCAGAGCTAGACGTGACGGCGGGACTGCACCACGCGGAAGCGGGAGGCGACGTACGCACCGTCGGTGTAGGAGGCATTGGCTGCCGGATTGGCGCCGGTGCCGTGGAAGTCCGAGTACGCCGCGGACTGGTTGACGAACACGCCACCCAACAGGTTCTCCGAGAGCGCGACCCCGGCGTCCAGCGCGGCCGCACGCATCTGGGCCACCACCTGCTCCGATGACGAGTAGACCGCGGCAGTCATCGCCCCGCGGCGCTGCACGGTGTCACGGAACAGCGCGACCGACTCGTCGGTGCCGTCCGTCTCGATCAGGTAGGCGACCGGACCGAAGCACTCCGTCTCGTAGACGTCGGCGTCGGCCGCGGTGAGCAACACGACGGCAGGGGTCCGCACCGTCGCCTCGGCGTACGCCGGGTGCGTAACGACGCGGGAAGCGACCGCGACCCTGCCACGGTCGGACGCGGACTCGAGTCGCGTCAGCACACCTGCGTCGACGATGCCCCCGAGCAGCTCCACCGCACGGGCGTCGTCACCCAGCAGGCGCTCGAGGGCGGCACCGATCCCGCTACCGATCTCGACGGGCGACTTGCGTCCCTGGTCCGTGGCGATACCTCCGGCAGGGACGAAGACGTTCTGCGGCGCGGTGCACATCTGGCCGGAGTAGAGCGAGAACGAGAAGGCGAGGTTCTGGCACATCGCCGCGAAATCGTCGGTGGAGTCGATCACGACCGCGTTCACACCGGCCTTCTCGGTGAAGACCGTTGCCTGACGGGCGTTCGCTTCCAGCCAGTCGCCGAAGGTGTTGCCGCCGGTGAAGTCGACCAGCCTGACCTCGGGCCGGGTCGCCAGGGTCGCGGCCACCTGGTCAGCCGGATCCTCCGCAGCCAGGGTGACCAGGTCGGCGGCAAAGCCGGCCTCGGACAACACTTCCTGGCAGACCTGGACCGTGATCGCGAGCGGCAAGACCGCGCCGGGGTGCGGCTTGACCACCACGGGGTTGCCGGAGACCAGGGACGCGAACAGGCCCGGCCAGGAGTTCCAGGTCGGGAAGGTCCGACAGCCGATCACCAGTGCCACACCCCGCGGCACGACCGTGAACGTCTTCTCCATCCGCAGCGGCTCGCCCCGCCCGGGCTTCTCCCAGACCGCGGTTGCGGGGGTCCGGGTCATCTCGGTCCAGGTGTAGGCGATGGCCTCCAAAGCGCGATCGAGGGCGTGGGCGCCGCCGGCCTGGAACGCCATCACGAAGGCCTGACCGCTGGTGTGCTGCACTGCGTTGGCGAGCTCGAAGATCCGGGCGTGCAACCGGTCGAGGATCTCCAGGCAGACACCGGTGCGGCCGACCGGTCCCGCGTCCCGCCAGGCCGGCATGCCGTGCGTGACTGCGGCCATCAGCGCATCGAGGTCACTCACGCGCGGGTAGGTGACGCCGAGGTCGAACCCGTATGGCGACCGCTCGGTGGCCACCGTGCCGGGGGCGCCCGGACTCACGAGCGGGAAGGGCCGATCCAGCAACGCCTCGAAGGCGGCCCTGCCCTCGGCGGCTGCACTCTCACCGTAGACGCGCGGCGACGGTGACTCGTCGAAAGCGCTGAAGTACTCGCGGGAGGCGCATGCGGTCGCCGCCGCAGCGAGCCGGTCGCGGTGCTTGTCGAACAGGACCTCGGTCATGACACTCCCTGGTCTGGTGCTTCGATCATGGGGGTCGTCGCTTGTGACACTCACCCACAGTTTGACCCAGCAAGTGTCACACACCGGTTCCGTTACGGTGGCGCCGTGAATCCTCGACGGCCCGGGACGCTGGGGCTGCTCGCCATGCTGGCCGCGCTCGGAGTGGCAGGTGGTTTCGGCATCGGCGCCCTAGTGGCCGGCCAGGCCCCGGAGACCTTTGCCGAAGCGGCCCCGGTGCCGGCCTCTCCCAGCATCCCTGCGCCGGCAGAGCCCACCGAGGAGCCGACCGCGCCGTACGCCCCCGACATCGGTTACCCCACCCTGGTCCCGCCGACGAGCTTCACGCGTTACCGGATCAGCAACGACCTCCAGGCCTGGAGCTACCTTGCCCCCAAGGGGTGGACCGCCTACGACGTGTTCGACACGGTGATTCCCGACGGCCAGATCGAGGACCGTGGTGAGGTGAGGTTCCGCCCCGCGGACGAGCCGGTCGAAGGCGGATACAGCCTGCGGGTCAAGGTGGTCGACGACCACATCCCTCCCGCCGCCATGGTGGCCAACAAGCTGGCCGCCCTGGCCGGCTTCGCCGACCTGGCGGTGCTCGACCAGACGGACGACTCGCTGTACTTCACCTATCGGAGCGAGGGCTCGAACCGGCTGCGCTACAACTTCTTCCGATGGTTCGCGGCGCCGGGAACGACCGAGGCAACCATGGAGATGTCGATTGCTGGTCGGCAGGCCGATGAGATCGGGATGCGCGGTGTCTTCGAGCAGTTCGCCAGCGGGCTGCGCCCGATCGGCTGACCCAGCGATCCCAGCGACTGGCCCAACGACTGGCCCAACGACTGGCTCAGAAGCCGTGCGTCTCGACGCTGTCGAGCACCCGGATGGCGGTGGCGCGGTCGTCGCTGCGGATCTGCACCCACAGCAGTCGGTTGCGAGCGATCTGGTCGACCCGCTCCACCGTCACGCCGCCGGGGCAGCCGTCATAGACGACCGTGACCGACTCACGACCCTTGCGCCTGCTCTCGACCGGGTCGCCGGCGCTGGCGCACTCAGGGTGCTCAGGCGGGACCGGGAACTCGATGCCGGTCGGCAGCACGCCGATGAACACCCCTTGAGCAGTGGAGGTGGGTTCGTTCCAGTCACGGTCGGTGCCGACCGAGAGAGCGGCATAGGAGCTGGTCGAACCGGCGGGCGTCCAGCCCTCGTCGGCGAGCGCGCCTTCCCATGAGTCCGGCACCGTCACGGTGAGCGTGCCGGACTGGTCGGAGACGTCGCGCTCTGGGTCTGTCTGGCGCTGCAGCAGGTAGCCGCCGGCACCGGAGACCACCAGGACCGACGCCGCCAGGAGTGCCCCGACCATGCGGCGTCGACGCGGCGCGATGGGGTCGGCGAGGGAGCCGCTCGCCGGGCGGGGCGACGGCGCCGCACCGGGTTGGGTGAGCTCCGGGTCGAGCGGTAGCCAGCTCGGCCCGATGCGCCCGGGCGGCGACAGGGTCAGGGAGGCGGCCAACGCCTCCGCGTAGGCGGTCACGCTGGGCCAGCGGTCGTCGCGATCCACGGCGAGCGCGCGGCGGACCACGTTGTCGGCGGCCGCTGGGAAGTCGCCCTCGGTGATGGACAGGCTCGGTGCAGGGCCGGGCGTGGCCGCGGCGCCCAGGCTGGCATGCGCATACGGCGTGCGGCCGGTCAGCAACAAGAAGGTGAGCACGCCGAGGGAGTACTGGTCGGCCCGAGTGTCGGCGCGCTCGCCCTGCGCCTGCTCGGGGGCGACGTACGACGGCGTGCCGGCGATCATGGTCAGCCGCGACGACATGTCGAGGGCCTTGCCTAGACCGAGGTCGCCAACCATGGCGCGCAGCTCGCGGAGGTCCGAAGGGCCGCCAACGGTGCGGAACAGGACGTTTGCTGGCTTGATGTCGCGGTGGAGCACGCCGCGGTCGTGCAGCGCCTGCAGTCCTGATGCCACCTGGCGCACCACCTCGACGGTCTGGGCCACGGTCAGCGCCTCGACCTGGAGCCGATCGGCCAGCGTGCCCTGGTCGGCATAGGTCATCACCAGGTAGGGCCGACCGTCGTCGAGCTCGCCGGCGTCGTAGACGGTCACCACGTGTGGCGACTCGACCCGGCGCAGGAACCGACCTTCCTCGACGAAGCGGGTGCGGACGTGGTGGTCCTCGGTCCAGTTGTCGGCGAGCACCTTGATCGCGACCGGAGCATCGAGCTGCTCGTCGTAGGCGAGCCACACGGTCGCGAAGCCGCCCGCGCCGATGCGCCGACGTACTGCATACCGACCCAGACGGTCCGGCATGCCCCGCGATGACCCCACGACCTCCGACACCACTGCATGGTATTTCATCGCTTCGGGGAGGATGTCGCCATGACCGGTGCCAGCGCTCTCGAGCCCGACGAGATCGACGACCTGGCCCGCCGGGCTCGGGCCGGCGATGCGGGCGCGCTCGACGAGGTGTTGAGGGCCATTCGGCCGCGGATCCTCAACGTGTGCCGCGGGGTGCTCCCGTTCACCCCCGACGCCGAGGACGCCTGTCAGGAAGCGCTGCTCAACATCGCCACCAAGATCGGCGGCTGGAACGGTCGCGGCCGCTTCACCTCCTGGACGCATGTGGTGGCCGTCAACGCCGCCCGCACGACGTATCGCCGGATGAAGAACCAGGCCGTCGCCAGCGGTGCCGCCGGCGACCCCGCCTCGCCGGTGCTCGACCGGCCCGACCCGCGCACCACCAGCGTCATCGCCGGCACCCGGCTCGACCTGTTGGAGGCGATGGAGAGCTTGGAGCGCGACCATCCGCAGTACGTCGAGCCGTTGTTGCTGCGCGACGTCTACGGCATGTCGTACGACGAGATCGCCACGCAGGTCGACCTCCCGCTGGGCACGGTGAAGGCCCAGATCCACCACGGCCGACGACTCGCCCGACCGATGCTCCGGGAGAGCTGATGGCTCGCGCGGCCAGGCTCGCTTCAGGGCTCACCATCGGATCTCTGCTGCTGTCCGGCGTGTGCCTACGGCGCCACCGCCAAGCAGGCGCCAGTGCTGTCCACGCCGACCATCTCCGCGGATCCCGAGCCCCGGGACCTCGACCTCGCGTTGAGCGAACCGCGCGAGGACTCCTACTACCCCCACGTCGGCGACCCGGGCGTGGACGCCCTGCACTACGCCCTCGACCTGACCTGGGACCCGCAGACCCGACGGTTGGCGGCCGTCGAGCGACTGACCTTCCGCGCGACCGAGACCGCTGAGGAGTTCCAGCTCGACTTCGGCGAGCCGCTGACCGTCGACCAGCTGACCGTCGACGGGGAGCCGGCCGACCACGTCAAGCAGGGCAAGGACCTCGTGGTGTCCCACCCGGTCCGTGCCGACCAGCGCTATGAGCTCGAGATCTCGTACTCCGGCACGCCGGAACCGGTCGAGGTGCCCGTGCAGCGGGAGGACTTCGACCACACCGGGTGGACGATCACCGAGAGCGGCGAGACCTGGACCATGCAGGAACCGTTCGGCGCCTTCACCTGGTACGCAGTCAACGACCAGCCTGCCGACAAGGCGCTCTACGACTTCACGCTGACGGTGCCGGAGCCCTGGTCCGGAGTGGCCAACGGCGAGCTGCTCGAGGTCAGCGACCTGGACGGGGTGCGGACGACCACCTGGCACCTCGCCGAGCCCGCTGCGTCGTACCTCATCACGACAGCTTTCGGCGACTTCGAGATGACCCGTGACGAGTCCGCCAGTGGGGTGCCGATCACCTACTGGACCCCGCGGTCGGACCCCGAGATCGGCGAAGCTCTCAAGGTCACGCCCGCTGCGATGGCGTGGCTGGAGCGGCTGCTCGGCCCCTACCCCTTCGACACGTTCGGCACCATGATCGTCGACTCCGAGAGCGGCATGGAGACCCAGACCATGGTGACCCTGGGCGACACGCCCTACACCGTGTCGCCGGAGGTGCTCGTGCACGAGCTCGCTCACCAGTGGTACGGCGACCAGGTGACCCCCAATGACTGGCGCGACGTCTGGATGAACGAAGGCATGGCCATGTACCTCCAGGCGATGTGGGAAGCCGAGCAGCGCGGCATCACGATCGTCGAGAAGCTGGACGAGTGGGCCGCTTCCGAGAAGGAGCTGCGGACCGAGGCCGGCCCGCCGGGGGCGTACTTCGCCGACTCCTTCGGCAGCTCGAACGTCTACTTCGGTCCCGCCCTGATGTACCAGGAGCTCAGGGAGCAGGTGGGAGACACGAAATTCTTCTCCATGATCCGCGCCTGGCCGGAGGCCAACGAGAACGGCAGCGCGGGCCGCGAGCAGTTCTTCGACTTTGTGGAGCAGTCCACCGGCGCGGAGCTGAGCGCGTTCTTCGATGCCTGGCTCCTCGGGGAGACGACCCCGCCCCGCGACTGAGGTGGACTCCGGGTGCTGAAAGCGGCACCGTGGGCGGATGCGACTTCTGGTGCTGGGCGGTTCGGTCTTCCTGTCCAATGCCGTGGCCCAAGAAGCGGTCCGGCATGGCCACGAGGTGACCTGCGCCTGCCGCGGGACCTCGGGGCCGGTGCCCGCGGATGCGCGCTTCGTCCCCTGGGATCGCGACCTACCGGTGCCTGCCGATCTGTGGGGCGGTTTCGACGCGGTCGTCGACGTGGCCAGGCATCCCTCGCGGGTGCGGTCGGCTGTGGCCGCCTTCCCCGAGGCGCACTGGGTGTTCGTGTCGACGATCAGCGTCTACTCCGACGAGACCACGCCCGGCGGCCGGCCGGCGACCTTGCCCTTGCACGAGCCGCTCTTCACCGACGAGGACCCGATGTTGGGTGCCGAGGTCTACGGCGCGATGAAGGTCGGTTGCGAGCGGGCGGTGCAGGAGGGCGCTTCGTCGGCAACGGTGGTCCGCCCCGGCCTGATCGTCGGCCCCGGCGACCCGAGCGGGCGCTACACCTACTGGCCGTGGCGGTTCAGCGAAGCCGGCGACAGGGTGCTGGCACCGGGCTCCCCCGACGACCTCGTCCAGATCATCGACGTCCGCGATCTCGCGTCGTGGCTGGTCCGGTGCGCTGAGGAGCAGCTCCCGGGCGCGTACGACGCGACCGGCCCGGCAACTCGACTCGTCGACGTGCTCACCGCTACCGCGGCCGGCGTCGGCTCCTCACCCGAGCTGGTGTGGGTCGACCAGGAGTTCCTGCTGGAGCGGGGCGTTGCACCGTGGAGCGGCGACCGCTCGGTGCCGCTGTGGCTCCCGCGCCCCGACTACGACGGGATGATGCACCATGACCTCAGCCCTTCCGTCGCCGCCGGCCTCGTCACCCGCTCGATCACGGACACCGCCCGCGACACCCTGGCGTGGATGCGGTCGGGGGCGGAAGTCCAGCGGACAGGGCTGAGTCTCCAGGAGGAGACCGAGCTCTTGACTGCTTGGCACAGCGTCTGTGGCGACCGCACTGGTTGAGCTCCGAGCCTGCCACCCTCTCCGGGGACTGTACGAACGTTCGGCCAGCCCCCGGGAGAGGCGTCCAAACCGCTAGCCGTACGCGGTCAGGATCGCTCGTGCACGCATCGGGTGCAGCGGCCGCTCCGGATCCGCCATGCCTGCGCGCAACCCATCCACCATGGCCAACACCTCGTCCAGCACCAGATCGCCGGGCCGGCAAGCGAGCCGATGGGTGACCAGTGCCCGTTCGTCGCGCCGGACAGAGGCAACGCGCCACCCGACTACTGGCTCCACGCGCCCGAGCTCGATCAGCGCCAGCCAGACCCGGTTGGCCACGACCTCCTCGTCGGTTGCCGGAATCAGGGCCACCACCCCGAGATGGGGGAGTCGGGAACCGATCCAGGTGACCCATCGCTGGCCGAAGCTGCTCGCGATGATCGCCAGCATCCGTCTTCGGTTGCTGAAGCGATCGGTGAGCCAGGACGGACTCATCCGAGTCTGTGCAGCTATCCCGCGCATGGTCAGGGCTGGGGTACCGCCGATCGCGATCAGCTCGACGGCGGCGTCGGTGAGCACGTCGGCCTGATCACACGACCACGGCCTTAGGAACCACGGGTCTGGGTCTTCGAACATGCCTACAACTGCAGCAGAGATCGGCACACCCGGCAGACCCTCTCCACAGGCACCCCGGAATCGCCTGGTTACACCGTGTCGGAGGCGGGCGCTGATCCGATCAGAGCCCACACCTGGTCGGCCACGGCGCGCTTGACCGCCTCGGCGTCGGCGCCGGTGGTGTCGGTCATGAACCGGCCGAAGATCAGCCAGCCAAGCACTGTCATGCCGGCGACCGCGGTCGGCACCGCCCGATCGGTGTCGGCGTCGGGGCTGGGATCGCGCCACAGCCCGGAGAACAGGTCGGTCGTCGACGAGGTGCCGGGGATGGCGGCTTCGGGGTTGTCGAGCACCGCATGCACCAGCGTCCGCCAGTACGACGGCCGTTCGGCGAGCAGGTCGAGCAGCTCGCCGACCACCGCGCTTGACGCAGGTCCTTGATCGATCATGGCGTTGGTCGGCAGACCCGATTCGAGGACTGCGCTGACCACTGCCTCGGCGTCGGCCGCCAACATCTGCTCGAGCACGTCTGCCTTGGTGCCGAAGTGCCGGTGCACCAACGCGTGGTTGACCCCGGCACGCGAGGCGATCTCGCGCACCGAAAAGCCGTCAGGCCCACGCTCGGCGACCAGATCCTTGGTCGCGCTGAGCACTGCCGATCGCACCTGCGCACGCCCGCGGGGCTTGATCAGGCCGGGATCTTCGCTCATTCTGTCAGTCTATTCCGATAATGTAACCTTCCGGTTACAGTCCTCCCATGACGCGACTGCGCACCCTCGCCGCGGCCTCGCTGGCGATAGCTGGCCTGGCCGGCGCCACGCTCACGCCGGGCTCCGCGGCCAGCGAGCCCTCACCTGAGCTCAACCTGCCGCCGATCCCGGCTATCGCCGGACTGCCGATCCCGTCGCTGCCGACCGACCTGCTCGTCCCACGGTTCGTCGGCGCCGCCGCCAAGGCACGGCCGGTGGCGCATCGGCCGATCCCGCGCAACCCCTGGCTCTCCCCCAACGGCACCAGCTCGATGCACAACGACGCCTACGCCTCCGACGCCTACGAGGTGAGCGGTCCCCTCGGGCGCAGGCTTACCGTCACTTCGGCGTCGTACGGCGTGCGGGAGTGCGCGACCGTCGCGTTCGACTCTCACGGCCGCATCGTCGGGCTCTGCGGGGGACTCGAGGGCTTCGAGATGATGGTGATCGACCCGGTCACCCTCGAGCCCATCTCCGAGATGCGTACATCGGCCCGCAACCTCCTGTCGGGAAAGAACCCCTTCACCGATATCTGCGGCGGCACCTACTTCTTCCTCGACAGCAAGGATGTGGCCTATCCGACGACCGGCCAGAAGAGCGTGCTCAAGATCCGGGTGCGGAACGACGGCACGTTGGTCAAGGAGCACGAGTGGTCGCTCGCGAGCCACGTTGCCGCCGACGACTGCCTGATCGCGACCATGCCCGACTGGCACGGACGGATCTGGTTCTTCACCCAGCAGGGCACCGTCGGCACGCTCGACCGGGGCACCGGCCGGGTACGGGTAACCCAGCTCCCGAAGGGTGAAGCGGTCACCAACTCGGTGGCCACCGACGAGACCGGGGGCATGTACGTCGTCTCCACGAGCGCGCTCTACCGACTCGACGCGAACGCCGGTGGCAAACCCCGGATCACCTGGCGCGAGGCCTACGACCGCGGCAGCCGGCTCAAGCCCGGCAACCTGTCGCAGGGCTCGGGCACGACGCCCACGCTGTTGGGCAAACGTTGGGTCGCCATCAACGACAACGCCGACCCGCGCACGCAGGTGCTGGTCTACGACCGCCGCGCGAAGTCCCCCACCAGAGGGGCGGATCGGTTGCACTGCGCCGTGCCGGTGCTGGCCGCAGATGCGGGCACCACGGACAACAGCCTGGTCGCGGCCGGCAGTTCGTTCATCATCGAGAACAACTACGGCTACACCGGTCCGGCCGCCACGATGTTCGGCCAGACGACCACCCCCGGACTGGCTCGGGTGAAGGTCAAGGCCCACGGCTGCCGGGTGGCCTGGACCAACCCGTCCATCGCGCCGACCTCGGTCGCCAAGGCCTCCCTCGGCAACGGGTTGCTGTACGCCTACACGAAGCCGAAGCTGCCGGCAGCACTCGGCCCGATCGATGCGTGGTACTTCACCGCGATCGACATCCGCACCGGCCGGACCGTCTGGAGCCAGCTCACCGGCACCGGCACCCAGTGGAACAACCACTACGCGTCGATCTACCTGGGCCCGGACGGCACGGCGTACATCGCCACCCTGGCCGGGCTGGTCCGGATCAAAGACAAGTGAAGACCTACGTCGTCAGCGGAGCTGCGAGCGGGATCGGCGCGGCCACCGCGTCCTTGCTCCGCGACGAGGGCCATCGCGTCATCTCCGTCGACCTGCACAACGCCGATGTGACAGCGGACCTCTCCACTGGCGCCGGCCGGGCGGCTGCGGTAGGTGGAGTGCAGGAGCTCACCGACGTCGTGCACGGAGTGGTGCCGTGTGCCGGGATCGGCGGCTTCACCGGCGTGGACTCGGCGCTCGTGGTCTCGGTGAACTTCTTCGGCGCCGTCGGGCTGGTCAGCGGACTCCGGTCGCAGCTGGCCGCCGCCTCGGGTGCCAGTGTGGTGCTGCTCGCCTCGAACTCGATCACCGGCATGCCTGGCTGGCACGCGGCGGTCGCCGGCCACTGCCTGCGTGACGACGAGCCCGCCGCTCGGGCGGCCGCAGCCGAGGTCGACTCGGTGATGGTCTACCCGGCCACGAAGGCCGCGCTGGCCTGGTGGGCCCGCCGCGAGGGCGTGACCGAGGCGTGGATCGGGCAGGGCATCCGGCTCAATTCCGTCGCACCCGGAATGGTCGCGACTCCCATGACCGAACAGCTACGGGCAGACCCACTGCTGGGTCAGTTCGCGGACAGCTACCCGAACGCGGTCGGGCGGTCGGGCCAACCCGAAGAGATCGCTGCCCTGATCAGCTTCCTGCTGTCGGATGCGAGCAGCCTGATGGTCGGCTCGGTCGTCTACGCCGATGGCGGCACCGACGCGATCCTGCACCCGATCGCGCCGCAGGGTTGGGACGTCGGTCCGATCGAGCTGTAGAGCCGACGCCCGGGTCAGAACAGCAGCGCCGCGGCCGGATCCTCCACCATCGCTGCCACGTCGGCAAGGAACCGCGAGCCCTTCTCACCGTCGATGTGCCGGTGGTCGAAGGCCAGGGCCAAGGTGGTCACGTGCCGCACGACGATCTCGTCATCGACCACCCAGGGCTGCTTCTTGATGGCACCGAAGCACAAGATCGCGGACTCGCCGGGGTTGATGATCGGCGTGCCGGCGTCCACGCCGAAGACGCCGACGTTGGTGATCGTGAACGTGCCGCCACTCATCTCGGCAGGCTGGGTCCTGCCGTCGCGAGCCGTCGCGGCGAGCTGGTTGATCGCACCGGCGAGCTCCAGGAGCGAGAGGTCCTGCGCGTCCTTGACGTTGGGCACGACCAGCCCGCGAGGGGTGGCCGCGGCGATGCCGAGGTTGACGTAGCGCTTGAACACGACCTCCTGGGCGGCTTGATCCCAGTAGGAGTTGATCTCCGGAGTGCGCCGCATGGCGAGCATCACCGCGCGCGAGAGCACCAGCAGCGGTGAGACCTTGACGTCCTTGAACTCGCGCCGCTTCTTGAGCCGCTCGACGAACTGCATCGTGCCGGTCGCGTCCAGCGTCACCCACTCGGTGACGTGGGGGGCCGTGAATGCCGACTCGACCATCGCGCCGGCCATCATCTTGCGCACGCCCTTGATCGGCTCGCGGGTCTCCCGCTCACCGGTGTCCCTGGCCGTGGAGGGCGAGACCTCCGGGGTGGTCGGATCGGAGCCCAGCGCGGCCTCGACGTCAGCCCGGGTCACGGTGCCATCAACTCCGCTCGCCACCACCGAGCTGAGGTCCACGCCGAGGTCCTTGGCCAGCTTGCGGACCGGTGGCTTGGCCAGCACCTGGCCGCGGGGCGATGTCGACGAGATCTCCTGAGCCGGGGGCGCTGGCGGCGCGGCCGGAGCGTCGGCCGCGGTCGCCTGCCGCTCGGCGTCGCTGACCACCGCCGAGGCCATGTGCTCGACCTTCTCGTGCTGCTGGGTGGCGTTCTGGTTGTAGGTGTCGTGGAGGTCGGCCCGGGCCGTGAACTCACCGACGGCCTCGACGATCGGCTTGCGCCGGGCGCGACGGGTGGCGCCGCGGTCGGCCTTGACCCGACCGACCAGTGACTCGCCCTCGCCGCCACCGCTGGCGGCCGGGTTGGACAGGTCCAGGGCCGCTTCGCCGATGGCGATGATCGCGGTGCCGACCGCGACGGTCTCGCCCTCGGGCACCAGCAACGCTGTGACGGTGCCGGAGTAAGGGGAGGGCAGCTCGACCAATGACTTGGCAGTCTCGATCTCCACCACGATGTCGTTGACGGCGATCACGTCGCCGACCTTGACCTTCCAGGTCACGATCTCGGCCTCGGTGAGGCCTTCACCCACGTCGGGCAGGAGGTACTCGGCCATGCTCAGAACTCCAGACTGCGGTCGACGGCGTCCAGGACCCGGTCGAGGTCGGGGAGGAACTCCTCCTCGATCCGCGACGCGGGATAGGGGGTGTCGAAGGCTCCCACCCGTTGCACGGGTGCCTCGAGCGAGTAGAAGCACTGCTCGGTGATCCGAGCCGAGATCTCGGCGCCCATCCCGAGGTTGACGTGCGCCTCGTGGGCCACGATCGCGTGGCCGGTGCGGCGTACGGACTCGAAGACCGGGTCCATGTCGAGCGGCGAGAGCGTGCGCAGGTCGATCACCTCGAGCGAGCGTCCTTCCGCGGCCGCGGCCTCGGCTGCCTTCAGGCAAGTCTTGACCATCGGGCCGTACGCCAACAGGGTTGCGTCGCTGCCCTGGCGCACCACCCGGGAGGTGAAGAGCGGGTCGGGCGTGAGGGAGTCGTCGAGCTCGGCCTTGTCGGCGTGGTACTGCCGCTTGGGTTCGAGGAAGATCACCGGGTCGTCGCTGGCGATGGCCTGCTGGATCATCCAGTAGCCGTCGACCGGGTTCGAGCAAGCGACCACCTTCAGGCCGGGTGTGTGCGCGAACTGCGCCTCGGGTGACTCGCTGTGGTGCTCGACCGCGCCGATGCCACCGCCGAAGGGGATCCTGATCACGATCGGCAGCTTGACCCTGCCCTGGCTGCGGAAGTGGATCTTGGCCAGCTGGCACACGATCTGGTCGTAGGCCGGGTAGACGAACCCGTCGAACTGGATCTCCACCACCGGTCGGTAGCCCCGCATGGCCATACCGATCGAGGTGCCGACGATGCCGGACTCCGCGAGTGGCGAGTCGATCACCCGGTCTTCGCCGAAGTCCTTCTGCAAACCGTCGGTGATCCGGAAGACCCCGCCCAGCTTGCCCACGTCCTCGCCGATGATCAGGACCTTCGGGTCGTCATCCATCGCCCGCCGCAGACCCATGTTGAGGCCCTTGGCAAGGGTGATCTTCGGTGCCCGCTCCTGCGTCAGGTCGGTCATCAGCTCGCCCCTCCGGCAGCAGCGCCTTCGAAGCTCGCGAGGTAGGCCGCCAGGTCGTCGCGCTGTGCCTCGAGCTCCGGTGTGATCTCGGAGTAGACGTGGTCGAAGATCCGCAGCGTCTCTGGGTCAGGCATGGCCTTGGTGCCCTCACGCAGGGTCACGCCGAGCTCATCGGCTTCGGCCTCGACGTCCGCGAAGAACGCGTCGTCGGCCGCCGCGTTGCGCCGTAGGTATGCCTTCACGCGGGCAATCGGGTCCTTGAGCTTCCAGTTCTCGACGTCGTCGGAGAGCCGGTAGCGCGTGGGGTCGTCGGTCGTGGTGTGGGCGCCCATCCGGTAGGTGTAGGCCTCCACGAGGGTGGGGCCCTGGCCGTCGCGGGCGCGTTGCAGCGCAGCCTGCATGACGCTGTAGGTGGCGAGCACGTCGTTGCCGTCGACGCGGACGCCGGGGAACCCGAAGCCAAGAGCCCTCTGGTAGAGCGGGATCCGGCTCTGCCGCTCGATCGGCTCGGAGATCGCCCACTGGTTGTTCTGGCAGAAGAAGACGACAGGTGCGTTGTAGGACGCGGCAAAGATGAAGGCCTCGTTGACGTCACCCTGGCTGCTGGCGCCGTCGCCGAAGTGGGCGACCACGGCGACGTCCCGGTCCGGGTCGCCGGTGCCGACGTCACCATCGCGCTGGACGCCCATCGCGTAGCCGGTGGCGTGCAGCGTCTGCGCACCGATCACCAGCGTGTAGAGCGCGAGGTTGTGGTCCTTGGGGTCCCAGTTGCCATGGTCGACGCCACGGAAGAGACCGAGCAGCTTCAAAGGATCGACCCCGCGGCACCAGGCGACGCCGTGCTCGCGGTAGGTCGGGAAGACGAAGTCCTGCGTTCGCAGCGCACGTCCGGCGCCGATCTGTGCGGCCTCCTGGCCGAGCAGCTGGGCCCAGATCCCCAGCTCGCCGTGCCGCTGCAGCGCCGTCGCCTCGGTGTCGATGCGGCGGGTGAGCACCATGTCGCGGTAGAACCCGCGGATCTGCTCCTCGCTGAAGTCGCGGTCGAACTCGTGGGGTCGCACGCGCTCGCCCTCTGGAGTCAGGAGCTGGATCAGCTCCGGCCCGCCGTCCTGCTGAGCAGGTCCGAAGACCTCGGCCAAGCCGGGGCCGAAGCCGGACGTCTGTAGTGGGTCAGCGTGGGTCACGCGCACTCCTTCGTCTTGCCGCCCCGCGGGGTCTCCGCCGGTCGGGTGGCTGGTCCGACCCGTCCTGGTCGGACGTCACCGCAGGGGTGTTGCGGCTTGTGATCGGGGCCACATTCGTGGGCTTCAAAAAGATACCTGTGTGCCGTCGACAACGGCCAATCAACGTGGACGTCCCACTAATCCATCTCTGTCGAGGTGACACCGCTGGGCTATGATCGGTAGATGACGATGTCAGCGCTGCCGGGCGACACCGCGACCGGCCAGGGAGCTGCTGCGATCTTCCATGCCTTGAGCGAGCCGTCCCGACTGACCATGCTGCGGCACCTCTTTCTCGGTGAGCACCGCGTGGTCGACCTGGTCGCTCATCTCGGACTCGCACAGTCGACGGTCTCCCAGCACCTCGCCTGCCTGCGCGATTGTGGCCTGGTCACCTCCCGTCCGGTGGGCAGGTCGTCGATGTTCTCGCTGACCCAGCCGGAGCTCGTGCGCTCCCTGCTGCAGGAGGCCGAGCAGCTGCTGTCCGCGACCGGCGATGCCGCCGCGACTCACGACCTCTCCGGTAGGCACTGATGGGAAGCGGGCACGGCCATGCCGGCGCTCGGCACCGCTGGCGGCTCGCCGCCGCCTTCGGGTTGGTGGCGGCATACTTCCTCGTCGAGCTGAGCGCCGGCCTGATCGCCAACTCGCTGGCCCTGCTGTCCGACGCCGGCCACATGGCCGCCGACGTGGTCGCGCTTGGCTCCGCACTGGCCGCGACCAGGATTGCGACGCGACGCGACACCACGGGTCGGCGCACGTTCGGCTCGTACCGCGCCGAGGTGTTCGCCTCGGGACTCACCGTGCTGCTGATGCTGGGCGCGTCGGCGTACGTCGGCATCGAGGCACTTCGTCGGATGGGTGACGACGTCGACGTCGCGACCGGCCCGATGATCGTGGTCGGCGGGATCGGGCTGCTGGTCAACCTGGTGGCGCTGATGCTCCTGCGCGGCGGCGCCACGGAGAGCCTCAACGTGAAGGGCGCCTACCTCGAGGTGATGGCCGACACCGTCGGCTCGGTCGGGGTCGTCGCCGCCGGGCTGCTCGTCATCGTCACCGGCAGCAGCGACTGGGACACCATCGTGGCCGTGGCGATCGCGGCCTTCGTCGCGATCCGCGCGGTGCTGCTCGGGCGGGAGGTGCTGGCCGTGTTGGGCCAGCACGCGCCGGCCGGCATGGACCCTGCCGAGGTCGAGTCGGCGCTGCGCGGAGTCAGCGGCGTCGAGCAGGTGCACGACCTGCACCTGTGGACCCTGACCTCGGGCATGCACGTCGCTACCGCTCACCTGGTGGCCAGCTGCGACGCTGCGCCGGTGCTCGCCGAGGCACGCGAGCTGCTGCTCACCCGCTACGGCGTGGAGCACGCCACGCTCCAGATCGAGTCTGACGCCCGGCACTGCGACGAGGTGTCCTGGTAGGGACCGACACAATGGCCGGGTGTCGAGCGAACTTTCCTTCTTCCGCGCCGAGGGCGACCTGATCGTGCCCACCGAGATGGCCCAGAGCATGTGGAGCAGCAACCAGATGCACGGCGTCGCGATCAGCGGCGTGCTGGCGCGCTGCGGCGAGCAGGCGGTGCGGGCAGCGGGCCGCCACGAGCTGGTCGGCGCTCGCTCCACGGTCGACCTCTTCCGAGCCGCGACCATGGACCCGTGCCGGCTGGCTGCGGAGGTGGTGCGCGAGGGGCCGCGACTGTGCCTGGTCGACGTCGTGCTCTCCCAGCACGACCGCCCGGTGGCACGGTCGAGCGCGCTGTTCCTCAAGCCGACCACGTCTGCCCCAGGTGAGATCTGGAGCCCGTCCGAGCGACCGTCGCCCCCGCCCGAGGACATCGCCCCGCCGACCGACGAGCCCCACGTGCCCTTCTTCTTCAGCGCGGAGGGGTGGTCGCAGAGCTTCGCTCAGCACCAGAACTCCTCGCGCAAGCAGTCGTGGAACTCCGCGATCCCGGTCGTCGCCGGCGACCTGTTGACGGGCTACGTCGCAGCCGCGGCGGTCGCCGACGGAGCCAGCCTGATCACCAACTGGGGTAGTGGCGGCGTGGAGTACATCAACACCGACGTCACGCTCACCCTGGCCCGCGAGCCGGTGGGCACCGAGATCGGGCTGAGCGCCGTCGACCGGGTCGAGCGGGACGGGATTGCCGTCGGCACCGCCGCGGTGTTTGACCGCACCGGCCCGATCGGGACGGCCGTGGTGACATCGTTGTCCAACGCCAAGCGGACCATCAACTTCGAGTCGATGACCCACCCCTACGACGAGCGCCCGGCCGCCGGCGCCTAGGCGAAGGCGGCCGCGACCTGGAGCAACCGGTCGTTGGCCTCGGGTTCGCCGATGGAGACGCGGGCCCCTTCCCCGGCGAAGGGGCGCACCACGATTCCCGCGGCGTCGGCCGCAGCGGCGAACTCCGCGGTGCGCTCGCCGAGCCCGAGCCAGACGAAGTTGCCCTGGGCCGTGGGCACCTGCCAGCCGCAGGCTCGCAGCCCCTCCATGACGCGCTCGCGCTCGGCCGCCAGCGCATCCACCCTCTCGAACAGCTCGGCTTCGGCGTCCAGCGATGCGATCGCGGCAGCCTGGGCGACGGCACTGACACCGAACGGCAGCGACACCGCCCTCAGCGCGGCGGCGATCGGCTCGTGTGCGACGGCGTACCCGACGCGGAAGCCGGCCAGGCCGTAGGCCTTCGAGAAGGTGCGGAACAGCACGACGTTGGGATGGGAGCGGTAGGTCGCCAGCCCGTCGACGGCGTCGTCCATCCGGACGAACTCGACGTAGGCCTCATCGACCACCACCACCACGTGCGAGGGGACCGCAGCCAACAGCTCGTCGAGCTCGGTCTGGGTCACCGCCGGCCCGGTCGGGTTGTTCGGCGTACAGACCATCAGCACCTTGGTGCGGTCGGTGACCGCGGCGGCCATCGCCTTGAGGTCGTGACGTCCGTCGGCCGTCACCGGCACCTGCACCGACGTCGCGGCGGCAGTGGTGACAGCAATGGGATAGGCCTCGAACGACCGCCAGGCGTAGACCACCTCGTCGCCTGGATCGCAGAAGGCCGCCAGCAGCTGGTAGATCAGCGCGACCGACCCGGTGGCGGCGGCGAGGTCACCGGCAGGGACCCCGAGTCGCGCCGAGAGGGCTGCGTAGAGCGCGCTGCTGCCCATGTCGGGATAGCGGTTCATCACTGACACCGCGGCCTCGGCCGCCGCGACCACACCTGGGAGCGGTGGGTAGGGGTTCTCGTTGGAGGAGAGCTTGTAGGTGGTCAGGCCGTCGCGCGGGACCGGCGGCTTGCCAGGGACATACGCGGGGATCTCCGCGACATGAGGACGTGGCTGAGGGTGGGCCATGCGAGCGACTCTAGTTGCGACGCCACGGCCGGAGCACCGTGGCAAGGGCGATGCCGAGCAGCACCCCGACCCCCGCGCCGCTGACGTTGTCGATGATGTCGGTGACATCGCAGGCTCGGTCCAGGCGCGCCAAGGTGAGCTGGGTGAGCTCGATGCCGATCGAGTACGCCGCCAGCCCGGCCAGACCGATCGGCACGGCCACCCACGACCACCGCAGCCGACGCGAGGCGAGGATGACCAGCAGCGCGCCCGATGGCACGAAGATCACCGCGTTGAGCAACCGCTGGCCGCCGGAGAAGATCCAGAAACCGTCGGGCGCGGGGCCGCCGATGTCCCACGAGCACGTCCCCAGCCGGTCTTCGGCAGCCACGATGCCCGGAGCGCCGTTGGCCGGGATCAACGTGACCAGACCGATCACGACCACCGACCAGACGAGCAGCGCCAGGGTGACTGCGCCGAACCGGCCCAGCCGACCTCGAAGGCCTGCCGCCAGCGCGGCGCAGACGAGCCCGGCCAGCGCCGCGCCCAGGAGCATCACGCCGACTCCGCCCACAGGAAACATGACGCCGACGCTACCGAGGAAGCAGTACCTCGCCGCCGGGGACCAGCGGCACGTCCCGCCCGAGGGTCAGGTCGACGGGGTTGGTCAGGCAGCGGATCGAGCCGCCCGCCAGGTGGAACTCCGAGACGTCGACGATCACGACCTCGAAGCCCCATGCCTCGAGCTGGGACCGCACCCGGTCGGGGCAGCCGGGCATCACCACGGTGTTGCCGACGACGACCGAGTTGGCGCAGAACGTGGTCAGCGCCTCCTCCTCGGTCAGCACCAGCGGCTCCGGCACGAGGTCGAGCAACGCGGCGGCCGAAGCGGCATCCAGTGCATCGGGGCACACCATGGCACGTCGGGAGTCGAGCGGACAGAACGCCAGGTCGAGGTGGTACATGCCCGGGTGGTCGATCCGTACGCCGCGCACGCGCACGCCCAGGTCGCCGGCCAAGTGCTTGAGCGCGAGCTCCTCGGTGCGAGGGCCGTAGCCCACGACCAACGCGTCACCGAAGGCGAACGCGTCGCCGGCCTCGAAGAACGCGCCCACACCCTCGCTTCCGACGTACGCCGTCGACCAGCCCTGGTCGGCGAACCACGCCTCGGCCGTGGGGGTCTCCATCCGCCGCTGGGGGTAACGCATGTGCGAGAGCACGACGTGCTGCTCCCCGCTCGGCCGGCGCAGGCCGAGCCCGAGGTTCATGGCATAGACCATGTCGGGTGCATCGCGGCGCTGCGGCACCACGTCGACCTGCGCGCCGAGGTGGCGCAGCGTCGCGACCAGCTGGTCCCACTGCTCGAGCGCGCGCGCCTGGTCGGGCTGGACGGCCGGATCCATGAAGGGGTTGATCGCGTAGTCGACCCGAAACTGCGTCGGCTCGACCGCGACGTAGTGGTGACCCCACAACAGCTGGTTCAACGGTGCCTCCCCATGAATGCTAGAATTGTCAGACAATCTGACATTCTCAGTGTGGCGCATCGATGCCGTCCACGCAAGAACGCGCAACAATGAGGGATGCCCGAGGCCGCAGCACAGACGCCATCTGCCAGGGACCAGTTCGCCGGCCTCCACCTCGAGCACTCCTCGACGGTCGAGCGGGTCACCCAGGAGCTGCGGCGGGCCATCTTCGACGGGGAGCTCGAGAGTGGCACGTCGCTGCGCGAGCTGGCGCTTGCCGAGTCGCTCGGCGTCTCGCGCCCCACCGTCCGCGAGGCGCTCACGGTGCTGGTCGCGGAGGGACTGGCCACCCGGGAGCCGCACCGCGGCGTCAGCGTGGCCACTCCTCTGGCGGAGTCGGTGATCGACGTCTGCCAGGCGCGCTGGATTCTCGAGGGCGCCGGCGTCCGCCGATGGCCGGAGGCCACCGCTGCGCAGCGCGACCTGGTGCGGTCGACCCTCGAGGCCTACACCTCAGCGGTGAGTCAGGGCGCGTCGTACCAAGAGCTCAACGAGCGCCATCTCGCCTTCCACGTCTCGCTGGTCGGCCTCACCGGCAGTGCCCGCCTGGTGCACATGGCCGACAACCTCATGGACGAGCTCAAGCTGGCACTGGCCCAGGTCGACCGGCTCCGGCGCAACGCCCACGACCAGGCGGAGACTCACACCGCTCTCGTGCGGCTCCTCGAGGACGACGACATCCCCGGTGCCACGGCTTTCCTCGGCCAGCACCTGGCCGACGCCGAGACCGGGATCATCGAGGCGCTTCAGCTCGCCTGAGACACTGTGCCCGTGCGCTTCCTGACTTGGCTGATCACCACCGCCATCGCCCTGGCCGCTGCCGCCTGGATCGTCGACGGTATCCGCTTCACCGGACCACGCCAGGGCTGGGCCGAGATCGAGCACAAGGTCCTGCCCTTGCTCCTCGTCGCCCTGATCCTGGGTGTGGTCAGCTCGTTCGTGAAGCCGGTGCTGACGATCCTCTCGATCCCCTTCATCATCTTGACGCTCGGCCTGTTCCTGCTGGTGATCAACGCCTTGATGCTGATGCTCACCGGGTGGTTGGCGGAGGAGCTCGACATCGGCTTCCGAGTCGACGGCTTCTGGTCGGCCGTGGGCGGGGCGATCATCATCACCATCACCACCTGGATCGTCGACGGCCTGATCGGGTCCGAAGCCGCGCGATCGTGACACCCGAGCTCCCTCCTCCTCGACGCCCCGGGCTCTACTCAGTCGCGCTGGTCTGTCTCGGCAACATCTGCCGATCGCCGATGGCCGACGTGGTGCTGCAGAGGCACCTGGTCGAAGCCGGTCTCGACGCTGGGTCCGCTGGTGGCGTTTCGGTCGCCAGCAGCGGCACCGGTGACTGGCACATCGGCCACCCGATGGACCAGCGCGCGGCCGCCACCTTGACCGCTGCCGGCTATGACCCGAGCCGGCATCGCGCCCAGCAGTTCGGGCCGCCCTGGCTCGAGGAGCACGACCTCGTGCTGGTGATGGACTCCCAGAACCTCCGCGACGTCGTGCAGATGGGTGCCGTCACGAGCGAGCCCGGCCCCGCCAGGGTGCGCCTGTTCCGAGACTTCGACTCTCACGAACCGGGTGGCGAGGTGCCCGATCCGTACTACGGTGGCGACAGCGGCTTCGAGGAGGTGCTGGACATGGTCGAGCGCACCTGCGCCGCGCTCGTCACAGCCCTTGCCGAGCTGCTCGACCGGCAGTCCGAACGCCGATGACGCGACAGCCGCTGGTCGCCCGTCGCGCCGAGGAGCTCCTCGATGCCTCGGTCGTGGCCACCGCCCCGGTCGCCGGTGGCGACATCTCCACGGCCACCAAGCTCCGGCTCAGCAACGGCACGACCGCACTCATGAAGACCCTGCCCCACGCCCCCGCGGACTTCTTCGAGCGCGAGGCGGCGGGCCTGCGCTGGTTGGGCGAGGTCGAGGGTGGCGTCCACGTGCCGGAGGTGCTCGCGGTCGACCAGGAGTGCCTGGTGATCGCCTGGATCGAGTCCGGCAAGAACAGCACCGACGCGGCCGGCAACTTCGGTCGGGCGCTCGCGGCCACCCACCGCGCTGGCGCGCCGGGCTTCGGCGCCGAGCACGACGGCTTCATCGGACGACTTCCGATGCCCAACCGCACCGCCGAGTCGTGGGCCGAGTTCTATGCCGTGCGCCGGGTGTTGCCCTACCTCAAGCTGGCCCGCGACCGGGGCGCCGTCACCGATGCCCAGGCAGCAACGATCGAGGCGGTGATCCCCAAGCTCGCCGAGATCGTGCCCGTGGAGCCACCGGCCCGCCTGCACGGGGACCTCTGGAACGGCAACGTGCTCTGGGGCATCGAGCCCACCGGACCCACCGGGCCTGGCAGCGGACCCGGACGCGTCTCGTTCGTCGACCCGGCGGCGTACGGCGGACATCGTGAGGTGGACCTCGCCATGCTGAGCATGTTCGGACTGCCGCACCTGCCGCGCGTCCTCGACTCCTATGACGAGGCGTGGCCGCTGGCCGACGGCTGGCAGGACCGGGTAGCGCTGCACCAGCTGTTCCCGATGCTCGTGCATGCCTGCCTGTTCGGCGGCGGCTACGGCGCCAAGGCGGCCGACAGCGCCGCCCGCTACCTCTGACCGGATCTCGCGCTGGCACGCGCAGCCATCTTGGCTCAGGGGTAGCGGTGAACTTATCGGGCTGGTTCTTGGCCGCGGTTGTACTCCAGCGCCGCGAGGACGCGGCGGTTCACGGTGGGATCGGCATGCAGACCGAGCTTGGCGAAAACGGTGCTGATCAGTGGTTCGACCGTCTTCACACTCAGGTGCAGCTCCTGGCAGATTGCTGCGTTGCTCAGCCCTCGCGCCATGAGCTCGAGGACATCGCGCTCGCGCGGCGTCAGGTCCTCCAGGTGTCCTGCAGTCGCTTGCCGCTTGGCCAGATTCGTCAGCGTGAGCCGATCCAGGACCAAGGCTGCTTGGGCAGCCAAGTCCTGCATCATCCGCTCCTCACCGCGCGTGACGAGCGCAAGTCCTGGTACGACGAGCGCACCCACCAGCACGCCGTCGGTCCTGAGCGGCCAGGTGCGTGCAGGTAGTGAGTCCAGAGGACACGGCCGCGGGTCGGCGGCGCCGTCATCGGGCCAAACACCCACGGGGTACAGCGCAGCCTCGTCGCCCATCCACACGCTGGCTTCCGGTGCGTCCACTGCCTCCGCTGCGGTGCGGGCCAGCGCCATGGGCAGCGCGGCCGGCTGCTGGTGGGCGTCGGTGAGCCAGGAAAGGGCTCGGTACCGCGCGAGTGCGTGCCCGTGAAGGGCAGACCAGCCGGCCACCACCGGGACCAGAGAGACCACGACCAGACCTGGCGTTGCCGAGCCCACCACCACGAGCCCTGCTATCAGCACGAGGAAGGCGGCGGCGACAGCGAGGAGAAGTCCCAGGAGCGGGGCGCGGCTCCGGCCCGCGCGCCAGCGCCCCGCGACGACGGCGACCCACGAGAGCTGGAGGACGACGTACAGCGGGTGCGCGACGACCTGCCAGACCGTCTCGGCCGTCGCCTGGCCCGGCAGGCTGAACGGCGGACGTGTCGTCGCGAGTCTCGCCGAGGCCCACTCGACAGGCCAGAGCGCGGACATCGCGGCGCACGTGCCGGCGAGCACGCAGGCGGCAACGACGACTGGGCGCCATCGGGGCGAGGGCAGGCGGCCGTCAGGGAAGCAGACCACGGCGAGGATGGTCAACATCATCCCCACCGCTATCGGCCAGACCCCGAGCCACGCCAACCACGATGCGGCAGTCCCGGTTGCGGTGTGGCCGACCTGGCGGCCGACGAACACGACCGACTCGACGACGCCGGCAGACAGGAAAAGGATGCCTTCCTTGTTCCGGGGTCGCTCTGAGGCCAGCCACGCACCCACCAGGGAGAGGGTGACTCCGAGGATGCCGTTGTGGAGGTTGCTCGGCCAGAGTCCGCGCGTGAAGCCGACCGCTACCAGAACACAGGCGACGCTGGCGACGACCAGGGGAAGCGCGTCGTTCCGAGCCGGACTCAACACGCCTGTGATCGTGGCACATCCGGCACCGCGTGTCCCCCAGGGAAAACCCTGTCTTCTGGATGCAGGGAGAACCCCGTACCGCTGAGGAGGGGCTGCAGCAGAGGTTGGAGGCCTCCGACGAAGGGAACACACGACATGGCCAGCACCCAGCACTCACCGGGCCGCTCACGGCACCGCAGCCTCGATGCCGGGACCGCTGTGGCTCTGGCCGGCGCAGCACTGGCGTTCAACCTCGGCGGCGCCCTCCATCCCAACGACGGCGGCACCGGGAATAAGGTCACTCAGCTGCACGACATGTTGCTCCAGGGGGCCTGGTGGCCCTCGCACCTCGGATTGCTGGCCTCGTTCGGGTTCTTCACGGTGGCCTTCCTCCGGTTGGCACATCGAGCCGAGCTGGCGCCCACCACGCGACGCATCGTTCGGGTGATGACTCTCGTGTCGCTGCTGACGACAGCCGCAATGGTTCCCCACCTGTTCGCGCCCCTTGGGGCTGACTCGATCGCCAATGGGGAATCGAGCGCATTGAGCATGTTCATGGCCGTTGACGAGACGCTCGTCAATGCCCCGTGGGCCCTCGGTGTCGCGCTGCTCGCCGCCGTCGGTGGAATCACGGGCAGCTTGGGCAACCGCGTCACGGCGGTTGTTGGGATGGTCGGCGGCGCCAGCTTCGCGATCGCAGCCGTCACGATTCCATTCACCGACGCCCTGGACCCGTTGTTCGCAGTGGGCGGAATGGGCATCACTCTTTGGACCTTCGGCATCGTCTTCCTCGGCTCGCGGCGGCGCCCCACCTCGCACCGTCCGTAGAGCCGGCCGGCGCGAGAGCCGAAACCGAGCGGCAACTACGTGCGCTCGCACTGGCCTGAGCGTTCGGACGCACCCTGTCAGCATTCTCAGCCCTCGTTCAGGGCGAACTGGCAGAGTTGATGCGTGTCGCCGACTGCTCCCAAACCCCGCGTGCTCGTCGTCGACGATGACCAGGCGGTCCGCGAGTCGTTGCGCCGGTCGCTGGAGTTCAACGGCTACGACGTGCACCTGGCTGCCGACGGGGCCGAGGCGCTGGCAGGGATCGGCTCGCTGAGCCCGGACGTGGTGGTGATGGACGTGATGATGCCGCGTCTCGACGGCCTCGAAGCCACCCGTGCGCTGCGCACCGCGGGCAACGACGTGCCGATCATCGTGCTCACCGCCCGCGACGCCGTCGGCGACCGAGTCGAAGGCTTGGACGCCGGCGCGGACGACTACCTCACCAAGCCGTTCGCCCTGCAGGAGCTGCTGGCCCGGTTGCGCGCCCTGCTGCGTCGCGTCGTTCCCCACGAGGACGTGCCCGAGGAGACCTTGACGTTCTCCGACCTCTCGATGAATGTCGCTACCCGCGAGGTGACCCGCGGCGGCCGCGGAATCGAGCTGACCCGCACGGAGTTCACCCTGCTGGAGATGTTCCTGCGCCGCCCGCGTCGGGTCCTCGAGCGGTCGTTCATCCTCGAGGAGGTCTGGGGCTACGACTTCGGCACCACCGCCAACTCTCTCGAGGTCTATGTCGGTTACCTCCGTCGCAAGACCGAGGCCGAGGGCGAGTCGCGCCTGCTGCACACCGTGCGCGGCGTCGGCTACGTGCTGAAGGAAACGTGACCCTCCCACCCTCCCCACCGATGCCGGTCGACGACAGTCGGTGGCGCTACCGGCGATCGTTGGCCAGCAGAGTGATCCTGTTGACCACGGTGGCCGTTGGCGTGGCGGTGGCCTTCGTCGCGGCCGGCGCCTACGTGACGGCCCGGATGCAGCTCCAGTCGAGCCTCGATGAGTCCTTGCTGGAGCGAGCGCACGGCGCCGCGAAGTACCAGACGCTGCTCCAGGCCAACGTTCCGCCCTCGCTGCTCGGCGCGGCCGACGTCCGGATCGCCTACGTGACGGCGTCGGGCCGTGCCTTCTCGATCGATCGGTTGCAGCCGCGCCTGCCCTTGGGTGCCCCCGAGGTCGAGGTCGCGGCGGGCAGGTCGGAGAGCAGCGTGCGCACGCTGCGCGTCGGCAGCGACGACTACCGCGTGGTCGCGGTGCCGGCCACGGCCGTCGGCGACACGTCCCTGGTGATCGCCCAGTCACTCGCGCAGCAGCAGAGCGTCCTGGCCAGGCTGGGCATCGTGATGCTCGGGTTCGGCGCGGTCGGTGTCGTGGTCGCCGGCTTCGCGGGGTGGCTCGTGGCGCGCAACGGGCTGCGACCGGTCCGCCGGCTGACCACAGCCGTCGAGGGGAAGGCGCGCACCGAGGACCTGCGACCGCTGCCGGTCGAGGGCGACGACGAGGTTGCCCGTCTGGCCCATGCCTTCAACGAGATGCTCATCGCTCTTGATGCCTCGAGGGAACGCCAGCGGGCGCTGGTGGCCGACGCCGGCCACGAGCTGCGGACCCCGCTCACCTCGCTGCGGACCAACATCGACCTGCTCACCCAGTCGGACGACCCTCGCGGACCGACCCTCGAGCCAGGCTCCCGCACCGAGGTGCTCGACGACATCCGCGCGCAGATCGACGAGCTGACCAACCTGATCGGCGACCTCACCGAGCTCGCCCGCGCCGACCCGACCAGCTCGGTGGTCGAGGAGGTCGAGCTCAGCGAGATCGTGGACCAGGCGCTCAACCGGGTACGTCTGCGAGCGCCGAGCCTCAGCTTCGACGTCGTGACCCATCCATGGTGGGTGACCGGCGATGCCGCCGCCCTCGAACGAGCGATCACCAACCTGCTCGACAACGCGGCCAAGTGGAGCCCACCGCAAGGCCGGGTCAGCTGTCGGTTGATCGACGGTGTGCTGACCGTTGAGGACGACGGACCGGGCATCGACGAGGCCGACCGCCCGCATGTCTTCGATCGGTTCTGGCGCGCCAAGGAGTCGCGGACGATGCCTGGCTCGGGCCTCGGCCTGTCCATCGTGCGACAGGTCGCTGATCGCCACTCCTCCACGGTCGAGGTCGGCTCGTCGGCCAGCGGTGGCGCCCGGCTGACCTTGGCCATCCCGGGTAGCCCGACGCGTGCGGGGAAGCCCGTGAGCTCAGGCTCCGGTGGTGGGTGATGCGCTCCTTCCTGACGGTGCTGACGGTGCCGGCGGTTGCACTCCTCTTGGCCGGCTGCGGTAGTGACGACCGTGCGACGGACCAGGAACGCATGCTCCCGCCCACCGAGGCGCTCTGGAATCCGTGCGATGCCCTGGACCTCGACAAGGTCTCGACCTGGTTGGCCAGCGAGTTCGCCAAGGACGTCGGCACCCTCGAGAACCCCAGCTGTACCTTCAGCCCGACCCTCGACGGTGGGCCGGTGGTCAACGCCAACTACGCACTGGTGCCATCAGGCCTCGATGCCGTCTTCGAGACGATGTCGAGGCTCGACCCGGACGACGTGAGCGATGTGCAGGTGCCGGGCGCCGACGCCGCCAAGCTGGTCATCGACTTCGACTCGCGCCAGCTGTTCGTGTCCGGGTTCGTCCAGAACGGCGACATGATCCAGACCGTCGACGTGGTCGACCCCCGGCCCTACGACGAGGCGCTCGTGGTGCGTGCGGTCCGCGGCATCCTCGCGAAGTTCTCAGCCGCCACCGCGGACGACGAGACGTCTAGTCGAAGACCCGCAGCAACCGCTCGGCCTTGATAGCCGCCTCGGCGTGCTCGTCCTCGACCTCGGAGAGCACCGTGATGCCGCCGCCGGTGCCGAGCAGGTACCTGCCGTCGCCGGCCGTCATCAGCGAACGGATCACGACGCCGAGGTCAGCGCGGCCGTCCCCGGACACCCACCCGAATGCGCCGGCGTAGATGCCGCGCGGGGTCGACTCGACGTCGTCGATGATCTGCATGGTGCGGAGCTTCGGCGCGCCGGTCATCGAGCCAGCGGGGAACAGGGCACGCAGTGCCTCGACCGTGCTGACGTTGTTGCGCAGTCGCCCGCGCACCGTCGACACCAGCTGGTGCACGGTCTCGTAGGACTCGACCTCCATCAGCGTCGGGACCTCGACCGAGCCCGGCTTGCAGACCATCGACAGGTCATTGCGCAGCAGGTCGACGATCATCAGGTTTTCGGCGCGGTACTTGGGATCCGCTGCCAGCCGACGACGGTGCTCCTCGTCCTCGACCGGGTCGCTGGCCCGCGGCGTGGTGCCCTTGATCGGCTTGGTCTCCAAGATCCCGTCGGCGGTGACCAGCGCAAAGCGCTCCGGCGAGGAGCTGAGCAGCCAGGCCCGGGCGCCGTCGACGTCGTGCTGCAGGAACCCGGCGTACGGCGCGGGGTTGAGCTCCCGCAGCCGGAGGTACGCCGCGGTGGGCGAGAGGTCACTGAGCGTCTCGAGGCGGTGGGTGAGGTTGACCTCGTAGGAGTTGCCGGCGTGCAGCTCCTCCTGCACGCGGACGAAGGCCTCGGTGTAGGTCGCCGACGGGGTTTCGAGGCTTGTCGCTGGCGCTCCTCGCACCTCAACCAGCGTGCGGGGGCCGTGCTCAAACATCCGCACGTGACCGGCCCGCATCCAGACCGCGTCGGGGAGGGTGCCGGGCGCGGCCGGGAGGTCGGGGCGGGCGGCGTAGCCGAAGTAGCCGAACCACTGCTCGGAGCTGTCGCCCGCTTCGAGCTCAGCATCCAGCGCGGCGAACACGTCGTGCCCGACCACGTCCGCCCGCCCGCCGACGTGTCGGGTGACCTCCCGGCTGACGGCGTCGTAGGAGAGGGAGAGATCCGACTCGTCGAGCCAGCCGATGATCGACTGGCGACCCGACCACTCCCGGGCGCCGCCGCCGTCGAGCCAGAAGCAGCGGCGGTGGGTGGCTGCCACCTCTTGGAAGAAGGCGACCGGGTCGGCGTCGGTCATCGGCGCTCCAGGAAGTTGGCGACCAGCCGAGCGCCGTGCTCGGACAGGATCGACTCGGGATGGAACTGCACCCCTTCCAGGGGCAACGACCGGTGCCGCACACCCATCACGACCTCGCCACTCCTCGCTGAGATCTCCAGCTCAGCAGGCACTGTGACCGCCGCCAACGAGTGGTAGCGCACCGCCGCGAAACCCTGCGGCAGACCGGTGAAGACGCCCCGGCCGTCGTGCTCGATGGTCGCCACCTCGCCGTGTGCGGGGACCACCTGCTCCACCGTGCCGCCGTACGTCGCCACCAGGCCTTGCATGCCCAGGCACACGCCGAGCACGGGCCGGGTCGCGGCCCGCAGCACCTCGCGTCCGACAGCGAAGTCGGCGGGGTCGTCCGGGTGGCCCGGGCCGGGCGAGAGCACGACGTGGGAGTGCCCGAGCACGTCGGCCGCCGACACCTGGTCGTGCTGCACCACGGTCGGCAGCTCGCCCGTGACCAGCGCAACCAGGTGGACGAGGTTCCACGTGTAGGAGTCGTAGTGGTCCACCACGACGACGTCCGGTTGACCCAAGGGAGCACTCACCGAAGGAGCAGATCTCCCACGAGCTCATGCACCAGGTCGAACCCGTGCTCGGTGAGGATCGACTCGGCATGGAACTGGATGCCCCGGTAGTGCGGCCCAGTGAGCACGTTGATGTCGCCGGTCGCCGGATCTGCCTCCACCGTGACGCCCGGTGGCAGCGATTGACCGTCGGCGACGCGGCCGACAAACGTGTTGTAGAAGCCCACCCGCTCCGTGCGGCCCTTGAGGTCGATCGGCGACTGGGTGCCCTGGAAGACGATGTCCTTGTAGTGCAGCGGGATGTCCAGCAGGTGACAGAGCGTCTGGTGGCCCAGGCAGACGGCCAGGAACGGGCGTCCACTGGCGAGCAGCTCAGCCACCGCCGCCCGCACCCGGGAGATCTTCGGCGCGTCCCCGTCGCGCGGGTCACCGGGACCGGGGCCGATGATCACCAGGTCGTCGCCGTCGAGCGAGCCCGGCTGGTAGTCCTCGTGCCGGACGACGCGCGAGGGCATGCCCATCACGCCCAGCACGTGACGCAGCATGTTCACGAAGTCGTCCTCGCCGTCCAGGATCACCACGCTCTTGCCGGCCAGCCGCGGGTCTGGGGCGGAGCCGGCCTGGTCGGTCAGCCAGAACGACGAGAGCCGCCGGTTGCGGGAGTTGAGGGCCAGCAGCACGTCCTCGTCGTTGACGAGCTGGGCGATGTCGACGTCCGGAGTCGGCGCGAGCGGCACCAGGCCGAAGGCACTCAGGATGCCGCCGGCCTTCGCGTGCGTCTCCGCCACTTCGTACGCCGGCTCCGAGTCGCGCACCAGGGTGGCACCCGCGGTGACCTTGAGCCGGCCCTCGAGGTCGACCTCGGCAGTGCGGATCACGATCGGGCTGTCGACCTCCGGGCCGCCACCCGCGTCGCGGCCGAGGATCGCGAGCGCCGCACCGTAGTAGCCACGGCCCTCGGTCTCGTACTCCTTGATCAGCCGGCAGGCGTTCTCCACCGGCGATCCGGTGACCGTGGCGGCGTACATCGTGTCGCGGAGAACCTCTCGTGGGTCACGGTCGGTGCGGCCTGCCAGGAGGTACTCGCTGTGCACCAGGTGGCTCATCGGCTTGAGGAACGGGCCTAGCACCTGGCCACCTTCGTGGCAGATGTCGCACATCATCTTGAGCTCTTCGTCGACGACCATGAAGAGCTCGTAGATCTCCTTCTCGTCGGCCAGGAATTCGAGCAGCTTCGGCTTGACGTCGGCGTCGCGCGGGATCCGGAAGGTGCCGCTGATCGGGTTCATCCGCACATCACCGTCGTGGATGGTGACGTGACGCTCGGGGCTGGCGCCGATCAGGTAGCGGTCGCCGGTGAAGAAAACGAACGTCCAGTAGGCACCGCGCTCGCGCTCGAGCAGGCGCTTGAAGACGCTCAGCGCACCGGCCACGCCCCAGTCCGCGAGCTGAGCTCGGTAATGGCGGCCGATGACCAGATTGGCTCCCTCACCCTGCCCGATCTCGTCGTGGATGATCGCCTCGACGAGCTTGGCGTACTCCTCGTCATCGGTCTCGAACCCACCCCGGTCGGCGAACTCGACGCCCGTGTCGTCGATCGCCCGGACGATCTCGGCGACCGAGAACTCCAGCTCGGTCTCCACGTCGACGACCACCAGGGGCGTGCCGTCGTCGTGCGCCTCGAAGCCTCGCTCACGCACCTGCCGGAACGGGATCGCGAGCAGCCGGTCGGCGATGTGCCCGTCGGTCGGCACGCCTTGCTCGAGAGGTACGTCGAGCAGCGACTCCACCTCCGTACGCCGCCCACCCACCAGACCGACGGTGTCGCGATCACCCGCCCGCGTGGAGCGCCGGATGATCGCCCACGCCTCGTGCCTCTGGAGCGCGGCGATGGCGTCCTTGGCAGAGGGCGTAGTCATGACCGAACTGTAGTTGTGGCCACTGGTGGGCTCCGCCGGGTTTCTCGCAGGGCGGCTACTCGGTGACCTCGACGACGACGACGCTGAAGTTGTCCGGCGCTCCGGCGGCTTCTGCTGCCTGGGCGATCCGGCCTGCCATCTCGTCCAGGTCCGCTTCCATCAGCAGCAATGCCTCGAGCTCGTCGACGCCAACCACCTCGTGCACTCCTTTGCTGGTGATCGCGAACCGGTCTCCGACTCGTACCTCGACCGTGCCCAGGTCGGGCTCACCCACCGTTTCGCGCGCCACCGCTCGGTTGAGCAGCGTCCGGTGTGGGTGCGAGCGGGCCTCGAAATCGGTAAGCCGGCCCTCTTCCACCAGCGCGGCGACCAGGGTGTGGTCACGCGTCAGCGAATCCACCCACCCGTTGCGAATGCGGTGGAGGCGACAGTCCCCGATGTGCACGCTCACTGCAGTGTCGCCGTGGAACCACAGCGCCGTCAGGGTCGTGCTGTCGCCTGCCTCGATCTCCGCGCTGGCCTGTGCGAGTGCCTGCTCGATCGCGGCCGTCGGGTCGGCCGCCCTGGTCTGGTCGAGTGCAGCCACCGCCGTGATCGTCGTCGTGGCAGCCGAGGTCCCGCTGCCGTTGCCGTCGGCGACCGCGAACAGCGCGCTGCCGGCGTACACGGCATCGCGTTGGCTGCTGCGCCGCCCCTGCTCGTGGCGGATTGCGGACCTGGTGGTCCAGCTCTGGTTGGTGCTCGTCATCGTCGGCTCCTTTGATCTTTGCTGGGCGACCAGGGAGGACACGACGGCACGGCGGGAGACGTGGTCGGCCTCGACCTGTCGCCAGTACTCCGCGATATCGCGGGAGCGGACGTCCGCACTCAGACCCACTACCTCACGGATCCGGTGCAACGGCATCCCGATCAGCCGCAGGCTGGCCACTAGCTGTGCGCGCTCGAGCTGCTCCGGGGCGTACCAGCGGTAGCCGTTGAGCTCATCCACCTTCGCCGGCACCACCAGCTCCAGCTCGTCGTACAGCCGGAGGGCCTTCGCCGTCAGGCCCGAGGCCCGGGCGAAGTCGCCGATGCTGAGGTACGTCATGGATCCATCCTCGTCTCCGGTGGCGGTCACCGGTGACAACACCGTGTGCCCTCCCCCAAGGTCAAGGTCAACCCCCGGGCAAATCCGTTAGACGGCGAGGGTCCAGCGCCTGGTCAATGGCGGTGCGGTGGATGGGTAGGCGTGGTCGGTCGGGGTGAGGATCTCTACCGTGTGGCCTGGGCCGGGCCGTGGTTTGGCGCGCCAGCCGATGGCTTGCTTGTTGTAGTTGCAGGCCTCGCAGAGTCCTTGCCCGTTGGTGGCGGTGGTGGGGCCGCCTTCGTCGACGGCTTCGACGTGGTCGGCGTGGCGGATGGGTGCATCACACCAAGGGGTGCGGCACCTGCGGTCTCTGAGACGGAGGAACTGGGCGAGCTTGGTCGGGAAGATCCTGGCCTTCGAGTCCATCGCGACCAGATCACCGGCGGTCGGTGCGGTGTACAACCGGCGCAGCCAGGCATGGTCGGTGGTGGCGAGCTCGCGAGCCAGATCGGCGGGGACGGGTCCGTAACCCTCGACCCAGCCTGGTTCGTCGCTGGCGGCGAGAAGGATCTGGTCGGTCATCACCAGGTTGATCGTCACTACTGCCCCGCTGGCGTCGGCGCTGCCGAGCACGCGATCGACCAGGGTGACAGTCATCAGCTGGCCGACGCTGCGGGCATCTCCACGTGTGATCGCGGTGTCCGCCGCTGCTCTCAGGGCGGCGTACACGGCGACGCCGGTCTTGACCGGCAGCAGCGCGCTGAGCTGGGACATGACGTCAGGTGCGGGTCGCAGGGTGACCCGGCGTTCTTCCTCGGCGCGACGACGGCGTTCGACGAAGGACTCGGCGTCCAGCCGATAGGCGATCTTCTTGGCCTCGGCCTCGAGCTCACCGATCCCCATCGCCTCCAGCCGGTCGGGGTCGACGGCGAGCTCGGCGTCCACCACCTTGCGGTCCTCGAGAGTCAGGCAGGCCGTCTCTCTGGCCACGACCGTGGCGGACCACTCGGTGATCCGGCCGGCCCGGAACGCCTCCATCGTGTGCGGCAGCTCGGCCCGCAGAATCTTCGCCAGACCCACATGCCGTTGGCCGCGGTGCGGGGACTCTCGCCGCGCGAGCGCGACCTGCCCCGCCACCCCGCGGCCCTGGCGTTCGACTGGCACGCCGGCGGCGGCCTGCTCGGCGCGTTGGGAGGAGTCGAGGTCCGCAGTCACTTGGGCTTGGGCGGCTTCGGCGGCGCACTTGAGCACCTCGAGCGCGCGGAGGGCGTCGATGCGATCGGCATCAGTCTGCGGTCCGTCGTACTCGGTCAGGGCGTGGGTCCAAGCCTGGATGTCGCGGACCTGCATGCCGCCTCCCGAGCGGAGTCTTTCGAACGTATGTTCGATTCTAACCCACAATACCGCCGCCCGCAAGCCGTTGGTGGGACGAGTTTTCCCCGTCGGGCTTCAGGGCTCTACCGTGGACGTATGACCTGGACCGAGACGCTTGCGGAGCGTCCGGCTGCGGTGACCGCCCGGTCGGCGGTGAGCTGGTCGCTCAGCTACGGCCTGGCGCGCGGCATGTTCAAACGTGCGGCCAAGCGCGGTGATGTGATGTCCCGGCTCGAGCTCGACCCGGACCTGCTCGAGGACCCGTTCCCGACCTACGAGCAGATCCGCTCGCGCGATCGACTGCTCATGGGTCGAGTGCTCCCGGTGACCGTCGACCACGCGCTGGGCACCGCCGTCCTGCGCAGTCCGGACTTCGGCGCCGCCGGCGGCCAGGCCGGGCTGCCCGCCCCCGCACAACGTGTGCTGCGCGCGGTCTCCGACCCGTGGGCCGTCGGACCGGTCGACCCGCCGTCGATGCTGGTGATGGACCCGCCGCACCACACCCGCTACCGCCGGCTGGTCTCGCGCGCCTTCACTGCGCGCTCGGTCACCGACCTGGAGCCGATGGTGCAAGCGACCGCCGACCGGCTGCTCGACGGCCTCGCCGACACCGAGCACTTCGACGCCGTCGAGGAGTATGCAGCCCTGCTGCCCGTCGCCGTGATCGCGCACATGCTCGGCGTGCCCGAGCACATGCACCATCAGCTGTTGGCGTGGGGCAACGGCGCCGCGGCCACGCTCGACCCGTCCCTGTCCTGGCCCCGCCACAAGGTGGCCAGGAACGACATCCGCCAGCTCAACCAGTGGCTCGACCACCACATCAGGACGATCCGGCGCAGTCCGCAGGACGACCTGCTGAGCAAGCTCGCCAACTTGGACGGCGATGACCAGCTCACCGACCTCGAGCTGCGAGCCACCGCTCTGTTGCTTCTCGGCGCGGGATTCGAGACCACGGTCAACCTGCTCGGCAACGCCATCCAACTGCTCGACCAGCACCCCGACCAGCTGCGCTCGCTCCAAGAGGAGCCGTCCGGTTGGGGCAACGCGGTCGAAGAGGTGCTGCGCTTCGACTCCCCCGTGCAGGCCACCATTCGTCAGGCGTACCAGGACACCGAGGTCGACGGCATCCACGTGCCGAAGGGCCAACCGATCCTGACCTACTTGGGCGGGGCCAACCGCGACCCCGCTGTCTTCGACGACCCGCAGACTTTCGACGTCACCCGCGCGAACGCCCACCAGCACCTGGCGTTCTCCCAAGGCATCCACTTCTGCCTGGGTGCCGGTCTGGCCCGGCTCGAAGGCGTGGTCGGACTACGCACGCTGTACGAGCGGCGGCCCGATCTCCGCATCGACGGCTCGCCCGTCCGCCGCAACACGCGGGTGCTGCGCGGCTACGAGCACCTCCCGGTCAGCTCACACCCCGAGCGCCAGGAAGGCCGCAGCAGTCGCCTCTCGCGTGGGGTCGCCTGAGGCTGCCACCCGCGCAGCGAGCAGGGCGTCGGCGAGCCCGCCGCCGTGTGTCGCTGCTTGCGCGAGCCGGTCGTGCAGCTCGACCATCAGCACCGCCGTGGCCTCGTCGTTGACCTCAGCCACGCTGGAGACCAGGCCGGCGGTGCCCATCGAGAACAGTGCCGACGCGAGGCCGAGCAGCTCGTCGGCCCCGACCGGAGCGAGGACGCCGGACTCGCACGCCGACAGCACCAGCCGGTGCGGGGCGACGCGGAGCCGCTCGAGGTCGTGAACGGTGAGCGGGCCGTCGGCCAGCTCGAGCGAAGAGAACAGCGGACTGTCGGCGCGGAAGTGACCGTGCGCTGCGACGTGGACCAGCCTCGCGCCGTCCAGCGCGGTCACCGCGGCCTCGACGGTGGCGCGGTCTCCGTCCAGCAGTACGGCGTCGGGGTGGCGAGCCGCGAGCACCGGCACCTCGGCTCCGCCGGTGTCGAGCCCGGGACCCGCCAGCATCACGAGCCGCTCGTCCGTCGTCGTGGCCGCCTTCGCCCGCAACCACTGCGCAGCGGACGGAACGATGCTGAACGAACGTTCGGCCAGCGTCGGGAGCATTGCCCATGGGATGCCGTGCAGCCGCGCGGTTGGGGACACGACCACCGGACCGTCGGGCAAGAGCCGGACCGCGTCCCCGAGCAGCGTCTGCTGCAGGCGGCTGCCCAGGTCGCCC
>CAWCGY010000029.1:0-25023 GCA_963795155.1 uncultured Actinomycetota bacterium | reverse complement strand
GCGCGCTGAGCTGGGACATGACGTCAGGTGCGGGTCGCAGGGTGACCCGGCGTTCTTCCTCGGCGCGACGACGGCGTTCGACGAAGGACTCGGCGTCCAGCCGATAGGCGATCTTCTTGGCCTCGGCCTCGAGCTCACCGATCCCCATCGCCTCCAGCCGGTCGGGGTCGACGGCGAGCTCGGCGTCGACCACCTTGCGGTCCTCGAGAGCCAGGCAGGCCGTCTCTCTGGCCATGACCGTGGCGGCCCACTCGGTGATCCGGCCGGCCCGGAACGCCTCCATGCGTGTGCGGCAGCTCGGCCCGAAGAATCATCGCCAGACCTACATGCCGTTGGCCGCGGTGCGGGGACTCCCGCCGCGCGAGCGCGACCTGCCCCGCCACCCCGCGGCCCTGGCGTTCGGCTGGCACGCCGGCGGCGGCCTGCTCGGCGCGTTGGGAGGAGTCGAGGTCCGCGGTCACCTGGGCTTGGGCGGCCTCGGCGGCGCACTTGAGCACCTCGAGCGCGCGGAGGGCGTCGATGCGATCGGCGTCTGTCTGCGGTCCGTCGTACTCGGTCAGGGCGTGGGTCCAAGCCTGGATGTCGCGGACCTGCATGGCGCCTCCCGAGCGAAGCTTTCGAACGTATGTTCGATTGTAATCCGACAATACCGACGCCCGCAAGCCGTTGATGGACGAGTTTTCCCCGTCGGCTTCAGGGCTCTACCGTGGACGTATGACCTGGACCGAGACGCTTGCGGCGCGTCCGGCTGCGGTGACCGCCCGGTCGGCGGTGAGCTGGTCGCTCAGCTACGGCCTGGCGCGCGGCATGTTCAAGCGTGCGGCCAAGCGAGGTGACGTGATGTCCCGGCTCGAGCTCGACCCGGACCTGCTCGAAGACCCGTTCCCGACCTACGAGCAGATCCGCTCGCGAGATCGACTGCTCATGGGTCGAGTGCTTCCGGTAACCGTCGACCACGCGCTTGGCACCGCCGTCCTGCGCAGTCCGGACTTCGGCGCCGCCGGCGGCCAGGCCGGACTGCCCGCCCCCGCACAACGTGTGCTGCGCGCGGTCTCCGACCCGTGGGCCGTCGGACCGGTCGACCCGCCGTCGATGCTGGTGATGGACCCGCCGCACCACACCCGCTACCGACGACTGGTCTCGCGCGCGTTCACTGCGCGCTCGGTCACCGACCTCGAGCCGATGGTGCAAGCGACCGCCGACCGGCTGCTCGACGGCCTCGCCGACACCGAGCACTTCGACGCCGTCGAGGAGTATGCAGCCCTGCTGCCCGTCGCCGTGATCGCGCACATGCTCGGCGTGCCCGAGCACATGCACCATCAGCTGTTGGCGTGGGGCAACGGCGCCGCGGCCACGCTCGACCCGTCCCTGTCCTGGCCCCGCCACAAGGTGGCCAGGAACGACATCCGCCAGCTCAACCAGTGGCTCGACCACCACATCAGGACGATCCGGCGCAGTCCGCAGGACGACCTGCTGAGCAAGCTCGCCAACTTGGACGGCGATGACCAGCTCACCGACCTCGAGCTGCGAGCCACCGCTCTGTTGCTTCTCGGCGCGGGATTCGAGACCACGGTCAACCTGCTCGGCAACGCCATCCAACTGCTCGACCAGCACCCCGACCAGCTGCGCTCGCTCCAAGAGGAGCCGTCCGGTTGGGGCAACGCGGTCGAAGAGGTGCTGCGCTTCGACTCCCCCGTGCAGGCCACCATTCGTCAGGCGTACCAGGACACCGAGGTCGACGGCATCCACGTGCCGAAGGGCCAACCGATCCTGACCTACTTGGGCGGGGCCAACCGCGACCCCGCTGTCTTCGACGACCCGCAGACTTTCGACGTCACCCGCGCGAACGCCCACCAGCACCTGGCGTTCTCCCAAGGCATCCACTTCTGCCTGGGTGCCGGTCTGGCCCGGCTCGAAGGCGTGGTCGGACTACGCACGCTGTACGAGCGGCGGCCCGATCTCCGCATCGACGGCTCGCCCGTCCGCCGCAACACGCGGGTGCTGCGCGGCTACGAGCACCTCCCGGTCAGCTCACACCCCGAGCGCCAGGAAGGCCGCAGCAGTCGCCTCTCGCGTGGGGTCGCCTGAGGCTGCCACCCGCGCAGCGAGCAGGGCGTCGGCGAGCCCGCCGCCGTGTGTCGCTGCTTGCGCGAGCCGGTCGTGCAGCTCGACCATCAGCACCGCCGTGGCCTCGTCGTTGACCTCAGCCACGCTGGAGACCAGGCCGGCGGTGCCCATCGAGAACAGTGCCGACGCGAGGCCGAGCAGCTCGTCGGCCCCGACCGGAGCGAGGACGCCGGACTCGCACGCCGACAGCACCAGCCGGTGCGGGGCGACGCGGAGCCGCTCGAGGTCGTGAACGGTGAGCGGGCCGTCGGCCAGCTCGAGCGAAGAGAACAGCGGACTGTCGGCGCGGAAGTGACCGTGCGCTGCGACGTGGACCAGCCTCGCGCCGTCCAGCGCGGTCACCGCGGCCTCGACGGTGGCGCGGTCTCCGTCCAGCAGTACGGCGTCGGGGTGGCGAGCCGCGAGCACCGGCACCTCGGCTCCGCCGGTGTCGAGCCCGGGACCCGCCAGCATCACGAGCCGCTCGTCCGTCGTCGTGGCCGCCTTCGCCCGCAACCACTGCGCAGCGGACGGAACGATGCTGAACGAACGTTCGGCCAGCGTCGGGAGCATTGCCCATGGGATGCCGTGCAGCCGCGCGGTTGGGGACACGACCACCGGACCGTCGGGCAAGAGCCGGACCGCGTCCCCGAGCAGCGTCTGCTGCAGGCGGCTGCCCAGGTCGCCCGGATCGTACGGCCGGCCACGAGCTGCCCGTCGCAGGGCAAACTGCGCGAGATTGCCCAGCTCCAACGCCTGCGTCGTCGATCCGGCGATCCGGCGCCGGACCTTGCCGTTGCTCACCACGAGCACGTGCAACGTGCCGTCGACATCGACCAGCTCCACCAGCGCCGAGGAGCCAACCTCGACAACTAGCCGCTCGATGTCGAGCCGCGAGTTGACGTGATCTGCCTTGCCCACGAGCCGATGGTGACCCGCCCGCACAGCGCGTTCCAGGCGCCGACGCTCCGCCTCCAGTTGGTCGGTGGGCTCACCTTCGGCGCGAGTCTCCGCCAGCCTTCGCCCGTTGTCCCGGAGCGCGGCCAGCTCCGGGGACACGTCCCGCTCAGGCGTCACCGGGGCTTGAGCCAACGCGGTTGCCCGCCACCGCTCGCTCCAACGCAGCAGGGTCCGGGCGTCACTGACGGCCGCATGCCGCAGCGCCACGGTGGCGAGATCTCGACCGTGTGCCGTGGCCAATGCTCGCAACTCGGAGCTTCCCAAGGTCTGGCGATGTTCGTCGAGCGCGTCGAGTCCACGGCCACACGCGCGAAGGGTGCCCTGCTTATCGGCGCGCGCTTCGCTGGCCAATGCGCCGGCTAGCCAACCGCTGGCGCGAACCATGGCCCCGGGACGGTGCCTGTACAAAGCTGCGCAGTCCAACAAATCCTCATGACCAACCTCCGCCGCCAGCATCAGCGCCACGGGCGCCTCGTCGGCCCGCACATCGTGGAGCGCCTCGGCAACCGCGCGGGCTTCGGCTGCATGGCGCCCGACTCCTTGCAGGAGGCATCGAGCTCTCAGCAATGCAAAGCGTGCCCGCAATTCCGACCCGGGGTTATTGACGCGTCGGAATCCATCGCGTGCCTGCTTGGCCAAATACGCAGCTCCGGATGCATCGCCCGAGGCAAGTTTGGCCGCCGACCCGATCAACTTCAGACTCGCTCCATCAAACGGCAGCAGCTGAGAGCTCAGCAACGCCTCATCGACGACTGTGGCGGCCTCGATCGACAGACCTGCGGCGAGATACGCCGTACTTCGGGTTGTTGCCAGATGCGGCCTCGAATGGCCGAGCTCTGCGTACTCACGTGCGACCTCGTCGTAGATCGCCAGCGCCCGGGGCAGGTCACCTCGACAGAATGCGATCTCACCCAAGTTCTGCCGCGCCCAAAGCGCGTCCAGCAGCAGCCCCTCGGCATGAAACAGATTGAGGGCAGCAGCTGTGTGCCTCTCCGCTTCCTTCACCCGTCCCTGAGAGAGCTCGACCCAACCGAGATTGTGCAGGGTGACCGCCTCCCAGACTCTGTCGTTGGCCTCACGGAATCCCGACAACGCCCGGCGCATGTCACGGTGCGCCTCTCCCGGTCTGCCAACGAACCGGAGCGCGATCGCCCTCCGCATGAGCGTCATCGCGAGGAACCGTTCATCACCCGACTCCACCGCCAGATCAAGATGCCGCAGCCCCGCACGCGATCTCCCAGCCACCACCAGCGTCAGGCCGTAAGTCGCCTGCACGTCAACAAGGCGATGACCATCGCCCAGTCGCCGCGCGCAGCCCAGCGCAGCCCTGAGCTCCTCGATCGCGAGGTCCGTGCGGCCCTGATCGCGAAACACGATGCCCAGTGCCTGGTGGGCGATAGACGCCTGACGCAAATCACCCGTCGTGGCAAGTGTCGCCCGCGCCAGTGCTTCCGCCTCGCTTGGTGCCGATGTCGCGAGGGTGAGCAGGTCATCGGTCATGCCGGCCTCGTGTCTTTACGGGGGTCGTCGCGCGCCACTACGTTAGCGAGCGCGCTCGGGCACGTCCGGCCTTCTACGCCAGGAGCTCCCAGTGACCGATTCCGACGACGTCCGCCACACCCGCGGCATTCTCGCGCGGCTGCGGAAGATCTTCCGACCACAACGGCCGAACCTGCCCACCCGCCCGAAGCGCGACCTCAGCCGCGAGAACTTCCAGGTGCAGGTCGACGTTATCCGTCGTGCCTTCGATGGACAGGCCGTGCTCGCCACCACGGAGGACGGAGCCGAGGCTGAGTACCTCTACCGGCCAGGAGTCGTGCTGGTGCGCAGTCATGACCGTGAGGAGCTCGACAACTTCTTCAACGAACGACCGGATGTCTACCGCGGACCAGGAGACGTCGTCGACGATCGGGTCGACGGGCTGTTCGTCTACCAACTACCGATGCTCACCGACGGCGAGGCTTCCGACGTCCTCGAGACCCTCGAGCAAATCGACCGCGAGCTGCGCGAGGAGCTCGCCACTCCCGACCACGTGCTCTATGTAACACCAGGTGGCGTTGGTCGCATGTGCCCCGCCACCGAACCGGACCTCACGCCAGACGGCCGATTGGTCCCGCCGTTGAACCAGGACCTGAGGGCTGGCAAGGACGTCAAGATCTCGGTCGTCGACACCGGCTGGTGGGCCCAGGCAGCGACCAACAAAGCAACGACGTTCCTGACGGACGTCAACGGCGACGCGGAGCAGATCAATCAGGCGGCCATCCATGAATACGCAGGGCACGGCACTTTCGTGTCCGGCGTGATCAAGTGCCTGGCCCCTGCGACGACCATCGAGGTCGAGGGCTTCCTCACCCACGGCGGCGCCGCCTACGAGTCCGAGATCACTGCCCAGCTGAACGAGGCCATGATCGAGAACAACTCGGACCTGATCTCCATCTCGGCCGGGACCCACACCCGCAAGGACCTCGGCCTGCTGGGCTTCCAGGTGCTGGCGACCCTCAACAAGTGGGCTGAGGCTGATAGCGCGGTACTGGTCGTCGCAGCAGCTGGTAACGACGCCAACAACAAGCCGTTCTGGCCGGCGGCGTTCGACTGGGTGGTTGGCGTTGGGTCGCTCGACGCCGACGGCAAGGTGTCCGACTTCTCCAACTACGGGCCGTGGGTGAACGTGTATGCGCACGGCCGCAACCTGGTCAACGCGTTCCCGACCGGGAGCTACACGACCTACGAACCGCAGACCCCCAAAGGAGTCGTCCGGAAGTTCGAGAACGGTCTAGCCCAGTGGAGCGGGACCTCGTTCTCCACGCCGGTCGTCACCGGCTCCATCGCTGCCTACAAGACGAGGCACCAGAAGAGCAGCGTCCGAGCTGCCTACGCCGAAATGCTCAAGGCAGCGAAAGCGAACTCGACGACGGACGCGAAGTACGGCACCGTGACGCCGCTCGTCCCGCCGTTTGTCTGAGGCAGGCTTCGAGGCTCAACCATCGTCGGCTAGAGGTTGACCCAGGTCGTGGTCAGGGTGTCGTTGGAGACGGTGACCACGAACCTGGTCAGGCCCGGGGTCACCCCCTGGAACCGGAAGAATCCGGCAGCATCCGTGGCGACTGTGCGGGGTTCGGCATCGACGCGTTGCAGGGCCACCGTGCCGAGCTGGCCGGGGAGCACCTGGCCGATCACGGCGTCGCCGTCGACCTCGAGCTCCAGCGACAGCTCGCCGGCGCCGAAGGAGAGCACCCGCTCGGTGGTCTCTCCGCTGCTGCGGACGCCCGCGCCCACCTCGAGCGAGGAGTCGTGGAGGAGCTCCATCAGCTCCTCGTCGACCGTGCGCCAGGTGAACGCCGCCTGGGCATCCGCGCGCCGGCGGTCGGTCACGGCGTCGTCCTCGGTAACCGCCTCTGCGAGAAGCGCCATCAGCTCGTCATCGGACCAGTCCGTCATGACCGTGCACCTCCGATCAGGGCCCGCAGGGCGGGAGTGTTGCGCAGCTGCTCGAGTGCGCGAGCCCGGGTGGGCCCGATGCTGCCGACGGGGATGCCGAGCCGCTCGCTGATGTCGGCGTACGGGATGGGCGGATCGGTCAGCAGGATGAGCAGCAGCTCACGACGGTCGTCCGGCAGGGAAGCGAGGCCGTCGCGCAGCGCCTGGCGCTCCTCGGCCGCGACCAGGTCGGCGCCGGCCAGGTCGTCGGTGACACCCGCGAGGGTCGAGGACTCCACCGGGTCCACGGGGGTCATCCGCTTGCGCCCGGCGATGACCCGCAGGCACTCGTTGCGGGTGGTGGTGGCGATCCAGCCTGGAAGGGCCGCTGGCTCGCGGATGTCGCCGAGCTTCTCGACCAACCGCAGCCACACCGTCTGGCAGACATCGTCGCCGTCGGCCTCGGACAGCCGGTAGCGGCGGGCCAGCCCGCACACGAGCGGCAGGTACCGCCCGACGATCGCGTTCCAGGCACTCTGGTCTCCCTCTCGAGCTTGTGAGACCAGGGCCGGGAGGGGGTCGGACGCATCCATCGTCGTCGACCTCCTCGCCCAGGAGCGGTTCCCCCGGGCGAGCCAATGCTCTCGTAGTTCAGAGGCGTCAGCCAGCACCGTGATACATCGAATTTTCTGGTATCTGCCAGCCCTCTCGGGCCCTCTGTCTCGGTGATCGCAGCGACCGACGCGGCGACACACGAAAAGGACAGCACGATGACCTGGACCGAGACCCACGAGCGCTACCTCATCATCCGCGAGGTCGTGAAGGCCGCCGAGGCCGACTCGACCGGCACCCTGCTCTGGCGTGAGGAGTTCGCGCAGCACTTCGCCGACCGCGACGCCCTCGTCAATGCGTTGCGCACCCGGTGGCAGCACACCTGCGAGGCCCAGCTCGACAGCGAGATGACCGACGCCGAGCTGCAGGTCGCGCACCGCCAGCTCCTGAAGACCCACGCCGGCGTGCTGCGGGTCCTGGACAACTACCGGGCCGTGCGCTTCACCGCGACCGCCGAAGAGGGTGTCTCCGTTGCGTAAGGGCTTGCATAAGGGTCGGGTCTCCGGCTCTCCGTAACCCCGAGACCGGGCCGGAGGCGTGGCGCTACGCTCGCGGCACTTCTACTTCGGGGGCCACATGCGCAAGACATCCTTCGGCGGCAAGGTCGTCGTCATCACCGGCGCCGGTAGCGGCATCGGCCGCGCTGTCGCCCTCCAGGCCGCGGCGAAGGGGTCTCGCCTCTTGCTCACCGACGTCAACCCGGTGGGCTTGGACGAGACGGTGAGCCTCGTGACCGCGGCTGGCGGAACCGTCCTGCTGCAGGAGGCCTTCGACATCACGAACGAGGACTCGGTCACCGCCTTCGCCCACCGCGCACTGGCGGCGGCCGGGTCCGTGGATGTCGTGATGAATGTCGCCGGCATCTCCACGTGGGGGCGCATCCAGGACCTCGAGTCCAAGCATTGGCGAGACTGCGTAGAGGTCGACCTGATGGGACCGATCTACGTCATGTCGGCGTTCGTGCCGGCGATGATCGCGGCGGGCAAGGGCGGGCATATCGTCAACGTCTCGTCGGCGGCCGGCCTGTTCGGGTTGCCGATCCATGCTCCCTACAGCGCCGCGAAGTTCGGCCTGCGCGGCGTCAGCGAGGTCTTGCGGTTCGACCTCGAGCACCACGACATCGGCGTCACGCTGGTGTGCCCCGGAGCGGTGAAGACGCCGCTGGTCGGGACGGTCAACATCGTCGGCGTGGACCGGGAGCACCCGGCTATCCGCAAGACGGTCGCGGAGTTCGAGCACCACGCCGTGACACCGGAGCGCGCGGCCGCCGCGATGATCCGCGGCGTCGAGAAGGGGAGCTACCTGGTCTTCACCTCGCTCGACATCCGCCTCGGCCACCTGCTCCAGCGCTACGCACCCTGGGCCTACGACCGGACGATGCGCGGCCTCAACCGCAAGTTCATGCGCATCCTCGCCAAGGTCGAGGCCACCCAGGACGCCTGAGTAGGTCGGGGCTCAGCTGACCGTCGTGAGCAGCTGGGTGGCGCGGGTGAGCACGACGTAGAGGGTCGAACGCCCGGTGACCGACTCGTCCTCGATCTCCTGCGGCCTGACCACGACGATCCCGTCGAATTCGAGCCCCTTGGTGTCGAGGCCGGTGAGCACCACGATCCGGTCGGTGCCCGACGGACTGACCGACGAGTCGATCGCCGCCCTCGCCCCCGGTGCGTCGTCGGCGAATTCCGGCCACGACGCCAGCCAGGCGTTCACCTCGGAGCGACGGGCCACCGGCACCACGATGCCGACCGTGCCCGAGACCTCGGCCGCGGTCGCGGTCACCGCCTCCCGCACGGCTACCTCGATGTCGCTGGCACCGGTGATCTCCACCGGCTCGCGGCCGGTCGAGCGCACGGCAGTGGGCAGGTCGGCGTCGAGACCGACCCGCTCGGCGTAGCGCTCGGCGAACTCGTAGATCTCGGCGGAGTTGCGGTAGTTGGTCGAGAGGTGGAACTCGTGGTGCTGCTTGCCCTCGAGCGCCTCCGCCCGCGCGGCCGCGGACTCGATGGGAGCCGGCCACGACGACTGGGCAGGATCTCCCACGATCGTCCACGACGCGGTGCGGCCGCGCCGCCCGACCATCCGCCACTGCATCGGCGTGAGGTCCTGGGCCTCGTCGACCAACACGTGGGCGAAGTGGTCGTCGTCGATGCTGTGGGTGGGCGGAGCCCACGCCCGACCGGTGGGGGCGTACTCGCGGTCGGAGGCAGTCATCAGCTCCTGGATGTCGACCGCGCCGTCGATCAGGGTCAGGGGGTCGTCGCGTTCGTCCTCGGTGCGCCGGGGCACGTCACCGAGCGCGTAGCGCAGCTCGTCGATCAGCGGCACGTCCTCGACCGACAGGTCCAAGGGCAAGGCTCCGTCGCCGGCCCACGACTTGGTGAGCAGCCGCTGCTCCTCCGGCATCAGCAGCCCGTCGGCTACCCGGGCCAGCAGCTCCGGATCGCGCAGCCACGACAGCACGGTCGGCGCGTCGAGCGGCGGCCACCAGTCCAGGGCGAAGTCGAGGAAGGAGTCGTCGCCGAGCAGGTCCTCGTCGAACTTCTCGCGACCACGCTCGCGTCCGCGCTCGGTGCGCACCTGCCGCCACATGGCATCGAGCAGCGCTCCGGCAACTCGGGGCACCTGCCGGTTGCGGCGGCCTTGCGACATCAGCTGGCGGCGGACGCGGCCGAGGGTGCCGCGGTCGAGCACGATGTTGCTGTCGTACCAGAACAGCCGGAACTCCGAGGGGCTACCGGGTGCCTGCTGCCGCGACGCACGACGTGTCACCTCGGCCATCCGGGCCGAACCCTTCACGTCGGCCACGGCCGACTCGTCGTGGCGGGTGGCGCGGAGCCCGTCGACCACTTCGCCGAGCGATCGCAGCGCGATCGCGGTCTCGCCGAGGCTGGGCAGGACCCGCTCGATGTAGCGCATGAAGACGCCGCTCGGGCCGACCACCAGCACGCCGCCGGACTCGTAGCGCCGCCGCTCGTTGTAGAGCAGGTAGGCAGCACGGTGCAACGCCACCACGGTCTTGCCCGTGCCGGGACCGCCGGAGATGGTGACCACGCCCTTGCTGGGCGCCCGGATCGCCAGGTCCTGCTCGGCCTGGATGGTGGCCACGATCGAGTGCATCGAGCGGTCGCGGGCACGAGAGAGCTGCGCCATCAACGCGCCCTCGCCGATGATCGGCAGGTCGGCACCGGATTCCTCGAGCGCCTCGGCGTCGAGCAGCTCGTCCTCGACGCCAGCCACGAGGCGGCCGACGCAGCGCAGCACCCTGCGGCGTACGACGCTCTGGGGGTCGGCCGCCGTGGCCTGGTAGAACACGGCTGCAGCGGGTGCCCGCCAGTCGATCAGCATCGAGTCCATGTTGGCGTCGCGCAGGCCGATCCGACCGATGTAGCGGGCCTCGGGATCCAGCGTCGCCTGCAGGTCGAGCCGACCGAAGACCAGACCCTCGTGGGCAGCGTCGAGCTGCGCGATCCGCTTGGCGGCCTGGAAGACCATGGCATCGCGCTCGACGAGGCCGCCCTCGTGGCCCAGCCGGCCGCGGTCGTGACCCTCACGAGCGAGCTGTTGAGCCGCCTTGGACGCCGACTCCAGCTGCGCGTAGACCCGGTCCACGAAGCCCTGCTCGTGAGCGACCTCGCGCTCGACCAGCTCCCCGCCGGTTGACTCAGTCAAGCTTCGCTTCCCCTCGGACGATCGACCCCATGAGGCCACCTCCTGCGCCCGGAGAAAATTCCAGAACCAGGAAACGGCAAGTTCTCTACTTTACAAGCGGCCGAGCCCTCGGCGTTACTTCTTGCGCGACAGGAAGGCCGTCATCGCCTCGCGAGCGGCGTCCGACCCGAACAACCGGGCGCTCAGGACGGCCATGTCGTCGGCGCCGGCGTCGATACCCGCAAGCAGCTCGCGCGACAGCAAGGCCTTGGTCTCCCGCAGACCCTGCGGGGCGCCGGTCGCCAGCGAGGCGCAGACCGAGCTCACCGCGTCATCGAGCGAGTCGGCGGCGACGGCGCGGGTGACCAGCCCCATCTCGGCCGCTTCGGCGCCGGTGAAGACCTCTCCCCCCAGACAGGTCAGCGCGGCTGCGCGCGAGGTCATTCGCGGGAGCACCGTCAAGGAGATCACCGCGGGCGCCAGCCCCAGCTTCACCTCGGTCAGGGCGAACGTCGTGTCGTCGGCGGCTATCGCGATGTCCGAGGCGGCCACGATGCCGATGCCACCGGCCCGCACGGCGCCGTGCAGTCGGGTCACCACGGGCTTGCTCAGGGCGACGATCTGCCGCTGCATGGCGACCATCGCCCGCGCGCCCTCTTCCATCCCGTCGGCAGAAGCCTCGGACAGGTCGGCGCCGGAGCAGAACACCCTGCCTTCCGCACGGATCACGACCACCTTGACGTCCTCGGCGGCGTCCGCCGCCTCGAGGCGGGCGAACAGCTCGGTGACCAGCTGCCGCGAGAGCGCGTTGCGGTTGTGCTGGGAATCGAGGGTGATCGTGGCGATCTGGTCGGCAACGACGTAGTGGACCAGCTCATCGGTCGCATGGGACATGCGGATCATCCTGCCGTAGCGCCATCCGGAAGGGGGGTCCGCTCCGAACACCAGGCATGCCGAGACGTCTGCCTTATGCCGCATTTGGGATCCTCGCGACCCTGGTCGGCGTCGCCGCTGGCCACCTGGTCGCCGCTGTGCTCAACCCGGACTCCTCGCCGGTGCTCGCGGTCGGCTCGACCGTGATCGACTTGACGCCCACCCCGATGAAGGAGTGGGCGATCCGCAACTTCGGCAGCAACGACAAGCCGATCCTGATCGGTTCGGTGATGGCCGGCGTGCTGGTGATGGCCGCGATCGCTGGGCTGCTGGCCCGTCGACGCTTCCGCAGCGGCGCCGCCATGCTGGTCGTGCTGGTTGCCGTAGCCGGTGCCTTGGCGATCCGTCGCCCCAATGCCGAGTTCATCGACATCATCCCCGGTGTCTTCTCGGCGGTCGTGGCAGTCGCCGCCCTGTGGTGGCTGGACCGCGCCGCCCGGGCACCCCAGCCTGCCGCGGCACGCGCCCACCCGATGGTCGCCGCTACCCCCGACGCCGAGAACGCCGGCAAGCCCGCCGGCAAGGATCGCCCCGAGCCGACCCGCCGTGGCGTGCTGATCGCAATGGGCGCCCTGGCCGCCACCGCTGCGGTGATGGGCGGCGCCGGACGCTTCATCGGCAAGGTCCGCGCGAAGATCGGCGACATCACCTTCCCCACCCCCGCCTCGGCGGCCGAGGTGCTACCGACCGGTCTCGAGACGCAGTTCGACGGCATCACCCCGCTCCGGATCACCAACAAGGACTTCTACCGGGTCGACACCCGGCTGGACACCCCCATCGTCGACATCGACGGCTGGACCCTGACCATCGACGGCGACGTCGACAACGAGCTGTCGTTCACCTTCGACGAGCTGCTGGCCATGCCCTTGATCGAGCGCGACATCACGCTCACCTGCGTCTCCAACAGCGTGGGTGGTCCGTACGTCGGCGGCGCGCGCTGGATCGGCGTACGCCTCACCGACCTGCTCGACCAGGCCGGCGTCGGCTCCGGGGCCGACCAGCTGCTCAGCACCGACTTCGACGGCATGAAGATCGGCACGCCGCTCGAGCTGGCCACCGACGGCCGAGACGCGATGATCGCCCTGGGCATGAACGGCGAAGCGCTGCCTCGCGAGCACGGCTACCCGGCCAGGATGGTGATCCCCGGTCTCTACGGGTTCATCAGCGCGACCAAGTGGCTCACCAAGCTGACCCTGACCACGTACGCCGACGAGACGGCGTACTGGACCGATCGCAAGTGGGCCACCGACGCCCCGATCAAGCCGTCCGCGCGGATCGACACCCCCAAGTCACTCGCCGAGATCCCGACCGGCGAGACCATCATCGGCGGCGTTGCCTGGGCTCAGAACGATGGCGGCGTCTCCAAGGTGCAGGTGAAGGTCGACGGCGGCGCCTGGACCGATGCCGAGCTCGGACCTGACGTGGGCAGCGTCTACTGGCGCCAGTGGTTCTACAAGTGGGACGCAACCAAGGGCCAGCACAACGTCGCCGCCCGCGTCACCGACGCCAATGGCGAGGTCCAGACCGACGCTCGTGCCGAGCCGTTCCCCGCGGGCTCTAGCGGCATCCACACGCTGATCTTGCGCGTGGTGTGACCTGCATCTCATCGGGTACCCAATCCGCCGGGCCGAGCGTCTCGAACAACTCCTGTCAGACCAACTAACGGAAGGCACCACCCCGATGAAGACCATCACCTTTCGCCGCGGCGCAGCCGCTGCGGCAATGCTCGCCCTGACCGTCTCGCTGGCCGCCTGTGGCAGTGACGACGACAGCTCGAGCTCGGCCAGCGACACCACGTCGCAGACGCCCGCCGAGCAGCCCGCCGAGGAGACCACCAACGCCGGTGCCGAGACCTTCGGTGAAGGCTGCGGCGAGGTTCCCGCCGACGGCGCCGGTTCCTTCAACGGCATGGTGAACGACCCGGTCGCCACCGCCGCGAGCAACAACCCGCTCCTCCAGACGTTGGTCGCCGCAGTCGGTGCCGTGGACGGGCTGGGCGACACGCTCAACAGCCAGGAGGCGCTCACCGTCTTCGCTCCGTTCGAGGGTGCCTTCGCCGAGATCCCCGCGGACGCCCTCCAGGGTCTGCTCGACGAGGCCGCACAGAAGGCCGACAAGAGCGCGCTGTACTCGATCCTGGCGCACCACGTGCTTCCCGCGAACAACGACCCGGCCGCCGTTGTCGGCGAGCAGGACACCCTCGCGGGCGACACCCTCACCATCGAGGGCGACGAGTCCGGCATGACCGTCTCCGACGGCACCGTGACCGCTAACGTGCTGTGCGGCAACATCCCCACCGCCAATGCGACTGTGTACGTCATCGACAAGGTCCTGACCGGCGTCAAGTGACGCTGACCACCACCAAGTAGAACGCGAGAAGTTCGCTCATGGAGCAGATCCAGCCGGCTGGCGCCTCTCCCCTCGGGGAGGCGTCAGCGCGGGCTGGCTCCCCAGCTGATGGGGCAGCCGAGCTGGGTCAGCTCTTGAGGTTGTCGTCGCGTGGAGACCAGCAGGCCTTCGCGAAGCTGTATGACGCCACCTCGACCCGAGTCTTCGGACTCGCGGTCCGGATCGTCCGCGATCCGGCCCAAGCAGAAGAAGTCGCCCAGGAAGCCTTCCTGGAGATCTGGAAGACAGCTAGCCGGTTCGACCCGGCCAAGGGCAGCGCGCAGGCCTGGATGCTCACCATCGTCCACCGCAAGTCGGTGGACCGGGTGCGGTCGGCCGAGGCGTCGACCCGCAGGGACACGACGTACGAGCTGCGCAACCAGACGGTCGATCACGACTCGACGGCAGACGCAGCACATGCCTCCATCGAGGCGCGCAGGGTGCGCAACGCGATGGAGAGCCTCACCACAGTTCAACGCGAAGCACTCGAGCTGGCCTACTTCGGGGGCTACACACATACCGAGGTCGCCAGCATGCTGGACCTACCGATCGGCACCGCCAAGACAAGAATTCGAGACGGAATCATCCGCCTCCGAGACACGATGGGAGTTGCGTCATGACCGACGTTCATGCGCTGTCCGGCGCCTACGCCGTCGACGCCCTCGACGATCTCGAGCGCGCGAGGTTCGACCGACACCTTGGGGAGTGCGCGGACTGCCAGGAAGAGGTGGCCAGCTTCCGCGAGGCCTCCGCCCTCCTGGCCAACACCGTCAGCGTGACGCCACCGGCATCCTTGCGCGACAGCGTGCTCGCCGGCATCGCGACCGTACGACCGATCCCACCGCTGGTGTCGCAGCCCGAGAAGGCTGGTTCCCCCCGACGTCGCTGGCAGGGCCTGCTCGTGGCCGCCGCCGCGGTCACCGTGCTGGGCTCCGGCGTGGCGATCACCCAGCCGTGGGAGGACAACACCACCGCGGTCGAGCTCACCGCCACCGAACAGGTGCTGGGGGCCAGCGACGCCCAGCGGATCGTGCAGGAGTTCACCGACGGGTCGAAGGCCACGGTCGTCGTCTCCCGGCAGCTCCGGCAGGCCGTGATCGTCACCGAGGGCATGTCCGCACCCCCACCCGGACGGGTCTACGAGCTGTGGTACCAGCGTCCCGGTGTCGGCATGGTGTCGGCCGGCCTGATGCCGGAGGACCCCGACGCCACAGCAGTACTCCTCAAGGGTGACGCCAGGAGAGCCAGCGCAGTCGGCATCACCGTCGAGGACGACGGTGGATCTCCGACCGGCAAGCCCACCACCGAGCCCATTGCGCTCTTCTCGATACCGACCTGATGAGCGACTCGACGACGACGGCGAGGATCGCCGTCGTGGGCTCCGGCGTCGCCGGGCTCACCGCCGCCTACGTCGCCTCTCGCTCAGCGCACGTCACGCTCTTCGAGGCCGACGAGCGGCTCGGCGGCCACGCTGACACCCACGTAGTAGACGGCCTGGCCATCGACACCGGCTTCATCGTGCACAACCCGCGCACCTACCCCGTGCTGCTGCGGCTCTTCGCAGAGCTGGACGTGGCGACCCAGCCGTCCGAGATGTCGATGTCCACCCGTGACGACGAGAGTGGTCTGGAGTGGGCAGGGGCTCTCGGCTGGCGGGGACTCTTCCCGGTCGCCGGCAACCTGACCCGCCCGCGCTACCTGAGGATGCTGGCCGAGATCCCTCGGTTCCACCGCCTGGCGAAGCGGGAGGTCTCGACGACCGGGCGTGAGGTCACCCTCCGCGAGTTCCTCGACCAGGCTCGGTTCTCGGCCTACTTCGTGCGTCACTTCATGGAGCCGCTCGTCGCGGCCGTGTGGTCGTGCGATCCCGCAGTCGCGTTGGACTACCCCGCCCGCTACCTGTTCACGTTCCTGGAGCACCACGGCATGCTCGGCATCTTCGGATCGCCGCAGTGGCGCACCGTCAGCGGCGGCTCACGCGAGTACGTCGGACGGGTGGCCGCCGAGCTGGCCGACGTGCGACTGGGATCCAAGGTCACCTCCGTCCTGGAGACCCCGACCGGGGTAGAGATCACCGACGGCAACGGCGCGGTCACCACGTTCGACCGGGTCATCATCTCCACCCACCCCTCCCAGGCCCTGTCGATGCTGGCCGAGCCGACCTCGATCCAGACCACCGTGCTCGCCGACCTGCCCTACTCCCCCAACACCGCGCTGCTGCACACCGACACCTCGCTGCTGCCCGACGCCCGCAAGGCCTGGGCCTCGTGGAACTTCCGCCGTCCCGGCGTGATCACCTACGACCTGACCCGTCTGCAGCGACTGCCTACCGACACCCATTACCTGGTGACGCTCGGCGGCGAGCAGCTGGTCGACCCCGCGCTAGTGATCGAGCGGATGGAGTACGAGCACCCGCTCTACAACCCCACCTCGGTGGCCGCACAGCGTCGGCTCCCGGAGATCGACACCGACCGGATTGCGTTCGCCGGCGCCTACCACGGCTGGGGATTCCACGAGGACGGCGCACGGTCGGGGCTCGCGGCAGCTGAGCGGCTGGGCCTGGACTGGCCACAGACCGGTCTCGATTCTCGTAGCGCTGCGCTCGACACCACCGCCCCCGGCCTCTTCGAGACCACGATCCGCCACACCCGTCGCCAGCCTTTCGGGCGTAGCTTCACCCACCACAGCCACACCTGGTTGGTCGACCTCGACGACCTGCCTGACCATGGCGTGCTCGGGCGGTTCGCGGCGCGCGACCACTTCGGTAACCCCGGCAGCTCGATCCGCGACAACGTCGACGCATTCCTGGCCGAGCACGACATCGACCTCGCCGGCGGGCGGGTGCTCATGGCCGCGCACGCTCGCGCGTTCGGCTACTGCTTCAACCCGATCTCCGTTTTCTGGTGCTGGGACTCCTCCGGCGAGCTGGCGGCGACGGTGGTCGAGGTGCACAACACCTACGGCGACCGTCATGCCTACCTCGTCCATCCCGACGAGCAGGGCCGGGCCACGATCCCGAAGGCGATGTACGTCTCGCCCTTCCACGGCACGGACGGGATCTACGAGCTGGCCGTACCCGTGCCCGACGACCGGCTGAACATCGCGGTCACCCTGGTCACCCAGGAGGGCACCGCTACAGAGGCCAGGTTCAGCGCATCGCTCTCCGGCCGCCGATCCACAGCAGGCCCGCTCAGAACCGCGCCTGCCGCCCTACGCGGCGCCTTGCTCATCCGGGGCCACGGGATCTGGTTGTGGCTGCGCCGTCTCCCCGTGCACCCCCGACCTCGACCCACCCACCGCCAGAAGGGCGTGACATGACCACCACCGCACACCGGGTCTCTGCCAACTACTGGCCGGGCCTCGACGAGCTCCCATCCGGTCCTGGCTCGGCCATCTCCGCGCGGGTCGCCCAGCGCCTCTTCCGATCGGCCGTCGGCCGCCTGGACGTGAGCGTGGTGATCGGCGAGGAGACCCTGGGCCGCGGCGGCCCGGTCGCCGTCGTGCACCGGCCGGAGGAGTTCTTCGCCCGGCTCGGTCGCGACCAGCTGATCGGCTTCGGCGAGGCCTACCTCAGCGGCGCCTGGGACGCCGAGGACCTCGGCGGTTTCCTCACGGTCCTCTGCGCGGAGATCCAGCACCTGGTGCCGCAGAGCCTGCAGAAGCTGCGTTCCCTCGTCGTGGCCCGCCCGCCGCGCTGGCACAAGGGCAACAGCAAGAACGCCCAGGGCAACATCGCGCACCACTACGACCTGTCCAACGATCTGTTCGAGCTGTTCCTGGACCCCACGTTGAGCTACTCCTCGGCGCTGTTCGAGGACCCGTCCGCTGCCTCCAGTGACAACTTCGAAGCGGCCCAGGGACGCAAGATGGAGCGGCTGCTCGACCAGGCCGGCGTCGGCGAGGGCACCCGCGTGCTCGAGATCGGGTCCGGTTGGGGCGAGCTCGCGATCCGAGCGGCCCAACGCGGCGCCACCGTCCGCACGATCACCTTGTCGGTAGAACAGAAGGTGCTGGCCGAGGAGCGGATCGCTGCGGCCGGGTGTGCCGACCGGGTGACGGTCGATCTCTGCGACTACCGCGATGTGAGCGGCACCTATGACGCCGTGGTGTCGGTGGAGATGATCGAGGCGGTCGGCTGGCAGTACTGGCAGACCTACTTCGAGAAGATCGACGAGGTGCTGGCCCCCGGTGGTCGAGCCACCATCCAGGCGATCACGATGCCGGACGACCGGATGCGCGCCACCAAGCGCACCTACACCTGGATCAACAAGTACATCTTCCCCGGCGGGTTCCTGCCCTCGGTCGAGGTCACCGACGACATCACCTGCGAGCACACCGCTCTTCGGCTGACCGATCGGCACTCGATGGGGCCGCACTACGCGGCGACGCTCCAGCTGTGGGACGAGGCGTTCCTCTCGCACTCCGAGCGAGTGCTCTCCCTGGGCTTTGACGATACGTTCCTGCGCATGTGGCACTTCTACCTCGAGTACTCCCGGGCCGGCTTCGCTTCCGGCTATATCGACGTCAACCAGCTCACGTTCACCAAGTCCGGCATCCAGCGATGACAACAGCGCTGACCCTCGGGGTCGGCCTGCTCGCCGTCGTGGCGCTGATGACCGTCACCGCTCTGATGGCGCGCCGGCTGAACCGAGCCTCCGTCGTCGACGTCGCCTGGGGGCTGGGATTCGTCCTGGTCGCGCTGCTTGCGGCTGTGGTCGGCACCCTCGCTGACGAAGGTGACCCGGTCCGCCGCTGGATCCTGGTGGTCCTGGTCGGCATCTGGGGACTGCGGTTGGCCCTCCACATCGGCCGCCACCCGCAGGGCGCTGGGGATGACCCCCGCTACGTGAAGCTGCTCGGCGGCACGATGCGCGAGGTCGGGATGGCCCGAGCGGTGCGCAAGGTCTTCGCCGTGCAGGGGCTGGCCATCTGGTTGGTCTCGCTGCCGATCATGGTGGGTGCGGTCGTTGCCGTGGAGTGCTGGCCGGTGGTCATCGTCGGAGCCGCGCTCTGGCTGGTCGGCCTGCTCTTCGAGTCGATCGGCGATGCCCAGCTGGCGGCGTACAAGCGGCAGCCGAAGGACCAGCGGCCGCAGGTGATGGAAACCGGTCTCTGGCGGTACACGCGCCACCCCAACTACTTCGGCGACGCCGCGGTCGCGTGGGGACTCTGGCTGGTGGGCGGTCTGGGCTCCGGCTGGGTGGTCGGCTTGGCGACCGTCGTGGCACCGGTCGCGATGACCTACTTCCTGGTCTACGCAACAGGAGCTCGCCTGCTCGAGCAGACGATGATGCAGCGTCCGGGCTATCCGGAGTACGCCGCCCGTACCTCGATGTTCTTCCCCCTGCCACCGCGTCGTTGACCGGCTGCGGGGAAGATGGCTCGGTGACCGAATCCACGGAGCAGAGCCGCATCGCCGAGGAGCTCGTGCGGCTCGCCTCTGCCGACAACTTCCGCGACGTCACCGGTCCCGGCTACGCAAGCGGCGACGGCACCCCGCTGCGCGCCGGGTTCGTCTTCCGCTCCAACGAGCTCGGACTCACCGAGGAGGACGCCGGGACGATCGCTGGCCTCGGCATCCGCGACATCTACGACCTGCGTGACGGGCGTGAGGTGGAGGCGCACCCTGACGTCCCGGTGCCCGGGGCGACCTGGATCCACCTCGAGGTCAAGGGCATCCCGATGGACTCGGTCGCGACGCTCACATCCGTGGCCGAGGCCAACGAGGTCATGCGCGAGGTCTACCGCGGGTTCGTGGTGCACGCGGGCGGTCGGGGCTCGTTCGCGGACCTGCTGACCCGGCTGGCAGCCGCCGACGCCCCCCAGCTGTTCCACTGCACCGCCGGCAAGGACCGCACCGGCTGGGCCAGCGTGCTGCTGCTCCACCTCGCCGGCGTGGATGAGGCCGTCATCCTCCGCGACTACCTGCTGACGAACACCGTTTCGACCGCGACCCGGGAGAAGTACCTCGGCATGGTCCGCGAGCACCTCGCGGCGGACCTGGTGCCCGTCTACGAACGGGTGCTGGTCGCCGATGAGGCCTACCTGGCGGCGGCCTACGACGCGGTCGCGGAAAGCTTCGGCTCGCTGGATGGCTACCTCTCCGACGGCCTCGGGCTGTCCGCCAAGACTCTCGAAGCGCTCCGGTCCCGGCTGCTGGTGTGGACGCCGTAGCAGCCGCGTTCGCGGCCATTGCGCGGGAGCGCTTCCTCCCACCCGCGCAGGTCCACCGCGCGTCCTACGACGGACCACTGGACATCGGCCGGGGCCAGACCAACTCCCAACCGCGCACCGTCGAGGCGATGCTCCGGCTCCTGGAGGTAGCTCCGGGGCACCGCGTCCTCGACGTCGGCTCCGGATCTGGATGGACCACCGCCTTGCTGGCCAAGCTGACGGGAGCCAGCGGACAGGTCATCGGCGTCGAGCTGGAGCCGGAGCTGTGCGAGCTCGGTGCGGCCAACCTGGCCCGTACCTCGCAGCCCTGGGCCGAGATCCGCGCAGCGGAGCCCGGGACCTTCGGACTTCCCGACGAGGGCCCGTTCGACCGGGTCCTGGTCTCGGCCGATCCGGGTGCGCTGCCTCAACGGCTGGTCGACCAGATCGCCGACGGGGGCCGGATGGTGATCCCGGTGGCCAGCACCATGCTCCTGGTCGTCCGCACCGGCGATGACGTCGCGGTGAGCCGGCACGGCAGCTACCGGTTCGTGCCGCTTCGATCCGGCGGCTGATCCACCCGCGGCGAGCGCGACGGCTCGGCCGCCAGCACGGTCTCGGTGCCCGACTCGGTGTGCGGCGCCCGAGTCGTCGCGATGCCGTTGGGCGGAGTCTTCGGTTCGAGCACGATCTCGTGGGTGCCGCCGTCGCGCCCCTCGAACCGGACCGAGGCGGACTCGAACCCCTTCAGCACGTTCATGTGCACCAACCCGGCGTAGGTACGCCGATCGGCGTCGGTGAGGTCGACGTTGTCGGTGAACAACGTCATCAGCGATCGCGGCCAGAGCTTGCGCGCCAGGACCACGTTGATCTCGATCCCCAGCACGCCGATGATCGCCGCGAGATAGATGATGCCGATCAGACCGAGCACCAGGGCGAAGGTGTTGTTCATGCCTTCGCTGCCGGTGATCACGGTGGTCGCATACCAGGTGCCGACGTACTGCACTCCCTGCCAGAGCAGCGCCACCGTGAAGGCCCCCGGCCAGGAGCGGCCGACGTAGTCGTGACGGGTCGTGGCCACCCGCGAGAGTGCGGTCAGCACGAGACCGACCACGATCACGGTGGCGACCAGGATGAGCAGCCTGATGGTGCGATTCAGTCCAGAGCCGAAGACTTCGGTGTTGGCGCCCAACGTCGACAGCACGGACAACCCGAGCACCGCCGAGCCAGCCATGGTCAGCAGCAGGAGGCTCTTGAACCGGGTGAAGACCGGGTTCGGCCGACTGTTGCGGGGCACGGCCCAGGCGGTGTTCATCGTGTTCTGGATGGACTGACCCAGGCCCGAGGCACCGAAGAGAGCGACCAGGAAGCCCACCACGATCCCCGACGTCGAGCCCTGCATCCCTTCGGGCCGCCCGAGCTCGTCACCGATGATCGGGAACTGTCCCAGAGCCGAGTTCAGCACCGTTGCCTGGAGGTCCTCGTCGCCTTGCAGCACGAAGCCGAGGATGGAGCTGGCCAGCAGGAGAAGCGGGAAGATCGCCACGAAGGCGTAGTAGGTGAGCGCGGCGACCATGTAGTTGCCCTGGTCGTCGTAGAACTTGTAGAACACGGCGATCGGCACACTCAACGGCGGGTACCGCCGCTGGGCGCGGTCGATGTCGTTGAGGAGTCCCACTTGCCTACGGTACCGGCGGGATCAGTACGACTTGGGCAGTCCTAAGGAGTGCATGGCCACGAAGTTGAGGATCATCTCGCGCGAGACCGGCGCAATCCGGCCCGCCCTGGATGCAACGAGCAGCCCGGCGACGCCGTACTCCTGGGTGATTCCGTTGCCGCCGTGGGTCTGCACCGCACGGTCAGCGGCATCACAAGCGACCTCGGCAGAGGCGTACTTGGCCATGTTGGCGGCCTCGCCGGCACCCATGTCGTCGCCGTCGTCATAGAGCGCCGCGGCCTTCTGGGTCATCAGCCGGGCCATCTCGATCTCGATGTGGGTCTGCGCAAGCGGGTGGGCAATGGCCTGGTGCGAGCCGATGGCGTCCTTGAAGACCGCGCGCTCCTTCGCGTACGTCGTCGCCCTCTCGAGGGCGTAACGAGCGAGCCCGGTCGAGAACGACGCGGCCATGATCCGCTCGGGGTTGAGGCCGGCGAAGAGCTGCACCAGGCCGCCGTCCTCGTCCCCGACGAGCGCATCGCCCGGCAGCCGGACGTCGTCGAGGAAGACCTGGAACTGCCACTCCGGGGAAACGATCTCCATCGGGATCGGCTGGTACTCGAGGCCCGCGACATCGGTCGGCACCACGAACAGCACCGGCTTCACCTTCCCGGTCTTGGCGTCCTCGGCGCGGGCGACCACCAGCATGTTGTCGGCCTCGTCGACCCCGGAGATGAAGATCTTGCGACCGTTCAGCACCCATTCGTCACCGTCGCGTCGGGCGGTGGTGGTGATGTTGTGGGTGTTGGTGCCGGCGTCGGGCTCGGTGATCGCGAACGCCATCGTGCTGGTGCCGTCGCAGATGCCCGGCAGCCACCGCTGCTTCTGCTCCTCGGTGCCGTAGCGGGTGATCACGGTGCCGCAGATCGCCGGGCTGACCACCATCATCAGCAGCGGACAACCCTGCGCGGCCAGCTCCTCGCACACCGCGGCGACGTCGCCGATGCCGCCACCGCCGCCGCCGTACTCCTCGGGGATGTTGATGCCCAGGTAGCCGTTCTTGCCGATCTCCAACCACAGCTCGGTCGTCTTGCCACCGGACCTGGCCTTCTCGGTGAAGTACTCGCGTCCGTACTTCGAGGCGAGCCTGGTGACCTGCTTGCGCAGCTCCTGGCGCTCGTCGGACTCACTGAACGTGCTCATGCTTGTTCTCCTTCGACTACGGCGAGTACTTCGCCGGCCGCGACCTGCGTGCCGGGCTGGATGTTGATCTCGGTGACCGTGCCGGCGTGCGGCGCGCTCACGGTGTGTTGCATCTTCATGGCCTCGAGCACCAGCACGCCGGCACCCGCGGTGACCTCCGCGCCTTGCTCGACCAGGACCTTCACGACGGTGCCAGGCATCGGTGCCAGCAGGCTCCCGCTGGCCACCGCGTCCGCCGGATCGACGAACCGCGGCACCAGGTCGAGCCGCACATGGCCGTACGTCGAGTCGACGTCGACGGCGTGGCCGTGGATCGCCACGGCGTACGTCGTGCGAACACCTTCGGTATCGAGAGTGACCTCGGTAGGGCTGGAGGACACCACGTCGTGCCCGTCGATGACATAGCCGGTGCGGCCGTGCTGCCACTCGACGACCACGTCGCCGTCGAACTCGGTGCGCTGGGGCTGCGAGACCACGTTGCGCCAGGCGACCGGGATGCCTCGCTGCACAGTTCTCGCCGCCCCCGCCTGCTCCGCCGACGCGATCGCGGCTGCGACTGCTGAGGCCTCGACCAGCCCGGCTGCCGGGGGCCGGGTTTGTCGAGACCCGTCGGCCAAGAACGCCGTGCTGACCTTCCCCGCGAGGAAGTCGCGGTCCTGGAGGATCGCCCACCAGCGAGGTCCCGATTGGTGCGAACCCCGTGGATCTTCGCGCGGGAGAGGGCTCCGGCCAGTTTGCGTGCCGCCCGCTCCCTCGTCGGCGCGTAGGCAATCACCTTGGCGAGCATCGCGTCGTAGTGGGTCGAGACCGCGTTGCCCGACTCGAACCCGGAGTCGACGCGAACCCCGTCACGCTCCAGCGCGCCGCCGGGCAGGATCTCGAACTGGGTGAGCAGCCCGCTTTGCGGCTGGTAGTCCTCGGCCGGGTCCTCGGCGTACAACCGCACCTCGATAGCGCAGCCGTCGGGCTTGTCGGGGAACCGAAGCTTGGCTCGACCCCCCTCGGCCGTGCGCAGCTGGGAGCTCCACCAGGTCCTGATAGAAGACCATCTCGGTGACCGGGTGCTCGACCTGGAGACGGGTGTTCATCTCGAGGAAGAAGAATCGCTCGGTCTCCTCGTCGTAGAGGAACTCGACGGTGCCGACACCCTGGTAGCCGATGGTCTCGGCCGCAGCCTTGGCTGCCTTGTGCATCTTGTCGCGGGTGCCGCCGCTGAACTTTCCGGGCGCCGGCGCCTCCTCCACCACCTTCTGGTGACGCCGCTGGATCGAGCAGTCGCGCTCACCGAGCACGGCGATCGTGCCCTCGGCGTCGCCCCAGACCTGGACCTCGACGTGGCGGCCGTGCTCGACGTACGGCTCGACGAAGACGGTGCCGTCTCCGAACGCCGAGGCCGCCTCGGCCTCGGCCTTCTCGACCTCACCCGGAAGGTCGGCCAGGCTCCGCACGATGCGCATACCGCGGCCGCCGCCCCCGGCGGATGCCTTGACCAGCAGTGGCAGCTGCGCCTCGGTGGCCTCTTCGATGTGGATGCTGTCGAGCACCGGGACCCCTGCCGCCACCATCAGTGCCTTGGCAGCGATCTTCGAGCCCATCGGGTCGATCGACTCAGGGTTGGGTCCGACCCAGGTGAGGCCGGCGTCGACGCCGCGGGCGAAGTCCGCGTTCTCGGACAGGAAGCCGTAGCCCGGATGGATCGCGTCCGCGCCGGCGTCTGCGCAGCCTCGATGATCAGGTCGCCGCGCAGGTAGGTCTCGGCAGGGGTGTTGCCCGGAAGCAGCACTGCGACGTCGGCCTCACGGGCGAACGGTAGCTGCGCGTCGGCCTCGGAGTGCACGGCAACCGTCTCGATGCCCAGCTTGCGGCAGGTCCGGGAGACGCGGCTGGCGATCTCGCCGCGGTTGGCGACCAGGAGTCGGGTGATCATCGACGGCTCCGTGGTTTCG
>CAWCGY010000028.1:0-6122 GCA_963795155.1 uncultured Actinomycetota bacterium | reverse complement strand
CACTCAAGCCCTTGCACCGCCGGCGTCATCGCGCCGCGTGTGTCCGGGGCTCGCGTCACGGCTCGACCAACCTCGCGCGTCGAGTCGGCTCCGGCGCGGCCTAGGGTGATCTGGTGCCCGTGCTCCGAGATCGGCCCCCCTTTGGATTCACCGGCGTTCGAGTGGCGCGCTGGGGGGCTCTGGCACTGCTGGTGCGGCCGGCCTACATCGCGAGCGAGTTCGTTGTGGGGGCAGCAACGACGGGCGGCTACAGCTTTGTGTCGGATTCGGTCAGTCGTCTCGGAGAGATCGGTTGCTCGGCGGCGTACTGCTCGCCTCGTCACGACATCATGAACGGCTCGTTCGTGGGGTTCGGAGCGCTGCTAGTCGGCGGCGCGGTGCTCAGTTCGCGCTCGTTGGGTCCCTGGGTGACGGGGCTGCTCGTCGTCTCCGGGCTCAGTTCGGCCGCGACGGGCCTCGCGCCTCTCGACCAGGACGCCACCGTGCATGCCATCGCCGCCACACCGTTGTTCGTGGCGCAGCCGATCGCCCTGATGCTTCTCGGTGCCCGGTTGCGCAATGACCACCCGCGTTTGGCCAAGGCGCTCGTGGGGGCGGGAGTCGTGACCAGTGCTGCGGCTGTGGGATTCGTGGTCTCCGGAGACGGTCCCGCCTCGGGTGCCCTTGAACGGCTTGCTCTCTGGCCCGTGCTCTTCGGGCTGGCCGGGTTCGCGTGGACGCGACTGCGGCGTTCCAACTCGTCTATCGCGACCGCGTGATCAACCTGGCCGGCCACGGAGCCGTCTAGGTCTGGATGATCGGTTCGGGCTGATCGGGCACCGCTCTGTCACGGCCGTGCGCCCGCGAACTTGAGGTCGAGCGCATCCGCACTGCAGTGCGACGCGCCGAGGAACTCACCGGCGATGCCGCTGAAGCCCTGGAGGCCGCGACCCACTGAACTGACGAGATTCCTCGCTGCCCCGGGCGCGTGCTGGGGCTCGGACGCCGAGGACGTCAGCACCAAGTCCTCTGGTGCAGCAAGGCGATCGGCACTCAAGCGCGGGACTCGTAGCCGTGCCAACCGTCGGGTGGGTGCTCCAGTGGCTGCCATCGGGGAATGTAGTGCTCGAGGAAGACCTGCCCGACCAGTTCGCCGCGCGCGTGCGGGGGCGCGGACGCCCAAGGACGTCGGCACCAAGCCCTCTGGTGCAGCAAAGGCGATCGGCTCTTAAGCGTGGGACTCGTAGCCGTGCCAACCGTGGGGTGGGTGCTCCAGTGGCTGCCAACGGGGAATGTAATGCTCAAGGAAGACCTGCCCGACCAGCTCGCCGCGCGAACGCACGCCGGTCTTCTCGAAGATCGCCTTGAGATGGTCCTGGATCGTGTACGCCGACAGGTACAGTTGTTCGGCGATCTGTTTGGTGGCCAGGCCGGCAAGGCACATGCGGGTCACATCCACCTCGCGGGGAGTCAACCCGTAGGCGAGTGCCACCAGCGGCGCCACTTCCGAGGGCGACGCCTGCTGGATCACCACGACGGTCCGATCGTCGTCGCCGCTGAGACGACTTCCGTAAAGCAGCAGCCAGGTACCGTCCGCGGCTCGCAGCCGGGCACGCGCCGCCGCCTTCAGCGGGTCGCCACTCGTCGCGTTACGGGCTCGGGCCGCCACGGCCTGGAGGACCTTGGATTCCCCGGGTGTCTCGGGCGGTGGGTCCTCGGTGAGCAACCCGATCCACTCCATGGCGGCCGGCGTCAGTGCCTCGACGTTGCCCTCGGCATCGAAGGTGACGACACCGGGGCCGATCGTGTTCGCCATCGCCTGGGCCGCGATCGTGCTGACCAGCGCCCGCCTCGCACCTTCGGCGATGATCGCCGACAGGCTCGCCAACACGGCGACGTCCTGCTCGGAGAACCACGCCCGGTCCTCGTCCCGCAGCAGCCCGACGGCTGCCCAGTAGCCGTCGTGGTCGACCATGCTTCCGCGTAGTTCGTCGCCGATCCCGAAGCCGCGGTGTGACCGGTTCCGTGCACTGCGCATCAGGTCGCCATGCGTGGCCTGGCTGGTGGCTCCGGCAAGCCGTCCGGACCGTGCCAGGTAGTCCCACTTGTTGACGTCTTCGATGATGTATTCGTGCTCCGCGAGCCACGAGCCGCTGCAGGCGACGTTGCGGTTCACGCTGCCGGTCATCAGGACGGTGCCCGGGTCGACGGTGTGCCAGCAGGACCGGTCGAAGTCGATGGCCTTGGCCAGCGCCTGGTCCGCAGTGGTGACGTACTCGGTCCAGTCCAGACCCTCGCGCGCCAGCCCGGTGAGCTCGGCGGCCAGCCTGTCGCGATCCATGGCTCCACGATAGGTCCCGGATGTGCTTGGTGAATAAACCAGAATTCTGGGATTCTCGCTCGGACCCTGCGGCCGGATGCTGGGCGAATGGACGACATCACCCCTGATCCGATCATGCAGATCGCAAGTGGCTTCATGGCCGCAAAATTCTTGTTCGTGGCCAACGAGTTCGGCGTCTTCGACGCGCTCAAGGACGACCCGACCGACCTGGCAGGGCTGTCGGCGCGTGCCGGTCTGGCTGAGCGCTCCGCGCGCATCCTCGCTGACGGATGCGCCGCCCTCGGTCTGCTGCACAAGCAGGGCGGCATCTACACGAACAGCCCGCCCGCGGACCGCTTCCTCACCGGTGGCGGACTCTCTGCCGGCCTCCGCTTCTGGGATGCGCTGAGCTATCCAGCGTGGGCCCGCTTCGCCGACACGCTGGCCCACGGACCCAGCCAGCAGGCCGTCGAGCTGCCGCCCGAGACGCAGCAGGTCATGCTCGACGGGATCGAGTCAATGCTGGCCGGCCCGACGCAGGCACTCGCAGCCACCGTGGACCTCGGCGACCGGCACCGCTTGCTCGACCTCGGCTGCGGCACCGGCTCGTGGTCCACGGCCCTGCTGCGTGACAACCCGCAGCTCACGGCGACGCTGGTCGACCTGCCGATCGCGATCGGCGCGACCGAGAAGCACGTCGCCGGGACAGGCCTGGCTGACCGGGTGACCGTACGTGGCGCGGACATCCTCACCGATCCGATCCCGACCGGTCATGACGTCGTGATGATCAACAACGTCATTCACTACTTCTCACCGGAAGACAACCGGATGCTGCTCACCCGGGTGTCCGCCGCAGTCAGCCCCGGCGCGCTACTGATCGCGGCCGACTTCTGGACCGACCCCACCCACACCCAGCCCGTGCCAGCCGCACTGATGGCCGGCGAGTTCGCCGCCCACATCGCCGAAGGCGACGTCTACAGCGTGGATGAGATCACTAGCTGGCTCGAAGAGACCGGCTGGGAGGTCGACCGGCAACAGTCGCTGGCCGGACCTCAAAGTGCCGTGCTCGCCAGGCGGGCCTGAGATGCAAACCCATCAGGTCGTGATCATCGGCGCCGGCACGTCGGGGCTGTCGACCGCGGTCGCGTTGGCGGATCGAGGTCTGAAGCCCCTGGTCATCGACCGGGCCGAGCAGGTCGGGTCTGCCTGGCGGAACCGCTACGACCGCCTGCGCCTGAACACCGGCAGGCAGTTCTCGCACCTGCCGAATCGGCCATATCGGAAGGGAACGCCGACCTATCCCACCCGCGACCAGGTGATCGCTCATCTCGAACAGCACGCCGCCGACAGCAGCATCAACCTGCAATTGGGTTGTGCAACCGAGCGAATCGACTCGGCCGATGAGGGTTGGCGGGTGACGACATCAAGCGGCTCCATCGACACGCCCCAGGTCGTGGTCGCCACCGGTTACGACCACGAGCCCTTCATCCCCGAATGGCCCGGGCGCGAAGAGTGGGCCGGCGACCTGGTGCATTCCTCGCGCTACGCCAATCCATCGCCCTACGCCAGACGCAAGGTCCTGGTTGTCGGTTCGGGCAGCTCCGGCATCGAGATCGCCTACGACCTAGCCAGCGGTGGTGCAGCCAAGGTGTGGCTCGCGGTTCGGACGCCGCCCAACATCATGCTCCGCAGGGGACCGGGAGGACTCCCCGGCGATGTTATCGCCATCCCGCTCCACAACGCGCCGATCCGACTCGCAGACGCCATCGCGCGATTCGGTCGCCGGATGACCATCGGCGACCTCAGCGAGTTCGGCCTACCCATCCCCGAGGAAGGCGTCTTCGCGCGCAGCGCTCGCCTCGGCGTCGCCCCGGCGATCCTCGACGAGGAGGTAATCGCTGCGATTCGAGATCGATCCATCGAGATCGTCTGCGGCGTCGAGTCCCTGAATCTAGGGACCGTGACCTTGGCAAACACCACACGAATCAGCCCCGATGCCATCGTCTGCGCCACCGGGTTCCGGCGGGGACTGACAAAACTGGTCGGACACCTCGGCGTGCTCGACGAGCGGGGCCGGCCCACAACCACGGGCGAGGTCCCTGCCGCAGCGGGGCTGCGCTTCATTGGGTTCGTTCCGCGAGCCGCGCAGATCGGGTACGCAGCCAAACAGGCCAGACACGCTGCGAAGGCGATCGCCAAGGAACTACGGGCGGCCTGAACGGCACCGGACCTCCGAAATGTCGCGGCGCCAACGATACTGTCGTGCTGGACGGTTGAGCCCGTCGGCGCCGTACGGAACCGGAATGTCGGGATAACGGGTCTTGAAGATCACGGGTGGGGGTGACACCTGGCCCTGCCAGCCTCCGTGCAGGTGTGAGCCACGGGAGGCAGTCTCTGGATTGCGAGATCCAGAGAACGGAAGGCCATCCCGTGACCCACGAATACATTGTGTACGACTGGCGTGTGCGACTCATCGAGCACGCCGCCAAGATCGGCAACGTCGCCGAGGCATGCCGAGGGTTTGATGTGTCGCGCAACACCTACTACGAGTGGATCAAGTTGAGTCCACGGGCGTGGTGTACGACGGGTCCGTGCTGAGCGTGGCGTCCCGACATAGCGACGGCCACCGCGTGATCTGTGAGTGTGTGGGACGGCGGTTCTAGACGGATCGCTGCCAAGATCGGTGTCGATGCTCGGGACTGACTCACGCGTGATCTGGCCGCCTCGGCTGGGAACGAAGGAGGGAGCGATCCTCACGGTTCACGATCTGGGCTCCGGCGACGACACCATTGTGGAGCAGGTGCGCACACGGGGCCGGGACGCGGACGCCATCGTCGTCGTCACCGCCGACCGGGTACTGCGTGAGCGGGTCGCAGCGGCCGGCGGCTCCTCGGTGGGCCCCTCATGGCTCCTTGCTCGGACGACCTGACTGGTGCTGGGAGGACCCCCTCACGGTCACACCTGTCGTGGACTTGGAGGCAAACCGGCATCACCACTTCATCTCAGCGGGAGGCCGCCACAAGCTCAGCTTCCCTGGAGACGGAAAGGGCGGCTCCATAGGCCGCGGGTTTCGCAGGCACCAGTGCCATTGGTCAGCATCCGCCCACTCCGAGTCGGAATCCTGTCGGCAGTCCACCAGATCGACGACACCGATGATCGCGCCGTGCATGAGAGCGCTGGGCGGCGGAGGTTGCCGGGTGGCGAGCTGCTTCACCGTGTCGTACCCGTCGAGTTCGAAGGCATTGCCGGCATGGATCAGAAGCGGGCCGCGATGCTTGGTGGGCCAGCTGCGGTTCTCTACGTCCTTGCCACCATGGATGATTGCCCACGCCCAAGGCTGGCGGACGGTCAGCACGCGTGCTTCGTGGGTCGCCATCGGTCAAGTATGCGCGCATGGAGCAGCGTCGATCCGCCGCCTATCGCCCACTATGGGGCAGGCGCTGCGGCCCTCACGACCTGCAGCCCGGCACCGACCGCGAGGGCCAGCCCCCCACGCATGTCGGCGGCGATCTCCTCCATCGCCACGCTCAGCTGCTCCGGCACGGCGAGCGCACTGGTCTCAAACTCGGTCGTCTGATACTTCTTGGTCACAGCGGTCCCCTGTCTCCTTGGGTGTTCTCGGCGGATCACCTGAGACCTACCACTCGGCAGGCCTCAGGCGGGGGACCGCCACCTCAAGTTCCACGAGATCCGGGACAACCTCTGTCGATATCACCAGGAGCCTCGTCGACGCGGGGGTGACTACGTCGGCACGGAGGAGAACTCAGTTGCCGCGACGGTCGTCGACGCTGGCCGCGTCACCGCGGGACGACCCGCGGCGCAA
>CAWCGY010000027.1:0-30426 GCA_963795155.1 uncultured Actinomycetota bacterium | reverse complement strand
GCCGTCGGACCCGGACGCGCTGCGCTCCTTCTTCGAGTTCCGGGACTGCCCACTTCATCGAGGTCTACCTCGCTGTCGTGGCCCTGATCCGCACTCCGGACGACATCCGCTACCTCACCTACGAGGTTGCCCGCGAGATGGCCGAGGGTCGGTCGCTGCGTTACGCCGAGCTGACCTGCACGCCGTACACCTCGGTCATGGCGGTGCCGATCGAGGCGTACACCGAGGCCATCGAGGACGCGCGGATCGCGGCCGAAGGTGACTTCGGGCTGGTGCTGCGTTGGATCTACGACATCCCGGGAGAGTTCGGGGTGCCCGCGGCAGACGCAACCCTGGGGTATGCGCTCGACCACGCCCCGGATGCACTGGTGGGCTTCGGTCTCGGCGGACCAGAGGTGGGTGTGTCCAGGCCGCAATTCGAGTCGCACTTCGCGGCGGCTCGTGCCGCCGGCCTGCACGCCGTGCCGCACGCAGGTCGAGACCACCGGACCCGAGACGGTCTGGGACGCGATCCGCGTGCTCGGAGCCGAGCGGATCGGTCACGGCACGTCGTCGGCGACCGACCCCTCGCTGCTCAGCCATCTCGCCGAGCGCGGCATCCCACTCGAGGTCTGTCCCTCGTCGAATGTCGCTACGCGGGCGGTGCCCTCGCTGGCCGACCACCCGCTGCCCACGTTCGTCGAGGCCGGCGTGACGGTCACGATCAACTCCGATGACCCGCCGATGTTCAGCACCAGCCTCAACCAGGAGTACGAGATCGCGGCGGATCTGCTGGACCTGGACGAGGTCGGCGTGGCGGACCTGGCCAGGGCGGCAGTGAGGGAGTCGTTCGCACCGGATGACGTGAAGACAAGGCTCCTCGATGAGATCGCTCAGTACCTGCCTCCACATTCCTTGTCCGGGCTGACGTAGAGTCCGAGCAACTGGATGGGGGCCGCCCGTGAATGCGCGCGAACCCGCCCAGGCACGCCTTCCTGCACTGGACCTGCATCAGTTGCGTCAGCATCGGGCGCGGCTGAGCGCCGAGGACGACCGCATCTCCTACTGGCGGCGCCTGACCCTGGCCCGCATCGACGACCTCGAGTCCGGGTCGCATCCGCGCACTGACCTGAGCGTCGACCAGCTCAACAGGGTGCTCGGCGACACCGCGACTGGCCGCGCCCGCCGGTCCATCCAGCTCGTGGTCGGTCAGCTGCCGGAACTGCCGGCACTCTCTACCGACTGGGCGGGGAGCATCAAGAGCTCCGCGCGCGCCGAAACCGTGATCCTGTTAGCGGCGGCGCACACCGCCCTCGGCGTCTACGAGGCGGCCCTGCACGACTTCATGGGGCAGGCGAACCGCGAGCTGATCCACCGCTACCGGGCAGATCCCTCCTTGGCACTCGACGCACTTCCCAGCTGATGACTGTCGATGCGGAGCCGGCTGTCGATGAGCTGTGGCGCGTGTTCAAGGACGACCGGGACCTTCTGGCCCACGAGCAGCTGGTCATCGCCTACGCGCCGCTCGTGCGTCAGGTTGCCTCTCGGATCAAGCGGGGCCTGCCGGTGAGCGTCGAGCTCGCTGACCTGGTCTCCGACGGAATGATCGGGCTGATGGGCGCCGTCGCCGGGTTCGAGCCGGAGCGGGGTCTCCAGTTCCGTACCTACGCGGTGCCTCGGATCCGCGGCGCCATCATCGACGGTTTGCGCGCTGCCGACTGGGTGCCGCGCGCGGTGAGGGAGAAGGTTCGTGACCTGGACGTTGCCGTCGACGAGCTCGAACGACGGCATGCACGCTCGCCCGACGATGATGAGGTAGCCGACGCGCTGAACGTCACGATGGCAGAGCTGAACGAGATCCGAGCCCATGGTCACAACGCCAGCATTCTCAGTCTCGACACCTCCGAGCTGACCGGCAAGTTCGCGCCACACGTGCTGGTCGGTGCTACCGGGGACGAGACAGACCTGCCCGATGGCTTCATCGACGCCGTCAGAGAGCTCCCCGAGAGGCAGCAGATCGTGGTCGCGCTCTACTACTGGGAGCGGTTCAGCCTCAAAGAGATCGGGCAAATCCTGCTGGTCAGCGAGTCGCGGGTGTCTCAGATCCATCGCTCCGCGGTCACGACCCTGACACAGGCCCTGCCGGAGAGGCTCGAGCGCCGCTCCTGAAAGAAGTTCCGGACAGAACTCAAGTCGGGGTCTGATCGAACCGATAAGGAGTCAGAGGCCCGCTGTCCGGGTCCTAGGAAGCGGGTCCCTGTGTCCACCGGTGTTTCGGGCGTGCAGCACGCCGTCGACCCCCACGTCCGTCACCAGTCCGGGGTCCGACACGTACTGGCGTCGGTGTCAGCGATTTTGTTCGTCAGTGGACTCGTGGTGATCCTGGCCATGCTGGCCAGGGGGCCGGCCGCCTACGCCGCGCACCCTGCGGTAGGGCTGGGCACCGCGACCCCGTTTGCTGTCCTGGCAGGAAGTACGGTCACCAACACCGGCCCCTCCGTCGTCACTGGCGACCTCGGCGTCAGCCCGGGCGCCGCCGTGACCGGGTTCCCGCCGGCCTGGTCGTTGGGGGGACGACCCACGCCGCCGACGCAGTGGCACTGCAGGCAAAGGCCGACCTGGTCACGGCGTACAACGATGCGGCCGGACGCACCCCGGTGATCGACACCCCTTTGCTCGGTGGCCGAATCCTGTTCGATGGCGTGTACGGGGCGACGACGGAGATGGCCCTGACGGGGACCGTCACCCTTAACGCGCAGGGCAATCCTGCTGCAGTCTTCATCTTCCAGGCGGGGACCACCCTGATCACCGCCAGCGACAGTCGCGTCGCACTCGTGAACGGCGCGCAGGCCTGCAACGTCTTCTGGCAGGTAGGCAGCTCGGCGACGATCGGCACCAACACGAGGTTCGTCGGCACGATCATGGCACTGGCAAGCATCACCCTGCAGAACGGTGCGACCGTCGCGGGCCGGGCTCTCGCCCGCAACGGCGCAGTCACCATGGACAACAACGTGATCACCCGACCGACCTGTGCTGCCGCACCGCCACCGCCACCGCCACCGCCACCGCCACCTCCACCGCCACCGCCACCCGTCCAGACGACCGCGACTGCCACCGTGAGTCCGACGGGCACTGCAGCTCCGACCGGCACCGCAGCACCGACGGGCACCGCGGCACCCACCGGCACCGCGGCACCCACCGGCACCGCAGCTCCGACGAACACGTCCTCTGCGGGTCCTGGGCCGGGATCGACTGATGGACCCGACGTGCCCACGGATGTCCCCGCCACTCCTGGCTCACCGCATCGGCCCCCGTGGGTGCCCATCGGGCATCCGCCTACGGGTCAGGTCCCAGCCCCCATCGAGCAGTCCCAAGCCGGACTATGGCTGGGCGGCGGACTCTGCCTGGTTGGCGCAGCCTTCGGCATCGCCGCGGTCGGGCGGCCCAGGTCCGTGCGATCGAAGTGATCCGCGTGGGGGGTCGCGCCCGGCGAAGGCTCGCGGCGCGCACGCTCTGCACGCTCGCCCTGGGGCTGCTGGTGGCAAGTTGGATCGGCCCGCCGCCGAATCCTCGGCCGCCGACGACGGACACGGGTCCGTCCGCAACGTCGACTGCGGCCCTCGGGATCGGCCTCGGCTCAGCAGCCATGGAAGTTGCTCCGACCCAGGGCACTCGGCCCGATGGCATCGTCCCTGTCGCTCTCGAGATCCCGACCATCGACGTCTCGACGCCTCTGGTGCGGCTCGGCCTCGAGCCCGACCGCACCGTCGAGGTCCCCGTCGATCCCGACCTTGCCGGATGGTTCGACCTTGGAGCGTATCCGGGCAAGGCCGGGTCGTCGGTGGTCCTGGGACACGTCGATTCCGTGAGAGGGCCGGCAGTGTTCGCGAGGCTCGGAGAGCTATTGCCCGGCGACTCGGTGATGGTGCGCCGCGCCAACGGTTCCGTGCTCGAGTTCTCCGTGCTGAAGGCGGTTCTCTATCCCAACGCCGACTTTCCGGCAGTGCGCGTGTACGCCGCGCAGAGCCTGCGGCGGCTGAACCTCGTCACCTGCGCCGGCTCCTTCGATGCGAACCGTGGCGGCTACCAGTCGAACCTGGTCGTCTACACCCGCCGCGTCGGCTGACGCAGCAACGCGGCGAGTGATGGTGCCGAGTCGGCGCCGCTCACCCGCCGCGTCGTGCGCGACTGGGGGTGTATGAGAACCCCCATGATCCCTGCAACCTCATACTCTGCAGGGCCGTTCTCTTTGTATCCCGCAGCTCGCTGCGATCCGGGGAGATGCGCAGCGTGTCGCGGCGGCCGAGGCGGGGTACCTTCGGGTCATGGCGGCTCTCCCGGCACTGTCACCGATGGCCACCCTGATCGATGCCAACTGGTTGGACTACCTGTTGGTCGCGATCTACTTCGCTTTTGTGCTCGGCATCGGGGTGATGGCCAGGCGCTCGATCTCCGACTCGATCGACTTCTTCCTCTCCGGAAGATCGCTCCCGGCCTGGGTCACCGGCCTGGCCTTCATCTCGGCCAACCTCGGCGCTGTCGAGATCATGGGCATGTCGGCCAGCGGAGCGGAGTTCGGACTCCCGACCGTTCACTACTTCTGGGTGGGCGCTGTCCCGGCCATGTTGTTCCTGGGCGTCGTGATGATGCCGTTCTACTACGGCTCCAAGGTGCGCTCGGTCCCGGAGTTCATGCTGCGCCGTTTCGGCACCGGAGCGCACCTGGTCAACGCGACCAGCTTCGCCGTTGCCCAGCTGTTGATCGCTGGCATCAACCTGTTCCTGCTCGGCTCGATCGTGCACGCCCTGCTCGGCTGGCCCTTGTGGGTGGCGCTGATCGTGGCCGCGGCCGTCGTTCTCTCCTACATCACCCTCGGTGGTCTTTCCGCAGCGATCTACAACGAGGTGTTGCAGTTCTTCGTCATCGTCGCCTCGCTGGTTCCGTTGACACTGATCGGCTTGCACCGGGTCGGCGGCTGGAGCGGTCTCCAGGCCAAGATCACGGACTTCGCCGACAACGCGCCTGCCTCAGCGGAGGTGGCGCCCGCCGAGCAGCAGCTCAACTCGTGGCCGGGGCAGGCGCTTTCGGGCTTCGACTCCGAGCTGTTGTCGGTGATCGGCATCGTGTTCGGTCTGGGTTTCGTGTTGTCGTTCGGCTACTGGACCACCAACTTCGTCGAGGTACAGCGGGCGATGGCGTCCAAGTCGATCTCGGCAGCCAGGAAGACTCCCATCGTCGGTGCCTTCCCGAAGATGTTCGTGCCGTTCATCGTGATCCTCCCGGGCATGATCGCGGCAGTGCTGGTCAGCGAGATGGTCGAGCTCAAGGGCGGCGGTGCGCCGCCCGGTGGAGCCTCGGGCGACGGGGTCGCCTACAACGACGCGCTCCTGCTGCTCATGCGCGACGTGTTACCCAACGGACTGCTGGGGTTGGCGATCGCCGGTCTGCTGGCGGCGTTCATGGCCGGCATGGCGGCCAACATCTCCGCGTTCAACACCGTCTTCAGCTATGACCTGTGGCAGCGCTACATCCGCAAGGACAACGACGACGACTACTACCTGCGGATCGGGCGCATCGCGACTGTCGGCGCCACCCTGATCGCGATCTTCACAGCACGGCTGGCGAGCAACTTTTCGAACATCATGGAGTACCTCCAGGTGCTGTTCGGCTTCTTCAACGCGCCGCTGTTCGCGACCTTCATCCTTGGCATGTTCTGGAAGAGGATGACCGCGACGGCGGGCTGGGTCGGACTGGTCTCCGGCACCCTGGCGGCGGTGACGGTCGCCTACCTCAGCGAGGACACGTTCGGGTCGGCGAGCCTGGGAGTGATCGAGGTCGGGGGCCAGGGCGCTGCGTTCTTGGCTGCCGGAGCGGCGTTCGTGGTCGACATCGTCATCAGCATCGTGGTCTCGCTCGGCACCACCCCGAAGACGTCGGAGGAGCTCCGAGGACTGGTCTACTCCGAGACCCCCCGCGAAGACCTGGTCGATCCCGAAGAGGCGACCCTGCCCTGGTACCAACGCACGCTCCCGCTGGCCGGCATCGCCCTCGGCCTCGTGATCCTCCTCAACCTGGCCTTCTGAGAGGTACGTCGTGACAGAGAACCGCAAGAAGACGGCAGGTGCTTTCGACATCCGCAACATCATTGGTGCCCTGTTGGGCATCTACGGCATAGCGCTGTCGCTCGCTGGCATCTTTGCCGACACAGCGTCAGAGAAGACAGGGGACGTCAATGCCAACCTGTGGACCGGAGTCGGCCTGGCGATTGCGTCGGCCACCTTCCTGGTCTGGGCCAGGGTGAGGCCAACCGTGGTGCCCGACGAGGTCGACCGTGGGGGCGACGACCCGACTCGACCCGCGCCGCGACGTCGGCGCTGAGCATCCGCTGACGTTCTCTATCGTGGCACCGTGAGTGATCGAAGCGCCATCATCGTGGGTGCAGGTCCGGGCGTGAGCGGGTCGTTGGCCCGGCTGCTCGCGCGCGAGGGGTATGCCGTGGGGCTGGTCGGTCGGGACTCCATGGTGCTCGAGGACTTGAGCACCGAGCTGCGCGACCTAGGCGTCGTGGCCGAATGGGTGACGGCCGACGTGACTGACGCTCCGGTCGCAACCGAGGCCATCGTCAGCCTGGGGGAGCGGCTCGGCCACGTGGACCTGCTGCACTTCAACCCGAGTGCTTTCACGGGCAAGAGTCCGATGGACCTCAGCGCCGAAGAGCTGCTCGCCGACGTGGCTCTGGGCGTCGGCGCCTTGCTGACGGCCGTGCAGGCGGCGCGCGGGTTCATGGATCGTGGAGGCCGAGTGACGGTGACCGGGAGCATGGCCGCGGACCAGCCGTCGCCGGGGGCCGCCTCACTCGGCGTGCAGAAGGCTGGCGTCCGCAACCTGGTGCGAAGCCTGGATGCCACGCTCGAGCCGGACGGGATCAGAGTGGTGACGGTGACGGTCCGTGGGTCGCTGGGGAAGTCGGGACCGTTCACGCCCGACCGGGTTGCCGGGGCCTTGCTCGCGGCGTCTCGACAGAGCGAAGACGACTGGCAGTCCGAGGTGCCCTACGAAGGCCTGTCCTCCGCCTGAGCAGCGTGGTGAGCCGATCATAGGCAGCAGTGCAGGCGACACCCACCGCCACCGATGCCAGGATCGCGGCCGGGGCATGGCCGTCAGCCTCGAGGCCGGGGTAGACCTGCCAGTGAGTCAGGTAGATCCACAGGCTCGCCGACGCCACAACCTGGAGCAGGCGACTCATCACTCGCGGTAGGAAGATTGGTCGTGCCCACAACAGCAGACCCACGCTGCCGGCCACGAGGGCTTCGCGCTGGAGGTCGCCGAAGAAGCCAAAGAGCCCGACGAGGGCAGTCAGCGCGACCAGGCCGCGCTGTCGATGTGTGCCCGCCTCGGCGGCTGCCCAGCCGAGTGCGAACACCCACACCACGACCGCCAGCGAGTACTTCTCCGTGCCGTCGGCTTGGAGACCGACGAGCCAGTACCGCACGAGCAATCCGATCGCGACCAGTGCCATCGCCATCCCGAAGGGATGAGCGCGCTGCCAGCGGTTGACGTGGCGCAGGGCGAGAAGCGCGGCCACGCCGACGTAGGCCCAGACCAGCGTCTCGAGGAACCAGAACTGCCAGTCAGGACCCCACCCCTGACTGCCCACGAGTCCGTTGGCGTAGACAGCGGTCGAGAGCCGGTAGTCGCCGGTGGTCACGGCGCAGCAGGCGATCCAGACGGACGCAGGTGCGGCCACGGCTGCCACTGCCGCGAGGATCCGGCGGCTGCGTTCGCGTCGGCCCGTGACGCGAAGCGTGAACCGGGCCAGGTTGTAACCCGCTACAGCCAGCAGGATGTGGGCGCCGCCGGGGATCATCCAGACATCGGTATGGGTGACCACCACCATCACGATCGCCAGCGCCCGCAGCAGGACCCCGATCTCGACCGGTGTGGTGAAGCGCGTCTTGCGAGGTGGGGTGCTGGACAGCTCGTCGATACTCAGATGGGGCCAGTCTCGTGGCAGCTGCCCGAGATGGCGGGCCAGGCGAGTCGAGACCTCGACGAACGAGAGCGAATCCCCGCCCAGGCTCGCGAAGCTGTCGGTGCCTTTAACGTCGGTCCGGCCGAGCGCGACGGCGTACAGGTCACGGATCGAGGTCGATTCATCTGGGGCGGTGGCCGCGGTCTCGGCGGCGTGACGAGTCAGTGCCGCGTAGTCGCACTTGCCCGAGCTGGTGTGAGGCAGGTCCACCAGCCTGTGCACGCGTACGGCGCCTGGGGGTACGGAGGCGAGCTGTGCTACCTGGTTGCGGACACGCCCTGCGGTCCGTGGCCGGGTGACGAAAGCGTGCAGGCTCTCGTCGTGCACCACCAGACGCGCGGACTCGCCGGCGCCGCGCAGCTGCTCCTCCAGTCGGTCGAGGTCGACGCGCAACCCGAACACCTTGGCGCAGCGGCTGAGTCGCCCAGTGATCTCGAACAGGCCGTCGTCGGCCTGACGGGCCAGGTCGCCCGTGCGCAGCTCGTCGGTCTCGGGCCCGCGGGCAAGGTCAGCGGCCTGCTCGGCGTAACCCATCATCACGTTGGGTCCGGTGTAGACGAGCTCGCCTACCTCCCGGTCGACGCTGTCGGGCAGTGGATCGATGCGCAGCTCCCCACCGGGCACCGGGATGCCGATCGAGGACGGACGCTCGGAGGCCAGCGCCGGCGGCAGGTACGCCATCCGGGCAGTGGCTTCGGTCTGGCCGTACATGACGTACAGGTCCCAACCCTGGCGGCGCCCAAGCTCTGCGTAGCGAGTGACCTGCTCGGGTGCCATCCGCCCGCCGGCCTGGGTGAGGTAGCGCAGCCGAGGCAGGTCACGGGTGGCGAAGTCGCTCGCGTCGAGGAGGTCGAACGTGTACGGCACGCCGGCAAAGCTCGTGGCGCCGCTGGACCTGGCCAGGTCCCAGAAGCACTCGTCGGTGACCGAGAGATCGGTCAGGACGATCGAGGCTCCGGCGACGAGGTGGCTGGTGAGGACCGAGAGGCCGTAGCAGTAGTGGAGCGGGAGTGACGTCATCGCCCGGTCGGTGGGGCTCAGGTCGAGGTAGGTCGCGATGCTGCGGGCATTGGCCTCGACATTGGCGCGGGAGAGCCGGACCAGCTTGGGTGACCCGGTGGAGCCCGACGTCGACAGCAGCACCGCCAGGTCGGGGTGCAGGTCATGCCCAGCGGAGTCCGGCCGGTAGGTACGGACGATGTCGGCCTGTCGCTGAGTGTCGTCGGCCGCGACGACCAGCACCGGATGGCGGCTGGACAGGGCGGCGAGAAACGTGACCACGGTCGAGACGTCGTTCGCGGCTTCGAGCAGCACCAGGCGCCGGGTCGTCCCGAACTCTGAAGCACGAGAGCGCACCGCGTCGGCAAGCTCGGCGTAGGTCAACGTCTCATCGCCAGCGATCAGCGCCGGGTCGCCCGGTGCGCCTCCCAGGAGGAGCGGCGCGGTCGTCGGCAGAAACGTCGTCTTCACGACGTGGCACCGCGGGCGAAACAGAGGGTCTCCCCGATCAGAGCCAGTCGCACCAGATCGCCGGGAAGCGGTACGGCGTTGGCCGGGGTCCGTGCCGTGACCGTGCCGGCGTGGCCGCTCACCCGGACGCGGATGGTCGCGTCGTGGCCGAAGAAGCTGACATCGATCACCTCGGCGTCGACGGCACCGATCGCCTCGGGGGACACGACCTGGAGCTGTTCGGGGCGGATCGCCAGGGTGACCGGGCCCGGTGCGATGCGACCGGTCGCCGGCACGGTCCCGAGCACGCACCTGGCCACGGGCGCGCCGCCGGGTCCGATCACGACGTCGCCGGGCAGCAGGGCAGCGTGCCCGAGGAACGCCGCGACCTGCTCGTCCGCGGGGGAGACGTAGATCTGGCGAGGGGTGTCAACCTGCAGGAACGCTCCACGCGCCATGACCGCCACCTGGTCGGCCAGGGAAAGCGCCTCGCCCTGGTCGTGGGTCACGAGCACACCCGCGGCCCCGCTGACCTGCAAAGCGCGGACGACTGCGCGGCCGGTCTCCTCCCTCAGCCCGGCATCGAGGGACGAGAAGGGCTCATCGAGCAGCACCAGCGACGGGCGGGGTGCCAATGCGCGAGCGAGAGCAACTCGTTGCTGCTGGCCTCCCGACAGCTCGTGGGGGAAGCGTCGAGCGAGGTGGCGCGGCAACTCCACCAGCTCGAGCAGCTCAGCGACGCGATCACCGAGGGCGCGGCGTTGGGCGCGGGGAAGGCCGAAGGCAATGTTGCGGGCGACGTCCAGATGCGGGAAGAGCGCGCCCTCTTGCGGCACGTAGCCGATGTCTCGCTGGCGTGAGGGCACCATCCGCCGCCCCTCGAGCATCGATCGGCCGGCGAGCACGATAGAGCCTTCGTCGGGGTCGAGGAAGCCCGCGATCGTGCGGAGCAACGTGGTCTTGCCGCAGCCCGACGGCCCGAGCACGGCTGTGACACCGTCCTCGACCTTCAAGTCGACCCCGGTCAGCACGGCTTCCGTCCCGAACGACAGGTGCAGACCGACGACCTCGAGCGCCGTCACCGCAGCCCTCCTACCGTGACCCGGCTCAGCAGCCAGGTAGCGGGCATCGAGAGCACGATGAGCACAAGTGCGTAGGGGGCTGCGGCGCCGTAGGCCACGGACGAGGCCTGCGACCAGAACGCTGTGGAAAGGGTCGACGTGCCGATGGGCGACAACAACAGGGTTGCCGTCAGCTCGGTCGCGACAGCGAGCGATACCAGCGCGACTGCCGCTCCGAGTCCAGGGAGGATCAGCGGGAAGGTCACTCGAGCGGCCGCGCGGGGACTCGTGCAGCCGAGCGAGCGGGCGACGTCCTCGAGCACCGGCGGAGCCAGCTCGAGGGTTGCCCGGATGCTGACCAGCGCGCGCGGGAGAAACAGGATCAGGTATCCGAGCACCAGCAGCGGCAGCGTCTGATACAGGCCGGGCACGAGCCGGATCGACACGGTGACCAGCGCGAGGGCCACCACGATGCCAGGCAATGCGCTGGTGGTGTAGGCACTGCGTTCGACCAGTGTCGTCACCCATCCGCGATAGCGGACTGCGAGCCAGACGACCGGTAGAGCGGCCGCGGTCGCAAGCAGGCCGGACGCGAGGGCCAAACCGATCGTGGTGCCGGTGGTAGCCGAAAGGTCGCCGATGTCGACGCCGGTGGAGGAGCCTCGGATCAGCCAACGCGCGAGGCTGGTCAGGGGCACGCCGAGGGAGAGCACGGACAGCCCGATCAGGAACGCGGTGACGAGGGGTCGCCGCCGTCCGAGGGTGACTCGCTCGACCGGACGATTCACACCGGATCCCACCCGCGAGTGGCTCCGGCGCCGGCGCAGCAGCAGCTCGAGTCCGAGGAGGCCGAAGCAATAGACCACGAGGACGGCCGCCAGCAGCGTGGCCTGCGGCCCGTTGAACGCGGTGCCGTACTGCTCGAGGATCGCGGTGGTCAGCGTTGGGTAGTTGAGGAGCTGGAGGGCGCCGTACTCGGACAGGAGGTGGAGTCCGACCAGGAGCGAACCGCCGAGCACCCCGGTGCTGATCGAAGGCAGGACCACGCGCACGAACGTGGTCGAGGTTCGGTGGCCGAGCGACGCGCTGACCTCCTCGAGGCTGGGGTCCAGTCGGCGCAGGGCCCCGACGGTCGGCAAGTAGACCAGCGGGTAGTAGGAGAGACTGACGACCAGCACGGCTCCCCAGTAGCTCTGCACCGCGTGCGTGCTGGAGACCCAGCCGTAGCCGTTCACGAACGCCGGCACGGCGAGCGGTGCGCACATCACGGCATGCCACCACCCCCGATGGCGCACGTCGGTGCGTTCGACGATCCACGCACAGCCAACGCCGAGGGCGGCGCTGACCACGACACCACCGACCAACAGGCGAGTGGTGTTCCAGAGCAGGTCGCCGATGCGCGGGCGCACCAGGAAGTCGAGCGCCGCGCCCGGGCCGAGCTCGGAGGACGACACCACGACATAGCCGAGGGGCACCAGGCACAAGGCGGCGACGAGCAGCCCAACTGCGAGCAGGGCTGGAGGCCCGGGAGTCGTCTGCGGTGCGACCCGAGGTGGGGACCGCGTGGTGTTCATGGTCAGAGGAAGCCGACCTCGATCATCAGGTCGACCACGGCTTGACCGTCGAGGTCGGAGACGTTCACCGCGGGGGGCTCTAATGAGTCGAACGGCTCGACGGGCGGGTCGAGCGTGACGGCGGGGTTGAGCGGATACTCCAGCGCGTAGCTGTTGGCCAGCCCCTGCTGGCCAGCCTCGCCGGTGAGGTACCCCACGAACTGCTCGGCCGAGCTCACGCTGTCGCTGGAAGCGAGCACGCCGGCGCCTGAAACGCTGACGAAGCCACCGGCGTCCTGGTTGCGGAAGAAGTGGAGGGCGCTGTTGTTGCTGACCTCGCCCGACTCGGCTTGATCCCGGTTCCAGTAGTAGTGATAGATGATCCCGACCTCCGACTCGCCGGAGTTGACCGACTCGAGCACGACGTTGTTGCCGTCATAGACAGTGCCGTTGTCCTTGATGCCTTCCAGCCACGCCCGGGTGGCGTCCTCTCCCTCGAGCTCGAGCACGGCCGCGACGATGGCTTGGAAGTCGGCTCCGGTGGGTGAGAACGAGATCCGCCCGGCCCACTCGGGCTGCGCGAGATCCAGGATCGACGCCGGAAGCTCGGACTCGTCCACCTGGTCGGTGTTGTAGACGAGCACGGTCGAACGCGCCGCGAAACCGGTCCACAGGCCACTTCTGGGACGGAACTGCGCGGGGATGGGCGACAGCACCTCGTTGGGAAGCGCTGCGAGGAGGCCTTCCTTCTCGACCTGGGACATCGCGGGGGAGTTCTCGGTGAGGAAGACGTCGGCCTTGGACGCGTCCCCTTCCGCGATCAGCTGCGCCGAAAGCTCGAGGTCCTTGCCGTTGCGGAGCTCGACGTTGATGCCCGTTTCCTCGGTGAATGCCTGCGCCAGCTCCTCGATCAGCTGCTCGTGCTGGGCGTTGTACACCACGACCGAGGGTCCGCTGTCGCCACCGCAGCCGGCAGCTGCGAACGTGACGACGAGGGTCAGGGCAAGGAGGATCGGTGAGCGCTTCATGGTTCCTTCGCAGATAAGGGTTGGCTAACCATACCCGCGCCGGAGAGAAGCTGGTGTCCGGCCTCGCCTACTCGTCGCCGGTCAGGTTGAAGCCGCGGAGTCGTCGGCCGGTGAACCAGATGCCGAATCCGATGACCGCCACGACGGCGCCGACGGCGTACGCCGTGCCCAGCTCCACCAGCTCGACGTCCGCAACCTGCTCGGTCAGTACCTCAGCCCAGCGGGTGACGCTGAGCCAACGAACCCCAGCGAGCAGTCCGCCCAGCAGGCCTTCCCAGATGAGCAGGTAGATCAGGCCGATCACGACAGCATGCCGGGTCAGCACCGACAGGTAGGCGAACACCGAGCAGTAGGTGATGCCGCTGACGAGTGCGCCAAGGGCGAACCCGACCCCGAGGGAGGGGTCATCGGTCATCAAGACCAGGCCGGCGATGAGCACCGGAATGGCGGCGAACACGAGCACGCAGGCAGTGGCGACGACAAGTTTGCTGATCACGATGGTGTAGCGAGAGATCGGCTTGGCCAGCAAGTAGGCGATCGAGCCGTCGTCGATCTCGGGCGCGAAGAGCCCGGAGGTGGCCAGCAAGGCGACCAGGGGCACGATCACGGCCAGGCCGAACCCCGCCATGGTGCCGCTGGCCGCATCCTGGTCCTCGCCGACGAGCACGCGCACGAGCACCGCCAGGCCGATCAGCACCCCCGGCAGAGCGACCAGGATGATGCCGCGGCGCTGACCGAAGATGCTCTGGACGCCGAGCCGGACGATGGTGGAAGAGATCATGCCGACACCAGGTAGGCAAAGACACTCTCGAGCGACTCGTCGGTGGGGCTGACCTCGAGCAGGCGGATGCTGTGGTCGCGGGCAAGCTGGGGCAGGACCTCGCTGAACCGGCCGAAGTCGGACGCTTCCACCTCGATCCCGCCTTCCGAGCGGAGCCTCGCGCCCCGCACCGACGCGTCGACGAGCAGCGCGGACGCCATCGCCCGGTCGTCGGAGGTCCGCAGCACAAAGCGATTCGGGCGGTCGGTCATCAACCGCCGGATGGCTCCGAAGTCTCCGGACGCCGCGTGCCGGCCGGCCACGACCACCTCGATCTGCCGGGCCACCTGCTCGACCTCTTCCAGGATGTGCGAGCTGAACAGCACCGTGCGGCCTTCGAGACCCATCGTGCGCAGGAGCTGCATCAGGTGCATCCGCTGCCGCGGATCCATGCCGTTGAACGGCTCGTCGAGCAGGAGCACGGCCGGATCGTGCACGAGAGAGGAGGCCATCTTGATCCGCTGCCGCATGCCCTTGGAGTACGTCGAGATGGTCCGATCCTGCGCATCGCTCATCTCGACGAGCGCAATCGACCTCTCGGCTGCCGCACCTGGACTTTCCAGGCCGTGCAGCTCGGCGTTGGCGACGACGAACTGCCGCCCCGTGAGGTAGTCGAACAATGCCTCGCGCTCCGGGACCAGGCCGATCTTCCGATAGACCGACTCGTTGCGCCACAGCGGTTCGCCGTCCAGCGTGACGGTGCCGGTCGAGGGCGCAAGGAACCCGGACATCAGCGCTATCAAGGTCGATTTCCCGGCACCGTTGGGTCCGAGCAGTCCGGTCACACCGGGCTCGATGGTCATCGAGACGTCGTTGACCGCCACCACGTTGCGGTACCACCGCGACACGTGGTCGACCCGTAGGACGCTCATGTGGTCACCCGCCGATAGCGCAGGAGTAGCGCGCCGACCGAGCCGAGGACGGTGGCCACCGTCGAGACCAGATAGAGGATCCCCATGCCATCACTCGACGGCGGCGTCAGCGTCGCCCTCGGTGAGTCGAACAGGTAGACCTGCAAGCCGTTGACGAGGGTGTAGGGCGAGAACAGCCCGGCGATCTCACCCACGGTCTCGTTGCCGACACCCTCGGAGATTCCTTGGACGGTGCTCACCACGGTGTAGCTGACCAGCAGCACGACGATCACCGCGGCCACGGCGAGCCCGCGGCGCACGGTGAGCGCCGAGACGATAGCCGCCAAGCCGGAAAGACACGCGGCGAGGAGGAACGCGCCGAGCGCGGCCGCGGCGAAGTCGCGGGTCTCGTCCCCTGCCGACAGGTCCGCCAGGAGGCCGCCGACGTACATCAGGAGCAGGGGAGCGCCGATCAGCACGAACGTCGCCACCGTCAAGGAGGCGAATCGCGCCAGCACGTACGTCGTGCGACGCATCGGGCGGGCCAGGTAGAGGGTGATGGTGCGAAACCGAAGGTCGCGGGAGAACAGGGCCGGGGCCTGCGCGGCGACGAAGACGGAGATCAGCAGCTGAGTGGTGATCGGGTACGTCGAGTAGGCAACGATCTGCTGGTCGAGGCCCAGGATGTTGCGAGCCTGCACCAGCACGCCCACCAGGATCAGGGCCGGAAGCAGCATCAGGCCCAGCAGGATCATCGGCAGCACTTTCGATCGGCCAGACCTGCCGAGGCCGAACGCGTTGCGAAGCCCGGTCACGAAGAACGTCCACGCCACTGCAGACTCCCCGAGCCGGGGGCCGGTGTACGGCCGGTAGCCGAGGTCGTGGATGACTGCACCGGCCCGCACCTCGGCCGGTGCGCTCAGTGGTGGCTCAGACAGGTTGGACACTGCCCGCACCCCCTTCACGGAAGACGTCCTCGATGCGGTGGTGCCGTTCTTGCAACCGGACCAGGCCGAGCCCCAGGTCGACAGTGAGGTCACGGACCACGTCGCAGGTGGCGTCGTCGCGGATCTCGACCTCGATCAGGCGACCCTGGGCCGGCCGCGCCGTCAGCCCGGCATCGACCAATGCCTGCCCGAGCAGCCGGTCCGCGTCGGGGCGACCCTGGACCTCGACCAGCAGGCTCCCAGTGCGGTGCAGGAAGTCGCTCGTGGCCGAGGAGCGGAGCAGGCGACCCCCGTCGAGGACGACCACGTGGTCGCTCACCCGTTCCAGCTCGCCGAGCAGGTGGGAGGTCACCAGCACGGCGATGCCGAAGTCGGTGCCGATCCGGCGTACCAGCGCCAGCATGTCGTCGCGGGAGGACGGGTCGAGCCCGTTGGTCGGCTCATCCAGCAGCACCAGGCGGGGGTCGTGGACGATGGCCTGGGCCAGCTTTGCCCGCTGCTTCATGCCCGTGGAGTAGCCGCCCATCGGCCGGTAGCGCTCTTCGGCCAGACCAACGTGGCGGAGTACGTCGGATGCGCGCTCCCGGGCGGCGGCATACGGCAGGCCGGACATCTGGCCCATGTGCACCACGAAATCGCTCGCAGAGACGTCGGCAGGGAGGCAGTCGTGCTCGGGCATGTAGCCCACCAGCGAGCGGATCAGGCCGCCTTCGGCAGTGACGTCATGGCCCAGGACGTGGGCCGTACCGCTCGTCGCGGGGACCAAACCGAGCAGGATCTTGATCAGCGTCGACTTGCCGGCGCCGTTGGCGCCCACCAGCCCGGTGACGCCCTCGGCGATGGTGACGTCGAGCTGGTCCAGTGCGGTGACTCGTGGGTACCGCTTGGTCAGACCCACGGTTTCGATGACCACGACGTCAACGTAGTCGCTGGCTGAGGATTCCTCGCTGCATTACCGCGCCGGGAGGTCAGGACCGGCTCTGCCGGGCCTCGAGGTAGGAAGGCTCACGCAGCTTGCGTACCCAGTCGTACGGTTCGAGGCCGGGGACGCAGTTCAGGATCGGGTCGAACGAGATCTCCGCATCGTCTGTCTTCTGGCCGGGCAGCAACGTCAGGTTGGCGAAAGAACGCCAAGGTCCGCTGGTCCTTGCCCAGGTGAGCTCGAAGACGCTCTCGGCGGTCCGCTGGGCGCCTAGGAGCACCGGCCCGGCCGATGTCCGATACGGCAGGAGTGTCGTCATCGGTCGGCCGAATCCCCGGCTCGGAGTGAGCAGGAACCTCGTGATCCGCCCGTGGCCCGTGGTGGCATAGAGGAGGTCGCCAGGATCGTCGTCGGGGTCGATCCGAAGCGCCAGGCCCTGGATGTCGGGCAACCAGGTCGGTAGACCGACGGCCTGCGAGAGCCGCGCCAGCACGTCGGACGAGCCGATCCCGTCCAGCCACGGCACGCCTGAGGGTTCGTCCGTGCCGTGGCGCACCAACCGGCCTGGCATCACAATGCCGCGCGGGTGCAGCGGTTTGCGAGCCGGCCGTACCGCGGCCATCCCCTTGATCACGGTGGACAACAGCTGGCCAGAGGCGGCGGCTGCGGAAGTCTCAAGGCGGTGTAGTCGCATCATCACCGCCGGTATCCCGAAGTTGCTGAGCGAACTCAGTTGGCTGCTGAGCGATGTCCGCGCGCGCACTCGTCAACGCACGGTAAAGCCGACCCACGAGCCAACTACGAGAGTGCCGATCATCAGCTCGACGCGTCGAGACCAGGCGGCCGGGTACAACCGGTCTTCGAAGTAGTGCGCAATGAAGCCGCGTTCGTGCAGGTCGGGGCGGCCAGAGCCGGCGCGACCCCAGTTCTCGACGAGAGACAGGGGACACGCCCGTCGCCAGACCGCCATCCGCGCGCCCCACAGGGCGGAGGCCACGTGCGGCACCAAAACCCACGGGACCAGCCAGGCGAGGAATCCGCCCAGGACCGCGAAGGCTACGAACGCCATATGAGTCACCAAGGCGGTGAGGGACGCGAAGCGGTGCACCCTGCGAGTTAAGCATGATCAACGGTCTGGCGCTGCGGCGGAGACGCTGCTCGACGTCACACACGGCAGAAGCGCCCCTGAAGACCTTCGGTTGATGGGTGACAGATCTACTCCGGTTGATTGGTGTCACTCGTTGTTGACTCTAGGCCGTCGTTGTCCGCCTGGGACCTGTGCTCGTTTGACTCTCACCTCCCCGGTGCTGGTGCGCTTCTCGGTGCGCAGCAAGGTGTCGCCGTCGTAGAACTGCAGAACCTGGTCGGTGACCCACACGTCGATGTTGCGGCCGGCGGCCGCGACACCAAGGCAGACCTGTTGCCACTTCACGCACACCGCACCGACGGCGCTGGCCCGGCGGGCAACCCAGATCCCGTCGCCACGACTGACAGTGGGCCGCCTCGGGGCCGTGGTTGTCCGCAACGGGGTCACCTCTGCTGACTCGGCCTGCAGGAACAGCTTGGCCGGGGTGGCCATGTCCTTGGACTGGTGCGGCCGCTGGTGGTTGTACTCGCTGACCCACTCGTCCAGCTCGGCTTGCGCAGCCTTCAGCGATGCGAAGACCCGGTCGGTGCGGAACTCCGTGCGGATCGCCTTGTGGAACCGCTCCACCTTCCCGGTCGTCGTGGGCGACCGTGGCTTCGTCAGCAGGTGCTCGATCCCGTTCTCCCGGCACACCCGGTCGAACAGCACTTCGACCGGTGGCCGGTTGAACCGGCCGGTGAAGACCTTCCCGTTGTCGGTCAGGATCTGCCCCGGCACCCCGTAGGTGCGCAACGCCAACCCCAGGCCCTCACAGACGCGCTGGGAGGACTCCCGCACCATGAGGAACGCAGAAACACAGAACCTCGAGTGGTCATCGACTCCGGTCAGCGCCTTGACTCGGGTTCCGTCAACCAGCACGAACCCGCCCACCACGTCCATCTGCCACAGTTCCATCGGACGCCCGCGTTCCCACCGCTTCCACTTCCGGTCCCGCGGTCGACGAGCTGCCGGGTCGATCAGGTTCATCCGCACCAACGCCCGGTAGACCCCCGACTCGCTGACCACGATGTCCTGCTTGGCTAGCTCATAGACCAACCGCCGCGGACCCCACGTCGGATGCCGCCGACGCAGCACCGCCAGCTCGACCTCGACCCCGGCGTCCATCTGATGCGGACACGACTGCGGCCGATGCGACCCGTCGACCAGGTTCTCCAACCCGCCTGCCTCGTACTTGGCCAGCCAGGAATGCACGGTCTTGCGCGACACCCCGAACCGGGCCGCCACATCCGTGACCGTCTCGCCGTCGCTGATCACTGCCAGCACGGCCTGATACCGCTGCTCAGCCACACTCAACTCCCTCATACGGGAGTGTCACCAATCAGCCGAAGTAGCTGTCACCCATCACCCGAAGGTGTGTCACACATCAACCGAAGACCAAACGTCACCAATCAGGCGACTCAGTACACGGCAGAAGCGCCCCCGACAGGATTCGAACCTGTGACCTGCGGATTAGAAGGCCGCTGCTCTATCCAGCTGAGCTACGGGGGCCTGGGGACGAAAGGTCCGCGGCAAAGTATGCCGCAGCGTCATCTCTGGGTGGTTGCCATCCAGGCCTCGACGTCGACGGCGGTGCGGGGCAGTGACGCCGAAAGGTTGCGAGAGCCGTCGTCGGTGACCAGCAGGTCGTCCTCGATCCGGATGCCGATCCCGCGCAGCTCCTCGGGCACCAACAGGTCGTCCTTCTGGAAATAGAGGCCGGGCTCGACCGTGAGCACCATGCCGGCGGTCAACGTGCCCTTGGAGTAGGCCTCCGGGGCCGCCCTTCCGCAGTCATGCACGTCCATGCCGAGCATGTGGCTGGTTCCGTGCAGCGTCCAGCGCGAGTAGACCTTCGACTCAGGATCGAGCGCCTCTTCCGCGGAAACCGGGAGGAGGCCTAGGTCGTCGAGGGCGTGGGCGAGCACCGACATGGCAGCGGTGTGCGCGGCGCCGAACGGTACGCCGGGGCGGACCGCGTCTATGCCTGCCTCCTGCGCCGCCAGCACCACGTCGTAGAGCTCGCGCTGCAGGGGCGAAAAGGTGCCGTTGACCGGAAGCGTGCGGGTGACGTCGGCGGTGTAGAGGTTGCGCCCCTCGACACCCATGTCGAGCAGCACCAGCTCACCGGGAGTGATCGGACCGCTGTTGTCGATCCAGTGCAGGGTCGTGGCGTGCTGCCCGCCAGCGACGATGGAGTCGTATCCGATGTCGTTGCCCATGCTGCGCGCACGCCGGAAGAACGTGCCTTCGAGCCAGCGCTCGCCGTGCTCGATCACCTGGGCCCACTCGCGCACGCAGTCGCTGAACCCCAGAGTGGTGATGTCGCAGGCTTCCTGCAGCTCGCTGACTTCCCAGGAGTCCTTGATCAGCCGCTGCTCGGAGATCACTCGCTCGAAGTCGCTGTCGAGGGTCGGATCGGCGGCGACCACGCGATCGACCTCAGCCGAGACACCGCGATGGACCCGCGTTTTGGCTGAGCTGGCGAGCACCTTCTCGAGCTCGTCGATGTGCCGGACTTCCAGGCCAAGTAAGGCCGAGATCTCCCCGAGGGACGGCCGACGGCCTACCCACAGCTCGCCGTACTGCCGATCCCGGAAGAACTCGTCGGTGTCGCGCCCCGACCGGGGCCGGGCGTAGAGCACCGACTCGCCGTCGTCGATCACGAGAACGGCGTCCGAGGTCTGGTTGCCGCAGTAGTAGGTGTGTGCGGTGTCCGGCCGGAAGCGATAGTCGGTGTCGTTCGCGCGCACCTTGTAGCCGCCTGCGGGCAGCACCAGTCGCTCACCTGGGAACAGCTCCGCCAAGCGGGTACGCCGGGCCGCGGCCGACTCGGCGATGGGGTGCCGCGGCAGGTTCAGCTCGCGATCGCCCCAGCCCTGCCGCATGAACCTCGAGTACGCCTCGGGTACTGCCGGATCGTGCGACTCCGTCTTGGGCGGGGTCTTCGGCTGGTTGATGAGCGCCGCTGTCTCAGGGGTCGTCTCCTCAGTCACGTCCTCACCTTACGCGTTGACGCATGGGACAGGAGTGGCTGCCGATAGGCTGCGTGGCATGTCCAACAGCCGTCGCGAGAGCCGCGCGTTCACCGTCACGGTGAGCGTCCTGGTCGGCGTCGGCGGACTGTTGATGCTCGCCATCCTGGCGCTGTCGGGAGCTCCGGCGATCATGTTCCTGGCGACCGCGTTGGCGGCCATTCCGGTGGTGCCCCTGGTGCTCTGCTACCTGTGGCTCGATCGTTACGAACCCGAGCCGAAGAAGCTGCTCGCGTCCGGACTGCTGTGGGGTGCCTTCGTGGCCACCATTGCGTCGATCCTGATCGGTGGCCTGGGCGGGCTGGTCGTTCCGTTCACGGAGGAGCAGTCGCTCGCGATCGTGGCTCCGGTCACGGAGGAGGCCAGCAAGGGGCTGTTCCTGCTGCTACTCCTGTGGTGGCGGCGCGCCGAGCTCGACGGCGTGCTCGACGGCATCGTCTACGCCGGCATGGTCGGCATCGGGTTCGCTTTCACCGAGAACATCCTTTACCTCGCCGCGGCGTACAACGGCAGTGACGGGGTGGGACCGGGTGGCGTGGTCGGCATCACCACCACCTTCGTGCTCCGATGCCTATTGAGCCCGTTTGCGCACCCCTTGTTCACCGCGTTCATCGGCATCGGAGTCGGGCTGGCAGTGACCTCACGCAGGTCGTCGGTTCGCATCCTGGCCCCGCTCGGCGGGTACCTCCTCGCGGTGGGGGCACACGGGGCGTGGAACGGGTCGACGATCTACGGCGCCGAGGGCTTCTTCGGGGTCTACCTCGTGCTGATGCTGCCGGCGTTCGTCGGTCTGGTGGTCCTCGGCGTCTGGGCCAGGCGCTCCGAGGCCCGGATGCTCACGGCCGCGCTCACTGACGCTGCCCAGCGCGGCCTGATGCCGGCCACAGACATTGGTTGGCTGGTCGACCTACGCGCCCGACGCGGGGCGCGCCAGCACGCCAAGCGGTATGCCGGGCCCGACGCTGCGGCTGCGATGGCCGACTACCAGCAAGCGGCGATCGAGCTGGGCTTCCTGCACCACCGGCTGTTGCGCGGCACCGCGCCTGCGGACTACCAACAACGCGGCCAGGATTACTTGGCGCGGATCAACGCCACTCGCCCCCGGATCGCCTTTCCGGGACAGGTGGTGCCGACCCGATGACGTCATCGGAGACCAGGCCTCTCGACGACAGCAACACCCAGATGCTCACCAGTCTGGTGCGGCTCCGTGGGGCGCTGCAGGCTGCGGTGTTGCCGTTGAACCTGCCTGGCGTCGACGTGCAGCGCACCGCCGAGCGCGAGATGGTCGACCAGCTCGAGGACTACATCATCCCGCGGCTGATGACGATCGATGCGCCTCTCCTCACGGTCGTGGGTGGCTCGACCGGTGCGGGCAAGTCGACGCTGGTCAACTCCCTGGTCGGCCATCGGGTCACCGCTCACGGCGTGCTGCGACCGACGACCCGGTCGCCGGTGCTGGTGCACCATCCCGATGACGCGCACTGGTTCGGCCAGGACCGGTTGCTACCTGACCTCCAGCGCGTGTCGGAGGCCACCAACGACCCCGACGCCCTTCAGCTGGTGCCGGCCGAGTCGGTGCCCCCCGGGCTGGCAATCCTCGATGCACCAGACGTGGACTCGGTCGAGGAGCGCAACCGGCAGCTTGCTGCGCAGCTGCTCGCTGCCGGTGACCTCTGGCTGTTCGTCACCTCTGCCGCGCGGTACGCCGACCAGGTCCCCTGGGAGTTCCTCAAGCGGGCAGCCGAACGTTCTACCGCCGTGGCCATCGTGCTCGACCGCACGCCCGAGGATGCTGTGCAGACCGTGGCCAGCCACCTCGCTCGGATGCTCGCCAGCCGGGGGCTCAAGGACTCACCTCTCTTCACGGTGACCGAGGGTGTCGTGGACGACGAAGGCCTCCTGCCGCCCCCGCAGGTGGCCGAGATCAGGGCCTGGCTCGATTCGCTGGCCGCCGACGTCGACGCCCGGGCGGGGGTCATCAAGCGGACCCTGGAGGGCGCGATCCGCGACCTCACTCGGCGTACTCATGCAGTGGCGGACGCGGCCGACGAGCAGGCCGTGGCCGCGGACCGTCTTCGCGAGGACGCCGACAGGGCCTACGAGAGCGCGATCGCGGCGATCACGGCAGCGACCGCTGACGGCACCCTGTTGCGTGGCGAGGTGCTGGCCCGATGGCAGGAGTTCGTGGGCACCGGCGAGCTGCTCAGGTCGCTGGAGACCCGAGTCGGCTGGATCCGCGACCGATTGGTCAACGCGGTCACGGGGAAGCCTCAGCAGGCAGAGCGGGTCACGGTCGCAGTGGAGTCGGGCCTGGAGACGCTGATCCTCGAGCACGCTGAGGCGGCTGCGGAGCGCGCCGAGGCCTCCTGGCATCAGCAGACGGCCGGCCAGGGCCTGTTGGCCGGTGCCGACCAAGAGCTCGGTCGCGCGTCTCGCGATCTGCGCCGCAAGGCAGAGCGTTCGGTGCGCGAGTGGCAGCAGGACGTGCTGGAGATGGTGCGCACCGAGGGTGCCGACAAGAGGAGCTCGGCCAAGTTCTTGGCCTTCGGCGTCAACGGCCTCTCGGTGGCCCTGATGATCGTCGTCTTCGTCCACACCGCTGGCCTGACCGGGGCGGAGGCCGGCATCGCCGGTGGCTCGGCCGTCCTGGGTCAGAAGCTGCTGGAAGCGGTCTTTGGGGATCAAGCCGTCCGGGACCTCGCGGAGCGTGCCCGACGTGCCCTGGAGTCGCGCGTGCGGGCAGTCCTGGACGAGGAGCGAGCCCGCTACCTGGTCCTCATCGATGCCCTTGAGCTGCAGCCGCAGGCGGGAGAATCGCTGCGCGCGGCGTCCCGTAGGGTCGACGACCTGCGTTTCGCTGCCACACGCAGCGAGCCACCGACCAGATCTGGGGGAACTGCGTGACCGGCCTGCTCGAGGGCGCGCGAAAGGTGTTGAACAAGGAGACCGCTGTTGGTGCACGGATCGAGGGGATCGAGACGGCCATCCAGGCGGCCCGCGGACGACTGGACGATGCACTTGTCGACGAGGCCGAGACGGTCGTCAAGAAGGCGGCATCGAGGCTGCGTCTCTCCGCCGAGCACACGGTCGTGGGCATCGCCGGGGCGACCGGGTCCGGCAAGTCGTCGACCTACAACGCGCTCACCGGCTTGGAGCTCTCTGCCGTCGGCGTTCGTCGCCCCACCACGTCGTGGGCCAGCGCATGCGTCTGGGGGAGTGAGGGCGCCGCGGAGCTGCTGCAGTGGCTCGGCATTCCACCGCGTCATCAGGCCACGCGTGACTCGATGCTCGATATCCGGACCGGCCGCGACGAAGATCTCAGTGGTGTCGTCCTGCTCGACCTGCCCGACCACGATTCTACCGAGGTTTCCCACCACCTCGAGGTCGACCGGCTGGTAGAGCTGGCCGACCTGCTGGTCTGGGTACTCGACCCGCAGAAGTACGCCGACGCCGCGATCCATGAGCGTTATCTCGCCCGGCTGTCGACGCACGCCGAGGTCATGGTCGTGGTGCTCAACCACATTGACACTGTGCCGGAGGACCGTCGCCAATCGATGATCGACGACGTCCGTCGGCTGCTGGTCGCCGACGGGCTCCACCAGGTGCCGGTCTACGCGATCAGCGCCCGACATGGCATCGGCATCGACCAGCTCCGAGCAGAGATCTCGCGCCGCGTGGCTGGCAAGAGGCAGACCGTGGCGCGACTCGAGGCCGACCTCAAGTCGACCGCCTCGCGTTTGTACGAGTCCAGCGGGAGCGGAAACACGCGCACGCTGGGTGATCGGCGCGTGGCCGAGCTCGACAACGCGCTCGCGGAGGCCGCTGGGGTGTCGACGGTGGTCGACGCCGTGGAGCGCTCCACCAGGATGCGAGTAGGTCGGGCCACCGGCTGGCCGGTGGTCTCGTGGTTCTCGCGGCTGAAGCCCGACCCGTTGAAACGGCTGCATCTCGACCTTGGCTCAGCAGGCAAGGCGCTCAAGGGCAAGTCGCGCCGGGCGCTCCCCATGGCCTCACCCGTGCACCGGGCCCGCGTCGACGCCGAGGTGCGAGCCCTGGCCGACGACGCCTCCGATGGGCTCGGCAGGCCTTGGGTAGAGGCGGTCCGCCGCGCGTCCACCTCGCGGCGGGGCGACCTCAACGACCGGCTGGATGCCGCAATTGCCGCCACCGACCTGGGCGTCGCGAAGATCCCGGTCTGGGCAGCTGCCGTGCGCATGATGCAGTGGCTGCTCATCGCAACCGCTCTGGTCGGCGCCCTGTGGCTGGCTGCCCTGGCCGCCGTTGCCTACCTCCAGATGCCGGAGCCACCTCTGCCCGAGGTCGAGGGCTACGCATTGCCGACGATCTTGCTGGGCGGCGCGATCGGGCTCGGGATCTTGCTGGCGATGCTGTGTCGCTTCCTGGTGGGCATCACCGCCCGTCGCCGGGCCAGGTCCGCGAACACACGTCTGAAGGCGGCCGTCCATGTGGTTGCGGACGAGCTCGTCGTCCAGCCGATCGCCGTCGAGCTGGACGCATATGCCGTGGTCCGCAACGGGCTGACCAAGGCCCTGAAAAAGTAGTTGCCCGTCGTCCATCGGACACACCGGCTCCGCGCCTAGCAGCGCAGACGACCCCCGATCTGGTCTCAGGCCGGTTTCCCCGTAGGCTCGTGGACCATGGCTGAGTATGTGTTCACCCTGCGCAATGTGCGCAAGGCCCATGGCGACAAAGTCGTCCTCGAGAACGTCACGTTGTCCTTTCTTCCCGACGCAAAGATCGGCGTGGTCGGACCCAACGGCACCGGCAAGTCGTCGCTGCTGAAGATCATGGCTGGGCTCGACAAGCCCAACAACGGTGACGCGATCCTGGCCCCCGGGGCAACCGTCGGCATGCTCCAGCAGGAGCCGCCGCTGACCGAGGGCAAGACGGTGCTGGAGAACGTCGAGGAGGCCGTCGACGAGATCAAGGCGAAGCTGGCCAGGTTCGACGAGATCTCGGAAGAGATGGCGGACCCCGACGCCGACTACGACAAGCTGCTGCCCGAGATGGGCAACCTCCAGGAGTTCCTGGACCACTCCAACGCCTGGGACATCGACAGCCGGCTCGACCAAGCCATGGACGCCTTGCGCTGTCCACCACCGGACGCCATCGTCGACACCCTCTCCGGTGGCGAGCGCCGCCGGGTGGCCCTGTGCAAGCTGCTCCTCCAGCAGCCGTCGCTGCTCCTGCTCGACGAGCCCACCAACCACCTTGACGCCGAGTCGGTCCAGTGGCTTGAGAGCCACCTCAAGTCCTACCCCGGAGCCGTCCTGGCCGTGACCCACGACCGCTACTTCCTCGACAACGTGGCCACCTGGATCCTCGAGCTCGACCGCGGCCAGGCTCACCCCTACGAGGGCAACTACACGACCTACCTGGAGACCAAGAAGGACCGCCTCAAGATCGAAGGTCAGAAGGACGTCAAGCGCCAGAAGATGCTTGAGCGCGAGCTCGAGTGGGTGCGCTCGAACGCCAAGGCCCGCCAGACCAAGAGCCGTTCGCGGCTGGCGAGGTATGAGGAGATGGCGGCCGCAGCGGACAAGATGCGCAAGATCGATACCTCGGAGATCAACATCCCTGCCGGTCCGCGGCTCGGCGACATCGTCCTCGAGGCCCACGACCTGGCCAAGGGCTACGACGGTCGGGTGCTCATGCACGACCTTTCCTTCACGCTCCCTCGGGCAGGGATCGTCGGCGTGATCGGGCCCAACGGGGTCGGCAAGACGACGCTCTTCCGGATGATCACCGACCAGGAGAAGCCTGACGAGGGCGAGCTCAAGGTCGGCTCGACAGTCAAGATCTCCTACGTCGACCAGAGCCGAGGCGGGATCGACCCCAACAAGAACGTGTGGGAGGTCGTCTCCGACGGACTGGATTTCATCAAGGTCGCCAACTTCGAGATGAACTCGCGGGCCTACGTCGCGTCGTTCGGCTTCAAGGGCCCGGACCAGCAGAAGAAGGCGGGGGTGCTCTCGGGTGGGGAGCGCAACCGGCTCAACCTGGCGCTGACCCTCAAGATGGGCGGCAACATGCTGCTGCTCGACGAACCCACCAACGACCTCGACGTCGAGACCCTTTCGTCACTGGAAGATGCGTTGTTGGACTTCCCGGGTTGTGCCGTGGTCACCTCGCACGACCGGTGGTTCCTCGACCGAATCGCCACCCACATCCTGGCGTGGGAGGGCGATGAGGAGGATCCGGCCAACTGGTTCTGGTTCGAGGGCAACTTCGCGGCCTACGAGGAGAACAAGGTCGAGCGTCTCGGCGCGGAGGCGGCCCGCCCGCACCGCGTGACTCACCGCCGCCTCACCAGGGACTGACAGGCGCCACAAGGCCTCAGTCGGGGTGACGCATCTCCATCTCGGGATGACGGGCGATCAGGTCGTCGGAGACGGCGTCCATGATCCGTCTGAGGGCCGCGAAGTCCTCGTCACTGACGAGGTCGACCAAGTGCTGTCGGACGCCCTCGACGTGAGTGGGGGCGACGTTGCGCAGGAGCAGCGAGCCGCGCTCGGTGATCCGAGCGATCACACCACGCCCGTCGTCGGGTGACTCGCAGCGCTCGACGAGCTCGGAGTGTTCCATCCGTTTGATGGTGTGGGTGACCCGGCTGCGACTGTGGGCCATCGCGTCGGCGAGCTGAGCCATCCGCATCTGTCCGTCGCGCTCCGAGAGCCGCACCAGGATCTCGTACTCGGCAAGCGAGATGTTGTGGTGGCGGCGCAGGTCGTCGTCGAGCCGGTCGAAAAGCAGCGTCGTGCCGAGCACGAGCGCACGCCACGAGCGCTGCTGGTCAGCATCCAACCAGCGGGGCTCCTCCCCGATGTCCGGCATGAGCCAAGTCTATGCGCGGGTTGGCTTGCCTCAGGGCCGGTCGACCTAGATGCGCTCGAGGATCAGGGCCATGCCCTGGCCGCCACCGACACACATGGTGATCAGGCCGGTCGACTTGTCGTGGAAGTCGAGCGAGTTGATCATCGTGTTCTGCAACCGGGCACCCGTCATGCCGAACGGGTGACCGACCGCGATAGCGCCACCGTTGACGTTGAGTCGGTCGAGATCGATGCCCAGGTCCTGGTACGACGGCACTACCTGGGCGGCGAATGCCTCGTTGATCTCGACCAGGTCGATGTCACCGATGCTCATGCCGGCGTGGGCCAGCGCGCGCTTGCTCGCCTCGACCGGTCCGAGCCCCATGATCTCGGGGGACAGGCCGCTGACACCGGTGGAGACGATCCGCGCGAGCGGGGTCAGGCCCAGCTCGGCGGCCTTGGCGTCGGACATGACGATGACCGCGGCCGCGCCGTCGTTGAGCGCACAGCAGTTGCCGGCCGTCACCACGCCATCGGGACGAAACACCGGCTTGAGGTCCTTGATTCCGTCGTAGGTGACCCCCGCGCGCGGGCCGTCGTCGGTACTGACCACCCCGCTGGGGGTGGTCACCGGCGTGATCTCCCGCTGCCAGAAGCCATTGGCGATCGCCTTCTCGGCGAGGTTCTGGGACCGGACGCCGAACTCGTCGAGCTCCTGGCGGCTGAGCCCGACGCAGCTTGGCGACGTTCTCGGCTGTCTGACCCATGGCGATGTAGACGTCAGGAAGCTGGCCGTCCTCACGTGGGTCGTGCCAGCCCTGGCCGCCCTCGGCTGTCTTGTCGGTGCGCGCCTTGGCCTCGTCGAACTGGTGGTTGTGGGTGTCGGGCCAGTGGTCGGAGGTCCCCTTGACGAACCTCGACACGGTCTCGACGCCGGCTGAGATGAACACGTCGCCTTCACCGGCCTTGATCGCGTGGAAGGCCATCCGGGTGGTCTGCACCGACGACGAGCAGTACCGCGTGATCGTCGCGCCGGGCACCTCGTCCATGCCGTTGAGCACGTTCACCACGCGCGCCATGTTGTTGCCGGACTCACCGCCCGGCAGGCCGCAGCCGAGGTAGTGGTCATCGATGGTCTGTGGATCCAGCGCCGGAATCTTGTCGAGCGCGGTCTTCACGATGAATGCCGTCAGCTCGTCGGGACGCATCTCCGTGAGCGATCCCTTGTTCGCGCGCCCGATCGGCGTGCGGGCGGCGGAAACGATGACTGCCTCAGGCATGGGTGATGCTCCGTTCTGGGTGGATGTCCCACAACACTAGAACAGGCGTCGATGCCACGGTCTGGCAGAGTCCATGCCGTGCGTCACGTCTACGAATGTCCCATGCGGTGGGCCGACCTCGACATGCTCGGCCATGTCAACAACGTGGTGTACGTCGACTACCTGCAGGAGGCCCGGGTCGACATGCTCCGGGTGCACCAACGCGATCACTCCGAGGGGCCCCTGACAGAGGGCACGGTGGTGGTCCGTCACGAGGTGTCTTACCGCGCGCCGCTCGTCTTCCGCTTCCGTCCCGTCAAGATCGAGTGCTGGGTCACCGAGATCCGGGCAGCCACCTTCACGATGGCCTACGAGGTCTTCCATGACGACGGCAGCGACGGCCGGGTGGTCTACCTGCGGGCGACCACCGTGTTGTCGCCGTACGTCTTCGAGGGTGAGCACCCGCGCCGGTTGACCGCGGAGGAGAAGGAGGCACTCAGCGGTTACCTCGAGCCGACCGACCGCCGACCCACACCGGACCGCTTCACGGTGGCTCGCACCGACCACGGGCGCTACCGGATCCACGTCCGGTTCTCCGACGTCGACGTCTACGGCCACGTCAACAACGTGAAGTATTTCGAGTACCTGCAGGAGGCCCGGATCCGGTGGTTCGCGTCGCTCACCAGAGAGATCGACGCACCGCCCTCGCACTTCGTGGTGGCGCAGACCGACGTGGACTACCGCCGGCCGATCCTGTTCCGCAAGGAGCCCTACGACCTGTGGTCGCAGCTCGGCAGGGTCGGCAGCACCTCGATCACGCTCGAGTCCGAGATCTGTGACGGCGAGGAGGTGCTCGCTCGCGCACGCGTCACCACGGTCTTCTACGACCTCGATGCCGGCCGCCCGGTCACTCCACACCCCTCCGTCCGCGAACGGCTGACCGGAGAGCTCACTCGAAGGTGTTGACCATGAACTGCGCCGCGTGGGTGACGTAGTCCCAGAACTGCGCGTCCTGTTCGGGCGTCAGCTCCACCGAGTCGAGGGCGGCACGGAAGTGCATCAGCCAGTGGTCCTTGGCCTCCGGGTTGACCGCGAAAGGTGCGTGCCGGGCCCGCAACCGCGGATGCCCACGCGTGTCGGAGTACGTCGTCGGCCCACCCCAGTACTGCACCAGGAACAGCAGGAACCGCTCCTCCGCGGGGCCGAGATCCTCCTCGGGATACAACGGCCGCAGCACCTCGTCGTCGGCCACGCCCGCGTAGAACTTCGCGACGATGCGCCGGAAGGTCTCGAAGCCGCCGATCTCCTCGTAGTAGCTGGTGCTCACTTCCCAAGAATAGGTAGGGCCTGGCGCCGAGGGCCCATGGGGGAGGCCCGTACGGCGGCGTGCCAGACTTCCGAGCATGGCTACCACGCGCACCGCACAGACCATTTGGGAAGGCTCGCTGACCGAGGGATCGGGCCGAGTAGAGCTTCAGTCGTCCGGCATCGGCACCTTTGACGTGTCCTGGCCCTCACGGGCCGAGGAGGCTAA
>CAWCGY010000026.1:0-20415 GCA_963795155.1 uncultured Actinomycetota bacterium | reverse complement strand
TCACGCCGCTGGTGCCGTAGACGAACGCGTCCGAGCCGAGCTCCTCCACGACGGTGATCTTGACCGGCAGCCCGCCGTCCTCGGCCGAGACCTGACGCCAGGTCTCGGGGCGTACGCCGACGACGATCTCGCCCTTCATCTTCTTGGCGGCGGCCTCGTCGACGGGCACGAGGTAATCACCGATCTTGGCCTGGCCGTTCTCCGCCGTCGCTGCCATCAGGTTCATCTGCGGCGAGCCGATGAAGCCGGCCACGAACAGGTTCACCGGGCGGTCGTAGAGGTTCAACGGGGTGTCGACCTGCTGCAGGTAGCCGTCCTTCATCACCGCAACGCGGTCGCCCATCGTCATCGCCTCGACCTGGTCGTGGGTGACGTAGACCGTGGTGACGCCGAGGTCGGTCTGCAACTTGGCGATGTCCGTGCGGGTCTGCACCCGCATCTTCGCGTCGAGGTTCGACAGCGGCTCGTCCATGCAGAACACCTGGGGCTTGCGCACGATCGCGCGTCCCATCGCCACCCGCTGACGCTGGCCGCCGGAGAGTGCCTTCGGCTTGCGGTCGAGGTACTCGGTCAGGTTGAGGATCCGGGCGGCCTCGTCGACCGCCTTCTTACGCTCGTCGGCCGGCATCTTCGCCATCTTCAGCGAGAACGCCATGTTCTCGGCCACCGTCATGTGCGGGTAGAGCGCGTAGTTCTGGAACACCATCGCGATGTCGCGATCCTTCGGCGGGAGCTTGGTGATGTCCCGATCCCCGATGAAGATCTTTCCGTCGTTGACTTCCTCGAGTCCGGCGAGCATCCGCAGGGTGGTGGACTTGCCACACCCCGAGGGCCCCACCAGGACCATGAACTCCCCGTCCTTGATCTCCAGGTCGATGCCTGGGACCGCGGGCTTGTCCATCCCTGGATACCAGCGCTGGGCTTTTTCGAACGTGACTGTTGCCATGATTTATCTCCTCACCGGCAGGAACGTGCCGGACGATCCGTTGTAAGTGACGCGGTTCACACTAGGCGCTGAACGCCCGGGGGTACAGCGCGGGCATCGCTGGGGCTCAAACGGGCAGATCCACGACCACCCCACGCCCGTCCGGGCGCCATCTCAGCGGAACCGGGTCGATCAGCCCGCCGATGAACACGCCGTCCGCGTCCTGGTTCCGGAAGGCCATGAGGTACGCCGACCCCTCGTGGTGCACGACCTTCCCGACGTAGAGGCGCTCGTCGGTCACCCGCACCGCGGCCGCCACGTCGACGGGAGACCCGGGACCCTCGACCGGGACCGACCAGACCCCGCCGGCACCCGCGGGGGCCTGCGGCATCTCACCGGCCAGACACGAGAACAGCAGCACCCAGCGGCCCTCCACCTGCACCACCTGGATGACCTCGAGCCACTCGAAGAGGCCGGTGGGCGAGCTCAGCGGCGGCTGCACCCGCCACTCGAGCAGGTCCTCGGAAACCGCGTGGCCCACCACTCCGCAGCCGGGACCACCACTCACGTCACGGGCGGTGACGTACATGTGCCAGCGAGCGTCGGACCCCCTGATCACCCACGGGTCGCGCCAGGCCTCCTCGACCCGGCTCTCGGTCGCGCGCTGGTAGTGATCAGGATCGGCGCTGAGCACCAGACCGGTCCGGACCCACGCGTCCAGGTCCGCGGACCTGGCCGAGCCGATGCGCTGCACCCGGCCGTCGTCGGCCCGGGACAGCCCGGTGGTGAACATCCACCACTCGCCGTCGCCGCGCACCGTGCAGCCCGTCCACGAGGCGAGCTCGTCGAACGAGCCGGGGGCCGGATCCCCGAGCGGGTCGGGCAGGTGTGTCCACACCGCGAGGTCCTCGGAGACGGCGTGCCCGACTCGGGCGTGGCGGTGCCGCAGGTCCGGGTCGCCGAGCGAGGCAGGCGCATGCAGGTAGAACAGGTGATGCCGGCGACTCGTCTCGTCGTACGCCGTCCAGAAGTCCCAGACGAACTCGCCGTCGACCGTGAACGTCACGTGTTCTGCCGCTCGGTGCTGGCCGGCGCCAGACCGCTGACCGATCCACCTGCGCGCAGGACGAGCGGCAGTCGAGTGACTCTGGGGGTCTGCCCGCCGCCGTCCATCAGCAGCTCCACCGCCCGGGCGCCCATCTGCGCGAACGGGATGGTGAGCGAGGTGAGTCGAGGGCGCAGCCAGCCCGGACAGGTCCGAACCGTCGAACGAGATCACCGAGACATCCTCAGGCACGCGGAGGCCGTGCTCGGCCAGGGCCTGGTAGGCACCCATGGCGATGCGGTCGTTGAGGCAGATCAGCGCCCCGGGACGCGTTCCGGCACAGAGCCACCCGGCCACGGCGTCGTACGCCGGCGCGACGTCCCACGCGCACGCCACCACACCGGCGAGGTCGGCGCCGGCCGCAGCCAGGGCCGCCTCGATCCCGCGCCGCCGGTCGGTGCCGGCCGTCGATTCAGGAGTGGGATCCTCACCGACGACGTGAAAGGGGCCGCGGACCCCTGCAGCGACCAGCGTCTCCACCGCCAGCTGACCGCCGGTGACGTCGTCGGGCAGCACGGACGGTGCTTCCGAGTCCGGGTCCTGGCAGTTCAGGAGCACCGCCCGCACGTCGCGCAGCGAGGCCGGGAGCCGGACGGTCGTGGCCGTCAGCGTGGCGTAGATGATCCCGTCGACCTGGCGGTCCAACATGTCGCGGATCAGGAGCGACTCGAAGTCAGGATCGCCCATCGACTCGCCGATCACGAGCAGGTGGTCACAGCTCCGGGCCGCCGAGCTGGCACCGGTCAGCAGCTGGCTGGAGAAGGCGCCACTCGCGACGAAGTCGGAGATCAGCCCGATCGTCTGGTTGCTGGAGCGCCGCAGGGTCCGGGCGCTCCAGTTCGGGCGGTAGTCGAGGTCGCTGATGGCTGCTTCGACCCGGCGTGCGGTCTCGGACGAGATCCGCATCTGGGTGGACCGGCCGTTGAGGATGTAGGACGCCGTCGTCAAGGAGACGCCCGCCTGACGGGCGACGTCGGTAAGGGTCGCCTTCTTGAAACGGCCCATACGCGACACCTCCATCGAAAACATCGACCGTGACGAGATTGTTGCTTGACACCAGTCAGCCACCACGGTCTAGGCTGCTGATTCGATTCAGCATGTGGTGTGGGTCACACTACGACGCGGGTCATTCAGATGTCCAAGGGCAATTCCCTCTGAGGAGAAACATGATGCGAATCCACAGGCGAGGGCGCAAGTCACTCGCGACCGCGACAGCGCTCGCCGCTGCAGTAGCGCTCGCCGGCTGCGGAAGCGGCGGCGACAGCGGCGGCGACGACAAGACAGTGACGATCTGGAGCAGCGTCAACGAGCCCGTCCAGGCCGGCCTCGAAAAGGCGCTGAAGGCGAAGCTCGCGTCGGACGGCGGAGGCATCACCTTCAAGTGGGAAAAGGTCGATAATATCAACCAGTTGATCATGCAAAAGATCCAGGCGAACGACACTCCCGACATCGCGTTCATCCCCCAACCGGGCGTGGTCGCTGACATCGTCAAGCGGGGCAAGTCGTTCCCGCTCGACGACGTCGTGGACATGTCCGCACTCGAGTCCAGCATGATCCCGGGCACGCTCGAGGCCGGCACGGTCAACGACAAGCTCTACGGGCTGCTGGTGAGTGCCAGCAACAAGAGCCTGGTGTTCTACCCCAAGAAGGCGTGGGACAAGGCCGGCTACCAGGCTCCGACGACGATCGATGAGCTGAACACACTCACCGAGAAGATCAAGTCCGACGGCAACACCCCGTGGTGCATGGGCATCGAGTCCGACACCGCGACCGGATGGGCCGCCACGGACTGGTTCGAGGACCTGGTGCTGCGGTACGGGGGACCGGACGAGTACGACAAGTGGGTCAAGAACGAGACCAAGTTCGACTCCGACCTCGTCCGTGAGGCCGCGGCCGAGTTCGAGAAGCTGATGTTCACCGAGGGCAATGTTCTGGGTGGCCGCAAGGCCATTGCGAGCACCAACTTCGGCACAGCCGGGAACCCGATGTTCGACCCCAAGCCCGGATGCTGGCTGTACAAGCAGGGCAGCTTCATCACCGGCTTCTTCCCGGACAAGATCCAGGCCGACATCGACGGGAACGTCGGTGTCTTCGGTTTCCCGCCGGCCGAGGCAGGTGGCGAGGACCCGGTGCTGGGCGCAGGCGACATGGCCGTGATGCTTGACGATTCCGCGTCAACCAAGAAGGCGATGAAGTACCTGGCCGAGACCGACATCGGCAAGGATGCAGCCGCGGACAGCTCGTTCGTCTCGCCGCACAAGGACTTCGACCTGGCGAACTACTCCAACGAGCTGACCCGCCAGGTGGCCAAGGTCGCCTACGAGGCCACCGCGTTCCGGTTCGACGGTTCGGACCAGATGCCCGGCGAGGTCGGAGCCGGAACGTTCTGGAAGGACATGACCGCGTGGATCAGTGGCCAGGAGGATCTGGACACTGCACTGAAGAACATCGACGGAAGCTGGCCGGCCAGCTGAACGTCGATTGAGATGACAGGCGCCGGGGGTGTGGGGCAGCGCAGCTCACACCCCCGGGCTCTCGTTCCCAGCTTTCACAGCAGGTCCGGCGTTCAGGCACCGGCAAGGAAGGTGTGACATCGCATGAAGCTCCTCAGTGCTCTGATCACCGTGGTCGCGGGTATCGGCGCAGCTCTCGCGCTCTACTGGCTGCTCAACAAGGTTGCAGAACTGTTGCCGAGCAGGTGGGAGGAACGACTCAAACCGTTCTTCTACATCCTGCCGGCCTACCTCGCGGTCGCGGTCTACCTGATCTATCCGGCCGTGCAGACCGTGGTCAACAGCTTCCAGGACTCGACGTCGACGGCGTTCGTGGGCCTGGACAACTTCAGCTCCCTGCTGTCCTCGGGTGCCTTTCGGGACACGCTCTTCAACACGTTGCTGTGGATCATCATCGTCCCGGCGGTGACGGTGGTCATCGGACTGATCGTGGCTGTCCTCGCCGATCGGCTCAGGCCGACCGGTGAGCGGCTCGCCAAGACGATCGTCTTCATGCCGATGGCCATCAGCATGGTCGGGGCCGCAACCATCTGGCGCTTCATCTACTACGCCGCACCAGAAGGACAGAGCCAGATCGGCCTCCTTAACGCCGTCTGGACCGGGCTCGGGGCCAGCCCGATCGCCTGGCTGCAGCAGAGCAACCTCCACCTGAACAGCATCATGCTGATGGTGGTGCTGCTGTGGGCCCAGGTCGGATTCTCGATGGTGCTGCTCTCGGCCGCGATCAAGGGCGTCCCGGGCGACACGCTCGAGGCTGCGCGCATCGACGGAGCCAGTGAACGCCAGACCTTCTTCCAGGTCGTGGTGCCGCAGATCAAGGGCACCATCATCACCGTGTTCGTGACGGTGACGATCGCAGTGATGAAGATCTTCGACATCGTCTACGTGATGACCAACGGCAACTTCAACACCAACGTGCTGGGCAACGAGTTCTACAACCAGCTGAACACGAACTTCAACAACGGTGCCGCAGCGGCCATCGTGGTCATGCTGATCGTCGCCGTGATCCCGGTGATGATCTACCAAGTGCGGCACTTCAAGGAAGAGGAGGCTGCGGCATGAGCCAGGCAACCGACACAGTGACCGCGGCGACACCGACGGCACGGCAGCGCCGGAAGGCGTCCAGCTTCGATCCCAACCCCGCCAAGGCCGGGTGGCTCACCAAGCTTGTGCTCGGACTGATCTGCCTGCTCTGGCTGCTTCCCCTGATCGGCACCTTGGTCACCTCGTTCCGGAGCATTGACGACTCCAACCGGTCGGGGTGGTGGACGGTCTTCGGAAGCCTCGGCGACCTGACCACGTCGAACTACACCGATGCCTGGAGCAACTCAGGCATGGGCCCGGCGTTCATCAACAGCTTCGCGATCGCCCTGCCGGCGACGTTCATCCCCATCTTGATCGCCGCGTTCGCGGCGTACGCCTTCACGTTCATGGAGTTCTGGGGCCGCGACATCCTTTTCCTGTCAATCGTCGCGATGCTGGTGGTGCCGAACTACGTGGCCCTGGTGCCGATGCTGAAGATCTACGGCAACCTGGGACTCAACGGCACCTTTGTTGCGGCCTGGTTGGCGCACATCGGGTTCGGCATGTCGCTGGCGATCTACATCCTGCGCAACTACATGGCGACCCTGCCCAAGACGATCATCGAGTCGGCGAAGATCGACGGCGCCAGCCACTTCCAGACCTTCTACCGGCTCGTGCTGCCGATGTCCGTCCCGGCGCTGGCTTCGTTCGCGATCTTCCAGTTCCTCTGGGTCTGGAACGACCTGCTGGTCGCACTGGTGTTCGTCGGCCCCGGTGAGAACGAGCCGGTGACCATCGCTCTGACCGGTTTGCGTGGACAGCTGGGGCAGGGCTGGAACCTGGTCACGGCAGGCGGCTTCCTCAGCATGGTCGTGCCGATCGCGGTGTTCCTCGGGTTGCAGCGCTACTTCGTCCGGGGTCTGACCGCGGGCGCGGTCAAGGGATGACCTGATCGGGCGATGCTGTTTCCTCGCGACCCGAAGGCCCATCCGGCCGGTACGACGGGCATGGAACTGGTCCGCGACCATGACGGGTTTCCCGTCGTGGTCGCGGCCGGTCTCCTCGGTGCCGACCCCTCGGCGGTGCCACTTCTGCCCAACGGACCCGGGCTGCCGCTGCTCGGCGAGCACGCGCGCGGCCGGTTCACCCGTCCCCACCTGCGTGGTCAGCGTGACGGCGGACGGGACTGGTCGACCAAGTTCGCCTGCGCCTCGATCGACGGCGACGGCGACCGGCTGCGGATCGAGCTCGTCGACAAGGCGGCCGCGCTCGGGCTGGTGACCGAGGTCGAGTCCCTGCCCGGAGGGGGACTGCGGCAGCGGCACACGCTGACCAACCAGGGAGAGACCGACTACGCCCTCGAGGGACTCGAGGTGGTGCTGCCGGCACCGGACCACCTGACCGAGGTGCTCGACTTCACCGGACGCCACGAGCGCGAGCGCAACCCGCAGCGACACGAGGTCACCGACGGGCTGTGGCTGCGCGAGTCGCGCGCCGGCCGACCGGGGCTGGGCGCCGCGACGATGGCCGTGCTGGGCACGCCCGGCTTCTCCACGACGTACGGCGAGGTGCTCGGCGTGCACGTGGCCTGGAGCGGCAACTCCGTCCTCCGCGTCGAGCGCGACCCGGCCACCGGGACCACGATCGGAGGCGGCGAGCTGCTGCTGTTCGGCGAGGTGCGTCTCGCGACCGGTGAGAGCTACTCCACACCCTGGGTGCACGTCGCTGCCGCGTGCGACGGGCTCGACGGGCTCGCGGCGGTGTGGCACGCGCACCAGCGGAGCCTGCCCGCCCACCCGGCAGGTCAGCCGGTGGTGCTGAACGTGTGGGAGGCGGTCTACTTCGACCACGACCTCCCGCGCCTCCAGGCGATCGCCGACCGTGCAGCCCGGATCGGGGTCGAGCGGTTCGTCCTCGACGACGGCTGGTTCGCGGGGCGGCGCGACGACACCCTGGGCCTCGGCGACTGGTGGGTCGACCCGCACGTCTGGCCCGACGGCCTGACCCCACTGGTCGAGCACGTCCACGGCCTCGGGATGCAGTTCGGGCTGTGGATCGAGCCCGAGATGGTGAACCCCGACTCCGACCTCTACCGCGAGCACCCTGACTGGATCCTGTCCGCCGGCGACCGGGTGCCCCTGCTCCATCGCCACCAGCTGGTGCTCGACCTGTCCCGGACCGCGGTGCGCGACCACGTGTTCGAGCAGATCAGCGCGGTGCTCTCGGCGTACCCCGTCGACGCGGTGAAGTGGGACCACAACCGCGACCTGCTCGAGGCCGGCAGCGCGGTGCTGGGCGGCGCCCCCGTGGTGCACCGGCAGACGGTCGGCTTCTACGCCCTGCTCGACGCGTTGCGCGCCGCGCACCCCTCCATCGACTGGGAGTCGTGTGCATCGGGTGGCGGCCGGGTCGACCTCGGCGTGCTCGAACGGGTGCAGCGGGTGTGGACCTCGGACATGACCGACGCCGTCGCCCGCCAGCAGATCCAGCGGTGGACCACCCAGCTGGTCGCGCCGGAGTACGTCGGCGCGCACATCTCCTCCCCGACCTCGCACACCACCGGCCGGACCCTCGGCCTCGACTTCCGGGCAGCGACCGCGCTGTTCGGCTCCTTCGGCATCGAGTGGGACCTCACCGACGCCAGCGACGACGACCTCGACCGGCTGGCCGAGTGGGTGCAGCGCTACCAGCGGTTCCGCCCGCTCCTGCACTCCGGCCGGGTGGTCCGCCCCGAGTCGTCGGACCCGACGGTGCTGATGCACGGCGTCGTCGCGGCCGACCGTTCGGAGGCGCTGGTCGCGCACGTCCAGCTCGACGAGCCTGCCCACAACCGCGGCGTCTGGATGCGGCTGCCCGGCCTCGACCCGGCGGCGTCCTACGACGCGCGCTGGGAGGGGCCGGTCGACCACGTGGCAGCGAGCATGTCCTCACCCCTCCCTCCGGCCGGGCCGACCGACGGCACCGTCGTCACCGGCAGCGCGCTGGCCCGCACCGGCCTCTGGTTCCCGCGGCGTCGACCCGAGACGGTCACCCTGGTGCACCTCGTCCGTGGCTGAGGAGGCTGCTCGACCGCACCCGTGCGGTGGCCCGTTCAGCGGCCCAGCATCTTGCGCCTGCGCGTGCCTGCCGGCGGACGTCGTTGCACGGTGACGCCGGCCATCAGCGCGAAGCCGTTCACGCGGACCACCGGTGAGTCGGGCCCGAGGTCGGGCGCGACCTTGTCCCGCGCCTGATCGAAGGCGCCCATGATGCCGACGCCGTCGACGATGACCCGGGTCTGCGCGTTGACGTAGATGTCGATTTCGCCCCAGATCGCGTAGGCATGGATGACCGTCTCGCGGTTGCTGAGCAGCGCCTCGCGCAGGTCGATCTCGATCCCGCCCATCAGCGCGAACGAGGTGTGCGTGGCGCCGACCTCCCAGACGCCCTTGCGACTGACCCCGCCCATGATCGCGACCGAGTTCTCGTAGCGGACCGCCGGCACCCGCGGCCCGTCCGGGTGCGAGGGCGTGAGGGGGTGAGGGGGCCGAGCCCCCAGCGGCAGGTCGGCCGTCAGCGGGACCAGGTCGCCGTAGGTCTTGGCGACGTACGTCGCCTCCAGCCGCTCGTCGAGCTCGTCCATGTCGATGCGACCCTCCCCCGCCGCCTCGCGCAACAGCTCGGCGACCCGGTGCCGGTCGGCGTCGGAGATCCGCAGTCTGGACCGGTCGTCGTATCCGTCGAGCTCACCCGCCATGAGGACAGGTTAGACGGGCGGGACAGTCGGTGGACGGCGCGGCGGGGTGTCCCGAGCACCGCAACGTGATCTGCGCAGCCCCTTGCCCTAACGTCAGGGCAAGGTGGCCTCGAGGCCATGACGGGGATGACGCTGCGAGGCATCGGGGAGGCAGCTGTGACTGAGTACGTCGAGGTGGCGCGCGCCGAGTCCGAACGCGGGGAGCTGGTGCTCCGGCGGCGCGTCGAGGAGCGCGCGGCCGACGCCCTCGAGCTCCGGGTCAACGGCGTGTTCGTGATGGACACCCGCGAGACCAGCTCGGAGATCGAGCTGGCGGCGGCAGCACTCGCGCTCGTCGAGGACCCGCGGGACGTCGTCGTGGCCGGGCTCGGGCTGGGCTTCACCACGCAGCGGGTGCTCGACGACCGGCGGGTGGAGCGGGTGATGGTGGTCGAGGTCGAGCCCGCGCTGGTCGACTGGATGCGCAGCGGCACCATCCCGCACGGTCCCTCCGTGCTTGCCGACAAGCGCGTGCACATCGTCGATGCCGACATCGTGATGGCAGTCCGAGAGGCCACCTCGACCTACGACCTGGTCCTGCTCGACGTGGACAACGGGCCGGGGTACCTCGTGCACGACGCCAACTCGACGATCTACGAGCGCGCCTTCATCGCCGACACCCAGCGCATCATCAACAGGGGTGGGGCGCTGGTGGTCTGGTCGGCGAACCCCGCGCCCGAGCTGGAAGGCGTGATGGCGGAGGTGTTCGGCAACTGCACCGAGCACCGTTACGACGTACTGCTGCAGGAGCGACCGGAGGAGTACCTGCTCTACCTGTCCCGGGTCACCTGAGACCGGATGTCCTGCGAGGGACCGGTAGCGTCGACCCCATGAGCTCCGAGAACCAGCAGACCCGTACCGAGCACGACAGCATGGGCGACATCGAGGTCCCCCATGACGCGTTGTGGCGGGCGCAGACCCAGCGCGCGGTGGAGAACTTCCCGATCAGCGGAACCACGCTCGAGCCTGCCCACATCATCGCGATCGCCCGGGTGAAGAAGGCAGCGGCCAGGATCAACGCCCAGCTCGGCATCATCGCCGACGACCAGGCCAAGGCGATCGCCGCCGGGGCCGACGAGATCATCGGCGGGGCCCACCACGAGGACTTCCCGATCGACGTCTTCCAGACCGGTTCCGGCACCAGCTCCAACATGAACATGAACGAGGTGCTGGCCTCGCTCGCGTCCCGGGCCGGCACCGACTGCCATCCCAACGACCACGTGAACGCCAGCCAGTCGAGCAACGACACCTTCCCGACCTCGATCCACATCGCTGCCGTCGAGGCGACCAGGGCCGGGCTGATCCCGGCGCTGGAGGAGCTCGCGACGTCGCTCGAGGCCAAGGCCGTGGAGTTCAAGGACGTGGTGAAGTCCGGCCGCACGCACCTGATGGACGCCACCCCGGTGATGCTCGGTCAGGAGTTCGGCGGCTACGCCGCGATCATCCGGATGGGCGTGGAGCGCCTGGAGTCGGCCCTCCCCCGGGTCGCGGAGCTGCCCCTGGGTGGCACGGCTGTCGGCACCGGCATCAACACACCTGAGGGTTTCGCCGCGAAGGTGATCGCCGACATCGCCGAGGAGACAGGTCTGCCGTTCACCGAGGCCCGCAACCACTTCGAGGCGCAGGGCAGCCAGGACGCGCTGGTCGAGCTGTCCGGCCAGCTGCGCACGATCGCGGTCGGGCTGACCAAGATCTGCAACGACCTGCGCTGGATGTCCTCGGGGCCCACCACGGGACTCGCCGAGATCCACCTGCCCGACCTCCAGCCCGGGTCCAGCATCATGCCCGGCAAGGTGAACCCGGTCCTGCCCGAGGCGACCCTGATGGTCTGCGCCCAGGTGATCGGCAACGACACCACCGTCACGATCGGCGGTGCCAGCGGCAGCTTCGAGCTCAACGTGATGATGCCGGTGATGGCGCGCAACCTGCTGGAGTCGATCCGCCTGCTCGCGCACGTGGCGCCGCTGCTGGCCCACCGCTGCATCGACGGGATCGAGGCCGACGAGGAGCGGTGCCTGACCTACGCGGAGTCCTCGCCGTCGGTGGTGACGCCGCTGAACAAGTACATCGGCTACGAGGAGGCGTCCAAGGTCGCCAAGGCGGCGCTCAAGGAGGGCCGGACGATCCGGGAGCAGGTGCTCGAGATGGGGTACGTCGAGCGCGGCGACCTGACCGAGGAGCAGATGGACGAGGCGCTCGACGTACGCACGATGACGCGCGCGGATCGATGACGGCGGGGGCGCTGCATCGCCTCAGCCTGGTCGGGGGGCGCGAAGCCACCCGGGGTGCGCGCTGCTCAGTACCAGTTGTTGCTCTGGGAGTGGGACCACGCGCTGCAGGGTGAGCCGTACCTGTCGTTGATGTAGCCCAGACCCCAGCGGATCTGGGTCTCGGCGTTGTTCTGCCAGTTGGGACCGGCCGACGCCATCTTCGAGCCGGGCAGCGCCTGCGGGATGCCGTACGCCGAGGAGGTGGGGTTGTCGGCGGTCACGCCCCAACCGGACTCCTTGGTCCACAGGCTGTCCAGGCAGCCGAACTCGGAGGTGGCCATGCCGAACTCGGGCATCAGCGCGCGGGCAAGAGTCTTGGGGTCGGCCGTGCTCAGGTCCTCGGACCTGGTCACGGCGACACCCGAGGCGTTGGACAGCGCGCGAGCCTTGCTCCGGTCAGCCTCGGGCCGACGGTCCGCGGCGGAGCGGGAGGCCCGCTCCTCGCGCTCGGCGAGGTCGGACTCGGTGAGCTCCCCGGCCGGGCTGGAGGTCAGCGCGGCGGCGGCAGTGTCCAGGGGCGTCGAGGTGGACAGCACCCCCGCGGAGACGACGAGGCCGGTGGCCGCGACGGCCACCCCGGTGAGCAGCGCGAGGCCGCGGAGGCTTCGGGCGATGCGGGTGAGCCGTGGTGCTGTGGGCGCGCTGCGGTGCCTGGCGGCATGCTTCTCGGACAAGGTGGACCCTAGCGTTGACGACATGGACGTCATGCACGCTCGACGTGCTGGGGGGAAGCGCGGAGCGTATGGGGGGAAGAACGATCACCCTCCCCCATCGCCGGAGCGGTTGCAAGTCGAACGCCCCGGTAACCCGCGTGACCTCGTTCACGCCTGTCGAGGTCACGCCTGCGGGTGCGTGAGACGCAACACAGACCTACCGTGAGTACGCCGCCCTACATCGTCATGTGCTCCAGCATCTCGGTCACCAGCGCCGCGATCGGCGACCGCTCGGAGCGGGTCAGCGTCACGTGCGCGAACAGCGGGTGACCCTTGAGCCGGTCCACCACCGCCACCACGCCGTCATGGCGGCCCACCCGCAGGTTGTCGCGCTGGGCGACATCGTGGGTCAGCACCACCTTGGAGTTGGCGCCGATCCGGGAGAGCACGGTGAGCAGCACGTTGCGCTCCAGCGACTGCGCCTCGTCGACGATCACGAAGGCGTCGTGCAAGGAGCGCCCCCGGATGTGGGTCAGCGGGAGCACCTCGAGCATGCCCCGGTCGAGCACCTCCTCCACGACGTCGCTGGTGGTGATCGCGCCCAGGGTGTCGAAGACCGCCTGGCCCCAGGGCGACATCTTCTCGGTCTCACTGCCCGGCAGGTAGCCGAGCTCCTGCCCACCGACGGCGAACAGCGGCCGGAAGACCACCACCTTCTTGTGCGTACGCCGCTCCAGCACGGTCTCCAGCCCGGCGCACAGGGCGAGCGCCGACTTGCCGGTGCCCGCGCGCCCGCCCAGCGAGACGATGCCGATCTCCGGGTCCAGCAGGAGGTCGAGCGCCACCCGCTGCTCGGCCGAGCGCCCGTGGATGCCGAATGCCTCCCGGTCACCACGCACGAGGTGGACCCGCTTGTCGGCCTTCACCCGGCCCAGGGCACTCCCCCGGTCCGACATCAGCACCAGGCCGGTGTGGCACGGCAGCTCGCGCGCCGCGTCGAGGTCGATCACCTGGTCGTCGTAGAGCTCGTCGAGGTCGGCGCCGGCCACGTCGATCTCGGCCATCCCGGTCCAGCCGGCGTCGGACTCATGGATCTGCTCGCCGCGGTACTCCGCTGCGTCCAGCCCGACGGCCGAGGCCTTGATCCGCAGCGGGAAGGTCCTTGGAGATGAGCGTGACCCGGTGGCCCTCGTTGGCCAGGTTGCAGGCCACCGCGAGGATCCGGGTGTCGTTGTCGCCGAGGCGGAAGCCGGAGGGCAGCGAGGCAGGGTCGGTGTGGTTCAGCTCGACCCTGATGGTGCCGCCGAGGTCACCCACGGGGACCGGCTCGTCGAGGCGACCGTTCTGCACGCGCAGCTCGTCGAGCATCCGCAGCGCCGACCGGGCGAAGTAGCCGAGCTCGGGGTGGTGGCGCTTGCCCTCCAGCTCGGTGATCACCACCACCGGCAGCACGACCTCGTGCTCCTCGAACCGCTTCAGCGCTCCCGGGTCGGCCAGGAGGACGGAGGTGTCGACCACGTAGGTGCGCGGTCCCGTCGTCGTCGAGTGGGGCGAGGATTTCGGTTCCGACCCGCTGCGGTCATCCAGCCCGGTCCGGGCATCGGGGCGCTTCGCTGTTGCCACTGGTTCCCCTTGTGACCGGCGCGCGCACCGCTGCGCCCCGGTCCGCTAGCAGACGTGCACGGACCGGGACTGGCGACAGGGGCCCAGGTGCTGACCTCTGCTGGTGCTGTGGCCGTGATCTCTCACGAACTTCGCCCTCCTGGTACGGCCTGTTTCCCCACAGGCCGTACCCGCAAACTACGTCCGCCAATGGGTCGATACCGGTCGACACGCCAGAACGCGGGGTGAACGTCCGCCGGCGGTCCGAGGTGACGACCCGGTTCGGCCGTCGACGGCTCAGGAGCCGAACCGGCGCTCGCGCTCGGCGTAGGCCCGGACCGCCCGGAGGAAGTCCACGCGGCGGAAGTCGGGCCAGTAGGCCTCACAGAAGTAGAACTCGCTCTGCGCGCTCTGCCAGAGCAGGAAGCCGCCCAGACGCTGCTCGCCGCTCGTCCGGATGACCAGGTCGGGGTCGGGCTGCCCCTTGGTGTAGAGATGTTCGGCGATGTGCTCGACATCGATGAACTCGGCCAGCTCCTCCAGCGTGGTGCCCTTGCCCGCATGCTCGGTCAGCAGGGATCGCACCGCGTCGGCGATCTCACGGCGGCCGCCGTACCCGACCGCGATGTTGACCAGCAGCCCGTCGACGTCCCTGGTCGACTCGGCCGCCTCCTTGAGCCGCCGGGCGATCCTCGCCGGCAGCAGGTCGAGCGACCCCACCGGGTGCAGCCGCCAGCGGCGCTGCTCGGCGAGAGTCTCGACCGCGTCGCCGATGATGCCGAGAAGGGGTTCGAGCTCGGCCGGCGGACGGTTCAGGTTGTCGGTCGAGAGCAGCCACAAGGTGACCACCTCGACGCCGATCTCCTCGCACCAGCCCAGGAGCGGCTCGATGTTGGCCGCCCCCGCGCGGTGTCCCTGGGCCGTGTCGATGCCGACGGCCCGGGCCCAGCGACGGTTGCCGTCGAGCATCACCCCTACGTGCTTGGGGAGCCGCTGCGTCGGGAGGCGGCGGACGACGCGGGCCTCGTACGCCGGATAGAGCACCCGCCGCAGTCCTCGCTTCCAGTCCGCCACGCGTGTGACTGTACTCGCGCGCCGGGCTGTGATCCCGAACTCCCCGGAACCGGGATGTGGCCACGCCGTTGCGACGCACTCGGTAGTTTGGACCCCATGCCCGCCCACCTCCCCGATCCTCACAAGGTGACTGAGATCGTCTCGGAGAACGCGCACGAAGCCGTCGACCACGTCCGCGAGAAAGTCCGTTATGTCAAGGACGAGGTCAAACCGAAGCTGCGCGGGTGGCTGCATGCCAGCACCGCCCCGTTGGCGCTGGCGGCAGGCATCGTGCTGATCGCCCTGTCACCGACGCTGACCACCCGGGTCGGGTCGGCCGTGTTCGCGTTCACCGCGCTGCTGCTGTTCACCGTGTCCGCGATCTACCACCGCGGCACCTGGTCGGAGAGGTCGTGGGCCTTCCTGCGAAGGTTCGACCACTCCAACATCTACCTGCTCATCGCCGGCTCCTACACACCGTTCACGCTGATCCTCCTGGAGGGCGGTGCCCGGGTGGGGCTGCTCGTCATCGTGTGGAGCGGGGCCGCCCTCGGGGTCGCCTTCCGGATCTTCTGGATCGACGCGCCGCGCTGGGTCTACACCCCGATCTACTTCGCGCTGGGCTGGGTGGCGATCTTCTACGCCAAGGACTTCTCCGGCGCCGGCCCGGCGGTGATCACCCTGATCGCGGTCGGTGGCGGCCTCTACACCCTGGGCGGGCTGGTCTACGGGCTCAAGCGACCCAACCCCAACCCCGAGTGGTTCGGGTTCCACGAGGTGTTCCACTCGTTCACGATCGCGGCGTTCGTGTGCCACTACGTGGCCGCGTCCATCGCCACCTACCAGCTGAGGTGAGCGAGCTGGAGGTCGTCGAGGCCGTGCTGGACGCCTGGATCGTGGAGGCCGGTGACCGCCCCGGCCTCTACGTCGACACGGTCGTCGAGCTCTCGTTGAGCGCGCGCGTCACCGCGGTCGACGGTCTGGGCGAGGTGCCGCGCGGCCACTCCCTCACCTGGCGGACCGCGGCCCGCAGGCGCCGCCTGTTCGCCACCGTCACCTGGGTCGAGATGCGCAAGCACCACCTGCGCATGGTGGTCGAGCACCAGGGTGCCCTGATCGCCGCCGAGCCACGCTTCGCGCAAGGAGCGCGCCGACCGTCGCTGGCCGAGAGGATGCGTGGCTATCGCGGTCTTCCGACGTTCGTGCCCGTCCGGTTGCCGGTGCCCGTGGTCGGGCAGCGGATCCAGCTCGAGTGCCAGGTGGGGGTGATGGCCGAGTACGAGTCCGACGAGCTCTGGACCGGCCCCGACGTGTCGGCGCGCTACACCGTCGAGACCATCGATGCGATCGTCGTACGCCCGCTGCGCCTTCCCGCCGGTGCGGACGAGTTCGACGACCATCCCGAGCCCCCCAGCCGCCTCATCACCGGACTGACCAGCACCCGACGTCCGGAGGGTCTGGTCGAGTTCGGCTCCGAGGGCGGCGACGAGCTCAACGGCGAGGACGTGTCGGCCTACGTCCTCGGGCTCAGGCCGGTCGACCCGCTGCCCAGCCACCGGCCCTAGCAACCGGCCTTGCCACTGGCCCTGGGCAGGGTCAGGTCACGAGCTCGAGACGGGCTGCAGCGAGACGACCGTGATGCCGGCCGAGGACGACGGCTCGTCCATCGCCGACAGCGCCGCGGGAGCGGCCGCGAGGTCGATCACCGAGCCCACCAGCCGACGCGGGTCGAGCGCCCCGGCGGCGATCAGGGCGAGCATCTCCGGGTAGTCCCCGGCGGGCATGCCGTGGGAGCCGTGGACCGTCAGCTCACGGGCGACCACCAGGTCCATCGGGATCCCGGCCGTCGCATCGGGCCCGAGGAGCAGCCCCACCTGCACGTGCCGACCCCGCCTGCGCAGGCACGCCACCGAGGTGGCGGCCACGGCCGGCACGCCGACGGCGTCGACGGAGACCTGCACCCCACCCTCGCGTCAGCTGCTGGATGTGACCGGACACGTCGGGATGCTCGCGGGGGTCGACCAGCACGTCCGCGCCCAGCTCGCCGGCACGCTCCCGCGCCTGCGGCGAGACATCGACCGCGATCACCTGCGCACCCAGCGCCTTGGCGACGAGCACGGCGGACAGCCCCGCGCCGCCGCAGCCGTGCACCGCGACCACGTCCCCGGCCCCGACGCCGCCGTGCGTGCGCAGCGCGCGAAAGGAGGTGGCGAAGCGGCAGCCGAGGGCGGCGCCGGCCACCATGTCCACGGATTCGGGAAGGCGCACCACATTGGCGTCAGCGCAAGGTACGGCGACCAGCTCGGCCCACGAGCCGAGGTAGGTGAACCCGGGTTGCACCTGCTCGGGGCACACGTGCAGGTCCCCGGCCACGCAGTAGTCGCACCGCCCGCAGCCCAGCACGAACGGCACCGTCACCCGCTCGCCGATCGACCAGCGACGCACCTGCGCACCCACCTCGTGCACCGTCCCGGCGAACTCGTGACCCGGCACCATCGGCAGCGGAACCGGGTCGTGACCGCGCCACGCGTGCCAGTCCGACCGGCACACCCCGGTCGCTCCCACCCGGACGACGATCCCGTCGGCCGGACACTCCGGAGGGTCGATCTCCCGGACCTCCGGCCCGGCGCCGTAGGCGTCGTACACGACAGCGCGCATCGGGTCAGGCCGGCCGCTCGGAGACCAGGTCAGCAGGCACTCGACGATCCTATGGCGCCGATGTCGGCCGGGATCCTGGCCGGGCGCTCCCATGGGCCGCGTCCCGCAGATCGTCCCCACCGAGGTCTAGGCTTTGGCCCAGCGAGCAAAGGAGCCCGATGTCCGCACACGCCCAAGGGGCCGGCCCGTCCGCGAAGAACGATGCCCGGGGCACGTTCACCAGTCGCAGGGTGTTCATCCTGGCCGCGATCGGGTCCGCCGTCGGTCTGGGAAACATCTGGCGATTCCCCTATGTCGCCTACGAGAACGGCGGCGGGGCGTTCCTGATCCCCTACCTGGTGGCACTGCTGGTTGCCGGCCTCCCGTTCCTGCTGCTCGACTACGGGATCGGCCACCGCTACCGCGGCTCCGCCCCCCTCTCCTTCCGGCGCCTCGGCGGCGGGGCCACGGCCGAGACCCTGGGCTGGTGGCAGGTCGGGATCTGTGCCGTCATCGCGATCTACTACGCGGTGATCATCGCGTGGGCGATTCGCTACACGTTCTTCTCGATCGACAAGTCCTGGGGCGCGAAGCCGGACGAGTTCTTCTTCGGCGACTTCCTGCAGGTGGCAGCACCCGGGATCGGGCTCGACTTCGTCGGCGGGGTGCTGTGGCCCCTGCTGCTGGTGTGGGTGGCCGTCATCGCGGTGATGGTCGCGGGTGTCCAGAAGGGCATCGGCGCGCTCGCAGTGGTGTTCATCCCCCTGCTGGTCGTCGCCTTCGTCGCGCTCGTAGCCAGGTCGCTCTTCCTGCCGGGAGCCGGTGCCGGGCTGGACGCCCTCTTCGCCCCGGACTGGGGAGCGCTCGCCGACGCCGGGGTCTGGGCAGCGGCGTTCGGCCAGATCTTCTTCTCGCTGTCGGTCGGTTTCGGGATCATGATCACCTACGCCTCCTATGTCGGCCGCAAGACCGACATGACCGGGTCCGGGCTGGTCGTCGGCCTGGCCAACTCCTCCTTCGAGCTGCTCGCCGGCATCGGCGTCTTCGCCGCCCTCGGGTTCATGGCCCAGGCCAACGGGGTCGCGGTCGACGAGGTGGCGACCTCGGGACTCGGCCTGGCCTTCGTGGCGTTCCCGGCCATCATCTCCGAGGCCCCCGCCGGAGCCCTGATCGGCGTGCTGTTCTTCGCCTCGCTCGTGGTGGCCGGGTTGACGTCCCTGGTCAGCGTGATCGAGGTCGTGATCTCCGCGGTCCGCGACAAGCTCGACCTCGGCCGGGTCACCGCATCGCTGGTCGTCGGAGTGCCGGCAGCAGCGGCCAGCGTCCTGCTGTTCGCCACCACCACCGGCGTACCGATCCTGGACACCGCCGATCACTTCATCAACCGCTTCGGGATCCTGCTGGTCGCCGTGGTCAGCATGCTGACCGTCACGTGGGTCTACCGCGACCTCGACCACCTGCGGGACCACCTCAACAGCACGGGGTCGGTACAGCTGGGCAGCTGGTGGCTCGGTCTGGTGGGTGTGGTCACCCCGGCTGCCCTGATCTACGTGCTGATCGACGAGCTCCGCGCCGTGCTCGACGAGCCCTACGGCGGCTACCCGGACTGGCTGATCAACTCGATCGGGTGGGGCACGGCAGCGCTGGTGATAGTGCTGGCCGTGGTCCTCGCCCGACTTCCGTGGCGGCGCACCGTCGTCCTGACCGCTCCGCCCGAGGAGGCTCCCCGATGACCGCTCCCGCCATCGTGATGATGCTGGTCGCCATGCTGGTGCTGTGGGGTGGTCTCGCGCTGGCCATCCGCAACATCGCCCGCACCGGCCGCGAGGAGCCGGACGAGGTCCACCGCGACCTGTGAGGCGTCGAGCTCGAGGCGTGGCCTGCTCAGGGTCGTGAGCACCCCTTCGCACGGTTGCTTGACACCTTCGCGCGAGCGGGGTCACGCTGGTTGGCGACCCACCTCCGGAGGGCGCCATGGAGTGGTTGTTGCTCGCTCTCGCCGTCGGTGGCGGCGGTTGGGGAGTCAAGAAGTGGCGCGAGCGCCAGGAGCTTCGTCGTACGCAGGCGGAGGAGCTCGAAGGCGTCCGCCGCCTCGCCGACGAGGACGTGACCTACCTCGGTGAGCAGCTGCAGCGCCTCGACGCCGAGGTGTCCGAGCACGAGCTCGACGAGGCCACCCGGATCGACTACCAGGTGGCGCTGGATGCCTACGAGTCCGCGCAGCGCACGGTTCCCCGCATCACGAGTGCCGCCGAGATCAGCAAGATCACCGACACGCTGTCGTCCGGACGCCACGCGCTCGCCTGCGTCCAGGCAAGGGTCGCCGGCCGCCCCGTGCCGGAGTTCCGAGTGTCGTGCTTCTTCAACCCCCAGCACGGGCCCTCCGTGACCGACGTGCTCTGGACCTACCCGGGTCACGGCACCCGGCAGGTCCCGGCCTGCGCCCAGGACGCCGCCCGGTTGGAGAACAACGAGGCGCCCGAGGTCCGTAAGGTCAGGATCGGCGGGCGCACCGTTCCCTACTGGGCCGCCGGCAACGCCTACATGCCCTACACCGACGGCTATTTCGCCGGTGCCGCGATCATGTTGTGGGTCTACGCCCCGCCCCTCACCTCCGACTTCGGAGGGGGCTCCGGCGGCTTCGGTGGGGGCGATGTCGGCGGGGGCGGCGACTTCGGCGGGGGCGGCGACTTCGGCGGTGTCGACACGGGCGGCGGCTTCTGACCCCTTGGTGGTCGAGCAGGCCTGCGCCTCCGAGCGAGCGAAGCGAGCGTCTCCGAGCGAGCGATCAGTCGAGGCCAGGCGACGTACGCGAGTCACCGGACGATCACCGGCACCAGGCGCCGGGGATGTTCCAAC
>CAWCGY010000025.1:0-15965 GCA_963795155.1 uncultured Actinomycetota bacterium | reverse complement strand
GTGATCCTGATGGGTCGATCGCGAGCTATGCGTGGGACTTCGGTGACGGTGCGACAGGCTCAGGGGTGACGCCGCCGACGCACACCTACGCGGTGGACGGTACGTACACGGTGACGTTGACGGTGACCGACAATCTGGGCGCGACCCATTCGACGACGATGACGGTTGACGCTTCGGGGCCGCCTCCGCCGCCGCCACCGGCGTCGTCGGTGAGCTTCGTGGGCCGGGACCAGACCAGTGGGAACACCACGACTCCGCAGGTGCGGATCCCGGCGGGGGTGCAGGTCGATGACCAGCTGCTGCTGTTCGGCACCTATGGCGTCGCGGGGGGTGCCCCTGCGGCACCGGCCGGTTGGACCCAGCTGAACGCGGTGTCCAACGGGACGTTCGAGGGTGTCGTCTGGGGCAAGCGGGCGGTCGCTGGTGATGCGGGTTCGAACGTGTCGACGCCGACGCCGCTGATGAAGTCCTCGCTCTCGGTGATGGCCTACCGCGGTGTGGACGCTTCTGGTGGGGTCGCCGATGTACAGGGCTCTGGTGACAGCGGCACGGCCACGCATGTGAGTCCCGCGGCGACCGCGCCGGAGGGTGGCTGGGTGGTGCAGGTGTGGACGGACAAGTCCTCGGGGACCACGTCGTGGACGCCGCCGTCGGGGGTCACGGTTCGCGGCACGGTGTTCGGTGCCACGGGTGGTGGCCAGGCCTCCGCGATGCTGGTCGATTCCGGTGCCGCGGTCTCGGCTGGGTCCCACGGGAACCAGACGGCCACGACCAACGTGGCCTCGGGCAAGGGCATCGCCTGGACCCTCACGCTCAAGACGGGGACCGGCGGGCCGCCGCCGCCGCCTCCGTCGAACGCAGCTCCGGTGGCTGACTTCTCCGAGACTCACACCGAGCGCGCCTACGACTTCGACGGCTCTGCGTCGAACGACTCCGACGGGTCGATCGCGAGCTATGCGTGGGACTTCGGTGACGGTGCGACGGGCTCAGGGGTGACGCCGCCGACGCACACCTACGCGGTGGACGGTCCCTACACGGTCACGTTGACGGTGACAGACAACCTCGGCGCGACCGATTCGGCGACGATGGCGATTGACGCCTCAGGGTCGCCGCCGCCGTCGAACACGCCTCCGGTGGCTGACTGGTCTGAGACGCACGCCGATCGGGCCTTTGACTTCGATGGCTCTGCGTCGAGTGACCCTGATGGGTCGATCGCGAGCTACGCGTGGGAGTTCGGTGACGGTGCGACGGGCTCAGGGGTGACGCCGGGGACGCACACCTACGCGGTGGACGGTACGTACACGGTGACGTTGACGGTGACCGACAATCTGGGCGCGACCCATTCGGCGACGGGGACGGTCGATGCTTCGGGGCCGCCTCCGCCGCCGCCACCGGCGTCGTCGGTGAGCTTCGTGGGCCGGGACCAGACCAGTGGGAACACCACGACTCCGCAGGTGCGGATCCCGGCGGGGGTGCAGGTCGATGACCAGCTGCTGCTGTTCGGCACCTATGGCGTCGCGGGGGGTGCCCCTGCGGCACCGGCCGGTTGGACCCAGCTGAACGCGGTGTCCAACGGGACGTTCGAGGGTGTCGTCTGGGGCAAGCGGGCGGTCGCTGGTGATGCGGGTTCGAACGTGTCGACGCCGACGCCGCTGATGAAGTCCTCGCTCTCGGTGATGGCCTACCGCGGTGTGGACGCTTCTGGTGGGGTCGCCGATGTACAGGGTTCTGGTGACAGCGGCACGGCCACGCATGTGAGTCCCGCGGCGACCGCGCCGGAGGGTGGCTGGGTGGTGCAGGTGTGGACGGACAAGTCCTCGGGGACCACGTCGTGGACGCCGCCGTCGGGGGTCACGGTTCGCGGCACGGTGTTCGGTGCCCAGGGTGGTGGCCAGGCCTCCGCGATGCTGGTCGACTCCGGGGGCCCGGTCTCGGCTGGGTCGTTCGGCAACCAGACGGCCACGACCAACGTGGCATCGGGCAAGGGCATCGCCTGGACCCTCACGCTCAAGACGGCCCCCTGAGGTCGCACCGCCGGGGCCACTAGGCTTGCCGGGTGAGTGATACCGACGCGGGTAGCCCGCCGTTCGACGACCATGCCCTTGCCGCCTGGGCAGCCACGGAGGCGGGCGAGTTGCTCGAGCGCGTGCGCAGTCAGGGCCTGACGGGCAAGGCGCTCAAGGATGCCGGGGACCAGTCCGCCCACGAGCTGCTGATGCGGCTGCTTGCCGAGCATCGTCCTGCGGACGCCGTGCTGAGCGAGGAGGGCAAGGACGACAAGGCCCGCCTTCGTGCCGAGCGGGTGTGGATCGTCGACCCGCTCGACGGCACCCGGGAGTTCTCCGAGCCGCCACGCGACGACTGGGCCGTGCATGTCGCCCTGTGGGAGCGCGGCGAGCTGGTGGCGGGAGCGGTTGCCCAGCCCGGTATCGGCACCACGTTCCACACAGGCAGGCCACCGGTGGTGCCCGCGTCGACCGCACCTCGACCGCGACTGGTGGTCTCCCGGACGCGACCGCCGGACTTCGTCAAGGCGCTCGCGGAGGAGATCGATGCCGAGCTCGTGCCGATGGGATCCGCGGGAGCCAAGGCGATGTCGGTCATCCGTGACGTCAGTGACGCCTACGTGCACGCCGGTGGCCAGTACGAATGGGACTCCGCCGCCCCGGTCGCCGTGGCTCGATCCGCAGGTCTGTTCACCTCGCGCGTCGACGGATCGCCACTGATCTACAACCAGGACGACGTCCTGTTGCCGGACCTGGTCATCTGTCGGCCCGAGCTGGCCGAGCAGATCCTCGAGTTCGTCCGCCGACACGGCACCGACTGAGCCAGCCAGTGGCGACTCCGGCGGTCGAGATCGAGGTCGACGACAAGGTGGTTCGCATCACCAATCCCGACCGCGTCTACTTCCCGGCGCGTGGTGAGACGAAGCTGGACCTGGTCGAGTACTACCTCGCGGTCGGCGACGGGATCGTCAACGCCCTGCGTGAACGCCCATGCATGCTCCACCGCTTCCCCACCGGGGTGACGGGGGAGAAGGTGCATCAGAAGCGGCTGCCCAAGGGCGCTCCGCCGTGGATGGAGACCGTCCGGGTGCACTTTCCTCGCTGGAACCGGACGGCCGACGAGCTGTGCGTCACCGAGCTGGCGCAGGTGGTGTGGGCGGTGCAGATGAGCACCGTGGAGTTCCACCCGTGGAACAGTCGTCGCCTCGACACCGAGAAGCCCGATGAGTGGCGCATCGATCTGGACCCCGGCCCGGACTGCTCGTGGTCCACCGTCCAGCGGGTCGCGCACGTCGCTCACGAGGTGCTGGACGAGCTCGGTGCCGTCGGCTTCCCCAAGACCAGCGGTGGATCGGGCATGCACATCTACGTGCGGATCACTCCAGCTCACGGCTTTCAGGACGTACGCCGCGCCGCGCTGGCGTTCGCCCGCGAAGTGGAGCGGCGATCGAACGAGGTGACCACGACCTGGTGGCGCAAGGACCGCGACCCTGCCCACCTGTTCGTCGACTACAACCAGAACGCCCGCGACCACACGATCGCCGCTGCCTACTCCGTTCGGGGCAACCCGGAGGGCACCGTCAGCACCCCGGTCGCGTGGGCGGAAATAGACCAGTGCCACCCCGGCGATTTCACCATCGCGACGGTCCCAGGACGGTTTGCCGAGCTCGGTGACCTGCATGGCCGGATCGATGACGCCGTCTTCGACCTTTCCCCGCTCATCGAGTGGGCACATCGGGATGAAACGGCCGGCCGTGAGGGTCCCGTCGAACCCTGACCTACTGCAAAGTAGGACACACCCGACGCGACCCTCGCGAGCGGCAGTGTGGTTGAACGCTCATTAGACATAGCCCATCTGGATTATGCGGGGTAGTCCGTTCGGGCTACAGTCGCGCCTTTGTGCGACATAGGGCCGGTCGTCAGTCTCGGAATGTGCGAGCCGGCATTCACGAGAGGAACCCCCATGCTCGATCCCAAACAGTCCAGATTCCAGAGACGTAGCGGCTGGCCGACCATGCGCTTGACGCACTGGTTCCTGGGTGCCGCCGTTGCCACGGCACTGGTAGTCCAGACCGGCCCGGCCTCCGTCTCGGGCTCCGTTCCGGCTGAGGACGTCAAGCCCGTAGCCTCCCCCACGGGCTGCGCGGTCGACTCCCTGCTGCGGCCCACGTGTGGCAAGACCCTCTCCGGGGTCTACGTCCGCCCCCGCCACAGCGAGAGCCGCTCCGTGGCGCTGCGGAACTTCGAGAACCTGACCGGCCACAAGACCCAGATCGTGCACCACTTCTACAAGGGCGACCGGCTCTTCCCGAACACGCAGGAGAAGGCGTCGCTGACCCAGGACGGCGCTCAGCGGCTGCTGCTGGCCAACTGGAAGGTGGCCATCGGCTCCAACTGGGCCAAGGTCGCCCGTGGTGACAAGGACGCCCGCATCATCAAGCAGGCACGGCACATGCGCGAGAACTTCCCCACCAAGTTCTTCCTGGCGATCCACCACGAGCCCGAGAACGAGGTCAACCAGACGGCTGGTTCCGGGTACACGGCCAAGGACTACGCCGCGATGCAGCGTCGGGTGATCGACGTGCTGCGACGTAACGGAGCCACCAACTTCGTGCCCGTGCTCAACCTGATGGGCTCGCAGAAGTGGGCGGACAAGCCCTGGTTCAGCGACCTGTACCCCGGCGACAACTACGTCGGCTGGTTCGGCTTCGACTCCTACGTCGCCAAGGACCTCGGTCTCCAGGAGGGCTACTTCCCCGAGATGATGGGCCGCCACTACGGCCGCTCGTCATGGCGTGGTGCCTACGACTGGGCCACCAAGAACTACCCGGGCAAGCCCATCATGCTGGCTGAGTGGGGCGTAGGGGAGAAGCCCGGCGACAGCGCCTACAAGGGCAAGTTCTTCTCCTCGGCAGGTTCGACCATCAAGGACTACCCCGCACTCAAGGCGTTGGTGTACTTCAACAACCACGACGCCTTCCGCGCAGGTGATGTTCGGGTGAACACCACGACCGCCGGCCTGAACGGCTACAAGTCGATGCTGCGCAGCTTCGCCACCGGGTCGAGCACGGCGCAGGCCACCGCTTCGGAGCCGCCGCCGCCGTCGTCGTCATCGTCGTCGTCGTCGGTGAGCTTCGTGGGTCGGGACCAGACCAGTGGGAACACCACGGCTCCGCGGGTGCGGATCCCGGCGGGGGTGCAGGTCGGTGACCAGCTGCTGCTCTTCGGCACCTATGGCGTCAGGGGGGGTGCCCCTGCGGCACCGGCGGGCTGGACCCGCCTCAACACCGTCGCCAACGGAACATTGGAGGGTGTGGTCTGGGGCAAGCGCGCGGTCGCTGGTGATGCGGGTTCGACGGTGTCGACTCCGACGCCGCTGATGAAGTCCTCGCTCTCGGTGGCGGCCTACCGCGGAGTGGCCTCCACGGGTGGGATCGCCGAGGTGAAGAGCGCCGGCGACAGCGACACGGCCACGCATGTGAGTCCCTCGGCGACCGCGCCTGCGGGTGGCCGGGTGGTCCAGGTGTGGACGGACAAGTCCTCGGGCACCACCTCGTGGACGCCGCCGTCGGGAGTCACGGTCCGCGGCACGGTGTTCGGAGCCAAGGGTGGTGGCCGGGCCTCGGCACTTCTGGTCGACTCCGGCGCCCCGGTCTCGGCTGGGTCCAGCGGCAGCCAGACGGCCAGGACAAATGCGGTCTCGGGCAAGGGCATCGCCTGGACCCTCACGCTCAAGGCGGCGCCCTGAGCTCGTAGCGCGAGTTCCGATCCCGCGACCCGTCGCATCTGAAAGCCCTCGGGCTTTCAGATGCGACGGGTCGGCGGGGGGTGGGGTCAGAAATAGACCAGTCCATCCCCGTGATGGCACCATCGCGACGGTGCCCGCGCGGGTCGCGGAGGTCGGTGGTCTGCCCGGGTGGATCAATGACGCCGTCGGCGACCTTTCCCGCTCATCGATTGGACAAATCGGGATTAATCGGCAGGGTGGGTGGGGTCGGTCGAGACCCGACCTACTGCAAAGTAGGACACACCCGACGGGGGCCTCGGAAGCGCACCCGTGGTTGAAGGTTCACTAGACATAGCCCATCTGGATTTTGCGGGGTAGTCCGTCTGGAACTACAGTCGCGCCTTTGTGCGACATAGGGCCGGTCGTCAGTCTCGGAATGTGCGAGCCGGCATTCACGAGAGGACCCCCCATGCTCCATCCCAAACAGTCCAGATTCCAGAGACGCGGCGGCTGGCCGACCATGCGCTTGACGCACTGGTTCCTGGGTGCCGCCGTTGCCACGGCACTGGTAGTCCAGACCAACGCGGCCTCCGTCCCGGCCGAGGACGTCAAGCCGGTAGCCTCCCCCACGGGCTGCGCGGTCGACTCCCTGCTGCGACCCACGTGTGGCAAGACCCTCTCCGGGGTCTACGTCCGGCCCCGCAACGGCGAGAGCCGCCAGGTCGCGCTGCGCAACTTCGAGAACCTGACCGGCCACAAGACCCAGATCGTGCACCACTTCTACACCGGCGACCGACTGTTCCCGAACTCGAAGGAGATCGGCTCGCTGAAGCAGGACGGCGCCCAGCGGCTGCTGCTGGCCAACTGGAAGGTGGCCAAGGGTTACACCTGGGCCAAGGTCGCCCGGGGGGATGCCGACGCCCGCATCATCCGGCAGGCGCGCTACATGCGCGACCACTTCCCCACCAAGTTCTATCTCGCGATCCACCACGAGCCCGAGAACGAGGTCAACCAGACGGCCGGTTCCGGATACACGGCCAAGGACTACGCCGCGATGCAGCGCCGGGTCATCAACGTGCTGCGCGCCAACGGCGGTGCCAACTTCGTGCCCGTCCTGAACCTGATGGGCTCGCAGAAGTGGGCGGACAAGCCCTGGTTCAAGGACCTGTACCCCGGCGACAACTACGTCGGCTGGTTCGGCTTCGACTCCTACGTCGCCAAGGACCTCGGTCTCCAGGAGGGGTACTTCCCGGAGATGATGGGCCGCTACTACGGCCGCACCACGACGTGGCGCGGCGCCTACGACTGGGCCACCAAGAACTACCCCGGCAAGCCCATCATGCTGGCTGAGTGGGGCGTGGGTGAGAAGCCCGGCGACGGCGCCTACAAGGGCAAGTTCTTCTCCTCGACAGGTTCGACCATCAAGAACTACCCCGCACTCAAGGCGTTGGTCTACTTCAACAACCACGACGCCTTCCGCGCAGGTGATGTTCGGGTGAACACGACGACTGCCAGCCTGAACGGCTACAAGTCGATGCTGCGCAGCTTCGCCACGGCGCGCTGACCCGTTCACGACAAGCAGGGCCCGGTCGGCTTCCGCCGACCGGGCCCTGTGTCGTTGCTGTACAAGGCGACGCTTTGTGTCAAGTTACTCGCGAGTATAGGCTGCGACCATGACGGTGCAGCCCGACCCATTCCGCTCACGTGACCACGTCGGACCAGCCGATCCGGAGCACGAGCCGACCGCGTCGTACGCGCTGGACCCGGGCTATGTGAGAGCGCTGACCAGCAGGGTGGTGTCCACCACCGGTCAGGCCGCGGCGACCTACACGCCCCTGAGCGGCCAACCGCTCGCGATGATCCCCCAGTCGAGCCAGGCTGACGTGCACACCGCCTTCGAGCGTGCGCGGCAGGCACAGCAGGCGTGGGCGCGAACGTCGCTGGACCACCGCGCCGCGCTGCTGCTGAGGCTGCACGACGTGGTGCTCGACCGGCAGGACGAGATCCTCGACCTGATCTGCTGGGAGTCGGGCAAGGCCCGCAAGCACGCCTTCGACGAGCCGATGCACATCGCGCTGACCGCGCGCTACTACGCGCGGACCGCGCACACCCACCTCGACACCGAGCGGCGGCGAGGTGTCGTCCCTGGCCTCACCCGGGCCGAGGTCAACCACGTGCCCAAGGGTGTGGTGGGGATCATCTCGCCGTGGAACTACCCGTTCACGATGGCGCTGTGTGACGGTCTGCCGGCGCTCCTGGCCGGCAACGCAGTGGTCGCCAAGCCGGATGCCCAGACCATGCTGACCGCCCTGCTCGGCGCGCAGCTGCTCGAGGAGGCGGGCTTCCCGCGAGGCCTGTGGAACGTGGTGGCCGGTCCGGGACGCGAGATCGGCACGCCGATGATCGAGCGGGCGGACTACATCTGCTTCACCGGGTCGACCGCCACCGGCACCTCGATCGCCCAGCAGTGCGCCGAGCGACTGATCGGGTGCTCGCTGGAGCTCGGAGGCAAGAACCCGATGCTGATCCTGCGCGACGCCGATCTCGACCGTGCGGCCGAGGGTGCGGTCCGGGCGTGCTTCTCCAACGCCGGTCAGCTGTGTGTCTCGACGGAGCGGATGTTCGTGGCCGACCAGGTCTACGAGCGGTTCCGAGACAGGTTCCTCGCGCGCATCCGGGCGATGAGGCTGAGACCGGGCGTCGAGTGGGGCTCGGACATGGGTTCGTTGATCAGCCAGGACCAGCTGGACACCGTCGAGGCCCACGTGCGGGACGCACTGGCCAAGGGGGCGACCCTTCTCGTCGGAGGCAGGGCCCGTCCCGACCTCGGCCCCTACTTCTTCGAGCCCACCGTGCTGGAAGGGGTCACACCGGAGATGTCCTGTTTCGGTGACGAGACCTTCGGGCCGGTGATCGCGCTGTACCGGTTCCATGACGAGGCTGATGCGATCTCTCGCGCCAACACGGGTGAGTACGGCCTGAACGCCTCCATCTACAGTCGTGACACCGACCGCGCCCGGGCGATCGCCCGACAGGTCCGGTGCGGCACGGTGAACATCAACGAGGCCTTCGGGGCCACCTTCGCCAGCATCGACACCCCCATGGGGGGCATGCGACAGTCCGGCATGGGCCGCCGCCAGGCCGGCGAGGGAGTGCTTCGCTACACCGAGTCCCAGACGGTCGCGGTCCAGCGGCTGGTCCGGTTCGGCCCGATGCTCGGGATGACGGATGAGACCTATGCGAAGGCGATGACCGCCGGACTCCGCCTGATGAGGAAGTGGGGACGCGCATGAGCACTCCTGAGCAGGGTGCGCACTCGTCGAGGTCCGAGGAGTCCGCCGACAGCGGCTACGACTACGACGTGGCCATCATCGGATCCGGGTTCGGCGGATCGGTCAGTGCCCTGCGCCTGGTCGAGAAGGGCTACCGGGTCGCGGTGATCGAGGCCGGCGCGCGGTTCGCCGACGAGGACTTCGCGAAGACCTCCTTCGACCTGAGGAAGTTCCTGTTCCGCCCAGAGATCGGGTGCTACGGCATCCAGCGCATCGATGCGGTCCGGGACTCCCTGATCCTGGCCGGCGCCGGGGTCGGCGGTGGTTCGCTGGTCTATGCGAACACGCTCTATGAGCCCCTCGAGGCGTTCTACCGCGACGCCCAGTGGCGTGACATCACCGACTGGCGTGCCGAGCTCGCCCCCTACTACGACCAGGCCAAGCGCATGCTCGGCGTGGTGGAGAACCCGCTGCGGACTCCCTCCGACGACGTGATGGAGAAGATCGCGCACGATCTCGGAGTCGGCGACACCTTCCACGCGACCCCGGTCGGGGTCTTCTTCGGGCAACCGGACACCCGCCGGGGGGAGCGGGTGGACGACCCGTACTTCGGAGGCGTCGGACCCGAGCGGAACACCTGTATCGCCTGCGGGAACTGCATGGTGGGCTGCCAGCACAACGCGAAGAACACGCTGGTGAAGAACTACCTCTACCTGGCCGAGCAGCGCGGCGCGAAGGTGATGCCGCTCAGCACGGTGACGCGAGTGCGCCCTGGCCCCGACGGCGGCTACGAGCTGACCCTGAAGTTCACCAAGGCCAAGCGGGCCACCCCGGCGTCGACGAAGACCATCTCAGCCGAGCAGGTGATCTTCGCTGCGGCCGCGATCGGCACGCAGAAGCTGCTCCACCGGATGAAGGTGGAGGGGCACCTGCCCCGCTTGTCCGACCGTCTGGGATTCCTGTCGCGCACCAACTCCGAGTCCATTCTCGGGGCGATCGCGCCTGATGCCTCGATCGACTACAGCTACGGCATCGCCATCACCTCCTCCTTCCACCCCGACGAGGACACCCACGTCGAGCCGGTCCGCTACGGGAGGGGCAGCAACGCCATGGCGATGCTGCAGACGGTGCTCACCGACGGCGACGGACCCGGTCCCCGCTGGCGCACCTGGCTCAAGGAGCTGTGGAAGGAGCGTCGCCGGGTGGCCGACCTGTACGACCTCAGGCACTGGTCGGAGCGCACGATCGTCGCTCTGGTCATGCAGACCCTGGACAACTCGATCACCACCTACCCCAAGCGGATCCCGGGCACCCAGAGGTGGCGCCTCACCTCACGACAGGGCCACGGTGAGCCCAATCCCACGTGGATCCCGGTCGCGAACAAGGTCGTGCGCATGATGGCCGCGAGCATGGGAGGTACGGCGGGTGGGTCGATCGGCGAGCCGTTCAACATGCCCATGACCGCACACTTCATCGGCGGCTGCGCCATCGCCGAGACACCGGAGAAGGGCGTGATCGACGCCTATCAGCGGGTCTACGGCTATCCCGGCCTGCACGTGGCCGACGGGTCGGCGATCTCGGCCAACCTCGGGGTGAACCCCTCGCTGACGATCACTGCGCAGGCCGAGCGAGCGATGTCGCTGTGGCCCAACAAGGGCGAGCCGGACCCACGCCCGGAGCTGGGAGCTGAGTACGTGCGCATCTCGCCGGTCGCGCCGAGCCATCCGGTGGTCCCGGAGTCCGCGCCGGCCGCGCTGCGGCTGCCGATCGTCAGCGTCAGCTGACGGAGCCGGCCCCCGAACCAGGGCCCGGCCGGGGAGGGAGGGGCCGGACCCTGGGTGAGTCCGCAGGTGCGGACCGGGTTCAGATCCGTCGCGGGGGAAAGCCGATCACCGGATCTGTGAGGACAAACGAGAACGGTCCGGCCGAGTTATGCGCACCCGGCGGAATCTCGAGAAAATTTCTCTGGCAGACTCTTGGCACCGCCGACGACCCGCTGAAAGGCCCCCCTTGAACGACCACGACCTCGTTCTCGTCGTCGACTTCGGCGCTCAGTACGCCCAGCTGATCGCTCGCCGGGTGCGCGAGGCCAAGGTGTACTCCGAGATCGTCCCCCACACGATGCCCGTCAGCGAGATGCTGGCCCGCAACCCGGCTGCGATCGTGCTCTCCGGCGGCCCGTCCTCGGTCTACGCGGCAGGTGCGCCGACCCTGGACCCGGCCCTGTTCGAGGCCGAGGTCCCGGTCTTCGGGATGTGCTACGGCTTCCAGGCGATGGCCCAGGTCCTCGGAGGGGAGGTGGCCCACACCGGCACCTCCGAGTTCGGGCGCACCCCGCTCAAGGTCACCGACCCGGGCACCCTGCTCGCCGGCATCCCCGTGGAGCACCGCGTCTGGATGTCGCACGGCGACTCCGTGCGCCGGGCTCCGGACGGCTTCCACGTGCTGGCCGCGACGGCGGCGACGCCGGTGGCGGCCTTCGAGAACACCGAGCGCCGCCTCGCCGGGGTGCAGTGGCACCCCGAGGTGATGCACACCGAGCACGGTCAGCAGGTTCTCGAGCACTTCCTCCACGACATCGCCGGCTGTCGCCCCACCTGGACGATGGTCAACATCGTCGAGGAGCAGATCGAGCGCATCCGGGAGCAGATCGGGGACACCGGTCGAGCGATCTGCGGCCTCTCGGGAGGGGTCGACTCGGCGGTGGCGGCTGCCGTCGTACAGCGAGCGATCGGGGACCGGCTGACGTGCGTGTTCGTCGACCATGGCCTGCTGCGCAAGGGGGAGGCCGAGCAGGTGGAGCGCGACTTCGTCGCGGCCACCGGGGTCGACCTGCACGTCGTGGACGCGGAGAAGCGCTTCCTCGACGCACTCGACGGCGTCAGTGACCCCGAGGAGAAGCGCAAGATCATCGGCCGGGAGTTCATCCGGGTCTTCGAGGCAGCCGAGGCCGACGTGCTGGCCCAGTCCATGGCCGAGGAGGGCACCAAGGTCGCCTACCTGGTCCAGGGAACGCTGTATCCCGACGTCGTGGAGTCCGGCGGGGGAGCCGGCACCTCGAACATCAAGTCCCACCACAACGTGGGTGGGCTCCCCGACGACCTGGAGTTCGACCTCGTCGAGCCCCTGCGCACGTTGTTCAAGGACGAGGTGCGACTCGTGGGCGAGCAGCTCGGACTGCCGTCGGAGATCGTCTGGCGGCATCCGTTCCCAGGTCCCGGGCTCGCCATCCGGATCATCGGTGCCGTCAACCGAGAGCGTCTGGACATCCTGCGCGAGGCGGACGCGATCGCCCGCGAGGAGCTGACCAGATCCGGCCTGGACCGGGAGATCTGGCAGTTCCCGGTGGTGCTGCTGGCCGATGTGCGCTCCGTCGGGGTGCAGGGCGACGGGCGCACCTACGGGCATCCGGTCGTCCTTCGTCCGGTGACCTCGGAGGACGCGATGACCGCGGACTGGGCGCGGGTGCCCTACGACGTCCTGGAGATCATCTCGACACGGATCACCAACGAGGTCCGTGAGGTGAACCGGGTGACGCTCGACATCACCAGCAAGCCTCCGGGCACCATCGAGTGGGAGTAGTCGCCCGCGGACCAGACCGGGTGAGCTCCTGAGTTCGTAGACTCCAGGGGACGCCGAGCGTGAGGGGGAGTGATGAGCCTGGTCGCCTCGGTGCGCAATCAGGTCCGCAACCGCCTCATCGCCCGAGCGGGGGGCATCGACTTCTCCCGGCTCGAGAGGGTGCCGGACGCGCTCTCGTGGCCGCTGCTGCGTGAGGCGGCGGCGCCCAGCGCCCGCCTGTCCGCGATGCGTGAGGCCGATCCTGTCCAACGGCTTGCTGCGCTGCTCGGCCTGGAGGTGTGGCTGGTCACGGGTGATGCCGAGTCGCGCGAGGTGCTCGCGGACACCACGTCGTACTCCACCGACATCCGTCCCTACATGGGCACCAGCGGCTCGGTGACCGAGGGCGACTTCGGGGGACTCGGGTTCACCGACCCGCCTGAGCACTCCAGGCTCCGCCGGCTGCTCACCCCGGAGTTCACGATGCGGCGCCTGGAGCGGCTGCGGCCGGCGATCGGGTCGATCGTGGACCAGCAGCTGACCGAGATCGAGAGGGCCGCCTCGCAGGGCAGGGTCGACCTGCTGCCGGCCTTCGCCTTCCCGGTCCCCTTCCTGGTCATCTGTGACCTGCTGGGTCTGCCGGACGAGAGGCGGGACAGGTTCAGCTCCCTGGCCACCGCACGGTTCGACCTCTCTCGAGGAGCGCAGAGCTCCATCGGCGCCATCGGTGGCTCCCGGGAGTTCCTGCTGGCCGAGACCGTCCGGCAGCGGGCCCACCCCGGCCCGGGCCTGATCGGTCAGATCATCCGTGAGCACGGCGACCAGATCAGCGACTTCGACCTGGGTGGCCTCGCCGACGGAGTGTTCACCGGAGGGCTGGAGACCAGCGCCTCCATGCTGGCCCTGGGGACCGCGTCGCTGCTCGAGGACCGCGAGCTGTGGCACCGCCTCGCCCAGGACCCCACCTCCGCCGGCCCGATCGTGGATGAGCTGCTGCGCCTGCTCTCGGTGGTGCAGGTGGCCTTTCCGCGCTTCGTCAAGCGTGACGTGGTCATCGGCGGGCACCACATCGCCGCAGGCTCGGTCGTGGTGTGCTCGCTTCCCGCAGCCAACCGGGACCCCCGCCGAACCGCAGGAGACGGCCTCGATCTCGAGCGGGCACACCCCTCGCACCTGGCCTTCGGGCACGGTTTCCATCGCTGCGTCGGGGCCGAGCTGGCCCGGATGGAGCTGAAGCTGGCGTTTCCGGCCCTGGCCCGCCGCTTCCCGGACATGCGGCTGGCAGTGCCCGTGCAGGAGCTCGACTACCGCAGGCTCAGCCTGGTGCACGGCGTCAACGCCCTGCCGGTCCGCCTGGGCTGAGCCAGCTTGCGGCTGCTCCCGGGGCTTGATGGGCGATCGCTCACTGGGTGGCTTCGGGAAGCAGGTCCGTCGCCTCGATGGCCAGCTGGAGTGCGCCCAGCGAGGAGGCGCGGTCGCCCAGCGAGGCCACCAGGACCGGGGTGGTCGCCGCTCCGGCGAGCACGTGCCTCCGCAGCCCGAGCCGAGCGGAGTCCAGGACCAGGTCACCTGCATGAGACATGTCGCCGCCGACGAGGATCACGCCGGGGTTGATCAGGTTGGTGACCGCGGCGAGCCCCCAGCCGAGGTGGATGCCGGCGTCCTCGAAGACCCGCAGGGCGGACACGTTGCCGCTCCGGGCGGCCGTGATGATGTCGTCGATCCCCGCTCCGGGCAGCTGCTCGGCCATCATCGCCAGGGCCGACCCGGTGGCGGCGTACGCCTCCAGGCAGCCGCGGCTGCCGCACCGGCACAGCGGGCCCCGCTCGTCCAGGGTGAGGTGGCCGATCTCCCCGGCCGTGCCGTTGCTGCCGTGGAAGATGTGACCGTCGAGGATCAGGCCCGCGCCGACCCCTGAGGAGACCTTGACGAACACCACGTTGTCGTGGCCCCGGCCCAGCCCGCGTCGGTGCTCGGCCAGCGCGCCGAGGTTGGCGTCGTTCTCCACGTGCACCACCGCCCCGAGGGCCTCGGCAGCGGACTCGCGCACGTTGAGCCCCTCCCACGCGGGGAGGATCGCGGAGGCCAGGACGAGGTCGTCGGTGATGGGAGCCGGCAGTCCCATACCGATGCTGCGCACCTCGGAGCGGGCCGCGCCGAGCGTGGCGAGCAGCTCCTCGAGCAGCTGCTCGGCGCGGGCGAGGCCGACCTCGTGCGTCAGGCTGACGTCGATCCGCACGCGGGCCTCGCCGAGGACCTGCCCGGCCATGTTCCCCAGGACGACGGCCAGGTGCCGGTGCCCGAAGTCGACTCCCACCGCGAGTCCCGCGCCCCGCGCCAACCCCACGGTGGTCCCACGTCGACCCGACCCCGGCACGGTGGTGACGATGTCGTGGGAAGCGAGGTCCCGCACGATGCTGGAGACCGTGCCTGCGGCCAACCCGGTCTCCCGGATCAGGTCGGCCTGGGTCACCACCGCAGAGCCGTGCTCGAGCAGGGTGGCCAGCACTCGCCGCTGGTTGGCCAGCCGTAACGAGGTCGCCGAGCTCGGCGACTCCGCGTTCGACATGCGCGCACGGGCTGGCATGTCGCACAGACTGCGCTACTTCCGTGTTGTCGTCAAGGGTGACCACAAAATGGACAGATGCCACCGGTATAGGTTCGTTGTCTTCAAGTATTGACGACAAGTCTTGTGATGGACGACACTTCGGAAGTCAGGCCACCCGGGCCCCAACACCAGGAGGAAACCAAGTGTCGATCTCTATGCGGCGAGTCATCGTCGGCAGCGCGGCCGTGATGGTCGGGCTCAGTGGCCTCGCGGCCTGCGGCAGCCCGAACAGCTCCGAGAGCGGGGGCTCCGGCGAGAGCTCCAAGACCATCGCGCTGATGCTGCCCGAGACCAAGACGACTCGCTATGAGTCCTTCGACAAGCCGCTCTTCGAGGCGAAGGTCGCCGAGCTGTGCAGCGACTGCACCGTGAAGTACTACAACGCCGACCAGGACGAGCAGAAGCAGTCGCAGCAGCTCGACGCTGCCGTCGCTGCCGGAGCCAAGACGATCGTGCTCGATCCCGTGAACGGCGACGGCGCCGGCGGCATGGTCACGACCGCGAACGACTCGGGTGCCAAGGTCATCGCCTACGACCGGTTCATCCCGGGCGCGGACTACTACATGTCCTTCGACAACGAGACCGTCGGCAAGCTCCAGGCGCAGGCCCTCGTGGACGCGATGGGGGACAAGGGCGGAATCCTGCAGCTCAACGGGGCGCCCAGCGACCCGAACGCGGCACAGTTCAAGGCGGGCGCGAACAGCGTGCTGGAGACCTCCGGCGTCGAGCTGCTGACCACCGCCTACGACAACCCGGACTGGAGCCCGGACAACGCCCAGAAGTACGTCTCC
>CAWCGY010000024.1:0-13773 GCA_963795155.1 uncultured Actinomycetota bacterium | reverse complement strand
GACATGAGCACGGACAGGCCATGGCTCAACGAACGCCGCGAACGCCGCGAACGGGACCTCACTCGGCGTCGGTCAGTGAGGCCATGGCCGCACGTAGTCGCTGCTGTGCGTCGTCGGCGACCTTGTCCAGGGCGCCGTTGTCGGCGAAACCCATCATCGCCTGGGGGTCGAACGCCTCCACCACGGTCGTGTTGTGGTCCAAGGCTCGCACCACCACGTTGCACGGGAGCAGCGCCGCGATCGACGGATCGACCTGGATCGCCTCGTAGGCGAGCGGCGGGCGGCAGGCGCCGAGGATGACCTGCCGGTCGACGTCCACCCCGAGCTTCTCCTTGAGTGCGGCGGCGAGATCGATCTCGGTGAGGATGCCGAAGCCCTGCTCGCCCAATGCGGCGCGGACGGCGTCGACCGCCTCGTCGTACGGCTGGCGGACAGTGGTCGTGATCGTGTAGTTCGTCATCATCGGCTCCTTGTCGTCTCGTTCACAGCCCTGGATCCCGGATGTGCCGGCAAGCTCTGGGCCGCGGGGGTCTGGTCGCCTACGTCCAGTTGGTCGGCGGGCACTCGCTCGGCTCGCGCCGCGCCCCTTGCGGGCCGGGACGACCACCAAGCCAGGCCAGCCAAGGCTGTCATGGCGACGGCGGCGATGATCCAGGAGGCGCCGCCGACGATCCCGGGTCCCGCTCCAGGCAGGCCACCGATACCGAGAGGGATCAGCAGGGTCTCATCAATTGCGTACACAGTCGGATCCGTTCCCTTCTCGCGGCAATCCCACACGTCGTCTCGGCCTCGCCCTCATCTGGGGAAGGCAGATCGGCCCATACTGTCGCGCAGAACAGCCCGGCGGGCTTCGAACTCGTCGCTGTCGATCTCACCTCGTGCGAAGCGTTCGTCGAGGATGTCGAACGGGTCGCGGTGGTAGCCATGATCATCGGACCGAACGGAGTCCCGGCCGGGACTGCTTGTGTTCCCGCGGAAGATCATCACGCCGGCCAGGATGACGAGGCCCCAGAAGACGGACATCATCGCAATCATCGCGATCCAGCCGCCGGTACCCATGCCGTTGCCGTAGTCCCAACCCATCATGGTGCTCAACTCCTTGGTTGCCTTGTGTCCTCAGCCTGCCCCCTCAACGATGTCCGCCTGACTTGCATTGTGTGAAGGTTCGCTGAAGAAGCGGCCGGGGGCGCCCGTACGCAGCCTTCAGTCCTTCCATCACTGGCACCATGAGGCGCATGCCGGACACCAGCCATCCTGCGCCTGGCTCGACTCCCTCGAATCGGTCTCGCCGCACAAGCCCCGATCCGGGATGCGGGCGCTGGTGGTGGAGGACGAGGCGCCGCTGGCCAGCCTCATCGGCACCTACTTCGAGCGCGAAGGGTTCGAGACGTCGATCACGGGTGACGGTCTTCAGGCCGTCGAACTGGCGCGCGAGTTCGATCCCGATGTGATCGTGCTGGACCTTGGCCTTCCGGGGTTGGACGGTGTGGAGGCCTGCCGGCAGGTCCGCACCTTCTCCGATGCCTACGTCGTCATGGTGACCGCGCGAACCGACGAGGTGGACACGCTGATCGGGTTGTCGGTGGGAGCGGACGACTACGTCACCAAGCCCTTCAGCCCCAGGGAGCTGATGGCGCGGGTGCAGGCGATGCTGCGCCGCCCCCGGCCCCTGGGAGGCGACGGACGTCCCCCCGACGGGACCCGCTCGTTCGGTGCTCTGAGCATCGACCCGGAAGGGCGTGACGTGTGGCTCGGCGGAGAGTCAGTCGCGCTGACCCGGACCGAGTTCGATCTGCTGGCCGCACTGTCGGCGCGGCCCCAGCTGGCATTCACCCGACGGCAGCTCATCGAGCAGGTCTGGGGCCCGGCCTGGGTGGGTGACGAGCACCTGGTCGACGTCCACATCGGGCACCTTCGCCGCAAGCTGGGCGACACCGCCACGGACAGCCGGTACGTGCGCACCAAGCGCGGCGTCGGCTACCGGATGGGCACGGGCGGATGATGCGGCACGGACTCGCACGCTCCGGGTTCGGCGTTCGCCTGCTCGGCGCCCAGGCGCTGGTCCTCCTCGCCGGCGCGGTGACCACCTGGATCGTCGCGTCCATCGTCGGGCCCAGCAGCTTCCGTGACCACCTTGACCGTGCTGGCGTGAGGCACACCTCGACCGAGGCTGGGCACGTAGAGGCGGCCTTCAACGCCGCGCTCCTCATCTCGATCTCGATCGCCCTGGTGGCCGCGACTGCCACTGCACTCATGGTGACCTGGTACCTCAGTCGCCGCATCCAGCGCTCCATCAGCCAGGTGGCGGAGTCGGCGGCGCAGGTAGCCGGTGGCCACTACGCCATGCGCGTGACCGACCCGGGGCTCGGACACGAGTTTGCGGTCCTGACGGCCACGAGCAACGCTCTCGCGGACCGGTTGCAGACGACCGAGACCACCCGACGGCGGATGCTGGGCGATCTCGCTCACGAGATGCGCACGCCACTGGCCACCATCGATGCACACCTCGAAGCCATCGAGGACGGGGTCCGGACCGCCGATCAGGACACCCTCGAGGTGATTCGGCTGAGCACACAGCGGCTGCGGCGCCTCGCCGAGGACGTCTCGTCGGTCTCACGAGCCGAGGAGGGGGACGTGACCATCTCTCGTCGGCGGATTCTGGCATCCGACCTGGTTCGAGCGGCCACCGAGACCGCTCGGGACCGGTTCTCAGTTGCCCACGTCACCCTGGCTGCCCACGTCAGCACCGACGCGTACGTTCTGGGCGACCCCGATCGACTGGGCCAGGTGCTGGGCAACCTGCTGGACAACGCCCTACGGCACACCCCCGCTGGAGGAACCGTGCGGCTCGACTGCACCTCTGCCGGGGGTTGGGTCGAATGCGTCGTGTCCGACACCGGCAGCGGCATCACCACCGAGCACCTCGGCCACGTCTTCGACCGATTCTACCGTGTCGACACCGCCCGTGACCGGATCCGTGGGGGCTCAGGGATCGGCCTCAGCATCGCCAAGGCGCTGGTCGAGGCCCACGGAGGCACCATCACGGCTGCGAGCTCCGGCGCCGGCCGAGGGTCGAGTTTCACGGTCCGCCTCCCAGTCGCCGCGCCCTGATCCATCCGCGACAGGCCGACCTCGCGCCAGGCGATCTTCGCGGAATCTTCATGGAACCTGGAGCGAACATCCGCACGGCCCGGACATGCTCGACCTCGACACGCCCCTCGTCGCGAACCTGAGAGCGAGACCATGCCCGAGATCTCACGCCGGAACCTGCTGCTCGGCGGACTCGCCGTCACGAGCACCGGAGCGCTCGCGGCCTGCTCCACACCCTCGGGAGCGCCCACGAAGGCGTTCGCACCCCCGGCTCGGCTCAGCCCCACATCCGGCCAGCGCGTCGTGAAGCACACCCTGACGCCGAGGCCCGTGACCCTGGACCTCGGCGGCCCCACGGTCGAGACATGGGCGTACGGCGACCGTGCTCCGGGGCCCCTCATCCGGGCCACGGCCGGAGACTTCCTGAGGATCCGGGTGGACAACCAGCTCCCCGCTGACACCACGGTGCACTGGCACGGTGTCGCGCTGCACAACGCTGCTGACGGCGTCCCCGGCCTGACCCAGGACCCGATCGGCGCCGGCGATTCGTACCTGTACGAGTTCACTGCCCCGGACCCGGGCACGTTCTTCTACCACCCGCACGTCGGCGTGCAGCTCGACCGCGCGCTCTACGCGCCCCTGATCATCGACGACCCCAACGAGCCCGGTGACTACGACCTGGAGTGGGTGGTGGTCCTCGACGACTGGGTCGACGGCACCGGACGCACGCCCGACGACGTCCTCGCTGAGCTCACCGGTGGGAGCACCGGCGGCTCAGAGGGAATGGGCGGCACGGACATGGGCGGCACGGACATGGGTGGCATGGACATGGGCGGGATGGGTGGCATGGACATGGGCGAGCCGCCCTTCGGCGATGGGGGTGACATCACCTACCCGCACTACCTGATCAACGGTCGGGTGCCCGACTCCCCCGACGTGCTCCGGGGCAAGCCCGGTCAGCGAGTCCGGCTGCGGATCATCAACGCCGGCTCCGACACGATCTTCAGCGTGGCACTGGGTGGGCACCGCCTCACGCTCACCCACACCGACGGGTTCGCTGTCGAGCCCCACGACACTGACGCCTTCTACATCGGTATGGGCGAGCGGTACGACGCGATCGCGACCCTGGCCGACGGCGTGTTCCCCCTCGTGGCAGCCCCGTTCGGCAAGCCGGGCCGGGCCATGGCCCTGATCCGCACCGGGGGCGGCGCTGCACCCGGCCCGACCGTTCGCCCGGTCGAGCTCGACGGCGACGTCCTGCAGGCCACCGAGCTCCGGCCGGCGGAGGCGACCCTCCTGCCGGTCCGCTCACCCGACGCCGGCCAGATGGTGCACCTGAGCGGCCAGATGACGCCGTACCGCTGGGCGATCAACGGAGCCGCCTACGACAAGAACTCTCCGATCATCATCGACGAGGGTGACCGCGTGCGCCTGCAGTTCATGAACATGACGATGATGACCCACCCGATGCACGTCCACGGGCACACCTTCGCGCTGCCGAGCGGACTGCGAAAGGACACCGTCCTGGTCAAGCCGATGTCGTCGCTGTCGGTCGACCTGCAGGCCGACAATCCCGGGTCCTGGATGACCCATTGCCACAACATCTACCACGGCGAGGCGGGCATGATGGTCGCCCTGAACTACCGAGCCTGACCGGGGTCAGGTGAGCAGCAGCCACACAGGTCCTGCCACCAGGCCCAGGACGACCGCGGCGGTGCTCGCGGCGACGGCGGCCAGAGTCGGACCTCGCCGAGCGGTGGTCGGCTGGGCCGCCTCGCTGGTCGGCCGCAGCGCGGCCCGGATCCAGCGCAGGTAGTAGAACAGGCTCGCGACCGTGTTCACGGCGAGCGCGACTGCCAGCCACGCCAGCCCGGCGTCCCAGGTGGCGGCAATGGTCGTCAGCTTGCCGATGAAGACGGCGGTCGGAGGTGTCCCGACCAGGCCGAGCAGGGCCACGACGAGTGCGGCCACGAGACCCGGCCGGGCGCTCGCGGCACCCGCCCAGTCCTCCAACGAACGTCGCTCCGGCTCGGCGGCGGAGACCGCGAACGCGGCCAGGTTGGTGACCGCGTAGCCGGCGAGGAAGAAGAGCAGCGCCGGCTCACCCAGGGCGGTGCGGTCGACGACCGCCGCAGCAGCAAGGAGATATCCCACCTGGCTGACGGTCGACCAGCCCAGCAGACGTCGTACGTCGGTCTGGGCGAACGCTGCGAGGTTGCCGATCGTCATGCTCGCCACCGCGAAGACGCCCAGCACGGAGGCCCACCGCAGGTCCCCGGGCAGCTCGGTGACGAGCCGGGTGATCGCGACCACGGCGCCCACCTTGGGGACCGTGGTGAGGAACGCTGCCGCGGTCACCGACGCCCCCTCGGTGGCGTCGGGGACCCAGAAGTGCGCCGGGACGCCGCCGGCCTTGAAGAGCAGTCCGGACAGCACCAGGAGTCCCCCGGCTGCGACCGCCGATCCCGGAGAGCCAGGCAGACCGTCCGCCAGCGCTCCGTAGCCGGTGCCGCCGGCCAACCCGTAGAGCAGCACCGCCCCGAGCATCAGGAGGATCCCGAACAGCGCCCCGAACAGGTAGGTCTTCAAGGCCGCCTCCGCCGAGCTCGCGCGGGCGACGATGCCGACCAGACCGTAGAGGGGGATGCTGGAGAGCAGGAAGGCCACGACCAGGAGGGCCAGGTCGGTCGACCCCGCGAGCAGCAGGGCCCCGGCGCCCCCGAAGAGGATGAGGCTGCACGTCTCGCTCTCCCGCGGGTGGTCCCCCAGCTCGTCCCCGGCCAGCAGCAGCAGTAGGAGCAGGGCCGCGGTCACGATGACTCTGGCCGCACCGGTGGCCGCGTCCACCATGAACGTCCCGGAGAAGACCGTCATCTCCTCCCCGAGCCAGGCGACGGCCGCGGCGACCAGGCTGGCGAGGGTGAAGGCACCTGCCAGCAGGCGCATCCGCCACTGACGGGTCCGCGGGGTGAACGAGCCCCCGACCAGGCAGGCCATGCCGCCGAAGAAGAGCAGCGCCTCCGGCAGCAGGGCCAGCAGATCCGCACGCATCGACACCGGTCAGCGCCCCACGAGGCGAGCTACGGTCTCGGCCGCAGGCTCGATCAGGTCGAGGAGCGGTCTGGGGAGGACACCGATGAGCACCGACAGCCCGAGCAGCAGAGCGACCGGCGTCCACTCCCGCGCAGTGACGTCGACAAAGCCGTCAGAGAGCCCGGCGGTCGGGCCGGTGAACACCCGCTGGAGGGCACGCAGGAAAAGCGCCGCCGTGATCAGGATCCCCAGGACGGCGACGGCGGTGACCGGCACGGTGGCGATGCTGCCCGCGAAGATCTGGAACTCCGCGATGAACCCCGACAGGGCCGGCAGGCCCAGCGAGCCGAAGGCAGCCACCGTGAACAGCGTCGCGTAGCGGGGCGCGGGAGCGGCCAGGCCGCCGTACGCCTCGAGGGAGTAGTTGCCGGTGCGTTCGAACATGCTGCCGGCGAGCAGGAACAGGGCCGCGGTGAGCAGGCCGTGGCTCACCATCTGCGTCACCGCCCCGGTGACCGCGACACCGCGGGCCTCGTCCGCCCCGTCGGCCAGCACCCCAGCCGCACCGACCGCGAGCACGACGTACCCCATGTGGTTGACCGACGTGTAGGCGATCATCCGCTTGAGGTCCGTCTGCGCGAATGCGACGAGCGCGCCCCAGAGGACCGAGACGATCCCGACCACGATCACGACCGGCGCCCAGGCCTGCCACGCGTCGGGAAGCATCGGCATCGCGATCCGGACGAAGCCGTAGGCGCCCATCTTGAGCAGCACCCCCGCGAGTACGGCGGAGCCGATGGCCGGTGCGTCGGTGTGCGCGGGGGGCAGCCAGGTGTGGAACGGAAAGGTCGGTGTCTTCACGGCGAGCCCCAGCAACAGGGCCGCCAGCACCGGTCCCCCAGCCAGCCCCCGCCCCTGCAGTGGCGGGTTCGCCGCCAGTTCGACCATGTCGAAGGTGTGCGGAGCCGAGGCGACGTAGAGACCGACGAAGCCGAGCAGCAGGGCCAACGAGCCCAGGAACGTGTAGAGGAAGAACTGCAGCGCGGAGCGAGCGGCGTTCCCGTGCCCCCATCCGCTGATGGAGAAGTACATGCCCACGATCGAGAGGTCGAAGAAGACGAAGAACAGGACCAGGTCCGCGGAGACGAAGAGTCCCAGGCTCACGCTCTCCAGGAACAGGAACAGCGCCGCCTGCAGGCGGGGCCGATCCGTCTCCTGGGAGGCGAACACCGCGCAGGCGAAGAAGACGACGGTCGTCATCACCACCAGCGGCAGGGACAGCCCGTCGACCCCGACGTGGTAGCTCGACCCGACCCCGGGGATCCAGCGTGCCTGCTGTTCGAAGGCCAGCCCGCCGGACGCCGGGGCGTCGTACGTCGCCCAGGCGATCGCTCCGAGCACGACCTCCGCTCCGGTCACCCCGACGAAGGCAAGGCGAGACGACCGCGCACTTATCTGCGGCAGCAGCAGGACAGCTGCGCCCGCAAGGGGGAGGAACACCAGGGCGGAAAGCACATTCACCTCACGAGAACGAGGACGAGGACGCTGACGCCCAGCACGAGCAGGGCTTGGAGGTAGTACTGGTGGAGCTGGCCGGTCTGAGGACGCTGCAGCAGCCTCCCGAGGTCCCGCGTGCCGGTGGTCAGACGCCGGACCCCGGCATCGATGACCCCGTCGTCGGCGTGCTCGGAGGCGCTCGCGACCCGGACCGTCCAACGCGCGCTCGCCCACACCGCACGGTCGAGGAGCTCATCATCGGCCCGGGCCAGCAAGGCAGCGAGGCGGTCGACAGGACGGACCACGACCAGGTGCGTGAGGCGTTCGAGGAACAACCAGTCGACCAGTACCGCTGGCCAGATCGTCCTGCCGGCCACGCGGCCCCGCCGCATCAGCAGCAGCGTGGCCGCGAAGGCTCCACCGGCGACCAGGGCGGAGACCAGCAGCTCGACGGCACCCGGCTCGGGCGCCCCACCCCCGACGAGGTCGTGCACCCGGGCGGCGAGGGGCGGGAGCGCAAGAACGCCGAGCAGCACGGCGCCGACGGCAAGCGGGACCAGCGCCACCCGCGACAGCACGGGGACCTCACGAGTGCCCGTCCGCTCCTCGTCCCAGCCGGCCTGGGCCCCGTCCGGGGCTCGACGCGTCAGCACGAGCAACGCCTTGCCGGCGTACCCGGCAGCCAGGACGGCTCCGACCAGGCCTGTCACGTAGAGCAGGGGCGAGTTCTCCAGGGCGCCAGCCAGGACTGCGTCCTTGGTGGCCCACAGCGCGAACGGCGGGAGCCCGGCGAGGGAGAGCAGTCCCGCCGCCGCGCAGGCGCCCACGACGGGCCAGCTCCGCGCGGCACCGGTGAGCGCCGACAGCCGCTTGGTGCCGAGCGCCTCGAGCCAGAGGCCGGCGGCCAGGAAGAGTCCGGCCTTGACCGACGCGTGCGCGACCAGGTGCGTCGTGCCGGCCGCGGTGGCGCCCACCCCGGCCGCGAGCACGACGTAGCCGAGCTGGGCGGCAGTCGAGGCCGCGAGCAGCTGCTTGAGGTCGCTCTGGGCCAACGCGACCAGTCCGAGAACCACCGCAGTTGCCGCACCCGCCCACGCGGCCGCGTCGTCGGCCCAGCCCGTGGCGGCCAGCGTCGGTGAGACCCGCAGCAGCAGGTAGCCCCCCATCGCGACCATGGCGGCCGAGTGCAGCAGCGCGCTCACCGGGCTGGGCCCGTGCATCGCCCGCGACAGCCAGAACGAGGAGGGCAGCTGCGCCGCCTTCCCGAGACCGGCGACCAGCAGGCCGGCCGCCAGCACGTCGCGCCATCCGACGCTCGTGTCCGGCAGCGACGACATTCCGAGGCCGGCTCCTCCTGCGAGGGCAGCCCCCGCTGCCACGTAGAGGCCAAGGTCCGCAGCGCGGGTGGTGAGGAACGCCGTCGTGCCCGACGAGACGGCGACCGGCTCGCGCCAGTGGTAGCCGATCAGCGCGAACGACGTCGCCCCCATCACCTCCCAGGACAGCAGAAGGGTGGGCAGCGTGGTGGCCAGCACGGTCATCAGCGCGGCAGCGACGAAAAGGAGCATCAGGCCGTGGAAGCGCGCCGTGCGCAGCTCCCGGCTCCCCGTCGAAACCAGCAGCACCAACCACGAGACCACCGCCACCGTCGGCAGCACCGGAGCAGCCAGGCCGTCCACGGCAAGAGCGAGGTCGGAGCCGGCCATGAACGGGGTGCTCACCGAGGGCCGCGACTCGTTCACGGGAAAGGCGACCGGGACCGAGATCACGGCCAGCAGACCGGAGACAGCCAGCCCCGCGGGGCCGGCGATCCGGTCCGCCGCCGCCCCGGCGAGCAGCAGGACGGTGCCCACCACCGCGGGCAGCAGGACGAGCGCGATGAGGGCGACTGCGAGCATCAGCCGCTCAGCTCCGCGGCCATGTCGGTCATGTCGTGCCCGGCCTGGCGATGCAGCAGCGTGGCGACGGCGAAGCCCATCGCCATCTCCACGGTCATCGCCGCGATGACGACCAGCACCAGGACCTGGCCGGACGGATCCGGGGCGAGGAACCACCAGGCGCCGGCACCGGCCAGGATGACACCGTTGATCATCAGCTCGAGGCCCATCATCACCATCACGACCACCTGCTGGGACAGCGCGCCGTAGACGCCGACCGCGATCAGGGCCGCGGCCACGAGCAGCACGGTCTCGAGGGTCATCGGCCGACACCTCCGTGGTGCGGCTCATCCGCGGGTCGACGATCGAGGTCGTCGCCGAGGCGGTCGTAGCGGCTGCGGTGCGAAGGACAGCACCACCCCCGCGACGATGGTGGCGACCATGACCGGGCTCATCGCGATCATCACCATCATGTGCGTCTCCATCAGCGCCTCCCCCAGCGCTGCGGTGACGTCGACGGTCGGCGCTCCTCGACGTGCCGGCCACGGCACCAGGACGGCACCGGCGCCCAGGACCAGGAAGGTGCCGATCCCCGCTGCGATGGACGAGCGGTGCGAGTGCACCATGCTCATCGGCATCAGGGCCGGGTTCATCCCCATGAACATGACCATGTAGACCGCCATCACGGCCATCTCCATCACCATCATCAGGATCACGATCACCCCCATGTAGGCCTGCCCCAGAAGCAGCAGCGAGACCCCGACCGCGACGAAGGACACCGCGAGGGCGTACGTCGCGCGCGCCATCGAGTCGACGTAGAACACCAGCGCTCCGGCGACGACCGCCACGACCGCGCACAGCCAGAAGGCGACGTCGGTCAGCTCGACGTTCACAGGAACTCCTCCCGGGTGGGCACGGGTCTAGTGGGTGGCGACGGCGATGATCGAGACGACCAGGTCCTGGGCGACCACGAGTGGGAGCACGACGACCCAGCCGAACTCGAGGAGCTTGTCGGGGCGCAGCGTGGGTAGCCGACGACCCAGGAGGACGAGCCCGGCGCTGAGCAGCCCGGTCTTCACCAGCACCCACAGCCAGGCGGGAAGCAACGGACCTGCGCCGCCTCCGAGGAACAGCGGAACCGCTGCGGCGGAGCCCGCGACCAGCAGCAGGTAGCGACCTGCCAGGACCAGGAGACGATCGACTCCGGCCAGCTCCGCCAGGATCCCGCCGTCGAGATCGGTGCCGGCACCGGGATCCATCGGTGGCCGGACCGAGAAGCCCAGGACGCCCCAGCAGTACGCCGCGAAGGCCACCGGTGCCCACACCACGAACCACAGATCGTCCTGGGCTGCTGCGATCTTCGACAGGTCCAGGCTGCCGGCCGCGATGGCCGGCGCGGTCAGGGCGAACATCAGGGGAAGCTCGTAGCCCAGCGCGAGCGCGAAAACCGAACCCGCCGACCAGGCCGAAACCGAGTCGGCTCCCCAGCCGAGCAGCCACATCACGGCCGAGGCGACCACGTCGAGGGCGTTGATCCACGCGACTCCCAGCGGATGGTCGACCAGCGCATGAGCGCCGAGCGGGACGAAGGCGACGATCAGGACGGCGAGCGGCACGACCGCCGACGACGACGCACGCCACAGCAGCCGGTCCGCCGAGACGGTGCGTCGTGGTCGCTGGTGCAGCAGTCGTGCGGACTCGCGCATCGGATTGGTGAAGCCTTTGCGCGGGGAAAGCCCCCGGTCCGGTGGATCGAGCGCACCGGAGGGCTCCGCCACTGCTCATCGCGAATACGCCGAGCCGGTGAGCATGGTACGGGTGTAGACCATTGAAGGGCCGACCCATGGGCCGCCTCGCTCCTGCCGCGCCGGCGAGGTCTGGGGTCAGGGGCTGCGATCCAGAGCCGTACCGCCGCGAGCTTCTGACCGTGCATCAGTTCTGGGAACTGCTTCGAGCCAGGGAACTGACCAGAACCGTTAGAATAGGGGGAACCCTGTCCACGCTGCCGAGCCCGCTGACAAGCAGTCGACGAGTCGGGCGTGCAGCTCTCGGTCCGGGGCTGTTCACGGGTGTGGGACGAGACGACTGACAAGCGAACGCAGCACGCGGCTGCGACGCACTCGCCGCGCGAGGCATCGATCGTCTCCGCGACGACCGGAGAGCTGGGACACGCAGAGAGAAGCAGTCGGCGTCCCTGGCTCGCGTCCGTGGGCAGCCTCGCCAGCACCGACGCCGGCGGCATCGAGCAGCCGGCGCCCGCATGAGTCGTCAATGTTGAGAGTCGTGGCGGGCGTGAGAATGAGACGCTCGACCTCGGCCTCGGCGACGATGTCGCCGTGCAGGGTGAGCCGCAGGACCATGCCGCCGGCCAGTGCGCGAGCACCGGGCCGAGCGGCAGGGCGACGTTCATCTCCAGGCCGTCCCGGTCCTTGTCCTCTCCGCGAGCGGGATCCTGTCCGGCGCCATCGCCCCGCGGGCGCGATCTCTATCGCCGCGGACCGGAGTGGCCCCCATCGTCGTGGCCGGGTGGCCATCAGCGGGCTGGTCGGTGCCATCATCATGCCGCGCGGCTGGCCAGTTGTTCCGCTGGGCTGCCTGGGCGTCCGCCGGGAGGACCCGCAGCGCGTCCCGCGCCTCGACCAGGCGCAGCCGCGACCGAGGCCCTGTCCACCAACGTCGATGAGAACCTGGGCTGGACAGCTGGCCCGCAGACGTGGTCGATGATCGCCGCGGCCTCCGGCCTGGTTCTCCCACCATGGCCAGCACGTCCGTGTCGGCGACCGCGTCGGCGATGGACGACCGTTGGCGTCTATGGCAATGCTCGAGGGCGGCCTGCTCGCGGCAACGACCCGGCGCTCGGCGACGAACACGCGCCCGCCGAAGCGGCAGCCTGGGTCAGCGCCCAGGTCAGACCGATTGCAACGCCCCGCGCGCGGCCCGACCCACAGCCAGCAGCAGCATCAGGAGGAAGCCGAAACATCACCACCCTGCGCCGGTCAGGGTGCCGGACCACCATGCCCGATGAGCATGAAGAGCATCTCGAACGTCGAAGGCGAGGAAAACGACGCCTCGGCGTACCAGCGGGACGTGGGACCTGGAGAGCGCGCGCCGGCCGGCCGGTGCCGGGATAACCAGGGCTCCGCGACGGTAGACGGCTGTCGTGACGGCAGCCCGACGACCGTCACACGTATGGCCGCCACACCCAGCACCGAGTCCAAGCAACGACAGCAGGAGCGGGATCATCGATCCTGATCACGTCTGGGGTGGGCTCTGCGTCGTCGGGGCGTGCGTCCTTGGCGGGCGACCCAGGCCGGCCACCCGCGACCCGTCGGCGGACGGAACGACACGCGGCGGACGAACAGTCGATGTCCGCCGCTGATGATCCTGGCGAAAGGTCTGCCGAATGTCGCCCTCGATGTCGCCGGTAGTGCCGAGGAACTCCTTGCCGCGGTAGCGCGACGAAGAACTCCGCCAGCCGGTTCTTCCAGGAGCGCAGCCGCTGTGTTGCGCACCTCGACCCAGCGACGAAACGCTCGACGCCGTTACCGTCGGCCGACGTACGGCAGCGCCGCCGCCAGCGACATGTCGCGGTCGGTTTCTCGTAAGTAGTAGGACTTGGCGACCTGCAACAAGATCCACCTCGAGATGGGCCAGCAGGCGGCTGCACCGCCTCCAGGCGCCGGACGGCGACGTCGACCGAACTGTAGCGATGATGTCGAAAGCGTGCCGTGTCATGGTCGTGAGGCGGCGGTCAGGATCCCCTTACCGGTTGAGAGCGGGAGACAGCCGCAGGATCCAGGAGATGCCCAGGGTCAGCAGGACGAACCGAGCAGCGCCTGGAACGGCACCAGCAGCGCAGGAGCAGCGGGGTTGCCGCCGGACGTCACCGAGGCCGCGAGTCGCCAGGGCCACCGCCACCAGGTACACCGACGCGAGCATGTCGAGGACCTCACTACATCCAACGACGAGCCGAAGAAGAAGTCGCTGGGCATCGAGGGCGAGGCAGAGCAGGGTGAAGCGCGAATGATCAGCAGCGCCGATGTGGTCAGAGGGCCAGCAGCAGGCCGAAGTGGTCGGCGAGCTGTACGAGCGTGATCGCGGCGGGGTCCTCACCGCCCGCCAGGCGACGGCGAACCAGCATGGGAGAGGATTCCGAAGTCGTTGGACTGCCGCAGGTGGCGAAGATGTCGCGCAGCGCGATCAGGATCATCAGGACGCTGGGGACGGTGTAGATCCAGGTCACGTCACGAGATCTCCCGCTGGGCCCACGCGAAAC
>CAWCGY010000023.1:0-527901 GCA_963795155.1 uncultured Actinomycetota bacterium | reverse complement strand
CAGCGGGCGGAGCACCTCCATGGCGCCGGCCATGGCGCGACCGGCGATCAGCATCTCGGGCACGAAGAAGTCGCCGCGCTCGAACCGCGCACCCACCTCTTCCAACGAGGGGATGAGGGCGTCGAACAGCATGGTCTGGGGTTCCATCCCGATGCCGAGCCCCTCATTGGTCAGCTCGAGCACGCGGGGGGCGTTGCCCACCAGAGTGTCGTCGTAGAGGCCTTGCAGGATTTCCTCGGGTGTCATGCCACGCCCTCCTTGCGGGTCCGGCGACGGAGCAGCCCGGACAGCTGCTCCGCTCGTTCGTTCAACAGTCGGCCGATCTCGTCGCTCCGCTCGGCCAGTCGCGGGCTGGGGCCCGAGACACCCAGGGCCGCAATCACCTCGCCCTGGCTGCCGCGCACCGGCGCGCCGAGCCCGGTGAGCCCGATCTCGAGCTCGTCGACGGTGCTGGCGTAGCCGCGACGGGCGACCTGGGCGAACTGCTGTGCCAGCAGCGCGCGGTCGGTGACGCTGTGGGGGGACAGCTGCTCCAGCTCGCCGGGGGGTAGCTCGATCACGCCGTAGGCCAGCAGCACCTTGCCCAGCGCCGAGCAGTGCGCGGGCACGTCGACCTCGGTCCAGTCGCGGGTGCCGAGCAGGTACGTGGAGTCGACCTGGGCGACCTGGACCACCCGGTCACCCCGGGCCACCGACAGGTTCACGGTCTCGCCCGTCGCCGCCCCGACGCCCTCGAGCGTCGGTTGCGCGAGGCGGACCAGCTCGTCCCACGGGTCGTGGCGCGTGGCGTAGAGCCAGAACAGCGGGCCGGCGACGTAGGAGCCGACATCGTTGCGCTCGAGCAGCTCGGTGCGCTCGAGCGCGGTCAACATCCGCGAGGTCGTGGACTTGGCCAGGCCAGAGGTCTCCTGAAGCTCCGCGAAGGTCAGCGGCTCGTCCGCGTGCACCACCGTCGACACGAGCAACGCCGCGCGGTCGACCGCCTGCGTCCCGCTGGCGGCGGTGCTGCCGGCGGTGGTGGTCGCGTTCGGCACTGGATTACCCCTGGTCATCGGTTCCATCATGTGGAACGGTGGTCCCACATGATGAGGCTAGGATGCTCAGAGAGCCTGGTCAAGCACAGGAGGTTCGATGTTCCGCAACACGATGCCGCGCTACGAGGTGCTCTCCGCCGAGGCGATGGCGACCCTGGACCGGGGTTGGCGCAAGCTGATGACCGAGATCGGCGTCGAGTTCATGGACGAGCGCGCGCTCGAGCTGTTCCGCCAGGCGGGGCAGCGGGTCGAGGACAACACGGTCTTCCTCGATCCCGACTTCGTGCTCGAGCAGGTGGCCAAGGCCCCACGGGAGTTCGACGTACAAGCGCGCAACCCTGAGCACAACGTGCACATCGGCGGTGACTCGATGGCGTTCGGTGCCGTCTACGGTCCGCCGTTCGTGCGCCAGGGTGAGGTACGCCGCGACGCCACGATGTCCGACTTCACCAACTTCGCGAAGCTCGCCCAGACCTTCCCGGTGCTCGACTCAGCCGGCGGCATCATCTGCGAGCCCAACGACACCCCGCTCGACAGCCGCCACCTCGACATGACCTATGCGCTGCAGACGCTGACCGACAAGATCTACATGGGCAACGTCGTCTCGGGCGTGAACGCCGCGGACACGCTCGCGATGACCTCGATCCTCTTCGGTTCGCGCGCAGCGATCGAGGAGACGCCGGCGACGATCTCCCTGATCAACTGCAACTCGCCGCTGCGCTGGGACGACCGGATGCTCGAGGCGCAGTTCGAGTACTCCGCGGCCGGCCAGCCCGTCGTGCTCACGCCGTTCATCCTGATGGGTGCGATGTCGCCGGTGACCATCCCGGCCGCGCTGGTGCAGCAGATCGTCGAGGCGCTCTCCGGCATCGCCCTCTCGCAGCTGATCAGGCCGGGCACCCCGGTGATCTTCGGCTCGTTCCTCTCCAACATCGACATGCAGTCCGGATCGCCGACGTTCGGCACCCCGGAGTCCGGGATCGGTCTGTTGTGCACCGGACAGATCGCGCGCCACTTCGGCCTGCCGTTCCGCACCGGCGGCGGCCTGACGTCCTCGCAGGTGGCCGACGCCCAGGCCGGCTACGAAGCGCTGATGACGATGATGCCGACGTTCCTGGCCGGCGCGAACTGGGTGATGCACTCGGCCGGTTGGCTCGAGGGTGGCCTGGTCGCGGGATACGAGAAGTTCATCGTCGACATCGAGCTCCTGCAGATGATGCAGGCTGAGTTCACGCCGTTGGAGATCGACGAGGAGTCGATGGCGTTCGGCGCGCACGAGGAGGTCGGCCACGGTGGGCACTTCCTCGGTGCCGCCCACACGATGGAGCGGTTCCGCACCTGCTTCTATCGGCCACTGCTCTCGTCGTCGGAGAACTACGAGCGTTGGATGCGCAACGGCGGCAAGGACGCGAACGACCGCGCCGCCGAGATCTACCAGACGAAGCTCGAGGAGTACGCCGAGCCGACGCTGGACGACGGCGTACGCCAAGAGCTGCAGGAGTACGTCATCCGCCGCCGCGCCGAGCTCGGGGACTGACTTTTCGACGTAGTCCCGGGTCAGTGGCGGGTCGATCCGCCGATTTCACCTGCCACTGACCCGGGACTACCCCGCGGCCGGGCGCTGACGAAAGTGCGGGGTCCAGGTTGTCAGCGGAAGACGACGGTGCGGTGGCCGTTGAGGAGCACCCGGGACTGTGAGTGCCAGCGGACGGCGCGCGACAACACCTGGGCTTCGACGTCGCGGCCCGCGGAGACGAGCTGGTCCTGGTCGTAGGAGTGGTCGACCCGCATCACGTCCTGCTCGATGATCGGGCCTTCGTCGAGGTCGCCAGTGACGTAGTGGGCGGTCGCGCCGACCAGCTTCACGCCGCGATCGAAGGCCTGGTGGTAGGGCTTGGCTCCCTTGAAGCTCGGCAGGAACGAGTGGTGGATGTTGATCGCGCGCCCGGACAACCGACGGCAGAGCTCGTCTGACAACACCTGCATGTAACGGGCCAGCACGACCAGGTGGATGCCGAGGTCATCGACCAGCTCCATCAGCTGGCGCTCCGCCTCCGGCTTGGTCTCCGGGGTGACCGGGAGGTGTCGGAAGTCAAGGCCGTACGAGCGCACCAGCGGCTCGGCGTCTGCGTGGTTCGAGACCACGACCGGGATGTCGATCTGCAACGACCCGGTGCTGGCCCGGAAGAGCAGGTCGTTGAGGCAGTGCAGGTGCTTGGAGACCATGATCAGGGTCCGGTAGGGCGCGGCGGCATCCCACAGCTCGTACTCCATCCCGTACTCGCGGGCCACCGGCTCGAACGCCGCCCGTAGCGACTCGGCGTCCACGGCACCACCCCGAGCCGTGGCCGACTCGTCGACCACGAAGTCGATGCGCATGAAGAAGCGGTCGACCAGCTGGTCGTTGAACTGTTGGCTCTCGAGGATGTTGCCGCCTTGAGAGACCAGGAACCCGCTGACCGCGTGCACGATGCCGGGGCGGTCCGAACACGAGAGGATGAGCACGAAGTCCCCGGCCGGGGCTGTCGCGCTGTTGGACTGGGCGGACGTAGGCAGCACCATGGGCTCTTCCATCTCTGGCTGGTCGATCGGGGACCTTGTTGCGGTGAACGAAACTCAGTCTGCGATACGCAACACAGGCGCGCTAGTGTCGCTCCATGCGCAACAGCCCGCAGTCCCCCTCAGCGGACGTCGGCGCGGCCGCCGGGGTCCAGTCGGTCGATCGGGCGCTGACCATCTTGGAGCTGCTCGCCCGGGGCGGCGAAGCGGGGGTGACGGAGGTCGCGGCCCAGCTGGGCGTGCACAAGAGCACCGCGTTCCGCTTGGTGGCAACGCTCGAGGCGCATCGGTTGGTCGAGCAGACCGAGGAGCGCGGTAAGTACCGTCTCGGCGTCGGACTGCTGCGGCTCGCCGGTGCAACCAGTGCGAGGCTCGACGTAGTCCAGGAGGCCAGGTCGCTCTGCCGGCAGCTGGCCGCGGACACCGGCGAGACGGTCAACATCGCGGTGCTGTCGGAGAGCTCGGCGCTCTACCTCGACCAGGTCGCTGGATCGTCGGCCCTGCAGCCCCACAACTGGGTAGGCCAGCACATTCCGCTGCACGCCACCAGCAACGGCAAGGTGTTGCTCAGCGGGTTGGACCAGGAGTCTCTCGACGAGCTGCTCGGCAAGCTGTCGCCGTACACATCCCTGACGATCACCAAGAAGTCCAAGCTGCGTGAGGAGCTGGCCCAGGTCCGCGAGCAGGGTTATGCGCTGGCCATCGACGAGCTGGAGGTGGGACTCACCGCTGCAGCCGCGCCGATCCGCAACGCCCACGGTGACGTGGTGGCTTCGATGAGCGTGTCGGGGCCGACGTTCCGGCTCTCGGAGGACCGCATCACCGACGTCGTGGACAAGCTGGTGGAGGCGGCGCTGGAGGTGTCCCACCGGCTCGGGTGGGGTCAACGTTAGGTCACGGACGCCGTCCGGTCCTTGACGCCGGCCGCCGTCCCCAGCATTCTCAAGGGATCAACTGGGTTGCGGTGGGAGCACTTGGTTGCGTGATGCGCAACAACTCGAGAAGAGGGTGAGCGGACCGTGCCGGAGCTGTACGTCGATGGCGAGTGGGTCAACGCCCGCGCCGGAGGGCGCCGCGAGATCCGGTGCCCGGCCGACGGAAGCCTGGTCGCCGAGGTGGACGAGGCGAGCCCGGAGGACACCGGCGCCGCGATCGCCGCCGCGCACCGCGCCTTTCAGCACGGGCCGTGGCCGCACACCTCTGCGCGCGAGCGCGGCGAGCTGCTGGCCCGGGTCGGCGACCTGCTCGAGCGCGACCGAGCCGACCTCGCTCGGATGGAGTCGCTCGACACCGGCAAACGCTTGGTCGAGTCGGAGTACGACATCGACGACATCGTGGCGGTCTTCCGCCACTACGGCCGGGTCGCAGCCGAGGACGCCGGCCGGGTGGTGGACGCCGGCAACGTCGACGTGGTGAGCCGGATCGTGCACGAACCGGTCGGTGTCTGCGCCTTGATCACTCCGTGGAACTATCCACTCCTCCAGGTGTCCTGGAAGGTGGCGCCTTGCCTGGCCGCGGGCAACACGTTCGTCCTCAAGCCGAGCGAGCTCACGCCGCACACGGCCATCCACCTGATGAAACTCCTGGCGGAGGCTGGCCTCCCCGCGGGCGTGGGCAACCTGGTGCTGGGCGCCGGAGCCGCAGCCGGACCCCCGCTGACGGAGGACCCGCGCGTCGACCTGGTGTCGTTCACCGGGGGGCTCGCCACCGGCAAGGCGTTGATGGCCGCAGCCGCAGGCACAGTCAAGAAGGTTGCCCTCGAGCTTGGCGGCAAGAACCCCAACATTGTGTTCGCGGACGCCGACCTCGAGGTCGCGCTCGACTACGCACTCACCGCGGTCTTCCTGCACTCGGGACAGGTCTGCTCGGCCGGTGCCCGGCTGCTGGTCGAGGAGTCGATCCATGACCAGTTCGTCGGCGCCCTGGTCGACCGAGCAGAGCGGATCCAGCTGGGCGGGCCGTTCGACGAGAAGGCGGAGACCGGGCCGCTGACCAGTGCGCTCCACCGCGACAAGGTCGAGGCATACGTCGCGGCCGGGCTTGCCGAGGGTGCCGTGCTCCGCTGCGGCGGCAAGCGGCCAGCGGAGCCCGCCCTGGCCGACGGGTTCTACTACCTGCCAACCGTCCTGGATCGCTGCACCAGCTCGATGTCGGTCACCCAGGACGAGTCGTTCGGACCCGTGCTGACGGTCGAGACCTTTGCCACCGAGGACGAGGCCGTCGCCATCGCCAACGACAGCATCTACGGCCTGGCCGGTGCCGTGTGGACCCAGGACGCCGGCAGGGGCCAGCGCGTCGCTGCCCGGCTGCGGATGGGCACGGTGTGGATCAACGACTACCACCCGTACGTACCGCAGGCCGAGTGGGGCGGCTACAAGCAGTCGGGCATCGGTCGCGAGCTCGGGCAGGCTGGTCTTGACGAGTACCGCGAGACCAAGCATGTCTGGCACAACGTCCGACCGGCTGAGCAACGCTGGTTCGCCGGCTGAGTGGGATCGAGGACAAACGACGTGGGCGAGGATCGGTACGACGTGGTGATCGTGGGCGGCGGCTCTGCCGGATGCGCGCTCGCCAACCGGCTCTCGGCCGATCCAGGCACCAGCGTGCTGGTGCTGGAGGCCGGCCACTCCGACTACAAGCTGGATCCGCTGGTGCACATGCCGGCGGCGCTGCCGTTCCCGATCGGCAACCGCCTCTACGACTGGAAGTACGAGACCGATCCCGAGCCGGACCTGGGCGGCCGTCGCGTCTTCCACGCCCGTGGCAAGGTGCTCGGCGGGTCCAGCAGCATCAACGGGATGATCTTCCAGCGCGGCAACCCGCTCGACTACCAGCGCTGGGCCGAGGAGCCGGGGATGGAGGAGTGGGACTACCTCCACTGCCTGCCCTACTTCAAGAGGATGGAGAACTGTCTCGCCGGTGCCGATGAGTGGCGCGGCGGGGACGGACCCCTCAAGCTCGAGCGCGGTCCGGCGACCAACCCTCTGTTCGACGCGTTCTTCCGGGCCGCGACCGAGGCGGGGTACCCGCTCACCGACGACGTCAACGGCTACCGCCAGGAAGGCTTCGCCAAGTTCGACCGCAACGTCTACCGCGGACGCCGCCTGTCCGCCGCCCGCGCGTACCTCCACCCGGTGCGCCACCGGAAGAACCTGCGGGTCGAGACCCTTGCCTTTGTCACCGGCGTCCGGTTCCAGGGCAAGCGCGCCGTCGGGGTTGACTACCAGCGCACCGGGCGCGGTCGCCGCAGCGTCGGGGCCGGCGAGGTGATCCTGTGCGGCGGCGCGATCAACACCCCGCAGCTGCTCCAGCTCTCCGGTGTGGGCGACCAGGATCTGCTCGCCCAGCACGGCATCGACGTCGTGCACCACTCGCCAGGGGTAGGCGAGAACCTGCAGGACCACCTCGAGGTCTACATCCAGTACGCCTCCAAGCAACCGGTCTCGATCGCCCCCGGCCTGCGCTGGCGGATGCGACCGAAGATCGCCGTCGACTGGCTGTTCTTCCGCCGCGGCCTGGGTGCCACCAACCACTTCGAGGGCGGTGGCTTCGCGCGGAGCAACGACCAGGTCGACTACCCCAACCTGATGTTCCACTTCCTGCCGGTCGCCATCCGCTACGACGGCTCGGCGCCCACCAAGGGCCACGGCTACCAGGTGCACATCGGACCGATGTACGCCGACACCCGAGGCCACGTCAGGATCAGGTCGAAGGATCCTCGCGAGCACCCCTCCATCCTGTTCAACTACCTGTCGACGGCGACCGACCGCAAGGAGTGGGTGGAGGCGGTCCGGGTGGCCCGCGACATCCTGAACCAGCCGGCGTTCACGGAGTACAACGACGGCGAGCTCTCGCCGGGGCCGTCGGTGGAGAGCGACGAGGAGATCCTCGAGTGGGTCCGTGCGGACGCCGAGACCGCCCTGCACCCCTCGTGCACCGCCAAGATGGGCACCGACGAGCTGTCGGTGGTCGACCCGTCGTCGATGCGGGTGCTCGGCACTGAGGGTCTGCGAGTCGTGGATGCCTCGGTCTTCCCGTTTGTCACCAACGGCAACATCTACGCGCCCGTGATGATGGTGGCGGAGAAGGCAGCGGACCTGATTGCCGGAAATACGCCCCTGGCGCCCGCGGATGTGCCGTACTACCGGTATCGCGATGGCATGCCTTTGCACCCTCCGGGTGACGCACGCAATGGTGTCAGCAACCACGAAGGTGAGACTCACTCATGACCGCAGCTCTCGTAGTGAACGATCTCTGGAAGATCTTCGGTCCCCGTGCGGACAAGATCATCGGTACGCCGCAGGCGAACCTCTCCCGGGCGGAGCTCAAGGACCAGACGGGGTGCGTGGCCGGCGTCAAGGACGTCTCCTTCGAGGTCGCGCCGGGTGAGGTGTTCGTCGTGATGGGGCTGTCGGGGTCGGGGAAGTCGACCCTGGTGCGCTGCCTGACCCGGTTGATCGAACCCACCTCCGGCACGGTCGAGATCGACGGTGTCGACGTCACGAACGCTTCCGAGAGTCAGCTGCGCGAGCTGCGCCGTACCCAGGTCTCGATGGTCTTCCAACACTTCGGGCTGCTACCGCACAAGCAGGTGATCGACAACGTCGCCTACGGTCTCGAGATCCGCGGGATGGGCAAGAAGGAGCGCCGGGAGAAGGCTGCTGAAGTCGTCTCCTTGGTGGGGCTGGACGGTTTCGAGAAGTCCTATCCCGATCAGCTCTCCGGTGGCATGCAGCAGCGCGTCGGCCTCGCCCGCGCCCTCGCCGGAGACCCCAGCATCCTGCTCTTCGACGAGCCCTTCTCCGCGCTGGACCCGTTGATCCGTCGCGACATGCAGAGCGAGGTGATCCGACTCCACCACGAGCTCAAGAAGACCATGGTCTTCGTCACCCATGACCTGCAGGAAGCGCTGAAGCTCGGTGACCGGATCCTGATCATGCGCGACGGCGAGATCGTGCAGATCGGTGCGCCGGACGAGGTCGTGGGCGCGCCCGTCGACGACTACGTGCGCGACTTCGTCTCCGAGGTGCCGCGCTCGCACGTGCTGACCTTGAAGTGGGTGATGCGCGATCCGCGTCCCGGCGACTCGATGGAGGGCCCGGTGATGTCGTCGGACACGATCCTGCGGCAGGCGGCTCAGGCTGCGCTGGCTTCCGAGCATCCGGTGCGGGTCGTGGACGGCGACAAGCTGGTCGGGATCGTCGACGACGACGACATCCTGCGGGTGGTCGTGGCGGAGGAAGGGGTGTCTGCGTGACGTCCACGCTCTCCCCACCGCAGCCGGGAACGGCGGCCACCGACGAGACCCGGGGGCGTCGGATCCCGCGTTGGGTCTGGGCGCTGGGCGTGATCGGACTCTGGGTCATGATCTGGGCGATCACCGAGGGCACCGACACGCTCACTCTCCCCGGTCGTGAGCACACCGACCTGCACGACTCCCTGACCGGCTTCCGGGACGACGTCCAGGCCGGCCGCAGCACCAACCCGCTCATCCAGTTCACCTACGACGTCGGCGGGACGTTCTCCTCGGTGGTCGAGTGGCTGCAACGGATGGTCTCGGTCCCCGACTTCCCCCGCCCGGTGCCCCAGGTCGGCTGGCTCGGCGTCACCGCGATCGGCGCCTGGGTGGCCCTTGCGATCGCGGGGTGGCGGATCGCGCTGCTCGTGGCCGCGTCCTTCTTCTCGTTCGGGCTGTTCGGCTACTGGTCCGACGCGATCGATCTCCTGATCGTCACCTTCGTCGCGGTCGGAGTGGTCGTGCTGGTGGGGATGCCGCTCGCCGTGCTGCTCGGCACGGCTGGGCGCGTCACCACCGCGGCGGTGACGACGGTGCTGGACATCCTGCAGACGCTGCCGACCTTCGTCTACCTGGCCCCCATCGCCCTCTTCTTCGGGCTCGGTGCCTCCGCGGCCGTGGTCTGCACCCTGCTCTACGCCCTTCCACCCATCATCCGGATCGCGGCGCATGGCATCAGGACCGTCCCCGAGACCACGATCGAGGCGACTGACTCCTCCGGGCAGACCAGCTGGCAGCGGCTGACCAAGGTCCAGCTGCCGATGGCCCGCAAGACCATCGTGGTGGGACTCAACCAGACGATCATGGCGGCGCTCTCGATGGCCACGATCGCCTCGTACGTCAACGGACCCGGCCTCGGCAAACCGGTGATCGCGGCGCTCACCAAGAACGACGTCGGTGGTGGGTTCGTCCCCGGGATGCTGATCGTGGTGATCGCCGTGATGCTCGACCGCACCACCACGGCGGCCAGCGAGTACGGCGAGAAGACCGCTCGTGGAGTCGTGAACCTGCCCATGCGTCGGGTCCTGCTGGTGGCTTCGGGCGTGGGCGTTGGCGTCGCGATCTACCTGTCTCGCACCTACTCGTGGGCCGCCGAGTTCACCGAGACCCAGTGGGGCCCGAACGTTGCCGACGGTGTCGACAGCTTCTTCACCTGGTTCACCGACACGTTCCGCGACCTGACCCAAGGCTTCAAGGACACGATCAGCTCGGCTCTGCTCAACCCGCTCCAGTCGCTGTTGGCGCAGTCGCCGTGGTGGCTGGCGGCAGCCGGCATCCTCGGCCTCGCCCTGGTCTTCGGAGGCGTTCGTGCCCTGGTGCCCACGGTGATCTGCCTGGCCGGCCTGCTCTACTTCGACCTCTGGCACGACGCGATGATCACCCTCAACATGACCCTGGTAGGCACCTTGCTCGTGATGGTGCTGGCGGTGGTGTTCGGGGTGTTGATGGCGCGCAGTCGGCCCGTGGACCTCGTCCTGAGACCGCTTCTCGACACCGGTCAGACCATCCCGCCGTTCGTTTACCTGATCCCGGTGCTCGCCATGTTCGGGCCGACCCGGTTCACGGCCATCGTCGCGGGCGTCGTGTACGCCGCCCCGGTCGCGATCAAGCTGGTGGCCGACGGCGTCAGCGCAGTTTCGCCCACGACGCTCGAGGCGTCGCGGTCGACGGGCGCGACGACGTGGCAGGAGATCACCAAGGTGCAGCTGCCGATGGCACGAGGCTCACTGGTGCTCGCCGCCAACCAGGGCTTGCTCTATGTCCTGGCGATGGCGGTGATCGGCGGGCTGGTCGGCGCGGGCGCGCTGGGCTACGACGTGGTGCTCGGCTTCTCCCGTTCGGAGGAGTGGGGCAAGGGCGCGGCCGCCGGTATCAGCATCGTGCTGCTGGGGGTGATGGTCGACCGGATCATGCGCGCCGCGGCCCACGACGACAAGTCGACGGTTGACCCAACGCGGTTGCCCTGGTGGAAGGCCTGGGCCAGTCGCTGAATCCTGACGAAAGTGATGCACTGCAACAACCAACCAAGGAGAAGAAATTGCGACACTCAAGGAAGCGGGTGGCCGGCCTCATCTCGGTGGCTGCGTGCGTTGCGCTCACGGTCAGCGGCTGCGGAAGCGGCGGCTCGATCGACAAGGAAACCAAGGCCAACGAGTCGAAGGCTGCAGAGGGTGGTGACTGTGGTGACCTGAACCTGGCGGTCAACCCCTGGGTGGGATTCGAGGCCGACGCCTACGTGGTGGGCCACGTCGCCGCCGAGGAGCTCGGCTGCAAGGTCACCTACAAGGCACTGAAGGAGGACGTCGCCTGGCAGGGCTTCGGCACCGGTGAGGTCGACGTGGTCATCGAGGACTGGGGCCACCCTGACCTCGAGAAGAAGTTCTTCGCGGACTCGGGAGACGGCAGCGCCGCCGACCTCGGCCCGACCGGCAACGTCGGAATCATCGGCTGGTACGTGCCGCCGTGGCTCGCGGAGGAGCACCCGGACATCCTCGAAGCGGAAAACCTGAACAAGTACGCCTCGGACTTCGCCACCTCCGAGTCAGGCGGCAAGGGCCAGTTCCTCGGCGCCGACCCGTCGTACGTGCAGTTCGACGAGGCGATCGTGAACAACCTGGGTCTGGACTTCAAGGTCGTCTTCTCCGGTAGCGAGGCGGCGAGCATCACCGCCTTCCAGCAGGCCGAGAAGAACAAGGAGTTCCTGATCGGCTACTTCTACGAGCCGCAGTGGCTGTTCGCCGAGATTCCGCTGGCCAAGGTGGCCCTGCCGCCGTACGAGGACGGCTGCCAGTCGGACCCGGCCAAGGTCGACTGCGACTACCCGGAGACCGAGCTCAAGAAGATCGCCTCCACCAGCTGGATGGAGGAGGGGAGCCCGGCCGTCGGCCTGGTCCAGAACTTCCAGTGGACCAACGAGGACCAGAACCTGGTCGCCAAGTACATCTCGGACGACGGCATGTCGCCTGAGGACGCGGCCGCCAAGTGGGTCGGGGACAACCAGGACATGGTCGAGGGCTGGCTCAGCTGACCTGGCAGCATCGCACGTAGGCACCACACGCGCCCGGTCGGGGATTGACACCCGGCCGGGCGCGGGTGATTCTTGGGTTGTCTCGTATTGTGCAAACTGTTGCGTATAACGCAACGCTGGAAGAGGGCTCATGGTCACCGTCCCCACCACGGCCGGCGTCGTCGTCATCGGTGCCGGCATCGTCGGCAACAGCCTGGTCGACCATCTGGCTCGGCTGGGCTGGCGCGACATCGTCCAGATCGACAAGGGAGCCCTGCCCAACCCGGGCGGCTCGACCGGTCACGCCTCCAACTTCATCTTCACCGTGGACCACTCGCGCGAGATCACCGACCTCACGCTCGACTCCGTGAAGCAGTACCAGGAGATGGGCGTCTTCACCCAGTCCGGTGGGTTCGAGATCGCCCGCACCGAGGAGCGGATGGAGGAGCTGCGCCGGCGGATGTCCAGCGCCAGGGCGTGGGGCATCGAAGCGGAGCTGGTCTCGCCTGAGTTCGTGAAGGAGAAGGTCCCGTTCATCGAGACCGACCAGTTCATCGGCGCGTTCTGGACTCCGGGCGTCGGGGTCGTCGACTCCCTGCGGGCCGGCACGATCATGCGTGAGCGAGCAATGGCGACCGGCGCGCTCACCGTCGTGCCGAACGTCGAGGTGATCGACATGGACCTGGAAGCGGGAGCGGACGGCCAGCAGAGAATCGCGCGCGTGCGCACCGACGGTGGCGTCATCGAGACGGAGCACGTGGTGATCGCGGCCGGCGTGTGGAGCCCCAAGCTCGGCGACATGGCCGGCGTCAGCATCCCGTTGACCCCCGCCGTGCACCAGATGATCAGCGTTGGTCCGTGCCCGCAGCTGGCCGGGCTCGAGGGGGAGATCTCGATCCCGATCGTCCGGGACATGGACACGTTCTGCTACGAGCGCCAGCACGGCGCCGACATGGAGGTCGGCTCCTACGCGCACCGCGCGATCCTGCACGAACCCGAGGACATCCCGTCGATCGAGCAGGCCAAGCTGTCGCCGACCGAGATGCCGTTCACCTCCGACGACTTCGACCCCCAGCTCGAGCAGGCCTACGAGCTGATGCCCGAGCTGCTCGGCGCCGAGGGTGCGGAGATGCGCTACGCCATCAACGGCCTGCTGTCGCTGACCTGCGACGGCGCCCCGATCCTGGGCGAGAGCCACGTCAAGGGGCTCTGGACCGCGGCCGCTGTCTGGATCAAGGAAGGCCCCGGGGTCGGCCGGGCGGTCGCCGAGTGGATGACCCACGGCCATTCCGAGATCGACATCCACCACAGCGACATCGCGCGGTTCCACCCGCACCAGCAGCGCCGCGAGCACACCCGGCTGCGCACCACTGAGTCGTTCATCAAGACCTACGGGATCATCCACCCGGCCGAGCAGTACGAGTCCGACCGCGACCAGCGGCTGGCCCCGATGCACGACGCGCAGAAGAAGCTGGGTGCGTTCTTCTTCGAGACAGCCGGCTGGGAGCGGCCGCACTGGTACGAGTCCAACGCCGGTCTCCTCGAGGAGTACGGCGACGCGGTGATGCCGCGCGAGCACGAGTGGGACGCGCGCTGGTGGAGCCCGATCATCAATGCCGAGCACCTGCGGATGCGCGAGGCGGCCGGCGTGATCGACCTGAGTGCGTTCTCGATCTTCGACATCGTCGGCCCCGGTGCCCTGGACACCGTTCAGCGCAGCTGCGTCGCTCAGTGCGATGTCACCGTCGGCAAGGTGATCTACACGCCGGTGCTCAACAAGGCTGGCGGGTTTCTCTCCGACCTGACGGTGATGCGCCTCGGCTCTCCTGATTCTGGGGAGGATCGCTTCCGGGTGGTCACCGGTGGCGCGCACGGCATGGCGGACCGCAAGACGTTCACCGACCAGCTTCCCGACGATGGAGGCACCACGCTGACCGACGTCACCGACGACGTGTCGACGATCGGCCTCTGGGGACCGAGGGCACGCGACATCCTGGCCTCGCTCACCTCCGACGACGTCTCCGACGAGGGCTTCGGCTTCCTGACCTGTCGCGAGATCGAGGTGAACGGCACGACCGTCCTGGCCTCTCGCATCTCCTACGTCGGCGAGCTCGGCTGGGAGCTCTACGTGCCGTTCGTCGAGGCCGCCGAGCTGTGGGACATCGTGCTCGAGGCGGGGGCGCAGCACGGCGCGGTGCCCGTCGGCATCGGCGTCTATGGCACCACCGGACGGATCGAGAAGGGTTATCGCGCCTTCGGCTACGAGCTCGACGCCGAGCGCACCATCGTCGAAGCCGGCATGCAGCGCCCGAAGGTCAAGGCGGCCGACTTCGTCGGGAAGGCGGCCTACCTGGCCCAACGCGAGCAGGAACCCGCCGCTGTGCTGTGCACCCTGACCGTCGACGATCACACGTCGACCTCCGGCACCGAGCGATACATGCTCGGCGGCGAGCCGATTCTCACCCGCGACGGTGGCACCCTCACCGACGGGCACGGCCATCACCCTTATGTCACGACCGCAGGATCGGCGCCGTCGTTGGGCAAGCACCTGCTGCTGGCCTACCTGCCGCCCGAACAGGCGGTGATCGGCACCGAGCTGGCCGTGTCGTACATGGAAGAGCTCTACCCCGTGACCGTCGGCTCCGTCGACGCGACGCCGCTGCTCGACCCTGCCAACAAGCGCATCCGATGACCAGCGTTCTCGTCTGCGTGAAGCGGGTCGTCGACTCGTCCGGTGAGGTGGTGCTGACCGACGACGGCCAGTCCGTCGATGGTCGTTTCGCCGGCTTCACCGTCAGCAACCACGAGGAGTGCGCGGTCGAGCTCGCGGTCCAGGTTGCGACCGCAACCGAAGGCACCGCCAGTGTGATGACGTTGGGCAACGCCGACGCCGTCGAGCAGCTGCGCTCCGCACTGGCGGTCGGCTGCAACGCGGCCACGCACGTCGAAGCCGACTCCTCGCTGTTCGGTCCGGCTGATGTCGCTCGTGAGATTGCGGCGGTCGTGGGCGACCACGGATCGCATGACCTGGTGCTGCTCGGCAACGACGCCGCCGACACCGGGGACTTCCAGGTCGGCATCCGACTCTCCTACGAGCTCGGCTGGCCAGTCGTCAACGGCGCCGCCAACGTCAGCGTCGAGGACGGCGCGGTGATCGCCAGCGTTGCCGGCCCCGACGGCCACGAGACCTACCGGGTGCCGCTACCCGCCGTGGTGACTGTGCTCGAGGGCGGCGTCGAGCCGCGCTATCCCTCGGTGCCCGGTCGGATGAAGGCGAAGAAGGTCGAGATCGAGCAGCGTCCGCCAGCCGCGGAGCCCGCGGGGCCGAAGCGGGCCAGGCTGTCGTTGCCGCCACCGCAGCCGAGCGACGTGCAGATCTTGGGCAAGGGCCCCGAGGCCGCGTCCGCCGTGGTCGACCTCTTCGAACGGCTGGGGGTGCTGGCGCGATGATCCTGGTGCTGGTGGAGACCGATGCGGCCGGCGCGGTCGAGGTCTCGCGAGAGACCGTCACGTTCGCTCGCAACCTCTCCGCGGCGGGGGGAGGGGTGCCGGTCGATGCCGTGGTGGTCGGTGACGTGCTGTGCGGGATGGACACGCTGATCGAGCAGCTGGCGGCGTACGGCGTCCGAGAGGTGCACCACGCCATCGGGCAGGCGTTCGACGCGTACGGCGGCGCCGCTTGGGGCAGTGCTGTCCAGACGGTGCGCGAGTCTCTGGGCTCCGTAGTCGTGACGGCTGCCGGCACGCCCCGCGGCATGGAGGTGCTGGCTCACCTGGCTGCCCGCACCGGTGTCGCCATGGCCGCCAACGTCGTGTCGTTCAGCGGGCTGTCGCCGTTCGCAGTCACTCGCCAGGTCGTCGGCGGGTCCGTGCTGGAGGAGCTGGTGCTCGACGAGCGCCCCGCCGTGTTCACCGTCGCCGGGCACGCGGTCGAGGCGATGCCAGCTGAGACGCCCGGAACGGCGACCCTGGTCGAGAGCCAGCCGCCGGTGGCCGAGGCCGATCTCGTTGCGCGAGTGGTGTCCGCCGAGCCACCCGAGCCAGACCTCTCCGGAAGCCTGAAGTCGGCCCGGGTCGTGGTTGGCGCCGGCCGTGGGGCGGGCAGCTCCGCGGGGTTCTCCGACCTGCTCGAGCTCACCGAACTGTTGGACGCGTCGCTCGGCGTCTCGCGAGTCGTCACCAGCCTCGGCTGGCGGCCCCACCACGAGCAGGTCGGCCAGACCGGCACCCGGATCTCCCCTGAGCTCTACATCCCGTGCGGCATCTCGGGCGCGATCCAGCACTGGGCGGGCTGCTCCAGCGCGACCACGATCCTGGCCATCAACACCGACGCGGACGCGCCCATGGTCACCAAGGCGCACTACGCCGTGATCGGCGACCTGCACGAGGTGGTGCCCGCGATCAACGCCGAGCTGCGCCGACGCCGGAGCTGAGTTGCCGGAGCAGTTGCCGGGTCAGGCGGGCTTGGCGTACGCCGCGACTCCGGTGTCCAGGAGCACGCAGGCCTCGGGGCCCTCCGTCCAGGCGTCGTGGCCAGGGTCGATGTCGACCACGTCGCCAGCACTGATGGTCATCTCGTCGCCGCTGTCGAACTGCACGGTCATCTTGCCGGAGAGGCAGATCCCGGTGTGGTGGACCTGACAGGAGTCGGTGCCTGCGATCGGCTTGACGTCATCGGACCAGCGCCAGCCGGGCTCGAAGACGCCGCGACCAATAGTGAAGTCACCGAGAGTGACCACGTTCATGTGGCCGTGGTCTTGAAACGGACGAGTCTCGTGTGGGGTATCGATGTTCTGCTTGTCGGACATGGATTCTTCCTCTGTGTGGCCGTCCTGGGTCGAACGGGTCTCTGATCGAGGTTCCTCCGCTCCTCGGACGAGCACAAGGCCGGCGGACGACCAAACCATGCCGGCCGGACCGTCCGTTCGGACTCGGTCAGGGGCCAGCCCTTCAGGTTCCCCTGACGCGGCATCCGGCCGACGGTTCAGCTGCCTGACGCAGGCACCTCTGCGGAAGCGAGAACGGCGGTCTCCGTCTCCTCGCTGCGCCCCCGCAAGGTGATGGACTCGTGACGATCCCAGTGTCGTGCCTCGTCGCCGGAGGCCTCCACCGATGAGTACGCGGCGAGCACCCGGCCAGGAACATCCTTGGCCAGCTCGGTGAGGCGGGCTGCGGCGTTCACCGCGTCGCCGACCACGGTGTACTCGAAGCGGCTCGCGTGACCGACGTTGCCGGCCACCACCTCTCCCGTGGCCACGCCGATGCCGGCCGCAATGTCTGGCACCTCGTCAGCGAGACGTTGCGCCATCACCCGGGCGGCCGACAGCGCGGCGCTCGCGTGCTCGGGCAGCTCGACCGGCGCGCCGAAGATCGCCAGCACCGCATCACCGATGAACTTGTTCACCAATCCGTGCCGCCGGTCGACCTCGTCGACCACGATCGCGAAGAACCGGTTGAGCATCTCCACGACCTCGGTGGGCGACCGCTCCGACGCGAACGACGTGGAACCCACCAGGTCGACGAAGAGCACGCTGACGACGCGCGCCTCACCGCCGAGCTCGATCGCACCGGCAGATGCCGCCTCGGCCACCTCCTTGCCGACGTGGCGGCCGAAGAGGTCGCGCAGGTGCTCGCGCTCGCGCAAGCCATGCGCCATCTGGTTGAAGCCGGACTGCAACAGGCCGAGCTCGGTGCCGTCGTAGACGACGACCTCGCGGTGGAGCTCCCCTTGCTCGACATCGAGCAGCGCGTCGCGCACCGAGAGCACCGGAGCCACGACCGCCCGGGCGTTGAGGACCGTGGTGAAGAGCCCGAAGCTCAGCACTACTCCGCCGATCACCAGACAGATCACGGCCAGGCGGGTGCGGCTGGTCTCGTCACGAGTCAGAGTGAGGATGGCGGTGACCACGAGCCCCACCACGGGAGTCCCGGTGCCGAGGAGCCAGAAGATCACCATCCGGTCGCCGACACCTGCGCCGCGCGGGCCCTGGCCGAGCGGGGCCACCGCCAGTGCCCTGGCTGAGATCGGGCGCAGCACGAACTCGGTCAGCATGAACGCGATGCCGCAACCTACGAGGCCGGCGATCGCCACGGTGAAGCCCGTAGTGACCGCGCGGGCGGGTTGGAAGATCACGTCGAGCAGCGTGAACAAGCAGGCTCCGACCAGCCACAGCAGTGCCTGCATCTGCGTCAGCCGGAAGGGCACTCGCAATGCTTGTCGTCGTTCGGTCTCGTTGGGCTCGCGCCCGCTGGTGGCCCAGCGGAGCGCGCGCAGGGTCGTCCTGGTGCCGATCAGGGCTCCCACCGCCACGGCGAACGCAACGTATGTCGGCACCGCGATCGCCAAGGCCAGCACGGTCTCCGGCGTGGGCGCGGGAGACGGGATCACGAAGTAGGAGACGACGAAGACGATCACTGCCCCTACCAGGTTGGTGGAGACGAGCAGTGCGGTCAGCATCAGCTGGACCCGGATCCGCAGGGCTCGGGGGGTCTGGTCGCTCCGCCCCAGGATGCGCGCGCCGAACGGCGCCAACCGGCGGGGCGTCCTGGTGGCAGTCACGGACTCTCGACTGACTGGGTGCCGACCCGGTGCCGCTGAGCGAGATCGGCGTAGTACGCCGGGTTGGCCTGCACCCAGAACTCCGCACCGGTGCCGGCGATCTCCTTCTTGACCACTGCTGGAGTGCCGGCGGCGAGCACCCCAGCGGGGATCTGGGTCTCGGGGCTGACCAGGGACCCGGCGGCGACCATCGAGCCCGCGCCCAGCCGAGAGCCGTCCAGCATGGTGCTGCTGTTGCCGAGCAGCGCGTGTCGCTCGAGAACAGCGCCATGAACGACACAGCCGTGCGCGACCGTCGCGCCCGGACCGATCTCGACGACGTTCTCCGGTCCAGCGTGGAGCACCGAGTTGTCCTGCACGTTGGCGCCTTCGCGGACCACGATCGAGCAGATGTCGGCGCGGAGGACCGCGCCGTACCAGACACTTGCGTGCTTCTCGACGGTGACGTCGCCGATCAACGTGGCAGTCACGGCGACGAACGCCTCGGGATGGACGGTGGGGCGTTTGCCCTCGAACTCGATGAGATGCACCCGAGGAAACCTATTACGGCCACACCGCTTGGCGTGAGGTGAGAATATTCCCGCATCATGTCTTTCCCTCTCGGTTCCCCTCGTGGTTCCCTTCGCGTCCTGGTCGCGGCCCTCGCCTGCGCGGTGCTCGCAACCTTGCTCATCACTGTCTCGCCCGCCCAGGCGCAGCGCGACCAGACCGGGCACGCAGCCTCCGCCCGCGCGGACCAGGTGCCTGGTGTGCCGGACGCCTGCCTCGCGCGGCCGATGAAGTGCCGGCTCGGTCCTAACTATCCCGGCGCGCCAACGCTGGTCCTGTGGGGCGACTCCCACGCCTGGCAGATGATCCCAGCGCTCAAGGCTGCCATCGGTGACCGCAAGATCAACCTGGTCGCGTTCCTGCTCGGCGGATGCCCGCCGATGGACGCAGGTCTGAAGACCCGGGCGGAGGTGCGGGCGGCCGGGCCCTGTCGACAGACCGCCCACAAAGCGCTGACCTACGTCACCAGGTCGACCGCGAAGCACCGTGACATCCGCGTCGTCCTGGCCGGCGGTTGGGAGCTGTACCGCTACGCGCTCGATCCGCTCGGTCCTGATGAGCCCGGCTGGCGTCAGCACACCAGCGAGAGCATCGCCGGCGCGGCGCGGCTGGCCAAGTCCGGGGTGCCGAGGCTCTTCCGGACGCTCGGCCGGATCGGAGCCCGGGTCGATGTCGTCGGTCAGATGCCGACCGTGCCCGACAACGCCCCAGAGTGCCCCGGCTCAGAGGACCCCTACGGGTGCGATCTGCCACGCGCCGCCGCGTTGCCCGAGGCCTCCGCCAACCGCCGCTCACTGAAGTCCATGGTCTCCCAGCTCCAGCGGCCCGCCCAGCTGATCGAGCCGAGCAAGTTCTTCTGCAACCAGGATGGTTGTGCCGGACGGGTGCGCGGCGCGAGCGCATGGTACGACGACACCCACATCAGTCTCGCGCTGTCCGCACTCCTCGGGAGCTACTTCGCCGGGACTATCCAGCGGCTCACGTCATGACAGGGTCGCGTCGCTTTCGCAGACCGGCGACTCGGATGAGAGCATGACGCAATTATGGCTCGTCCCCTGTCCGGAGCACGCCCGCTCCTTGCCGTCCTTGCCCTAGCGCTGACGCTTTCCGTCGCGCCCGCTACCGTCGCGTCCGCGAATCCTGACCCGCTCGCGCCGCGGGCCACTGCCGCCAAGCGCCCGGACACCCCCGTGCTCCCGCCGGAGTGCGCCAGCGTCCAGGACCTGATTCCGCGGACGCCGATGAAGTGCCAGCTCAACCCCCACATCAAGGGCGCGCCCACGATCGTGCTGATGGGTGACTCCCACGCGTGGCAGATGATTCCGGCCATTCGTCGCGCCATCGGCGACCGCAAGGTCAACTTCGTCGGCTTCATCTTCGGCGCCTGTCCGCCGATGGACCCCGCGCTGAAGACCCCCGAGGCGCGCCGCGAGGCCAACAACTGCCAGAAGACCGGCATGAAGGCGATGAGGTACCTGACGCGTGCGAGCCGGCACGACCGTCGGGTCCGCGTGGTGGTCGGCGCCGCGTGGGAGATCTACCGCCACGTGTGGACCAAGGGTGACCAGGCTCGGTTCCAGGGCCACGACATCGAGGGCTACCAGCGGGTCGCCGACCTGGCCCGCACCGGCATCCCCCGTCTGTTCCGTACCCTCACCTCGCTCGGCATTCCGGCGGATGCGGTTGGCCAGTCGCCCTTCGTGCCGGCGAACCCGAAGCAGTGCGCGGCCGGCATGGAGCCCTACCGCTGTGGCCTCCGGCGTTCCGTCGCGATCGCCCACGAGGGCCACAACCGGGCCAACATCCGGCGCTGGCTGCGTGGGGTGCCCGGCAACCCGCAGATCACCTCGCACAGCGACTACATGTGCACACCGAAGGTGTGTCAGGGCATCGTGAAGGGCGTCAACACCTACTACGACCACGGGCATGTCGGCGCCCGCATGTCGTTGCGGTTGGCGTCCTACTTCCGGCCGACCGTCGACAAGCTCCTCAAAGGTGTTCGATGACCCAGCAGCGGATGCTGACCGGCGACCGTCCCACCGGCAAGCTCCACCTCGGTCACTACGTCGGTTCCATCGAGAACCGCGTGCGCCTGCAGGACGACTACGAGTGCTTCTTCATCATCGCGGACCTGCACATGCTGACCACTCGCTCCTCGCGTGAGGCGATCGACGCGATCGGCGACAACGCTCGCGATGCGGTGCTGGACATGCTCAGCGCCGGCATCGACCCCGAGAAGGCGACGTTCTACCTGCAGTCCGGACTCGGTGGAGCCATCCACGAGCTCTACACGCTGTTCCAGAGCCTGATCTCCGTGCCTCACCTGCAGCGAGTGCCGAGCCTGAAGGACATGGCCCGAGACTCCGGCAAGACGGAGATGCCGTTCGCGCTGCTCGGTTATCCGATCCTGCAGGCTGCCGACATCTTGTGTGTGCGCGCCCAGATGGTGCCGGTCGGCAAGGACAACCTCGCCCACGTCGAGATCACCCGCGAGGTCGCTCGCCGCTTCAACCACGAGTACGGCGAGACCCTGCCCGTGCCGGAGGCGCTGGTCGGCGAGGTGCCGAGCCTGGTTGGCACCGACGGCCAGGGGAAGATGAGCAAGAGCATCGGCAACGCGATCCTGCTCACCGACGACACGGCCACGGTCCGGCGCAAGGTCAAAGGCATGTTCACCGATCCCAACCGGATCAGCGCGGACATTCCCGGCGAGACCGAGAAGAACCCCGTCTTCGCCTACCACCGGATCTTCAACGATCGTCCCGACGAGGTCGCGCAACTGACCGCGCGCTACCAGGAGGGCACGGTTGGCGACGTGGAGGTCAAGGACGCCCTCTTCGAGGCGCTCGAGCGGTTCCTCGGCCCGATCCGGGCCCGGCGAGCGGAGTTCGAGGCTCGCTCCGGCTACGTCGAGAAGCTGATCGTGGCCGGCACCGAGCGCACCCGCCACGAGGCGGAGCTGACCCTGCGCGAGGTGCGCAAGGCGATGGGGCTCGCGGGGTCGTGGACCCGGCTTCGGCGACGCGCCGAGCGCTACGACAAGTCGCACTAACCACACGCTCCAGATGGCGTCAATGCCTCACTGCGGTTGGCCGCACGCCGCATACTTGACCGAGGGATTCCCCGGGACCGAGACCACGAACACCGACGCGCACACCAAGAGGGAGAGGGGACAGGAGTGAGTCTGCTGACGGCCCCTGATGCTCCCCTGACCCGCCCGGACGAATCCCCGGCCCGCCCCACCCGGCTCAACTACCGCCCCGACATCGACGGCATCCGCGGCACCGCGGCGATCATGGTGATGGGTTTTCACGCCGGCGTACCCGGCTTCGAAGGCTCCTACATCGGCCTCGACCTGTTCTTCGTGGTCTCCGGTTTCGTGATCGCCAACTTGTTGCTCGGTGAGTACAACAAGAACGGCAAGATCAAGTGGTCCTCGTTCTACGCGCGGCGTGCTCGGCGGTTGATCCCCGCCAAGGCGACGATGCTGATCGGCGTCCTCCTGCTCAGCTTGTTCCTGCTGACGCCGACGGGATCGCAGCAGGAGACGGCCAAGTCGGCCGCCGCCGCGGCCGGCTTCGTGTCCAACCTCTTCTTCTGGCAGAACACCGAGGTCAGCTACTTCGGCCACGCACCCGGCACCGGGGTGCTCCTGCACACCTGGTCGCTGTCGGTCGAAGAGCAGTTCTACGTCGCGATGCCGTTCTTGATCCTGCTCGCCTGGCTGATTGCAAAGATGATCCGCATCCAGGTGCGGGCCACGCTGCTGTTCGTCTGCGTGGCGCTGTTCCTCGGCAGCCTGGCTCTGGCCATGCAGTGGGCGACCGCGGACCCCAAGTCGGCGTACTACCTGCCGTTCAGCCGGGCGTTCGAGTTCCTTCTCGGGGTCGCCTTGTCGTTGATCGTCTCAAAGGTGAAGGCGCCCTTCGCGTTGCGGCAAGTGATGGGCCTGGTCGGAGCAGGGCTGGTGGTCTATGCGCTGCTCTACCCACTCCCGACCGACGGCTACCCGAGCTACTGGGCCCTGATCCCCTGCATGGGTGCCTTCTTCATGACCTGGGCCGGCACCGGCAGCTCGACGCTGATCACCAAGTTCCTGTCGTTCCGGCTGTTCGTGGGTCTCGGTCTGCTCTCCTACGGCTGGTATCTCTGGCACTGGCCGTTGCTGATCATGGGCGAGTCGGTGAACCTCGCGCCGCCACCGCTGTGGATGAAGATCTCCCTGGTGATGCTCGCGCTCGGCATCGCCTACCTCAGCTGGCGCTATGTCGAGGGCATCTTCTACAACCGCTCAGGGGGACGGCCCAGCGGCTACACCTGGGGACCTCGGCGCGTGGTCATGGCCGGGGTCTTCTCGATGACGACGGTCGCCGTGCTCGCGGCCGGCACGCTGGTGGTGGCCGACGACCAGGCCGACTCCCCGCGCTGGGAGGCGGTCAACCAGCAGCTGAACGACTTCCCGGACCTCCCCGACGAGTGCGCCACCGAAGAGGAGAAGATCCCGCAGCGCCCGATGCTCTGCCGACTCAACGGTCAGGAGAACAGTCGAGGCACCGTGGTGCTCTGGGGTGACTCGCATGCCTGGATGTACGTCCCGGCGCTCGAAGCCGCCGCCGAGGACATCGACGTCAACCTGGTGCTGTTCGCCCAGGGCAGCTGTCCACCCTTCGATGCCACCGGCATGCCGTTGAGCAACTGCGTCAAGGGCAACCAGCTGGCGCTCGGCTTCATCGAGGAGCTGGCAGAGCGAGGCCGGCCGTTGCGTGTGCTCCTCGGCGCCAGCTGGGAGATCTACTTCGGTGGCGCACGGATCAACCTGATGATCGAACGCGGCGGCAACCCTCAGCACGAGAAGTACGTGAACGCCATCTCGAGGCTGTTCCGCGATGGCGATGCTGAGCTGTTCGACAAGCTCGGCAAGCTCAAGGTCGGGGTCGATGTGATCGCTCCAGTGGCCGAGGTGCCGCGCAGCGCACCGCTGTGCGAGGCGCAGCTCGCCCACTTCTACTCCTGCGACATCGCCAGCGCGGAGTCGGAGGCGGTGGACCGGGTTGCCCGGCTGTGGCTGCAGGACCAGATGGAGAAGCTGGCCGGTCGCCCGAGGTTCATCGACGTCAACGACGCATTCTGCGACGAAGGCCTCTGCCGGGCCCGCGTCGGTGACCAGCTCACCTACTTCGACAACAACCACCTCAGCGCGAGCTTCGCCGGCACGCTCGGCGGCTACTTCGCTCCGACGCTGCAGGACGCTGCCGACGACGCGGAGGAGCTGTCGCGCGACTGATGCGACGAGTCGTCCTGTGGCTCGTCGCGATGGTTGCGCTGTCCACGGCCGTGCACTTCCTGTTCCAGCTCTATGAACGGCCACCCGTCGACGACCTCACTCCGACGGGACTGGCGCCCCCGGCCGCCCAGCTGCCGCCTGCCGGGGCCGCACCTGCCCGGAGCGCGTCCGGCAACCTGCCGCAGATCGACGCCGTTTGGTTGAGCCGCACCGCGCGGCGAGCCGGCCTGCCGGAGCCGGCTCTGCGGGCCTATGCCCGGGCGATGCTGAGGTCCCCTGACAGCTGTGACGTCGGGTGGACCACACTCGCCGGGATCGGCTGGATCGAGTCGCAGCACGGCACGATCGGTGGGCGCACGCTGAGCGCAGACGGCCGCTCGTCGAGCCCGATCCTCGGCCCTGCGCTGAACGGCAGGGGTGAAGTCGCTGCCATCAGGGCCACCGCCCAGAGCACGGTGTGGCACGGCGATCCGACCTGGGACCACGCGGTCGGCCAGATGCAGTTCATCCCCTCGACGTGGGAGCAGTGGGGCGGCGACGGTGACGGAGACGGGGCGGCTGACCCCAACGACATCGACGATGCGGCGTACACAGCCGCTCGGTACCTGTGTGCCGATGACAACGACCTGACCTCGTCAAGCGGATGGTCCGGCAGCGTCTTCTCCTACAACCACTCCTCGGCGTACGTCGCGGCCGTGCACGCCGCGGCCACCAGCTACGCCGATCGGACGAGTCGATGATGACGCGTTTTCCCAAGCCCACCACGCGATTCGAGACCGCATGGCAGCATTGGCGCATCATGCGCATTTCACGTCTCCTCGGCCTTCTCCTCGTCGTCTTCCTCAGCGTCTCGTTGCTCTCCGTCCAGCCGGCAACGGCGACGAACCCCAACAAGGACCACACCCGGCTGCCGCGCTCCTGCGCCCTGCCCTCGGAGGAGGTGCCGGCCGACGCACTGATCTGCAAGCTGACACCTTTCAAGAAGAACCGGCCCACCCTGATGTTGTGGGGCGACTCGCACATCTGGATGCAGATCCCGGGATTCTTGCGTGCGGCGCAGGGTCGCAACGTGAACGTGATCAGCTCGCTGATGGGCAGCTGCCCCCCCATGGACCCGAACCTGTCGTGGGAGAACCGCTATCAGATCGGTCGATGCGCTGCCTCGAACGTGCTCGCCCTGCGCACGATGCAGGAGCTGGCCAACGGCCCCCAGGACTTCAAGCTGGTGCTGGCGGGCAACTGGGACATGTACGAGCGGCTCCTCGTCCTGGTCAAGAAGGGCAAGAAGCCCGGCCCGGGCAAGGAGTACCCCTACGCCCAGGCCAAGATCTTCAAGCAGGGCGGTCCGCGGCTGTTCCGGAAGCTGGGCCAGATGGGCGTCGACGTCGACGTCGATCCACCAGGTCGCCCGGGCGCCTGCGAAGCCCGCCCCGTGCAAGCGGATGGAGCCCTACGCCTGCAACTTCCCCCGCCGCCAGGCCTTCCGCAACGAGGCCGGCACCAAGCGCTGGTTGGACAACCTGATGCGCCCGGCCCGTCCGGCACGGATGATCGACGTCAATGACTTCCTGTGCTCAGCCCGCATCTGCAAGGCCAAGATCGACGGGGCCTGGACCCTCCACGACAACTCGCACCTGACCGCCTCGATGGCGCGGTTGCTGTGGCGTTACTACGCACCGGCGGTGGCCGACGTGGTGCCGGGCATGGTCGCCATCCCCCCGGGCGAGGAGCCCGACAACGGCGGTGAGCAGCCGGTCGAACCGCCGTGCTCGACGCCGATCTTCTGCTGATCCCCGGTCGCCCAACTCCCACCCCCACCTGTACCGACTGCTCAACGGGCGGTAGTCCCGGGTCAGTGGCAGCTAGATTCGCTGATTTCACCAGCCACTGACCCGGGACTACCGCGTTGGCTGACTAGAACGCGTTGCAGATCGCTGGTTGGATGAGGGCGTGACCAGCGACCCGTCCTTCAGCGCCGAGGAGATCACCGAGGCGTACGCCGCCATGCACGCCCGGGTGGGGGAGCACGCGCGCAGCGGCAACTGGGACGACTTCGCGCTGAACTTCACCGATGACGCTGAGTACGTCGAGCATGCGTTCGGCACCTTTCGGGGTCGCGACGAGATCCGGGACTGGTCGGTGCGGACGATGACGACGTTTCCGGGCGGCGTGATGACGGGCTTTCCGCTGGCATGGCAGGTGGTCGACGTACCGAGCTCACGGTTGATCTGCGAGGTACGCAACCTGATGCCCGATCCTGGCGACGGCTCGGTGCACGAGGAGTCGAACCTGACGATCATGACCTACGCCGGCGGCGGTCTGTTCAGCCGCGAGGAAGACATCTACAACCCCCTACGGTTCATGAAGATGTCGCTTCGCTGGGCGAAGATCGCCGAGAAGCACGGCAACCTGGGAGACGAGGGCCGCGCCTACGTGGAGCAGTTCGGCGGTTTCTGAGCCGCGATCGGCGAAGGGTAGGCATCGTTTGCAGTCGTCTGGGAGAGTCGGGGGATGAAGGCCACGGCCAAGCGGATCGCACTCGAGGTGGCCGGCTGGATCCTGGTGGTCGGTGGCGTCGCCGCGCTGGTGCTCCCAGGCCCCGGCCTGCTGATGCTCTTCGGTGGTCTGGCGATCCTCTCTCAGCAGTACGCGTGGGCCGAGAGACGACTCGATCCCATCAAGTTCCGCGCACTCAAGGGTGCAGCCGAGGGCGTTGAGAACTGGTTCAGGATCACTCTCTCGGTGCTCGGCGCACTGGTGCTGATCGCGGCGGGCTTCCTGTGGATCTGGAGTCCGCCCGCACCGGGCTGGTGGCCGATCTCCGACAGCCTGTGGCTACCCGGCGGCGTCGCCACGGCGATCACCCAGATCGGCTCCGGCCTGATCGCCCTCGCCCTGATCGTCTACTCCTACCGCAGGTTCCGCAACAAGCCGGACGCGGTCGCCGAGCTCGAGCAGGACATCATCGATGCCGACGCCGAGGTCGATCGGCACCAGCGCTGAAACCGACTCAGCGCCCCAGACAGGCGTCGAGGGCTTCGTACGCGGCGGCCTCCCTGGCCCTGGCCCGCTTCAGGGCCTGCTTCGCCTGAGCCTTCTTCGACTGAGCGACTTCGAGTCGCTCACGGGCGGTCCGCCGTTCACGCGAGGTCGTGGCTTCGTCGAGCGCCTGCTGGGCGGCTCGGACCTGCCGACGCGCCTTCGCGAGCTGCTTCTTCTTGCGTTCCACCTGGGCGGAGCGATACATCGCCTCGTCGTCCTCGGGCTGACACTCACCGCGGGCAGCCGTGTCGGCCGTCGAGGGAGCGGATGCCGAGGTGCTGGCCGCGACGACCGGCGCACTGGCCACCGCCCACGGTCAGGCCGGCGGCCAGTCCGAGGGCGACGAAGCCGCCCAGCAGGTGTCGACGGATCTGGCGGGTCATGGGCGTCTCCTCGTGGTCGGCCCACAGCATGCACCAGGCGACGACGCGACGCGCGCTGTTTGGCGTAGGCAAGCCGAACTGTCTGCCCCGACAACTATCGTCGCCACCGATGGCCCTCCACCTCCACCGCGCTCCTCGCACCGACCAGCTCGCCGACGGCCTCGGCGAGCTGCTGTCGTCCCCGCTCGACGATCCCTTCGCGCAGGAGGTCGTCGTGGTGCCGGCGAAGGGGGTGGAGCGGTGGCTGACCCAGCGCCTCTCCCATCGGCTCGGTGTGGGCGCGCGCGGCGGCGACGGAGTGTGCGCCGGAGTCCGGTTCCTCAACCCGCGCTCGCTGGTCTCGCTACTGCTCGGACGGGAGCGCGACGACCCGTGGGACCCCGAACGGCTGGTCTGGCCGCTGCTGTCCACCATCGACGACAGCATGGACGAGCCCTGGTGTCGCACGCTTGCCCGACACCTAGGCCACGGGCACGACACCGACGAGGGCGACGTGCGGCGCAACCGCCGCTACTCCGTCGCGATCCGGCTGGCCCACCTCTATGCGTCGTACGCCGGCCAACGTCCGCAGCTGGTCACCGACTGGCGAGAGGGGCAGGACACCGACGGTGCCGGCGCCTCGCTGGACGACGACTTGGTCTGGCAGGCCGAGCTGTGGCGCCGGCTGATCGCGCGGGTCGCTGCTGACCCGCCCGACGTACGCCATCAGACCACCGTTGCCGCGCTGCGAACGGGCTCGGTCGAGCTCGACCTGCCCGCCCGGCTGTCGCTCTTCGGTCACACGCGGATCGCGGCGACCGAGGTCGAGCTGCTGGCGGCTCTCGGTGAGGTCCGCGATGTGCACCTCTGGCTGCCCCAACCATCGCCCGCGCTCTGGGACGCGTTGTCGGGTCTCGGCGGAGTCATCCCTCGCAGCGACGACGCCTCGGCCGAGCTGGTCGATCACCCCCTGCTGGCATCGCTCGGTCGTGACTCCCGCGAGCTGCGCCGCACGCTGCACGCGACCAGCACGGTGGAGGGTGGAGGGACCATGGTGGTCGAGCCGACCACCATGCTCGGCTGGCTCCAGCACGACCTGCGGGCCAACCACGCACCGACGGTCGACGAGCGCGCGTCCCGCGTGCTGGCCACGGATGACCGCAGCCTCCAGGTGCATGCGTGCCACGGCGCTGCTCGCCAGATCGACGTGCTCCGCGAGGTGCTCGTCGGGCTCCTCCAGGACGACCCCACGCTGGAGCCGCGCGACATCCTCGTGATGTGCCCCGACATCGAGACCTTCGCGCCGCTGATCTCTGCCGGTTTCGGCCTGGGCCCGATGACCGCCGCGCAGACGCCGCCGGTCGGGCACCCGGCCCACCAGCTCAGGGTCAAGCTCGCCGATCGAGCGCTGACCAGCACCAACCCGCTGCTCGCGGTCGCCGGCGCCCTCCTTGAGCTCAGCGGCGGACGGGTCACCGCTTCGGACGTGCTCGACCTCGCCGCCACGGAAGCCTGTCGACGTCGGTTCGCCTTCAGTGACGACGAGCTCGACCGGGTCAACCGGTGGGTGGCGCGCGCCGGCATTCGCTGGGGTCTCGACGCGGAGACGCGCAGCGCCTTCGAGATGGAGCGCTTCGAGCACAACACCTGGCGGGCCGGCATCGACCGGATCCTGCTCGGCGTGGCCATGAGCGGTGACGCCCACCGCCATCTCGGTCGCGGGCTCCCGCTCGACGACGTCGGTAGCAGCGAGATCGACCTCGCCGGTCGCCTCGCTGAGCTGCTCGACCGCCTCGGCACCTGCTTGGCCGGCTTGACGGCGGCCTCCACCGTCGGGCAGTGGACGGACCACCTGCGGGCCGGCGTCCGCGACCTGACAGACGTGACCGACGACGACGCCTGGCAGCTGCCGCAGTTCGAACGCGAGCTGGCCCGTGCGTCCGCCTCGTCCGACCAGCTGGGCGTGGAGCTCCGCCTCTCCGACGTCCGGGCGATGCTCCAGTCGCGGCTGGCCGGGCGGCCGACCCGCGCGAACTTCCGTACGGGCACCCTCACCGTCTGCACGATGGTGCCGATGCGCTCGGTGCCTCATCGCGTGGTGTGCCTGGTCGGGCTCGACGACGGGGTCTTCCCGCGCACCACCTCGGTCGACGGCGACGACGTGCTGGCGCGGCGCCCGCTGACCGGCGAACGTGATGTGCGCAGCGAGGACCGCCAGCTGTTGCTCGATGCGCTGTTGGCGGCGACGGAGCACGTGGTGATCACCTACGCAGGTGCCAACGAGCACTCCGGCGCGACCCGACCACCCGCCGTACCGCTCGGAGAGATCCTCGACGCCGCCGACCGCACCACGGCCCAGCCGGTGCGCGAGCGGATCCGCACCCGGCACCCGCTGCAGCCGTACGACGCCCGCAACCTCACTGCGAACGGCCTCACCGGCACCCGTCCGTTCAGCTTCGACACCGCTGCCCTGGCAGGCGCCCGGGCTGCTGGGGGCCCACGCCTGGAGCCACCGGCCCTGGTCTCGGGACCGCTTCCGGCGCGCCCACTCACGGACGTGTCGCTCGCCGACCTGAAGAGCTTCTTCGCCCACCCGGTGAGGTCGTTCCTGCGCGGGCGGCTCGACGTGGCCACGCCGTTCGAGCCCGATGAGCTCGCGGACGCGATCCCGGTCAACCTCAACGCGCTCGAGCTCTGGCAGGTCGGTGACCGACTGATGTCGGAGATCCTCGCCGGGCAGGACCCAGAGGCGGTGATGCTCGCCGAGCAGCTGCGCGGCACGCTGCCGCCGGGGGTCCTAGGAGCCGAGGCCTTCCGCAAGGTCACCGAGGAGTGCCAGAAGCTGTGGGCGCGCACCGCCCAGCTCCGCGAGGGGGACCGGCGTTCGGTCGACGTCGATGTCGACCTGGGCGGCGGACGCCGGCTCACCGGCACCGTCTCCAGCATCTACGGCAACAAGATCCTGTCGTTGGGCTACTCCCGGCTCAAGCCTCGGCAGCGGCTGCTCACCTGGATCGACCTGCTCGCCCTCAGTGCCGCCCAGCCTGACGAGAGCTGGACCGGTCACGCCGTGGGCAAGGGACGGGCCGGCCCCCAGCGTGCGCTCTCCGGTCCGCTCGACCACCGCGCCTCCGAGTGGCTCCGTGAGCTGGTCGAGCTGCGCGATCTCGGGTCGACCCTCCCGCTGCCCCTGCCGGTCGCCACGTCGGCTGCCTGGGCCGAGGCGCACGCCAAGTCGCTGCTCGGCCACGACGCGCCCCCGGCCGACGCCGCGCGTCGCGACTGGCAGACCGACCCCCACAACGCGTTCGGTATCCAGGGCGAGGACGCCGATGCCTCCCACCAACGGGTCTTCGGGACCTACGCCCCGCTGGACTCGCTGCTCGACGCCGGACTGGCCGAGCACGCCTGGCAGGTTTGGGAGCCGCTCCTCGCCGGCGGGGAGCGGGTGGGACCACTGTGACCATGACGCCGTTCGACGTCACCGGTCCGCTGCCGACCGGCACCACTCTGCTCGAGGCGAGTGCCGGCACCGGCAAGACCTGGACCATCGGCGCCCTGGTCACCCGGTTCGTGGCTGAGGGTCACGCCAAGCTGGACCAGATGCTGGTGGTCACCTTCGGCCGGGCGGCGAGCCAGGAGCTGCGCGAGCGCGTCCGCGCCCAGCTGGTGGAGGCCGAGTGCGTGCTGAGCAACGACCCAGCTGCTCTGGCCTTGGTCGACGCCGTCGAGTCCGATCTGCTCGATCTGTTGCGCGACTGCGACGACGACGAGCGACAGCGCCGCCACCACCGGGTGACCGAGGCACTCGCCGGCTTCGACGCCGCCACGATCGCCACCACGCACCAGTTCTGCTCGATGGTGCTCGGCTCCCTCGGGGTGGCCGGTGACACCGACTCGCGCGCGCGGCTGGTCGAGGACCTCGACGACCTGATCAAGGAAACGGTCGACGACCTCTACCTGCGAGCGTTTGCGTTCGCGGCCGACGGTCCGGTGTTCACCCACGACGAAGCGATGGCCATCGCTCGCACCGCTGTCGGCGACCCCCAGGCCAGGCTCGAACCGACCGATGAGGACAGGTCCACCCCGGTCGGTCGCCGGGTGAGCTTCGCGCACAAGGTGCGCAAGGAGATCGAGCGGCGCAAGCGCCGGCTCGGCATCCTGTCCTACGACGATCTCCTCAGCCAGCTCGCTGAAGCTCTAGAGGACCCGGACTCCGCCGCGCGTCAGCGGATGCGCCGACGCTGGCAGATCGTGCTGGTCGACGAGTTCCAGGACACCGACCCGGTGCAGTGGCAGGTGCTCGACCGAGCCTTCAGCGGTCACGCGAGGATGGTGCTGATCGGCGACCCCAAGCAGGCGATCTACGCCTTCCGGGGCGGCGACGTAACGACCTATCTCCAGGCCGCGGAGACGGCGCAGACCAAGCAGACGTTGGCGGTGAACTGGCGCAGCGACGCCCCGCTGCTCGACTCCTTCCAACGCCTGCTGGCCGGAGCCGCGCTGGGCGACGACCGCATCGTCGTGCACGACGTCGAGGCCCACCACCGCGGCAGTCGCCTGCACGGCGCGCCGGCCGATTCGCCGTTCCGGGTGCGGGTGGTCCGCCGCGAGCAGTTCGGGCAGCGTGGTTCGGGCATGCTTGCGGTCGCCCAGGCCCGGCCGCACGTGGCGCGTGATCTCGCCCTCGACATACGCCGCCTGCTGGCGTCCGGGGCCACCTTCGAGGGCGAGCCGATCAAGCCGCGTCACGTCGCGGTGATCAGCTACCGCCACGCCGACCTGGCCGCGGCCCGGGCGGCTCTGCAGGAGGTCGGCGTCCCGGCCGTGATCGCCGGGGGCGGCAGCGTCTTCTCCACCCCGGCCGCGGTGGAGTGGCTCAGCCTGCTCGAGGCGCTCGAGCAACCTCACCGGAGCACGCGGGTGCGGTCGGCCGCGCTCACCTGTTTCTTCGGCCATACCGCCGCCGGGCTCGACGAGGGTGGTGATGACCTCACCGACGAGGTCGCCGAGACGCTGCGTGGCTGGGTGGAGCTGTTCGCCACCCGGGGCCTCGCGGCGGTGCTGGAGGCCTCGACCATGCGTGGTCTCCCGTCCCGGGTGCTGGCCGAGATCAACGGTGAGCGCCGCCTCACCGACCTGCGCCACATCGGCGAGGCCCTCCACGAGGTGACGCTCAAGGAACGCCTCGGCCTAGTCTCGTTGCTCACGTGGTTGCGTGAGCAGGTCGCCGAAGCTCGGGCCGGCCGCGGCACCGAGCGCACCCGCCGGCTCGACTCCGACGCCGCCGCGGTGCAGCTGGTCACCATCCATGCGAGCAAGGGTCTCGAGTACCCCGTGGTCTACCTCCCCGCTCTCGCCGACCGCTTCGTGCCCAAGCCGAACCGCCCGCTCTTCCACGACGACGACGACCAACGTTGCGTCAACGTCGGCGGTGGCGGTGCTGACTGGGCCGACCACTGCCGCCGCTGGCACGACGAGGAGGCGGGCGAGTGGCTGCGGCTGCTGTATGTCGCCATCACCCGCGCCCAGTCACAGGTCGTGTGCTGGTGGGCGCCCACCAAGAACGCCGTCGCGTCGCCGCTGCACCGGATGCTGATGCGAGCGGCCGGCGAGTCCGTCGTGCCCCCCGCGCCGGCGGTGCCCACCGACGACGAGCTGGTCACCCTCTTCGGAGAGTGGCGCGACCGAGGCGGTCCACGCCCGGAGGCCGCGATCCACGCCGACCCGGGCGCAGAGCCCCCGCGGCCGGAGCCACCCCACCTGGAGACCCGCTCGTTCACCCGCGAGGTCGACACCACCTGGAAGCGCAGCTCGTATTCCTCGCTGAGCAGCAGCGAGGTGGTGGCCGGCCCGGCAGCCCAGGACCCGACTGTGACCAGCGAGCCTGAGGTCACCGGCAAGGACGACGAGACCCTCGACCCCGCTGCCGGGCTGGGCGCCGGGCTGGGCGCCGAGCTGGACGCCGAAGGTGTGGCGGGCGGTCTCGATGTGCCCTCGCCGATGGGGGAGCTGCCGGTGGGTGCCACATTCGGTTCACTCGTCCACGCCGTGCTCGAGCATGCCGACCCCGGCGCGGCTGACTTCCGTGCCGAGCTGCTCGGACACATCGACGAGCAGCTGGGCTGGTGGCCCGTCGATGTCGACCGGGAGGTCCTGGTCGACAGCCTGGTGGCGGTCTGTGACTCGCCGCTGGGTCCCTTGGTCGGGGCGACGCTGCGCGAGATCCCACTGACCGACCGGCTGAGGGAGATGGAGTTCGAGCTGCCGCTGTCCGGCGGCGACGTACGCGGCGACCGACCCGAGGTCCGCCTGGGTCACCTGGGCCCTCTGCTCGAGCGCTTCCTGCCGGAGGGTGATCCCGTGCGTGCCTACGCAGCTTCGCTGCGCGGCAACCTCGGCGACCAACCGCTGCGCGGCTATCTCACGGGGTCGGTCGACGTAGTGCTTCGAGTGGCCTCGCCCGCTGGGCCTCGCTACGTGATCGTTGACTACAAGACCAACTGGCTCGGCGCGCGCGACGAGCCGCTGACCGCCCTCAGCTACCGGCCGGAGGCGCTCGACGCCGCGATGGGCCACTCCGACTACCCGCTTCAAGCGCTGCTCTACGCCGCCGTCCTGCATCGGTTCCTGCGGTGGCGACAGCCTGGCTACGATCCCGCCCTGCACCTCGGTGGCGTCCTGTACCTCTACCTGCGGGGGATGTGCGGCCCCGAGACGCCGCTGGTCGAGGGCGCGCCCTGCGGAGTCTTCGCCTGGCGGCCGCCCATCGCATTGGTCGATGCCCTCTCCGATCTGCTCGACGGCCTCGTGGAGGCGGCAGGATGACCGAGCTCTTCGAGCCCACCAGCGGCTATGACTGGCGGCTCTCCGGCAGTGCCGTCGGCCTGCTGGGCGACTTCAACGCGGCCGGGGTGCTCACGTCGTCGGACGTCCACGTCGCGTCGCGTGTCGGCGCCCTCGGCAAGGAGGCGGACGAGACGGTGCTGCTGGCGGTGGCACTGACCGTCCGGGCGGTGCGCCGAGGGTCGGTCGCCGTCGACCTGGCCGACATCCACGAGATCGCGCCCGAGCTGGCCTGGCCCGCGACAGGAGACTGGTTCTCCGCCGTGCGCGCGTCCCCGCTCCTGGAGGCGGGGGTGATCCGCCTCGACCACGATCTGCTCTACCTGGACCGCTACCACCGACTGGAGACTCAGGTCTGCGACGACTTGCTGGCCCGCGCCGCTCAGCCGCCGCCCGCGCTCGACCAGGTCTCGCTGGCCACGGCAGTCGGGCTCATCCAGGGAGGTCACTTCAGTCCCGACCAGGAGGCGGCAGCGGTGGGTGCTGCCGGTCGGTGGACCACCGTGCTGACCGGCGGCCCCGGCACCGGCAAGACCACCACCGTCGCGCGGATCCTGGTGCTGCTGGCCGACCAGGCGGCTGCTCGCGGCGAGCGACTGTCCATAGCGCTCGCTGCGCCGACCGGCAAGGCGGCAACGCGCCTCCAGGAGGCCGTGCTGACCGAGCTGGCAGCGGTGGCGCACTCCTCGCCGGAGGCGAAGCAGGCAGCGGACAAGGTGGGTCGTCCCGACGGGCTCACGTTGCATCGGCTGCTGGGGTGGCGGCCCGACAACAGCACCCGCTTCCGCCACGACCGCACCAACCGGCTCAAGTACGACGTAGTGGTCGTCGACGAATGCTCGATGGTCGAGCTCACGATGATGGGCCGGCTGCTCGAGGCAGTCCGGCCACAGGCCCGGCTGATCCTGGTCGGCGACCCCAAGCAGCTGACCTCGGTCGGGGCGGGCGCGGTGCTGAGCGACCTGGTGGGCGGCTACGACGGCGATCCGGACTCACCCGTGGCCGCGCTCACCCAGAACTTCCGTGCCCAGGAGGACATCAAGGAGTTGGCCGAGTCACTGCGCGGCGGCGACGCCGAAGAGGTGCTTGCGGTGCTGCGGGCGCCTTCGGAGCAGGTCGAGTTCATCGAAGCCACCGATCCGGCCGAGGTCGAGGAGGCGCTCAGGACCGACTGTCTCGCGGCTGCCCTGGCGATCCGGGAAGCTGCCCTGGCCGAGGACGCCGAGGGCGCGATAGCGGCCCTCGACCAGCACCGGCTTCTCTGCGCCCACCGAGAAGGTCCTCACGGCGTACGTCGCTGGAACGCGCAGGTCGAGCGCTGGCTGGCCGAGACGCCTGATGTCGAGATCTTCGGCCAGTGGTACGTCGGCCGCCCGCTGCTGGTGACCCACAACGACTATGCGTTGGACGTCTACAACGGTGAGATCGGAGTGGTGGTGCAGCAGGGCCTGCGGCCACGCGTCGTCGTGGCCGGCTCCGAGCGGCTCAAGCAGTTCGCGCCGGGTCGACTCGATGCGGTCGAGACCATGCACGCCATGACCATCCACAAGAGCCAGGGCAGCGAGGCAGAGCGGGTCACCGTGTTGCTGCCGGATGCCGACTCCCGGCTCCTGACGCGCGAGCTCTTCTACACCGCCGTGACCCGGGCCCGAGCCACGGTGCGCGTGGTCGGCTCCGAAGCCGCGGTGCGGGCCGCCGTGGCCACCCAGGCCACCCGAGCGACGGGCCTGCGCCAACGTCTCCAGGCGTCGCGATCCGACCCGTGACATCGCGAAATCCGCCGGCAACGTGGGCGGGCTAGGGTCGAGCCGTGCCCTTCCTCTTGCGTGTCGAGCTGCCTGACGTCCCCGGGTCGTTGGGGCGGTTGGCGGCGGCCATCGGCGAGGCCGGTGGCGACATCGAGGCGATCGAGATCATCGAGAAACGACCCGACGGCACCGCACTCGACGACGTGCTGCTCGAGGTCGAGCCGGGCGCCATGCCCGACTCGATCGTCTCGGCCTGCAACGCTCTTGAGGACGTAGAAGTGGTCTGGATCAGCCGCTACGCCGCCGGGGGAAACCTGGTCCTCGATCTCGAGGCCGTCGAGGAGCTCACGGCCGCTCCTGGCCAGGCGCTCGACCGGCTGGTCGACCTGTTACCCGACACGTTCAAGGTCGACTGGGGGGTGCGGGTGCGCCGCGCGAAGGGCATCGTCTACGGCACCAACGCGGCGCCGGAGGAGTTCGAGTTCGTCGAGATCGAGACACCGACCCGGCTCGACGGCGAGGTGGGCGACGTCACCCTGCTCGCGGCCTGCCGCCTCGACGGCAACGAGATCATCGTGATCGGTCGCCGAGGTGGACCGGAGTTCGTCGACTCCGAGATCGCCCGCCTCGGCCACCTCAGTGGTCTGGCGATGTCGATCGCTGGCAAGTAGGCGGCACGCGTGGAAGAAACGTTCTTGCTCGTCGTCGCGATGTGCGCGGCGTCGTTCGTGGTCGTGCCGTTCCTCAGCTGGGGGCTCTCCGACCCGAGCGGCCAGTGGGCCGCCGTCGAGGCCCGCCGCCTGGGCAGCAAGGCCGCCGTTGGCGAGCTCGCCGAGGACGCCTACGCCAAGCAGCGGGTGCTCAACCTTGTTGCGCTCGTGCTGTGGCTGGCCGCTCTGGTCTCGCTGTTTCGCTGGGTCGGCTGAGCGCGCAGATCAGGCGCGCTCGAGGAGGAAGAGCGGGATCAGGCGGTCGGTCTTCTCCTGGTACTCGGCGTACGGCGCGTACTGCGCGACGCCCCGGGCCCACCATGCCGCGCGCTCCTCTCCCTCGAGCTCGCGAGCGATGAACTCGTGCGGCTCGGGACCGTCCTGGAGGTCGACTCGTGGGTCGGCACGGAAGTTCGCCACCCAGGCGGGGTCCTCGGGAGTGCCGCCCTTCGAACCGACCGCGAGGTAGGCGCCGTCGTGCTCGACGCGCATCACGGGGTTCTTGCGCAGCTTGCCGGACCGTACGCCGCGTGAGGTGATCACCACGATCGGCCATTCCGGCTTCTCCTGGAGGAGGTAGCCCTCCTGTCCACCGGTGCGCTCGTAGAGGTCGACCTGTTCGCGCACCCACTGCCACTGGCTGGGTACGTACTCGCCCTGAAGAGTCATACCAGGCCTAACGCCAGTGCGGCCGTGGGGATTCCTGGCTCAACAACCGGCACCGGTGATGTCACCGGCGACGCGTCGCGCGGCACCCTTGCCGAGCGCGTACGCGGAGCAGAAGTAGAAGCTCAGCAGCCGGTCGCGATGCAAAGCGATCGGGTCCCATCGGCCCTGGCCGGTCGGCTCGAGGTAGCGCATTCGCGGCCGCAGCAACGACCCGATGGTGCCGCGGTGCTTCAGGTAGTGGTCAAGCCACCGCTGCACCACGGCGCTGGTCAGCGCCTGGCCATGGCGGCTGGCGGGCAGCACCAGCGGGATGTCGGTGTACTCCAGGTGCGTCGACGCGCGGGGCACCAGCATCATCGAGTCAACGCCGGCCCGCTGCCAGCCGAGGAAGCCGGTTTCCTTCTCCCGTCGTGGGTCCGGCCCATCGGGTGACGGCTGCGGGCTCAGGCTGCTGCTGCCGGCCAAGAAGTAGGGCGCGACCGTGAACCCGTACTCCGACTGCACGCCGAGAGCGGGCACCTTGGGGCGGGCGGGGTTCCGGGATCCGCCGGTGTCGAAGCCGTCGCCGGCGCTCAGCTTGTCCAGCGCTACCACGGTGGCGACCCTGCGGTCGGTGCCCTGGACCTGGGACACCGCGCGAGCGCCCATTGAGTGCCCGATGATGGCGATCCGCGTGGTCCGCCCCTTCGTGGCCGGACGGGGGTCGGGCCTGGAGTCGAATGCTCGCCAGAACGGGTTGAAGGTGTCGACCTCGGCACCGGCGGAGCGCGGGTTGGCGTAGCGATGCCGGGGTGTCGAGGTGAAGAAGTCGAGTGCGTCCTCGGTGCCGACCACGAAGTTCGACAGCTGCTGGAAGGGCACGCCGGGACACCCGAACATCTCCTGGTCGCGGGGCTCGGCGAACGGGTTGCAGAACGGCAGCGCGGACACGTCGTCGTTCTGATGGGGCAGGATCTCGCCCCGGCCCTGGCCCTGGACGTCGAAGGTGAGCACCACGTATCCCCGCTCGGCGAGGTCCTGTGCCAGCCACTCGTACATGCCCTCCGAGCCCTGCACCGAGCCCGGCGTGATGACCACACCTGGGTATGGCGCGCGCAGCCGGCGTCCGGTGTAGGGGTCGCGGGCGCGCTTCAGCGGCTGGTGCACGGTGCCGCGGAGCAGGGCGCCATAGCGGTTCGTGAACGCGACGTCCTGCGCCCGCCCACGGGTTCCGTCCCACCCGGCGCGCAGCGGGTTGCCGACGTTCCAACCCGGCACCACCTGCCCTGGGGTGAGAGCCAGCCGGGTCGGGCTGGCTGCCTGGGCCAGCAGCTGAGCCGCGGTGACCGCACTCGACTCGGCGATCAGGGCCGGGAGGTAGGCCGGGTTGCTCAGCTGGCCGCCCGGACCGACGATCCGCCCATAGGCCTGCCGGAGGTTGGCGAGGTCGCGTGCGACGTAGGCGGACGAGCCCGGGGCCGCACCATCGTCGGCTCGACCCGCGGCTGCCGGGAGCGCGGTCAGCGTCAGGGCGGAAGACAGGACGATGCCGCAGAGCAGCTTCGGTAGGCGCATGGAGTGACCAACGACGCAGTCGGCCGGTAGTGCCGTTAGCGTTGCCGGCATGAGCGCGATCGAGGGCGTGTCCGGAACGTTCGACGCCGACGCCTGGGACGTGGTGCCCGGTTTCGACGACCTGACGGACCTGACCTACCACCGGGCCAAGGCCCACGGCACCGTCCGCATCGCCTTCGACCGGCCCGACGTGCTCAACGCTTTCCGACCGCACACCGTCGACGAGCTGCTCCGCACACTCGAGCACGCCCGCATCAGCTCCGACGTGGGCTGCGTGATCCTGACCGGCAACGGACCCAGCGCCAAGAACGGCAAGTGGGCCTTCTGCACCGGGGGCGACCAGCGGATCCGCGGCCGCACCGGCTATCAGTACGCCGAGGGCGAGACCGAGGACACCGTCGACAAGGCCAAGCTCGGGCGGCTGCACATCCTGGAGTGCCAGCGGTTGATCCGCTTCATGCCCAAGATCGTGGTCTGCGTGGTGCCGGGCTGGACGGCCGGCGGTGGCCACAGCCTGCATGTGGTCTGCGACCTCACCCTGGCCAGTGCAGAGGAGGCGAGGTTCAAGCAGACCGACGCCGACGTGGGCTCCTTCGATGGCGGCTTCGGCTCGGCATACCTCGCCCGCCAGGTCGGCCAGAAGTTCGCCCGCGAGATCTTCTTCCTCGGCCAGGAGTACTCCGCCGACGACGGCGTCCGGATGGGTGCGGTCAACCGGGCGGTCCCGCATGCCGAGCTCGAGGCGACAGCGTTGGAGTGGGGCCGACTGATCAACGGCAAGTCGCCGACCGCGCAGCGGATGTTGAAGTACTCGTTCAACCTGATCGACGACGGCCTGGTCGGTCAGCAGCTGTTCGCCGGCGAGACCACGCGGCTCGCGTACATGACCGACGAGGCGGCCGAGGGCCGCGACCAGTTCCTCGAGAAGCGCGAGCCGGACTGGTCCCCGTTCCCCTGGTACTACTGATGACCCGCTGGGAGCAGGCCGCTCGGGCGATGGCCGGCGACGACTACGCCGAGCAGTACGCAGCACGTTTCCGCTCGTTGGCGGCCAGCGGTGGCGACACGCACGGCGAGGCCACGTTCGTGACCGGTCTGGTCGAGCCGCCGGAGTCCGTGCTCGATGCCGGGTGTGGCACAGGTCGGGTCGCCGCGCGGCTCTCGGAGCTCGGGTATGACGTGGTCGGTGTCGACGTCGACGCGGCGATGCTTGCCCAGGCGCAGGCCGAGTGGCCCGATCTGGACTGGCGGCTCGGCGACCTGTCGACCGTCGACCTCGGGAGCACGTTCGACGTCGTGGTGGCCGCGGGCAACACGATCCCCTTGCTCGAGCCGGGCACCCTTGCGGCCACCTGTGAGCGGTTCGCTGCCCACCTCGAGCCGGCCGGCTGGCTGGTCTGCGGCTTCGGCCTCGACGAGGCCCACCTGCCCCAGGGCTGTCCGGTCACGTCGCTGGCCGAGGTGAACCGTGCGATGACGGCGGCAGGGTTGCGCGAGGTCGAGCTGTGGTCGACGTGGGACCGCGAATCGTTCGCCGACGCCGGGTATGTCGTGACCGTGCACCAGCTCGACTCCGGACGCTGATGAAGATCCTGGTGCTCACCGGCGCGGGCATCTCAGCGGAGAGCGGGGTGCCGACGTTCCGCGATGCCGACGGGCTCTGGGAGGGCTACCAGGTCGACGAAGTAGCCACGCCGCAAGCCTTCCACGCCCGGCCCGACGTCGTGCAGGCCTTCTACGACGGCCGCCGTGCGTCGCTCGAGACCGTGGGGCCGAACCCCGCCCATGCCGCCCTGGCCCGGCTCGAGCAGTGGCATGGAGACGACCTGCTCGTGGTCACCCAGAACATCGACGACCTGCACGAGCGGGCGGGCTCGACCCGGGTGCTGCACATGCACGGCGAGCTCCGCTCGGCGCTCTGCGAGGGCTGCGGTGTCCGCTCGCCCTGGACCGGGCCGCTCGCGGACCGGCCCGCCTGCCCGGGCTGTGGGTCTGCCGAGCTGCGCCCGGACGTCGTGTGGTTCGGCGAGATCCCCTACGACATGGACCGGATCTTCGCGGCCCTCGACGAGGCCGACCTGTTTGTCTCGGTCGGCACCTCCGGTGCGGTCTACCCGGCCGCCGGGTTCGTCCAGTACGCCCTGGCGCGCGGAGCCCGGACGCTCGAGCTCAACCTGGAGCCGAGCGAGGGCACGGCCTGGTTCCACGAGGCGCGGCACGGCCCGGCCGGGGTGCTGGTGCCGGAGTGGGTCGACCAGGTCCTGCAGGCATGACCATCGCTAGGGCTAGGCGCTCAGCCACTGCCGGACCAGGATCTCCAGCCGCGGCCAGTCCTCGCTGAGGCCGAGCCTGGGAGCGTAGTTGCCGAGGACATCGAGGAACATCTCGCCGCTCTCGATCACGCGAGGGTCCATGTGGCCCATCACCTCGAGAGCCACCACGCCGTAGAGCTGGGTCCACCCCTGCATGTAGACCCAGACCAGGCCCCGCTTGTCGTCGGGGATCTGCTCGATGTTCGCCGGGATCAGCGGTTCGCGGATCGACTCCTGGATGGGCGGCGGGAGCTGGTCGAGCTCGGGGACCGGGAAGCCGGTGGCTCGCCAGAGCTCGAAGATCTGATCGGTGAAGAGATGACCCGAGCACGAGGTCGTGTGCATCTCGTTGCGCACGCCGCCGGTGTCAGCGATCGGGTTGGCGAAGACGAGTGAGAACTCGTGCGGGTTCGCCAGCGCCCACATCCGGAACTCGGCGACGGCCAGCAAGAGCCGCCCGCTGAGGTCATCGGTGGGTCGGGTGTCCGCGGCCGCGACGAAGCGTGCGGTGGCCGCTCGGTCGACCTCGAAGGCCACCAGGTCGACCAGCTCCTGGTAGCTGGACACGTAGCGGTAGAGGGCCGGCGCGGTCAGGCCCATCTTGCCCGCCACCGCCCGCAGCGACAGCTCGGCACCGCTGTTCAGCAGCTCGCGGGAGGTCCGGACGATCTCGTCGTAGGTCGCCTCGCGCTGCCGCTCGCGGCGGGTGGTGGCCTCGACTTTGACCTGCGTCACATCGGTCCCTTTCTGATTGACAGCCGGAATTTACACCGTTTACGGTGAACACCGTTCACTATTATGACGCAGTGTCACAGGAGTCTTCAAATGATCGAACGTTGGGGCAGTTTCGTCGCCCGCCGGGCCCGGGCGGTGCTCCTCGTGGGCGTGATCGCGACCATCGCGGCCGCGGCCTACGGATTAGGTGTCTTCGGCTCACTGTCAAGCGGCGGCTTCGACGATGCCGGCTCCGAGTCCTACGCCGAGCTCCAGGCTGAGCGCGACTCGTTCGGCAACCGCTCGGTCGACGTCATCGCGATCTACTCCGACGACACCCTCACCGCCGACTCCACGGAGTTCCGGTCCGCCGTCGAGCAGGTGGTCGCTGGGCTCCCGGAAGGCACCACGTCGTCCGTGGTCCCGTACTTCGCGGCCCCCGACCAGGGGCTGGTGAGCGAGGACGGACACGCCGCCCAGATCCTGATCTCGTTGGCGGGCGACTCGCAGGACGAGTTCCTCGACAACTATGACGTGCTGGAACCCACCCTGCACGCGGACGGTCTCGAGGTGGGCCTGGCCGGACCGTTCGCGGTGTACAACGACGTCAACGAGATCACCTCCGAAGATCTCAAGCGGGCCGAGCTGATCTCGCTGCCGATAGTGATCCTGCTGGCGCTGTTGATCTTCGGCAGCGTGGTGGCCGCCTCCATGCCGGCACTGGTCGGCCTGCTCGCCATGATCGGCGCGCTCGCGGTGGTGCGGGTGCTGACCCTGTTCACCGAGGTGTCGATCTTCTCGGTCAACGTCATCTCGCTGTTGGGCATCGGCCTGGCGATCGACTATGCGCTGTTCGTGATCAGCAGGTTTCGCGAGGAGCTTGCCCACCTGCCGCAAGACCAACCCGATGCAGCAGCGGTCGCCATCCGGCGGACGATGGCGACAGCTGGACGCACGGTCCTCTTCTCCGGGCTGACCGTCGCTGCCGCGATGTCGAGCCTGTTGATCTTCCCGCAGGCATTCCTGCGCAGCATGGGCTACGGCGGCATCGCCGCCGTCATCGTCGCGATGCTGGCCGCGCTGACCGTGCTGCCCGCCGTGCTCCGGCTCCTCGGTCACCGGGTGGACGCCGGCCGGTTGCCCTGGCGCAAGGGCAAGGCCAGCGCAGAGGCGCTGGAGCCGGGGCAGGGCCGCTGGGCTGCGCTGGCTCGTGCGGTGATGCGTCGGCCGATCGCCGTCATCGTGCTGACGATCGTGGTGCTGGGTGCCGTCGCCTTCCCGTTCCTGGGCGTCCGCTGGGGCAGCGTGGACTACCGAGTGCTGCCCGGCGACGCACCCGCCCACGTCGCGTTCGAGAAGCTGGCCAACGAGTTCGGCGCCGAGCAGTCATCGGCCAACCTGCTCCTGGAAGGAGCCACCGCGTCGGACATTGCGACGTACACCCAGGCGGTCGAGCAGGTCGACGGGGTCACCGCGGTGCAACCCGTCGCCGCCGAGGGCGACGTCACCTTGCTGCGCGCGACCTGGGAAGGCAACTCGCAGACGGAGGCATCCCAGGAAATCGTGCGAGAGCTCCGTGCCCTGGACCCCCCCGGTGGTGCCGAGGCGCTGGTCGGTGGTCTCACCGCCGACACTGTCGACCTGATCGAATCCGTCGGCGACCACCTGCCCTACATGGGGTTGATCGTGGTCAGCGTGATGCTGGTGCTGCTCTTCATCGCCTTCGGCTCGGTCGTGCTGCCCATCAAGGCTGTCGTGATGAACATGATCTCGGTGACCGCGTCGTTCGGCGTGGTGACCTGGATCTTCAGCGACGGACACCTGTCGAACCTCCTGGGCTTCACCTCCCAGGGTTTCCTTGATGCCACCAACCCGATCCTGATGCTGGCGGTCCTGTTCGGTTTGTCGATGGATTACGAGGTCTTCCTGCTCTCGCGGGTGCGTGAGCAATGGGATGCCACCCACGACAACGACCTCGCTGTCGTGACCGGCGTCCAGAAGACCGGACGCATCATCACCAGCGCTGCTCTGCTCCTCGCCGTGGTGATCGGCGCCTTCAGCACCAGCGGCATCGTGTTCATGAAGATGCTGGGCATCGGCATGCTGGTCGCGCTGCTGATCGACGCGACCATCGTGCGAGCGCTCTTGGTGCCGGCCACGATGAAGCTGCTGGGCAAGTGGAACTGGTACGCGCCGGGGCCCATGCTCCGGTGGTGGGATCGCTTCGGCTTCCGCGAAGGCGATGAGGCAGCTCCCAGGCCAGCCCCCGAGCGGACCGGGGCTACGGCCGATCTGTAGGCCCCAGGGCTCGCTCCGGTCTGGACAGGTGCGGCACATCAGCGACGTTGTGTGATCCCCTTTCCGGGAGCCGAGGAGGACACATGAGACGAAGCAGGCTGACCACGTACGCCCTGACGGCCGCGGTCGCGGCGGCGTTGACGGGTTGTGGCGACAGCGACGGAGGTGCCGGTGAATTCGCAGACGGCGATGCCGCCGACATCGTGGCGGCCGCGGAGAGCGCGATGGGTGACCTCGAGACCCTGAGCGTCGCTGGCGAGACGCGGGCTGACGGCGAGGCCGGCACCTTGGATCTCCAGCTCTCCAGCTCGGGCGACTGCACGGGAACGCTGACCTTCGAGCAGACGGGGACGATCGAGATTCTCGGTGTCGGCGGCGACCGTTGGTTCCAGGCAGACGAGACCTTCTGGAGCACTACCGGCATCTCGGACATGTCGTTGGTGCTCGACAAGTGGGTCCCCGATGCGGAGGGTGACTTCGCCGAGTTCTGTGCCATCGATGACTTCATCAGTGGGCTCTTCAACGACGACAGCGAGGAGACCTACGAGAGCAAGGGCACCGAGACCCTCGATGGTGACGACGTGGTGGTGATCGAGCAGGACGACTCCGACGAGGGAATCTCGACCGGCTACATCCTCGTCGACGACCCGCACCGCATGGTCAAGATCGTCAAGGACGGCGATGACGGCGGGACGGTCACCTTCTCGAGCTTTGACGAGGAGTTCGAGGTCACTGCACCCAGTGCCGACGAGATCGTGGATCTGGACCAGCTGGGCTGATCGGCGTCTGGGGTCTGGACAGGTCAGGCGTCAGAGAGCACTTGTGTGCTTCCCTTCCCCGAATCCGAGGAGGACGCATGAAGCGCAGCAGACTGGCGACGTACGCCATGGGCCTGACCATCGCCGGGATGATGACCGGATGCGGCAGCGATGAGGGGAGCGCCTTCGCCGACGAGAAGGCGGCCGACATCATCAAGGCCGCTTCGACCGACATGAGCAAGCTGGAGTCGGTTCACCTGAGTGCCGACTTCACGTCGGAAGACAGCACCGTCGGGCTGGACCTTTCTCTCAACACCGACGGCAACTGCACTGGAACCGTCAGCATCGGGGAGGGCTCGGCCGAGGTCCTCAGCCTCGACGGGCAGTCCTGGTTCAAGGCTGACGATGCCTTTTGGCGGGAGCAGGCCGGTGAGCAGGCCGATCAGATTCTCTCGCTCATCGGTGACAAGTGGGTCGTCGACACCTCGGGCCAGTTCGCCAGCTTCTGCGACCTCGACGGTCTGCTCGACGACTTCGGAGACCCCAAGGATGTCGCGGACGCCACCACCGATGGCACCGAGGACGTCGACGGTGACGAAGCCGTCAGGATCGTCGGCACCGAGGACGGTAGTGAGACAACGGCGTTCGTCGCGGTCGACGAACCGCACTACATCCTCAAGATCCTGGTGACCGGGGACGAGGCAGGGGAGGCGACCTTCAGCGACTTCGACGAGGACATCGAGGTCGAGGCACCCGCCGAAGAGGACACCATCACGTTGCCGTGACCCGCTGACCTGCTAGGCGGGGACCAGCAGGGCTCCCGCATGGGCAGGCAGCATGAGCCCGCCACCGTTGAGGTCCACCCCCGACTCGGTCTCGAAGGCCAGTTCGCAGGGCGCGACCTCGACGGTGGCCGGCTCGTCACCGAAGTTCACGACCACGATCAGCTCACCGCGCGACATCTGGAACACGCGCCGCTCCTCGTCGACGACACATGACGTCCGTCGAAACGACGGGTCTGTCAGCTCCGGATGCACTCGTCGGAGCTCGGCCAGCCGACGGTAGACCCGCAGCATCCGGGCGCCGCGCTCCGTTGAGGTCTCCGACCAGTCCAGTCGCGAGCTTGCGAAGGTCGTTTCGTCCTGGGGGTCGGGCACAGCAGCGGCGTCCCAGCCCATCGACTCGAACTCCTTGATCCGTCCCTCGGCGGTGGCCCGGCCCAGCTCGGGCTCGGGATGTGAGGTGAAGAACCGGAACGGCGTGGACGCTGCCCACTCCTCACCCTGGAAGAGCATCGGCGTGAACGGTCCACACAGGGTGAGCAGGGCCGCGCAGGCCAGCTGGTCGTCGTCGAGGTGGTCGGTGATCCGGTCTCCGACCGCTCGGTTGCCGATCTGGTCGTGGTTCTGGCTGCAGACCACCAGCCGCCAGGTCGGCATCGACTCGGTGTCGATCTGATGACCGTGCTCGCGGTGCCGGAACGACGAGTAGGTGCCGTCGTGGAAGAAGCCCTTCTCGCACACTTTCGCCAGAGCAGTCAACGGCTCGAAGTCGGCGTAGTAGCCGTCGGTCTCGCCGGTGAGGGCTACATGGACAGCGTGGTGGAAGTCGTCGCTCCACTGGGCGTCGAGCCCGTAGCCGCTTGCCTCGCGCGGCGTGACCAGGCGCGCGTCGTTCAGGTCAGATTCGGCGATGAGCGTCAACGGTCGGCGCTGATGGGCCGACATCGCGGCAACCTCGACTGCCATCTCCTCCAAGAGGTGGACCTCGGAGTTGTCGGCGAGGGCGTGCACGGCGTCGAGCCTCAGGCCGTCGACGTGATAGTCCTCGAGCCACATCCGCACGTTGTCGAGAATGTAACGACGCACCTCGGGCGACCCCTCGTCGTCGAGGTTGACCAGGTCGCCCCACGTGTTGTGGCCCTGCTTGAGGTAGGGACCGAACAGCGGCAGGTAGTTGCCGCTCGGCCCGAGGTGGTTGTAGACCACGTCCTGGATCACGCCCAGTCCCGCGGCATGGCACTCGTTCACGAACTGCTGGTACGCGGGCGGCCCGCCGTACGGCTCGTGCACCGCGTGCCAGAGCACCCCGTCGTAGCCCCAGTTGTGCACGCCGTTGAAGGCGTTGACCGGCATCAGCTCGACAAAATCGACACCGATGCTGCGTAGGTGGTCGAGTCGCCCGAGTGCAGCAGCGAGGGTGCCTTCGGGAGTAAAGGTGCCGACGTGCAGCTCATAGATCAGAGATCCGGCCAGCTGCCGCCCGGTCCATCCGGAGTCCGTCCAGTCGAACGAGCTGGGGTCGTAGGTTCGCGAGCGTTGGTGGACACCCGCCGGCTGGCGCCGGGACCGTGGGTCGGGCACCGGCGAGTCCGCATCGTCGATCAGGTATCCGTAGTCGAGGTCTCCGTCCTTCGGGTCGGGCGTGGGCTCCGACGGGGTCCACCAGCCACTGTCGATCCGCTGCATCTCGACGATGACACTCCCCACCGACAGCCGCAGGCTGGCCGGCCGTGGTGCCCACACGTCGAAGGGTCCGCGCGTGCTCACTGGTCGTCCCGCACCAGCAACGCCACGGGGTAGGTCGCCAACAGCTCGGCCAGCCGGGCGCTCGCCGGGCGGTCGGTGAGCAGGTCGCGCCAGGCACCGGGGGGCAGCTCGAGCTCCGTCTCGCCCCAACCGCCGCGCCGGTCCAGCCCGATCGGCAGCCGGGTCACGACCGTCACGGCGCCACCGCGGTCAAAGGCCAGCACGTGGTCGGCTGCCGGCCCGCTCGCGTTGACCGGCGAGTAGGTGGTGAACAGCTCGGGGCGGTCGCGGCGCAGCGTCAGGGCCCGATGGGTGATCAACAGCTTCGCGCCGCCCGGGTCGCCCTCGTTGCGGGTCAGCGGGAGCCGGGCGCCGTTGCAGACGGCGGCGAGCAGGTCGGTCCGGAGGTCGAGGTCGACCGGACGCCGGTTGTCCGGGTCGACCAGGCTCTGCTCCCACAGCTCGCTGCCCTGGTAGACGTCAGGCACGCCCGGCATGGTCAACGCCACCAGCTTCGCGGCGAGAGAGTTGCTCCAGCCGGGCGCCACCACGTGGGCGAGCAGCTCGGCCAGCACGCGGCGCACCGACTCGTCGTCGAAGGCCGCATCGACGGCAGCGTGCACCGCTGCCTCGTAGGTGGAGTCCGGGCGGGTCCAAGTGGTGCGGTCACCCGCCTCGCGCATCGCCTTCTCGGCGTACCCATGGAGGCGCTGGCGCAGATCAGGGTGAGGAGCCGCGGGCCACGCGCCGAGGATCGCCTGCCAGAGCAGGGAACCGAATCCGCGGTCCGGCAGCGGGGCCCGGGTGAGCAACAGGTCGAGGTGGGTCTCCCAGACGTGCGGGATCTCGGCGAGGGTGGCGATCCGGGCGCGAACGTCCTCGCCTCGCTTGGTGTCATGAGTCGACAACGTGGTCATGGCGTGGGGCCACTGCTCGTGACGGGTCGCCATCGCCTGGTGAAACTCATCGACCGCCAGCGCGAACTCACTCGGGTCGCCGCCGACCTCGTTGAGCGAGGTCAGCCGGGACCATCGGTAGAAGGCGCAGTCCTCGACGCCCTTGGCCATCACCATGCCGCTGGTCTGCTGGAAGCGCTTCGCTGCATCCGCGGCGGGGTCGCCGAGCAGTGGTTCGAGGGCGTCGAGGGTCGCAGCCAGGTCGGGCCGTCTGGCTCGGGCGTCGGCAATTGCCCGATCGAGATGCTCGCGTCCCTCGGGCAGGTAGGAACGGTAGACCGGGAAGCACGCCAGCAGCTCGGCGACGGCATCGATGATCCGGGCGGTCTCGAGCGTCGTCGCGGCAGCGCTGCGCCCATCCACCGCCGTCGCGACCTCGCGGGCGATCCGTCGCACCTCCGAGCCGAGGATGCCGTCGGCCACCGCGCGCTTGGTGTCGTGGATCGTCGAGGCCCAGTCGACGGGGGTGCCCCGCAGCCTGGACTCCAGGTTGTCGAGAGCCGGTTGGCCCTCCGGGTCGGTGAGCACCCGGTCGACGTAGCCGAGAGCGTCGTAGCCGGTGGTGCCCGACGTAGCCCATGACGACGGCAGTGCTTCCCCCGGCTCGAGGATCTTCTCCACCAGCACATAGGCACCACCGGTGATCCGGGCCAGGTCGTCGAGATACCCCTGCGGGTAGCGCAGGCCGTCGGGGTGGTCGACCCGCAGCCCGTCGACCAGGCCCTCGTCGAACCAACGCTTGATTTCCACGTGGGAGCTCGCCAGCACGTCGGGCACCTCGACGCGCACTCCGGCCAGGGTGTTCACGGCGAAGAACCGCCGGTAGTTGAGGTCGTGGTCGGCCCTGGACCAGTGCACCAGCTCGTAGTGCTGGTTCCCCAGCGACGACGTGCCTGGCGCGAGCGGGAACGTGTGGTCGTGGTAGCGCACCACTCCCGCCGCGGCATCCACCTGGACGCCACCCGTGTCGGTGTCAGTGTCGGTGTCGGGACCGTCGTCGCCCAGCACAGGGATCCGGATCTTGCCGTCCCCCGCTTCGAAGTCGACGTCGAAGGCGACCGCGTGCTCGGAGTCGCGGCCGCGCAGCAGCAGGTCCCACCACCAGGCGTTCTGGCTCGGCGTCGCGACCCCCATGTGGTTGGGCACGATGTCGACCAGCACGCCCAGCCCGAGCCGGCGAGCCTCGGCGGAGAGGGTTGCCAGTCCCTCGGCACCACCGCGGGAGTCATCGATCCGGTCGTGGGCGATGACGTCGTAGCCGTGCGAGCTGCCGGGCTCGGCGGCGAGGATCGGCGACAGGTAGACCCAGTCGACGCCCAGGTCCCGGACATAGGCCAGCCGGTCGGCCGCCGCGAAAAGGTCGAACTCAGCGGTGATCTGGAACCGGTAGGTGCTCGTCGGCACCCGCTCGGGTGCGTACTCGGTCGCCATCGGTCAGGTCCGGCCGACCTGAGCTGCGAGCGAAGCGGCTACCGAGTGGTCGGGCTCGACCTCAGGTTGGGTGTGCTCGCGCAGCACTACGAGGCTGCGGTCTTGCATCGCAAAGACCGCTGATGCCGACAGCGGCCTGGTGTCGTCCACGGCACCGCCGGTGTCGATGACCACGTCCCACGCTGCGGCGTACTCATCAGGTGGGAGGGTCACGTCGGCGGGGCCGTCGGCATTGAAGTAGAGCAGGAAGTGATCGTCGGTGATCGGGTCGCCGCGCAGGTCTGTGCCGGCAATGCCGTGGCCGTTGAGATACATCCCGAGGGCCTGGGCGCTGCCCCCGTCCGCAGAACCTGTCCAGTCCTGGTCCTCCATCGGCCGGCCGTCGAGATGCAGCCAGACGATGTCGTTGAGCCGGTCGCCCTCGCCACCGTCGCCGGCACGCACGGTGTTGCCGGTGAAGAAGCGGCGGCGTCGGAACGTCGGGTGCGCACGCCGTAGCTCGATGCAGGCGGCGGTGAACTCGATCAAGGGCTGGTCGGCCTGGTCCCAGTGCACCCAGCTGATCTCGGAGTCCTGGGCGTAGGTGTTGTTGTTGCCCTGCTGGGTCCGGCCGAGCTCGTCACCGTGCAGCAACATCGGCACGCCCTGGCTCAGCAGCAACGTGGCCAGGAAGTTGCGCTGCGCCCGGGCCCGCTTCGCCAGCACTTCCGGGTCATCGGTGGTGCCCTCGACCCCGTGGTTCCATGACCGGTTGTGGCTCTCGCCGTCGTTGCTGTCCTCCCCGTTGGCCTCGTTGTGCTTCTCGTTGTAGGAGACCAGGTCGCGCAGGGTGAACCCGTCGTGGGCGGTGGCGAAGTTGATGCTGGCGAACGGTTTGCGCCCGGTGTTCTCGTAGAGATCGGAGGATCCGGCCACCCGCGACGCGAAATCGCCCAGTGACGGTTCCCCGCGCCAGAAGTCGCGAACGGTGTCGCGGTAGTCGCCGTTCCACTCCGTCCACTGTGGGGGGAACCCGCCAACCTGGTAACCGCCCGGTCCGACGTCCCACGGCTCAGCGATCAGCTTGACCTGGCTGACGACCGGGTCCTGCTGCACGAGCTCGAAGAAGGTGGCTAGGCGGTCGACGTCGTAGAACTCCCGGGCCAGGGTGGAGGCGAGGTCGAAGCGGAAGCCGTCGACGTGCATCTCGGTGACCCAGTAGCGCAGGGAGTCCATGATCAGCTGGAGCGAGTGCGGATGCCGGACGTTGAGCGAGTTGCCGGTGCCCGTGTAGTCCATGTAGTAGCGCTTGTCGTCCTCGACCACGCGGTAGTACGCCGGGTTGTCGATGCCCTTCATGCTCAGAGTCGGGCCGAGATGGTTGCCCTCGGCGGTGTGGTTGTAAACCACGTCGAGGATCACTTCGATGCCAGCCGCGTGCAGTGCCTTGACCATCGACTTGAACTCCTGCACCTGCTGACCCGAGGCGCGCCCGGTGGCGGCGTAGTCAGCGTGCGGAGCAAAGAAGCCCAGGGTGTTGTAGCCCCAGTAGTTGCGTAGTCCCTTCTCGAGCAGGGTGCTGTCCTGGATGAACTGGTGCACGGGCATCAGCTCGATGGTCGTGACGCCGAGTCGGGTGAGGTGGTCGGTGATCGCCGGGTGCGCCAGGCCGGCGTAGGTGCCGCGGAGCTCCTCCGGGACGTCAGGGTGCAGCTGGGTCAGACCCTTCACGTGCGCCTCGTAGATGACCGAGTCGCTGTAAGGCAGGTCGAGCCGGCGGTCGCCCTCCCAGTCGAAGAACGGGTTGATCACCACGCCCAAAGTCATGTGAGGGGCGGAGTCGGCATCGTTGCGGGAGTCCTCGTCACCGAAGTGGTAGCCGAAGAGGCTCTCGTCCCAGTCGATCTCGCCGCTGGTGGCCTTGGCATAGGGGTCCAGGAGCAGCTTGTTGGGGTTGCAGCGCAGCCCCTGCGAGGGGTCCCACGGACCGTGCACGCGGTAGCCGTAGCGCTGGCCCGGCTGCACCAGCGGCAGGTACGCGTGCCACACGTACGCATCGACCTCGGTCAGCTCCACCCGGGTCTCGACCAGGCTGTCGCCGGGCGCTGCCGGGTCACTGAACAGGCACAGCTCGACCTTCTCGGCCACCTCGCTGAACAGGGCGAAGTTGGTGCCGCTCCCGTCGAACGTCGCCCCGAGGGGGTAGGGCCGTCCCGGCCAGATCTCTGCCACAGCGGCCTCCCAAGGCTCAGGGGTCGGGGCGCGGTCCAGGGTCGCGATCCTTGGATCGATCAAAGCACACACCTCAGCATGCGCCGGAGGTACCCCGTTCGCACTGATCCACCACGTGCACCTGGCCGCGATCGGACCGGCAAGCGCTCGGTAGCATGGGCGTCATGAAGCGGACCGTCTACAACGAGGACCACGAGGCATTCCGAGACTCGGTCAAGCAGTTCCTGGATCGCAGCGTGGTGCCCGACGTCGAGGACCACGCGGCTGCCAAGGCGCTCCCCCGGGAGTTCTGGCTCGAGGCGGGCAAGCAGGGGTTCTTGGGGCTCGAGGTCCCGGAGGAGTACGGCGGCGCAGGGGCCGGCGACTATCGCTTCAACGCGGTGCTGCTGGAAGAGCTCTCCAAAGTCAACGCGGCGCTCTCGGCGTGCGTGGGGATCCACGCCGACATCGTGGCGCCGTACCTCGTCGAGCTAACCACCGAGGAGCAGCGCCAGCGCTGGTTGCCGGGGGTCGTCAGCGGCGAGCTGCTCCTGGCCATCGGGATGACCGAGCCGTCCGGAGGTTCCGACCTGGCCGGCTTGCGCAGCACCGCCGTCCGCGACGGTGACGACTGGGTGATCAACGGCTCCAAGACCTTCATCACCAATGGCTACTCCGCGGATCTGGTGGTCACCGCCGTCCGCACCGCGCCGGAGAAGAAGGCCCGGGGCATCACGCTGTTCGCGATCCCGACCGACGTGGCCGGCTACAGCCGCGGGCGCAAGCTCGACAAGGTCGGTCAGGACGAGGCCGACACGGCCGAGATGAACTTCTCGGACATCCGGCTGACCGATGACGACATCGTCGGCGAGCTCGACCAGGGCTTCATCCACATGATGCAGAACCTTCCGCAGGAGCGGCTCGGCTGCGCCATCTCCAACCTCGCTCATGCCAAGCAGATCCTGGGCGAGACCCTGGTCTACGCCAAGGAGCGGAAAGCGTTCGGTGCGGGCATCGGTACGTTCCAGCACAACAAGTTCCTGCTCGCCGAGCTGTTCACCCAGATCGACGTCACGCAGGCCTACATCGACCAGTGCGTGATCGCTCACGACGCCAAGGAGCTCACGCCGATCGACGCGGCGAAGGCAAAGTGGTGGAGCTCGCAGGTCCAGAACGACATCCTCGACCACTGCGTACAGCTCTATGGCGGCTACGGCTACATGAACGAGTACCGCGTGGCGCGGGCCTGGCGCGACGCCCGCGTCTCCAAGATCTGGGCCGGCTCCAACGAGATCATGAAGGAACTCATCGGCCGCGACCTCGGCCTCTGATGACGTCCGACCAGTCCGGGGTCGCGCCCCGTCTCGGACCTCACGAGGATGAGCCCCACGACGAGAGCGGGGTGCGCAACCGGCTCAACTGGCTGCGCGCGGGTGTGCTCGGCGCCAACGACGGGATCGTCTCGACGGCCGGCATCGTGGTCGGCGTGGCCGGCGCGTCGTCCGACCGCACCACGATCTTGGTCGCTGGCGTCGCCGGATTGGTGGCTGGTGCACTCAGCATGGCCACGGCGGAGTACGTGTCGGTGTCGGGGCAGCGCGACTCTGAGCAGGCACTGCTGCGCAAGGAAGCCGCCGAGCTGCGCGACGACCCGGAGGACGAGCTCGCCGAGCTGGCCGGCATCTACAAGGGCAAGGGGCTCGACGAGGGGCTCGCGATGGAGGTGGCCGTGCAGCTCACCGAGCACGATGCCCTCCGCGCGCATGCCGAAGCCGAGCTCGGGATCGACCCCGACGACCTGTCCAACCCGTGGCATGCCGCCCTCGCCTCGCTCGTCTCGTTCAGCCTGGGCGCCCTGCTGCCGTTGGTGACCATCCTGGTGATGTCGTCACAGCTCCGGGTAGGAGTCACCTTCGCCGCGGTGACCGTGACTCTCGCCGGCACGGGCTACCTGAGTGCTCGCATGGGCTACGCCCCGGTCCGCCGCGCTGTGGTGCGCAACGTCCTGGGCGGAGCCACCGCCATGGCAGTGACTTTCGGAGTAGGAAGCCTCCTCAGCACCACCGGCATCGTCTGACCAGTCCCCTCGCGCGGTAGTCCCGGGTCAGTGGCTGGTGATTTCGGCCGTTTCGGCCGCCACTGACCCGGGACTACCGTGGCGGGGCCGGGGTGGCTAGGACCTGGCTCACACGCCCGGAGAGTGGTCCGGCCTGTCGCTCGGGGCTCAGGTGTCCTAGGTTGCCCCGGTGAAGATCGCAGTTGCCAAGGAGACCCGCGAGGGTGAGACGCGAGTCGCGATGGTGCCCGAGCTGGTGGGAAAGCTGACCGGCCTCGGGGCCGAGGTCCTGGTCGAGCCGGACGCCGGACGTGGCGCCCTGATCGCCGATCAGGAGTACGTCGACGCGGGCGCGAGCATCGACGCGGGCGCGCTCGAGGCCGCGGACGTCGTGGTTGCAGTGCAGCCGCTGCCCACCGAGTCCGTACGCCGCCTCAAGCAGGGAGCCGCGACGTTCTCGTTCCTCCCGGTCAACCAGGAGCAGCACCTGATCGCCGAGCTGCGTGACCGCGGGATCACCAGCTTCTCGATGGAGCTGGTGCCGCGGATCTCACGCGCCCAGTCGATGGATGCGCTCAGCTCTCAGGCTCTGGTCTCCGGCTACCGCTGCGCCATCGTGGCCGCCGGCATGCTGCGCCGCTTCTTCCCCCTCAACATGACCGCTGCCGGCACCGTGCAGCCCGCCGAGGTGGTCGTGCTCGGCGCCGGAGTCGCCGGCCTGCAGGCAATTGCGACAGCGAAGCGTCTCGGCGCGGTGGTCCGGGCCTACGACGTGAGAGCGGCGGCGGCCGAGGAGATCCGGTCGATGGGCGCGAAGGCCATCGAGCTCGACCTCGAGACCTTGGAAGGCACCGGCGGTTACGCGCGGGAGATGACCGACGACCGGGCGGCCCGGCAGCGCGAGCTGTTGGCGCCGTTCATCGCCAACGCCGACGCACTGATCACCACCGCCGCGGTGCCGGGGCGTCAAGCGCCGATGCTGGTCACCTCCGAGATGGTCGAGCAGATGAAGGCGGGATCGGTCGTGGTCGACCTGGCCTCCGAGACCGGCGGCAACGTCGAGGGCTCGGTCGCCGGCGAGATCATTCGCATCGGCCATGCCCAGGTCTGGGGCGGCAAGAACATCCCGGCACAGATGCCTGGGCCGGCCTCACGGCTCTACGCCCAGAACGTCGTCAACATCCTCACGCTGATGACTGCAGCTGCGGACAGCGAGACGAACGCGGAAGCCCAGTTCGCGCCGGACTTCGACGACGAGATCGTCGCCGGAGCCTGCGTCACCCATGACGGGGCGATCCGTCACGAAGCCACCCGCGAGGCGATCGAAGGTGCGGTCGAGACTGCGGACGAGACGGCCATCGTGCCGCCGGCGCCCTCAGCAGACTCCTCACCAGTCGATGAGCCTCCTGCGCAGACACCAACGGAAGGAGCCGGGGAATGAACGACCTCGTCCTCGACAACGGGATCGTGTGGCTGACGATCTTCATCCTCAGCGTCTTCGTCGGCATCGAAGTGATCTCGAAGGTCTCCTCGACCCTGCACACGCCGCTGATGTCAGGAGCCAACGCCATCCACGGTGTCATCCTGCTCGGGGCGATCCTGGTCACCGGCACCGCGGACGGTGGGCTCGCCACCGCCGTCGGGCTGATCGCGATCGTGCTGGCCGCGATCAACATGGTGGGCGGGTTCCTGGTGACCGACCGGATGCTGCAGATGTTCACCCGCAAGAAGAAGCCGGCCGCCCTCGCGACCAATGAAGGCGGGGAGAAGGCCTGATGCCTACCTGGGCCCAGCTGATCTACCTGCTCTGCGCGATCTGCTTCATCCTCGCGCTGAAGGGCCTGTCCGGCCCCAAGACCGCCCGCACCGGCAACCTGATCGGTGCCGCGGCCGCCGTAGTGGCTTGCTCCCTACCGTTCTTCTACGTCGACGAGATGCAGAACGTCGGCCTGATCCTGCCCGCCATCGCCATCGGCAGCCTGGGTGGAGCCTTCGGCGCGCAGCGGGTGCAGATGACGCAGATGCCGCAGATGGTGGCGCTGTTCAACGGCGTCGGTGGCGGCGCGGCCGCGCTGGTCGCACTGCTCGAGCTCGAGCACTTCGTCGAGGGCGACGTGCCCGGGTTCTACCTGGTCGCAACCGCCTTCACGATCGTGGTCGGCTCGGTGTCGTTCTCCGGCTCGGTGATCACCTTCGCCAAGCTGCAGGACCTGATGACCTCTCGTCCGGTGACGTTCCCGGGTCTGCCGCTGCTCTTCGGCGGCTCCCTGATTGCCGCGGTCGTCCTTTCGGTGCTGATGGTCAACGACGCCACGATGCTGCTCGGCATCGTGTTGGCCCTGCTCGGACTCGTGATCGGTGTGCTGTTGGTCATGCCCGTCGGCGGCGCCGACGTGCCCATCGTGATCTCGTTGCTCAACGCCTTCACCGGCCTGACCGTCGCGGCCGGCGGCTACGTGCTCCAGAACACCCTGCTGCTGGTCGCCGGCACCCTGGTCGGTGCCTCCGGCACCCTGCTGACCCTGTTGATGGCCGGCGCGATGGGGCGCTCGGTCGCCAACATCCTGTTCGGAGCGCTGAAGGGCGGCTCGACGCTGGGGGGTGGCGAGATCTCGGACCGGCCGGTGAAGTCGGCCGGTCCCGAGGACGCCGCGATCATGCTCAACTACGCCGAGCGCGTGATCATCGTGCCTGGCTACGGCCTCGCCGTCGCCCAGGCCCAGCACACGCTGCGCGAGCTGGTCGACTTGCTCAACGAGCGCGGCACCGTGGTCGACTACGCCATCCATCCGGTGGCCGGACGGATGCCCGGGCACATGAACGTCCTGCTCGCCGAGGCGCAGGTGCCCTACGAGCAGCTCAAGGAGATGGACGACATCAACGGCGACTTCAAGGACGCCGACGTGGTCCTGATCGTGGGTGCCAACGACGTGGTGAACCCTGCGGCGAAGACGACCCCCGGCGCTCCGATCTACGGCATGCCGATCCTGAACGCCGACGAGGCCAAGGCGATCATCTTCATGAAGCGCTCGATGCGGCCAGGATTCGCCGGGATCGAGAACGAGCTGCTCTTCGATGAGAAGACGTCGCTGCTCTTCGGCGACGCCAAGGACACCATGAGCAAGCTGCTCAGTGCGGTCAAGGCGTTGTAGCGCACGTAACCCGGACCCCGTCTGGTGCGTTGGCCCTGTTGTGAACCGCCAACGTCTCGCCTTGTCTCTTGCCGCGCTGACGACGGCGGGTGCCCTGGCGCTCGTGCCTCAAGGCGCGTCGGCCGATCCGGTCGTGCTCCCCGACGTGCTGGGCTCGGTGCCGATCGACTCCGATGACACGGTGAGCTGCACCGAGCTGACGCCCCACACGATCTCGGCCGACAACACCCCGGTCCGGCTCGACGTCCGGATCCTGCTCGACGGTGTGAGCCGGACGGAGGCCAAGCGAGCCGTGGCCTCGATGCGCAAGGCCTACGCACCGTTGCGGATCACGGTGGCACCGAGCTATCGGAAGGTCTCGTTCAGAGGGAGGGACGCAGACGGTCTCACTCGGCAGGCGAAGCGCCTCTACTCCGGAAAGCGGCCGAGAGGGACCGATGTCGTCTACACGATGACCAACAAGAACATCACCTCCGGCGGTGAGGACAACGTGGCAGGACTGGCCGACTGCATCGGTGGTGTCCGCTTCCCGGCCCGGGCGTTCGCGGTCGGTGAGCAGTTCCCGGCGGGCAGCGGGATACGCGAGGGCTCCGGCAAGGTCATGGGTCACGAGATCGGTCACTTGCTCGGCGGCCATCATCACTACACGAGCCCCGAAGGACTGCTGGCCAGCGAGCCCAACCTGATGGGCCTGATGGCGCCGGCGCTCGACCTCGGCTCGCTGCGCTTCTCGACTGTCAACGCCCTGATGGTGAAGGGGCACGCGCAGCGCTACGCGCGCTGACCGACTGACTTAGCCGGCGAGACCGTAGAGACGGTCTCCGGCATCGCCCAGACCCGGCACGATGTAACCCTTCTCGTTGAGCCTCTCGTCCATCGCCGCGGTGACCACCGTGACCGGCACGCTGAGGCCGTCGACCTCCTGCTCCAGCCGCCGGCAGCCCTCGGGCGCGGCGAGCAGACAGATTGCCGTGATGTCGTCGGCACCCCGGTCGACGAGGAAGCGGACCGCGGCGGCAAGAGTGCCTCCGGTGGCCAGCATGGGGTCGAGCACGTAGCACTGACGACCGGACAGGTCATCGGGAAGGCGCTCGGCGTACGTCGACGCCTCCAGCGTTTCTTCGTTGCGCATCATGCCGAGGAAGCCGACCTCCGCGCTCGGCAGCAGCCGCATCATGCCGTCGAGCATGCCCAGGCCGGCGCGCAGGATCGGGACCACCAGCGGCTTCGGCGTGGCCAGCTTGATGCCAGTGGTCGGTGCCACGGGAGTCACGATGTCGTGCGGCTCGACCCGCACGTCGCGCGTCGCTTCGTAGGCGAGCAGCGTGACCAGCTCGTCGGTCAGGTTGCGGAACGTGGGGGAGTCGGTGCGCTCGTCACGCAGGACGGTCAGCTTGTGGGCGACCAGCGGGTGGTCCACGACGTGGGTGCGCATGTCCGCACCCTAGTGGTGTCATGACAGGGTCAAAACTCTTGGCCCGGTCGGGATCCACGTGCGACTCTGGATCCGACCGAAGCGGTGCAGCGAGGCGCGAGAGGGGAGTGACATGGCCGACCCGAACGGCGGAGTCGACTTCGCCCTCGCCGCCTACCGCGAGGAAGGGCTCTGGCAGGTGCAGCCGCTGGTGCACGACACCCTCTTCGACATCGAGACGCTGTCGCACGCCCTGCGCCGCTTCCCTGGAGACGGTGGTGCGGTCGGGCTGGTCGCGGTGGACGAGGAGTTCTTCCTGATTGTCCGCGTGGCCGGAGCCTCGACGCGCGTGCTGCTGTCGGACTTCACCGCGGCCGACGAGTGGGAGCTGGCCAGCTCGGCCATCGACTTCCTTGGGCTCCCGCCGCCCGAGGACGACGACGAGCAGCTACCCGCCGGTGACCTCGGCCTGCTCGATGACCTAGGCATGGCCGCGATGGACATGGGTGCCCTCCTCGACGACTTCGAGCTCTATCCCGACGAGATGCTCTCCGCCATCACCCGACGGCTCGGGTTCGGCAAGCTCTTCGACGACGCCGCCGGCCTTACCTCAGCGTGAGCACCCCCGACACCTGGGGCGCGCCGATGCTGGCCGCGCTCGACGAGGCTCGTGCGGCGCTCGCCACTGGCGACGTGCCGATCGGAGCGGTGGTGCTTGATCCGGCGCACGTCGTGATCGGGCGTGGCCGCAACGTCCGTGAGGCCGAGGCCGACCCGACAGGGCACGCAGAGGTGGTCGCTCTGCGTGCGGCCGCGCAGGCCCGGGGCGAGTGGCGACTGGACGGCTGCACCCTTGTCGTCACCCTCGAGCCGTGCACCATGTGTGCCGGGGCGGCGGTGCTGAGCCGGGTCGAGCGGATCGTCTTCGGCGCCTGGGACCCCAAGGCCGGCGCGGCGGGCAGTCTGTGGGACGTGGTCCGCGACCGCAGGCTCAACCACCGTCCCGAAGTGGTGCCCGGGGTGCTGGCCGATGATTCCGCTGCGCTGCTCGAGGAGTTCTTCGGCACTCACCGCTGAGGTTGCGTCCGGGTGTCCCGCATCGGTCAGATCCGTGATGGAGTGAACGGATGAAACGGCAGCTGCCCAAGCGCCACGACCTGGCGCCACTGCTGAAGTTCAAGCAGCCGACCTGGTCGCCCAAGGAGCGCCGCCTGGCCAGGGCGCTCACGATCGAGGACCTGCGTCGGATCGCCCAGCGGCGGACGCCGAAACCTGCCTTTGACTACACCGACGGCGCGGCCGACGGCGAGGTCTCGCTGGCGCGGGCTCGCGAGGCGTTCGCCGACGTGGAGTTCCGGCCGGCGATCCTGCGCGACGTCTCCAAGGTGGACACGTCGCGGACCGTGTTGGGCCAGCGGGTGGACCTGCCGTTCGGGATCGCGCCCACCGGGTTCACCCGGATGATGCACGCCGAGGGCGAGATCGCCGGGGCCAGCGCCGCGGCTACCGCGGGCATCCCGTTCACGTTGTCGACGATGGGCACGACCTCGATCGAGGACGTCGCGGCTGCCAACCCGCACGGGCGCAACTGGTTCCAGCTGTATATGTGGAAGGACCGCGACCGGTCGATGGCACTGGTGGATCGCGCGGCGAAGGCTGGCTTCGACACCTTGCTGGTGACGGTCGACGTGCCAGTTGCGGGGGCCCGGCTCCGCGACGTACGCAACGGCATGACGATCCCGCCCACCTTGAGCGCGCGAACGGTGATGAACGCAATCCCGCGGCCAGCCTGGTGGTTCAACTTCCTGACCACCGAGCCGTTGGCCTTCGCTTCGCTGGACTCCTGGTCGGGCACCGTGGCCGACCTGCTGGACACGATGTTCGATCCGACCGTGACCTACGACGACCTGGCCTGGATCCGGGACCAGTGGCCCGGCAAGGTCGTGGTCAAAGGTGTGCAGACCGTCGTCGACGCCCAACGGGTGCGCGACGTCGGCGTGGACGCGGTGCTGCTGTCCAACCACGGTGGGCGCCAGCTCGATCGCGCTCCGGTGCCGTTCCACTTGCTGCCGGACGTCGTCGCTGCGGTCGGCAACGACCTCGAGGTCCATCTCGACACGGGCATCATGTCCGGACAGGACGTCGTCGCCGCGATCGCGCACGGGGCGCACTTCACCCTGATCGGGCGCGCCTATCTCTACGGGCTGATGTCCGGTGGACGCGACGGTGTCGACCGGACCATCGAGATCCTGCGCAGCCAGGTGGAGCGCACCATGCGCTTGCTCGGCGTCACCACGCTCGACGAGCTCGAGCCGAGCCACGTGGCAATGCTGCGCCGGCTGAGCCCACGCGACTGAGTCGACCGCGTCTGCGCCGCGGCGGCGGGCGGGCCCGAGCGATTTCTCCGGCTCCGACCTGCTCCGGTAACCTTCCCGGCGGTGGCGTGTCCGAGCGGCCTAAGGAGAACGCCTCGAAAGCGTTTGTCGGTGCAAGCCGACCGAGGGTTCAAATCCCTCCGCCACCGCCAAGGGCTACAGACGAGAGTGTGTGGTCGGGCAGACGGTCCCAGCAGCGCTGCCCCGTGATCCCGGGAACGGGTTCGTGGGGCGGCGCTGCTGCCTCTGACCCAGTGCCCGTTGCCACCGGAGCCCGCAGTCTCACTCAGTATGCGGTCGAACTCAGGGTGAGCTTCATGCCGACGTGGGTCGCAGCGAAGCCCAGCGCCTCGTATGCGCGGTGGGCGTCGGGTCGGTTCGCGTCCGTCGTCAGCTGGACGACTCCACAGCCGCGCTGTCGCGCCTCCAGTACGGCCCATTCCAGGAGCGCGCGGCCCAGCCCAGCGCCGCGACGGTGAGAGGCGACTCGCACCGCCTCGATCTGGGCACGCTCGCTCCCGGCGCGGACCAGGTGCGGCAAGAACGACAGCTGCAGGGTCGCCGCGAGCTCGCCGCACCCTCCAGGCGTAAGGCTCACCGCATCGCCAGTGCGGGTTCGAGCCACCTGCGCAGGTATCGGCGCAGGTCGTCGGGCGCGCGCGGTGCGGCCGGGGGGTGCTGGAGGAACGATCCGACCAACCGCAGCATCAGCTCGACCAGGCCGTGCAGGTCGTCGTCGCGGACGCCATGGGCCTCCCAGTCGATGGCCAGGCTTCGGAGAAAACGCGTCCCCATCTCGAAGCCGGTCGCGGAGGTGACACCACGACCGAAGAGGCCCTGGTCGTCGGCCTCGAGCAGGATTCCGATCCGCGGCTCGAGGGGAAGCTCGTGCACGGCAAACGCGATCGCCTCGACCACGGCCTCGATCGGCGTCTCGACGGACGCCAGGTGGGCGTGCATCCGCTCGATGAAGTCGGCCGCCCCGGTCTCGGCGACCGCACTGAGCAGGTCGGCGAGGTTGGGAAAGTAGCGGTAGATCGTCTGCCGAGTCACCCCGACTTCCTCGGCGACATCCGACAGCGTTGTTTTCGGCACCCCCATCCGCTCGACGCATCGGGCCGCTGCGCTGATGATCCGCTCACGGGCGAGTGCCTCGGTGCGAGGCGGATCACCCTGCCAGCCGTGATGGCCCATGGATCAGACCCGGGCCGGGACGCGACGCTGACGGCCGTAGAGCAGAGCCAGGATCGCGCTCGCGGCCACGAAGCAGGCGATCACGTACGGCCCGCTCCCGGTCGGGGTGCCGGCACTGGTGATCCCGTCGTCGGCGTCGAGGAACTCGGGCAGCGAGGACAACCAGAGGACCGCGTGGACCACCAGGAAGGCCGCTGGGAAGATCATCACGAACCGGTTGAGCGTGGCTCCTTCCGCAGCAGCCGGCTGCCGGGCTTCTCGAACCAGGAACCAACACCCGGCGACCCACACCAGGCCGAGCTCCACCCCGAGCACCCACGCCTGCGCGGTGATGTTGGGGGAGTCTCCCCCGAACAGGCCCGAAGGGATCCCGGCGACCAACATGCCGAGCGGCGTAAGCACGCCGGCGGCGATCGTCCTGCCGGTGATCGCGAGGCCGGATCGCGGGGCGCTTCCCCGGTCGGCTCGGATTTCTGGGCCGACCCACCGAACGACCAGGTAGGTCATGAAGGCAAGCGAAACGGAGGCGAAGAGCAGCATGCTGTTCAGCGGCACCGATGCCAGCATCGGGTGGTTGACCTTGTCGTTGTCCAGGTTCCACGCCCACCACTTCAGCTGCGGGCCGAGATGGTCGAAGATCTCGTAGAACACCTGGGCGACGAAGGCGACGCAGAGCGCGCCGACCAGTGGACCGCGCCGCGCGAAGACGCCGATGCTGCGGACCACCTCGTAGGCCAGCGCGCTGATCGCCGGATAGAACGCCACGATGTAGAGCGGCAAGCGGTCGTACATGAACTGCACGGTGAACTCGTTGTGGGCGAAGATGAAGCCGTAGATCTTGTCGAGGCCGAACCACTCCGGGAAGTACAGCGGCGGCTCGGTGACGGCCAGGTAGGCCAGCGAGGCGAACCACAGCGCGAGGTTGGTCGGGTCGGACTCGCGTCGCAGCCGACGTACGGCGTGCACCAGGGCAAAGACCGCCCCGCCGATGATCAGTAGCTCCAGCACGGGTTGTGTCCAGCTGTAGAGGTCGGCCGGGCTGGTGAAGGAGACGATCGGGTCGACGTCGTGACAGTCGAAGCCCAGTTCGCGGGTGAGCGCCTCGGCGGCCGGGTCGCAGGTCACGCTCATGCGGGCACCGGCTCCTTCGTGGGCGAGTAGTCCGTGTAGTCGGTGCCGGGCGGGTCGAGCAGGGGGTCGAACCCGTACGGCACGGTGGTCCGGCCTAGCGCAGACCTGAGCTGGTGGCGGACCAGGCCGTACAGCACGCGCGGGCTCTTGAACATGTCCGCGAGCGACTCGTCGAGGTTGAAGACCCTGGCGAAGTGCTCGTCGACGACCGCGTCCTCACGGGCCGCCCCGGTGATGGCGTTGAAGACGGGGTTGCCCATGGCGGCCACGATGCGTCGTCGCCAGCCGGGCAGCGCTTCGGTGCCGGTGGCGCATTCGTATCCCTGGTCGCGGGCCATCGCCAGGTTCCACGGCACCTGCATGACGGCGACCTGCTCCTCGGTGAAGCGACGCACGAAGGCCGCATCAACGGCGGTGGCCCGCTCGAGGGAGGTCTTGAGGAGCACCGCGCAGCCCGCCGCGGAGCTGATCCCTTGGGCGTAGAACGGGTTGAACGCGCAGATCGAGTCACCGATGAACACCAGGCCCGCTGGGGACGTCGGGAGCTGGTCGTAGCGACGCCACTTGTTGCCGGTCGACCGGGTGAGGTGCACCTCGGAGGTGGGCTCGCACTCCTTCATGGCGTTGGCGAAGACCGGCGTCCGCAGTCGCTCGGCCGATGCGGTGAAGTCCTCCGGCGTGCGCGGCATGTCCAGTCCCCAGGAGCCCATGCACGCGATCACCCGATCGCCCTCGATGGGGATGAAGTTGGAGAGGAAGGCGTGCTCGTCGGGCCGGCTGGTGTCGGAGTCCTGCGAGGGCATGATGATGACGTGGCGCCACCACCACGATGAGGGGCGCGCGTCGGCGGGCGGAAGGTCGTACCACCGCGAGACATAGGTGACCTTGGCGTCGAGCGTCTTCACCGGCGGCCGGGGCCAGCCGGCGCTCTCGAGCCACTCCATCACCGACGATCCGCGACCCATGGCGTCGACGACGAGGTCGGTGTCGATCGACTCCGGGTCGGACCGGCCCTGCTGGAAGCGAACGCCGGTGATGCCGCCCCCGGGTTGGCCACTTTGCTGGTCACCGTGCGCTGCACTGGGGCGGTGGGACAGCCCCTGCACCGCGACATCCTCGCGGATCGTGACGTTGGGCAGCGCCCGCACCTTGTCGCGGAGGACGCGCTCGATGAGGATGCGGGAGCTGTAGACCATCGTCATCGTGGACTTCTTGCGCGGAGCCCATCCGGCCTCCTCCAGGTACGCCGCATCGTGCGAGGGCATCAGCAACATCCCGCCCGCGGCGATCAGGTCCTCCTCGAAGCCCGGGAACAGGGTGCCGATGGCGCGCCGACCGCCGTTGAGCAGGAAGTGGGGGTGCTTGCTCTGCGGCACCCCGCGTCGATGCTCGGCATCGGAGGGGAGCACATCTCGTTCGAGGATGATCACCTGCTCGAAGTGATCCGCCAGGGCGCCGGCAGCACAGAGTCCGGCGACGCTGCCGCCCAGGACGACCGCGGTCCCAGCCAACGTTGTCATGACGCGCACCTATTCATACATTCACTCATGTGGTGTATGAATGTATGAACAAGGTCGCGACACGTCAAGCACCGGCTCGGCGCTGCCGCCCGGCCAACGAGAGGCATCGCATGCTGGACACGTACCGGATGAAGACAGCGATGGTCGGCTTGAAGCGGTTGGCGACGCTGTCGGCCGAGGACAAGCAGGCGTGCATCGACGCTTACCAGTTCTTCCAGCGGATGCAGGCCGGTGAGCCCACGGAGACCGCGGACGAGACCCAAGCGGTCGCGGACTACTACAAGGTCCTCAACAACATGCTCTCGGTCTTCGACCTGGAGAAGCTGTACATCCCGCCGATGCTCGACGAGACCAAGGGCCTCTACGACAACCAGATCCTCACCGAGCGCGACGTGCTCCACGAGCTGCGGCTGCCGGACCCGGCAAACTCGCACCTTCTCGACATGGGGTGCGGCCGGGGACGGATCGCCCACCACTTCGCGACGCTGACCGGCGGCCAGGTCTCCGGCTACAACATCGATCCTGACCAGGTCGAGAACGGCATCGCCTGGGCGGCCCGGTGCGACATGAGTGACCGGTTGCACTTCAAGGTCGGCAACCACCACGACCCGCTTGACTACGAGTCCGAGTCCTTCGACGGGTGCTTCTCGTTCCAGGCCGTGTGGCCCTTCTTCAAGAAGGAGGAGCTGGACCTCCATGCGCGGGAGATGTACCGGGTGCTGAAGCCCGGGTCGCGCTATGCCTGCTCGGAGTACCTGCTGACTCCCTTCTTCGACTGGAAGAACGCCGAGCACGTGGCCCTGCACCGCCTCTACCTACCGACGCTGGCCGCCACCCAGTCGATGTACCCGGATGACGTCTGCGCCGCGCTCGAGCGGGCCGGGTTCCGGATCGTCCTGTCCGCGCCCTCGAAGAGCGAGGCATGGCCGCTGTGCGAGCAGAAGCGCGACCTGATCCTGCGCGGCCGCCGGCTGGTCCGAGCCCTGGAGAAGATCCACGTCGCTCCTGGGTGGATCGAGGAGTCGCTGGATCTGTTGCAGAAGGGTGGTCAGGCGTGGACCGAAGCGGAGCGCGCCAAGATCGCCGACCTGAACTGGCGGATCGTCGCCGAGAAGCACTAGCGCCTCCTGCTCGTAGGCTCGACCCATGAGCGTCATCGTCACGTCCACCGGATCCGTCACCACCGTCGTCATCGATCGACCCGAGGCGCGCAACGCTGTCGACGGACCGACCGCCAGCGCGCTGGTCGACGCGTTCGGAGCCTTCGATGCCGACCCCTCCCAGTCGGTCGCGGTGCTGACGGGAGCGGGCGGCACCTTCTGCGCTGGGGCCGATCTCAAGTCGATCGGCACGGAGCGCGGTAACCAGGTGACGGTGGACGGCGAGGCGCCGATGGGGCCGAGCCGGATGCGGCTGTCGAAGCCCGTGATCGCGGCGATAGAGGGTTACGCCGTCGCCGGAGGCCTCGAGCTCGCGATCTGGTGTGACCTCCGGGTCGCGGCTGCGGACGCGACGTTCGGGGTGTTCTGCCGGCGCTGGGGCGTCCCGTTGATCGACGGCGGCACGGTCCGACTCCCGAGGCTGGTCGGCGCGGGGCGAGCTATGGATCTGATCCTCACCGGGCGCCCGGTGGCCGCCGATGAAGCGCTCCGGATCGGTCTGGTCGACCGCGTCGTTGCTCCGGGGTCGGCGCGTTCGCGGGCAGAGACCCTGGCCGCCGAGATCGCCGCGCTTCCCCAGTCGTGCTTGCGCAACGACCGGCTCTCGGCGCTCGACCAAGAGGGTCGGACGGAGGTGGACGCGATGCGGATCGAGCTGGAGCACGGTCTGCGGTCGCTGGCCGATGGAGCGTTGGACGGTGCGGCACGATTCGCCTCAGGCGCGGGACGTCACGGGTCTTTCGCGGACTAGCACCTCGCCGAGGCACACCGCCAGCAGCTCGCCTGGCTCCTGACCGGTGAACACCGACCAGGCCCGATCGAAGCTGACGTGCCGCAGCACCCCATGGCGCCGGATCAGTGCCGACCGGGGAGAGGCGCTATCGCCGAAACCAGTGATCGAGCAGTTGTGCTCGGTGATCGCCTGCTGCAGGTCCTCCGAGATGAGCTCGACCCGGAGTGCCGTGGGGTGCTGCGCGCGAAGCGGTGACCAAGCGGCGAAACCCGAGACCAGGACGACCAGCAGCAGTCCGAGCGCGATCACTTTTGCCACGCTCAGGGTGAGTGCAGCCCTCGGGGGGCGATGGCGGCTGGTCATCACGTCCGGTACAACGATGCGTCGGGCGGCTAGTGACGCCGATGCGCGAGAATGGACGGCATGACGTGGTTCGCATCGCCTGCCGAAGTAGCGGAACGACTGACCGCGGTCGGCTACCTCGCCGACCCGACGACCGCCACGACTGCCTTCCTCGCCGGCGCACTCGAGAAGCCGCTCCTGGTCGAGGGCCCGGCGGGGGTGGGCAAGACCGAGCTGGCCAAGGCGGTGGCCCGCGCCACCGGCGCCGAGCTGGTGCGGCTTCAGTGCTACGAGGGCCTTGACGAAGCGCGCGCGTTGTACGAGTGGAACTACAAGAAGCAGCTCCTCCGGATCCAGTCCGCTAACACCGATCAGGCCTGGTCGGAGACCCACGACGACATCTTCACGGAAGAGTTTCTGCTCACTCGACCGCTGCTGACCGCCATCCGGCGCGACCAGCCGACGGTGCTGCTGATCGACGAGGTCGACAAGACCGACGTCGAGGTCGAGGGGTTGCTGCTCGAGGTGCTCTCCGACTTCCAGGTCACCATCCCCGAGCTCGGCACGGTCGTGGCCACCCGCCGGCCGTTCGTCGTGCTCACCTCCAATGCGACGCGCGAGCTCTCCGAGGCAGTGAAGCGCCGGTGTCTCTACCTGCACCTCGACTACCCGGACGCCGACCGTGAGCGCGAGATCGTCTCCTCGCAGGTGCCGGGTCTCGACGACCGGGTGGCCGAGCAGCTGGTGGCCACGATCGGGCGGCTGCGCGAGCTCGAGCTGAAGAAGGCGCCGTCGATCGCGGAGTCGGTCGACTGGGCGCGCACCCTGATCGCCCTGGAGATCCGCGACCTCGACGACAAGGTCATCGATGACACGCTCGGCGTGATCCTCAAGCACGCCTCGGACCACCAGCGGGCGGTCAAGGAGCTGCGTCTCCGATGACGTCGGGTCTGGTCGACCGCCACATCGCCTTCCTGGAGGCGCTGCGGTCGGCCGGCCTGTCGGTCTCCCTCGCCGAGGACCTCGACGCGATCGGCGCCCTGACCGCACTCGACTGGAGCGACCGCACGACCATCCACGCCGGGTATGCCGCCACCCTGGTCAAGAAGCAGTCGCAACGCCAGACCTTCGACGCGCTGTTCGACATCTACTTCCCGAGGTTGGTGGGCAGTGGGGTCGTCCACGCTGATGGCGAACCGGCCGACGACACCGGCGGTGTGCGTGACAACGCGCAGGCACTCGTCGACCTGCGTGAGGCCCTGCAGGAGGCGCTGGAGCAGGACGACCGCCAGCGGCTGGCCCAGCTGGCCGCCGAGATGGTCGGCCGTTTCGGCGCGATGCCGGGTCGTGGTCCTGGGCTGTCGTCGTGGTCGGCGTACACGGCCCTGCAGCGAGTGGCGCCCTCGGAGCTGATCGACCGGATCGTCCAGGCCCTGCTGGCAGAGGGTCGCACCGAGGAGGAGGCGCAGCGCACCGCAGGGCGCAGGATCGGCGGCTTCACCAGGATGGTGGAGGACGACGCGCGCCGCCGGATCGCCGAGGAGAAGGGGCCCGAGCACGTCGCCACCGTCGCCATCCGGCCGAGCATCGATCGCCTTGACTTCACCTCTGCGCGCAAGGCCGACCTGGAGGAGATGCGGCGCGAGATCTACCCGCTGGCCCGACGGCTCGCCACGCGGCTGACCCAGGAGCACCACGCCAAGCGCCGCGGACCACTCGACTTCCGGCGGACGGTCCGGGCTTCGATGTCAACCGGCGGCGTGCCGTTGACCACCCACCACAAGCCGAAGCGGCCGCACCGCACCGAGCTGGTCGTGCTGTGCGACGTCAGCGGGTCGGTCGCCAACTTCGCGCAGTTCACCCTGCTACTGGTCTTCGCGCTGCAGGACCAGTTCCAGAAGGTGCGTGCCTTCACGTTCATCGACCACGTCCACGAGGTCACCCACCACTTCCGACCGGGAGCCGACGTCGCGGATGTGATGGCTGATCTTGCCGCGAGCACGGCGCACGCCGCCTTGTGGGGGCGGACCAACTACGGACGGGCGTTCGCGAAGTTCGCCGAGGAGTACGGCGACGCGCTCGGCCCCAAGTCGTCGCTGTTGATCTTGGGCGACGCGCGCTCCAACTACAGCGACCTCAACGAGGGAGTGCTCAAGGAGCTGGCGCGCACTGCCCGCCACTCCTGGTGGCTCAACCCCGAGCACACGCGCCACTGGGGCACCGGCGACTCCGCCGCGCCGACGTACGGCGAGATCGTGCCGATGGTCGAGTGCCGCAACCTCACCCAGCTCGGGGAGTTCGTGCATGAGCTGGCCTTGTAGCGCGCTTCTGCCGGACCGCGGCATACCCGTGACGACCTGGCTCGCAACGCGTTAGTCACCATGAGGAGCGCGCAAACGCTGCGTTGCTGGCGCCGGGCGCTCGAGAGGAGTTCACAAGATGATGGGGACGATGGTGTCTCGGGTGATGGCTGCAGCGATCGGCGCGGCACTGGCTCTGACGGGTCTCGGGACGGTGTCGGCCACCGCCGCTGAGCCGGGAGCCGGCCACGACGGCACCCGGCGGGTGGTGTTCGTCGGCAACAACTGGGGCGGCACCGCGGACGTCCTGGCGCCGGACTCCCTGCGCAGGCTCGGGACCATCAATGTGGTCCCGGACTACGAGCAGCGGATGCAAGAGATCCTGAGCGACCCCTACCGGTTGGTGTACTTCATCGCGATCCGCGAGGCAATCGGTGAAGGACATGACCAGCTCGTCGACGACATGTACTCCTCCAACGACGGCAAGCTCGTCGTCATCTCCCGGCCATCCTTCGCTGACGTGGTCGCCATCAGCCTGAAGACCAAGAAGGTCGTGTGGCGGTTCCAGGTGGCCGGGGTGCGCTCGGACCACATGGCCATGTCGCCGAATGGCCGCCATGTGGTGGTCAGTGCCTCGACCGGCAACGTCGTCCACGTGCTGCGGGTGGCAGACGGCAAGGAGGTCGGGCGCTTCAAGTCCGGCGGGTCTCCGCACGAGAGTGTCTACATCGACGGTGGGAAGCGGATCCTGCACGCCAGCATCGGCACGGTGTACAGCCCGCTCGACGAGCCCGGTGTGCCCGACCCGCTCGAGGGGGAACGCCGCTTCCAGATCGTCAATGCGAAGACCTTCAAGATCGAGCGCAAATACAACCTGGAGAAGGCGCTGAAGGACTTCGGTGCGGAGGACTTCAGCACGGCGGTGCGCCCGATGACGCTGTCACCGGACGAGAAGACGGTCTACTTCCAGCTCTCGTTCTTCCACGGCTTCGTCGAGATGAACCTCAGGACTGGGAAGATCAATCGGCTGACCCGGTTGCCCAACCTGATCCCGAACACCCCGCGCCCGCTGTACCTGCTCGACTCTGCGCATCACGGGATCGCGGCCAACCCGGAGGGCACGAAGATCTGCGTCGCGGGCACCATGTCCGACTACGCCGTGGTGGTCAACGTCAAGAGCTCGAAGCCCAGCCCGCTGATCAAGGGCGGCCTCAAGCCCTACTGGGTGACCGAGTCGTGGGACGGAAAGCACTGCCTGATTTCTGGAGCGGCTCCGACAAGGTCTCGAAGATCTCCTACAAGACCGCCAAGATCGTCCGGAGCCGGAAGGTGGGCGACCACCCGCAACGCGTCCGCAACGGTTTCGTGCGCAAGGCGTACGTGGCCCGGCTCGGGGTGGCGGTTCGCGACGACCCGCTTGCCGGAGCGGGTCTTCCGCCGACGGTGTGGGAGCGGCAGGGCTGGCCGGCTAGCGAGAGCTGATCGAGGCGTCGGTTACGGGACGAACACTGGACTTAGCCGCACCAGCGCCTCCTCGATCACCTCGCGAGGACCGGCGAAGCTGAAGCGGATGTATCTCCCTCCATCAACCGTGTCGAAGTCGACCCCGGTGGCGACCGCTACGCCGGTGCGGGCCAGCAGGTCATGGGCAAACGACATCGAGTCATCGGTGAGGTGGCCGACGTCGGCGTACGCGTAGAAGGCGCCGTCCGCGGGAGCCAAGCGCGTGACACCGAGCTCTGCCAGGCCATCGAGGAGCAGCCGCCGGTTGCTGGCGTAGCGGCGTACGTGTCCGTCGAGCTCGGCGTACGTCGCCTCCTCGAACGCTGCCAAGCAAGCGCGCTGGGCCAGGACCGGGGGGCAGATCGTGAAGTTGCCGGTCAGCACGTCGGTGGCCCTGCGCAGCCGGTCGGGGACCAGCATCCAGCCGATTCGCCAGCCGGTCATCGAGAAGTACTTGGAGAAGCTCGCGAAGACCACCGCCTCCCGGCTGGTCTCCCAGGCCGAGCGAGCCAACCGGTCGGCGCCTTCGAGCGGGGCGTACTCGATGCCGTGATAGATCTCGTCGGAGATCAGCTGCACCTGCTCGTCATCGCACCATCGGGTCAGCGCAGCCAGCTCGTCGGGCAGCAGCATGGTGCCGGTGGGGTTGGCCGGGCTGGCCAGGACGAGTCCGTCGAGCGGCGTCTGGGCGTGCAGCTCGGCGAGCTGCTCCACCGTCGGCTGGAAGCGAGTCTCGGGCCCGGTCGGGATCTCCACGACCGCACAGCCGAGGGCGGCCAGGACGTTGCGGTAGCAGGGGTAGCCGGGGCGGGCGATCGCCACTCGGTCACCGACGTCGAACGCTGCCAGGAACGCGAGCAGGAACCCGCCGCTGCTGCCGGTGGTGACGACCACCTCGTCGGGGTCGACCTCGACGCCGTACGTCCGCTGGTGGTGTGAGGCGATCGCCTCGCGCAGCTCACGGATCCCGGTGGCGGGCGTGTAGCCAAGGGGATCTCCGCCCTGCAGCAGCCGGATCGCCTCGTCGTTCACCGGCCGCGGGGCACCCGTGCTGGGCTGACCGGCCAGCAGGTTGAGCAGGTCGCCGTGGGTACGTTGCCGCTGGGCTGATGCGGCCAGCAGATCCATCACGTGGAACGGAGCCACGTTCGCGCGGGTGGCCACGGCCCAGCGATCGCTCACGGGGGTGACCCTACGTCGCGCAGGTTGCCCAGGTCAGCCGGGGATTCCGGCAGCGTGCCGCCCGGCCCGACGGCCGAAGAACGACCCCTCACCGAGCTGGGTGCCGGAGCAGTAGCCCTTGCCGTCCTGGGCCAGGTTGGAGGCGCAGGCCCCGGCCGCATACAGGCCTGGGATGACCGAGCCGTCCTCGCGCTGCACCTCACCGTCGACCGTCACCCGGATGCCGCCAAGCGTGAATCCGGCGTACAACGCGTGACCGAGGCGCACGTCGAAGACCGCCCATGGCCCGACCGCCTGCGGGGCCAGCCAGTCGGCGCCCTTGTGGAAGTCGGGGTCCTCGCCGCGAGCGGCGTGCTCGTTGTAGCGGTCGAGCGTCGCCTGCAGGGTCGCCTCGTCGAGGCCCAGTGACCTCGCCATCTCAGCAACCGTCTCGAACCCGTCGATCAACGGAACCAGCGGCATCTTCGGGTACTCGACGTGCTCGCTGTCGACGATGAGGTACGCCGCAGACTCAGGCTGTTCCATCACGAACTGCGAGGTCCTCGCGTGGTAGCTGTCCTCCGCCACGAACCGCCGCCCTTCGGCGTTGACCAGCAGACCCTTCACCAGCACCGACGGTGGGTAGATGGGGGCGGTGATGAACGGTTCGTCCATGTGCTTGAGCTGGCCGCCGACGGAGGCACCGAGTCGGATCCCGAGTCCGTCGTCGTAGGTCGACCCGAGGGTGAACAGCTTCGAGCCCAGGGCCGGGGTGTGCGCCGCGACCATGTCGGGGTTCATCACGAAGCCTCCGGCCGCGATCACCACCGACCGCGCGGCGACGACGCCGGCCTCGTCGAACCGGCGCCACGCCAACCCGACGACCGAGCCGGCGTCGGACGTCACGAGGTTGGTCGCGCCGGTCTCGTAGCGGACCTCGACCCCCGCCTCCTCGACGCACGTGCGCAACAGGTCCATCACGATCTTGGTGCCTTCGGTGTCGCCGGGCACGGGCACCTTGTGGCCGCGCGGGGCGGGCGCCGCCTGGTCCACGAATGGCCAGACCTTCTCGTTGCCGGTGAACATCAGCCCCTCAGTGCCGGGCTGGATCACCGCCTTGCCGGGGAAGAACGACCGCTCGAACTCGAAGCCGAGCGCCTCCAGCCAGTCGAAGTGCTCGACCGAGCCGTCGCAGTAGGCGCGGATCTTGTCGTGCTCGGGCTCCTTGGACGTGGCGACCAGGTACTTGTACATCTCCTCGGTCGAGTCCGCGTGCCCGGTCGCCTGCTGCACCGCGGTGCCGCCACCGAGGTAGAAGTGTCCGCCCGACATGCTCGAGGTGCCGCCGTGCACGGCTGCCCGCTCGAGCAGCAGCACTCGGGCTCCGGCTCTGGCTGCCTCCAGCGCCGCGCATCCGCCGGCGATGCCGAAGCCGACCACGACCACGTCGTACGACGTGGCGTCGGGAGCCCCCGACTGATCGAGTGCGGCTGCGGGCAGGACCTCGGGAAGCACGGTGCCCTTGGCGGGTTCGGTCATGGGCCAAATCTAGAACAAGTTCCAGTTTCGTGCGATCCTGACCGAGTGCTGACCCTGATCGACGTGGACGGTCGCGAGCACGAGCTTGCGTACGACGAGGGGTACGTCGAGGCCACCGCCCTCGCGGAAGCCACCGGTTGGACGCTCAAGCCGGTCGGGTTGTGCCGCGGCGAGGTGTGCGTGCCGTTGTTCGGGGGCGTGATCACCGCCCCCGAGGACGAGAGCCGGATCGACCTGATGGCTTGGGCCGAGGCCCTCGGCCTCCTGGTCGCGCGCGACGATGAGGGGGGCGTGGTGGCGCTCGCCCACAGCTCCGAGGCGCGGGCGCGCGAGGCCTCCGCGGGCAAGGCGCCGCCCCTTGCTCTGCGCGACGTGGACGGCGAACCGGTCTCCTTCGACGACTTCTCCGGCAGCAAGCGGGTGCTGGTGACCTGGGCGTCGTGGTGCGGGTGCCGGCACGAGCTCGGCGGTTGGCAGAAGCTGCAGGACGAGCTCGCCGACTCGGGTCTCAAGCTGTTCTCGGTCGCGCTCGACGCCGACCCCGAGGACTCGCGGCCGTGGATCGATGCGGCCCAGCCGACGTACCCCGTGGCGGTCGACACCGCCCACGTCACGGCGGAGCGCTACGGGATCACCAACGTCCCGAGCGTGGTGTGGATCGACGAGGACGACAACATCGTCAAGCCGCCGACGATCGCGCCGGGAGACGACCAGTTTCGCGAATTCACCAAGATCGACAGCGCACAGCACCACGACCTGCTCCGAGCCTGGGTCAGGGAAGGCACATTGCCGGCGAGTGCCGAGACAGAGCCGCCGGTCCGGACCGACGCCGGACAGCAGGCGCTGGCGGAGCGCCGGGTTGCGGCGTACCTGCAACGCCAGGGGCGTACCGATGCCGCGAAGGCGCACTTGGCGACGGCACAGGAGCTGGCGCCGTGGGACTGGACTGTCCGACGCGGGGGTATCGCGATGACCGGGGGTGACCCGTTCCTCGGCGAGGAGTTCACGTCGTTCTGGGAGGAGTGGGACGCCAGCGGGCGCCCCGGCTACACCCCTACCGTCTGAGCAACCGGCGCGGCGAGGTCGGACTCCGACACCGATAGACTGCGTATCCGCCGCCCCGACAGCTCGCCGAGGTGACATGACCACCCCACGGAGTTTTCCCCCGTCCCCGCCCCGCTGCTCCGGTGGACAGCTCCGTTCGGACTCCGGATGAGCTTCGACGTCCACCAGCTCGACACCTTCCTGCTGGTGGGATCTGCCGTCACCTTCCTGGCGATCCTCGCGGTGCGCCTGTCGTCCGGTGCCGGCCTGCCGAGCCTGCTGATCTACCTGCTGATGGGGGTCATGCTCGGGGAGTCCGGGCTCGGCATCAACTTCGAGGACGCTGCGCTGGCCCATGCGCTCGGCTTCGGTGCCTTGGCGGTGATCCTCGCCGAGGGTGGGTTGACCACGAATTGGCGCGAGGCGAAACCGTCGATGCGCCTCGGCCTCTCGTTGGCGACGGTCGGCGTCGTCATCTCCGTCGCCATCGTGGCGCTCGGCGCCCACTTCCTGCTCGGCCTGCCGTGGGAGCTCGCGGTGCTTCTCGGCGCGGTGTGCTCACCGACCGATGCGGCCGCGGTGTTCTCGGTGCTGCGGGTGGTGCCTCTGCCGCAGCGACTGGTGGGCGCGCTCGAGGCAGAGTCGGGATTCAACGATGCCCCGACGGTGGTCCTGGTGACGCTGATCTCCACCGGCGCGGTGGCCAACGACGGCCCCCTCCTGATGTTCGGGATCATCGTTGTCGAGCTGGTCGTCGGCGTCGGCGTCGGACTCGCGGTCGGTTTCGGCGGGGCCTGGGTGATGCGCCGGGCTGCACTGCCCGCGTCGGGTCTCTACCCGCTCGCCGTGCTCATGCTCTGCTTCCTCGGCTACGGCGGTGCGACGGCCGCCCACGGAAGCGGGTTCGCCGCCGTGTACATCGCCGCCCTGGTGCTCGGCAACGCCGAGCTGCCGCACCGCGCGGCCACCCGGTCCTTCGCCGAGGGCATCGCGTGGCTCGCTCAGATCGGTCTGTTCATCATGCTCGGGCTGCTGCTGTCGCCGAGCCGGATCACGTTCGAGATCGTCGGCCTGGCCGTGGCCGCCGGGCTGATCCTCACCCTGGTGGCCCGCCCCATCTCGGTCGCCGTGAGCGCCTTCTCGCACCGGATGTCGTGGCGCGAGCTGTCGTTCCTGTCGTGGGCCGGGCTCCGAGGTGCGGTGCCGATCGTGCTCACCACCATTCCGCTGGCCGCGGGAGTCAAGGACGCCGAGCGACTCTTCGACATCGTGTTCGTGATGGTGGTGCTCTACACCTTGCTGACCGGGCCGACCCTGCCCTTGGTGGCGCGGGTGCTCAAGGTCGCTCGACGCTCCGAACCTCGCGACCTCCAGGTCGAGGCCGCACCCCTTGAACGCATCGCTGCCGACCTGCTCCAGGTCACGGTCAGCCCCGCGTCGCTCATCCACGGCGTGGAGGTCGGCGAGCTCCGGCTCCCTCCGGGCGCATCGGTGTCGATGGTGATCCGTGGGGGCGAGACGCTCGTGCCGGAGCGGCGTACGGTCCTGCACCACGGCGACGAGCTCCTGGTCGTGACCCCCCGGCGATTGCGTGAGAAGACCGAGGAGCGGTTGCGCCAGGTCAGCCGAGGCGGGCGCCTGGCCCAGTGGCTGGACGAGTAGCCGCTACTCGGCCACGACCGGCGGGCTGCAGATGGTCGCATCGGACTTTGCGGCGACAGCCTTGCGGCCGGCGACCACTGCCTTGAACTGGTCGCCTACGACCACGTTTATCCCGAGCGCGTCGGACTCCTGTTCCTTGATCTCGACGCCGCGGCCCTTCTTGCTCAAGTACGTGGCCACCAGGACCACTGCTGCGCTCTTCGGGTCGTCGGTCCAGATCTGTGCGCCCGAAACTTTTGCCTGTGACGGTGCATTGGCGATCTCGCCGCGGACGAAGCCCTTTGCGACCAGCTGCTCCATGGTCTGGCCCGCCAACCCCTCGCGCTTCCCGGCGTTGATCACGCTCACGGTGACCTGGTCGGGGTAGACCTTGTCACCGGCAGCGAGCGTGGTGTTCTCGCACACGGGAGGATCCTCGTAGGTGGGCAACGGCGCGGTGACCGCTGACCAGCCCCAGGTGACCCCGACGAGCATCAGCACCCCCAATACCGCGAGCGTGGCCAGGGACCGGAACCTCCGGAGCAGGTCGAAGCTCATGCGGCGTCCATCCGGTAGATCCGGGCGTGGACGACGTTGCGCTGCTGCAGGGCCGCACGCAGGGCGCGGTGCAGGCCGTCCTCGAGGTAGAGGTCGCCCTGCCACTCGACGACATGGGCGAACAGGTCGCCGAAGAAGGTCGAGTCCTCGTCGAGGAGTGCGGCGAGCTGCAGGGTGTCCTTGGTGGTGACCAGCTCGTCGAGCCGCACCTGTCGCGGCGGCAGCGTCGCCCAAGCGCGGGCGTCCAGGCCGTGCTCGGGGTACGGCCTCCCGTCGCCAACGCGCTTGAAGATCACCCGGTGACTATAAGGGGAGTGCCCGAGGCCGATGACGTCGTGGCCAGGGCCCGAGCAGCGCTGCTGCCGACCCGGCTTGAACTCACGGCTGAGGACGCCGACCCGGCTTGAACTTACGGCTGAGGACGCCGACCCGGCTCGAACTCACGGTGGAGGACGCCGACCCGGCTGGACTTGAGTGAAGAAGAGCCGGGTCGAGGTCTGTGACGGTGAAGAAGAGCCGGGTCGACGGTCAGGCGGTCCAGCGCACTGAGTCGTCGACGAAGTCAGCGAGGGCGTGTACGCCGCGCAGATCATTACGCCGGTCCATCAACCTGGTCACCTGCTGCGCATGGCGGAGCTTGAGGGCGGCACGGTGCTGACGTCGGGTCTCGGTCTCGTCCTCGAGGCGCGCTGTGGGTTTCATGGCTCCAGGGTGCGCCGCGAAGTTCACCGGGAGATTGACGAAGAGTTACCACTGCGTTTCATCGGCGCGGGATCCCCACTACGTTCAGGGGCGTGACCGATTTCGACGACATCTGCCGGCTCAAGTATCGCTACCTGCGCACCCTGGACTCCAAGAAGTGGGATGAGTTCGAGGACTGCTTCGTGCCGGAGGCCACCGGTGACTACAACGGGCTGGTCTTCGACGACCGGGCCGCGCTGGTCTCCTACATGCGCGACAACCTGGGCGAGGGTCTGCTGACCCTGCACCAGGCCCACCACCCGGAGATCGACATCACCGGCGACACCGCCACCGGCCACTGGTACCTCCAGGACAAGGTGATCGTGGAGGCCTTCAAGTTCATGTTGGAAGGCGCGGCGTTCTACGAGGACCGCTACGTGCGGACGCCGGACGGATGGAGGGTGGCCCACACCGGTTACCGACGCACCTTCGAGATGACCTACAACCTCGACGACCTGCCGGGGCTGAAGATCACCGGGCCCGGCGTGCACACGCACACGTAGGCACCGCTCACCGGCTGGAGAGCTGGACGAAGGCGCGGCCGGGCGCGTACGGCGCCGGGTCGAGGCCGATCGGTCCGAGGTGCGGAGCGTGCTCTCGCATGGCGGCCAGCACCGCGTCGAGCACCGCGGTCGTGATCGGGGAACGATCATCGGCCGACACCTCGACCACCACTTCTGAACCGCGGACCCGGCAGCGCAGCACCTCGAGTCCGGTGAGGCGCTGGGCGACGATCTCACCTTCCTCGACCGCCCGCAGCAGTCCGGGAGTGACCGGCGTGCCCGTGTAGAGGCGGCTGGCGAGGCAGGGTGCGGCCGGCAGGTCGTGCCAGTCGCGGGCCCGCGCGGCAGCCAGCGCGCGGATGCCTGTCTTCCCGATGCCGGCCTCGACATAGGGGTGGCAGACCTGGTGGTCGGCGGCGGCGATCAGCCCGGGGCGGTACTCACCTAGATCGTCGACGTTGGCGCCGCTCATCAGCGTCCAGCCCGCGTCGGGCTCGAGGTCGTCCACGATCCGGTCGAGCTCGGCGTAGAGGTTGGACTTGCAGAAGAAGCAGCGATCGACCGGGTTCGTGAGGTAGCGCTCGTCGCCGAACTCGGCAGACTCCACCAGGTGCAGCTGCCAGCCGAGCGCGCTCGCCGTACGGCGTACGCGATCGGTCGCGGCACGCGGGACCGCCGGGGTGACCGAGTGGGCGACGATCGTCGTCGCAGGCGCCGCCTGGTGGGCGACGTCGGCGAGGAGCAGGCTGTCGACCCCGCCGCTGCACGCGATGATGCGGCGCGGATGGTCGGCCAGGGCTTCGAGCAGCGGCTGGGGGATGGTGGTCATCGCAGCCGATCGTAGGTGGTCACTAGGGTGGCTGCGATGTCCGATCCGGAGCGTGATGACCCCACCTGGGTGCTCGAAGGTGCCGCCGCGCGCCTCGACCTCGACCGGGCCCGGCGCACCGGTGACCCCGAGGTCGTCTTCGGGCAAGGGAAGACTCCCCAGCAGGTGGTGGAGATCCTGGGGGCGCTGCACGCGGCCCACCCGGACCGAGCGGTCCTAGCCACCAGGCTCGACGACGAGGCGCTCGCTGCGGTCGCAGTCGCCCACGGGGCAGCCGAGCTCGACGCCGTCGCCCGCACCGCGTCATTGGGGCCGCTGCCAGCGCCGCGCGGTGACGTCGTGGTGGTTACGGCCGGCACGAGTGACCTGCCGGTGGCCAGGGAGGCCCTGGTGACCATCGCGACGCACGGCGCAGCCGGCGAGCTGGTCACCGATGTCGGGGTGGCCGGCCTGCATCGGGTGCTGGCCGTGCGGGACCGGTTGGCCGCCGCCGACTGTCTGATCGTGGTCGCGGGCATGGAGGGTGCGCTGGCGAGCGTGGTGGGTGGCCTGGTCGGCGTCCCGGTCGTGGCGGTCCCGACCTCGGTTGGTTACGGCGCCGCCTTCGAAGGCCTCGCGGCCCTGCTCACGATGCTCAACTCGTGTGCGCCAGGCGTGACCGTCGTCAACATCGACAACGGTTACGGCGCCGGAGTGGCGGCTGCCCGGATCGCGCGGCGGGCCGGGCGGTCGGCCCGATGACGGGCACGGTTGGCTGGGTCGACGCGGGCGCAGGTGCTGCGGGCGACATGCTGCTCGGGGCGCTGATCGGCGTCGGCGTTCCGATCGAGGTGCTGCAGACGGCGGTTGACGCCGTCAGCCCGGAACCCGTCACGGTGTCGATCGAGCAGGTCCACCGTGGTGGTGTCGCCGCCACGCGCTGCCTGGTGGAGGTCTCCGAGTCGACCACGCACCGCACCTGGGCGGACGTACGTCGGCTGTTGGCGGCAGCCGACCTCTCGCCCGCAGTGGCCGAACGTTCGTACAGCGTCTTCGAGCGGCTCGCCGTCGCCGAGGCCACGGTGCACGGCACCTCACCCGACGAGGTGCACTTCCACGAGGTCGGTGCGCTCGATGCCATCGCGGACGTGGTGGGGGTGTGTGCCGGTTTCGTGCACCTCGGTCTGGACCGGTTGGTCGTGTCGCCGGTGGCGGTCGGTGCGGGCCGGGTGCGCGCCGCCCACGGGTCGATGTCGGTGCCCGTGCCGGCGGTGGTCGAGCTGCTCCGCGGGGTGCCCAGCCTCGCTGGACCTGCCTCGATGGAGTCCTGTACGCCGACCGGCGCCGCCCTGCTGGTCGTCCATGCCGCCGAGTGGGGCGGCCAGCCGGCGATGACGGTGGCGCAGGTGGGCTTCGGCGCCGGCTCGCGGGACCCGGAGACGCACGCCAACGTGGTGCGCCTGCTGGTCGGGGAGTCGACCGGTGGGTCCTCAGCAGACGAACCCTGGTTGCTCGAGACCAACCTGGACGATCTCGACCCACGGCTGTTGCCCGGCGTGCTGACGGCACTGCTGGAGCTCGGCGCCCTGGACGCTTGGCTGACCCCGATCATCATGAAGAAGGGCCGCCCGGCCCACACGCTTTCGGTGCTCGTGGGCGAGGGGCTGGTCGAAGCGGCTCGTGACCTGGTCTTCGCCGAGACCACCACGCTCGGCATCCGAGAAGCGCAGGTGAGTCGGGCGGTGTGTGACCGGTCGTTCGAGGAGATCGCGATCGACGGTCAGCGGATCCGGGTGAAGGTCGCTACCTGGCGCGGCCGACGGGTGAACTCCCAGCCCGAGTTTGACGACGTCGTGGCTGCCGCCGGCGCCCTGGGGCGGCCGGTCATCGACGTGCTTGCGGAAGCCAACAGGGAAGCCAAGAGAGGTGCAAAGAAAGAAGGTGGCGGAGGATAGGGGATTCGAACCCCTGAGGGCTATTAACCCAACCCGCTTTCCAAGCGAGCGCCATAGGCCACTAGGCGAATCCTCCGCGGAGGAGGCTACCGGGCGGGCAGGCCGTCTCGAAATCCGCACCCACCACCCGAGAGCGGCCACGGGGCCATCACTTAGACTCGGGCCAACCCCCCGTGCGGCGGCATCTTGCCGAACTCCCCCAGGGCCGGAAGGCAGCAAGGGTAAGCGAGCTCTGTCGGGTGCATGGGGGGCCTCTTCATGTCCCGACCAGGCCCGCTACCGGGTGTCGGGACTGGTGGTTAGGGTTCAGGCGTGGAGTCACCCCTGGCGCTGTACCGCCGCTACCGGCCGGAGACCTTCGCCGAGGTCATCGGTCAGGAACACGTGACTGCTCCGCTGCGCGCCGCCCTGGCCGCCAACCGGGTCAACCATGCCTATCTCTTCTCCGGCCCGCGCGGGTGTGGCAAAACCACCAGTGCCCGGATCCTGGCGCGCGCCCTCAACTGCGAGCAGGCGCCCGTGGCCGACCCGTGCGGCGACTGCGACAGCTGCCGCGACCTGGCCCGCGGAGGCTCCGGGTCGATCGACGTCATCGAGATCGATGCCGCCTCCCACGGCGGCGTCGACGACGCTCGCGACCTGAGGGAGAAGGCGTTCTTCTCTCCGGTGCGAGACCGCTACAAGGTGTACATCATTGACGAGGCACACATGGTCTCCACGCAAGGCTTCAACGCCCTGCTCAAGCTGGTGGAGGAACCGCCCCCTCACCTGCGCTTCATTTTCGCGACCACCGAGCCGGACAAGGTGATCCCGACCATCCGCTCACGCACGCACCACTACCCGTTCCGACTGATCCCACCTCGTTCGCTGTCGGCCTACCTCTCCGAGCTCTGCGAGAAGGAAGGCGTGGCGATCGAACCGGCTGCTCTACCGCTTCTCGTGCGGGCCGGCGCCGGCTCGGCCCGCGACACCCTGTCGGTGCTCGACCAGCTCCTCGGCGGAGCTGGCTCCGAAGGGGTGACCCATGCCTTGGCGAGTGGGCTGCTCGGCTACACCCCCGACACCTTGCTCGACGAGGTTGTCGACGCGTTCGCCGCCGGTGACGGCGCGGCCGTGTTCGGGGTGGTCGACAAGGTGATCGAGACCGGCCAGGACCCGCGCCGCTTCACCGAAGACTTGTTACGACGCTTGCGCGACCTGGTCATCGTGGCCGCGGTCCCGGATGCGCCGGCCACCGGACTGATCGACGTCTCCGAGGACCAGGGCGAGCGGCTCGTGGCCCAGGCGGCCAGGTTCGGGCAGTCCGAGCTCAGCCGGGCCGCCGACCTGGTGGCGACCGGACTCACCGAGATGCGCGGGGCCACCGCCCCGCGACTGCTGCTCGAGCTGATCTTGGCTCGGGTGCTGCTACCGGGCGCCGACCACACCACCCAAGGAGTCCAGGCGCGGATCGATCGGCTCGAGCGGCGCAGCGCGATCACCGGTACTCCTTCGGCGGGCGCGGCCGCTCCATCAGCCCCGGCGCCGCCTGCTCAAGACCGGTTCCCGGTCGACCCGGCGCCGCTGAGCAGCCAGGTCGCCTCCGCACCGGAGCCGCCGGTCGTCCCGACCAGCCCCAGCCCGGCCCCGATCCCCGAGCCGGTGCAGACCGAGGAGCCGACGCCGGCACCCGATCCGGTCGAGCCCCTCCCTTCCGCGGCGCCGTCCGGCGGGCTGACCCTGGTCGACGTACGCCGCCTCTGGCCCGACATCGTCGACGCCACCAAGCAGCGCCGCCGCGTCACCTGGATCCACCTCACCACCAACGCCCAGGTGGTGGCCGTCGACGAGAAGACCCTGACCCTCGGCTTCGCGAACGCCGGCGCCCGAGACTCGTTTGACTCCGGTGGCAGCTCCGAGATCGTGCGGCAGGCGGCGATCGATGTGGTGGGCGCCGACTGGCGGATCGAGACCATCGTCGATCCCGGCGCGAGCACCGTCCCGCCACCGCCGACCGAGCCTGCCGCCGCAGCCGACTCGCACTCCGTACCAGCGGCCACGCCCGCCCCGGCTCCGACACCGGCTGGGGCACCGGATGACGCACCGGGCTGGGCCAGCGACGAGCAGGTCACGGAGCCGACGAACGAGCCGGGCCGCACCGCTGCCACCGAGCCCGACGCCAGTGCGGCCGCCCGCAAGGCAATCCGCCAGACCAAGTCTCCCGACGACTCTGCCCCGACCGCAGCGCTGGCGGGCGCCGACGCGGATGCCCACCGCGACGACGCGGATGCAGAGTCCGACGCGCTGGCTGGAGCCGAGCTACTGGCTCGCGAGCTTGGAGCAGAGATGATCGAGGAGATCCCCCACTCATGAACGGATCGGTGACCCGATGACCCAGAACCCATTCGAAGGCCTCGGCGGCGAGGGTGGCTTCGACATGAACGCTTTGCTCCAGCAGGCGCAACAGATGCAGGAGCAGCTGGTTGCGGCGCAGCAACGGCTGACTGACGCGACGGTGACCGGCACGGTCGCCGGCGGTGCGGTGACGGTGACCCTGACCGGCAGCGGTGAGCTGACCGGTGTCGAGATCAAGGCAGGCGGCTTCGACGGCAGTGACGCCGACGACCTCTCCGATCTCGGCGACATGATCGTGGCCGCCTACCGTGACGCGAAGTCCCAGGCCGATGCGCTCGCGAGCGAGGCTCTCGGCCCGCTCGCCGGCGAGGGGTCCGGCGGCGTACCAGGTCTCGGTCAGCTCGGGCTCTGAGACCAGACCCGTATGTACGAAGGCATCGTCCAGGACCTCATCGACGAGCTCGGGCGACTGCCCGGGGTCGGTCCGAAGAGCGCCCAGCGGATCGCGTTCCACCTGCTGCAGGCCGAGGCTGTCGACGTCCGCCGCCTGGCTGAGGTGTTGATCGAGGTCAAGGCCAAGGTCAAGTTCTGCAACATCTGCTTCAACGTTTCCGAGGACGACCAGTGCCGGATCTGCCGCGATCCGCGCCGTGACCTCTCCGTGCTGTGCGTGGTCGAGGAGTACAAGGATGTGGTTGCGGTCGAGCGGACGCGGGAGTTCCGCGGTCGCTATCACGTGCTGGGCGGAGCGATCTCACCCATCGACGGGATCGGGCCCGAGCAGCTGCGGATCCGCGAGCTGTTGGCCAGGCTGGCCGACGGTGCGGTCGAGGAAGTCATCCTGGCCACCGATCCCAACCTCGAGGGTGAGGCAACCGCCACCTACATCACGCGCATGCTGAACTCCATGGAGTTGCGTGTGACCCGGTTGGCGAGTGGACTACCAGTGGGCGGCGACCTCGAGTACGCCGACGAAGTGACCTTGGGCAGAGCATTCGCAGGAAGGCGGAACGCGGAATGACCAACCAGATCTCGGGCCCGATGTCGGGGGAGACCCCGGTGGAGCCGTTCGACGACGAGACCCTCGAGTTCGCGCAGCAGATCGCGGACTCAGTCGCGAGCTTCCTGCTGGCGCTTCGGGAGATCGCTCGAGAGGCCGACGGCGCCCGCGCGATCTCGCTGCTACTGCTCGAGATCAGCCAGGTGCTGCTCGCTGGTGCCCGACTGGGCGCTCAGCGGGACTTCACGCCCGCAGGGAAGTACCAACCCGACGTCGGGGAGGAAGCAGACCTCGACGACATGCGGTTGCGACTGGCTGCGATCCTCGACAACGTCGACACCTACAGCTTCGTCTTCGACCCCTACGTGCCCGCAGTGGTGGAGAGTCAGCTGTCCGACGACCTGACCTCGGTCGCCTCCGATCTCGAGAACGGCCTGCGTCACTACCGCCTCGACAACATCGAGGAGGCGCTGTGGTGGTGGCAGTTCTCCTACGTCGCCTCCTGGGGCAACTTGGCGGGTGCCGTGCTCAATGCCCTGCTCTCGGTGGTCTCCCACGACCGGCTCGACGTCGACAACGACTCCGAGATCGACCAGATCGAGGCCGCCGAGGCGGTCCTGGACGGGTCCGTTCCACCCGCCTGAGCGCCAGATAGAATCGGGGTTTGTCATCGGACGCCCGATCTAGTTCAGAACTCAGGAGTGAAGCGCGGTGGGCATTGTCGTGCAGAAGTACGGCGGGTCCTCGGTCGCCGACGCGACCGGGATCAAGCGCGTCGCGCAACGCATCGTCAACACCCGGCGCGAGGGCAATGACGTCGTCGTCGTGGTCTCCGCCATGGGCGACTCCACGGACGAGCTCCGAGACCTCGCGGAGCAGGTGACCCCTCTCCCGCCGCCGCGCGAGCTCGACATGCTCCTGACCGCCGGTGAACGCATCTCGATGGCGCTGGTCGCCATGGCGATCGCCCAGCTCGGCCACAAGGCGCAGTCGTTCACCGGCTCCCAAGCGGGCGTGATCACCGACTCCGCGCACGGCAGGGCGAAGATCATCGACATCACGCCCGGGCGGATCGAGAACGCCATCAAGGACGGGGCGATCGCCATCGTGGCCGGCTTCCAAGGGGTCTCGCAGGACACCAAGGACGTCACCACCATGGGCCGCGGCGCCTCTGACACGACGGCGGTCGCCCTGGCTGCGGCGCTGGGTGCCGAGGTCTGCGAGATCTACAGCGACGTCGACGGGGTGTTCACCGCCGACCCGCGGATCGTGCCGGCTGCCCGCAAGCTCGATCGCGTCTCGACCGAGGTGATGCTGGAGATGGCCGCCTCGGGAGCCAAGATCCTGCACCTGCGGTGCGTCGAGTACGCCCGCCGCTACAACATGCCGGTCCATGTCCGCTCGTCCTTCTCGCAGAACGAGGGCACCTGGATCATCCCGAACCTGCAGATGGAGAAGCACCCATGGAGCAAGCCATCATCGCCGGAGTCGCCCACGACCGGAGCGAAGCCAAGATCACGGTTGTCGGCGTGCCCGACAAGGTGGGCGAGGCAGCACGGATCTTCGAAGCACTGGCCTCCACCGAGGTCAACATCGACATGGTCGTGCAGAACATCTCGGCCGCAGCGACCGGGCTCACCGACATATCCTTCACGCTTCCTCGGACCGATGGTCAGACCGCGATGGCCACGCTCGCCCGGATCCGCGACGAGGTCGGTTACGACAAGCTGCTCTACGACGACCAGATCGGCAAGGTCTCACTGATCGGGGCCGGCATGCGTTCGCATCCGGGCATCACCGCGCGGTTCTTCGCCGCGCTTGCTTCGTCTGGGGTCAACATCGAGATGATCTCGACCTCGGAGATCCGGATCTCGGTGATCGTCGACGAGGCACAGGTCGACGACGCGGTGCGCGCTACCCACACGGCGTTCGATCTCGACGCCGAAGAGGTCGAGGCGGTCGTCTACGGAGGCACCGGGCGATGAGTGGAGTGCGCCTTGGCGTCGTCGGCGCCACCGGCCAGGTGGGCGTGGCCATGCGCCAGATCCTCGAGCAGCGCAACTTCCCGGTGGATGAGATCCGGTTCTTCGCCTCCACACGCTCCGCCGGCATGGTGCTGCCCTACGCCGGTCCCCATGGTCTGCAGAGCATCACCGTCGAGGACGCCTCGACGGCCGACCCGAGCGGCCTCGACATCGCGTTGTTCTCCGCCGGTGCGGCCACCTCGCGCGCGCTGGTGCCCACCTTCGCGGCTGCGGGCGCGATGGTCATCGACAACTCCTCGGCGTTCCGCAGAGATCCCGAGATCCCGCTGGTCTGCTCCGAGGTCAACCCCGAGGCGATCGAGCTGGCCCACCAGCGGATCATCGCCAACCCCAACTGCACGACGATGGCCGCGATGCCGGTGCTCAAGCCGCTGCACGACGAGGCGGGTCTGGTGCGGCTGATCGCGTCGACCTACCAGGCGGTGTCGGGATCCGGGGTGGCCGGCGTCGAGGAGCTGGCCTCCCAGGTGGCGGCCGCCGGCGAAAAAGCCCCCGAGCTGGCCTACGACGGTTCGGCTGTGACGTTCCCTGAGGCGCAGACCTACGCACGCACCATTGCTTACAACGTATTGCCGCTGGCGGGGTCCATCGTCGACGACGGACTCTTCGAGACCGACGAGGAGCAGAAGCTGCGCAATGAGTCGCGCAAGATCCTCGGCATCCCCGACCTGCTGGTCTCGGGCATCTGCGTGCGGGTGCCGGTGTACACGGGTCACTCGCTGGCGATCAACGCAGAGTTCGCCTCGCCGATGCCGGTCGAGCGAGCCCGGGAGCTGCTCTCGACGGCCCCCGGAGTGGAGCTGGCCGACATCCCGACGCCGCTCCAGGCGGCCGGCCAGGATCCGTCGTACGTCGGCCGGCTCCGGCAGGACGAGGGCGTGCCCGACCGCCGCGGCCTCGCCCTGTTCGTCTCCAACGACAATCTGCGCAAGGGCGCTGCCCTCAACACCATTCAGATCGCGGAGCTCATCGCAGCACGCTGACCCGGCTCGTGTTGACGTGGTGGGGCGCCGACCCGGCTCTTGTTGACGCGATTGGTTCGCCCACCCGGCCGAGCACAAGTCCGGGTCGCCGTTGTACGGCGTGAAGTCGAGCCGGGTCGCCGTTGTACGGCGTGAAGTCGAGCCGGGTCGGCGTCGTACGGCGTGAAGTCGAGCCGGGTCGGCTAGACCTCGGAGGGTTCCTTGGCGGGCTCGACGAAGGCCGTGGTCACCCAGAAAGCGAGCAAGTACATCGACACTGAGATGAGGGGGATGACCAGGAGCATCCACTGGCTCAGCAGGAAGTCGAGCAGGAACAGCAGCGCGATCACGGCCACCATCCCGACCGCGAGGAAGCTGGTGCTGCCCGGATCGGGTACGTGGAAGAGCCGGAGCATCACCCCCCCGATAGCAATCAGGGCCGCCATGATCGCAAGCAGGATCGGTACGCCGGTGCCGCCGCAGGTAGACGTACCGCGCACCGCCTCACACGCCTGGAGCGACCCTGCCGTGGCTCCGACCAGGAGCAGGCCGACCACGATGCCGGTCAGCGACGCGGCGACCCATCCGGCAACAACCGGGGCCTTCGGCGGCGAGGAGCCGCCCGGTGGCGCGGCTGCATCGGGCTGGGGCTTCTTGGAATTCTTGGGCTGCTTGGGCTGCTTGGGCTGCTTGGGAGCGCGGGGCTTCCGGCTGGGCTTGGCCGGCACCGGCTCTGCCTCGTCGGCAAAGATCGGCACGCCACCTTCGGCCGGCAACACGACGGCGGCCGGCTCCGGCAGTTCCTCGGGCTCGGGCTCGACGTCGGGCTCCGGGGCTGAGGTGGCCACCGCCTCGGTGGGGAGCTCGAACATCCAGGTCGGGTCGCTGACGGGGAGCGCGTCGGCCGGCCCGTCGACACCAGCCTCGACACCAGCCTCGACCTCGGGCTCGGGACGGGACTTGCGGCCGAAGAGCTTGGGAGGCTCCAAGTTCGACCGCGTCTCGTCCTGGTCCTCGTCTGCCATGCGGGTGATCCTCTCAGACCTGTCCGGGACGGGTAGGTGATCGGCACCCGCTGGGGAGGCGGGGCCGGCCCGCACTACCTACCGTAGAAGTATGGCCGCCCTCGGCCGGGACCGGGGCCGCGGCCCCGCAAAATGACCACCGCCGGACCCACAGTTGCAGGTCCGGCGGTTTCCGATGTCTTGAGACATCACACAGTCGGGCTGACAGGATTTGAACCTGCGGCCTCCTCGTCCCGAACGAGGCGCGCTACCAAGCTGCGCCACAGCCCGATGCGCGGGGAACATTACCTCAGCACCGACCCGCCGCCGCAATCGGGCTGGCCCTCAGTCGGGCGCTCCAGGAACCAGTGTGAGCAGGGTCGCCTCGGGCCTGCAGGCGACCCGGATCCGGGCGTACGGGCTGGTCCCGATGCCGGCCGAGACGTGCAGCCACGCCGACCCTGCATCGCCGGGCGCAGAGTCAGCCGGATGGCGGTGCAGCCCCTTGGCGCGGGCCGGGTCCAGGTCGCAGTTGGTGGTCAGGGCTCCGAAGCCAGGCAGGCACACCTGGCCGCCGTGGGTGTGGCCGGCGATGACGGCGTCGTAGCCGTCGGCGGCGTACTGGTCCAGCACTCGGAGGTACGGCGCGTGGGTGACGCCCAGCCGCACGTCCGCATCGGCATCGGCAGACCCGGAGACCGCGTCGAGCCGGTCGTAGCTCAGGTGCGGGTCGTCGACACCGGCGAACGCGAAGCGGGTGTCTCGTACCACGAGCGACGCCTTGCGGTTGGTGAGGTCGACCCACCCTTGGGAGGACAGAGTGCGGGTCAGCTCCTGCCACGGCAGCTTCGGCGAGGAGGTGTTGCGTCTCCCATCGTCCGGCAGCAGGTAGCGCAGGGGGTTGCGCAGGGTCGGCGCGAAGTAGTCGTTCGACCCGTGCACGAAGACGCCCGGCCGGTCGAGCAGCGACCCGAGAGCCTCGCGCACCAGTGGCACCGAGTCGCGGTGGGCCAGGTTGTCCCCGGTATCGATCACCAGATCGGGGTTCAGCGCTGCCAGTCCGCGTAGCCACTCCAGCTTGCGACGCTGGCCCGGCGCCATGTGGATGTCGCTGAGGTGCAACACGGTCAACGGCCGGCTCCCGGACGGCAGGAGGGGCACCTGGACGCGTCGCAACGTGTAACGCCTGGCCTCCCAGGCGGCGTACGCCGTCACGCCGAGACCGGCGACCGCACCGGCGCCGGCAGCCCGGGTCGTCATCCGTAACAGCGTCACCCGATCAGGCTGCCACAATGGCCGCTATGAGTGCTCTCAAGGACCGGATGCGTAGCGATCTCACCACCGCGATCAAGTCGCGTGACGAGGTGCGGTCATCCACGCTGCGGATGATCCTGACGGCCATCACCAACGCTGAGGTGGCAGGCAAAGAGGCCCGGGAGCTCACCGACGAGGACATCATCGGGGTGTTGTCGACCGAGGCGAAGAAGCGCCGCGAGGCAGCGACCGCCTTCGAGGACGGCGACCGACCGGAACAGGCAGCCAAGGAGCGGGCCGAGTCCGCGGTGATCGCCGACTACCTGCCCCAACAGCTCGAACCTCGCGAGGTCGCGGACATCGTCACCGCTGCCATCGAGCAGTCGGGCGCTGCCGCCGACGGCATGAAGGCCATGGGCAAGGTGATGGGCCTGGTCACGCCTCAGGTCAAGGGCCGTGCCGACGGAGCTGCGGTCGCCGCGGAGGTACGCCGGCAGCTGGGGCAGGGCAGCTAGCGGACGTTGGAGATGCCGTTGCCGTTGCCGTTGTTCCCGCGCCCGCCACGCCGGTCGGGCTTCGGCGGCGGGGGCGGCGCGGGCACGCTCGTCACACCAGCACCTGACACGCTGCTGGGATAGACGAAGTTGATGGCGTCGAGGGTGTCGTCGATGGCCTTCATCGCGTCGCCCCAGATAGGCGCGGCGAAGCCTGAGCCGGACACCGACGAGATGTAGTTGCCGCCGATGGTCTGGCCTTCGAGAAAGATCGGCTGCCCGCGGTCACCGATCCCGGCGATGATCGCCACGGCTGCCATCTGCGGGGTGTAGCCAGCGAACGCCACAGTCGGTGACCCTGCCTGGACGCCGGTGGTTCCGGTCTTGCCCGCTGCCGGTACCGACAGTCGCTCGGCGGATGCGAACCCACCCTCAATGACGCCTCGGAGCACGTCGTTGACGGCATCGGCGGTCGACTCCTCCATCACCTGGTCGCAGGTCGCGGGATAGTCGCGGATCACGTTGCGCGCAGCGTCGAGGATCTGGAGGACCGGACGAGAGTCGCAGTGCAGGCCCCGGGCGCCGAAGGTCGCGTAGGCCTCGGCCATCTCCAGGGGGCTGACATCGGCGACACCCAGTGTCAGGTACGGAAACAGCTCGGACTCGGGGTTGGTGAGGCGGATCCCCATCTGCTTGGCCAGCTTGTAGACGGGGCAGAGGCCGACCTCCTGCTCCAGCTGCATGAAGTAGGTGTTCACCGAGCTTCTGGTGCCGCTGTACATGTTCATCCGGCCGCTGCTGGTCGAGTTGGGGGTGTCGAAGGTGCCGCCAAGGGCCGGGCCGAACGAGCAGGTCGAGAAGTCGCTCGAGTTCTGGACGAGCCCACTGGGGGAGTCGTAGGTCTGCGAGAGCGGGAGGCCCTTCTCAAGGGCGGCGGCCAGCGTGAAGGCCTTGAACGTCGACCCGGCCTGGAACCCGTTGGCGTCGCCGTACTCGGAGGGCACGGTGTAGTTGAGGTAGGTCTCGCCCCGACGCTTGTTGGCACCCATCGGCCGCGACTGCGCGATGGCCTTGACCTCGCCGGTGCCGGGCTCGACCATCGCCAGCACGCCCATGGCGTTGTCCGTCGGGTTCACGTGGTTTCGCACGGCCTGATCGGCGGCGGCCTGGTAGTCGAGGTCGACCGTCGTCCGGATGGTCAGGCCACCGGTGAGCAGGACCTCCTTGCGGAGCTTCGCCGTTTTGCCGAGCCTGCGATCCGCCGTCAGGTAGCGCACGACGTAGTCGCAGAAGAACGGTGCCTGGGAGTTGACGCAGCCGTTGTCGGCGGGTTGCGGGTCGAGCCCCAACCCCTTCGCCTTCACGCTCGCGGCGGCATCGGCAGGGATCACCTGCAGCTGGGCCATCCGGTCGAGCACGACGTCGCGGCGCTGACGAGCTCGATCGGGCGAGTTGGTGGGGTCGTACGCGGTGGGGTTCTGCACCAGACCGGCCAGGATCGCGGACTGGTTGAGGTTGAGCTGCTTGGCGTTGACGTCGAAGTAGTGACGAGCGGCGGACTGGATCCCGTAGGCCCCGTCGCCGAAGTAGGCGGTGTTGAGGTAGCGCTCCAGGATCCAGTCCTTGGTGTGCTCCTGCTCGAGGGCGATGGCGTAGCGCAGCTCACGTAGCTTGCGCGCGTAGGAGTCGTCGGTGACCTCCGCGATCTCCTCCTTCGTCTTCGCCTGCTGCAGGAGGGTGAGCTTGACCAGCTGTTGGGTGATCGACGAGCCGCCCTGCACGACGACGCCGTCGTTGGCGGCGTTGGTGAGGAAGGCGCGGATCGTGCCCTTGAGGTCGAGCGCGCCATGCTCGTAGAAGCGGTAGTCCTCGATGGCCACCAGTGCCTTGACCATGGTCCGCGAGATCTGGGTGAGCGACACGTTGATGCGGTTCTGGTCGTAGAGCTGGGCGATCAGGTTGCCCTGGCTGTCCACGATCTTGGTCTTCTGCGGCAGCTCGGTGGTCTCCAGAGCCGTGGGCAGGTCATCGATGGTGTCGGCCACCTTGTCGGTGGTGAATCCGAACACTCCGGCGAAGGGGATCATCAGGCCGGAAACCACCACTCCCAGCACCACGGAGACGATGAGCATCACGCCGAGGTGGGAGATCACTCGGGGCGCGGAAAGACGCTCAGAGCGCGGCCTTGGCATGCGTTCAGAGTACGTGAGCGCTCAGAAGTTCCCGGATTCGCGGGTGGACCGAGGGTTCGACGTAGTCATGGACTAGTCATTTCGGACTAGTCAGATTGGGACGAACGCGCCTGTCCCCGGCCGCCGAAGTTCTTTAACTTTCTCCTACAAGAGTAAAAACTTCGGTGGCGTCATGGGGACGCGGACCTTGCTTTTGTAGAACGATGTGGGGACAACATCATGTGGGTTGAAGATTGGGCGCCGCGGGCTGCCTGTCGGGCGTCGCAACCGGACCAGCTGTTCGTCAGGGGCGCGGAGCAGAACAAGGCCAAGCAGTTGTGCACTGGCTGCCCTGTACGCACGGAGTGCCTCGCTGAGGCGCTCGACAACCAGATCGAGTGGGGAGTCTGGGGAGGCATGACCGAGCGCGAGCGCCGGGCTCTGGTTCGCCGTCGGCCCAACGCCTCGTGGCGAGCTGTCCTCGAGACCGCCCGGGAGCAGGCCGTCGAGACGGCGCCTGTCGGCGCCTCGGCCTGAAGATTCACGAATTTTCGCGAACCCGTCGTCAGCGGAGCGTTCGCGCAACCCGAGCGGGTGCTAGTACCAGTGCCCCCAGGTACTAGTACTCGGCTCCGCCCAACAGATTTCCGACCTTGCGCAGCCCCTTCAGGTCGTGCACGTCGCCGGCAAGAGCCGGTACGACGGCGGTGGCCACATGAGGGTGGGCCGCCGCGAAGCGCTCTCGGAGCAGCGCCTCCCGCTCGACCATGCGCGACTGATCGGCATGAAGCCGCAGCAGGCCGGCCGTGAGCGACTCAGGGTCCAGTTTGCGAAGCCGCGCGGCCGCGGCTACCGCTTCGTCCGCGGACAGCGTCCCCTCGGGGTGGGGGCTGGCGCGGTTCACGATCAGGCCCGCGAGCGGCATCCGGTCCTCGCTCAGGCGCTCCACGAAGTACGCCGCCTCGCGTAGCGCGTCAGGCTCCGGCGAGGCCACCACCAGGAACGCAGTCCCTTCCGCCTGAAGCAGGGCGTAGGTCTTCTGGGCGCGCTGGCGGAAGCCACCGAAGACCGTGTCGAGCGCTGCGACAAATGTCTGCAGGTCGCTCAGCACCTGTCCTCCCAGCAGCTTGGTCAGTGCGTTCGTGATCAGCGAGAAGCCGGCTGTCATCAGCTTGGCCGGCCCCCGCGCAGGCAGCATCATCAACCGGATGAAGCGGCCGTCGAGGAAGCTGGAGAGCCGCTCGGGGGCATCGAGGAAGTCAAGCGCCGAGCGCGAGGGCGGAGTGTCGACCACGATCAGGTCGTAGTTGCCGTCCCTGCGAGCATCGGCATGGATCTGACCGAGCTTTTCCATCGCCATGTATTCCTGGGTGCCGGCGAAGGAGCTGGACAAGGCGATGTAGAAGGGGTTGTCGAGGATCTGCTGTGCCTTCTCCGGGGTGGCCTGGCTCTCGACCACCTCGTCGAAGGTGCGCTTCATGTCGAGCATCATCGCGTCCAGATGGCCACCCTTCTCGCCGTCGACGTCAGCTACCGGGCGCGGGGTGTTGTCCAGGGCCTCGATGCCCATCGATTGCGCCAACCTCCTGGCCGGGTCGATCGTCAGCACGACCACCTTGCGGCCGCGCTCCGCCGCACGAAGAGCGAGTGCGGCAGACGTCGTGGTCTTGCCAACTCCTCCCGAACCGCAGCAGACGATGATGCCGGTGCGCGGGTCGTCGAGCAGTGCGTCCACGTCGAGCTCGCGGCTGCCGGCGGTCGCCTCGGGCCCGACGCGGGTTCGGGTGCGCGTCATGCCATGCCCTGTTCTCTGAGAAGCGCCGCCAGCTCGTAGAGCGCGCCGAGGTCCACGCCTCCGGGGAGCCGGGGAAGCTCGTACGTGGGCACGCCCAGCTGACCGACCAGCTCACGCTGTGAGTCCTCGAGCGCTCGACGCTCGGCATGGTCGTGGGCCTCCGTCAGCAGGCCGTCGACCAGGCTGTTGATGAGACCGTCGGCACCGTCGACCCCCGACTCCTTCAGGTCCGCCGCGATGGAGCCGCGGTCAAGGGTGCCGGCCCGCGCGTTGGCGAGGTCGTCGGAGGAGAGGTCCTGGGGTCGGATCAGGTTCACGATCACTCCGCCGACCGGAAGGTTGACCTCGCGCAGCTCTGTGATGCCGTCGGCGGTCTCCTGCACCGGCATCTCCTCGAGCACCGTCACCAGGTGCACGGCAGTCCGAGGCGAGCGGAAGAGCGTCATCATCGTGTCGGACTGCGCCTTGATGGGGCCGACCTTGGCGAGACCGGCCAGCTCGTTGCTGACGTTCAGGAACTGGACGATCCGCCCGGTCGGTGGCGCGTCGAGCACGACCGCGTCGTACTGGATGGCGCCCTTGTTGCGACTGTTGCGCTGGACGGCCTCGAACACCTTGCCCGTCAACAGGACATCGCGAACTCCGGGCGCGATGGTGGTCGCGAACTCGATCACGCCGAACCGGTCCAGTGCGCGGCCGGCTCGGCCGAGCTTGTAGTACATCGAGAGGTACTCGAGCAGCGCCGACTCCGGCTCGATGTGCAGCGCGTGGACGACGCCGCCTCGCGACTGCTGCGGGCCCGGTAGGCCTGTGGTGAGTCGCCGTTCCTCGTAGGGGAGCGGGTCGACGTCGAACATCCGGGCGATGCCCTGGCGACCCTCGACCTCGCAGAGCAGCACCTGCTTGCCTTCGGAGGCCAGGGCCAGCGCGAGCGCGGCCGCAACGGTGGACTTGCCGGTGCCGCCCTTTCCGGTGACGACATGGAGTTGCACGTGTTCCCAGTTGGGACCCTTCTGACCAGCCACGGTGAGGAGCCTAGTGGCCTAGTGTTTCGACATGGGCGCCGAAGGTTCGCTCGTCGGACGTGACGTGGAGCTCGCCGCGCTCGCGGGCTTTCTTGCGTCAGCGACACCGGGCGGGCTGGTCCTGCTCGGAGAGCCCGGAGTAGGTAAGTCCGCGCTCTGGCGTTCGGGGCTGACCGCGGCCACCGAGCTCGGCATCCACAGCTTGGTTGCCACGCCCGGAGAGGGCGAGGAGCGCTACTCCGGAGCGATACTTCTTGACCTCCTCGACGACGTCGACCTCTCCGACATCGACCTTCAGCAGCCGGTGCGGGAGGCGCTGGATTCGGTGCTGCTCCGCGGCCCAGTCAGCGGCAGTACCCATCGCCAGGCGATCTCGGTCGCGGTTCACGGAGTGCTCGAGCACCTCTCCCGCAACCGCCAGGTCGCCGTATTCGTTGACGACGTCCAGTGGGGGGACCCGACGTCGTTGGAGGCATTGAGCTTTGCCGCACGGCGTTTGGCCGGATCGACCGTGCAGTTCGTGATGACCCGTCGCGCAGGGTTCGACCGCAGCCCGCTGGAGGCGGTGCTCGTCCGGCAGAGCCTGCAGTACGTCGAGCCCCGCCTGCTGAGCCTCGACGAGACGGCGCGCCTGTTGATCCAGCACCTGACCCTGGTGGTCACCCCGCGGGTGCTTCGGATGGTTCACGAGCAGTCGCGCGGCAACCCGCTCTTCGCGCTGGAGGTGGGCCGGGTCCTGGTCGAGCGCGGCATCCCCGGCATCGGGGAACCCCTCGGAGTGCCCGAGGAGATGGCCACGATGCTCGGTCTAAGGGTGCGTGACCTCCCCGACGAACAGCGCACGCTCTTGCTGGCGGTGGCCCTCGACCCGCACGTGCGTGAGGACGCGCTGGTGCAGCTGGTCGGTCTCGAGGCCGTGGAGGCCGCCGCTCGCGACCGGTTGGTCACCGTCGCCGACGGTGGCCGGGTGCGGGCCTGGCATCCCCTGCTCGCCGCGGCAGCCCGCGAGGGGGCGACGCCTGCTCGCCAGCGAGATCTGCACCTCAAGCTGGCCGAGCTGGGGGGTCATCCCGAGAGCCGAGCCCGCCATCTTGCGCGTGGCACGACGGAGGCAACCAACGAGCTGGCGGAGCTGCTCACGAGGGAGTCGGCGGCTGCAGCGGCCCGTGGCGCCGTCGAGACCGGCGTAGAGCTGGCCGAGCTGGCGCTAGCGAAGACACCGCCGGGATCGTCGCTGCGTGGACAACGGGTGCTCGACCTGGCCGCGCGGCTGGCCGCAGCCGGCGAGGGTCAGCGGGTGACCGACTTCCTGACCGCCGAGATCGACAGCTTGCCGATCGGCCACGACCGAGGCACGGCCTGGCTGATGATGCTGGACGGAATCGTCGGCAACATGGCGAACGTCGAACGGTTCATCGACAACGCCTTGGCCGACTGCGGCGACGCGGTGGAGGTCCGCGCCCAGGCGCTGGACGTCAAAGCCCTCATCCACGTGGGGATGCTGGTCTCGGGCGTCCCCGCCGCGAAGGCCCTGGCCGACGAAGCCATCGCCCTCGGGGCGACGTCCGGACAGGGCCGCGACTGGTGCCTGGTGCACTCGGGCCTGCCACCAGAGGATGAGGGTGGCATCGTCCACACCAAACGCCTCGTCTGGAGAGGCGAGCCGGCCAAGGCCGAGCCGCGCCTGCGGGAGTCGATCTCGGCGGCCGAGGCCGAGGGCCGGCTCCGGGAGTCGATGTCGCTGCGGCTGCACCTGCTCGACCTGCTGACCCGCAGCGGCCGGGTGGAGGAAGCACGCGCGGTGCTCTCGGTGCTGGAGGACGCCGACCTGGCCGACAAGGAATCACCCGACGAGGAGCTGCTGCACGCGGTGATCGAGGTGCAGTCCGGCAACGCCGACGAAGCGCGGCGCTGGGCCTCGATCGCCTGCGAGGCGGCGCGCAACTTCGGGCACATCTGGCTGTACCTCGAGTCAATGCGGGTGGCCGGCATCGCGGCGCTGATGGAGGGGCATCTCGACGACGCGGAACGGTCGTTCCGAGAGGCGTGGGCGTGGGTGCTGCGGGCCGAGGTGGGCGACCCCAACATCTTCCCGCTGGCCCCTGAGCTCGCCGAGACACTGGTGCTCCTGGGTAGGCACGACGAGGCCCGAGAGATCATCGCCTGGCTGCGGGAGCGGGCCGACGCGCAGGAGCATCCCTGGGGCCTGGCCATGGCCGCACGGTCCGAGCACCTGTTGGCGTTGGTCGAGGGAGTCGGCGAGGTGTCCGAGGCTGACCAGGGCATGTCGCAGGCGGCAGACCGGCTCGCCGAGCTCGGCCTGGCCGTCGACGCGGGCCGGACCAAGCTCGCCCTCGGGAGCGGGCTGCGTCGCCGCAAGCAGTGGGGCCGGGCCCGGCAGACCCTCGAACAGGCGCGTGACGGGTTCCTGGCCACCGGCGCGGACGGTTGGGCCGAGGTGGCTTCGGCCGAGCTCGCCAAGGTTGGCGGCCGACAGCAGAAGCGGTCGTCCGATGAGCTCACGCCGGCCGAGGAGCTGACCGCCCGCCTGGCGGCCGATGGGCTGAGCAACAAGGACATCGCCCGCCGGACCAACGTCTCGATACACACCGTCGAGGTGCACCTGAGCCGTACCTACGCCAAGCTCGGCATCCGGTCCCGTAGCCAGCTCTCCTCCAAGCTCCCCTTGACGCGATAGCCCAGGCAGCCAGCACAGCCGCTGACCAGGCTGATGGACATGCTGCCCAGCACCATTAACCTCCAGGGATGGACAAGGTCGTAGGTTCGGCCGCCGAGGCGGTGGCGGACATTCCGTCGGGGGCGAGGCTCTCGGTCGGTGGGTTCGGGTTGTGCGGGGTCCCCTCGGTGTTGATCGGGGCGTTGCTCGAGGCGGGGGTGAGCGACCTCGAGGCGGTCTCCAACAACTGCGGGGTCGACGAGTGGGGGCTTGGCCAGCTGTTGGGGGCGAAACGGCTGCGCCGGATGATTTCGTCGTACGTCGGGGAGAACAAGGAGTTCGCGAGGCAGTACCTCTCCGGTGAGCTGGAGGTCGAGCTGACCCCGCAGGGGACGCTGGCCGAGCGGATGCGAGCCGGCGGGTCGGGGATCGCGGCGTTCTTCACCGTGACCGGGGCCGGCACCCAGGTCGCCGACGGAGGGTTGCCCTGGAAGTACGACGCGACCGGCAACGTCATCGCGTCCTCGCCGCCGAAGCAGACCCAGACCTTCGAGACTGTCGACGGGCCGAAGGAGTTCGTGCTCGAGGAGGCGATCGTCGCGGACTTCGGGTTGGTACGGGCCTGGAAGGGTGATCGTCACGGCAACCTCGTCTACCGGGACTCTGCGCGCAACTTCAACCCGCTGGCCGCCATGTGCGGACGGGTCACCATCGCCGAGGTCGAGGAGCTGGTCGAGCCGGGCGACATCGACCCCAACCACGTGCACACCCCTGGGGTCTTCGTGCAGCGGGTGGTGGCGCTGACCCCGGAGCAGGCCGCCGACAAGCGGATCGAGAAGCGGACGGTGCGCCCCAAGCTCGAGTCGGGCGAGGAGGCACAGCGATGAGCTGGTCGCGTGAGGAGATGGCGGCACGGGCGGCCTCGGAGCTGGTCGATGGGTCGTACGTGAACCTCGGGATCGGGCTGCCGACGCTGGTGCCCAACTACGTTGCCGACGACGTCGAGCTGGTGCTCCAGTCGGAGAACGGCATCTTGGGCGTCGGCGCCTACCCCTACGAAGGGGACGAGGACCCGGATCTGATCAACGCCGGCAAGGAAACCGTCACCCTGCGGCGCGGGGCGTCGTTCTTCGACTCCGCCACGTCGTTCGGGATGATCCGCGGCGGCAAGATCGACGCCGCGATCCTCGGCGCGATGCAGGTCTCGGCCTCCGGTGACATCGCCAACTGGATGATCCCCGGCAAGATGGTCAAGGGCATGGGTGGGGCGATGGACCTGGTGCACGGCGCCAAGCGGGTGATCGTGCTGATGGAGCACGTGGCCCGCGATGGTTCCTACAAGATCGTCAACGAGTGCTCACTGCCCTACACCGGTCGTGGCGTGGTCCAACGGATCATCACCGACCTCTGCGTCATCGACATCACCCCCGCCGGCCTGACGCTGGTCGAGCTCGCCCCCGGCGTCACTGAGGACGACGTCCAGGAGAAGACCGAACCCAGACTGATCTGAGGGCCGTCCGCACACTTTTGGATAGAGCCTGGTGGGGAGCGCTGGCCGCTTCTCAACCCTTGGGCGGGAGGGAGCGGGCGGTGGCCACACCGCGGTTCACCCAGGCCTCGAGCTGGCGCTCCGTCCGTACGCCGTCGGGCGCGATGCGCAGCCAGGTCCTCGACTCCCGGCCGCCCATCACCATCGGCTCGACGTGGTCGTCGAGCAGCAGGGCGACGTCGGTGCCGTCGGTGCGCACCAGGAGTCCGCCGTCGTGGCTGACGCAGACGGCCATGTGGCCCCCGAGCAGGAACGCCAGCCCGCCGAACATCTGCTTCTCGTCGGCCGCCCCGTGCTGACCCACCAGCTCACGGGTCCGGTTCGCCAGCTCCTCGTCGTACGCCATGGAGCCAGTGTGGCTGAGATCACCGACACTCGAAACCAAGTGGTGGCAGAGTCGGCAGGGTGACCAGAGCGCAAGCCGCTGCGCTAGCGGTCCTCACCGCGTCCGCGGTCTACGTCGGCAGCTGGGCGACGCTGTCGCCACGGTCGTTCTACGACAGCTTCCCGGGGCTGAACCGCACCTGGGTCAGCATCGACGGCCCCTTCAACGAGCACCTCGTGCGCGACGTCGGCGCGTTCTACCTCGCGCTCGCCACCGCGGGAGTCTTGGCGTTGTGGTGGCGCGAGCGCCACGTGACCATCGTGACCGCGGCGGCATGGACGGCGTTCAGCACACCCCACCTCGCCTATCACCTGGCGCACGCGCACGAGCTGAAGACGATCGATGCCGTGGGCCAGACGCTTTCGCTGGCGGTCACCCTGCTGCTCGCGGTCTTCGTGCTGATCGCGGCCGCACGCACCCGAGAGACGTCGACGTGAGGATCGCGACCGCCGGTGGCACCGGCGTCCTGGGCCGCCACGTCGTGGAGGTTGCCCGCGACCGCGGGCACGAGGTCGTCGCGCTGGCCCGAGGTGAAGGGGTCGACCTCACCACAGGTGAGGGCCTGGCTGATCGGCTCGCCGGCGTCGACGCTGTGATCGACGCAAGCAACTCGCCGGCCCAGAAGCGAGCCGACGCCGAGGCCTTCTTCGGTGCGGTGACCCAGCGCCTGCTGGCAGCCGAGCACGAGGCCAGCGTCGGTCATCACATCGCCGTCTCGATCGTCGGCATCGACGACGTACCGCTCGGCTACTACCAGGGCAAGCTCCTGCAGGAGCGGTTGATCTTCGAAGGCGGCATGCCGTGGAGCATCCTGCGGGCCACCCAGCTCCACGAGTTTGCCGAGCAGGCATTGCAGTTCGCGCGGATCGGGCCTTTCTCGTTGGTGCCCAGCATGCTCAGCCAGCCGATCGCGGCGGTCGAGGTCGCGGCGGCGCTGGTCGACCTCGCCGAGGCGGGACCGGCGGGCAGGGTGCCCGATCTGGCCGGGCCCGAACCGCGCCAGATGGTCGACCTGGCGAGGCAGGTGTCGAAGGCTCGCGGCCTCGGCCGTCGGGTGCTGCCGGTGTGGCTGCCTGGTGCGTCCCAGCAGCTGAGGTCGGGAGGGTTGCTGCCGACGACGGACGGTCCGCGCGGGAAGCAGACCTTCGAGGATTGGCTGGCCGCATCGGTCCGTTGAGTCGGGGTGTTCATCGGTGTCGATACAGGCATACCGTCACCTCAGGAGGACACCATGGGCAAGGTCATCGCCAGCATCACCATCTCGATCGACGGCTATGTCACAGGTCCGGATGACGGGCCGGCCCGCGGACTGGGGGTCGGCGGCGAGCGCCTGCACTACTGGGTGATGGGCGGTCCCTGGACCTACGGCGGCGAGCATGATGGCAACGGCATGTCGGGTCAGGACAAGGCCTTCTACGAGGGCCTGACCAGCAACCTGGGCTCGGGGATCGTCGGTCGCCGGATGTACGACGCCGCGGGCGCCTGGGGCGGCGCCAATCCGTTCCCTGGCCAGCTGATCGTGCTCACGCACCGGATCGAGGACCAGCCTGACCCCGAGTCGGGGTTCCACTTCGTCAATGGCTTCGACCACGCGCTGGACTGTGCCCGTGAGGTTGCTGGCGGCCGGGACATCGCCATCGGTGGCGGAGCGGACGTGATCCGGCAGGGGCTCGCCGCAGGCGTCGTGGACGAGCTGGCGATCTCGACCGCGCCCGTGGTGCTCGGCGCCGGCAAGGCCCTCTTCGAGGGCTTCGTCCACGATCTGGCTCTGGAACCGCTGTCGGTCCACCAGTCGGCGTATGCAACTCACGTGAGGTACGCCGTCGGCCGCGGAGGAACGTCTCGCCGGTAGCGGAACTGGGTACCAGCTGCGATGGCCAGGAGCTTGTTTCTCACCAAGTCCATCGAGCAGTCGATCCGCGACACCGACGACCCCGACACCAAGCTGCGCAAGGACCTAGGTGCGCTCGACCTGACGGTCTTCGGGGTCGGCGTGATCATCGGAGCCGGGATCTTCGTGCTGACGGGCACCGTGGCGGCGTCGAACTCAGGTCCGGCGCTCGCGCTCAGCTTCACGATCGCGGCGGTCGCTTGCGGCCTCGCCGGGCTGTGCTACGCGGAGTTCGCCTCGACGGTGCCGGTGGCCGGCAGCGCCTACACCTTCAGCTACGCCACCTTGGGCGAGCTGGTTGCCTGGATCATCGGCTGGGACCTGGTGCTGGAGTTCACGATCGGGTCGGCGGCGTTGGCCTCGAGCTTCTCCGGCTACCTGCAGGAGGTGCTCGACGGCGTAGGGATCACCCTCCCGACCCAGATCTCGTCGGCGGCCGACGGGTTCGTCGACCTGCCAGCCATCGTGTGCTCGCTCCTGGTGATGTGGATGCTGATCCGCGGCACGAAGCTCTCCAGCCGCTTCAACCAGGTGGTCGTGGCCATCAAGGTGGTCGTGGTTGCCGTCGTGATCGTCGTGGGCATCACCCTGGTCGACACCGCTAACTGGATCCCGTTCATCCCGGAGTCTCAGCCCGTCGACGCCTCGAGTGGGGGCTTCCGCGATCTCCCGTTGATCACCAGCCTCCTCGGCTACGAGCCCGCGATGTTCGGCATCGCCGGGGTCATCTCCGGGGCGGCCGTCGTCTTCTTCGCCTTCATCGGATTCGACATCGTGGCGACCACGGCGGAGGAAGCCAAGAATCCGCAGCGCGACGTGCCGATCGGGATCCTTGGATCGCTGGCAATAGTGACGGTTCTCTACGCGGCCGTCAGCCTGGTCGTCACCGGCGTCCAGAGCTACCGGGACATCGATCCAGAGGACCAGGCCCCGCTGGCCACGGCCTTCGATGCGGCCGGGGTGAGCTGGATGGGTGACCTGATCTCGGTCGGAGCCTGCATCGGACTCGTGGTGGTCGCGATGATCCTGATGCTCGGTCAGAGCCGTGTCGCGTTCGCCATGGCTCGCGATGGACTGCTTCCTCGAGCGCTGGCGCGGGTGCACCCGACGTACGGGACGCCGCACCGGATCACCCTGATCGCGGGGGTGGCGATCGCAGCGATCGCGGGATTCGTCGACCTGCAGACGCTCGCGAACCTGGTGAACATCGGCACGCTCTTCGCGTTCATTCTGGTCAGCATCGCCGTGGTGGTGCTCCGACGCACCAGGCCCGATCTCCCGCGCTCGTTTCGGACGCCGCTGGTCTCGCTGGTCGCTGCTCTGTCGGTGCTGATGTGCCTGTACCTGATGCTCAACCTCACCGGCGAGACCTGGGAACGCTTCGGCATCTGGATGGCCATCGGCGTCGCCGTCTACTTCGCGTACGGCCGTGGGCACAGCCGGCTCGGCAAGGAGCCGTCGCCGGTCGGCGACGGCGGACGGGGCAGCACCGAGCAGTAGGGTGCCGCTCATGACCAAGTGGGAGTACCTCACCGCGCCGATCCTCACGCACGCGGCCAAGCAGATCCTCGACAACTTCGGCGCCGAAGGTTGGGAGCTGGTCCAAGTTGCCCCTGGCATGAACCCCGAAAACCTCGTCGGCTACTTCAAGCGGCCGCTCGAGTCATGAGCACGGCGGAAGCGCGCCTGGCCGAGCTGGGGCTGACGGTGCCCGAGGTCGCCGCGCCGGTAGCGGCGTACGTGCCGGCGGTGCGCAGCGGCAACCAGGTCTTCACCTCAGGCCAGCTGCCGATGCGCTCCGGAGAGCTGATGCTCACCGGAAAGGTCGGCGACGACGTCACCGCCGAGGAGGCCGTCGCGTGTGCGCAGCAATGTGCGCTGAACGCCCTGGCCGCGGTGAAGTCCGTTGTCGGGGACCTGTCGGCGGTCGTGAGGGTCGTGAAGGTAGTCGTCTTCGTGGCCTCGACCCCCGACTTCACCGGCCAACCGGGGGTCGCCAACGGGGTGTCCGAGCTGCTCGGCAAGGTCTTCGGCGACGCTGGGGTGCACGCACGTTCGGCCGTCGGTGTCTCTGCGCTGCCGCTAGATGCGCCCGTCGAGGTCGAGCTGCTCGTCGAGGTTTCGTGAAGATCCCGCTCCCCCCGGTAGCCCTGCCGCAGCGGCTGGTCGAGCTGGCCAGGGAGTACGAAGATGGCACCCGCGAACCAGCCGAACCACGCAACGCAGCGACCGTGGTGCTGCTCCGACCCGGTCCGGCCGGGCCTGAGGTGTACCTGCTGCGCCGGCAGGTCTCGATGGAGTTCGCCGGCGGCATGTGCGTCTTCCCCGGCGGCGGCGTCGATCGGCGAGACTTCGATGCTGAGGTTGCCTGGGCTGGACCGACCGCTGAGCAGTGGGCGGCCCGGCTCGGCGTCGACGAGAACATGGCGCGGGCACTGGTGTGTGCAGCGGTGCGCGAGACGTTCGAGGAGTCCGGTGTGCTGCTGGCCGGGCCCTCGGCCGACGAGGTCGTCGCGGACACCACCGGCGAGGAGTGGGAGATCGACCGAGTCGCTCTGGAATCGCGCGAGGTGTCGATGACCGACTTCCTGAACCGCCGTGGTCTGGTGCTGCGCACCGACCTGCTCGGCACCTGGGACGGCTGGCTGACACCGGTCTTCGAGCCGAAGCGCTATCGCACCTGGTTCTTCGTCGCGCTGCTCCCGGAGGGGCAGCTGACCCGCGACGTCTCGAGCGAGTCCTCCGAGGTGACCTGGCTCGCGGCTCACGCGGCGGCCTCGGGGGCCGACGCTGGCGAGGTCCTGATGCTGCCGCCGACGTACCTCACCTGCCTGGAGATCGGCGAGTACGCCGGCCCGGCAGACGTCCTCGCTGCGGCCGAGGGGCGGTCGGTCGAGATGTTCACACCATGCGTGGAAGCGGCTGACGACGGGTTCACGCTCTCGATGCCGGACCGGATGCGGGCCCTGGTGGCAGCGCGCCGAGCCGGGTGAACACCTGGGCGGGAGGGTCCTTCGGTGAGCGCGCCGAGTGCGTGCTGGCGCCCAATCCGAACCTGATGACGCTGGACGGCACCAACACCTGGGTGCTCCGCGAGCCGGGAGCGCGGAGGTCCGTGGTGATCGACCCCGGGCCGTCCATCGAATCGCACCTCGCCGCGGTCGGCGAAGCAGCCGGTGACGTCGCGGTCGTGCTGCTGACCCATCACCACTTCGACCACTCCGAGGCAGCGCGCGAGTTCGCCGAGTCGGTGGGCTGCGGGGTGCGCGCCCTGGACCCGGCGTACCGCCTCGGCTCGGAAGGCTTGGGTGATGGTGACGTGGTCGATGTCGACGGGCTTGAGGTACGGGTCGTCGGGACGCCGGGCCACACCGCGGACTCTCTGTCGTTCCTGTTGCCGGCCGAGGGTGCCGTGCTGACCGGTGACACTGTGCTGGGCCGCGGCACGACCGTGGTCGCCCATCCGGACGGCCAGCTCGGTGCCTACCTCGACTCGCTCGACCGGCTGCATGCCCTGGCAGCGACCCACGAGGTGCGGTCGATCTGGCCGGGCCACGGTCCGGTGATCGACGACGCGCTCGCCAGCCTCGACTTCTACATCGCCCACCGCAAGGAGCGGCTCGAGCAGGTGGAGGCCGCCGTGGTCTCACTGGGAAACGCTCCGCACCCCGAGGGCATCGCTGCCGATGAGCTCCCGCGACGCGTGGTCGAGCTGGTCTACCAGGACGTTGACCCGGTGCTCTGGGGCGCGGCCGAGCTGTCGGTGCGTGCCCAGCTCGCCTACCTCGCGGCCCGACCATGAAGCTCCGCACCCCTGCGCGGCGCCCTGTGACAACGCGGGCTAGCCTGAACGCCGTACTTGACCGTGACACGTGGAGGTCCGGATGCTGGCACGAGATCTCGCAAAGCCGTTCCCGACCGTGGGCCTCGACTCGGATGCGCTGGACGCCGCGCGCACGCTGGCTGAAGATCGGCTCCCCGGCCTGATCGTCCTCGACGACGACGGCCTGCCCTACACCGTGCTGCCCGGCACCCAGGTGCTGCGCTTCGTGGTGCCTACCTATGTGCAGGAAGATCCGGCGCTGGCCCGGGCCTACGACGAGAAGTCGGCAGACGAGCTGTGCTCCAAGCTGTCAAGCCGCCCGGTGCGCGACCTGTTGCCGAAGCGCAAGGACATGCTCGACCTACCGGTCGTTGCGGCGGACGCCACTGCGATCGAGGTCGCGGCGGTGATGGCCAGCATGCACAGCCCGCTGGTGGCAGTCGTCGACGAGGCGAGGTTGCTGGGGGCGATCCGCTTGACCGACCTGCTCGCACACCTGTTGGCGCAGGGACCCGTTCGGTGACCACCTGGCTAGTGATCGCGGCGTTCGCCGCGGCGTACGTCCTCATCGCCACCGAGCGGATCCATCGTGTTGCGGCAGCCCTGCTCGGCGCCGCCGCGATGGTGGTCCTGGGTGTGGTCGACGCGCACACCGCGTTCTTCAGCGAGGAGACGGGCGTCGACTGGAACGTCATCTTCCTCCTGCTCGGGATGATGATCATCGTCAGTGTGATCAAGCAGACCGGCGTCTTCGAGTACCTCGCGATCTGGTCGGCCAAACGGGCTCGCGGCAGGCCGTTCGCCATCATGGTGATGCTCATCCTGATCACCGCGATCGCCTCGGCCCTGCTGGACAACGTCACCACGGTGCTGCTGATCGCTCCGGTGACCCTGCTCGTCTGTGACCGGCTGGGAGTGCCCCCGATCCCGTTCCTCCTCGCCGAGGTGATGGCCTCCAACATCGGTGGCACGGCGACGCTGATCGGTGATCCGCCGAACATCATCATCGCCAGCAAGTCCGGGCTCACGTTCAACGACTTCCTGATCAACCTGGCGCCGGTGGTCGTGGTGCTGCTCGCGGTCTTCGTGCTCATGTGCCGCATCATGTTTCGCTCAGCCCTCCAGTACGACGCCGAGCGAGTTGCCGGCGTGATGGAGCTCGACGAGCGAGAGATGATCAGGGACAAGGGGCTGCTGATCAAGTGTGGCGTCGTGCTCGCGCTGGTGATGGCCGGGTTCATCGGACATGACGCGCTCCATCTCGAGCCGTCGATCGTGGCGATGATGGGCGCGGGAGCCCTGGTAGCGGTGTCGCGGCTCGAGTCGGAGGAATTCCTCGAGGACGTCGAATGGCCGACCCTCGTCTTCTTCATGGGGTTGTTCATCATGGTCGGCGCCCTGGTGGAGGTCGGCGTGATGGCCGACATCGGGACCTTCCTCGTCGACTCGGTCGGCGACCAGTACTTCCTGGCCGGCACCGGGTTGATCTGGGGGTCGGCAGCACTGTCCGGGATCGTCGACAACATCCCTTACGTGGCCACCATGGCCCCGATCGTCAACGACCTGGTGAACGCTGGCGGAGGCTCCGACCAGGCCAACGCCTTGTGGTGGGCTCTTGCGCTCGGTGCCGACCTCGGCGGCAACGCAACGGCGGTAGGGGCCAGCGCGAACGTCGTCGTCATCGGCATCGCGGCACGCAACGGCCACAAGATCTCGTTCTGGCACTTCACCAAGTACGGCCTGGTGGTGACGTTCGTGACGATCGCGATCGCGTGGGGCTACTTCTGGTTGCGCTACTTCGCCTTCGCCTGAGCCGTCAGCGGGCGCGGCGGGCGAGCCGCTCGACGTCCATCAGGACGACCGAGCGCGGCTCAAGGCGCAGCCAGCCACGCGCCGCGAAGTCGGCGAGCGCCTTGTTGACGGTCTCCCGCGAAGCGCCGACCAGCTGGGCCAGCTCCTCCTGCGTGAGGTCGTGGTGCACGTGAACGCCGTCGTCCGCCGTTCGGCCGAAGCGGTCGGCCAGGTCGAGCAAGGCCTTGGCCACCCGGCCGGGCACGTCGGAGAAGACGAGGTCGGCCACCACGTCGTTGGCCCGGCGCAGGCGACCCGCTAGCTGGGCCAGGAGTCCGCGGGCCACCATCGGGCGTCCCTCGAGCCAGCGCAGCAGGTCCTCGTGGGAGAGCGACGCGAAGCTCGAGTCGGTGACCGCGGTGACGGTCGCCGAGCGGGGTCCGGGATCGAAGAGCGACAGCTCGCCGAACATCTGGCCGGGGCCGAGGATCGCGAGAAGGTTTTCCCGCCCGTCCGAGGAGGTGCGGCCGAGCTTCACCTTGCCGTCGAGCACGATGTAGAGCTTGTCGCCGGAGTCGCCTTCGTGGAAGAGCACGTCACCGCGGCGGACCCTGCTCTCGGACATGGACGCGCGCAGTGCCGTCGCCGCCTCGTCGTCGAGCGCACTGAACAGCGGTGCCTGGCGGAGTACGTCGGTGTCCACGGATCCTCCTAGGGGATGACGTCAGCGGCGATCCTATCCAGTGGTCCAGGTCACACGTAATCACGACCCTCCTTCTCGCTATCGAGGAACGACGACGGTGTTGCCGCAATGACGGCTGGTGAGGGTTGACGAACTCTGGGGCTCGGCCGCAAGCCCCCAGCTAGGGATACTGCCGCGGGGAGAGCTACGCCGGAACGTGTGCGTCGGGAGGGCGCCGTAGGCTGATCCAGTGCCTGCCCCAGCGTCCGCTGCCGAGACCCACACGTCCCTGGTCCGGCGTGCGCGGAAGATCGATCGGATGCTCGCGGATACCTATCCCGACGCGAAGTGCGAGCTCGACTTCGCCAACCCGTTCGAGCTGTTGGTGGTCACCGTCCTGTCTGCCCAGACGACGGACAAGCGGGTCAACGCGGTGCGCCCGACCCTGTTCGCGGCCTACCCCGACCCGCCGGCCCTGGCTGCCGCCGACCGAGCCCATCTGGAGACCATCCTCGGTCCACTGGGCTTCTTCCGAGCCAAGACCGAGTCATTGCTGAAGCTGAGCGCGGCGCTGGTGGAGCGCTATGACGGCGAGGTGCCGCCGAGGCTCGCCGACCTGGTGACCCTGCCTGGAGTGGGACGCAAGACCGCCAACGTGGTGCTCGGAAACGCCTTCGGCATCCCGGGCATCACGGTGGACACCCACTTCGGCCGGCTCTCACGCCGATTCGGCTGGACCGAGGAGACCGATCCGGTCAAGGTCGAGCACGCGATCGGGGCGCTCTTCTCGAAACGCGACTGGACGATGCTCAGCCATCACCTGATCTGGCACGGCCGCCGCATCTGCCACTCGCGCAACCCAGCGTGTGGCGCGTGCCCGGTGGCCAAGTGGTGCCCTGCCTACGGCGAGGGGCCGACCGACCCCGACGACGCCGCCCAGCTGGTGAAGACCGAGGGGCGCGCATGAGAGCTGCGTCCCTCGCGGCCCTGGCCGCGCTGGCTGCTGTGGTCCTCGCCGGATGCGCCACGACGCCGGACATCGAGTTCCCCGGTCAGGCCCGGATAGACGTCGACACCCCTGCCCTGCGGCAGGAGAAGAGGGAAGCGGGCGTCGACTCGTGTCGCCCTGGCACGGGCTCGAACGACCTCCCGGCCGTCACGCTGCCGTGCTTCGGTGGTGGCCCGGAGGTGGATATCTCCACTCTGGCAGGACCGATGGTCGTGAACATCTGGGCCGTGTCGTGCGGACCCTGTCGCAAGGAGATGCCGGTGCTGCAGGAGTTTCACCAGCAGTACGGCGACCAGGTCGGCGTCATCGGTGTCGACTACTCCGACCCTCAGGTCGGGGCGGCGATGGGGCTCGTGCGGGAGACCGGAGTGACCTATCCGCTCCTGGCAGACCCGCAGGCAGACCTGCTCGGCGCCGACCCGTTCCCCACGATGTTCGGGCTTCCCATGATCGCCTTCGTGCGCGCCGACGGCACGGTCACGATCAGGTCGGGGGTGGTCGAGAACGTCGCTGAGCTGGTCGACCTGGTCGGCACCTTCGTCGGGATCCAGCTGTGACCGAATCCCACTCCGACCTGCCCGGATGGCTTCGACCCGTCGAGGCCGGCGCGCGCTCGATCACGGTGCACGAGCTCACGCGCTTCATGCCGCCGGAGGACTCCGACCCGCGGCGCGGGGCCGTGCTGATGCTGTTCGGTGAGGGCGACCACGGCCCGGACCTGCTGCTCACCGAACGGGCGCACCACATGCGCTCCCACCCTGGTCAGGTGTCGTTCCCGGGCGGTTCCCTCGACGAGGGTGAGAGCGCGCGCGAGGCCGCTCTGCGCGAGGCCGAGGAAGAGACCGGGCTCGATCCCTCCGGGGTTGACATCTTCGCCGAGCTTCCGGAGCTGTGGTTGCCACCGAGCAACTTCGCCGTCACACCGCTGCTGGCCTGGTGGCGCGATCCCAGCCCGGTGCGGGCCGTGTCGGTCGACGAAGTGCATGCGGTCTACCGGGTGCCGCTCGACGAGCTGATCGACGAGACTCATCGGATCGCAGTCCAGCACCCGAGTGGCTGGGTGGGACCCGGCTTCCTGATCGGTGACCGCAAGGACGTCATCCTCTGGGGCTTCACCGCCGGGATCATCTCCCGACTCTTCGACTTCCTCGGGTGGACCTCCCCGCTCGACGACCCGCCGCTGCATGATCTCCCCAGCTACATGCTGCAGAGTGACCCCACGCGCACGGAGTTCAAGCCCAACACGGCATTTCGGGCCAGTGCTGACTGGGAAAGGGGTCTGACGTGAACGCCCTCGACTGGCTGCTGGTCGTGCTGGTGGCTGCCTATGCCTTGTCCGGTTACTGGCAGGGCTTCATCACCGGCGCGTTCGCCACTGCCGGCCTCTTGCTGGGCGGGCTCTTCGGTGTCTGGTTGGCCCCCGTTGCGCTGGGAGATGCCTCGCCGTCGCTGATGGTCTCGCTCGGTGCCCTCTTCATCGTGATCCTGGCGGCCTCGCTGGGCCAGGCCGGGTTGCAGCTGCTCGGGGCCCGACTGCGCGAACGGATCACCTGGCAACCGGTCCGCGCGGTCGACGCCGCCGGCGGCGCGCTGCTGAGCGCGATGGCCGTGCTGTTGGTGGCCTGGGCCCTCGGCGTCGCGGTCTCGGGGTCGCGGATCGACAAGGTGACTCCACTGGTGCGTGACTCGGCGGTGCTGGGCAAGGTCAACGCAGCCCTGCCGCAGTCGGCGGGCAACGTGCTCCGGGCCTTCAACGACGTCGTCGGCGCCAGCTTCTTCCCCCGCTACCTCGAGCCGTTCGCACCCGAGCGGATCGTCGAGGTCGGGCCCGGACCGCGACGGCTGCTGACCGACCCCGACGTGGTTCGCGCGCAGCCCAACGTGCTGAAGATCCGGGGCAGCAATGACTGCGGCCGAGGTATCGAGGGGACCGGGTTCGTCTACGCACCGGATCGGCTGATGACCAACGCCCACGTCGTCGCCGGGGTCGACGCTCCCGAGGTCGAGATCGACGGCACCACCGAGCAGGCTGTCGTCGTCTACTACAACCCCGACCTGGACATAGCTGTGCTGAGTCTGGACACCGGTGGTCTCGCGGGCCTCCCCTTCGACAATGCCGCCAAGGAGAAGGACGGCGTTGCCATCCTCGGCTATCCCCAGGACGGCCCCTACGACGTCCAGGTCGGCCGGATCCGGTCCGAGCAGCGCCTGCGCTCTCCTGACATCTACGGTCAGGGCACGGTCATCCGCGAGGTCTTCTCCGTGCGCGGTCTCGTGCGACCCGGCAACTCCGGCGGCCCGATCGTCGACTCCGACGGCGACGTCGTGGGTGTCGTGTTCGCCGCATCGGTGACCGACGACGAGACCGGTTACGCACTCACCGCCGAACAGGTGTCGGCGAGCGGCGTGGACGGCAGGAACAGCTCGAAGCAGGTCTCGACCGGCGACTGTGCCGGCTGAGGACTCGTTGCGCAGCGGCCCGTTGTCACCGGGCCCGGCCCTGCTGCGGCCGTTCTGCGTTAGCTCTTCCCGCGCAGCGCGCGAGGTATCTCGCGACCCTGCTCGATGGCCTTCTCGGGCGGGCCGACCTTCTTGAACTTCTTCAGCCCGACGAAGCCTAGGAGGCCGGCGAGGAGGAGGTAGAAGCCGAAGACGCAGAGAAACGCCCAGTGGAGAGCGAGGCCGTCGCCGTTCCAGTTGATGAGGTAGGCGATCGCCACCGACAGCATGATCACCGCGAGCACAGCGATGAAGCCAGCAGCGGCGAAGAGTGCGAGCCCCAGCCCTCCGGCGCGGACGCTGACCTTCAGCTCAGACTTCGCGAGCTGGATCTCCTTCGACAGCAGCGCGGAGATGTCGCGGCTGGCGTCGTGGACCAGGCGCCCGATGGTGGGTTCGCTGTCGGCGTTGACGTGCTGGGTTGTCATGTCCGTCCTCGATGGTGCTCTGGTCCTGGTCGGTCGGTTCAGGGGCGACCTTACCGACACCAGTTGCCCTGCTTGGCTAGAGTCGCCCCAGGTGAGCCGGGAAGCCTGGTCGGCGCCAACTTGTTGACCTCGTTTCATCGATCCGGAGCCCGATCTTGTGAAAGAGCCTCGTACCACCCTGTTTCCTCAGCTCTCGCCGAGCGAGGACACCTTCATCGGCGATCTGTTGCGTCGGGAGACGGTGGGCGGAGGACTCGCGCTGCTGGCCGCTGCCGTGGCACTGATCTGGGCGAACTCCTCATTCAGTGAGGCCTACGAGTCGTTGCGCCACTTCCAGCTCGGACCGCTCGACCTCGAGCACTGGGCCGCAGACGGAGCGCTCACGGTGTTCTTCTTCGTCGCTGGTCTCGAGCTCAAGCGCGAGTTCGTGGTCGGGTCCTTGCGCAAGCCCGCGGATGCTGCGGTGCCGGTGGTGGCGGCAATCTGCGGCGTCGCCGTGCCGGCTGCCGTCTTCCTGGCGTTCAACGTGTTCTCCTCGGACGGGCATCCGGAAGGTTGGGCGGTGCCGGCGGCGACCGACATCGCCTTCGCCCTGGCGGTGCTGGCAGTGGTCGGGTCCAACCTGCCCAACTCGCTACGAGCCTTCCTCCTCACGATGGCCGTCGTCGACGACCTGATCGTGATCGTGATCATCGCCGTCTTCTACACCGAGACCCTGCATCTCACATCGTTGTCCCTGGCCCTGGTGGGGCTGGCGTTGTGGTGGGTGCTGCAGCGGCTCCGGGTGCGCTCGCTGTTCCTGTACCTGCCCCTGGCCATTGCGATCTGGTGGCTGGTGCATGAGAGCGGGATCCACGCGACCATTGCCGGCGTGGCCATCGGCTTGCTGATGCGGGTGCGGCCGGACCCGGACGAGGACAGGAGCCCCGCAGAGCGGCTGGAGCACCGGATCTCGCCGTTGTCGTCGGGTGTCGCCGTGCCCTTCTTCGCGCTGATGTCTGCGGGCGTGGTGATCTCGGGTGGAGCCGACCTGGTGCGCGACCCGGTTGTGCTGGGCGTGGTGCTCGGCCTGGTGGTCGGCAAGCCGATCGGTGTCTTCGGGGGCGTCTGGCTGTTGACCCGGTTCACCCGCGCGGATCTCGGTGACGACCTGGGCTACCGCGAGGTGGTCGGTGTGGCCGTGCTCGCCGGGATCGGCTTCACGGTCTCACTGCTGGTCGCCGACCTCTCCTTCACCGGTGACCTGCGGGATGCAGCAAAGACCGCCGTGCTGGCCGGGTCGCTGATCTCGGCCGTCGCAGGGGCGCTGATCCTCGGTCATCGCGACCGCTTCCACACCACGCCGTAGCTGGCTGCGCGGGCGTCAGTCCTCGCCCTTGCCGGAGTCGATGCCCTGCTCGATCAGCTGCATCACCGAGGAGTCGGCCAAGGTGGTCACGTCGCCGATCTCGCGGTGTTCGGCGACATCCTTGAGCAGGCGCCGCATGATCTTGCCCGACCGGGTCTTGGGCAGCTCGGCCACGATCATGATCTGACGTGGTTTGGCGATGGCGCCGATCTCCTTGCGCACGTGGTTGCGGAGCTCCTCGACGATGTCTTTGCCGCCGTCTCCCGCCTCGTCCCGCAGGATCACGAAGGCACAGACTGCCTGGCCGGTGTCCTCGTCCTTGGCACCGACAACGGCCGCCTCAGCCACCTTGGGGTGGGAGACCAGCGCGGACTCGATCTCGGTGGTGGAGAGACGGTGTCCGGAGATGTTCATGACGTCGTCGACCCGACCCAGCACCCAGAGGTCACCGTCGGTGTCCTTCTTGGCGCCGTCGCCGGCGAAGTAGTAGCCCTGGCCGCCCACCTTCGATGCTGGGTACCTGGACCAGTAGGTGTCGATGAACCGTTCGTCGTCGCCCCAGATGGTGCGCAGCATCGCCGGCCACGGCTTGGTCAGCACCAGGTAGCCGCCTGAGCCGTCGGGCACCGACTCGCCCTCCTCGGTCACCACGTCGGCACCGACGCCGGGGATGGGGATCATCGCCGAGCCAGGCTTCCCGTGCGTGACTCCCGGCAGCGGGCTGATCATGATCATGCCGGTCTCTGTCTGCCACCAGGTGTCGACGACGGGGGTGCGGTCGCCACCGATCACCTTGCGGTACCAGACGTATGCCTCCGGGTTGATGGGTTCACCGACCGAGCCGAGCAGCCGCAGCGAGGACAGGTCGAACGTGTCGGGGATCTCCTTGCCCTGCTTCATGAACGACCGGATCGCGGTGGGTGCGGTGTAGAAGATCGAGACCTTGTAGTCCTGGATGATCTTCCACCAGCGACCGCGCTCGGGGCTGTCGGGCGTGCCCTCGTAGAGCACCTGGGTCACGCCGTTGGCGAGGGGGCCGTAGACGATGTAGCTGTGGCCGGTCACCCAGCCGATGTCAGCGGTGCACCAGTAGACGTCGGTCTCCGGCTTGAGGTCGAAGACCGCCCAATGCGTGTACGCCGAGCCGGTCAGATAACCCCCGGTCGTGTGCAGGATGCCCTTCGGCTTGCCGGTGGTACCGGAGGTGTACATGACGTAGAGGGGGTGCTCGGCGTCGAAGAACTCGCACTGGTGCTCGGTCGAGGCACCGCCGACGACGTCGTGCCACCACACGTCCACCTCGTCGTCCCACTCGACCTCCTGACCCGTGCGGCGTACGACGAGCACCTTCTCGACGACGGAGGTCTTGGTGCGCGCCTCGTCGACGGCTGGCTTGAGCGCCGAAGGGGCGCCGCGCCGGTAGCCGCCGTCGGAGGTGATCACGACCTTGGCCTCGCAGTCGGAGAGCCGCGACGCCAGCGCGTCGGAGGAGAAGCCCCCGAAGACCACCGTGTGGGGGGCGCCGATCCGTGCGCAGGCCAGCATCGCCACGATCGCCTCGGGAATCATCGGCATGTAGATCGCGACGCGGTCGCCCGCCTCGACGCCCAGGTCGGTCAACGCGTTGGCGGCCTGGGAGACCTCGTCCTTGAGCTGGGCGTAGGTGATGTCCCGGGTGTCGCCCTCCGGCTCACCGACCCAGTGCAGTGCCACCTGGTCGCCCTTGCCGGCCTCGACGTGCCGGTCGACGCAGTTGTACGCCGCGTTGATGGTGCCGCCCACGAACCACTTCGCGAACGGCGGGTTGTCCCAGTCGAGGACCCGGTCCCACTTCTTGTCCCAGCTCAGCCGCTCGGCCTGCTCGGCCCAGAAGGCCTCGTGGTCGGCGTCGGCACGGGCGTACGCCTCCTCCTTGAGGTTCGCGTGCTCCGCCAAGTCGGCCGGCGGCTCGAACCGCCGGTCTTCCTTGAGCAAGTTCGACAGGGTCCCGCCCTCGTTGGGCTCTTCACTCACGACGCTGCTCCCGTATTCGTTCGTTCGGTTGTCGATGGCTCGGCACTTGTCACACTAGAACTCCGGCTCCATGAGCGGGAGGGTCGTGTGCCTGACATCGACCCATGGACCGACCTCAGGCACACGACCAGACCCCCCGAGCTTGGTGGCCGGCTGACCCCGCGAGTGCGCCGAAGCGGGGGCAGCGGGAGTTTCAGTGCTCGGTCATCTTCTCCGCTCCGCCGCCGGTGAGGGCACGTACCTCGAGCTCGGTGTAGCGCTCCTCGGCCGTGATCTCTCTCGACGTGACGGTCCCGAGCCAGCCCAGGAAGAAGGCGAGCGGGATCGAGACGATGCCTGGGTTCTCGAGTGGGAACCACGAGATGTCGATGCTGGTGGGCAGCAGCGACAGGTTCTTGCCCGTGGGGTCCTCACCCTTGCCCGACACGACCGGCGAGAAGATCACCAGGCCGACCGAGCTGATCAGGCCGCCGTAGATGCTCCAGATGGTGCCGCGCGTGTTGAATCGGCGCCAGTACATGTTGTAGACGATCGCCGGCAGGTTCGCCGACGCCGCTACCGCGAAGGCCAACGCCACCAGGAAGGCGATGTTGAGCTTCTGCGCTGGGATGGCCAGCAGGATCGCGGTGCCGCCGATCGCGGCAGCAGCGAACCGGGTCATCCGGATCTCCTGCGCCTCGGTGGCCTTGCCCTTCTTGATCACGCTGTTGTAGATGTCGTGCGCCACGGACGTGGAGGACGTCAGGGTCAGACCCGCCACCACGGCCAGGATGGTCGCGAACGCGACCGCCGCGATCAGGGCCAGCAGGATGGCGCCACCTGTGGAGCCGACACCACCGCCGACTTCTTCGGCGAGCAGTGGTGAGGCGAGGTTTCCGCCGGAGTCCGCGACCTGCTGGGCCTGGTCACCCTTCAGCAGAGCCGCGGCACCGAAGCCGAGCACCAGCGTGAACAGGTAGAAGATGCCGATCAGCGTGATCGCCCACAGCACCGACTTCCGCGCGTCGCGCGATGTCGGCACTGTGTAGAACCGGACCAGGATGTGCGGCAGTCCGGCGGTACCCAGCACGAGCGCAATGCCGAGGCTCAGGAAGTCGATCTTGCTGGTGGTGGAGACGCCGTACTTGAGACCTGGCTCGAGGAAGCCTTCCTTGCCCGTCGTGTTCTGGGCGGTGCCGAGCATCTCGGAGATGTTGAAGTCGAACTTGATGAGCACCAGTACGACGATCAGCGCCGAACCGGTCATCAGCAGCACTGCCTTGACGATCTGCACCCAGGTGGTGCCCTTCATGCCGCCAACCGTGACGTAGAAGATCATCAGCGCGCCGACGGCCAGGATGACGAGGTTCTTGACGGTCTGGTTGTCGGGGTCGATGTCGAGCAGGAGGGTGACGAGCGCACCCGCGCCCACCATCTGCGCGAGCAGGTAGAAGATCGAGACGACCACCGTCGAGGTGGCTGCAGCCATCCGCACCGGCGTCTGCCGCATCCGGAAGGCGAGCTGGTCGGCCATCGTGTAGCGGCCCGAGTTGCGGAGCACCTCAGCAACCAGGAGCAGCGCCACCAACCAGGCGACCAGGAAGCCGATGGAGTAGAGGAAGCCGTCGTAGCCGGAGAGTGCGATGGCGCCCGAGATACCGAGGAACGAGGCGGCCGACATGTAGTCCCCGCTGATGGCGAGGCCGTTCTGTACGCCGGAGAACGACCGGCCCCCGGCATAGAAGTCGTTGGTGCCGGAGGTCTGGCGGCTGGCCCAGAAGGTGATGCCGACGGTCAGTGCGACGACGGCCAGGAACAGGACGGAAGTGAGGACTGCGTGGTCCATGTCAGGCCCTCTTTCCCTTCTCGTATCCGGACAGCAGCTCGGCCGCCAGCGGGTCCAGCCTCTTGTTCGCGTACTGGCTGTAGGCGTACGCGAGAGCGAAGGTGGTCACGAACTGCAGCAACCCGAAGACCAGGGCCACGTTGATGTTGCCGAACAGCTGGTGGCCCATGAAGTCGGGAGCCCAGTTGGAGAGCACGACGTAGAGCAGGTACCAGGTCAGGAATGCCACGGTCGCCGGGAACACGAAGCTGCGGTAACGCCTGCGCAGCTCGACGAACTCCGGAGAAGCGTGCATCTCGTCGTAGACCGGGTCATGGCGGGCCGCCATGTCATCGGGTGCGTCGGTCACCGAGCCACCTTCTTTCTGGGGTCAGGGCTTGTGATCACGGTCACGCTAGGGAACCCGGTACCCCACGTCAGCACTCAGTCACGGCTGTGCGTCGGGCGGTGAGCAACCGTCGGTGAGCGGTCGGCCTGGCGCGACGAACGGTAGGTCCCACTACGGAGCGCTCGCGCCTGGACGCCATGGTCAAGCAGCTGGAGACCGAGCTGCCGGCGCGCTCCTCCGGCCATCTCCTTCGAACTAGCCGGCCACACGTTGCTGGGGTCGAGGCGCATGAGGCACCCGGATCGTGCAGACCTTGGTGAAGCGGGGCTATCGGCTAGCCGTCGGGACGTGAGGCCCGCTCGTCGTCGTTCAGCCTCGGTCGAGCTCGAGCACCTCGGGCGTGTGCAGGCGGACCATGAACCGCCGAGTGTGCGCGGGCACCCGTCCGAGGGTGGCCCTGGAGACGCCGATCATCACCGCGAACGCAAGCGGCACCGACCACGCGGCGGGCTGGGAGAGCAGTGCGCCGACCCAGCCGGAGGCCGTTCCGTCGGCGAGCACCCAGACGACCGCGGAGCCGGACCCGAGCCCGCCGGCCGCTATGCCGGCGATCGCGCCCACGTCGGTGAGGCCGCGCCACCAGATGCCGAGCACCAGCAGCGGGCAGAACGTCGATGCAGCCACCGCGAAGGCGAGGCCTACCGCGCGCGCGACACCGATGTTGGGCAGGCTCAGGGCGATGAGCAGAGGGACGGACACGGCTACGACCGCGCCCACCCGGAACGCCGCCACACCACCGAGCCGGCGGCCCGACCAGGTGCGACCGGTGACGTCCTGGCTGAGAACGCCCGCCACCGCGATCACCAGCCCGGACGACGTGGACAGGAACGCTGCAAACGCGCCAGCGGTGACCAGGCCGGCCAGCACCTCGCCGCCCGCCCCCGCCACCATCAGCCGGGGTAGCTCGAGCACCAACACGTCGGACCGGCCGCTGGTGGCCAGCTCGGCGGCGTACACGCGACCCAGCGCACCGTAGACAGGCGGCAGCAGGTAGAAGAGTCCGAGCAGGCCGAGGACGACCAGGGTCGTCCGGCGGGCCGCCCGACCGTCGGGGTTGGTGTAGAACCGGACCACGACGTGCGGCAGACCCATAGTGCCGAGGAACGTCGCGATGATCAGCGAGTACGTCGTGTAGAGGCCGGGCCCGCCGCCGGACGCGAGCGGCAGCGACCAGTCGCCAGCGGGCATCCGAGAGCCGGGTGACCCGTCGTCGGCCCAGACGATGAGCAGCACCGCAGCGGGCAGCAGAAGAGCGGTGAGCTTGAGCCAGTACTGGAAGGCCTGCACGAAGGTGATGCTGCGCATACCGCCCGAGGTGACGTTGGCGAGCACGACCGCGCTCACGATCACCGGCCCGACCCAGCTGGGCGCCTCGATGGCCGCGGCCAGGGTGATGCCCGCCCCCTGGAACTGCGGCAGCAGGTAGAGCCAGCCGATCGCGACGACCAGCAGCGAGCAGACGCCCCGGACACCGCGCGAGTCGAGCCGGGCCTCGGCGAAGTCGGGCAGCGTGTAGGCGCCGGAGCGCCGCAGCGGAGCGGCCACCAGGACGAGCAGGAGGAGGTAGCCGGCGGTCCAGCCGATCGGGTACCAGAGCATGTCGGCGCCAAAGGTCAGCACCAGCCCGGCGACGCCCAGGAAGCTGGCGGCGGAGAGGTACTCGCCGCCGATGGCCGACGCGTTCAGCCCAGGGCGGACCGTGCGTGAGGCGACGAAGAAGTCGCTCGTGGTGCGGGAGAACTTCAGACCCCAGGTGCCGATCAGCAGCGTCGCGACGGTCACCAGCACGACGGCGACGACTCCCGGGGCGCCGCTCACCGGTCCAGCTCCGACAGCAGCTCGGCGAAGTCGCGCTCGTTGCGTTCGGCGCGGACGACGTAGCGCCAGCCGAGCGCGAGCAGCACCGGATAGACGACGACTCCGAGCAGCAGCCACGCGAGCGGCAGTCCGACCAGGTGGACATCGGCGAGGCCAGGCGCGAGGTGGAACAGCAGGGGCATCGAGCCGACCCCCAGCACCAGCAGGGCGATGATCCGCAGCGCCAGCGTCAGCTGCTCGCGCAGCAGCGAGCCGAGATAGACGCCGCCGAGCTGGGTCTGCTCGTCGATGTCACTCGTGCGGGTCTGGGGCGCGCGCCGGCGTGGCGGGCCGGTGACCCGGACCCGTTGAGGAGGCGGGTCCTCAGCCATCAGGGGTCGCTCGCTTGACCAGCAGCTCCCGCAGCTCGCGAGTGTGCCGCCGGCTCACCGCGAGCTCGATCTCACCGACCACCACCGTGCACCGACCAGAGTCCATCCGGACCTCCCGGATGTGGGCGAGCGAGACCAACAGGGAGCGGTGGATCCGGACGAAGCCGTCCGGCCTCCACTCCTCTTCGAGCGTGGAGAGGGGAGTCCGGAGCAGGTGGGAGTCGCCAGGCACGTGCAGACGCGCGTAGTCGCCCTGCGCCTCGACGTGGGTGATGTCCGCGCGATCGAGGAACCGCGTCACGCCACCGCGCTCGACCGGCACCTGGCTGTCGAGCGAGGGCCCGCTGGCCCGGTCGCCACCCTCGACCACCCGGCGTACCGCCTCGGCGAGCCGGTCGGCGCGCACCGGCTTCAGCACGTAGTCGACCGCCTGCAGGTCGAACGCGTCGACGGCATGGGCATCGTGCGCGGTCACGAAGACGATCGAGGGCGGGGTCCGGAACCTGCTGAGCACCTGGGCCAGCTCCAGCCCGGTAAGTCCGGGCATCTGGATGTCCAGGAAGACGCAGTCGACCTCGGCTTCGCGCAGGATCCGCAGACCCTCCGTGGCTGAGTCGGACGTGAGCACCGTGCCGACCCGGTCGTCGCCGTCCAGGAGGAAGGCGAGCTCGTCGAGAGCCGGTCGCTCGTCGTCGATGACCAGCACGGTGAGGCTCATGCCTGCACCCCCGGCGCGAACTTCGGCACTCGCACGATCACCTTGGTGCCGGCGCCCGGTGCGGTCTCGACGACCAGCCCGTAGTCGTCACCGAAAGCGTTGCGCAGCCGGGCGTCGACGTTGCCGAGGCCCACCGAGTCGAGAGCGGAGTCACCGGAGAGCGCACGGCGGACGACGTCCGGGTCCTCGCCTGCTCCGTTGTCCTCGACCTCGATCACGCACTCCTGCCCTCGGTCATGGGCCACGATCCTGATGTGTCCGGCGCCCTCGGCTGCCTCGAGGCCGTGGCGGACAGCGTTCTCGACGAGGGGTTGGACGCAGAGGAAGGGCACGGCGACCGGCAGCACCTCGGGCGCGATGCTCAGCGTCACCTGGAGCCGGTCGCCGAAGCGGGCCTGCTCCAGCAGCAGGTAGCGCTCGATCGATTTCAGCTCCTCGGCCAGCGTCGTGTAGTCCCCGTGCCGTCGGAACGAGTAGCGGGTGAAGTCGGCGAACTCCAGCAGCAGATCGCGAGCTCGGTCGGGGTCGGTACGGACGAAGCTCGCGATCGCGCCGAGAGAGTTGTAGATGAAGTGAGGACTGATCTGAGCGCGCAGCGCCCGCACCTCGGCCTCCATCAGCCGCGTCCGGCTGGCGTCGAGCTCGGCCAGCTCGAGCTGCCCGGAGACCCACTTCGCCACTTCGTCGGCGGCGCGGGCCAGACCTGCGGTGGGGTACGGCGCGAACGCCTGGAGGGTGCCGACGATCCGCTCTTCGACCACCAACGGGGTGACCACAGCCGTCCGCACCGGGCACCCGGTCTCCTCACAGCGCAGCCGGCTCCGGTCGAAGCTGCGAGTGTGGCCACGCTCCAGGGTGTCGTCCACCAGCTGTGCGACCTGCGGGGCGTGGTGGTCGCCGGCACCGTCCCACGCCAGCACCCCGGCTGTGTCGGTGACCGCCAGGGCCGGCGTACCGAGCAGGGTGCGCAGGTGGCGGATCGAGCGCTCGGCACTCTCCTGGGTGAGGCCCTCGCGCAGTGCCGGAGAGGCGAGCGAGGCGGTGTGCAGAGTCCGGAACGTGGCGCGGTCGGACTCGGTGCCGAGGTGGGTACGCCGCCAGGCCCGATGCATGGGCCCCATCGTGCCGCACGCCACGCCGGTAGGCGGGCGGGCGGCGGTAGGCGGGCGGGAGGTGCGGTCGTGCGCTAGTGGAAGTCGATCAGCAGGGTGCCGTCGTCGTCGTCGCGCGGCGGCGAGGTGGGGCTCGACCCCGTGGCGGGTTCGGATGTCCCCGGGGTGGTCGCGTCCGTCGTCGCGACCGTGGTGACGATCGGGCTCTTGACGACGCGCGAGCGGAAGCAACGAGCCTCGTAGTGGACCTGCATGCCGTCCATGCCGCGACCGTAGCCGTCGTAGAGCTCGAGCAGCTCGGCCATCTTGGCGGCGCGGGCGTCGTCGTCAAGGGTGGCGATGTTGGAGCGGGAAGCGGCCAGGTCCTGGATCGAACGCCGGTCCACGGTCTGCCAGTGCTTGAACGTGCGCTCTTCCACGACGATGAACCGCAACGATGACTGCAGCACCTCCGTCGGGTCGTAGTCCTGCTCCTGGGTCCCGATGATCCGGCCCAGCTTCTTGACCCAGGGGATGCGCTCGTCACGGACGTTCCAGGCCAACGACAGCCGGCCCCGCGGCTTCAGCACTCGCCGAATCTCCGGCAGCGCGACGTCGTGGTCGAACCAGTGGAAGCACTGAGCGCCGACCACCACGTCGTAGGAGCTGTCGGGTGCGGCGATCTGCTCGGCTCCACCCACCGAGGTGCGCACGGTGGGTAGGTTGCTGCGCAGGATCGCGAGCATCTCCTCGTCGGGGTCGGTGGCGTGCACGTCGTGGCCGAGCGCGACAAGCTGCTCGGTGAGCTTGCCCGTGCCGGCGCCGAGCTCGAGGACGGTCAGCGGCTCGTCACCAGTCAGCCAGGCCGCGGCAGCCGCCGGATAGGCGGGACGTCCACGCTGGTAGACCTCGGCCATCGCACCGAATGACCTCGCCTTGCGCTGCACCTCGTCATCGCTCATCACCGCGAGGTTACCCCGGCACTACGCTCTGCCCGTGGCTTCGGATCCCCTTGCGTGGTTGGTGTCTCTTGAAGGCGTCCCGTCGGCGTACGCCGCGGTGCGCGACGGCATCGACGTCATGCTCCGTGACCGGGGGCTGCGTCGCACCTCGCCCGAGCACACGGCGGAGTCGCTGTTGAGGGGCGCGCATGCCAGTGCCGTGCTCGAGGGCTCGGCGTCGTCGCTCTCCGAAGTGCGGGAGGGCACCGGCGACCAGGTCGCGAACGACGCCATCCGCGTCTCCACCGAGCTGCTCTCGCTCGCGCCGGTCCTCACCCGCACGCCGCTCCAGGCCCTGGCCCGGATCCATGCGCTCGCCGCCACTGGCTCGGTCGGCGACGACGAGCTCGGGCGGCCGCGCGACGCCGAGTCGGCAGCGCGGTTGCGCGACATGGCCGCGGTGCTGACGACGCCCAGCGATGCCCCCGCTCTGCTCCTCGCCGCGATCGTGCACGCCGAGCTGCTGACCGCTGCGCCGTTCGCCTCGCACAACGGGGTGGTCGCGCGGGCCACCGAGCGGCTCGTACTGGTCTCTAGGGGAGTGGATGAGAAGTCGCTGGTGGTGCCGGAGGCGGGTCACCTAGCCCTGCGACCGGAGTACGAGTCGAACCTGCGCGGCTACGCCGAGGGCGGCGCCGCCGGCGTACACGCGTGGATCCTGTACGCCGCAGAGGCGTACGCGGCCGGCGCGGAGGCGAGCCCGCTGAAGCGCTCTGACTGACCCGTGACATGCAGGTGGCACCCGAGCTCTCACTGGAATCTCGAGTGCCACCGCTGACACGTGACTCCGATGGCTACCAAGCGTGCATCGGTCAGTTGCTGCCGCAGGAATATCCCGCGTGCTAGCGCCCTGTAGGAAGGGCAGATCGCCGCGTGGGTACCCGGGTCACGTGCTGCTCTTGAGTTGTTGGTGCTAGGTCTGTTGTACGCCGGTTGAGGGCCTCGTTCAAGCCTTGACTTTGCCGCGTCTCGTCCGATGACCGTGCGGCTTCGCGCCGGCCGTCAGCTGTGCGAGCCGGGGTGGCTGCGACAAGTCGTCACACCGTCCGCTATCCGGTGGTCGGGCTCAGGTTGTCGCCGATCTGGACAGGCGGACAAACTCGATGCGGTCAGTGATCAGGCGCCGAGCCGCCGCCGTCGGGCGTTGACCCAGAGCACGCCGCCGACCGCCACGACACCGCCGACTGCCAGCGCGGCCAACGCCGGCTTGGCGGGCGGTCGAGGTAGCCGGCTGCGTAGCGCGACGGGCTTGGTGAAGACCAGCACTGGCCAGCCGTTCGCGGCCGCAGCCTTGCGCAGCTCGCGGTCCGGGTTGACCGCGTGGGCGTAACCAACGGCCTCGAGCATCGGCACATCGGTGACGGAATCGCTGTAGCCGTACGACTCGGTGAGGTCGTAGCCGAGCTGGTCGGCCAACGCCCGGATCGCGACGGCCTTCTCCTCGGCATAGGCGTAGTACTCGATCTCGCCTGTGTAGGCGCCGTCCTCGACCTTCATCCGGGTCGCGATGACGTGGTCGGCGCCGAGCATCTCGCCGATCGGCTCCACCACTTCGGTGCCAGAGGTCGACACGATCACGACGTCGCGGCCGGCGAGCTTGTGCTCCTCGATCAGTGACACCGCCTCGTCGTACACCAGCGGGTCGACGATGTTGTGCAGGGTCTCAGCGACGATCTCGCGGACGGTGGCCACATCCCAGCCTGCGCACAGCTGTGACATGAACTGGCGCATCTTCTCCATCTGGTCGTGATCGGCGCCACCGACCACGTAGACGAACTGCGCATACGCCGAACGCAGCACCGCGCGCCTCGAGATCAGGCCGCCGGCCTGGAACGGCTTGCTGAATGCCATCGTGCTCGACTTTGCGATGATGGTCTTGTCGAGGTCGAAGAAGGCCGCGGTAGCTGCCACAGCTCCATCGTAGAGGCGCAGTTTCCGCCCAGGAGTCATCCCCAGGGCGCGGCGTCGGGAGACTTCTCCCCAGGGTTGGCGGGCTCTTGATGGCCACCGGGGTGAACGCAGACACCCTTCTTGGCATGACCCCTCCACTGTTTGTCACTCGCGACGAGACTCTGCTCGATGAGCTCCTGCGCCTCGGCGCAGCGGCCGGCGTTACCCCCGAGGTCGTTCGCGACAGCGTCACCGCGCTTCGGTCCTGGACCGCCGCTCCACTGGTGCTCGTCGGTGCTGACCTGGCCGCTGAGATCGCCGAGCTGCGACCGGTGCGCCGCGCCGGCGTTCACGTGGTGGCGTGGGGACGGGTAGCGGACGAGCTGTTTCGCACGGCCCTCGAGGTCGGCGCGGAGAACGTCGCGGAGCTGCCCAGGTCCGACACGTGGGTGGTGGAGGCGCTGACCGATCTCGGGGACGCGCACCGACCCCGGGGGCTGGTGCTGGGTGTGATGGGCGGGTCGGGTGGGGCCGGGGCCACCACCTTCGCGTGCGCGCTCGGGCAGATGGCTGCAGCGTCGGGCCCCGCCGTCGTGGTCGACTGCGACCCGTTGGGTCCGGGCGTCGACCGAGTGCTGGGGCTGGAGGCGCAGGACGGCTTCCGCTGGGACGCGTTGTGCCAGACGACGGGACGCCTCAGCGCCCGTTCGCTGCGGGAAGCGCTCCCGCGGCGCGGGTCGCTGGGAGTCCTGTCGTGGAACTCTCGGACCACCGGCTCGCTGCAAGCGTTCGCCGCCCGTGAGTCGCTGTCTGCCGCACGCCGAGGCCACGAGACCGTGGTGCTCGACTTGCCTCGAGCTCCGGACGCAGTCGTCGACGAGCTGGCAGCGCGCTGCGACCGGCTGCTGGTGCTGGTGGTTCCGAGCGTGGCGGGCGTAGCGGCTGCCGCGCGGGTGTGCCGACGGTTCGTCGACCTCGACGGGTTGCGGCTGGTGCTCCGGGGCAACGGCGTCGCGCCGGCAGAGATCGCGGCCGCCACCGGAGTGCCGGTGCTCACCGCGATGCTCGACCAACGTGGTCTGGAGGAGTCCATCGACCTCGGGCTGGGTCCGGTGCGCTCGCCCCGGAGTCGGCTAGGCCGGGCGGCGTTGGGGGTGCTCGCGGCTGCCGGGGAAGTGCCGAGCGCGACCGCGGCATGACCACCCTCCCGCGTGCTTCCACCGCGCACCGCCACGGAGATCTCGATCCGGGCGCGGCCCTGTTGGACGTCGTCCGCGACAGGCTGGCGCGCGATCCCGGAGAGCTCACGCCTCAGCGGGTAGCTGTGGCGCTGCGCGAGGCAGGCAGACCGGTCGGCGACGCGACGGTGCTGGCGGTCTACGAGTCGTTGCGCCGGGAGGTTGTCGGCGCTGGTCCGTTGGAGCCGCTCCTCAGCGAGCCGGGCGTTACCGACGTCCTCGTCAACGGCGCCCGGCATGTCTATCTCGACCGCGGCTCCGGCCTCGAGCTCACCGACGTCGTGTTCAGCGACGATGCCGCCGTCCGTCGGCTCGCCCAACGTCTTGCCTCTCTTGGTGGACGTCGGCTTGACGACGCGACGCCGTACGTCGACCTCCGGCTTGCGGACGGCACCCGGCTGCACGCGGTCCTCGCCCCGGTAGCGCGGCCGGGCACGATGATCTCGCTTCGGGTTCCGCGAAGCGGTGGCTTCGCACTCGGCCAGCTGGTCCAGGGCCAGGCGGCCGAGATCGTGCGGGTGGTGATCGAGTCTCGGTTGGCGTTCCTGGTCAGTGGCGGCACCGGCTCCGGCAAGACCACCTTGCTCGCGGCCATGCTCGGGGAGGTCGACCCGAGAGAACGGCTGGTGGTGGTCGAAGACGCCACGGAGCTGCGTCCGTCTCATCCACACGTGGTCGGCCTCGAGGCCCGACCGCCGAACATCGAAGGAGCTGGAGCGATCGACGTCCGAACTCTGGTCCGACAAGCACTTCGGATGCGGCCGGACCGGCTGGTAGTCGGCGAGGTGAGAGGGGCGGAGGTCGTTGATCTGCTCGCTGCGATGAACACCGGCCACGAGGGTGGCTGCGGCACACTCCACGCGAACTCGGCGCTCGACGTGCCGGCGCGAGTCGAGGCGCTCGCTCAGGCGGCGGGGCTGGATCGCGCGGCGGCGCACAGCCAGTTCTGGTCTGCTGTCGATGTCGTGCTCCACCTGAGTCGCGGGCGAGATGGCGGGCGTCGGCTGAGCCAGGTCGCGGTGCCGACGCGCGGTGCCGACGGCTTGGTCAGCATGCTCGCGGCCTGGGAGATGGGTTCGCAAGGCGAAGTGTGTCGAGGCCCAGCGGCCGCACACCTGGAGGCATTGGCCGCGGCTCGCGCGGCCGCATGACCGCGGTCGCGGCCGCCTGCTGCGCCGTGGCGCTGATGTGCGCCCTGCCGAGGCGCGCGCGCCTGCAGACGCTCCCCGAGACCGACGGCGGTGGCGGCTGGATGCTGCCGGTAGCCGCCATTGTCCTGGTCGCGACAGCCGCGCTGGCCGGGCAGGCGCTGGTCGTGGCAGCCGTGGTGGCGGTGGCCGTCCTGGCCGGACATCGGCTGGTCGGCGCACGTCGGCGAAGACGGGCGGCCGCCGAAGCTGCAGCTCGGGTGATGGAGACGTGCGAACAGCTGGCGACCGAGCTCACTGCGGGCCGACCGCCCGGATGGGCGCTCGAGCAGGCCGCTGGCGACTGGGCCGTGCTGTGTCCGGTGGCGGAGGCGTTCCGGATCGGCGCCGACGTACCAGAGGCCTTTCGGTCCGTCGCGGCGCATCACGGAGCCGGTGACCTGGTGTATGTCGCAGCGGCCTGGCAGGTCGCCCAGGGCACGGGCCATGGGTTGGCTGATGCGGTGGACCGGGTCGCGACGGACCTGCGTGGCGCCCAGACCACGCGTCGCATCATCGAGGGCGAGCTGGCATCGGCTCGAGCCACGGCTCGGCTGGTGGCGGCGCTGCCGTTGCTGGCCCTGACCATGGGTTCGGGCTCCGGCGGCGACCCCTGGGGCTTCTTGTTCGGACACCCCATCGGGCTGGCTTGCCTGGCAGGTGGCCTCGGGTTCGGCTTCGCCGGGCTGTGGTGGATCGAGGCGATCGCGCGTGATGTGGACCGGCCGGCGTGACCGTCTGGATGTGCGCCTGCGCCGCTGGCCTGTCGGTCGCACTGCTGGCGCGGTCCACGCCGGTGTGGGCGATCGATGCTCCGTCGGCGCCGCCCCCCGAGCGCAGCTGGTGGATGCGCCGACGTCTACTGGTCTCAGCGTTTGCCGGGCTGGGTGCCCAGGTGTTCCTCGGCGGCGCTGCTGGGGTGGTCGCCGCGCTCGTGGCCGCTGTCAGCGCATGGGTCGCGATCGGGCGGGTCGAACCACCCGGCGTACTCCGCGAGCGGGAAGCTGTTCGCCGCCAGCTGCCGCACGTCGTGTCGCTCTTCGGCTTCGCGTTGCGTGGAGGGGCGGCGCCCGACGCAGCCATTCAGCTGGTGGGGCAGGCGCTGCCTGGTCCGGCCGCCGATCGCCTGCGCAGTCTTGCTGCCAGGCTCGCCCTCGGAGGCGACCCGGTGCGGGTCTGGGCCGAGCTGGCCGAGACCGATCCCGAACTGGCCGCGCTGGGTCGGGCCATGAGCCGGGCGCACCAGAGCGGCGCGCCAGTGGTGGCCGCTGTCGAGCGGCTGGCCGATCGCTTGGCTCAGACCGCGAGAGCCGATATCGAGGACCGTGCGCGGGCTGTCGGGGTGAAAGCCGCGGTGCCGCTAGGGCTGTGCCTGTTGCCGGCGTTCGTGCTGGTCGGCATCGTGCCGCTGGTCGCCGGCCTGATGACCAGCCTGGCGTGGTGATCCGCGACGTGTCACCGGCCGTGGAACAGCCCATGAACAGTTCACATCCGGCTCTGGCCCGGGTTCGTCCACAGGTCCGCCGGCACAGGTTCGATCTGGTCGGCACCATCACCGAGTCTCCCCTCAACGGCCGCATCGGGCGGCCGGTCGAAGAAGGAGACAACATGCGCACACCGTCATCAAGGCTTGCCCGCGACGAGCGCGGTATCACCACCGCTGAGTACGCCGTCGGCACGGCTGCCGGGGCCGGCCTGGCCGGCTTGCTCTACAAGCTGCTCACCGGCGGGTTCGGAGACAAGTTGCTGAAGACGCTGTTCGACCACGTGCTCGGCCTGCTCGGCATCGGCTGATCGTGGCCTCCTCAAGGTCAGAGCGCGGTGCGGTGACCGCCGAGATCGCATTGGGCCTGCCGATCCTGGTGGCGGTCACGATCGGTCTGGTCTGGTTGCTGTCGGTCGGTATCGCCCAGGTCCGCACGGTTGACGCGGCCCGGGAAACGGCTCGCTTGGTGGCGCGCGGAGACGACCTGGGGGAGGCGGTCGTACGCGGCCAGCGGGTAGCGCCCGAGGGGGCCCGGGTGGTGGTCGCCACCACCGACGGACAGGTGGTGGCGACCGCGACCGGGCACGTGCCGGGGCCGGGCGGGCTGTTCTCGTTCTTGCCTGGTGTCGAGGTCAGCGCACAGGCGGTGGCCGTCGCTGAGGAAGGCTCGCCGTGATGCGGACAGACGAACACGGTGCGGCGACCGTGTTCGCCATCGCATGCCTGGCGGTGTTGCTCCTGGTCGGATCGGCCCTGGGCGTGGTCGCGGCCATGGTGCGGGCCCACCGATCGGCACAGTCGGCGGCCGACCTCGCGGCCCTCGCCGGTGCGGCCGCGCTTGCGCACAGTCGCGACGCCTGCGGATCAGCGGAGGCGATCGCAACGGCCAACGGCGCCGAGCTCATTGCCTGCGAGGTCGAGAGCCAGGACGCGGTGATCACCGTGTCGGTTGCCGGACCCCGATGGCTTGGCCAGACGGCCGACCTGACAGCCCGAGCCAGGGCCGGACCAGGGAACTAGTTGTTCGGCGGCTTCTGGTAGTCGTCGTCGCCGCGACGCTCCGCCTCCACCTTGTCCAGCTTCTCGGAGAGCTCGGTGAGCTTGCTCTGCTCGCGACGTTGCTTGAGGCTCCGCCGAGCGCCGAACTTGGTCACCGAGAGTCCCCACAGGATCGCGATGCCGGCGCCGAGCCCGAGCAGGAAGAGGGTGACGGCGCCGACTTCGGTGCCGAGGATCTCCAACGCGGCTCCGGTGCCAGTGGTCTCCGCGGTAAAGATGGCAGCGACGATGAGGAGGCCGCCGGCTGCGATCAGCACCAGGCCGAGGATCAACATGAGCCGAGGCTACTCCGATATGGGTGTGGCGTGGGCGAGGAGCACATCGAGCAACGCTGCCGCGCCGCTCTTGTCGAGCGGATTGTTCTGGTTCCCGCACTTAGGCGACTGGATGCATGACGGGCAACCTTCCGCGCACTCGCACGACACGATCGCTGCGCGGGTCGCGGTCAACCATTCGAAGGCCGCACCGAACCCGCGCTCGGCGAACCCTGCCCCACCGGGATGCCCGTCGTGCACGAACACCGTCAGCTGGCCGGTGTCGGAGTGGCGCGCGGTCGAGACGCCGCCGATGTCCCACCTGTCACAGGTGGCGAAGAGGGGCAGCAGCCCGATCGAGCAGTGCTCGGCTGCGTGCGCCGCGCCGGGGAGCCCTGCGGTGTCAAGCCCCGCCTCGGCGAGCGCATCGGGGGGCACGGTCCACCACACGGCCGTGGTCCGCAGGGACCGGATCGGCAGGTCCAGCGGTTTCTCGCCGATCACCTCGCCACTTGGCTGTCGTCGCATCAGGTAGGACACCACCTGTTGGGAGACGTCGACCTCGCCGACAGAGACGCGACACGCGCCCCAGCTCCGGTGTTCACGCTCGGCCACGATCGTGATGTCGGTGACCTCGCGAGCCGAGGTGGAGTACGCAGGCTCGGCTCGCTCCATGACCGCCACGTGCGCGTCGAGGTCGAGCGACTCGACCAGCCACGTCTCGCCGCGGTGGACGTAGACGGCGCCCGCGTGGGCGGTGCTGTGGGCACGCCCACCGTCGACCGTGCCGATCACGCGTCCGGTCTCGGTCTCTATCAGCTGCACCTGCGCTCCGCCGCCGGCACGGATGTCCGCGAGATCGGCGGCTCGCCGCCGGTCGGCCCAGAACCATGCATCGGCCCGCCGACGCAGGAGCCCGGCCGCGGTCAGTGTCCGCACGAGCTCGAGGGCGCCGGGTCCGAAGTCGGGCAGCTCTCCGGGGGTGAGCGGCAGCTCCTGCGCCGCAGCGCAGAGGTGCGGACCGAGGACATAAGGGTTGTCGGGGTCGAAGACCGTTGCTTCGACCGGTCGCCCGAAGAGTGCTTCGGGATGATGCACGAGATAGGTGTCCAACGGGTCGTCGCGCGCGATCAGGATGCCGAGTGCGTCTTGGGCGCCACGCCCCGCCCGCCCGAGCTGTTGCCACATCGCGGCCCTGGTGCCGGGGAAGCCGGCCATCAGAACGGCGTCGAGACCGCTGATGTCGATGCCGAGCTCAAGGGCATTGGTCGCCGCTAGTCCGACCAGCTCGCCTGTGCGCAGCGCCGCCTCGAGAGCGCGCCGCTCCTCGGGAAGATAACCACCGCGGTACGCCGCGACCCGATCGGTGAGCGCGGGGTCGACCTCGGCGAGCAGTTCCGAGGCGGCCAGCGCTACCTGCTCGACACCACGCCGAGACCTCACGAAGGCGAGCGTGTGCACGCCCTCGGACACCAGGTCGGCGAGCAGGTCGGCCGTCTCGGATGACGCCGCCCTCCGGATCGGCGCACCGTTCTCCCCGGTGAACGACGTCAGAGGCGGTTCCCAGAGCGCCACCGCCACCTGGCCGCGCGGCGAGCAGTCGCCGGTGACTGGCAGGACGTCCAGCCCGGTGAGCCGCGCGGCCGCCAGCTCCGGATCGGCGACCGTGGCCGAGGCCAGGATGAAGGTGGGGGAGGCGCCGTAGGTGGCGCAGAGCCTGCGCAGCCGGCGCACGACGTGGGAGACGTGGGCGCCGAAGATGCCGCGGTAGTGATGGCACTCGTCGATCACCACGTACTGCAGCGAGCTCAGGAACCTCGCCCACCGTTGGTGACCGGGCAGCAGGGACCGGTGGAGCATGTCCGGGTTGGTCAACACGTACTCGGCGTAGTCGCGGGCCCAGTCGCGCTCCTCTCGACTGCTGTCGCCATCGTGGGTCGTGATGCGGACATCGAGCCCTAGGGCGTGCACCGCGGTCATCTGGTCGTGGGCGAGGGCCTTGGTGGGTGCGACGTAGAGCACGGTCGCGCCACGTCTGTCGTGGAGGTCACGCCGTTGGCGGATGGCGGACAGGGCAGGTAGGAGATAGCCGAGCGACTTGCCCGAGGCGGTGCCCGTGGCAAGCACCACGTGCTGTCCCTCCTTGGCGGCTTCAGCGGCCACGACCTGGTGCTGCCACGGTCGGGCGATGCCAAGTCGGCCCAGGGAAGCCACTACCTCGGGCGCAGCCCAGCTCGGCCAGTCGGCGTGGACCGCCGCTCGGGCGGGCAGCACCTCAAGGTGGGTGAGCCGATCCTCACGCCCGGGCACGGCCGCCAGCCGGTGCACGACACCGGCCACCCCGGCGGAACGATCACGCACCGTCGAGGTCACCCCGAGAGTCTGACAAACGCCGCCGACGGACTGGCAGGACGTGACGCTCCCGACTTCCCGGTGCAGGCACCCCGGTCGGCGTGGTTTCATGTTCCAGGCAGGTGACGGTCCAGCCGGACCGGTAACGCCGGCCGCATCGCACAGCCCGGTGGGAGAGCTCGTGGACCTGACTCTTGAGACGCGTGACGTCGACGGCCGCACGATCGTCGTCGTCGGTGGCGAGATCGACGTCTACACCGCCCCCAAGCTGCGCGACAAGATCACCGAGCTGGTGGCCGCGGGCGTCTACGACCTGGTGATCGACATGGAGGCCGTGGAGTTCCTCGACTCCACCGGGCTCGGCGTGCTGGTGGGCGGGTTGAAGAAGGTCCGTGCGCACGACGGCTCCCTCCAGCTGGTGTGCAACCAGGATCGCCTGCTCAAGATCTTCCGCATCACCGGGCTCGCCAAGGTGTTCGTCATCCACGGTTCGGCTGACGCCGCGCTCGGCTGACGCCGCCCCGCTCGCGGGGGCGTAGCGCGCTGGATCCATCCGCTGATGTCCGCCGTTCCTACCTGCTGAGACATGCCCCACAGCGTCTGCGTAGACTCCGCTCGATCCATGACCTGAGTCACGCCTCAAGCATGCGCGTGACTCGTCCCACGTATCGCAGGAGGAACACATGACCGGGATTTATCCCGCTGTCGTGGAGCTCTCCGGCGGCAATCTCATCCTGGTTATCGTCGTCGCCGCGATCGCGCTTGGCGCGCTCGGCATGGCGTATGTGTTCCGCCAGGAAGTACTTGCTGCCGGTGACGGCACCGACAACATGAAGAACATCGCGCAGGCGGTCCAAGAGGGCGCCAACGCGTATCTGACCCGGCAGTTCCGGACGCTCGTGGTCTTCGCTGGCATCGCGTTCTTCGCGCTGCTGCTGCTGCCAGCCGACGATGCCACCGTCCGGATCTTCCGTTCCTTCTTCTTCCTACTGGGGGCGGGTTTCTCCGCAGCAGTTGGCTATCTCGGCATGAACCTTGCCGTGCGCGCCAACGTCCGGGTGGCTGCCGCCGCGAACACCACGGGTCGAGAGCCCGCCATGAGCATCGGTCTGCGTACCGGTGCCATGGTCGGCATGCTCACCGTCGGACTGGGCCTGCTGGGCGCCAGCATCGTCGTGTTGTGCTTCCAGGACAAGGCGCCTGACGTGCTCGAGGGCTTCGGCTTCGGTGCCGCGCTGCTGGCCATGTTCATGCGAGTCGGCGGCGGTATCTTCACGAAGGCGGCCGACGTCGGCGCGGACCTGGTCGGCAAAGTCGAGCAGAACATCCCCGAGGATGACCCCCGCAACGCCGCCACGATCGCCGACAACGTGGGCGACAACGTCGGCGACTGCGCCGGCATGGCCGCCGACCTGTTCGAGTCCTACGCGGTCACCCTGGTGGCTGCCCTGATCTTGGGTTCGCAGGCCTTTGGTGACAAGGGACTCGTATTCCCGCTGCTCATCCCCGCCATCGGCGCGCTGACCGCCGTTGCCGGCGTCTACCTGACCCGGCCGAAGGTGGGCGAGAGCGGCCTGACGACCATCAACAAGTCGTTCTACCTCTCCTCCGGCATCGCCGCGGTGGCCAGCGTCGTGCTGGCCTTCATCTACCTGCCCGGCAGCTTTGCGGAGTTCGACAACATCAGTGCCGACCTGGTCGGGGCTGAGGGTGACCCGCGGTTCATCGCCGCTACGGCAGTGGTCATCGGCATCGTGATGTCGGCCGGCATCTTGGCCCTCACCGGCTACTTCACCGGCACCGACTACAAGCCGGTCAAGGACGTGGGCAAGACCTCGCTCACTGGCGCGGCCACCGTGATCCTGGCTGGCCTCTCGGTCGGCTTCGAGTCGGCGGTCTACACCACGCTGGTCATCGGAGCGGCAGTGTTCGGGGCATACCTCCTGGGTGGTGCCGCGCTGACGGTGTCGTTGTTCGCGGTCGCTCTCGCGGGTTGTGGTCTCTTGACCACGGTCGGCGTCATCGTGGCCATGGACACGTTCGGTCCGGTTTCCGACAATGCGCAGGGCATCGCTGAGATGTCGGGCGACGTGAGCCCGGAAGGCGCCCAGATCTTGACCGAGCTGGACGCGGTCGGCAACACGACCAAGGCCGTCACCAAGGGCATCGCGATCGCTACCGCTGTGTTGGCGGCGACCGCCCTGTTCGGTTCGTATGCGACCTCGGTCTTCGAGTCTCTCCGGGATGCCAACGTCAAGCCGGACGAGGCATACCTCCTCGACTTCAGCGTCTTCAACCCAGCGGTCATCGTCGGTGTCCTCCTCGGTGCGGCTGTGGTCTTCCTGTTCTCCGGTCTCGCGATCAACGCCGTGGCACGCGCCGCGGGCGCTGTCGTCTACGAGGTGCGCCGCCAGTTCCGGGAGATCCCCGGGATCATGGAGGGCACGGGTCGTCCGGAGTACGGCAAGGTTGTCGACATCGTCACCAAGGACTCGCTGCGCGAGCTCACGACGCCCGGCATCCTGGCCGTGTTGGCACCCATCGCGGTGGGCTTCGGCCTCGGCGCGACGGCCCTGGCTGGCTTCCTGGCCGGCGCGATCGGCGCCGGCACGCTGATGGCGGTGTTCCTGGCCAACTCCGGTGGAGCCTGGGACAACGCCAAGAAGTTGGTCGAGGACGGACACCACGGCGGAAAGGGGTCGGGCGCCCACGAGGCCACCATCATCGGTGACACCGTCGGTGACCCGTTCAAGGACACCGCGGGTCCGGCTATCAACCCGTTGATCAAGGTGATGAACCTGGTCTCGTTGCTGATTGCCAGCGCGGTGGTCTCGATGAGCGTCGGTGAGGACCAGAACGACGCCCTCAGGATCGTCATCGCTGTCGCTGCGGTCGCGATCATCACCACCTCTGTGTACATCTCCAAGCAGCGCGAGGTGACGATCGGGGACGACTCAACCGGGACGCCGGCTCCGCCCGCGCCCCCGGCAACACCGGCCACGCCGGTCGAGCCGTCGCCCACCCAGCCGATGTCGCCTCCGAGCGTCTAGGCACCTCCACCCAGCACCACCAACAGCACACCGGCCCGTCGGGATCGCAAGATCCGGCGGGCCGGTGTTGTTGTGCCGACCCGGCTTGTGTTGACGTCGTACGACGCCGACCCGGCTTGTGTTGACGTCGTACGACGCCGACCCGGCTTGTGTTGACGAGCTGGCTGTGAAGAAGAGCCGGGTCGACCATCCTGGCTGTGAAGAAGAGCCGGGTCGACCATCCTGGCTGTGAAGAAGAGCCGGGTGGGCGGGGGCTAGCGTCGGGGTGGTGAGCGACCTTCCCCAGCGCCTTCGGGCTGCCCTCGTCGAGGCTGACTTCACCTATGACGCCGTGACCGAGGTGCTGGGGGTCGAGGCGCATGAGGCACTGATGCGCAACGAGACGACGCCCGGACTGCGGCGTACGACGGGTGGCAGCCGGATCGAGACGCTGATCCGGCTGTTCCTGCTGCAGACGAGGGTCGCACTCGCTGATGCAGCGACGGCGTTGCCGCAGCTCGTGGACCGCCTGGCGGCCGAGGGCTTCATCGACCAGAGCGTCGGCGAGGTTGCGGCGCGGCTCGACTGTCGCCCGTACGCCACCGCTGACGACGAGTTCTGGGTGGTCAGCGACCTGACTCCTGGGCTGGACGGCGGGCTGCAGCGGGTGGCCTCGGACCACGTGCTCGGGATCAGCGGTGCGTCGACGTCGCTGGCCCAGCTGACGATCCGCAGCCCGGTCGGCACCGCGCTCGATCTCGGCACCGGTTGCGGCGTGCAGGCGCTCCATCTCGCCAGTCACAGCTCGCGAGTGCTGGCGACCGACATCAACCAGCGGGCGCTGCGGATGGCGCGGTTCAACGCGGAGCTCAACGAGGTGGCAGACCGGATCGAGGTCCGGCACGGGTCGTTCTTCGAACCAGTAGCCGGCCAACGCTACGACCTGATCGCCACGAACCCGCCGTTCGTCATCTCGCCTGCCACCGGTGAGCCACTCGTCTATCGCGACTCGGGACTGCCGGGCGACCGGGTGGTCGAGGACATCGTGCGGGCCGCACCCGACCACCTCACCGAGGGTGGCTGGTGCCAGATCCTGGCCAACTGGGTGATCGGCGCCGGCCAACCCTGGGACGAGCGCCTCGCCGACTGGCTGCGCGACGACTGCGACGCGCTGGTGGTGCAGCGCGAGGTGGTTGACCCGGCCGCCTACGTCGAGCTCTGGCTCAAGGACGCCGGGCTCCACGGCGCTCCGGACTATCTCGAGCGCTACGACACCTGGCTGTCGTGGTTCGAGGACCAACGGATCGAGGCGGTCGGCTTCGGGTGGATCAACCTGCGACGCGACGCCCCTGCCGACAGGACGACCTCACTGATCGATTGGCCGTACGACGTGGAGCAGCCGATCGCCGACGCCATCCGGGACTGGGGTGAGGCTGTCCGAGCCGAGGTCGGACTCGGATCGCGGCTGGTCGCCCGGGCGGACCTGGTGCAGGAGACCCTCGGGCCGGTCGGGGCCGAGGATCCCGCGACCATCGTGCTGCGCCAACAACGCGGCTTCCGTCGAGCCCACCAGGCAGACACCGTCGTGGCGGCGTTGGTCGGGGCGTGTGACGGTGAGCTCACGCTCGGGCAGATCCTGGACGCGGTGGCCGAGCTTCTCGGGCTTGATGTCGAGGAGACGCGCGCGACCTACCTCCCTCAGGTCCGCGACCTGGTCGCTTCCGGATTCCTGGTCGCCTAGCCTGTCCGCCATGTCCGTCCCCGGGTGGTACCCCGACCCCTCAGGTCAGCCCAACTCATTCCGCTTCTGGACTGGCCAGGTATGGAGCCACGAGACCAGTTCTACTCCGTACGTCGGGCCACCCCCATCCGCGGCTCCGCCGCCGCTTCCTCCACCGCCTCCTCCGCCACCTCCTCTGCCCGGACCGCCTCCGCCGGCGGCTCCGCCGCCGCCTCCCCCGGCCGGACCGCCTCCACCCCCGCCACCCTCCGCCACGGGCCTCCGCCGACCGGGCCGCCGCCGACCGGGCCGCCGCCGACCAGACCCCGCCGACCAGACCGCCGCCAACGGCGACCACGGGTCGCAAGATCCTGGTGGCTGCACTGGCCGTACTGCTCGTGGTCGGCGTCGCTGTCGGCGCCTTCCTCGCGGTGCGCGCCTTGACCGACGGCAGCGATGCCCCCGGTGCTGTCGACGGCACGACCGGCGAGGCAGCGCCCAGTGCCTCGGAGCCATCCGGATTCGAGTCCCCGTCCGAGTCCGGGTCACCATCGGGACCGTCCAGCCAGCCGGTCGAGCCGTCGCCGACCGACGATCCCGCTGCTCCGCCAGCAGCCATCGCCTCGATGTGCGCATCGGGCGCACCGGAGGGCGGGGCGACGCCTGGCGGCGTCCTGCGCGGTGGAGGACTCGAAGCGCCGCGACCCAACGGCTTCGCGCCCATGGGATTCGACGCGGCCTTCGTGTTCGCCGACAAGGTTGTCAGTGTGGGTCGCCAGGTCGAGCCGCAGTGGCTCGCCGTCTATGCCCTGGGCGGACTCGACCGGGGCGCCGGTTACAGCAGCCTGGAGCAGGCCGCTGAGTCGGTGCTGGCCTGTATGACGAACTCCCCGACGTTCTACCGCAACTTCTCCGGACGCAAGGACCAGGGCTCGAGCGCGCTCACCGTCGATGGTCACGACGCCTGGCGGATCACCGCCGCGATACGCGTCGACGACCCAGACGTCAGCGTGCGGGGCGACGTCGCCACCGTGGTGGTCGTCGACACCGGTGAGCCGAGCGCGTATGGACTTTTCGTCAGCGTGGTGCCCATCGGTGCACCCATGCTGATCGGTCAGCAAGAACAGGTGGCAGGCTCGATTCGAGTGCCGTGACAGGGGTCCGCGGCGAGCCCTGAGGGAATGAACTCTGGACAGCACGCGCTACCGTGATCGGCCGTGAGCCTCCATCCGGGGCTCGTCAAGGCCTGCAGCAGAAGGAAATGACAGCCCAGTGGCACACAAGTTGGTGATCGTCGAGTCTCCGGCGAAGGCCCGCACCATCGGCGGGTACCTCGGGGACGGCTTCGTCGTGGAGTCGTCCATCGGACACATCCGCGACCTCCCCAACAACGCCGCCGACACCCCCGCCAAGATCAAGGACAAGCCGTGGGGGCGGTTGGCCGTCGACGTCGAGAACGGCTTCATCCCGCACTACGTGGTGCCGCGTGACAAGAAGGCCCACATCTCCAAGCTCAAGTCACTGCTCAAGGACGCCGACGCGCTCTACCTCGCCACTGACGAGGACCGCGAGGGGGAGGCGATCGCCTGGCACCTGCTCGACGAGCTCAAGCCGAAGAACATCCCAGTGCACCGGATGGTGTTCCACGAGATCACCAAGACTGCGATCCGCGAGGCGGTCGAGAACCCGCGCGAGATCAACGACGACCTCGTGGAAGCGCAGGAGGCGCGGCGGATCCTGGACCGCCTCTATGGTTATGAGGTCTCACCCGTCCTCTGGAAGAAGGTCATGTCCGGCCTCTCTGCCGGGCGCGTCCAGTCCGTGGCCACCCGGTTGGTGGTCGACCGCGAGCGCGATCGGATCAAGTTCCGCGTCGCCTCCTACTGGGACCTCGAGGCGACCTTCGACGCGGGGGCCAAGCACGACCAGCGGATGTTCCCGGGCAAGCTGCACTCCATCGACGGCACCCGTGTGGCCCAAGGCGGCAACTTCGGTCAGGACGGGCTGCTCAGGCCGGGGGCCGACGTGGTGCACGTTGACCGAGCCCGCGCCGAGGCGCTGGTCACGGCGCTGACCGATACGGCGTACGAGGTGCGCTCGGTCGAGTCGAAGCCCTACAAGCGTTCTCCCTACGCGCCGTTCCGCACCACGACGATGCAGCAGGAGGCGAGCCGCAAGCTCGGCATGAGCGCCTCGGTAGCCATGTCAGTGGCCCAGCGGCTCTACGAGAACGGTTTCATCACCTACATGCGCACCGACTCCACGACGCTGTCGGGCGGTGCGGTCAATGCGGCGCGGGCCCAGGTGCGGGAGCTGTACGGCGCCGAGTACCTGCCGGAAGCTCCTCGGGTCTACGCCTCCAAGGTCAAGAACGCCCAGGAGGCGCACGAGGCGATCCGACCCGCGGGAGAGTCGTTCCGGACGCCGGCGCAGACCGGGCTGACCGGCGAACAGTTCCGTCTCTATGAGCTGATCTGGATGCGCACGGTCGCCTCGCAGATGAAGGACGCCGTCGGACAGTCGGTGTCGGTGCGGATCGGAGGTGCCGCGCAGCCGCCTGCCGGAGGGCCGGCCGAAGATGTCGTCTTCTCCTCGTCCGGCAGGGTGATCACCTTCCACGGCTTCATGAAGGCCTACGTCGAGGGCACCGACGAGGGCGCTCAGAAGGACGACGTCGAGACCCGGCTGCCCGCGCTGGTCGAAGGCGACCCCGTGTCGGCGGCCACGGTCAGCGCTTCTGGCCACGAGACCAAGCCGCCCGCCCGCTACACCGAGGCCACCTTGATCAAGGAGCTCGAGGAGCGCGAGATCGGCCGCCCCTCGACCTACGCCTCGATCATGGGCACCATCCTCAATCGCGGCTACGTCTACAAGAAGGGCACGGCGCTGGTGCCGGCGTGGTTGGCGTTCTCGGTGGTCCGGCTGCTGGAAGAACACTTCCCGCGGCAGGTCTCCTACGAGTTCACCGCCGTGATGGAAGACGTGCTCGACGACATCGCAGGCGGTCGCAAGGACCGGGTCACCGAGCTCACCGAGTTCTACTACGGGTCCGACTCCGTGCAGGGGCTGCACTCCCTGGTTACCGGCCTTGGCGACATCGACGCACGTGAGCTGGCCACCTTCCCGGTCGGCGACCCGGAGCTGGGCATCTACTTGCGGGTCGGCCGCTACGGCCCCTACCTGGAAGGACCCGACGAGGAAGGCAATCCGACCGGCAAGCGGGCCAACGTGCCCGACGACCTACCTCCCGACGAGCTGACCATGGAAAAGGCGAAGGAGCTGTTCGCCAACCCGGCCGGTGAGGAGATCGAGCTCGGCGTCCATCCCGAGACCGGCCTGTCCGTCGTCGCCAAGAACGGTCGCTACGGCCCCTACGTCACCGAGCTGTTGCCCGAGGACGCCAAGAAGAACGACAAGCCGCGCACCGGTTCGCTCTTCAAGTCGATGTCGCTCGACACCATCACCCTCGACGACGCGCTGAAGCTCCTGTCGCTGCCCAGGGTCGTCGGCGAGGATGCCGAGGGCGTTGATATCACCGCGCAGAACGGCCGCTACGGCCCGTACCTGAAGAAGGGCACGGACTCGCGGTCGTTGACCACCGAGGACCAGCTGTTCACGATCACCCTCGACGAGGCGCTGGCGATCTACGCCCAGCCCAAGCAGCGCGGGCGGGCGGCGGCCGCGCCGCCGTTGAAGGAGCTCGGCAACGACCCGGTCTCCGGGCAACCGGTCGTGGTGAAGTCTGGTCGCTTCGGGGAGTACGTCACCGACGGCGAGTACAACGCCACGCTCCGCAAGGACGACACGGTCGAAGACCTCACCCTCGCCCGAGCGGCCGAGCTGCTCGCCGATCGTCGCGAGCGTGGGCCAGCGAAGAAGGCCGCCAAGAAGGGCGCGAAGAAGAGCGCCAAGAAGCCGGCCAAGAAGGCCGCCAAGAAGCCGGCCAAGAAGGCCACGAAGAAGGCCACGGCTGAGAAGTCGTGACGGTGCTGCCCGACAGACTGGAAGCTGGCGCGTGAAACTCGTCGAGTGGGTCGGACTGGCGCTGGCCACCGCAGGAGCCTTCCTCCTCAACGGCTACGGATTCGTCCGCTATCAGCTGGTCGAGTGTGACGCGCTGGACGGCCGCGGCATCGCCGCGGACGACTGGTTGGCGACCATGTGCGGACGCGACAACAGCCTGGTCTCGGTGGGGCTGGTCGCCTTCGTAGTCGTCGGGATGCTGTCGCTCGCCGGTCTGGTCGCGAGCTGGCGGCGTTGGCCCGGCCCGCTCGGCAAGGTCATCGGTGGAGCGCTCGTCGTGCTGGCCCCGGCGTTCACCTTTCTCGTCCTGGCGCTGGTGACCGGCTGATGCTTCGAGACCAGCCGGAGCCGTGTCACGAGATGGTCGGGCTGTGCTGGGCTCCGTCCCCTAGGTTCGGCGCATGAGCCCGACCAGCCCGACCTCAGGCGAGTACGCCGAGACCGGGGTGTTCGTCTGCTTCGAAGGCGGCGAGGGCTCGGGAAAGTCGACGCAGTCCAGGCTCCTGGGCGAATGGCTGGCTGCACAGGGCTATGACGTACTGCAGACCTTCGAGCCCGGCGACACAGAGGTCGGCCGCCGGTTGCGCGAGATCGTGCTCAGCCCAGCGACCGGCGAGCTCTCCCACCGCACCGAGGCGCTGCTCTACGCCGCCGACAAGGCCGAGCACGTCGACACCGTGGTCCGACCGGCACTGGATCGCGGCGCGGTGGTGATCACCGACCGCTACGTCGACTCGGCGCTGGCCTACCAGGGTGCCGGCCGCATTCTCGAGGTCGCGGAGGTGGAGCTGGTGAACCGCTGGGCCACCAACGACCTCCGGCCGAACCTGACCCTCGTCCTGGACCTGGAACCGCAGGCCGGCCTCGGGCGCTTCGAGGGACGTGATCGGATCGAGCAGGAGGGCGACGAGTTCCACCAGCGCGTGCGCGCGGCGTACCTCGCGCTTGCTGCGGCCGACCCCGACCACTACCTGGTGCTCGACGCCCACGGTGAGCTCGAGGCGATCGCGTCGGCGGTGCGAGAGCGGCTGAGCCCCCTGCTCAGCCAGGCTCGTCGCTGACCGTCCTCGGGCGCGGCACCGCGTGTCTGCGCCGCCCTCTAGGGTGGCGCCGTGACGGTGTGGGACGGGCTGGTGGGCCAGCGACGCGCGACGGAGACCCTGCGCACCGCCGTCGCAGGGCACGGCATGAGCCATGCCTGGCTGTTCACCGGGCCGCCCGGATCGGGGCGCTCGAACACTGCGGTGGCCTTCGCGGCTGCGCTCCAGTGCGACCGAACCGGCGATGACCAAGGATGTGGAGAGTGCCACGCGTGCCACACGGTGGTGGCCGGCTCGCATGCTGACGTTTCACTCATCCGCACCGAGAAGTTGTCCATCGGCGTCGACGAGGTGCGTGACCTGGTGCGACGCTCGGCACTGGCCCCGGTCGGTCGCCGCTGGCAGATCCTGATCGTCGAGGACGCCGACCGGCTCACCGAGCAGGCCTGCAACGCCCTGCTCAAGACGATCGAGGAGCCCACCCCCCGCACGGTGTGGATGCTCTGCGCCCCCACGGTGGAAGACGTGCTGCCCACGATCCGGTCCCGGTGTCGTCAGCTCATCTTGTCCACGCCCACGCCCGAGCAGGTCTCCGCCTACCTGGTGCGGGTCGACGGCGTCAACGAGGCACTTGCGGCGTACGCCGCCCGCGCGAGTCAAGGCCACATCGGTCGGGCGCGCGCGCTCGCGCGCGACGAGGCGACCCGCAACCGACGCCGCGAGGTGGTGGGGCTCCCGATCCGGCTGACCTCGCTCGGATCCTGCATGATCGCGGCGACCAACCTCGCCGAGGTCACCAAGGAGGAAGCCGACGCCATCACCGGCGACCTCGACGCGGCTGAGAAGGCCGATCTCGACGCGAGCTATGGCGTGGTCGAGCGCGGCCGACGGCCGCGCGAGTACGCACCGGCCCTGGGCAACCTCGAGCGCGCCCAGAAGACCCGCGCCAAGCGGCGACATCTTGATGTCGTGGATCGTGGCCTGATGGACCTGGTGTCGGTCTACCGCGACGCAGTTGCTCTCGCCGTCGGCGCGGCAGGACCCCTGGTCAACGAGGAGATCCGCGGCGAGGTGGTCGAGGTCGCCCAGTCCTCGACCCCCGAGCTCAACTTGCGCCGGATCGCGTGGATCTTCGAGGCACGCGAGCAGATGCTGGAGTTCAACGTGCCGGTCGCCTTGGCGCTGGAGTCCATGATGGTGGCGCTCAAGATCCCGGAGGGGAGCAGTCGATGAACCGGATAGTCGTGGTTGTCTTCGTGTTGGCGCTCGTGGTCGCGGCGGTCGGCGGTGGTCTGCTGGCGCTGGTCACCGGAGACGACTCGCGTCCCGGCGACTCGAGCCGGCCCGAGCCCTCACGGTCGACCGAGCCGACACCGACGCGGCCGGTGGACCCGGCAGCCAAGGTGCCGCCCTCCCCTGAGCTCGCACCCTTCTACTCCCAAACCATCTCCTGGGAGGACTGCGGGGAGCTCCAGTGCGGCACCGTGACGGTGCCGATCGACTATCGCGATCCCGGCGGCGCGACCATCGACCTAGCCCTCAACAAGCTCGCGGCAGGCGACCCGAGCAACGCCGTCGGCCCACTGGTGGTAAATCCCGGCGGGCCGGGCGCGCCAGGCACCGACTACGCCGAGCAGGCGCCGTTGGCGTTCCGCTCCCAGCTGCTCGACCGCTTCGACATCGTCGGGTTCGATCCTCGCGGCACGGGCGAGTCAGACCCGATCGACTGCCTGACTGATGAGCGAGCTGAGCGCCTTCCTGGCGGGCGACCCCGACCCCGACAACGCGGTCGAAGGTGGGGAGTACGCCGCCAGCCTGGAGCAGTTCTTCCAAGGCTGCATCCAACGCTCGGACTCGTTGATCGGTCACGTCACGACCACCGAGACGGCCCGCGACCTCGACGTCATCCGTGCCGCGCTGGGCGAGACCACGTTGACCTACTTCGGGGCGTCCTACGGCACCAAGCTCGGCGCCACCTATGCCGAGCTGTTCCCGACCAAGGTGGGTCGGCTGGTGCTCGATGGCGCCGTCGACGTGTCGCTGCCGTCCCGGGAGCTCAGCCTCGCCCAGGCGGGCGGCTTCGAGACCGCGCTGAGGTCCTATGTCGACAGCTGCGTCCAAGAAGGCGATTGCTTCCTAGGAGTCACGGTCGAGGCCGGGATCCAGACGATCAGGGACCTGCTCGACGACATCGAGCAGGAGCCGCTGACAACCCAGCTCGACCGCGAGCTGACCGTCGGCAATGCGTTCTTCGGTCTGGTCGCGCCGCTCTACAACATGGACAACTGGTCGCTGCTCGACCAGGGCCTGAGCCAGGCCCTCGACGGGGACGGGTCGACCTTGTTGCTGCTCGCCGACTTCTACGCTTCGCGCGACGGCGACTCCTACGAGGACAACAGCTCGGAGGCGATCTACGCGATCAACTGCCTGGACGACCCCTATGCCATCGAGCCGAGCCAGGTCCCCGCGCAGTATCCCGCCTTCGAGCGGGTCTCTCCCACCTTTGGCCGGGTCTTCGCCTGGGGCTTGGTGGGCTGCCGCGGGATCGACGTGACGTCGACCGAGAAGCCGCTCGACATCCGGGCCGAGGGTGCGGCGCCCATCGTGGTCACGGGGACCACCCGCGACCCCGCAACGCCTTATGAGTGGGCTGTCGCGCTCTCCGAGCAGCTGGAGTCGGGGGTGCTGATCTCCCGTGACGGCGACGGACACACGGCCTACAACGCTGGCAACGCCTGCGTCGACGAGGCGATCGAGGGTTACCTGATCGAGGGAACGGTGCCCGAAGACGGACTGGAGTGTTGAGGCGCGGTCAGGGGTAGCTCAAGCGCCGGGGGTCGCTGGTCACCGCGGCTTGAGACCGCAGGTCGCTGGGCCCTCGAGCACCGCACCGTCGGGGCCGAACCGCGAACCGTGCAAAGGGCAGTCCCAGCTGGCTTCGGCGTCGTTCCAGCGCACGATGCCACCGAGGTGGGAGCAGACCCCGGAGACCCGACGTTCGACGCCGCCCACCACCGACTGGGCCGTCGGAGTGCCGATCCGGTCATAGCGGGCCATGCCGGCGCCCTCGGCGAGAGCCGGGCCGGGCCCAGGGTGCGTGAGCGGACGTAGCCAGCTCCGCGCCATCTCCAGCCCGACCTCGGCATTGGTGTAGGCACCGGCGGGCAGCCCGGTGAGCTCGTGCCTGCTCCACGACGCCATCGCTTCGGCCCAGTCCGTCCGTCCGCCGAGCAGCCGGCTCGACAGCGCGAGCGCAGCAGCGACGCCGTTGGTCATGCCCCACTTGGAGAACCCCCCCGCCACCAGGATCTCGTCCAGACCGGGCAAGAGGGGGCCGACCACAGGCAGCGAGTGGGCGGGCAGGTAGTCCTGGGCGGACCAGGCGTGGGTCTCAGTCGTCTTCGGGAAGTGCTCCGCGGTCCAGTCGCGCAACGTGTCCAGCCGTCGCGCCGTCGGTCCGCCACGACCGGTGGTGTGACCCTCCCCGCCGACGAGCAGCATCGGTGCGCCGTCGTGGACACCGTCGCGCAGAGACCTGCTGGTCCGGTCCGCGGAGAGGTACATCCCCTTGACGGCGGGCTCCGGTGTCCGGAAGGCGAGGGCATAGGAGCGCGCCGGTTTGAGTCGCGCGAAGAATCCTCCGCGATCGAGGATCGGTACGTTGGTGGCGATCACGACCGAGTCAGCGGTCACCGTCCCGGCATCGGTCTCGACCCGACACGGACCCTTGTCGCGCACCTTCTGGACCCGGGCTCCCTCGACGATCCGGACTCCGTGGGCGACCGCCTCCAGCGCCAGCGCCTCGAGCAGCTCCATGGGGTCGACCTGCAGCTGGTCGCTGAGCCGGACAGCGCCGCAGATGGGGAACGGCAGCTCCGACTCGGTGACCCAGCCGACCGACAGACCAACTCGCTCCGCGACGTCGAGCTCACGCTTCGCCGCGCTCAGGCCCGACTGCGTGGTGGCGTAGGTGTACGCCGGTCGCGCCTGGGTCTCGACGTCGTGGTCCTCGCAGAACTGGGCCAGCCACGCCTGAGCCTCGGTGTTGGCCGCGACGTAGTGGCGCACGACGTCGGTCGAGTGCTGAGAGGCGATCTGGCTCAGCTGGGTGCCCTGCAGCAGGCTGACCTTGGCGGTGCTGGCACCGGTGGTGCCGGCACCCGACATGGCGCGCCTCGATCAGGAGCACCCGCTTGCCGGCGCGCCCGAGCAGCAAGGCGGTGGTGAGGCCGGTGATGCCCCCACCCACCACGACGATGTCGACGTGTCCGTCGACCAGGGGTGGCGCAGCGGGGCTGTGCGGATGGGCGTCTTGCCAGACCGAGACGAGGGGCATGTCGGCAGGTGCCCGCGCTGTGCTCAGATGATGCGTCGGGTCGTCGAGTGCTTCCTAGCTCGGCCGGTTCTCGACGATGAACGCCAACCGCCGCAGGGTCTCGACGTTGCGCCAGGCCAGCGGTGGGTCACGCAGCAGCTTGGGGACCAGCCGGCCCGGCCCAGAGACGGCGTCCTCCTCGATCACCACCTCCGTCTGCCCCCCATGCGGACGTAGCCGGAAGACGACTTCTGCCGTGCCGCCGGGCCAGGCTCGGGCCCGCAGCCTCAGCATGGTCGGGGGAGCGGCATCGACCACGCTCGTGGTGTCGTCGAGCATGGCCGGCCAGACCCCGACCGAGTGGTGCAGCTTGGCGCCGACGGCGGGCCAGTGGTCGTCGACCTCGCGCATCCTGCTGGCGCCCACGACGAACACGGGGTAGAGCCAGCCGTCGGACAGCACCTTCCAGACCTCATCGACGCCGGCCTTGACCAGTCTCTTGTTCGTACTCATCGGTGATCCCTCGTTGCCTTGGCCCGGTGCGGGGAGGATGCGCGCAGCAGGTGGTGGGTCGCGCGCAATCGCTTGGCCCGGTACCCGCCGTCGGGCCCCGCATTCGGTGAGCTAGTCCTCGTTGCCGCTCTGCTGGCCAGCGATGGGAAGTGATCGAGTCTCGAGCACCTGCTCAGCGACATCGCGCAGCTTCACGTTGTGGTCGTTGGAGTAGCGGTGCAGCACCTGGAACGCCCGCTCGTAGGAGATGTCGTAGCGCACCGCCAGCACCCCCTGGGCGATGCCGATGGTGTGCCGGGAGTCCAGCGCGGTTCGCAAGCCGCCGACCAGGCGGGCGTTGGCCATCGCCGACGCCGCGTAGCTGGCGAAGATCAAGGCGATGTCTTGGTCACCGTCGAACGAACCTGGCTGATCGCTGTAGAGGTTCAGAGCCCCGATCGTGACGTCGTTGGCAGTCAGCCGGATCGACATGGACGATCGGATCCCCAGTGCCGAGGCCCGCGCAGCCCATTGGGGCCAGCGAATCTCGGTCAGCAGGTCGTGGACGACGAAGTTCTCCTCCTCAAAAGCTGCGTCGACGCAGGGGCCGCTCTGCAGCTCGTCCTGGATCCGGTCTGCCTCCGCCGCGATCTCGTCGGTCGCGGTGGCGGACTCGGCCTTGCCCTTGCGCTTGCGCAGGTGCAAACCGCAGTGATCGCATCCGGGGACAACCTCGAGAGCGCGGTCAACGACCCGCTGGAAGGTCAGTGGGCCGTCGAGGTTGCTCGACAGTTCTCCGCTCAGATCAGCGAACAGAGCTGCCAGCCTGATGTCGGCGCCCATGTCTTCCCTCCCACCCATTGGACCGCCACCTCGACGCCGGGGCTGGACGTCGTCGTTCGGCCGAACGGTAGCGGAGTGATCGCCGCGACGGGATGGCACCCATCGTCAGCTGGGGGCGAGCCCGGGCGTCCCGGGAAGGCATCGATGCTCGAGGACCTGCTCGGCGAGACCGCGCAGCTTGATGTTGTGCTCGTTGGAGTGGCGGTGGAGCAGTTGAAAGGCGCGTTCGAAGGAGATGTCGTAACGGACCGCAAGCACTCCTTGGGCCATGCCGATCGTGTGCCGCGAGTCCATCGCGCTCCGTAGCCCGTCGACCAGCCGGGCCTTGGTCATCGCTTCGGCCGCGTAGGTCGCGAAGATCATCGCAATGTCTTGGTCGCCCGCGAATTCGCCCGGCCGGTCGCCGTACAGGTTGAGCGCGCCGACCGACTTATGGTTCGCGGTGAGCCGGACCGACATCGACGAGCGCAGGCCCAGGGCGGCGGCCTGCGGCGCCCACAACGGCCACCTGTTCTCCGTGCGGAGGTCGTGGACCACGAAGTTCTGCTGCTCGAAAGCGGCGTCCAGGCACGGCCCGTCGTTCAGCTCCTCCTGGAGGGCATCAGCTCGTGCGGCGATGTCATCCGACGCCGCCACCGACTCGGCGTATGCATGACGCTCACGCAGGGTGAGGCCACAGTGTCGGACCCCCGGGATCACCGCCACCGCCCGTTTGACGACGCGAGCGAACGTCAGTGGGGTGTCGGGCTCGCTGAAAAGCTCCTCGCTGACCTGCGCGAAATACGCAGCCAGCCTGATGTCGTCGTCCATTGCCCCACTCGCCTGTCGCAGTGGTGGCACGCGGCCACCGGTAACCGGCGACGACGCTCAGGACGTGCGCGGGGGTCAGGTCAAGTGACCGAACCCACATCCTCCCGTTCCTCGTCCGAGACGAGCTCGCTGCGCAGGTCATCGAGGATCCGGGTGAGTAGCCGCGAGACCTGCATCTGGGTGACGCCTAGGTCCTCGCCGATCTCGGCCTGGGTCAGGTCCTCGAAGAAGCGCAGTTGCAGGATACGCCTGTCGCGCTCCGGCAAGCGTCGTACCACGGGAGAAAGTATGACCCGGGCCTCGCTGGCCACGCTGTCGGTGTCGTCGTCGGGGACGAAGTCGCCCAACGTCGCCGTGGAGTCCGAGGTGGCCGGTTGCTCGAGCGAGGTCGGCTGGAAACAGCCGAAGGCTTCGATCGCTTCACGGTAGTCGTCGTCGGAGATCCCCAGGGCGGCCTTGATCTCCGCATCCCTCGGGGCGTGGCCGAGCTCCTGCTCGAGCTCCTCGATCTTCTTGTTGACCCGCCACTGGAGCTCCTGCACGCGCCGCGGCGGGCGTACCGACCAGCCGTGGTCGCGGAAGTGTCGGAGAAGCTCGCCGCGGATGGTCGGCACGGCGAACGTGAGGAGGTCGTTGCGCGTCTCAGGATCGAAACGTCGAACGGCCTTCACCAGGCCTTCGTACGCAACCTGACGCAGGTCGTCGCGAGCGATTCCCCGCCCGGCGTAGCGCGAGGCCACTGCCTCGGCGACCCCTCGGTTGAGCACGATCACCTCGTTGAGGAGGTCGTCGCGTTCGGCTTCGTCCTGGCATCGTCCGGCCTCGTCGAGAAGCTTCGCGGTCCGGGCAGACCGCTCCGCACGGGATACCCCGCGATCCCCGTCAGGGCCATGTGCCGTCGGCTTGCCGACGGATGTTTCGAGCGTCATCTCGGGCGCCTTAACATCTGGTTCCTGCTACCTGCCGTTGTCTCCAGCGAGGCGAATGAGGTTGATCCTGTGCACGGAGATTACCCAACCTTGCCGATTCGTCAATATCGGGCGGCGTGTCGTGGATCGCGCAGGGGTACCGGTCGACATGATCCTGCCCAAGCCACGCGGCGTCCTCAGCGAATCCTTGTTCGCCGCCCTCCGCACGGCTCCCGGCGGATTGCCTCAACCGCGGGTGGACCCTGACGACGAGGTCGACGCGGCCTTGTCCCTCTGGGTTCTCCATGAGCTTTCCTACCGCGGCTTCGAGGACGTCGCCGACGACGCGGAGTGGGACCCGGCACTTCTCGGCATTCGTCGAGAGCTGGAGCGGGACCTGGAGTCGCGGTTGCGCGACCGGTGGCCTGGCCACGGTGGCTCGCCCAGGCAAGGGGAAGACTTCGCGGCTGAGCTGTTCTCCTATGTGGAGGCACACGATGGCCCGTCGTTGGCTCGCTTCGTGCAGACCGCTGCCACCGAGGAGCAGGTGCTCGACCTGCTGCGGCTCCGATCGATCTACCACCTCAAGGAAGCCGACCCCACGTCGTGGGTGCTGCCGCGACTCCCGACGGCTGCCAAGGCAGCGCTGGCCGAGTTGCAGTACGACGAGTACGGCGGTGGCAACCCGAACCGGCTGCACCACCAGCTGTTCGCCCGCGGGATGGAATCGGTCGGCCTGCGCTCGGAGTACGGCGCCTACCTCGACGACGTGCCGCTCGAGGTGCTGGAGATGAACAATGCGCTGTCGATGTTCGGACTGCATCGCCGGTTGCGCGCTGCCGCAGTGGGCCACTTAGCCGCCTTCGAGATCACCAGCTCCGTGCCGTCGCGCCAGCTGGCCCAGGGGCTCGAGCGGCTGGGCATGGCCCAGGAGATGATCGGCTACTACACCGAGCACGTCAGCGCGGATGCGGTGCACGACCAGATCGCCGTGCGCTCGATCTGCGGAGAGCTGGTCACGGTGGAGCCGGAGCAGCTGGGCGAGGTGCTCTTCGGCGCCTTCACCTGTCTGGACCTAGAGGCCCGCTTCGCGACCTTGCTGCTCGATCGCTGGAGAACTGCGGCGTGAGCGAGCAGTTCGACGCCCCCGACGTGATCATCTGCCCCGGGGGGCCAATGCTCGTCCGAGGTGCTCGGACCGTCCAGTCGGCCGACGGCGCAGTGCATCCGACCACCCGGCCGTTGGTCGCACTGTGTCGGTGTCAGAAGTCGCAGAACCTGCCGTGGTGCGACGCCACGCACAAGCTGTTGGTGCCGGACAAGCGACCCGACGCCTGAGTCACCCGGCCGCGATCAGGCGGGCGACGAGGCGTCGGACCACGTGGACGCCCGAGAGCAGCGGCCGCAGGGGGGCGCTGCGCGAAGCGCGATGAGACTGCGCCGGCGACGATGTGCGATGACTGGCCGACTCGGGCTCTTTGGGGAGTTGCGCAGGTCCCGGGTCCGGCACTGGTGAGGTCATGTCGTGCTCCCTGCTCAGTCTGGAGCCGCCGGTGGCTGGACAGCCACGTCCGGTAACCAGAGCGGGTTCAGCGGAAACCTGCACCGTCCACAAGATCTCTCCAGCGGATCACTCCGGCCCTCACACCAGGTCTCACACCGCAGCATCAATGCGGATGAGGACACCACCTTCAAGCTCTCGCACCTCAGTGACGGCCAACTCCGGGTTGTAGGTCGGCAGCTCGTGCCGCACTGTCTCGGCCTGAGCGGCAGTCCCGAGCTGCAACAACGCGCTGCCACCTGGCAGCAAGTGCCCTGAGATCACCTCGAGACAGACCCGGGCGACTTCGAGTCCGTCGTAGCCGCCATCGATGGCTAGCAGCGGGTCCTCGGGAAAGCGCTCCGTCTCCCCTCGGCGGACCCATGGCGGGTCCGCGATGATCACGGCGAAACGCTCTTTCGGCTGTAGTGCCTCGTCCAGTCTCGCTAGCCGGATCTCGACCCGATGGCTGATCCCCGCTGAAGCAGCGTTGTCCGTCGCGTAGGCGCAGGCCACCTGATCGGCGTCGACACAGACCAAGGATCGCTCCGAGCCGATCACCGCGAGCAATCCGATATGTCCCGCTCCGCTGCAGAGCTCCAACACCGGTCCGGGGGGAGCAGCCTGGATCAACTCCGCTGCCCACCGTCCCTGCTCAGCTGTCCAGCTGCGAGGGCGCAGGACTCGATCGTCGAAGGCGATCCGCAGCTCTCCGAAGGTCATTGTCTCGGTCATGGTGGGGGCCTGTACCCCGACCGCAGACGAGACAACCGGCCGTCACGGGAGCAGCTGACGGCGACGAGGGACCGCCGAACGCAGCTGTCGATCTCGCCGCCCCGCATTTCTGCCACGGGCTGCCCGGCGTAGTCGTCGCGCAGGTGGGTACTGAAACAACCAGACGAACTTCGACGAGGGAGCAGGGATGAAGACCGGGAACTGGGCACGTCGCCGCGACCTGCCGGAGTTGCGCGGATCGCACCTGCGCAGTTCCAGCGACGATACTCTGGCATCGCTCAGGGACGGGACCGATCATCTCGGGGTCGAGGAGTTCGCGACTCAGCAGTCATCGCCCGACGAAACGCCCAAGGCCTACGCCCCTCTCCGACACTGCGGGACCGGCATGGTCGAGGTCGTGTTCGCGACTTGATCGGTCCAGGAAGAGGTACACCCATGACGCCGAGGTCATCGGATCGAGATGCCGTCGCCTCGGCCTTCGAGCGGGCACCGGTCATGCTGGCCATGTGTGAGGGCGATCCGCTCGTGGTCACCGCTTGCAACGCCATGTTCCGCTCGACGTTCGGTCACACCCGAGGGGTGGGGGCGAAGGAGGCCATGGGTGCCACGAGCACCGCGGGTCTCAGCCACTGGCTGGATGCCGTGATGACGACCGGGGAGTCCTACTCGGCTGCGGGCATTCCGTTCGAGCTCCCCCGGGAGGGTGAGGGGCACCAACAAATTTTCCTCGATCTCACCGGCGAGGCCGTACGCCGGTCCGACGGCGTGGTGAGCGGCGTAACCCTGATGGCGGTGGACTCCACGAAGTCGGTGGAGGCCAGACGCGCCAAGCGAGACCAGGCCGCCGATCTTCAAAGTCGGCGTCTCGCGGCACGCGAGATGCTGACCACAGTCCAGGACGCGCTGCTCCCGGCTGGGCTGCCCGTGCTCCCGGGATTGCAGATCGCCGCCGAGTACCTCATGTCAGAGGACGCCTCCGGCGGTGACTGGTTCGACGTGATCGGTCTTCCCGACGGTCGCGTGGTGCTGGTGGTCGGTGACGTCGTGGGCAAGGGCGTCGAGGCCTCGGTCACGATGGGTGCCCTACGGGCGGTCTTCGACGAGCAGATCCGCGCCGACGGCGACGTCGGAGCAGCCCTCGAGGTGCTCGACCGGCGGGCTGGCCGGCTCACCCAGGCCCTGGCAACGACCATGTGTGTTGCGATCCTCGATCCGAGCACCGGCGCCGTGCAGTACTGCACCGCCGGACATCCGCCCCCGCTGACGCTGAGCCGCGACGGGCGGGCCTCCTATCTGCCCAGCACGGGCACCCGGTCGTTAGGTAGTGGGGGACCCTTCGAGGTGGCCGAGCACCAGCTCGAGCAGGACGCCGTGCTGATCCTTTACAGCAATGGCCTGGTCACCCGTCCTGGCCGGACACCGATGCGCGGCACAGCCGAAGTGATGGAGATGGCGGACGTCGTGTGTGACCGGGAGCTGGACGATCCCTTGGATGATCTGCCGTTCGTGCAACGCGTCTGTTCGGGCCTGATGGAGGAGGCAACCCAGGCGGGCCTCATCGACGACATCACCTTGCTCGCGGCGCAACGCGTCGAGCCCCTCGAATCACTTTCCTTCACAATGCCTGCCGAGGCTGACGCTCCGCGGCTCGCTCGTCGTCGGCTCGCTGAATGGCTGGAGCCTCTGTCGGTGAGGGGCATAGACGATGCAGCGCTGCACCACAGCGTCGGTGAACTTGTCCGCAACGTCGTGGAGCACGCCTACCCTGCCGATCATCCGACGGACCAGCGGACTCTCGGCATCGATGCCTGCCTGGAGGCCGGAGGGGTGCTGGAGATCGTGGTCCGCGACCGCGGTCGCTGGCAGACCGCGGAGCCTCAGGTCGACCGGGGCAGGGGGCTGGCGATGGTGCAAGGGCTCTGCGACGAGTTCGAGCTCGAGCGCAGCGCGAACGGGACCAGCGCAACGTTGCGGCACCATCCGTGTCGGCCGGCCAGGCTGCTGACGGCGTCCGGACCCCGTCACGAACCCGAAACACTGAGCATGACGCGGCGTCCTGGACAGCTGGCTCTGACCGGGCCGGTCGATGTGCGGTCTGCCGATCGGCTCCGTCACGAGCTTGCCCTGCAGACCCGCGGTGGGACTGTGCCTCTGGTGGTCGATCTCTCCGAGGTGACCATCCTGGAGAGCATTGGTGTGCAGGTCCTACAGGAACAACAGCAGAAGTCAGCTGAGCTCCGCTTGGTGGCCCCGATGGGAACCCCCGCCCAGCACGTGTTGGAGGTGGTCCAGCTGCTGTACTCGCCTACGCCGGTGGACGACCAGGAGCTTCCGCTGAGCTGACTCATGACGCGGCAGACCCTGGGTACCGACGGTTACCAGGATCGATGGAGGTGACGACGTGCCTCAGCAGGCGTGGAGCAAGAAGCGCGAGCGGCAGTACGAGCACATCAAGGAAGGCGTGCTCGATCGCGGCGAGAGCGACGAAGTGGCGCAGGAGATAGCTGCTCGCACGGTGAACAAGGAGCGAGCTCGGCACGGCGAAGCACGCGAGTCCAGTCGGTCGTCGACCCAGGACATCTCCTCCGGTCGGCGCGGCGGCCTACGTTCGGCTCAGGGTCCAGGGGGGCGGACCCGGGACCAGCTCTACTCAGAGGCGAAGAAGAAGGGGATCGCTGGCCGTTCGAAGATGAACAAGGCTCAGCTGGAGCGCGCGCTGAGGCGCAGCTGATGACCACCCTGCGGGCAGCCGTCCTCGACATCGACGGCACCTTGTTGGACTCCAACTACCACCACAGTCTTGCTTGGTCTCGTGCCTTCGCCGCTGTGCAGTGCGCGGTGCCGCTGTGGCGCATTCATCGACACATCGGGATGGGCGGGGACCGGCTGGTCGAGGCGGTCGCCGGCGACGACGTAGAAGGGCGGTTGGGCGACCAGCTACGCGACCGCTGGGAAAAGGAGTACGACGCGCTCATCGAGGAGACCCGGCTGTTCGCCGGCGCCCGTGGGCTGCTCGTCGGGCTGCGGCGGGCCGGGCTGATGGTTGCCCTGGCCAGCTCATCGATCCCTCGCCACGCTCAGCACGCCCTTGACCTGTTGACCGCTGATGACCTTGCCGACCACATCACGACAGCGGAAGATGCCACGGAGTCCAAGCCCGATCCGGCGCTGATCCGGGCGGCACTGGACGGCGTCGGCACTGGCGCAGCCTGCATGATCGGCGACTCCACCTGGGACGTGCACGCCGCCACCGCGGCCGGAATCGCGACTATTGGCCTGTGCACCGGCGGCTACGGCCGACAAGAGCTGATCACCGCCGGCGCGGTGTGCGTGTACGACGACCTCGTACATCTGATCAGTGACCTGGACCAGGCCATCCGCCTGTGCGAGCGCTACCTGCTCAGACCGGTTCCGTGAGGTCCACGATGTGCCGGGTGGCCACCTCGATCATCACCTGCGCGGCTGGTGAGAGCACCGCGCCGACGCGGTGGACTACCGCCATCACGTCGTACTGCTGAGGGCGGAGCGAAACGTAGCCCACGTTCGGGGCCAGTCGTGGGATCAGCTGTTCGGCGGCGCTCCGGGGGATCACGGAATCTCCGTAGCCGCCACCGACCAGCTCAACCGCGGTCTCGATCTCCTCCACCTCGATCTTGGTCTGGGGGTTGTGGCCGGCCTCGTGCAAGAACCTGCGTAGCACGATGCGGATGGAGTCGGTGGACCGCCAAGTCGTCTCCGGCATCACCAAGCTCGCCCTGGCCAGGCGAGCAGCGGTAACGGGCGTGGTGAGGCGAGCCGGGTCGGCAGAGATGTAGACGAGCTCGTCGCGCGCCACGGGGATCACGTTGATCCCTTCGCTCTCGACGTTGGCCACGGCGATCATGGCCGCCTCGAGTCGTCCGCGGCGCAGCTCCTCTTGGACCTCGTTGGAGTGCTGTCCGATCAGTTCCACCCGGACGCCGGGGTAGCGCGTCAGCACGTCGGCGATGATTGCTGCGCCGGCATACAGCCGAGTGGCGCCAAACATGCCGAACCGGATAGTGCCGCTCTCGAGCGAGGCGGCACTCTGGACAGCCCGTCGGGCTTCGTCGGCCGCGGCAATGGTCTGTTCCGCGTGTGGACGCAGCGTGTCAGCCAGCGTGGTCGGCACGACGCCGCGCCCGACCCGGCGGAAGAGCGGAACCCCCAGCGACCTCTCGAGGGCCCGCACCTGCTCGGACACCGAAGGCTGGGCGTAACCGAGCTCGTCTGCCGCCGCCGTCAGCGAGCCGTGCTCGTAGGTAGCGAGGAAGCAGCGCAGCTGGTGCAAAGAAAGCATAGGAATCTCCTTGAGGTCCTTATGGAAACCCAGGCTACCCCTGTGCAGAGATTCCGGGCACACTGATGGGAACGGACCCACTTTCGAGGTCCGCCAAGGACCCAGAGGAGGTCAGCGATGTTCGACAACAACTGCCAGGTGTGCGCCAAGCGGGTGCTCATCTTCCCGAGTCAGGTCAGCTCGCTCGACAACACCGACGGGGACATCACGGTTACGTTCACCTGTTGGTGCGGCACGGAGCAGACTCGGGTCACCGGTAAGCGGGCCCGGGCCAAGCGACTGGTGTCTCGAGCAGCCTGAGGCACCCGCCGCTTCGTTTTCGCGCCACGCTGCAGCTCTCCGTATACTTCCGCGGGTTGCCCGGCCTGACTCGTCAAGCCGGGCAGTAGGCCGCCTTAGCTCAGTCGGTAGAGCGTCTCACTCGTAATGAGAAGGTCGTCGGTTCGATTCCGACAGGCGGCTCTCGACAATCCTCACCCGACCGCTTGCACCTCTCCCGGTGGTACAAACCAGCCGGTTCGTCACCGATAAGGTCTCGGCGTGAGTCGACGTAGTCGCTGGGTCAACCGAGGCATCCTCGCTGCTTGGCGATGGGCCGAGCGGGCCGGAGAGGTCGTGCCCGGCACGCGGGCGGCAGACGCCTTCGGGAGCCTCGGCGAGGGGAGCTGCATCGGGTTTCCCGCGGCGACGCTGATGGGCACCCCATCGATCCACATCGGCAGGCACACCCTGGTGGGGCGCCAGGTCACGCTCTCAGTGGGCTATGGCCCGGACCACGTCCACCTGCCCGAGTGTGGGCTGGTGATCGGCGACCGATGCGTGATCGGTGCGCGGACCAGCCTGATTGCGCACTCCTCCATCGTGCTCGGGGACGATGTGTGGCTCGGCCAAGACGTCTTCGTCTCCGACTCGAGCCACGGCTACCAGGATCTGGAAACGCCGATAGGACGGCAGTTGGGATCCTTGCAACCGGTGTCGATCGGGTCTGGCACCTGGATCGGGCACGGTGCGATCATCCTGCCGGGAGCCACGGTCGGCCGGAACGTCGTCGTCGCGGCCGGCACGGTGGTCCGCGGCAGGGTCGAGGACCACGCCGTGATCGGCGGCAGCGCCTCGCGAGTGATCCGCGAGTTCAAACCCGGCGTGGGCTGGGTGACACCAACAGGAAATGTCCGCCCGATCGTGCCGTCTCCCGCCTCGTTCCCCTGAGTAACGACCGCCCGAAGAGGTGGGCATCGGACAGCAGGGTGGCGGAGCGTTACGCTGCGCTTATGGAAGAGCGGCCCCTGACGACGACATATGACGACGCCACCAGCACCCTGCTGGTGAGCGGTTCGGTCGACGAGCTGTCTGGGGTGGCGTTGCGGGAGGCCATCCAGAACTGTTCAGCCGGCCTCACGCAGGAGATGTCGGTGGACCTGACCGACGTCGACTTCCTCCCCAGCCTGGGTGTCGGCGTGCTGGCCATCGCGATGCGCACGGCCGATGAGAACGGGGCGCGGCTCACCTTGATCGCCGCCGCCGACACCATCTCTCACCAGGTCCTGACCATCTGCGGCCTTCCGCACCAGCAGAGCTGATCCCGCCCGATCCTGCTCAGTCTCCGGTGCGAATCTCCGCAGGCACCCGGGCCACGAGCACCGCCACGTCGTCGTCGGTCTCGCAATCAGGTAGCCGGGCCCGCACCAGCGCTTCCGGCATCTCAGCCAGGGGGGTGACGATGGCGGTCACCAGCTGCGCCAGCTCGTCAATCCCCACCTCCAGGTCTTGTCCCCGTAGCTCCACCAATCCATCGGTGTAGAAGACGACGCTGGCGCCGGGAGAAAGCTGTACTTCGCGCTCCTCGCCGAAGGGGGTGCCGAGACCCAACGGAGGGTGCGGCTCGCTCGTCACCCGCGTCGTGTTTCCGTCGGGCTGCCGTACCAATGGTGGGACGTGCCCTGCATTGGCGAACCGGATCAGGAGGTTAGCCGGGTCGAAGATCGCGTAGACACAGGTGACGATCTGATCGGGAGCGATGTCGCGCACGATGGCATCGACTTCTTCCATCAGCACACCCGGTGGCATCCCCAGACGCGCGTAGGCCCTGACCGCCGCCCGGACCTGGCCCATCACCGCTGCAGCCGTGACCCCTCGGCCCATGACATCGCCTACCACCAACGCCGTGCGGCCTTCGCTGAGGTCGATGACGTCGTACCAGTCCCCGCCGACCTGGGTGCCCGCCACTCCCGGGCGGTAGTAGGTCGCAACCTCCAGGTGCTGAAGATCGAAGTCCCGCTGCGGCAGCAGGCTCCGCTGGAGCGCCTGGGCAATCTCGTGCTCGCGGGCGGAGACGGCGCGATCGAGCAGCTCGCGTGCCCTGCGGGCCCGCAAGGCTGGCACGAATCGACCTAGCGACGTCCTAGGCATCAGGCCTCGTCCTCTCCCCTCTTGAGGTGATAGCAGCTGCCGCGCAGCGTTGATCGAGTCGGTTCTTGTCTGGCGCGACGGATTCTAGGTGGCTGGCAGGATGGCGCATCGAAATCCGGAAACGGGGTACCCGCACCTCACGGTGGCCGGGAGCGCCGGACGACGATCGATTGACGTCGATGCGATTGGGTGCGTGGCCGGAGGTGGCTGGTTTGAACGAAGAACCGGCAGCCGTGCCGGGTAGTTTCAGGACATGACGTCCATCCCCGACTGTCGTCGTCATCGACGACTCAGCGGAGATCCGGACGCTGGTGCGCACCTGCTTGCGCCTGTCGGGCCGGCTCGACGTCGTCGCGGAGGGCGCATCGGGCCACGACGCCATCGGCTTGGCGAAGCGGTACCGGCCTGAGCTGCTGCTCCTCGACGTCTCGATGCCGGGGATGGATGGGCTCGAGGCGCTGCCTCAGGTCCGCGAGGGCAGCCCAGAGACCCAGGTGGTGATGTACAGCGGCTTCTCAGAGGTCGGTTTGGCCGAGCGGACCATCGAGCTCGGCGCCGCAGCATTCCTCGAGAAGTCCACATCCCTCGACGGGCTGGTCGACGAGCTCCTGGAGGTCCTAGGTGCGCCCAGCCGGGAAGCAGCGGACCCGGGTGAATCGGAGCCAGTCCTGGAGGAGCACCTGGAGCGCTTCCGAGAGCTGTTCGAGGACGCCGCGATCGGCATGGGCACGCTGACGCTCTCCGGCCGCATCGTCCGCGTCAACCAAAGCCTGGCCACACTGTTCGGCCGCTCCGCGAGTGAGCTGGTGTCGTCGGCGTACGACGACTTCCTGGTGGACCGTGACGGACAGATGATGCGTGCACTCGACGGCGTCGTGCGTCGGTCCCGCGACGCGGTCCAGTTCGAGCACGACGTCGCGGAGATCGACGGGCGGCGTGTGCTGACCACACTCTCGCCGGTGCGCGACGGGGTGGGTCGCCCGCTGTACCTCTTCGTCCAGGTGCAGGACATCAGCGTTCAGCGCACCGTAGAAGAGGAGCTTCGGCAGTCGGAAGAGCGGCTCCAGCTGCTCGTCGACGCCGTCAGCGACTACGCGATCTTCATGCTGGACCCGGACGGTCGGATCGCCAGCTGGAACACCGGCGCCCAACGGCTCAAGGGATGGACGGCAGCTGAGGCAATCGGACGGCACTTCCGAATGTTCTACCCGGACGCGCTGCAGGAGAGCCGCCACCCAGAGCACGAGCTGGAAGTGGCGCTGGCGGCTGGGCACTACACGGAGGAGGGGCTCCGGGTCCGCCAGGACGGTTCCACCTTCTGGGCGCACGTCACCATCACGGCCGTGTTCGACCGGCGGGGCCAGCACGTCGGTTTTGGCAAGGTCACTCGAGATGTGACGGAGCAGCGTGCCGCGGCCGAGGTCCTCAGGCGTAGCGAGGAACGGTTCCGTCTTCTCGTGGAAGCTGTTCAGGACTATGCGATCTTCATGCTGGACGTGGATGGTTTCGTCTCGAGCTGGAACGAAGGGGCGCAACGCAGCAAGGGCTACGCGGCAGCCGAAATCATCGGCAAGCACTTCCGCATCTTCTATCCGCCGGAGAAGCAGGCGGAGCGGCATCCGGAGCGCGAGCTGGCGCTAGCTCTGCGCGACGGCCGTTACGAAGAAGAGGGGTGGCGGGTCCGCAAGGACGGATCGACGTTCTGGGCCCATGTGACGATCACGGCTGTTCACAACCGGGAGGGTGAGCTGGTCGGTTTCGCCAAAGTCACCCAGGACGTCACCCAGCGGCTCTTGCAGCAAGAGGAGCAGGGACGGTCCGCGCTGGCCGTGGCCGAGGCCAACGCCGAGCTCAAGGGCGCGAATGCCCAGCTCAAGCGCGTCGCCGAGGATCAGTCCCACTTCTTGGCCGTGGCGGCCCACGAGCTGCGCTCACCCGTAGGAGTGCTCAGCGGGACGGCTGACATGTTCGTTGCGCACTGGGACCAGCTCGACGCCGAGGAGCGCTCGGAGCTGCTCCTCGGGATGAAGCCGAGCGCCGACCGACTGCGCAGGTTGCTGAGCGATCTGCTGACCACCTCGCGGATCCAGGCCGGCGCTCTCGAGCTGGACGTTTGCCCAATCGACCTTCGAGAGCAGCTCGACGCCGCTGCGGCCACCGCACGCCGGGCGCCCGGACCAGCTGAGGTCGTCGTCGATGCCGAGCCGGGGGTGCTGGTCCTCGCCGACGCCGGACGGTTGGCGCAGATGATGGACAACCTGGTCGGCAACGCGATCCGTCACGGAATCGCGCCGGTCGCGATCTCGGTGGACGTTCGACCCGAGACCGTTGACATCGTGGTTCGCGACGCCGGGCCGGGCGTGTCGCCCGCCCTGCAGGACCGGCTGTTCCAGCGGTTCGCCACCAGCAGCGAGGGTGGCACCGGCTTAGGCCTCTACATCGTGCGCGAGCTCGCCCGGTCCCAGGCAGGCGACGCGTCGTACCGGTCCGCCGACGGCGCGTTCGTGGTGACTCTGCCGCGAGCAGGCAGGTCTGAGGCGAGATGAACCAGATCCCGGCTCCGACCCCGTCTGCGTCGGACCTTCGCGTCCTGCTCGTCGACGACATGCCCGAGGTGCGCCGGTTGGTGCGGACCGCCCTGCGCTTCCGTGGGGGTTTCGACGTGGTGGGGGAGGCCAGCACCGGCGTTGCGGCGGTCACCCTGGTGGAGGAGCTTGCACCGGACCTGGTTGTGCTCGACCTCGGCCTGCCCGACATCACCGGCCGCGACGTCCTGACCCGGGTCCGAGCCGTCCGGCCGCAGACAACGGTGGTGATCTTCTCCGGTGCTGAGGCCGAGGACCCCGCCTGGTACGAGCAGCGCACCGCCGGTTACGTGCTCAAGGACGCCGACATCGACTACCTCGTCGACCTGCTGGAGTCGGTCGCCCGACCAAGGACAAGGGCGGAGGCGACGCTAGAGCTGCCCCAGGAGCTGGCGAGCGTGCGCCAGGCCCGCGCCTTCGTCCAGGACACGCTGAACGGGTGGGACCTTGCGGTGCTGGTCGACGATGCGTGCATCGTGGTCAGCGAGCTGGCCGCCAACGCGATCACCCACGCGGACTCCTGCTACCGGATCCGGTTCGTGCTGAGCGAGGCCACGCTACGGATCGAGGTGCGCGACGGGGGCAGGGGCACTCCCGAGCCGCAGCCGCCGAGCATGACCGACGAGCACGGTCGCGGCTTGCTGATGGTGGCGGCGTTGTCAGCGGCATGGGGGATCGAGGATGCTGCGGACGACCACAAGGTGGTCTGGGCTGACCTCACCCTTCGCAGCAGGTGACCCACCGCTCGGGTGAGGCCTACTCGGGGCCTAACCGGACCAGAGGGCCGCGATCGCGCGGGCGGAGTCCTCGGTGGCGCCGCGGATGAGACCGGGGCCGGTGCAGTCGCCGACGGCGGCGACGACGACTTCGGGCAGCCGGGCGGCGATCGCGTCTCGGAAGGTGAGGTCGGGTTCGACGACTCCGACGAGCACGACAGCATTCGCCGCCAACTCGCGCATCGAGCCTCCAGCGGGCGTGAACGTGACCGCTGCGGGAGAAATCTGAGCGATCGTTGTCGCGACGTGCACGGTAACCCCGAGCCGGTCGAGACGATCTAGGTGCTCGGTGCGTCGCTTCGGACCGACGTCGATCGCGAGGTCCTCGCCGTCGTGGAGGACTGCCACCAGGTGCCCCCGGGTGGCCAGGTGCTCGGCGATCTCGACCGCGACTAGGTCCCCGCCCACCAGCACCACGCGCTTGCCGAGCACGACGTCCGGTGACTCGAGCAGGCCCCGGCCGGTGTGGACGTGGGGCAGGTCGGCGCCGATCAGGTCGGGGACTGCCACCCGACCGCCGGTCGCCACCACGACTGCGTCGGGAGCAAGCGCTGCGATCTCGTCGACACTCGCTGCGTGCCCCAGCCGCACCTCGATGTCGGCGGCGTCGACCTCGTCGCGCAGCCACGCCAAGAACGGCGCATTCTCGGAGTGCACCAACGCACCGGACAGCATGCCCCCGCCGAGCTGGCCCCGACGTTCGAACAGCGTCACCTGGTGGCCCTGGCCCGCAGCCAGACGGGCTGCCTCCAGCCCACCGGGCCCCCCGCCGACCACGACGACGTGACGACGACGCGTCGGACTCGCCAGGACGAGGTCGGCTTCGCGGCCGGTGAACGGGTTCACCGCACAGTCGGTGGAGAATCGCTGCTCGAGCGAGTCGATGCAGTTCTCGCAGGAGATGCAGCGGCGGACTCGTTGAGGACACCCGGCGGCCAGCTTGTTGGGGAGCTCGGGGTCGGCCAACAGCGGCCGGCCCAGCGCGACGAAGTCGGCTCGCCCGTCGGCCAGCACTGCCTCTGCCCGCACTGGGTCGTGCAGCCGACCGACCGCGATCACGGGGACGTCGACCACCTCCTTGACCGCCGCAGCGGCGCCGACGTTGAGGCCGTCGCCGTCGTCGGCTCCGTTGACCATGGCGGTCACCAACCGGTCGATTACCCCGCCGCTGACATGGAAGGCGTCGACGCCGGCCTGAACCAGCAGCGGCGCGACGCGAGCCGTCTCGTACATCGGCCGGCCACCGGCCACCCGTTCGTGGCCCGAGATCCGCAGTGTGATCGGGAAGTCGGGGCCGACCTCCGACCGGATCGCCTCCACTGCCTCGAGAACCACCCGGATCCGGCCCTCGACCGAGGTGCCCCGGTAGCGATCGCCGCGTCGGTTGCGCTGCGGGGCCAGGAACGAGCCGAGGAACATGTAGCCGTGGGCGGCGTGCAGCTCGATGCCGTCGTAGCCCGCCTCTCGAGCCCGGACCACGGCGGCGCGATAGAGCCCGAGGATCTCGACTATCTGTGCGTGCGTCACCTCGGCAGACGGCCGACCGGTGAGGTACGACGGGATCACCGAGGGTCCCAATGAGGTGACGCCATGCATCTCCGGGCCCAGTCCGTCTGGGCCGGCGTGCACGATCTGCGGCTGGATCCGAGCGCCGTGCTCGTGCACTGCTTCGACCAGCTCGCGGTGGGCGGCGATCGCCTCATCGGTGCCGAGGTGCAGCCCGCCGGGTGTCTCGGGATGCTGGTGGTCGATGCCAGTTGCGCCGACAGTCACCAGGCCGACGCCGCCGGCGGCCCGGGCCGTGAAGTAGGCGATGGTCCGCTCGGACGGAAGCCCCTCGGGGGTCCCGTACATCGTCTCCATCGGCGACATCACGATCCGGTTGCGCAGCGACATCGAGCCGATTCGGCCGCCACGAAGCAAGTGCTCGAACATCGCCATCGAGGCGCTCCTAGACCGTAACGGCCTTCTCCGAGGGCAGTACGGACAGGACCCGCCGGAGGAACGCGACCTGGTGCGAGAGCACGGCGTCGAACTGGTCGCCCCCCGGCCATACGTCGAAGTGGTCGCACGGATAGTGGCGCACCTGCGCGCGTCCCTTGACCGCCGCCTTGGCCGCGGCCTGGGGCGGCGCGCTCCGGTCGAAGTCGGCGATCTGGACCAACAGTGGGCAGGCGATGTCCTTGGCGAAACGCCCCGGCCGAAGCCCACCGAGCTCGAGGCCGATCGCAGCGTCGATCTCGTTGCGCCAGGTCGGCCCGGCCAGCGCGGTGTATGCCTCGTACGACCCGTCCAGCGTCATTGCCCCGAGCTCGCCTGGACGAGCGACGATGGGCGTCATCACGGGCTGGGTGAGCTTGCTACGCAACCCGGCCACGGTAGTTCTCAGGATCGAGCTCTTCTTGTGGTGGGCCAGCGCGAGGCGGCCGGCGGCGGCGCCGCTGACCAGCGGGGTGATCGAGACGACGGCGGCGACGTCGGCGCGACCGGCGCCCACCTCCAGAACGTGACCGCCTGAGACCGAGACGCCCCATAGCACCAGCCGGCCCCTATCGACTCCGGGAAGCCGTGCCGCCGCCGCCATCGCAGCCCGGTAGTCGTCGAGCTGGCGAGCGATCGACACCGTCTGCCGAGGCGCGCCGGCCGACGCGCCGAAACCTCGGTAGTCGAACGCAAACACGTCGACGCCGGCGACGGACAGGCCCTCGGCGAACGGGGAGAGCCCGGAATCCTTGGTGCCGCCGAGACCGTGCGCCATCACCACGATCGGACGACCAGCCGGGCCGGCCAGGGAGTCGTCGGCTGCCGTGAAGTGCCAGGCGGCACACTCGTCGCCGCCGCTGGTGAAGGTGACATCGGTAGGGGTCATGACGTGCTCCCGTAGATCGAGCTGAACCAGATGTGGATGACGACCGCGACCTGCTCCTCGCGCGGCAGACCGCCACCGAGGGCGAGGCGCTCGAGCATCCGGTCGTTGAGCTCGAGCAATGTGCTGGCGAGGGCCTCGGCCGGCGGCCCGTCGGGAGCCCGGCCGGCGGAGCGTTCCGCCTCGATCATCGCCGCCACGGCCGGCACGAACGACTCACGGTCGCTCTCCCACATGTCCCGGACGGCCGGGTTGGTGGCGCGGGCCTCGAGCATGGCGCGGTAGAGGTGTTGGTGACGATCCCAAGCGGCGAAGAGCCCACGGATCACGGCCTCGATGTTGTCGACTGGGGCGCCGTCGCCGGCAAGCTCGCCTGCTGCGGCAAAGGACTCGTCGTACATCCGCTCCATCAGGGCGGCGACAGCGGTCGCCTTGCTCTCGAAGTAGAAGTAGAACGCCGAACGCGTCACTCCGGCACTGCGGGAGATGTCGGCGATCTTGATCGACTCCAGGCTGGACTCCTGCAGGTGCTCGTCGAGCGAGCGCAGCAGTGCGTCGCGCCGCTCGTCACCGCGGGCGGCCGGACGGCGGTCGGTGGCAGACCTCACCGTTCGCCCACCAGCGTGGGTCGGCCGAGCCGCTCCGCGCGGCGTACGCCGGCGGGGATCTCCTTGGCACGGAGGTCGTGCTCGTAGACGAAGTAGTCGAGCTGCTGGGTGTGGCGGGGTCGGTCGAGCACGTGGCCGGTGAACTTCTGCTGGTCGGCGTCGATCACGCTCTCCATCTCCCCGACAGCAGGCAGCCGGTAGCGCCCGACGGCGTACGCACCCAGCAGGCGCGCCTGGCTCTCCACAAACGGGAACAGGGTCGGCGTGGCCTGGGCGAAGCCCATGAACACCAGGTCGTCGAGACCCGGCTTGAACATCCGCTTGAACAGCCGGAGCCGGTTGTCGGGAGCGCTGAGGAAGTCCGGGTCGAAGAACGGGAACGTGATGTTGTAGCCAGTGGCATAGACGATCACGTCGAAGTCGTCGCTGGTGCCGTCCTCGAAGTGGACCGTCGAACCGTCGAGCCGGGTCACGTTGGTCTTGGGAGTGATGTCGCCCGAGCCGAGTCGTAGCGGGAGCTCCACCGACTGCGTCGGGTGGGCTTCGAAGAACTTGTGGTTCGGAGCGGGGAGGCCGTAGAGCTCCGGGTTCGACCCGGTCATGAACTGCATCTTCTGCAGCAGCCAGCGCTGCCAGTGCAGCGGGATGTGCGGTGAGGTCACGAAGTACTTGTCGGCCGGTAGGCCGTAGACGTACTTCGGCACGATCCAGGCGCTGCTCCGCGTCGAGAGGGTCACGGTGTTCTGGAGCGACCTGCTCGAGAGCTCGACGGCGATGTCGGCCGCGCTGTTGCCGATGCCGACCACCAGGATCCGTCTGCCCTTGAGGTCGAGCGGTTCGGTCGGATCAATGTAGTGGTGGGAGTGCATCGTCTCGCCGGTGAACTCACCTGGGAAGTCGGCGGTCCGGGGGTCCCAGTGGTGACCGTTGGCAACCACCAGAAGGTCGAACTGGCGGGTGTCACCGGCCTGGTCGGTGAGCTCCCAGCCGCCATCGACCTTGCGATGGGCGTGGCGGACACCGTTCTCGAACTCGATGTGTTCGCGCAGGCCGAAGGCGTCGGCGTACGAGTCAAGGTAGGCCTTGACCTCGGTGTGGTGCGGGAAGTCGGGGTAGTCCTCCGGCATCGGGAAGTCCTTGAAGGACAAGCGGTGCTTCGAGGTGTCGATGTGCAGCGAGCGGTAGGCGCTGCTGTGGCCGTTGGGGTTGCGGAAGGCCCAGTTGCCGCCGACCCGGTCCGAGGACTCGAAGCAGGTGTAGGGCACGCCGTAGTCGTTGAGCATCTTGCCGGCGGTCAGGCCGCTGATGCCGGCCCCGATCACGGCGGTCTTCGGGAGGGTCACCCGGCAGAGGCTAGGTGGATATTTGACACCTGTCAATGATCCTTGACTTGCGTGGCCGCGCAGTAATAACGTGTTCTAGTTCTCCCACTTCCAATGACGGAGGCTCGATGCCCGACCTGGCCGGACGCAGTGCAGTGGTGACCGGCGGTGGCTCCGGTATCGGGGCCGCCCTGACTCGGAGACTGGTCTCCGCGGGTGCCCACGTGACGGTCGCTGACCTCGACCTCCAGGCCGCCCGACACACCGTCGACTCAGTCGACGGTCCGGGCACAGCCGTTGCCGTCTCTCTCGACGTCCGCGACGCAGCCGCGGTCGCGGCTGTGGTGGACGGAGTGGTCACGCGGCACCGGACGATCGACCTGATGTTCAACAACGCCGGCATCACCTTCGGCGGTGAGACGCACGAGCTGACGCTCGAGCACTGGAACGCGATCATCGACGTCAACATCCGAGGCGTTGTGCACGGAGTCGCGGCGGTGTACCCGGTGATGGTGCGGCAGGGCCACGGCCACATCGTCAACACCGCGTCGATGGGCGGACTGATGGCGGCGGGCCTGATCACCAGCTACGTGATGACCAAGCATGCGGTGGTCGGCCTGTCGTTGGCGCTGCGCACGGAAGCCGCGGCGCACGGCGTCGGCGTCACCGTGCTCTGCCCGGCCGCGGTCGAGACGCCGCTGCTCGACAAGGGCGAGCTGGGCCGCTTCAGCGGCCGCGACTACTACCTCAAGGGTCAGGGCATCAAACGGCCGCTCGACCCGGACACCCTGGCGAAACAGGCGCTCACGGCGGTGGCTGCCAACCGGCCCCTCCTGGTCACGCCGCTGCAGGCCCGGCTTGCGTGGCGGGTAGGCCGGCTGGCACCAACCTTCGTCTCGAAGGCCGGCACTCGGTTCGTGGCCAAGCAACGCAAGCTGCAGTCGGAAGGATCACGATGAGCGATCGGGTGGCACTGGTGATCGGCGGCGGCTCGGGCCTCGGGGCGGCCACTGCCCTGGCGCTCTCGGCCGACGGCTGCCGGGTGGTCACCGCAGACCTGACCGGTGCCGACCAGGTGGTCGACGTGACCGACGAGGTGTCGGTCGCCGTGCTGCTGGCCGGCGTCGTCGAGCGTGAGGGCAGACTCGACGTCGTGGTGAACACGGCCGGAGTGAGCACGCTCGCTCCGGTTGCCGACCACGACGCAGCGGAGTGGCGACGGGTGCTCGACGTCAATCTCACCGGCTCGTTCCTGGTCATCAAGCAGGCCGCGGCCCACCTGGCCGAGGGCGGCTGCATCACCTCACTCACGTCGCTCAATGCGCGGCAGGCGGGCTCCGGCCTGGCGGCGTACTGCGCCTCGAAGGCCGGGCTTGCCAGCCTCACCGAGGTCGCCGCGCTCGAGCTCGGCCCGCGCGGCATCCGAGTCAACGCCGTGGCGCCTGGCCTCGTGGTCACCCCGCTCACCGCGCCGGCGATGGACATCCCCGGCATCGAGGGTGACTACGTCGACAACACGCCCCTCGGCCGTGCTGGCACCCCCGAGGAGGTCGCGCACGCCGTGGTCTACACGACCCGCGCCACCTGGCTCACCGGCGCCACCATCGACCTCAACGGCGGGGCGCACCTCCAGCGCTACCCCGATCTCCTCGGCCACGTGAACCGGGCGTTCAGCTGATGGCGGAGACAGTCCAGCAGCTGCTGCGTGAGCGGCTCGCCGACGACACCACGGCGGTCGTGCACGACGACCGGACCTGGACCTGGCGGGAGCACCTGGCCGAGGCCGCTGCTGAGGCTGCCGGCCTGATCAGCATCGCGGATCCCGACCGACCTCTCCACGTGGGCACCCTGCTCGGCAACAGCCCCGACATGCTGCGCTCGATGGCGGCGGCGGCACTCGGCGGCTACGTGCTGTGCGGCATCAACACGACCCGACGCGGCGACGGCCTGGTGGCCGACGTGCGGCGGGCTGAGTGTCAGCTCTTGGTCACCGATGCAGAGCATCGGCCGCTCCTCGACGGCCTCGAGCTCGACGGGGTGCGTGTGCTCGACACCTCGAGCGAGGAATGGGCACAGCTGCTGGCCGGAGCGGGTGAGCTGACGCCGCACCGCGAGGTCGAGGCGATGGACACGCTGATGATGATCTTCACCTCCGGCACCAGTGGCGAGCCGAAGGCCGTGCAGGTCGCACACCTGATGGTGCTGTTCTCCGGGCTCAACCTGGTCGAGCGCTTCTCGATGAAGGCCGACGATGTCTGCTACCTCTCGATGCCGCTGTTCCACTCCAATGCCGTCGTCGCCGGCTGGGCCGTGGCGATCGGCAGCGGAGCCGCGATGGTGCCGGCGAAGTTCTCGGCCAGCCGATTCCTCGACGACGTGCGTCGCCATGGGGCGACCTACATGAACTACGTCGGCAAGCCGCTCGCCTATGTCCTGGCGACGCCCGAGCAGCCGGACGACGCCGACAACACGCTGCGGGTGGCGTTCGGCAACGAGGCCAGCGACCGCGACATCGACGAGTTCGCTCGACGCTTCGGGTGCTCGGTGGTCGATGGCTTCGGCTCGACCGAGCTGGCGGTCATCATCACCCGCGAGGACGGCACGCCGAGGGGCTCGATCGGCAAGGGCTTCGACGGGGTCGCGATCTACAACTCGGAAACCGTCACCGAGTGCGCGGTCGCCGTCTTCGATGAGACCGGGGCGCTGGCCAACGCCGACGAGGCCGTTGGCGAGCTGGTCAACACCCAGGGCGCCGGCTACTTCCAGGGTTACTACAACGACCCAGCCGCCAACGACGAGCGGATGCGGCACGGCATGTACTGGTCGGGCGACCTCGCCTACCGCGACGCCGACGGCTGGATCTATCTCGCCGGGCGCACCGCCGACTGGATGCGCGTCGACGGCGAGAATCTCGCGGCCGGGCCGATCGAACGCATCCTGATGCGGCTCGACGTGGTCAGCCGGGTCGCTGTGTACGCCGTGCCCGACGAGCACGTGGGCGACCAGGTGATGGCCGCGATGGTGTTGCGCGACGAGACGACGCTGACGCCGGAGTCGTTGGAGGAGTTCCTCGCAGCCCAGCCCGACCTGTCACCGAAGGCCTGGCCACGCTACGTGCGCATCGCCGCCGACCTGCCCAGCACCGCGACCAACAAGGTGCTCAAGCGCGAGCTGGCACTGGAGGGCGCGACTGCCGGTGATGGTGTGCTCTGGACCCGCGAGGCACGCGGGACGGCGTACTCGCTCAGCTGACCGATCGGCCGGGGTTCGCCGATAGGTGGTCACACCGGTGCGCGGGCCGGAGCTCCCGCCAGGCTTCGAGCACGGGGGCGAGCTCGGCCGGCGTCGCGCCGTGGAGGATCACGCTGTCCGCGCCGGCGTCGAGCTGGTCGAGCACTCGGCGCGCGCAGTTGGCCGGGGTGCCGGTGGCGGAGGCCGCCAGCCACTCGGGCGGGAACACGTTGTCGCGCAGGTGGGCCAGGTCCTCGGTGGTGCCGATCGCGTCGAAGGCTCCGGGGTAGCCCTGCACGAGCGGGTCGTCGCGGAACTGCTGGAGAGCGTCGAGGTCCCAGCCGTTGGCGCGGACCAGCACCTCGCCGTACCCCTGCAGGTAGGTGGCGAGCCGGCCGACCAGCTTGCGTAGGCGTACCTCTTCGGGGATGTCGTCGGTGACGGTGGCGAGCACCGCCCAGATGCGGACGCTGGCGGGATCGCGGCCGGCGGCCTCCGCGGCGTGCCGGATCGTGGCGACCGAGCGAGCGAGCGTCTCGTCGCTGAGGAAGGTGTGCAGCACCACGGCGTCGGCGATCCGGCCGGCGAGCTCGAGGGTTTTGCCGCCGATGGCCATCATCAGCACCGGGATGTCCTCGTCGAAGCTGCTGTCGAGACTGAGGAACGGGAACTTGCCGGCCGGCCCGTCGTGGTCGAAGGCCTCGCCGCGCCAGAGCCTCCGGTAGATGCCGATGGCATCCTCGAGCTGGGCGCCGGTCACCCGGGGCAGGCCCATCAGGTCGAAGAGCACGTCGAAGCCGCGGCCGAGCCCGAGCGCGTACCTGCCGCCCGTCATCCGGTGAGCGGTGACTGCCATGCTCGCGGTGACCAACGGGTGGCGGGTGTTGTGGTTGGTGGCCGCCGTGCCGATGCCGATCGACGTGCTCACCGCGCCGGCAGCGCCCGCGAGCACCGCGGCGTCCTTGGTGTTGAAACGCTCGGACAGGAAGATCGCGCCGAGGCCCAGCTCCTCGGCCAGCCGCACCTCGTCGAGCAGGTCGCGGGGTGAGGCGCTGTGGCCGGCCAGACCGTAGCAACCCAGCTCGGGGAACTCTTGGCCAGACAAGTCATACAACCTTCCATGAGAGTGTGGCTGAACTGTACGGTGACGGCGTGACCAGCCGCTACGCCGCGTTGTCCCGCGAAGAGCTCGCGGTGCTCGTCCCCGAGCTCCTGCTCATCGGGCAGCTGATCGACCGCTCCGGCATGGCATGGTGCATCTCGGCGTTCGGCCGCGAGGAGATGGCCCAGATCGCGATCGAGGAGTGGGCCGCGTCCAGCCCGGTCTACACGCGGCGGATGCAGCAGGCGCTCGGCTACGAAGGCACCGACATCTACACGATCTTCAAGGGCCTGCAGCTCGACATCGGCGCCCCGCCCCAGTTCATGGACTTTCGCTACACGGTGCACGACCGCTGGCACGGGGAGTTTCATCTCGATCATTGCGGCGCGCTGATGGACGTCGAGCCGATGGGCCCTGAGTACGTGCGCTCGATGTGCCACGACATCGAGGACCCGACCTTCGACGCGACGGCAGTTGCGACCAACCCGAAGGCACAGGTGCGCCCGATCCACCGCCCGCCGCGGCTGCCGGCGGACCGCAGCCCCCACTGCGCCTGGACGGTGATCATCGATGAGTCTCATCCCGCAGTGGAAGGGATCCCGGCACTCGCCGTCGTGCGGGCGTCGCGGGCCGCGACCTTCGAGCTGGACCCCATCGACACCGGCGACACGGGCCTCTCCGACTACTCCGGGCCCTTGCTGGCCGACGTCGACTTCGGCGCTTTCTCCCACTCCGCGTTGGTACGCATCGCCGACGAGGTCTGTCTGCAGATGCACCTGCTCAACTTGGGCTTCCTGACTGCCCTGCATGCCCGAACTGGCGCGGACGAGACGCAGTTCCGGACCATCGCGACCAAGCAGCTGGTCGGCATCGCCGGCGTGGCAGCCCGCCGGCTCCACCACGCGTTGGGCTCGCCAGGCGGTGTCTCGGGTGCGCTGCGGGTGCTCGGGCTGCACCCGTTGCTCAACCCCATGGCCTACGCCGGCGCCACCTCGGGCGAGCACGGGTTCACTGTGGAGAAGTCGCCCGCGAGTGAGGACGGTGGCTGGATCAGCCTCTGCGGCCCCGACGAGACCCGGCCCCTCCAGGCGATCGTCCAGGCGGTAGACCCTTGTCTGGACGTTGAGGTGATGGGATCTGCCGACGAGTGGAGCATGGTGGTGGTGCGTCGAGAGGTGCCAGCCGCCGAGCTGGAGGAGGTCGCAGTCACCGGCTTCAGCACCGGAGTCACCTTCGAGTTCGAGGAACGACACTCGCTGCCGATCACCCCTGTCTGACGCGCGAGGAGCGTCGGCTGAGAGTCTCGAAACCCCTTGTGGACTAAGGGGAAAGGTGGTCGATGAGTGTCGGTGGTGGGTGCTTGGATTGATCTATGACCAGCACCGCATCGACCAGGTTTCGGGGACACCCGATCACGGTCGCTGCTGGGCAGATCCACGAGCTGCTGGACACCCTGACCGACACGTCGACCTGGTCGATGGGTGATGAGGAAACCAGGGCCACGTTGGGTGAGCTGACCCGCGCCGAGGCCCGGGTCGCTGAGCTGAAGCTCCGGGTCGCCGCCCACGGCGAGACCAACCGGATCGGCGAGGCGTCCGGTGCCACGAGTACCGCGAGCTGGTGGGCCCACCACACGAAGCAGACCCGTGCCGCGGCCCACCGCGTCATCAGGCTCGCCCAAGCACTGGACACCGACGCCCATGAGCCGGTCCGTGCGGCGCTGGCTTCCGGGGAGGTGGTGGTCGACCAGGCCGCAGTGATCGTTGGTGCCGTGGACGCGTTGCCCGAGGACGCGGAGCCCTGGGTCGCGGCGAAGGCCGTGCGGTGGCTGCTCGACCACGCCCAGGACCACGACGCCACACACCTGCGGATCCTGGGGAGACGGATCCTGGAAGTCATCGACCCCGCCACCGCGGACGCCCACGAAGCGGCGCTGCTGGAACGCGAGGAGCAGGAAGCTGAAGCGGCCGCAGTCCTCCGGATCTCCGATGACGGGCACGGCAGGTGTCACGGCCGGTTCACCATCTCGACCCGGCACGCAGCGATGCTGAAGAAGGCACTGCTGGCCATCGCCGCACCCCGGCACCGAGCAGCGGTCGACGGCCACGCCCCCGCACCAGGACGACCCACCGTCCACCGGATGGGGTTGGCGTTCCAGGAGTACCTCCAGACCTACCCCACCGCAGCGCTACCCAAGGCCGGTGGCGTCAACGCCACGATCGTGGTCACCATGACCCTCGAGTCCCTGCTCGGTGGACTACAGGCAGCCCGCCTCGACACCGGCGACAAGATCAGCGCCGGCGAAGCCCGGCGCCTGGCCTGCACAGCCGGCATCATGCCCGCGGTCCTCGACGGAAGATCCCAGGTCCTCGACCTCGGCCGCAACAGACGCTTCCACACCCAGAGCCAGCGGATCGTGGCCACCATCGAACAGGGCGGCTGCTCCGCCGACGGCTGCGACTGGCCACCCGGGATGTGCCACCTGCACCACCCAACACCCTGGAGTGAGGGCGGCGGCACCAACCGCGACGGCATCCTCCTCTGCCCGCGCCACCACGCGATCGTGCACGACAACCGCTACGCAGAGACCCACCAACCCACGGCAAGGTCAGCTTCCACCGCCGGATCTGACGGGAAGTGGGCGTTGAGATCCTGCGAACTTCAGCGACCGATCACGTCACGGTCGCCAGGTTCGCGGGCGGGGTCGTGCGCAGGCAGCGCATCAGCGGCCCAGTCCGACCGCTTCCACTCAGGCACCGGTGTCAGGCGATCGGCTCGCGGGACGAAGCGCGACCGCTCGACGAGCTGGTAGCGATGGATGTAGCGGGGGCAGTTCGGGTAGACCGCCCGGGCGCGCACGCGGACCACGAACTGGGACTCGGGGTAGTCGTCGCGCAGCGGGTCATCGAGGTCGATGCTCGCCGTTCCCTCGAGCCGCATCCGGTGGCCCTGCTCGAAGTCGATGAACAGCAGGCCCACGTCTGGGTTCACGAGCACATTGCCCGTGGACAGGTACATGCCGTTGCCGTCGTAGTTGGGAAAGGCCAACGTGCGCGGATCCAGGACCCGGACGAAGCCAGGGGCTCCGCCCTTGTAGGAGGAGGTGGGCCGGCCCTCGGCGTCTGCGGTTGCGAGGAAGAACATGTCGCGAGCCTCGATGAACGCTCGGTCACCATCGCTGATGGTCTCGCTCACGAGCAGTCCGTCGATCCGATCCGCCAGTGCCGTGGTGTCGAACTGGTCCTGCAAGGAGCGGCTGCCCTCGTGAAACCCGGTGCCCATCCGGTCAGTGTGGGCCTTTCGCCGAGCTCCGTCGAGGCGTGGGCTGGATCGTCAGCGGGCCGCAAGAAAGTTTGGGATGCGCCAATCGGGGTGCGGGAGCACTATGAGGTCATGGACGCCAGATTGCTGGACACCGCACTTGCTCGTGGTCCGGTCAGCGACGACGGTCGTTCTGGGGCCACCCTGGAGCGGGTCCTGCTGGCCGATGGGTCTTGGGTCGTCGTCAAGCGCTTCGACCCGAGGGTCGACCTGGTGATGCGGCTGTCCGACGACGACTGTGGACGCGAAGTGACCCTCTTCCGCCAAGGAACGTTCGATCGATTACCGGCAACGGTGCTGCACCCGGTCGTGGACGCTTGGTTCGACGCCGACGGGCGGGGCGTGCTGGTCATGCGTGACCTCGGCGACGCAGTGCTCACCTGGAAGTCGGTGGTCACCAAGGCGCAGGCAAGGACCATGTTCGCGGCGATAGCCGATCTGCATCGAACCTTCCGCGAGTCGGTGCCCGAGAAATTGACCCCACTTGGCTTGGTCGTGAGCATGTTCGAGCCGCGCCGGATCCGACCGCTCGCCGGTGAGCCACTGATCGACTCTGCCTTGCGTGGCTGGGAGTACTGGCCCGAGATCGCGCCCGGGGAGGTCGGGGAGCGAGTGTTTGCCCTGGCCCAGGACTCCGCTCCGATAGTGGAGGCCTGTCAGTCGTTACCTGCGACGCTGCTGCACGGGGATCTGGCGACGGTGAACATGGCCTTCGAAGCCGACCAGCCCGGCTGCCTGACCCTGATCGACTGGGGCGTTGTCACCGCAGGGCCCGCTGAGGTCGACGTAGGGCGGTTGCTGGCCGGCTGCGGGCACCTGTTCGGCTCGGCAACGCTCGACGACCTGGTCGCCCTCCAGCGAGAGGTGGCCAGCGAGGCGTACAACCAGGCCGCGCTCCAGCTGGGCCTGCTGGCCGGCATCGCGTGGCTGGGGTGGAACAAGGCACTCGACATCGTGGAGCACCCGGACCCGACCGTCCGCGAGAGGGAACGCGCGGCCTTGCGGTGGTGGCTCGACCAGGCGGCACTTGCTTTCGAGTCAGGCATCATCTGAGAGAGGACACAAGATGGATGTGAGCACGCTCTACCGACGAACCGTCGAATTCTTCACCGGGCTGGTCGGCTCTGTGCAGGAGGACCAGTGGGGTGATCCGACACCCTGCGCGCAGTGGGCTGTACGCGATCTGGTCAACCACGTGACCAACGAGAGTCTCTGGACCGTCCCGCTGATGGAGGGAGCAACCATCGAGCAGGTGGGCGACCAGTTCGAAGGAGACGTGCTCGGGGGAGACCCGGTGGGCTCGGCCCTGGCGGCTGCCCAAGCGGCCATCGCGTCGGTGGCCGAGCAGCTGCCCCGCGGCGGCACCGTGCACCTCTCCTTTGGTGAGACGCCGAAGGAGGAGTACCTGATGCAGCTGGCAGCCGACCATCTGGTCCACGGATGGGACCTGGCCGTGGCCATCGGCGTAGACCCTGCGATGGATCCCGATCTCGTGCAAGCGATCACCGAGTGGTTCGACGACCGCGAGGAGATGTACCGCGGCGGCGGAGCTATCTCTGACCGTCAGGCACTGTCCGGCGACGCTCAGCACGACCTCGTGGCTCGGTTCGGGCGCGACCCCGACTGGTCGCCACCCCTATGATCCCGGCGTGACACTGAGCGCCAAGGGCACGCGGCTCAACCGGCGTGGGCTGGAGACCCGGCAACAACTGTTGGACGTGGCCGTCCGGTGCCTCGCTGCCGGGGGGCCGGACGCGGTCAGCGCCAACCAAGTGGCCAAGGAGGCTGGCGCGACCTGGGGGGTGGTGCAGCACCAGTTCGGTGACACCGACGGGCTGTGGGCGGCAGTCCTCGAGCACATCGCCTCCAAGTTCGAGCCGATGGCGGCTCCTTTCGCAGACGAGACCGAGGTGCCCGAGCGCGTCAGCGCCATCATCGACGTGCTCTGGGCGGCGGTGGACCTTCCCGAGACCCATGCCATCAACAACCTCAGGCTCGCGCTGCCGCGAGACGCACGCGTCCTGGAGCAGTCCTACCCGAAAACCGCGGCCGCCATTGCTACCTGGGCGGCGCAGTGGACGGCCGCGTGCAAGGAGGCGTTCGACGGGCTGCCGGTCGACCAGGACAAGCTGCGCCGCGTGGTCGCGCTACTGCCCGCATCGATGATGGGGCTGCGCACCGAGCAGCATCTGGTGACCTACGTCGACATCGACGAGGCGAGGCGCGGCCTCACCGAGGCGGTCGCGTCGTACCTGCGCTGACGGGATGCGGGCTCAGGTGGCCATGAACAGGATCATCTCCCGCTCGTACTCGCGTCCGGGGTGGTCCGCGGCGAGGTGCTCCTGGGTCTTGGTGACCAGGTCGTCCTCGTCGGTGCCCACGATGGTGGTGCCACAGGGGCAGGCAAGTCGTGTCTTCATGAGGTCCTCCTCTCGAGCAACTCGGGTCGGGCATCGGCCAGGACCTCGGCGCGATCATCGTCCAGGATGAACCCCTGGGCGATGGCTGCTTGCGTGGCGCGCTCGTAGGCGGCCAGATACTCGGCCACCCCATCGGGATAGAGCGACGACAGCTGGTCGACGTCCAGCGCACGTGTGCTCCCGAACAGCCGGCAGACCGTGGAGGCGCCGGGATCGGCGAGACCGGACAGCACCTCGACCGGTGCGTCCACGACCGGTGTGCGGACGCCGCCGGTCGCGTTGCCGACCGGGTCCTTCGCGAAGCTCCCGGCCTCGACGTCCAGCCGGGCGGCCGTCGGGGCCGGCACGCCGCCTCCCGCCCAGGCGTCGAGACGATGCAACGCAGCGCGGACGACGAAGGCCTGCTGGCCGCGGTTGACCGGGCCGGGGCAACCCAGGAAGTCCTCGAACTCTCCGATCTGGAACTTGTCCGCGTGTGCGGTGCCGGCGACCTCCCACAACCGCAGCCAGTCGTTGTCGGGCTGGCGGGCCGGTAGGTAGTTGAGGTGACCGATCACGTCAGTCTCCGTCTGGACCATGATCACCGGCACATCGAGGTCTTCTCGGATCCGGATGGCCGGCCCGCTACGGAACACCACCAGGTCGACACCGCACCCGGGCTCGCCGAGCGGCATCGCCGCCCCGCCTCTGGAGTGGATCAGGAAGCCGTCGAAGGTCGGAGCGAGCCGGTGCACTCCGTTGACGTACGACGTGAGGGCGTACGCCGACTGGGACTCCCCGATCGCGAGCCGCCGGTTCACCCCGAGGTCCCCGGCGGCCTCAGCGAGCCCCTCGACAACCTCGGTGAAGATCCCGAACGCGAACGCGTCTCCGGGATGGTGCAGGGCCGCGTAGCGTTCGTCGCTCTTCAGTGCCGCGAGGCCGAGCCCGTCCACCGGAGCCTCGCCGCCCTCGACGCCGATGTACTGCGCCGAGATGCCGATCCAGGCATGGCCACGTCGCACGATCTCCTCGGCCAGATAGGTCCAGTCGGGCGCGGCGTCGGCGCCGCTGCTGACATTGAGCCATTCGGCGACCAGGGTGCCGCTGAAGGCCCGCGGGTTGCTCGGCCGGCGCAGCACCGCGCGGGTCACGAAGTCTGCGCGGCCGGAGACCGCAAGATCCCAACGTCCGTCGGTCGGCAGCTCGTCGGCGACGTAGGAGGGTGCAGTGCCGGAGACGGCGTACTCGGTCTCGGTGTAGCCGGCCGCGGCCAGGTCCGGTCCCGGTCGGGCCGACATCAGCCCACCGCCGGGCGGCATCGGCGCGAACGTCGTCAGGGCTTGTCCTTCGCGCGCTTCGCCTTGGCGATGGTCTCCTCGACAACCGAGTTGAGCCGGGCGCCGTTGGGCCAGCCGACGTAGTGGCAGACGAAGATCACGATCTCGCGCAGCGCCTCGTCGTCGAGCTCGCCGTTGGCGTAGGCCGCCGGCACCTGGATGCCGAGCACGTCCGCGGCGCCCTGGCCGGCGAGCATGCCGATCAGCAGCAGACGCCGATCGCGGTCGGAGAGGCCAGGCCGGTTCCAGATGTCGGCGAAGAGGTGATCGACGGTGTAGCGGAAGAAGTCACCCTCACCGTCGGTCATCTCGAAGCCGTAGACCGCCTCCATCTTCTCCAGGCCGCGGCGCCGGGTCTCGGGAAGGTCGTCGAACTTGCTCATGTGGTCTCCTCAGGAAGGCCCAACCCAGCTCGGAGTCTCTCGCGAGCGAGCTCGGCGAGCGGTACGTCGACGCCGAGCTGGTCGGCCAGCTCGCTCGCAAATTTCAGGTCCTTCTTGCCGAGGGCATCCACGTGCTCGAAGACCCCGAGCCAGAAGTCGTCAGCGGCGATCGGCGCCGTCGTCTCGCGGTGCATGATCGCCCCAGGTCCGCCGGTGATCGCGTCGGTGTGACGAACCACCTCACCCAGCGCCCTGAGGTCCAGGCCGGCGGCCTCGGCCAGCCGCTGGGCTTCGGTGGCTGCGGCGAACGCAACGAAGTGCATCAGGTTGCGGGCCAGCTTCATCTTTGTGCCCGACCCGATCGGCCCTGCGTGCACGACCATTGAGCCCATCTTGGCGAGGACGGGGGAGCAGGCCGCGAACGCCCGGTCGGTGCCACCCACCAGGATTGCGAGCGTGCCGTCCGCGGCGCCCATCGCACCTCCGCTGACCGGCGCGTCAACAAGCTGCACGCCGTGCTTGGCAGCGCTGATCTCCAGCTGTCGCGGCGTCTCCGGTGCGATCGTCGAGTGGACGACGACCACGGCGTCATCGTGGGCGACGCCGAGGACCTCACCCAGCACGTCGCGCACCTGGGCGTCGTCTCGCACCATCACGCAGATCACGTCGGTCTGCTTGGCCAGCTCGGCGACGCTGCTCGCGACGCTCGCGCCTGCCTGCTCCAGCTCGGCCAGAGGCTCGGCCGCGATGTCGTAGACCCACAGGTCGAGATCCTGCTCCGCGGGCGCGTTGGCGAGTCGGAGTGCCATCGGCTTGCCGATGTTGCCGAGCCCGATGAAGCCCACCTTCATGAGCGGAAGACCTGCCCGCCATCGACGGCCATGATCTGGCCGGTCACCCAGGCGGCCTCGTCGGAGAGCAGGAACAGGCAGGCGCCGACCATGTCCTCTGGCTGGCCCATCCGCTTGAGGGCGAGGCCCTTGACCAGGTCCTTCGCCGCGTCGCCGGCCTGGGTGCGGGTGGCTGCCGTGTCCGTGGGGCCGGGCATGATCGCGTTGACTCGGATGTTCATCCCGCCGACCTCGTGGGCCAGCTGCTGGGTGAGCCCGTTGACCCCGACCTTGGCCAAGCCGTAGAAGCCGGAGTAGAGGTAGGCCGCTGTCGAGCTCTGATTGACGATCGAGCCGCCGCCGCGCCTTTGCATGTGTGGGTAGCAAGCCCTCGTCATCACCAGCGCGCCATCCATGTTCACCGACATGAACTTCTTGTAGTAGTCCCAGTCGACCGAGATCAGCAGGTCGAACTGCATTTCGCCGTAGATGGCGGCGTTGTTGACCAGCAGGTCCAGTCCGCCCAGCTCCTCGACCGTACGGATCGCCATCGCATCTGCCGAGAGCTGCGACGAGACGTCGGTCTCGACGAAGATCGCGCGTCCGCCGGCCTCGTTGATCTCGGCGGCGACCTTCTCGCCGCTAGGCGCGTTGAGGTCCGCGACCACGACGGCTGCACCCTCCGCGGCGAGTGCTTTCGCGTAGGCCTCACCGATGCCCTGGGCCGCTCCGGTGACGACGGCGACCTTGTCGTTGAATCTCATGCTGTCTCCTAGGCCGGTTCGGCAATGGTCTTGGTCTCGAGGTATTCCTCGAAGCCGGCGATGCCCATCTCACGGCCGAGGCCGGACTGCTTGTAGCCGCCGAACGGAGCGTCCGGGCTGAACCAGACCCCGCCGTTGACGGCGAGCGTGCCGGTGCGGATGCGCGCGGCAACGGCCTTCGCCCGGTCGAGCGAGCCGGAGTCGACCGAGCCGGACAGCCCGTAGGCCGAGTCGTTGGCGATGCGCACGGCGTCGTCATCGCCGTCGTGGGGGATGACCACGAGCACCGGCCCGAAGATCTCCTCCTGGGCGAGCCGCGAGGAGTTGTCGAGCCCGGCGACGACGGTGGGCTGCACCCAGTAGCCGGCCTGGTCGATGACCGACCCGCCGGTGGCGAAGGTACCGCCCTCTGCGACCGCGAGGTCGAGGTAGGCAGCGACCCGGTCGCGCTGCACCTGGGAGATCACGGGGCCGCAGATTGCGTTGGCGTCCGCCGGGTCCGAGGCGCCGATCGACTCCATCGTCGTCGCGGCCACCTGCACGGCCTCGTCATAGCGGTCCCGCGGGACGATCAGCCTCGTGGTGATCGCGCAGCCCTGGCCCGCATGGATGCAGGCGGCGAAGGCGGTCGCGCCCACCGCGTTGGTGAGGTCAGCGTCGTCGAGAACGATCGCGGCCGACTTGCCGCCGAGCTCCAGGAAGACCCGCTTCAGCGTGGGTGCGGCCGCGGCCATGATCGCCTTGCCGGTGGCCGTCGAGCCGGTGAACGAGACCATGTCGACCCGAGGGTCGGACGTCAGCTGTGCGGCAACCTCGTTGGCTGCCGGGGTGACCACGTTGAACACCCCGGCGGGGATGTCGGTGCGTTCGGCGACCAGACGGCCGAGCTCGCAGGCCAGCCAGGGGGTGTCGGGTGCCGGCTTGAGCACCACCGTGCAGCCGGCCGCGAGGGCTGGTCCGACCTTGGCCAGGTTGATCTGGGTCGGCACGTTCCACGGCGTGATCGCGGCCACCACGCCGACCGCCTCACGACGCACGGTCCGCTTGCTCGCGATGCCCATCGGAGAGGCGACGCCGAGATCGGACTCGAACTCGTAGGTCTCGGCGAGGTCGGTGACCCACCGCAGTCCATCGACCGGCACGTCGAAACCGGCGGCGCCCATCATGAAGCCAGGCATGCCGACCTCAGCGGTGGTCAGCGCCTTGAAGGGCTGCTCCTCCTCGAGCAGCGCCTGGTGCAGCTGACGCAGGCAGCGCACGCGCAGCTCGACGTTCGTCGACCAGTCCGTCTCGTCGAAGGCTCGGCGGGCGGCCGCAATCGCGTTCTCCACATCGTCGGCAGTGGCGTCGGGGGCCTGGCCGATCTCCTCGCCGTTGGCAGGGTTGCGGATTGGGTACGTCGCGCCACTGCTCGCCGCGGTCAGCTTGCCGTCGAGCAGCAGCTGCGGAGCCGGAGGGAGATCGCTCATTGGCCGGCCTCCTGGGTGATGTAGTCGCCCCGCTCGACTGGCGGAGGCCACACCGGCGAGGGGATGTCCTGCAGCGGGTAGTGGCCCGGTTGCGAAGGCCCGTGCACGCCCATCCGGTCGAGCAGTCCCTGCGGCGCCTTGCCGGAGGAGGCGATGGCCAAGAAGGTGTGGGCGGTGGACCCGAGGTCGAACCAGTCGCGCTGCCAGCCGAACTCGAGCTTGCCTTCGGCATTGCGGACCACGCCGAACCACGAGCCACCGATGCCGAGGATCTCGAACTCCTGGCCGGTGGCGTCGTCGGTGATGCCCGACCGCTGCTTCCAGAAGCCCACGATCATCCCGGTCTTCTCGTCGACGACGGTGGCCTGGTAGTCGTAGTGCCAGCCCTCAAGACCCTCCATCTCCTGGCCGATCGCGAGCTCGCGAATCTCCTCGCGACCGATCGCCATGAAGTGCTCGTCGGGGGTGTACATCCAGCCGTACGTCGCGTCTTCGGCGTAGTGGTCGGCCATGATCTTCCAGTCGCCGAGGCGCTCGGCTTCACGGTTCACCTCCAGCCAGCTCTGCCAGAACTCGTCGATCTCGTCTCGGCTGAACGCGGTCATGGGTTCCTCACTCTTCTTCGATGGCCAGTGCCATCGCTGGGCAGTACTGAACGGCCGCCTTGACCTGCGGCCGGAGGGTCTCGCTGGGGAACTCCTGGACGACAACCACCTGGTCGGAGAGCTCGTCGAAATCGAACACCTCGGGTGCCTCGCCCTGGCACATCTGGTGCCCCTGGCACAGGCCTAGATCGGCAACGACTCTCACGTGACCACCTCCAGGCAGACGGGGATCCCGTTGAGGTGGGACATGCCGGCGACCCGCTCGATGTCCTGATGCTTCGTAGAGGCGAGCCGGTTGACGTTGGCGCCGCCTGCCTTGTTGGCCCGCTCCCAGCTGCCGCCCTCGTGGCCCCAGCCGTGCGGCACTGCAACCGTGCCCGGTCCGACCTCATCGGTGACCAGGACCAGTGTCTCGATCTCGCCGTGCCGCGACCGGATCCGCACGTGGTCGCCGTCGACCAGCCCTGCTGCGGTGGCGTCCGCGGGGTTGACCCGTGCGCTGTGGCGCCGACCCTTGCCCGACATCAGGGTCGCGCTGTTGTGCATCCAGGAGTTCTGCGAGCGGAGCTCGCGCAGCCCGATCAGCCGCAGCGGGTACGCCGGGTCCTCCTCGTAGCCCTCGCCGAGCCGGTCCAGCTCAGCCGCAATCTCGGGCGGGTCGAGATGCACCAGGTGGTCGCTGTGCCGCACCGATGAGCGCAGGATGCCGGTCGGCGCGTGCTCGGCCAGCACGATGCCGTGCGGGTTGGCGCGCAGCTTCTTCGGGTTCAGGCCGCCGCGTCGCAGGCCGAACCGGTCGCCGTACGGGCCGAGGCGGAGCAGGGTCTCCATCAGCTTGCGTGGAGTCAGCCGACCGATGCCGCGCCGGTTGAGGAAGACCAGGGGACGGGACATTGCCTGGGCCAGCGGCCCGGTCGCGAACAGGGCCAGGCCCATCCGCCGGGCCAGCTCGTCGAAGACCTGCCACTCCGGGCGGGCCTCGCCGTAGGCCTGGAGGACGGCCTCGGTCGACTGCACGAACGGCACGGGACCGGCAAAGGCCAACGCGTAGGGGTAGTCCTCACGCTCCAGGAAGGTCGTGCCCGGCAGCACGTAGTCGGCGTGCTGGTTGGTCTCGTTGATGTAGAGGTCAATCGAGACGTGCAGGTCGAGCTGCTGCAACGCGGCCGCGAGTCCCGGGCCGTCGGGGATGGTGAGCACTGGATTGCCGGCGATCGTGAACAGTGCGCGCAGCTGGCCCTCACCCGGCGTGGTGATCTCCTCGGCCATCACCGCGGCCGGGAAGGTGCCGAGCACGTCGGGGAAGCTGCCGATCCGGGAGCGGGTCTTGCCGTAGGTCGCCATGCCGGCGCGCTCGGCGAGCCCCTGCACGGGGATGACCTCGCGGGTGAAGAGCATCCCGCCGGCCCGGTCGAGGTTGCCGGTGACGATGCTGAGCGCGTCGAGCAGGAAGCCGACCAGCGTGGCGTGCCGGCCCAGGCAGGACCCGGTGCGGCCGTAGGCGGCGGCGCTGGGTGCTGCCGCGAAGTCGCGGGCCAGCGCGCGCGCGGTCTCGGCGGGCACACCGGTGATCCGCTCGGTGTCCTCGGGCGAGTGCGCAGCCGCGGTCCGGCGGAGCAGGTCGACTCCCGTGGTCTGGGCAGCCAGGGCTGCGCTGTCGTCGAGTCCCTCAGCAAAGATCACGTGGAGCAGCGAGAGCAGCAGCCAGGCGTCGGTGTCCGGCCGTACTGCCATGTGCTCGAACGCCCGCGCGGTCTCGGTGCGGCGCGGGTCGATGACGACGACCCTGCCGCCACGGTCGATGATCGTCGAGAGCTGGTCCTTCATCCGCGGTGCGTGCACGGCGCTGCCGTGCGAGACCAGCGGGTTGGCGCCGAGCATGAGCAGGAAGTCGGTGCGCAGCAGGTCGGGGAACGGCAGCTGGGTGAGTGCGCCGTAGAGCAGCCTGCTGGCGACGAAGCGGCTGTTGATGTCTTGCGAGCCCGGGGAGTACTGGTGCGTCGCGCTGAGGGCTCCGAAGAACCCGCCGGCCCAGAGGGCGGTCGCGTAGGAGAAGCCGCCCGGGTTGCCGAAGTACTGGCCGATCGAGGAGCCGCCGTGCTGCTTCCAGGTGCGCTTCAGCCGCGCCGCGATGTCGTCGAGCGCCTCGTCCCAGGACACCCGCTCGAACTCGCCGGAGGGCGTTCGGCGCAGCGGGTGCAGCACCCGGTCGGGGTCGTTCTGCACGTCGGTGAACGCGATCCCCTTCGGGCAGGCAAAGCCCTTGGAGAGCGGGTGCTCCTGGTCGGGTCGCAGCGAGACGAGGCGGCCGTCCTCGATGGTCGCGACCAACCCGCACAGCGGCTCGCAGATGCGGCAGTAGGTGACCTTGCGCTCGGTCGCGGCGGTGGTCACGACGCCCGCCTCCGGTAGCGGACGCGACACGGCTGCGCCAGCTGGATCACCATCTTCGACACGTCGTCTCGGTAGGTATCCGACGGCTGGACCATCTCGAACTCGTAGTCACGCAGGATCACCGAGAAGATCGCCTTGAGCTGCATCATCGCGAACGCCGAGCCGACGCACCGGTGCTTGCCGGCACCGAACGGGATCCAGGTCCAGCGGTTGACCAGGTCCTCCTGGCGCGGGTCGAGATAGCGGCCAGGGTCGAACTGCTCCGGGTCGGGGAAGTCCTCCGCGATCCGGTTGGACACCTTGGGGGACGCGGCCACCATGGTGCCCGGCGCGATCACGTGGCCGGCGAGCTCGATCTCCTCCTGCACGACACGTAGCAAGATGATCAGCGGGGGATGCAGTCGCAGGGTCTCCTTGAGCGCCGCCTCCAGCCGGGGGATGGAGCGCAGGGCCTGGAAGGAGATCTCCACCGCACCCGTCCCCTCCGGGTCCGCGTACAGGTCGTCCAACTCGGCGACGACGTCCTTCATCGCCTCGGGATGCCGGAGCATCTCGATCAGGGCCCAGGCCGCGGTCCCAGAGCTGGTGTGGTGGCCGGCGAACATCATCGAGATGAAGATGCCGGTGATCAGGTCAGCCGTGTAGTCGACCGAGATCAACACGTCGAGCAGGTCGCGGTCCTCCTTGGCGACCTTGCCTCGGGCGACCCGCTTGTCGATGATCCCCTGCACCAGCGCGACCAGGCTCTCGCGGGCCTCGTCACGGACCCGGAAGCTCTCGATGTCCATGTAGGGGTCGACGTAGGCGAGCGCATCGGTGCCGCGCTCGAGGTCGTGGTAGTGCTGGGCGAAGCTGCTGTCGAGCTCCTCGCGGAAGGGCTTCCCGATCAGGCAGCTGCTGGTGGTGTAGATGGTCAGCTCCGCGAACCAGTCGAGCAGGTCGATCTCACCCTCGTCTCCCCACTCGGCGACCATCCGGTTGATCTCGGCCTCGATGGTGGCGGCGTGGCCGCGCATCATCTCGCCGCGCAGGGCCTGGTTCTTCAGCATCTCCTGCCGTTGCTCAGGGCGTGGCGTCGAAGACCACGCCCTTGCCAAAGATCGGCGTCATGAAGGGGTACGCCGCGGCTTGGTCGAGCACGTGCTCCGGGGCCCGGAAGAACTGTTCGTTGGCCTCCGCGCCGCTGACCAGCACCACATCGCGGTCGGCCAGCCGGAAGCGACCGATGTCGCCGCACTCGTCGCGGACCCGCTGGAACAGGCCGATCGGGTCCACTCTCATCTCGGCCAGGTGGCCGAACCCGTCGTCGGGCACGGCGTAGGAGACCTCGGGGACAGGTTGTTCGCTCATGCGTCCTCCACGGGTGCTTCGGGGGAGACCTCGATCAGGTTGAGGTGCACGCCGCGCGGTGCGCTGACGACGGTGGTGATCGCGTCGGCGATCGCCTTCGGCTTCATGAAGTGCGGGTGACGGGCGAGCCCGAAGCGCACCCACTGGTTGAGCACGAAGGCCGCTTCCTCGGGGTCCCAATCGGCGCCCATCTCGCTCCAGGTGGGGCCGGGTCGGACGACGCTGGCACGCACGCCGGTGCCTTCGAGCTCCATCTGCATCGCGGTGACCATGCCTTCGAGTCCCCACTTGCCGGCGGCGTACGACGACATGAACGGCCTGGCTCGCACGGCAACATCGCTCGACACGAAGACCAGGTCGCCTCGGCGCCGCTCGATCATGCCGGGCGCGAAAGCATGCACCAGTCGGTGCGCGCCGACCAGGTTGAGGTCGATCTCGCGGCCGAACCGCTCGGGGTCGACCTCATGGATGGTGCCGGGCGCCACCGCGCCGGCGTTGCTCACCACGACCTCGATGTCACCGAGGTCCGCGGCGGCCGCCTTGGCGAAGGCCGCTACCGAATCGGACTCGTGGAGGTCGAGGCTGTGGGCAACGGCCTCGCCGCCCTGGTCGCGGATCGCCACCGCGACCTCCTCGCACTTGTCCACGCGGCGTGCGCCCAGCGCCACCGGATGTCCGGCGGCCGCAAGGCTCAGAGCGGTCGCCGCGCCGATACCGGAGGAAGCGCCGGTGATGACCGCGGGTCGGCGATCGGGTTGTGCGTACTTGCTCATCTCGCCGTCACCTTCGCAGGCATCGAGGCAAAGCCCCGGACGTTGACCGAGTGGACGCGGACGCTGCGGTCGTGGTCCACCTCGACCGACCGCACCCGCTCGACGAGGGAGGAAAGCGCGATCCGCGTCTCGAGTCGGGCCAGGTTGGCGCCGAGACAGAAGTGCCGGCCGCCGCCGAACGAGAGGATCTGCGCGAGCTCGGCCTGATCACGGAAGATGTCGTAGTCGTCAGGACGACCGAAGACCCGCTCGTCGCGGTTGGCCGAGCCCACGCACAGCAGCAGCTTCGAGCCCTGGGGTGCCACGACGCCGTGCAGCTCGACGTCGCGGAGCAGGTAGCGCGCGAGCAGCTGGCTGGAGGTGTCGTAGCGCAGCGTCTCCTCGATCCACGGGTTCACGAGCTCCACGTCACCGGCGCCGTCGGGTCCGTCGAAGACCTTCGCGAGCTGGTCGGGGTGGTGGGTGAGGTGGAAGAGAGCATGGCCGAGCAGCTTGGTCGTGGTCTCGTTGCCGGCCACCACCATCAGGAAGAGGAACGCGATGACGTCCTCGTCGGTCAACCGGTCACCGTCGAGCTCGGCCTCGATCAGCGCACTTGTCAGGTCGTCGCTCGGCTGGCGGCGCCGTTGCGAGACCATCTTCTGGAAGTAGACGACCATCCACATCGAGGCCTCGGCCCCAGCCGGCGGCACGTCGTAGAGGCCGTCCTCACGGTGCACCACGATGTCGGCCTGGCGGCGGACCTCTGCCCGGTCCTCCTCGGGGACTCCCATCATCTGGGAGATGACGTCCATCGGGAGCTTGCCGGCGAAGTCGACGATCCAGTCGAACTCCCCACCGTCACGGGCCATCTCCAGGCATTCGTCGAGATACCGGTCGGTCAGCTCCTGGATCCGCGGCAACAGGTCGTGGACCCGGCGTGGGGTGAAGCCACGGGAGACCAACGCACGCAGGCGGTTCTGTCGCGGTGGGTCCATGCCGAGGATCGACATCACCTTGTGCGCATCGGGCCCCCAGGCCGACGCCTCGATAGCGACCCCCCAGGAGTTCGAGTACGTGCCCTCGGTGCGGAAGGCCTCGGCGATGTCGGCGTGCCTGGTGAGGGCCCAGAGGTCGAGGTCCGGGTTGTGATGCAGCGGCTCCTCGTTGCGCAGCCGCGCATAGACCGGGTAGGGGTCCTCCTGGAACACGTAGTCGAAGGGATCGAACGCGAGTGGCGAAACGGCGGTGTGGGTGGCCATGGGGAGTCAGTGACCCTTCATGATCGCGGCGGTCGCGGCATCGAGGCGCCGGCTCATCTCGGCGTACGTCGTGAGCTCCATGCCGGCCTGAAGCAGTGCTCCGGTGAACATCAAGAGCAGCGCGTCGACCAGGTCCGGCTTGTCGTCCAGGGCCGCCTCGAACCGGCGGACGAGCTCCGTGCCGATCCGTCCACGCAGGCGGACGACGTCGGGGTCCAGGCTGAGCAATGCCGCACGGGCACCGGCGGCGACCTCGGGCGCATCGTCGAGCAGCCGACTCATGGCGTGGCCGATGCTCTGCACTCGCTCGAGGCTGGTGCGTCCCTCCGGCTCGAACTGGTCGGCGACCAGACGGCGCCAGAACAGCTCGGCGAACAGATGGTTCTTGGAGGCGAAGTACGTGTACGCCGTCGCCGACGAGACTCCGGCTCGCAGCGCGACGGTACGGATCGTCAGTGCCTCGACTCCGACGGCTCGCAACTCCTCAGCCCCGGCCTCGAGCAGCTTCTCGACGGTCTCCGTCTGGCGAGCGTTGAGCTCACGTCGCGGCAGGCTGGACATTTGAATGGACACCTGTCCAACCTAGAACAGGTTCCAGTTTTCTGCAATACTCACCCGCGATCGCCCGGTGACGGGCGCCACGGAGCGGGATGTGGCGTGGCGTACGTCACTTCCGGCGGCCCATTTCGTTTGCTGGTCATGGAGGCCCTCATGCGTGTTACCCGATCGCGGCGCAATCGAAACGTCGGCGTCGGAGCCCTCGTGCTCACCACCGCACTCGCCCTTGCCGCATGCGGATCGCAGCTCGACCCCAACCAGGTGGTCGGGCTGAGCAGTCAGTCGGGCACGTCCGTGGCACCCGACGGGACAATCGTCGACGGCACGGACACCGGGACCGTCACGGACCCCGGGACGGACACCGGCACCGACACCGGCACGGACACCGGGACTGACACCGGGACGGACACCGGCACCGACACCGGGACCAGCACCGACGGCAACGACCCGGCGCAGCCCCCGGGTGAGGACAACGACGCGGACAGTGGGGTCAAGGCCGGCTCCTGTGATGGCTTCGACAACAGCCAGACCGGGATCACCGCAGACACGATCAACCTCGCCAACGTGGCGGACATCTCCGGCCCGGTGCCGGGCATCTTCGAGTCCGCCCAGCAGGGCACCCGCGCGTTCCTGGAGTACTTCAACTCCACCTCGGACATCTGCGGCCACAAGCTCGCGGTCACGCTGCTCGACAGCAGGGCGGACGCGGCCGCAGACCAGCAGGCCTACACGACCGCCTGCGACAACGCCTTCGCCGCCGTCGGATCGATGGGGGCCTTCGACTCCGGCGGAGCGGCCACGGCGCAGAACTGCGGGCTGCCCGATGTTCGCTCCACCTCCACCTCGCCCGAGCGCAATCGCTGCAAGACGTGCTTCAGTGCCCAGGCGGTGACGCCCAACCTGATCCCGTCGGCGGTGCCGAAGTTCTTCCTCAGCAAGTACAAGTCGGCGACCGAGGCGGTCGGCGTCCTCTACATCAACGCCGGCTCGGCCGCCCCCAACGCGCTGTTCCAGAAGAACGCCTGGGTCAAGGCGGGTTGGAAGGTGCCGTACTTCCAAGGCATGGACGTCGCAGAGTTCAACTTCGCCCCCTACGTCCAGCAGATGAAGGACAAGGGCGTGAAGCTGGTCGTCTACACCGGGCCCTACCAGAACACCGTGAAGATCCAGCAGGCTATGCAGCAGCAGAACTTCGACGCGATGTTCATGCAGGACTCGACCATCTATGACCAGGGCTACGTCGACCAGGCGGGCAGTCTCAGCGACGGCACCTTCGTCTACTCGACCACCGAGCTCTTCACCTCGAGCAACCCCGAGATGAAGCTCTACCGGGCCTGGCTCGACCAGGTCAGCCCCGGCGCCGACCCGAACTTCTTCGGCATGTATGCCTGGTCGGCGGCGCGACTGTTCGTCCAAGAGGCAGTGGCACTGGGCGGGAAGCTCAACCGGCAGACCCTGATCTCGGCGATGACGAAGGTCAAGGACTGGACCAGCAACGGCATGCACGCCCCTCAGCAGGTGGGTGCGAAGACCACGGCTGAGTGCTACAAGATCCTTCAGGTCAACGGCGGGGTGTGGAAGCAAGTCTCGGGCGGCAAGTACCTCTGCTCTCCCCTGATCAACGGCGCCTGACGGGGACTGGGTCGTGGACAAGCTGATCGCCTACGGGCTACCGGGGCTCTTTACCGGGGCGGCCTACGCGATCGCGGCCAGCGGATTGGTGCTCACCTACACCACGACGCGGGTCTTCAACATCGCGCACGGTGCCTTCGGCATGGTGATGGCCTTCATCTTCTGGGACTTCAGCCAGAGGCAGGACCTCCCGGTCTGGCTGTCGCTCCTGCTTGTGCTCGCCGTGGTCGCACCGGCCACCGGCTGGTTCGTGCAGCGGTTCGTCACCCGCGGGCTGGGTGAGGCACCGGTCGGCGTGGGGCTGGTGGTCACCGTCGGTTTGTTCGTCGGACTGATCGGCCTGGCCCAGCAGATCTGGCCCCCCGACTCCCGATTCGTTCCGGCCTTCTTCCCGGACAAGAGCTACGACGTCGGTCCGGCCGTGATCACCGCTCACCAGCTGATCACGATCCTGCTGTCGATCATCGTGGCAATCGGCCTCTACCTGCTCCTCAACCGGACCCGCATCGGGACCGCAATGCGGGCCTCGGTGGACAACCCCGAGCTGCTCCAGCTCTACGGCGGGCGGCCGGACCGGATCGCGGCGCTGTCGTGGGCGATCGGCATCTCCCTCTCGGCCCTGGCCGGGATCCTGCTCGCCTCCGTGGTCGGGCTGGACTACTACCAGCTCACGCTGCTCGTGATCAACGCCTACGCCGCCGCCATGGTGGGCCGACTCCGCAGCCTGCCCCTCACCTTCGTCGGCGCCATGGGGTTGGGCGTGCTCGACTCGCTGGCGGTCGGGTACATCCCGGCAGACAGCGCGTTCTCGGACGTGCGACCCGTGATCCCGGCGCTCTTCCTGTTCGCGGTGCTCATCTTGCTGCCGCAGGCGCAGCTGCGCGTCGGTCAGGTCAAGGGCCTGGTCTCGGCGCCGGTGCCGACCATCCAGCGGATGGTTGGCTCAGGCACGGTCTTCCTGGTCGTCATGATGGCGCTGCTGATCGGCATGTCGGAGACCAGCCTGCTCCGGGCCGGCACCGCCGCGACCTTCGCCATCATCATGCTGTCGCTGGTGCTGCTGACCGGCTACGGCGGACATGTCTCCCTAGCTCAGCTCACATTCGCGGGTGTAGGCGGGCTGGCCTACGCCAAGCTCGACGAGCCCAACCTCTACGGCCTGATCGTGGCGTCCCTGATCGCGGCCGGGGTCGGTGCCTTGGTGGCGCTCCCCGTGCTGCGGCTGACGGGCCTCTATCTCGCCCTCGCGACGTTGGCGTTCGCCGTGCTGATGGACAAGATGGTCTTCCAGGCCGACTTCGCCTTTGGCTACGGAGGGGTGCTGGACGCCGAGCGACTCTCGATCTTCGGTCGGCAGATCGAGTCGACTGACGGCTACGTGTTCACGATGCTGGTCTTCTTCGTGCTCATGGGCATTGCCTTGCTCATCCTGCGCCGTGGAGCCCTGGGCCGGGTGTTGATCGCGATGCGCGACAGCCCCGTCGCCTGCGGCACCCTCGGCCTCGACATGCGGTGGTTCCGGGTGGGCCTGTTCGGGGCCTCCGCCGGCATGGCCGGACTCGCGGGTGCGCTCTACGCCGGTCTGCGGGGCACGATCGGAGCCAACGACTTCTTGTCCTTCGGCAGCCTGACCCTGCTTCTGCTCGCGGTGGTCTTCGGGGTCACCTCGGTCACGGGTGCCGCTCTGGGCGGGTTCGGCCTGATGCTGCTGCCCGTCATGCAGTCGGAGAACCCGAGCATCGCTGGGCTGATCTTCGCGATCATCGGGTTCGGCGCGGTGCTCCTCGGGCGCGATCCCAACGGGTTGGCGAACCACCTGTTCCGGCTGGGCCGCTGGCTGCGGGCCCGGGTCACCGATCAGGTCCGGGACAACCTGCCCAACCTGCCGGGCTCCCCAGGTAAACGCAAGGCCACCAAGGGCGAGGAAGTCGTGCCGGAAGATGTCGACGAGACCAGGGAGGTGCCAGCTCATGTCGCTTCTTGAGGTCGACGATCTGGTGGTGCAGTTCGGCGGGGTGACCGCGGTCGACCACGCTTCCTTCACTGCGGAGGCAGGCAGCATCACCGGCCTCATCGGTCCGAACGGCGCTGGCAAGACCACCTGCTTCAACGTGATCAGCGGCCTGCAGAAGCCCACCAACGGGCGGGTCCGCTTCGATGGCCGCAACGTCAGCCACACTCCCGTCCACCGTCGTTCGAAACGAGGTATGGGCCGGACGTTTCAGCGGCTGGAGGCGTTCGGTTCGCTCACGGTCCGCGACAACGTGCGGGTCGCCCTCGACATCCACCGCGGAGTGCTCGGCGCTTTCCGCCCCGGTGCCGGTGACGTCGACGAGCTGCTCGAGCGGGTCGGCATCGCCGAGTACTCCTACGACCGAGCCGACTCGATCCCGACCGGTGTGGCGCGCCTCTTGGAGCTGGCCCGGTGCCTGGCGGCGGACCCGAAGCTGCTGCTGCTCGACGAGCCGTCCTCCGGCCTCTCTGAGATCGAGACCCATGCCTTCGGAGAGCTGCTGCGCGACCTGGCCGGCGATGGGTGTGCAGTGTTGATGGTGGAGCACGACATGGGCCTGGTCATGGCCGTCTGCGACACGATCCGAGTGCTCGACTTCGGCAAGGTGATCGCCACCGGCTCGCCCAGCGAGGTCCGGGCCGACCCGCGAGTGCAGCAGGCCTACCTGGGTTACTCCGAGGAGCCCGACCCGACGCTCACGATGCCTGCGGTTTCCGCGGCACCTGCCGGCCAACCTGAGGGAGTGATCTGATGGGCGTGCCGATCCTCGAGGTCGTGGACCTCCACGCTGCCTACGGCCGGATTGAGGTGTTGCGCGGGGTGAACCTGACCGTGCCCAAGGGCGCGGTCGTGGCCCTGCTCGGCCCCAACGGTGCCGGCAAGTCCACCCTCGTCAAGATCATCAGCGGGCAGAAGAAGGCGACCAGCGGCGACGTGCACCTTGGTGGCGTCAATGTGCGGGGTGCCAGCCCCGAGGAGCTGGCGCGGATCGGGCTGTGCACGGTGCCCGAGGGTCGATCGGTGTTCCCGAACCTGACCGTCGAGGAGAACCTCTCCCTGATGTCGTACGCCGGGGTCTCGGCCGCGGCGGTGCTCGAGACCGCGTTCACCTACTTCCCGAGGCTCCTCGAGCGCCGAGGACAGCTGGCGGGCACGCTGTCCGGCGGCGAGCAGCAGATGCTCGCCATCTCGCGGGCGCTCGCGTCCGACCCCGCGCTGCTGCTCCTCGATGAGCTGTCGATGGGCTTGGCGCCGCTGATCGTCGACGAGCTCTACGACACGGTCGGTCAGATCGCGGCCAGCGGTGTCTCCATCCTCTGCATCGAGCAGTTCGCGAGAACAGCACTCCGGGTCGCCGACTACGCCGCTGTGATGACCAACGGGCGCGTGATCGCCACCGGCGAGCCCACGGAGATCCTCGAAACCATGTCCGACGTGATCCTCGGAGGTGCCGCGTGAAGCGGTTGTCCAGCCCCCACCCGCCCAGCAGAGTCGCCCGCGCGTTCACCGTGGCCTTCGCGACCGCCCTGCTGGCCGCAGTCCTGCCCTTCGGGCCGGCCTTCGCCGATCCGAGCGAGTCGCCCAGCCCGTCAGAGAGCCCGTCGGAGAGCCCGTCCGAGAGCCCGTCTGAGAGCCCCGAGTCGACCGAGTCGCCCAGCCCCTCGGCGAGCACGCCGCCGGTCGAGCTGCCCACCCGCGCCTTCAACGGCTTCCTCACCAGCGCCTGGTCGGCGCCGGTGAAGCTCGAGATCTACGAGCCGACGATCCCTATCCCCTCCTCGCCACAGTTCGAGGTGGAGATCGCCTACAGCGAGGTGGAGTCGGATTCCGCCCAGTCGCGCGGGCGCTCCAGCTTCCTGTGGCCCGGCGCGCCTGTCGGTGAGGGCTTCAAGACGTTCGTCGAGCAGCTGGGTTTCCCGCCGTCCTTGGGCGAGGACGGCTACCCGGTGCAGGTCAACTCGCTGTACCCCAATGGTCCGGCGTACCAGTCCGATGAGCCGTTCCCCGGCATGGTGCAGCGCGCCAGCTCCGACGAGGGCTTGGCGTACGCCGCCACGGCCTACTCGTCTGACGGGGAGGCGCAGGACCGCGACGCCGGCGAGGGCGACAACGGCGGCGTGATCCCGGGTCTGCCGCTTCCCGGCCTGGGCGATCTGTTCGGCTCCGGCTCTGATGGCCCCGATGACTCTGATGAGGATGGCCCATCGCCTCTCGGGCTTCCGCCCGCGATCGGTGCCATCGTCGACCTGGGAGGGTTCACGTCGGTGAGCAAGACCCAGGCCGACTCGATGGTGGCTGCGGTTGCGCGCAGCTCGTTCGGCGACGTCGCCATCCTCGGTGGACTGATTCGGATGGAGGGTCTCAAGGTCCGCGCTGAGGCCCGTAGCGACGGCACCACCGGCAAGACTGAAGGTGTCTCCGCGTATGGCGAGCTGGTCGCCCTCGGTCAGCGGTTCGCATACGGGCCGGATGGCTTCGAAGCGGTCGGCGAGGGGCACCCGGTTCCCGGCATGCCCGACGAGCCCTCTGAGGCACTGGCGTCGATGGGTGTGACGGTGAAGTTCCCCAAGCCCGAGTACGTCAGGAGCGGCGACGCCGCGAGCGCGCAGGTGACCGGCATGGTCATCGAGATCGACATCAGGCCGCTGAAGAAGGCCCTGAACCAGCTGCCGCTCGCCGACCTGATCGCCCTGATCCCCGACGAGGCCGGCGAGCTGAAGGACGCCATCGGAGCGCTCACCGGCTTGGCCTCGCGCATCGTGGTCTCACTGGGCAATGCTGCGGTGAAGGTCGACACCGTGGCCGGGATCCCGCCGCCCACCATCGATCCGGAGGACACCGAGACCGAGGCCCCGACCGACGGAGACAACGACGGAGCCGTTCCGCCAAACGACACTCCGCCGCTCTCCACGCCGCCGGGCTCCACCGACCCGACCACGGGGACCACGACCACACCTCCCGGCGAATTGGATGCGGCGCCGCTCGGTGCCGGTCTGCCGCCGCTGTTCTCGATCCCCGGGCTTCTACTCGTCGGTGGCATTGCACTTGCGACCGTCGCCGGCAGCTACTTCCGCCGGATGGGCGCTGCAGCCCTGGGTGGCGGAGCCCCTTGTCCCCACGGCCTCGACAGTGGCCTGCCCGACCTCCGAAAGGCCTGACCATGACAGCCCAGACGCACGACGTCACCCCTTCCACCGCCCCGGCCAGCGGCAGCCGGCTGGGGACCGGCGTGGGCAGCTTCCCCAAGGCCGGCTCCAACTCTGGGGCAGCCCCGCTGCGCAACAACAGCGCTGCCCTGCTGCAGGTGGTGCTGTTCTGGGCGGGCGCGATCCTGATGCCGCTGGGGATCGTCGCGATCATCCTCGGCTACTACGGTGCTGCCAACACGCCCTACCAGTACGAGCAGTTCTCCTACCTGGTTTCGGGCGGCATGCTCGGACTGGGCCTTTGCTTCGTCGGTGGCTTCCTCTACTTCGGCGCCTGGCTGGCCCGGATCGCCGCCGACGGCCGCGAGTCGTCGAAAAGGCTCGCCGACACGCTGCTCGTGCTGGCCGACGTGACCTCCCGCGCCGCCTCCCTCAACGACCAGGGAGTCGACACGGCAGCCCTGCCGGTGACAGCCGGCACCGGCACCACGGTCCACCGACGCGACTGCGCGCTCATCGCGCATCGCGAGGATCTCCAGCCCGCCGCCGACCGCCCAGGTCTCACACCCTGCCGGGTCTGTAACCCCTGAGATTCGCCGCCGTCCCGAGCGTCCGACGGCCACCAGACGCGAGCACGCCTGTCAGGACGGTGGCAGCAGCTCGCGCTTCATGATCTTGCCGGTGCTGTTGCGAGGCAGTTCGTCGAGCACGGTCACCTCACGCGGCACCTTGTAGCTCGCCAGGTGCTCCTTCACGTGCGCCTTGAGGGCGTCGGCGGCAGCCGAGGCGCCCGGATTGAGCACCACGAACGCGCTCAGGCGTTGGCCGAACTGGTGATCGTCGACCCCGATCACCGCGGCCTCGCGGACGTCCGGATGGGCACCGAGGGTCTGCTCGACCTCGAGCGGATACACGTTCTCGCCGCCGGAGACGATCATCTCGTCGTCGCGGCCCACGACGTAGAGCCGGCCCGTCTCATCCATCCGGCCGACATCGCCGGAGGACATGAAGCCCTCGTGGAACGTCTTGGTGTCACCGCTGGTGTAGCCGTCGAACTGGCTGTTGTTGCGCACATAGATGGTGCCGACCTCGCCGCGGTCCACCTCGGCGCCGCCGGCATCCAGGATGATGACATCGGTGCCGGCGCACGGGCGTCCGGCGGTGTCCGGGGCGAAGCGCAGGTCGGCCGGGGTCGCGGTGGCGATCATGCCGGCCTCGGTCGCGTTGTAGCTGTTGTAGACCACGTCGCCGAACTCGTCCATGAACGACACCACCGCGTCGGGACGCATCCGCGAACCGCTCGCGGTGACGAACCTCAGGCTCGACGTGTCGTATCGCTTCCGGGTCTCCGGTGGCAGGTCGAGGATCCGCTCGATCATTACCGGTACGACGGCCAACCCGGTGGCCTGGTAGTCAGCGACCATCTTCAGCGTGGCCTCGGGATCGAAGCGGCGTCGGGTGACGATCGTGCAGGTCATCGAGGCGGCGATCAGCAGCTGCCCGAAACCCCAGGCGTGAAACATCGGCGCCGCGATCACGACCGTGCGTTCGGCCCGCCACGGGATGCGATCCAGCATCGCCACCAGCGTGCCGACGTCGCCGCCGCCGGGACGGCGGGCACCCTTCGGCGTGCCGGTGGTGCCGGAGGTGAGCAGCACGATCCGACCCTGCCGCTCGGGTCGGGCAGGCTGCTCACCGAGGTAGCCGCGGATGAGGTCGTCGACCAGCGGCTCGTCGGACCCCACGCCGTCGTCGGCCCAGGCCCGGATCCGCACGGGTGGTCGCGCTAGCTCGTCGGCAGCCGCGACGACACCGGCGAACTCGTCGTCGTAGATCAGCAGGTCGACGCCCTCGCGCTCGACGACGTCGGCGAGCTGTGGCCCGGCGAAGGAGGTGTTGAGCAGCAGCGTGTCCGCCCCGAGCAGCGAGGCAGCGACCAATGATTCGACGAATCCGCGGTGGTTGCGGCACAGGATCGCGATCGTGCCGATCGGTTCAGAGGTGCGCCGCTCGAGGCCAGCAAGGCCGACCGCCAGTGCCTGGCAGCGAGCCTCGAGCTCGGCCCAGGTCAGGCTGCCGCGCTCGTCGATCAGCGCAGTGCCGTGCGGGCGGCGGCGGGCGGCGAGCGAGATGCCGGTCGTGGCGTTGACGCCCTTGGCGACCACGGCACCCATCCGCAGAAACTTGTCAGGGCGCAGCGGAGCAAGCATGCCCGATCGGGTCAGTGTCTTGAGCTTCCACAGCGCGCCGCTGGATTTCCTGGCTGGTCACGGTGTCAGTTTCCGATGAGCAGGTTCTCGCAGCCGGTCACGACATCGCGTGGATCGCGGCGGCCGATCCAGGACACGCGGTCCTCGCCGGGACCGCAGTCGATCGTGTCGCGGGAGCCGTCGACGGCCAGGCTGATGATGTCGTTGCCTTCGCCCAGCCGGTAGGTGTCACTGCCGGCGCCGGCGTTGACCGAGTCGTTGCCCGGGCCAGCATCTACCCGGTCCTTGCCACCCATGTCGAAGATGTCGTCGTCGCCGGACCCACCGAGGATGACGTCGTTGCCCTTCCCGCCGTTGAGCACGTCGTGGCCCGGGCCACCCTCCAGCCGGTCGTTGCCGCCACCCGCCTCCGCGAAGTCGCCGCGCCCGGATCCGTTGCCGAGAATGATCACGTCGTTGCCGTTGAAGCTGTACGCCGTGTCGGCTCCGCCCCGTCCCTTCAGGACGTCGTCGCGGGCGGTACCGCGCAGGATGTCGGCACCCTTGGTGCCGATCACCGTCACACCTGCTGGTTTCCTTCTGGCGTCTGGGTCGCTCGCTGCTGCGGAGTAGGCGCACAACGGCACGAGCACTGCGACAGCGATCAGTCCGGCAAGGGTGGGGCCGGGGGCGGCAGCGTTGATGCGGATCACGGGGGCAGTATTGCTCGGATTGCCGCGGACTTGGGGGCAGAGCCGGAAAACGTCAACCGTCCCAGGGCCTGAGCGCGCCGCTCTGACGGGTCAGATCGCCGTCGGGGAGCAGCACAGCGGTGCCGATCGTGAAGGGATCGGGGGCGATCCGCAGATTCTTCGGCATCCCGGAGGGACGCGTCTCCCAGAGCCGGCTCCCGTCGGCAGCCTCGCTGCGCTCGAAGTCGTAGTCGCGCAGGGTCAGGTACGCGTACTGGTCATTGACGTCGAGCACGAGGTAGTTGGTCAGGCCGTACTGGAACGCCCCGCCGTGGGTGATCTGGGTGATCCCGTCCTGCTCCTTCACGGTGACGTCGTGGACCTCTCCGGCGAGGTACAGGTCGACGCCGCCCCGCTTGAAGACCCGCCAGAGCTCGGACTTGGCGCCGCCCTGGTAGTGGAGGCCGGTCGAGCCGCGGACCCGCACCGGCCACAGGATCGGCGTGTGCCCCTGCACGATGACCCACGTCACGCCGTCTCTCTTGGCCTTGGCAAGCACCTTGCGCAACCACCGCATCTGAGCCACGTCGACCCGCTGCCGCGCCCGCTCGGGCGTGATGTCGAAGACGTTCAGTGTGATCAGCTGCAGGTCGGGGTGGGGACGCACGGCGTAGGCGCTGCTGTGGTGGACACCCGAGGGGCGGCTGACCTGCCTGGAAAATCCTTCTGGCAGCCGCCCTAGGTGCTCGGCGTACTCCTGCTCGAAGGCCCGCGCCCGCGCGCGTTTGGCACTCGGCCACGGATCGTCGCCGTACTCGTGGTCGCCCATCGCCGGCAGCACCGACAGGTCATGCCGGGTGAATCGCTGCAGCCACTGCGGGTAGTAGGTGTCGGCTGCTCGCGACATCGCCACCCGCTCCTGCTCAGCGGTGTCGACGGGCCCGAAGTTGCCGCTGCCGGAGCGGTCGGTGCCCCACCAGCCATCGATCACGTCGCCGGCGACCAGCACCGCGTGGGGAGCCATCGAGGCCCAGTCATCCAGCACCGAGGCGATCGCTCGCCGGTAGTCGGCATTGATGGAGTTCTCGGTGCCGCCGACGGGCTCCCAGAAGCTGGGCCCCTTGGCCAGGTCGCCGACATCGGCATTCAGGAAATCGGGGCTGGACAGCAGCCGCACCGACGTGGCCGGCGGGGGCGTGCCGCTGGTGGCCACGCGGGCAGGCAGCTTGTACGACGCGCTCTCACCCTTGATCTGCACGGTGCCGCGCACGACCTGGCCGGGCTGAGCCACGACGAGGCCGGTGAACGAGATGGTCTGGGCGGTCGGCGCCACGCGGCCGCAACCAGCACTCCAGCGTGTCGACGCCGGCGGAGATCCTTGACCGGGTGTTCACCGTCGAGCTGCCGTAGCAACCGGTCGGCAGGCTCAGGAAGCGGGCGCCCTCCAGATGCACGATGACGGTCTGCTGACCGCTGCCGGTGACCGTGAAACTGCCCTGGATCAACGTGTAGGCCTGGGTGAAGAACCAGGACGAGTGCCAACGCGCGGTGATGCCGGGGGAGTCGGCCGGAGTCTGGGCCAGGGCGGGGGCCGAGGCGGTCAAGAGGCCGGCCGCCAGCACAGCGACGGCTATCGGAAGGTGCGAACGTGCTCGACGGATGCGCGAGGGAGCTCCGCGACGCCCGATGCTGACCATTTCCGACCCAACTCTCGCCCCCACAGGATGTGGCCCCGGAATCGTAACGGGGTGCCGCGATGGTCTTGGCGACGGCTCGCTAAACCTCAGCCGGCGAGCCACCCCGCCCGCGCACGGCGACGGCACTGCGGTCGGCGTCGGTGAACGGCTCGGCGGCGAATCCAGCGCGCGCCATCGCCTCGCAGGTCTCGGGCAGCTGGTGGAGTCCGGTCTCGATCACCAGGTCAGCACCCGGAGCCAGCCAGTCGGCCGTCTCGGCGATCACGCGACGCTGGACGTCGAGGCCGTCCACGCCCCCGTCGAGCGCGAGCCGGTGCTCGTGGTCGCGCGCCTCGGGGGTCATCGTGGCGATGGCCGCGGTGGGTACGTAGGGCGCGTTCGTGACCAGCACGTCGACCCGGCCCCGGAGCTCGGCAGGCAGAGCCTGGAAAAGGTCGCCTTCGAAGACCCTGTCTGGGGGCAGGTTGCGCCGGGCGCAGGCGACCGCGACCGGGTCCAGGTCGACGGCATACGCCTCCACGGTGGGGACCCGGATGAGCACGGCCGCCGCCAAGGCCCCGGTGCCGCAGCAGAGGTCGACGACAACAGCGCGCTCGAGCTGGGCCGCCCGGTGCGCTGCCAGCTCGACGAGCAGTCGGCTGCGCCGGCGAGGGACGAAGACGCCGGGAGCGACCACGATCCGGAGGCCGTCGAACTCGGCCCAGCCGAGGAGCTGCTCCAGCGGGAATCCGGCGACCCGGGCCGCCACCATCTCGCGGACGTCCTCAGGGGCGGCCTCCGCGAGGATCAGCTCGGTCTCTTCCTCGGCAAACACGCAACCGGCCGCGCGTAGCGCTGCTGCGATGCTTGCCGCAGCAGGCACTGCCCCAGGTCTAGCCATGGGAGATCGGCCCTCAGCGGGAAGCACAGGTTGATCATTCCAGTCGGATAGAACTAGAACGCGTTATCGTTTCGGGATGAGGCCCGACGTTTTCGCCCCGAGCCGGTTGGGCCCGATCGAGCTGCGCAATCGCACGGTGAAGGCCGCGACCTTCGAAGGTTGCGCTCCCGAGGGGCAGGTCACCGATGACCTGATCAACTATCACCTGGCCGTGGCCCGGGGCGGGATCGGCCTGACCACGGTGGCGTACCTGGCCGTCGCGCCCGAGGGGCGGACCCATCGGGAGCAGATCATCGTCGGCGAGGACACGCTCGCCGGACTGGCCCGGATGGCCGACGCCATCCATGAGACCGGCGCCAAGATCGCCGGTCAAGTCGGACATGCGGGCCCGGTCGCGAATGGCCGCTCGAACGGGGTCGCGGCGCTCAGCGCGAGCAGGATGCCCAGCCCGCTCTCGATGCAGATGGTCCGTTCGGCCACGGAGCAGGACCTCACCCGGATCACGGCCGCGTACGTGACCACCGCCCGTCACCTGGTGCGCGCAGGCTTCGACGTACTCGAGCTGCACATGGCGCACAGCTACCTCATCTCGTCGTTCCTGGCGCGCGGGCTCAACCGGCGCAAGGACGGCTGGAACGGGTCGCTCGAAGCGCGGGCTCGGCTCGGACGACAGGTGGCCCGGGCCGTACGCGACGAGGTGGGTGACGAGGCTGCGATCACGGCGAAGGTGTCGTTGAGTGATGGGTTCAAGGGTGGGGTCACCACCGACGAGGGCCTGGAGTTTGCTCGGCTGCTGGAGGCCGACGGTTCCGTCGACGCGCTCCAGATGAGCGGCGGTAGTTCGCTGATGAACCCGATGTACCTCTTCCGCGGAGAGGTGCCGATCAAGGAGTTCGCCGCTTCGATGCCGCTGCCGGTGCGCCTCGGCATGAAGACGCCGATCGGTAAGGGCTTCCTGAAGACCTACCCGTTCGAGGAGGCGTACTTCTGGGACAAGGCGGTCCGGTTCCGCGAGGCGCTGTCGTTGCCGTTGATGCTGCTCGGCGGCATCAACCGGCTCGACACCATGGAGCGCGCCATGGAGCACGGCTTCGACTATGTGGCCATGGGGCGTGCGGTGCTGCGCGAACCCGACCTGGTCAACAGGCTTGCGGCCGGTCGCGCCACCGAGGGGGTCTGCATCCATTGCAACCGCTGCATGCCGACCATCTACTCCGGCACCCGGTGCCCGATCGCCACCGGTAGCTGACCCGAGCAGCCCTACCGAAAATCTAGAACGTGTTCTAGTCTCGCTGCATGTCACAGGTGAAACCCGAGAAGCCCCTGCGAGTGGTCGTCTGGTCGACCGGCACGATCGGCCGGCACGCCATAGCCGGGATCGACGCCCATCCCGACCTCGAGCTGGTCGGTGTGTGGGTGTCCAACCCCGAGAAGGACGGCAAGGACGCCGGCATCCTGGCCGAGATGGGCCGCGAGCTCGGTATCCCCGCCACGACCGACCGCGACGCGCTGATCGCCTTGGCGCCCGACGCGATCGTGCATACCGCGATGGCCGACGACCGGGTCTTCGAGTGCATCGAGGACCTGATCTCCTTCGTCGAGGCCGGCATCAACGTGACGTCATCCGGGCCGGTGCTCCTGCAGTGGCCGGAGAAGATCCTGCCGCCGGAGTTCCTGGCGCGCATCGACGACGCCTGCAAGGCCGGAAACGCGAGCATGCACATCAACGGGATCGACCCCGGATTCGCCAACGACGTCCTGCCGCTGGTGATGACCAGCCTCTCGCAGCGCATCGACGAGGTGCGGGTGGCCGAGATCTGCGACTACTCCACCTACTACCAGCCGGTCGTGATGGGTGACATGTTCGGCTTCGGCAAGCCGATGGACTTCAAGGCGTTCCTCTGGGAACCCGGCATCCTCACGATGGCGTGGGGCAGCGTCGTCCGCCAGATCGCGGCCGGCCTCGACATCATCCTCGACGAGCCGCTGACCGAGGAGGTGGACCGTCGCGCCGCCGAGGTGGACACGCCGTCGGTCTCCGGTGACGTCGCCGCCGGCACCATGGGAGCGGTCCGATTCCAGCTGATCGGGAAGGTCGACGGCGTCCCGCGAGTCGTGCTGGAGCACATCACCCGCACCCACCCCGACCAGGTGCCGGACTGGGAGGTGCCGCCGGCGGGGGCTGACGGCTGCTACCGGATCACCATCACCGGTGAGCCGATGATGAAGCTCGACTTCACCCACCACGGCGAGCACGGCGACCACAACGTCTCCGGCATGATCACCACCGCCCAGCGGATCATCAACGCGCTCCCCGCAGTGGTCGCCGCCGAACCCGGTCTGGTCACCGCGCTCGACCTGCCGCTGGTCACCGGTCGGGGCCTGGTGAGCAAGTGAAGATCCTGGACCGCTTCGCCGTCACCGACCAGGTCGCGATCGTCACCGGTGCGGGCCGTGGTCTGGGTGCCGCGACCGCCGTGGCGCTCGCGGAGGCCGGAGCCGACGTGCTCATCTCAGCGCGCACCGAGAAGCAGCTCGATCAGGTGGCTGATCAGATCAGGGCGACTGGTCGTCGGGCGCTGGTCGTGGCCGCCGACCTCAGTGACCTGGACGCGGTCGCCAACCTGGCCCGAGCGGCGTACGACGAGTTCGGGCGGCTGGACACGGTCGTCAACAACGTCGGCGGCACCTTCCCGACCGAGTTCCTGAAGACGACCAACGAGTTCCTCAACGAGGCGTTCAGCTTCAACGTGACCACCGCGCACGCGCTCAGCGTCGCGGCAGTGCCGCTGATGCTGCAGCAGGCCCCCGACGCCCAGAAGAGCATCGTGACGATCAGCTCGATGATGGGCCGCACTGCCGACCGCGGCTTCATCGCCTACGGCACGGCCAAAGCAGCGCTCGCGCACTGGACCAAGATGGCTGCCCGCGACCTGTCGCCGAAGATCCGCGTCAACGGGATCTACGTCGGCTCGATCATGACCAGCGCGCTCGAGTATGTCGCCGGCCAGCCGGAGATGATGGACCAGCTGGAGACCAAGACCCCGCTGGGTCGCGTGGGCGAGCCGGAGGACATTGCCGCGGCAGTGCTCTACCTCAGCTCCAAGGCGGGTCAGTACGTCACGGGCAAGCTGCTCGAGGTCGACGGTGGGATCCAGCAGCCGACCCTGGACCTCGGGTTCCCCGACGTGGGTGCCTGACATCGACCTCCTAGGGTCGACCGCATGACGTCGTCAACCCCCACGGCGTACGCCGTCTCCCCGGACTCCGGCGAGCACTGGTCGGCCGAAGGGGCCTGGCAGGTCAGCGACGGCATCTGGCGGATCCCGCTGCCGCTGCCCCTGGACGGTCTAAAGGCGATCAACGTCTACGTCATCGAGACCGAGCAGGGACTGACCCTGATCGACGGCGGCTGGGCGATCCCGGTGGCCCGTGACCTCCTCAAGCGGTGTTTGCACGAGATCGGCTTCGCGTTCACCGACCTGCGCAGGTTCCTGGTGACCCACATCCACCGCGACCACTTCACGATGGCGACGGTGCTCGGCCACGAGTTCGGTGCCGACGTCGCGCTCGGCATCGGCGAGCGGCCGGGGCTCGAGCTGTTGCACGACGTGGAGGCGATGACGGGGAACCCCTTCGCGGACGTCCTGGTCTCTGCCGGCGCGCGGAGGATCGCCGAGCTGTGGATCGAGGGCAGCCAGGGCGAGTCGCTCGACCCGGCGCTCTGGGCCTATCCGGACACGTGGCTCGAGGGCGACCACGAGATCGTGGTCGGCTCGCGCACGATCGATGCCGTTCACACCCCCGGGCACACACCGGGGCACTTCGTCTTCGCCGAGAAGGCTGCGGGCCTGCTGTTCGCCGGCGACCACGTGCTGCCGACCATCACGCCGTCGATCGGTTTCACGGTGCCGCCGGTCGACCAGCCGCTGCGCGACTTCATGGCGTCGCTGGCCAAGGTCCGCGCCCTGCCTGACCTCACCCTCCTGCCGGCGCACGGACCGGTGGCACCTTCGTCCCACCAGCGGGTTGACGAGCTCCTGGTGCACCATGAGAAGCGGCTCGCCCTTAGCCTTGCCGCGCTGGCCACGGGACCGCTCACCGCCCATGACGTTGCCCAGCACCTGCCATGGACCCGGCACGACCACGAGCTCACCGGACTCGACATCTTCAGCCAAGGCATGGCGGCGATGGAGACGAAGGCTCACCTCGAGCTGCTCGTCGCTCAGGACCACGCAACGCGCGAGGACACCCCGGACGGGATGGTCTACACCGCCGTCCTGGATTCGATAGACGCCCAGCAGTAGCGTTCTGTCATGTCTTACCCCCTTCCGGGCTACGCCGGCAGCGGCGAGGTTTCCGCGAGGTTCCGAACGGCCCACACCCCGCCCGAGCTGCCCCGACAGACCGGTGCCGCGAGCTACCTCGCCACCGGCGCGACCACGGACGGAAAGTTCGGGCTCTACCGCTGGGACATGGGCCCTGAGCGTGGAGGCGCGGCGGAGCACTACCACCGCACGTTCACCGAGTCCTTCTTCGTGCTGTCCGGGACGGTCCAGCTGTTCGACGGCGCGACGTGGCGCGACGGCAGCCCCGGTGACTTCGTTTACATCCCGGAAGGCGGCATCCACGGCTTCCGCAACGAGTCGGGAGAGCCGGCGTCGATGCTGATCCTGTTCGCCCCTGGCGCCCCGCGTGAGGCCTACTTCGAAGGCCTGGTCGAAATGGCCGAAGGCCGGTGGCAGCCCACTCCCGAGGAGCTGCAGGCGTTCTTCGTGGAGCACGACAACATCTACCTCTGACCCTTCCGCATCGGCAGGTGCGCGATGCCGTCGTCGAGGAATTCGGCACCGGTGATGACGAAGCCGAAGCCGGCGTACCAAGGGGCCAGCGGTGTTTGGGCGTCGAGCACCACGTCGCGCCCGGCGCAAACCAGCAGGGCGGCGATCATCAGCTCGTCGGCGAGGCCCCGACCGCGTGCGGGGGGAGCCAGCACCACTCGGCCGATCCGCCACACCTCGCTGTCGTCCAGCACCCGCGCGTAGCCGAGGAGCTCGTCGTGGATCCACAGCACGAGGTGGCGGGTGCCGGGCTCGGCGTCGCGCCCGTCGAGATCCGGGTAGGCGCACTGCTGCTCGACGACGAAGACGTCCTGACGCAGCTTCCAGATTGCGTACGCCGTGCTCGGGTCGAGCTGCTCGAACGGGACCGCGTCGACTTCCACTTCCTCAGGCTGCCATGTCACAGATCAGCCGATGCCGGTGTCTGGTGGAAAAGATTCTGGCCACGAAGGAGATCAGCATGCCTAGTACGTTCCGGATCCCCAAGGCGCCCATCTCGGGTCTGTTCGGCGCGGCCATCGCCGCCTACTGCCGCCGGGTCTACGGCCAGGTCCCGGACGGCGCGTACGTCTACTTCCACCACCGGAGGGTGTTCAAGGACGTGATGTCGTTCGAGCGCAAGGTCAGCAAGTGGGGCCAGCTCGACCCGACCCTCAAGGCCTACGCCCAGCTGGCCAGCGCCGGAGTTATCGGCTGCAGCTGGTGCCTCGACTTCGGCTACTTCATGGCCCACACCGACGGACTGGACCTGACCAAGGTGCGCGAGGTGCCGCGCTGGCGCGAGTCCGACGTGTTCACCGATCTCGAGCGCGACGTGCTCGAGTACTCAGAGGCGATGTCGGTCACCCCGCTCACGGTCACCGACTGGATGGTCGAGAAGCTGCTCGACCAGCTCGGAGAGCCGGCCGTGGTGGAGCTGACCCAGATGATCGCGCTGGAGAACATGAGGTCCCGCTTCAACTCTGCGGCCGGTCTGCAGAGCCAGGGCTTCTCCGATGCCTGCGAGCTCCCGCTTGCCAAGCCCGCCGCCGTACCGTCGACCTCGTGAGTGCCACCGACTGCTTCGTCGCACATCGCAACCTCTTGTTCACCGTCGCCTACGAGATGCTCGGGTCGGCGGCTGACGCCGAGGACGTGCTGCAGGAGACCTGGCTGCGGTGGTCGGAGGTCGACCTGGACGAGGTCCGTGACGAGCGCGCCTACCTGGTGCGGATCACCACCCGGCTCTCGCTCAACCGGTTGCGGACCATGGGTCGCCGTCGAGAGTCGTATGTCGGACCGTGGCTGCCCGAACCGCTGCTGATCGCTCCCGACGTGGCCGACGACGTCGAGCTGGCCGACAGCGTGTCGACGGCGATGCTGCTGGTGCTGGAGACACTGACGCCGACCGAGCGGGCGGTGTTCGTGCTGCGCGAGGTGTTCGACGTGCCGTACGACGAGATCGCCGAGGCGGTCGAGAAGTCCGGGGCCGCCGTACGCCAGATCGCGCACCGGGCCAGGTCGCACGTCGAGGCACGCCGCCCCCGGAGCTCGGTGACTGCCGCCGAGCAGGAGGCCGTGCTGCACCGGTTTGTCGCGGCCACGACCACCGGCGACATCCAGGGACTGATGGACGTGCTGGCGCCAGACGTCGTGCTGCTGACCGATGGCGGAGGTGTCAAGAGGGCGGCACTACGACCGATCCACGGTCGTGACAAGGTGCTGCGTTTCCTCGCCGGTGTCGGTGGCGGGGCCGGTGGGAGGGGCGGCGGGGTCGTTGACCGCACCGAGATGGTGGTGCTCAACGGTGTGCCGGCCCTGCAGCTCTGGGTCAACGGCGAGGTCGACAGCGTCCTGTCGTTGTCGATGGAGGGCGGCGTGGCGACCGTGCTCTACGTGGTGCGCAACCCCGAGAAGCTGCGGGGGCTGGACCATGAGGTGGCCCTCGCGCGCTGAACCTCGAGCCGACCCGGATCGGAGGTGCCCGTTCCGCCCGCGTTAGGCTGACGGCACAAGACAGGGGAGCACACCCGCGACGGGCGCGTGCTGAGAGTGCGGAGAAGCCGCAGACCCTACGAACCTGCTCCGGTTAGCACCGGCGAAGGGAGTCACCATGAGGTCAGTCTGGGCCGCGCTCACGATCACCGCGGTTGCCGCCACCGGTTGCAGCATGACCGGGGGTGCTGATGATGCCGATGGCCAGGGCAGCTCCTCCTCGGAGGTCGTGCTCATCACCCACGAGTCGTTCCTGCTGCCGGACCAGCTGGTCGCCGACTTCGAGAAGGCGTCCGGGCTGACGCTCACGATCCGGGGCACCGGCGATGCCGGTGAGCTCACCAACAAGCTGGTGCTCACCAAGGACAACCCGATCGGCGACGTCGCTTTCGGGGTCGACAACACGTTCGCCAGTCGCGCGCTCGACGAGGGGGTCTTCGAAGGGTCGGAGGCCGCGTGGCCGACCGGCGTCGAGCAGTACTCCTTGCCCGGAGACGACGACCACGCGCTGACCCCGGTCGACAACGGCAACGTCTGCGTGAACATCGACAACACCTGGTTTGAGCGTGAAGGGGTCACGCCGCCGCAGAGCCTCGAGGACCTGACCGAACCGGCCTACCAGGGACTGTTCGTCACTCCAGCGGCGACCACCAGCTCTCCCGGCATGGCGTTCTTGCTCACCACCATCGCGGAGTACGGCGACCAGTGGCCCGACTACTGGGAACGGCTGCTGGCCAACGACGCCAAGATCACCGGTGGGTGGACCGACGCCTATCAGGTGGACTTCACCCAGGGTGGCGGCAACGGCGACCGACCGATCGTGCTGTCCTATGACTCGTCGCCGGCATTCGCGCCGACGACGACCGCGCTGCTGAAGACCTGTTTCCTCCAGGTCGAGTACGCCGGCGTGCTGGCCGGAGGGGACAACCCCGAGAACGCCCGGACGCTGGTGGAGTGGTTGGTCAGCCCCGATGTGCAGGCCGCGCTGCCCGAGAGCATGTACGTCTTCCCGGTGGTCGACGGCACGAACCTGCCGCCCGAGTGGGCGAAGCACGCGAAACGACCCACCGACCCCTACGCGGTCGACCCCGCCGAGGTGAGCGCGAACCGCGATGACTGGCTGCGGGAGTGGGGCGACCTCACCACCAGGTGATGGCCGGTGATGCCCAGATGACGGCCCGCCGCTCGTTCACCCTGATCGGACTGGCACTGCTGCCGGTCGGGGTGCTCTGCGTCTTCTTCGTGCTGCCTGTGGCGGGCATGGTCGGCCGGGGGTTCTGGCCCGAGGGCACGTTCGACCCCGGGTCGGTGGTCGAGGTGCTCACTAGGCCGCGCGTCCACCGCGTGCTGTGGTTCACCGTCTGGACGGCCGGGGCGGCGACAGGCCTCAGCCTGCTGCTCGGACTCCCGGCTGCCTACGCCCTGCACCGGTTGGACTTCCCGCTTCGCTCCCTGGTGCGCGGATTGCTCCTGGTGCCGTTCGTGCTCCCGACCGTCGTGGTCGGAGTCGCGTTCCGCCAGCTGCTGCGCGATGACGGTGCGCTGGGGTTCCTGCACCTCGACGGCACGCCCATCGCGATCCTGGCCGGCCTGGTGTTCTTCAACGTGGCCGTCGTGATCCGCACCGTGGGAGCCGCGTGGGAGTCGCTCGACCGGCGGCCCGGCGAAGCAGCGGCTGCGCTCGGCGCCAGCCCCACCCAGGTGTTCCGCACGGTGACGCTGCCCACGCTGCGACCCGCGATCGTGTCGGCAGCGAGCGTGGTCTTCCTGTTCTGCGCGACGGCATTCGGCGTCGTGCTCACCCTCGGCGGCACCCGCTACGCCTCGATCGAGACCGAGATCTACCTGCTCACCACTGACATGCTCGACCTCTCGGCAGCAGCCGCGCTCTCGATCCTGCAGCTGGTCGTGGTGGTCGTCCTGCTAGCCGTCGCCGCCCGAGCCCGGGCAACCCACGACGGTGGGGTGCGCCGGTCAGCTGCACTTCCGCGGCGACCAAGCCGTGCGGACGTGCCCCAGCTGCTGCTGACCGGGTTGTTGCTGGCCGCCCTCGCGACGCCGGTGCTCACCCTGGTGGCTGGGTCGCTGCGCGACGACAGCGGCTGGACCTTAGGCAATTACCGGGCCCTGACCACTGTCGGCGCCAACCAGGCGCTGCTGGTGCCCGTCACCGAGGCGCTCCTCAACTCGCTGCGCACGGCGGTCGACGCCACCTGGATGTCGTTGCTGCTCGGGATCCTGGTCGCCACGGTGGTCACCCGCCGCTCGCGCTCGCGCGGCGAACGGCGGATCCGTGGAGCACTCGACGGGTTCTTCATGCTCCCGCTGGGAGTCTCGGCCGTCACCCTTGGTTTCGGTTTCCTGATCACCCTGGATCGGCCCCCCCTCGACCTGCGCGACTCCGCGCTGTTGGTGCCCATCGCCCAGGCGCTGGTTGCCCTGCCGCTCGTCGTTCGCACCCTGGTGCCCGTGCTGGCCGGCATCGACGATCGTCAACGTCAGGCGGCGGCGTCCCTGGGCGCGAGCCCGTTGCGCGCCGTGCTCACTGTCGATCTCCCTGTCGTCTGGAAACCACTGCTAGCCGCTGCCGGCTTCGCCTTCGCCGTCTCTCTCGGTGAGTTCGGCGCCACGTCCTTCCTCGCTCGAGACGACTACCCGACGATGCCGATCGTGATCTTCCGGCTGATCGGTCACCCGGGCGAGCGCAACTACGGCATGGCGCTCGCTGCCGCCGTCCTGCTCGCCGCTGTCACCGCTGCGGTCATGTTGGCCGTCGAACGACTGCGGGTCCCCGCACTAGGAGCGTGGTGATGCTCGAGCTCAACCGCGTCTCGGTCAGCTACGACGGCGAACCTGCCGTCGTCGACGCCGACCTGTCGCTTCCCGACGGCTCGGTGCTTGCTGTCCTCGGCCCGTCCGGGTGTGGCAAGTCCAGCCTGTTGAGAGCGATCGCCGGGCTCGAACCCGTCGTCTCGGGCAGCGTCCGCTGGGACGGCGTTGACCTCCGTGGCACGGCGACCCACAAACGTGGCTTTGCGCTGATGTTCCAGGACGGGCAGCTGTTCGACCACCTGACCGTGGCCCGCAACGTCGGCTATGCGCCCCGGCTCCGGCGTGCTCCGGACATCGGTCGGCGGGTCCAGGATCTGCTCGAGCTGGTAGGCCTCGCTGGGTACGCCGACCGGCTGCCGTCCACCCTGTCCGGCGGCGAGCGGCAGCGGGTGGCGCTGGCCCGGTCGTTGGCCGCGGAGCCTCGGTTGTTGCTGCTCGACGAACCCCTCTCCGCCCTTGACGCCGGCTTGCGCGAGCGACTCGCTGCCGACCTGGGCGGCATCCTGCGTCGCGCCGGCACGACTGCGCTGATGGTGACCCATGACCACGACGAGGCATACGCCGTCGCCGACCGGCTGGTCGTGATGCGTGCCGGGCGGGTGGTCCAGGAAGGCCAGATCGCGGAGGTGTGGGCGAACCCGGTCGATCCGGACACCGCGCTCTTCCTGGGCTACGCCAGAGTGCTCGACGGTGCGGCCGCCGCCACGCTGCTGGCCGCCGCGAATCTCCCGTCCGCGCCAGCGGTTGCGGTCCGGCGGTCGGCGCTGGTGGTCGCCGAGCAGGGCGGTCTGAGCGGACAGGTTGTGTCGGCGCAGGCCACGCCCGACCAGGTGCGACTCACCGTGGAGGTCGCCGGGCTGGGTGAGGTGGACGCGGTAGGAGCCTCCGACCATGTGCCCAGACCGGGCGAGCGGGTCACGCTGGCGTTGGATCCCCGACGGATGGCCGTTATCCGGTAGAACAACAGTGGGTAACGCTCCTTACACTGACACCGTGTATCGCCGTGCCTACGCCCTGCTCGTGGGCAATGCCTTGCTCATGGGCGGACTGGCGATCATTGCCGCCATCGCCGTGGACAAACGCCTAGCGGATCCGGAGGGCAGCTTCCTCGGCCCGTCGTGGCTCAGGCTGCCGCTGCTCCTCACGGGCGCCCTGCTGCTCGACATGCTGCCGCGCATCATCTGGTACTCCAAAGGGCGGCCGTCCTCGATCCGCGGGATCGTGCGCGAACGGCTGCGCACCCACTGGACCAGGGAGCGGCTCACCCTGGTCGCCCTCGGTATCGCGAGCTTCTATGTCGTCTACGTCAGCTACCGCAACCTGAAGTCGTTCCTACCGTCGATCATCGACGTGGAGTACGACCGAGAGCTCCACCTGCTCGACCGGGCACTGATGTTCGGCAACGATCCCTCCGACATCCTGCATGCGGTCCTCGGCACCGGCATCACCGCCTGGGTGCTGTCCTACATCTACCTGTGGTTCCTGCCTCTGGTGCCGCTGGCGGTGACCGCCTGGGTGGTGTGGTCGCGCAACCTGTCCTACGGCTACTGGTTCGTCACTTCCCAGTGCATCGCGTGGACCCTCGGCACGGCGTCCTACTATGCCCTGCCCACCCTGGGCCCGGGGTTCGAGTACGCGTCGAAGTACTCCGACCTGCCCCAGACCCCCACCGCCGACCTGATGTCCAACCTCCAGTCCGACCGTGCCACCGTGCTGTGGTTCGACGTCGACGGTTCGATGCAGACCGTTGCCGGTTTTGCCAGCCTGCACTGCGCCATCACCTTGTTGATCGCGCTGATGGTGCAGTTCACGCTCCGGTCGAGGGTCCTGAAGTGGATCTTCTGGGTCAACTTCGGCGTCACCGTCGTCGCGACCCTCTATTTCGGTTGGCACTACATCGCCGACGACGTGGCTGGCGTGATGATCGCCTTCATCGCGTTCTACATCGGCGGAATTGCCACCGGCCAGAAGTTCGAGCGACGAAGTCTCCAGTCGCACCCGACGACCACGACATCCGCGATCCCCGTCGACAAGGGTTGAGCTCAACTCACCGAGAGCAGGTGGGTACTCCGTCGGGCGATTTTCGCGGCCCCATAACTACAAGTTTGTAGTTCAACGACGCCTGTTCCCAATGGGATTTCTGAGCATTAGCGTGCTGGATGTTGCCAACGTGGTTAGTGAGTCAAGACCCGGCGGCCCCCCGCTCACCAACCTCTCAGGAGTCCGACGTGCGCCCCACCGGGACCGCTGCGGCCATCGGCATGGCGCTCGCTACCGCCGTGCTGGGCGTGCAGCTGTCGAGTCAGTCCGTCGTGCAGTCGGCCCACGCTGACGATCCGACCATCCCCTCACGCGGCGAGCTCCGCGAAGCGGTGGAAGCCGCTCGTGGCGCGGCCACCGATGTCGACTCGGTGCAGGCCGCCCTAGCGGCCGCCAACCGGCGGCGGGAGAGCTCCTCGATCGCCGCCGCTCAGGCGGCCGAGGCCTTCAACGGCGCGCGCTGGCAGGCCGAGCAGGCCCGCAGGGCCTCCCGGTTGGCTCATCGGGAGGCTGCCGCGGCCGCGGCCGACTATGAGCGGCAGGCGGACTTCTACGCAGACACCGTGGTGGCGGCCTACGAGACGATGCCGGAGCTGTCCGGCCTGACCGCGGTGCTGGACTCGGACGACCTCGGCACGATGCTCGACCGCAGCTCCACCTTGGAGAACGCCACCGACGCGATGGACCAGCGCGAGGACCGGTTCCGCGAAGCTTCGGACCTAGCCGATGCGACTCAGGGTCGCGCCGAGGCCGCCGAGTCCGACGCGGTCGCGGCCAAGGAGCAGGCAGCACAGGCGCGCGACCGGGCTCGAGCTGCGCAGAGTGCGACGGTGGCACTGGCTCAGTCGGTGGAGGCCGAGAAGGCCCGCCTGATCGGCGAGCTTGCCCGGCTCCAGGGAGTCAGCGTCGAGCTGGCCGCCGAGCGCCAGGCCGGGCTCGAGCAACGAACCCGCGAGCAGGCAGCGGCAGTAGCGGCGGCTGCTCATCAAGCGGCCCAACAAGCAGCCCAACAAGCAGCACAGCAAGCGGTCCGCAGCAGCGCAGCCCAACAACCAGCACAGCAGCCAGCGCAGGACGAACCCGTCGCCAGCGACGAGCCGAGCAGCGGTTCGACCCACCAGCCCGATGAGCAGACTGGCACCACCCCACCGGCGCCGGGAAGCGGCGCCGCGGCGGCGGTCGCCTTCGCCAGGGAGCAGGTCGGCGAGCCCTACGCCTGGGGCGCCGACGGCCCCGGCTCCTGGGACTGCTCGGGTCTGACCATGGGTGCCTGGGCGGCGGGCGGCAAGTCCCTGCCGCACTACTCCGTCGCGCAGTACCAACAATCGACGCCGATCGCTGCGCACGACCTGCAGCCGGGCGACCTGGTCTTCTGGGGCTCATCGAGGAGCTCGTCGTCGATCTATCACGTGGCTCTCTACGTCGGCGACGGCATGATCATCCACGCACCGCGGACCGGGCGCGACGTGGAAGAGGTTTCGATGTCCTACTGGATCACGCCCAGCTTCTTCGCGCGGCCCTGACCGTCGACAGACGGCTGACCGGCCGGGGTGACTGGCCGGTAGCGTGAGCTCATGGCCACCGAGACTGCCAATCCAGAGACCGCGGGTTCCGAGCAGGCATCCGAGCGGGAGTACCTCGAGCCTGAGGTCGACGTGCCCGCCTTGCGAGCCCTGCTGGACGGCAAGTACGTCGAGATTCGCAACTTGGTGCGCGGCAACTTGGCCGACTACGCCTCGATCCTCGTGGACCAGGAGACGATGAACCGCGATGCCTACCGAGAGCGCGTCAAAGACGTCGTGGTCGAGATGGCAGCCACCGGTCAGACGGGCATGGGCTTTCCCAAGGAGTACGGCGGCGGGGGCGACATCGGCGCATCGGTCGCGGCGTTCGAGACCTTGGCGTTCGGCGATCTCTCGGTGCTGGTGAAGGTCGGGGTCCAGTTCGGGCTGTTCGGAGGCGCCATTCTCCAGCTCGGCACCAAGCCCCACCACGACGAGTACCTGCCGGACCTGATCACCGGAAAGGTGATGGGCTGCTTCGCGATGACCGAGACCGGACACGGCAGCAACGTGCAGGCGCTCGGCACGGTCGCCACCTACGACGTGGCGACGCAGGAGTTCGTCATCGAGACCCGAGGCAAGGAATCCAACAAGGACTACATCGGCAACGCGGCGGCGCATGGTGACGTAGCCGTGGTCTTCTCGCAGCTGGAGATCGGCGGCGAACAGCAAGGCGTGCACGCCTTCGTGGTGCCGATCCGTGCCAAGGGCAAGGTCTGCGCGGGGGTGCGCATCGAGGACGACGGTCCGAAGATGGGACTCAACGGCGTCGACAACGGCAGGATCTGGTTCGACGGTGTCCGGGTGCCCCGGACGGCGCTGCTCAACCGGTTCGCCGACGTGACGCCGGCGGGCATCTACGAGAGCGAGATCGAGAACCCCAACCGACGCTTCTTCACGATGCTCGGCACCCTGATCCAGGGTCGGGTGTGTGTCGGCGGCGCCGGCATCAACGCCGCCAAGGTGGCATTGACGATCGCCACCAAGTACTCGCTGCGCCGACGGCAGTTCGAGGCGACCAGCGACGACCACGAGGAGCTGTTGCTCGACTACGGCCTGCACCAGCGGCGGTTGTTCCCGCTGCTGGCGCGTACCTATGCCCTGCATTTCGCCCAGGAAGTCGTGTCCGGCCAGCTGCACGAGGTCTTCTCCGCGGCTGAGCAGACGCCGAACACCGAGAAGACCCGACGCGTGCTGGAGTCCAGCGCCGCCGGCCTCAAGGCGCTCGGCACCTGGCATGCCACCCGGACCATCCAGGAGTGCCGCGAGGCCTGTGGCGGGGCGGGCTACCTGTCGGAGAACCGGTTCGCTGCCCTGAAGGCCGACACCGACGTCTTCACGACGTTCGAGGGCGATAACCACGTGCTGCTCCAGCTGGTGGCCAAGGGTTTGCTCACCGACTACGCGAGTGGCTTCGAGGACCTCGACCAGTTCGGGATGGTCAAGTTCGTGGCCAACCTCGGAGTCGAGACCGTGCTGGAGAAGGCCGGCGTGCACAAGCTGCTCGAGCGGGTCCGTGACTTGTTGCCGGGCGGCGAGGACGGCTGGGACCAGGAGGCGGGATTGCTGGATCCGGAGTACCAGCTGACGATGCTGCGCTTCCGTGAGGACCACATGCTCGGCGGTGTCGCGCGGCGCCTCAAGCGCGGGATTGATGACGGAATGAACCCCGGAGAGGTCTTCTCGCGGGTGCAGGACCACGTGATCGGCGCCGCTCGGGCCCATGTCGAGCGGCTGGTGCTGGAGGCCTTTGTGGCCAAGACAGCGGAGCTGCCGGAGGGAGACCAGAAGGTTGCCCTCAACCTGCTCTGTGACCTGCACGCGCTGAGCGCGATCGAGAGCGACCGAGCCTGGTTCATGGAGCACGGTCGGCTCTCGTCGTCGCGGTCGAAGCAGATCAGCCGCGAGATCAACTCGCTGTGCCGCAAGGTCCGGCCGCTGGCCGAGGACTTCGTCGACGCGTTCGGCGTACCCGTCGAGATGCTGCGTTCCCCGATGCTGGTGGGGGACGCTCCGTGAGGGTCGGCCCAGTGGAGATCCCAGTGAGGATCCCGAAGAAGATTCCCGGGTTGGGCGGCTGGAGCGACGACCCGCTGTGGGGCACGTTCTACGACTGGACGGTGGAGCACGAGCGGATCGGCGGCGCGATCTGGGCGCTCGGTGTGCAGAGCGACCTGCGCAAGCTGTACGCCGCAGCTGAAGAGATCGGTGAGCAGCCAGCGGGCTATCGCATCCTGGACATTCCCAGCGGTGGCGGCGTTGCGCTGCGGGGCTTGCGGCCGGGCCAGGACGTCGAATACGTCGCGGCGGACATCTCCCAGACCATGCTCGACCGGACCATGGACGCTGCCCGCCAGCGCGGTGTCGCCGACCAGGTGGTGCCACGCGTTGCCGACGTCGGCGACCTGCCCTTCGAGGATGGATCGTTCGACCTCGTGGTCAGCTTCACGGGTCTGCACTGTTTCCCAGACCCGGCACGGGCGGTGATCGAGATGGTGCGCGTGCTCAGGCCGGGCGGGGTGATCACGGGCAGCGCTCTGCTCAACGACAGCGGCCTGCAGTACGAGCCGCTGCGTCGGATGGGTCGGCTGGCCGGGTTGCTCGGTCCGGGCTGCACCGGTGCCGACGTGCTGCACTGGTTGACCGCTCAGGGCTGCCGCGGCGCGACCCTAGACCGGTCCGGGGCGATGGCCTACTTCCGTGGCGTGAAGGGCTAACCGCGCCCCGCCGCGACCTTCTCAGGATGCTGTGTGCCTGCTGGAGGGGCCTGTGGAGACGGCCCTCAGTGCTCGGCGGGGAGGTCCTTGAGGCGTTTGAACGAGGCCTGCACCTCGAGCTCGGCGTCCGCACGACCGACCCAGTCGGCGCCCTCGACGGACTTGCCTGGCTCCAGGTCCTTGTAGACCTCGAAGAAGTGCTGGATCTCGAGGCGGTCGAACTTGGGCAGGTGGTTGATGTCGCGCATGTGTTCCATGCGCGGGTCGGTTGACGGCACACAGAGCACCTTGTCGTCGCCACCGGCCTCGTCGGTCATCCGGAACATCCCGATCGCTCGGCAGCGGATCAGGCAGCCAGGGAACGTGGGCGACTGGAGCAGCACCAGGGCGTCGAGCGGGTCGCCGTCGAGGCCCAGGGTGTTCTCGATGTAGCCGTAGTCGGCGGGGTACTGCGTCGACGTGAACAGCATCCGATCCAGGCGCATCCGACCGCTCTCGTGGTCGACCTCGTACTTGTTGCGCTCACCCTTGGGGATCTCGACCAGTACGTCGAACTCCATCTCGTCAATCCTCCGCCACTCTCATGCCGGTTGTTCCGGCAGCCACAGTCTCGCGCACAATTGCGGCAAACCGCAGTTCGAGGGGAGAGTTCGTGGCCAGGAGTGACACATCGCACGGCCGCTCCCGCATTCGTCGTCCGCTCGGGATCCTTGTGGTCCTGGTCGTCGCGGCTGTTGGGTCCACGGTGTGGACCGACGCCTACGACAGGTACCTCGACCCTCGCATCGACCAGTGGTTCGGCGACGAGCCGGCGAGCTCACCGTCCTCTGACCCGGTCACGGTCGCGCCGCCACCTGGCCTGGAGCTGCCCGCCGTGGCCCTGCCGCAGCCGCCGGCCGAGGCCGTGGACAGCGCGCGGCTGAGCTCCGCCATGGTGGGCGCCGCCCTCGGGCCGTACCTCAAGGACCGCGACCTCGGTCCGCACGTGCTGGCCGCGGTCGCTCCGCTCGCGGCGGGAGAGCCGGCGTACGTCAGCGGCGGTGGTCTCGCCATCCCCGCTTCGACGACGAAGCTGGTGACCGTGACGGCGGCGCTGCTGGCGCTGGGTGCTGAGCACACCTTCGAGACCTCGGTGGTGGCCGGCGGCCCGCACCGGGTGGTGCTCGTCGGCGGCGGCGACCCGTTCCTGCTGGCGGAGCCGGCCGACGACGAAACGCCCTACCCACACCGCGCCGACGTCGTCACCCTCGCCCAGCAGACCGCAGCGGCGCTGAAGGCGGCGGGCAAGCGACGCGTGTCAGTTGGCTATGACGACAGCCTGTTCACCGGGCCGACGGCGAACGCTCACTGGGAGAAGGACTACGTGCCGGACGGCGTGGTCTCGCCCATCACCGCCCTGTGGGTGAACGAGGGCAGGTCGGCCACCGGCTACGGACGAGTTCCGGATCCTGCGCTGACCGCAGCCACTCTTTTCGCCGGCGCTCTGTCTCGGGCCGGCATCGAGGTGGTCGGGGTGCCGTCGCACGGCGTCGTGGACAGCGGCGGTGCGCAGCTTGCCGTCAGTCAGAGCGCGCCGTTGAGCCAGATCGTCGAGCGAGTCCTCGAGGTCAGCGACAACGAGGCGTCCGAGGTGCTGCTGCGTCACGTGGGGCTGGCGACTGTCGGGGATGCGTCCTTCGAGGGGGGCCGTCGTGGGGTGAAGATGGTGTTGGGCGAGGCCGGTATCAGCTTCGGCTCCGGTGTCCTGTACGACGGCAGCGGGCTGTCCCGCGCCAACCGGATCGCCCCCACCACCTTGATCGACGTGCTCCGGTTGGCGACATCGCCGGGCCGGCCCGATCTGCGCGCGGTGCTGACCGGTCTCCCGGTGGCGGGATTCACCGGGTCCCTGGCCGACCGCTTCGCGGGCCCCTCGCCCCAGGCCCGAGGCCGGGTGCGCGCGAAGACCGGCACCCTCACCGGCGTCCACTCGCTCGCCGGCATCGCGGTCGGTCCCGACGGAGTCCCGATGTTGTTCGCACTGATGACCGACCGGGTGAAGCTGCCGGACAACACCGAGGCCCAGGCGGCCGTCGACGACGCTGCGGCCGCGCTGGGTGCCTGCCGCTGCGGTCAGGCTCGAGCCGGGTGAAGGCTCAACGGCTGGTGCTGAGTCGCCGCACCAGGGTCCAGACGTTGGTGTCATCGGCGCGCTCGTAGCGCAACTCGTCGAGCAGGGCCCGGGCCATCGGCAGGCCGCGGCCGCTCTCGACGTCGAGGTTCGGCATCTCGTGCCTCTCGTCCACTTCGATGGGTTCAACGCCCGAGTCGACGAGGCGGCACTCGATCCGGTCGTCGTGCACGCCGATCTCGACGGCGTAGAGGACTGATCGAGGTGGTAGCCCGTGCTCGACCACGTTGCTGACCAGCTCGACCAAGGCGGTCTCCACCATCGAGACGTCGAGGTCGTCGAGCTCAGGGTGCTCGACTCGGATCCTTGCAACGAGGTCTTGCAGTGCGGTGAGTGTCTCTAGGTCTGCGATCCCGTCCAGCTGGTAGCTACCAACCATCGAGTGCGTCCTCAACCGTCTCGTGCGGTCGCATCACCCGGTCCAGGTTCGTCAGCCCGAGGACCATCAACGCTTGCTCGTTGGCGCCGGCGATCCGCAAGTCGCCTGCCGCCTGCCGGGTCTTCTTCAAACCGGCGACGAGCGCCCCCAACCCTGATGAGTCGATGAAGTCGGTCCGAGTCAGGTCGATGACCACGCGGGCAGAGCCCTCGTCGACAGCCGAGGCGATGCTCGACCTGAGGGATGCTGCGGTCTGCATGTTGAGCCGGCCCACCGGAGCCAAGATCACGGCCCCCGCTCCGTACGTGCGCTTCTCGATCTCCATCAGGACACCTGCTCCTCGTCTCTCAACGGTGCGCGATAGCGCGCCGCTTGGAAGATGACACTCATCACGAGCAGGTCATAGAGGACCCACGCGACATTGACCGACACTCCGATCCCAGAGGACGCCGCACCGATCGCGAGACGAGTGACGCCGACTATTACGGCCAGCACCAGCATGACGCACGCGAGGGTCTGCGGGAGGATGAGCCGCCACGGGAATCCGCCGACGGCCTGACGTGTCTTGACGGTGACCACGAAGCCGAGCGGTCGTTTGAACCACACGTTGGCTGCCGCAGTCCAGCAGGCACGGATCCAGAGCGGGAACAGGGCGAGGCTGTACTGATGTCCGCGCCAGGTCTTGCGTCCGTAGCCGACCACCAGGAAGAGCAGCTGGTTCAAGATGGCGTAGGGAAGGAAGAAGGCAAGGAACTGCAGGCCGAAGGCGCGCACCGGCAGCACCTCAAAGCTGAGGTAGATGATCGGGGCGGCGATGAACACCAGGGCCGCGAAGCCTGACAAGTAGCTCCACATCGTGGCGAAGTACATCAACCGCTGTCCCCAGCTGAGGCCGCGCTGAACGAGGGGGTTCTCGCGCAGGAAGACCTGGAGGGTCCCCTGCGCCCACCGCAGCCGCTGCTGCAGCATCGTGCGTAGGTCCTCGGGCGCCAGTCCGTGGGCGAGGATCTCGTGGTGGTAGACCGATGCCCACCCGAGCGCGTGGAGGCGCATGCAGGTGGCCATGTCCTCGGTCACCGACACGGTTGCCATCGGCATCATCGGCTGCGCTTCGTCTGGTCGGTCGACATCCACCGCCGAGACGAGGCGCCGCACGGAGGCCAGGGCCCCGAGCGGGGACCAGTCGCGCTCCGCAAGGCGGTTCAGCGCGTGCTCGTCCACGACGAGCACGCCCAGCTCCTTGTCCACCTCGGCAGTCAGCTCGTCGATCGCGCGCAGGTCTTCACCGATCTGCTGGAGGTCCGAGCGCACGATCGATCTCGCGGCCGTGTCGACCGCCTGCTGGAAGCGGTAGGTGATCTCGGCAGACCGATTCCCCAGCGGCGGAAGCCGCTCGCGCTTCCTTCGCCGCCTCCTGGACCTGGGCGATGACACCAGCCACGGCGGGGTCCCGTGCCTCTGCCGACCTGGCCGCCCGACGCAGGATGCGGCGGGCTGCACTCAACGCGGAACGCACCGCGGCGTCGACCTCCCGCACGTAGCCGACGATGCCGAGCTGCATCAGCGCCTCTCGCCGCAGGACAGCGTTGGAGCCGCAGAAGAACGCAGCGTTCCAACCGTCCTTGCCCTGCTGGATCGGACCGTAGAACAGCGGCGCCTGACTGCCCAAGGGGTCGGAGTTCGTGACATTGGTGAACCACTGTGGGGTCTGCACCAGCGCTACATCGGGATCCTCGAAATAGCCGAGGGTCCGGTCGAGGATGAGGGGACTGGGCACCTGATCGGCGTCGAGGATCAGCAGGAACTCCCCGTCGGTGGCGAACAGGGCGTTGTTGAGGTTTCCGGCCTTGGCGTGTCGGGGTCGGTCGGTCCAGTCAGGGCTGCGGGTCAGATACCCGACACCGAGGGCGACGGCAGCCTCGCGCATCTCCGATCGGTCACCGTCATCGAGGATCCAGGTGGTGTGGGGGTGGCGGATCTCGAGCGCTGCCACCGCCGTCGCGACGACCATCTCGACCGGTTCGTTGTAGGTGGTGATGAAGACGTCGGCAGTAGCCCCGACCGGTGGCGGCGGTGGTTCCCCCCGAACCTTCATCCGCCACATCGTCACCCCGAAGAGGTAGGCGTCGATCAGGGCATACGTCTCGGCCAGCACCAGCGGCACCGCGATCCACCAGTTGGCCCAGTTGACCGAGTACCCCCAGCGCCAGGTGACATACACGGTGCCGCTGAGCAGGGTCAGGATCACCAGCAGCCGGGTCAGGGCCAGCTTCACGAGCTTTCCCGTCTCAAGACGACCACGGTGACGTCGTCGAGCGGTACCTGTTCTCTGCTGAACGAGATGGCTCGTGAGACCAGGTCCTGTGCGTCAATCGATTCACGAGACATCTGCTGCATGGTCTGGAGCCCGTCACGCGGGTCTCGGAACAGGTCGATGAAGCCGTCGCTCACGACTACGAAGGTGTCACCCGGATGAAGAGGCGCCGTGGTGGCTCGCCAGTCGGAGTCGGGAAGCGTGCCGAGCGGGAGACCGTTGGAGGAGAGGGCCCGAAACTCGCCGTCCGCCGCGATCACGCCGGCGAGGCCGTGGCCGGCATCGACGAAGGTGAGGATGTGAGCTGAGGGATCCAACCGGGCCGAATACAAGGTGACGAACGTCGACGTCTCATCGAGGTCAGCGGCCAGCGACTGTGCCGACCGGACCATCGCCTGCTCGACTCCGTTGAACCGTGAGGCTCCGCGCAGCATGGAGCGGACGCCGGCGCCGACCAGCGCTGCCGAGATGCCCTTGCCCATCACGTCGGCCACCACGATCTGAAGCGAACCGTCGATCACGAACCAGTCAAAGAAGTCGCCGCTGATGTCATTGGCGGCCAGGCAGTCGCCGGCCAGCTCGTAGCCCGGTAGGTCGGGTGCCGACTGGGGCAGCAGGCTCCGTTGCACTTCGACAGCGCGACCCATCTGGTCGGCGGCGGCCATCTCGGTCTCCACCCAGTCCGCGAGGTCACGCAACAGGTCCAGCTCGGCTGCCGTGATCTCCCGCGGATGGCTGTCGAGGATGCACAGAGCGCCGACCGGCTGTCCGTTCGGCGCCGAGAGGGGCTGGCCGGCGTAGAAACGGATGTGCGGGTCGCCGGTGACCAACGGGTTGCGGCGGAAGCGGTCGTCCATCCAGGCGTCGTTGACCACCATCGGGCCGCTGTCCCGGATCGTGTGCTGGCAAAAAGACATGTCGATCGGCATGTCGTCGCGATCCAGGCCGATCTCAGCCTTGTGGAACTGCCGGTCCTGGTCCACCAGGGTCACCGCGACGATGGGCACGTCGAACATTCGCTTGGCAAGCCGCACCACCCGGTCGAAGCGCTCCTCGCGAGGGGTGCTCAGCAGGTTGAGGCCCGCGAGGGCGCGCAGGCGCTCCGCATCATCGACTGTACTTACGTCTGCGCTCACCGTGGGGAGGCTACCCGGGTCATCGAGCGCCACGTGGTGGCCAACACCCGTCGACTACCTTCGTGGCATGACCTCCGACACCCCCTCCTCCATGGTCGACTGGGATCTCGCGGTCCGGCTGGGGTCCAAGCTGGCCGGCGAGGGGCCGATCGTGAGTCGCGAGGACGCCGATGCCGTCGTCACCGAGCTCCGCGACGATGCCAATCGCTCGACCGGGCTGGTGCGCGAGTTCACCGGGCTGGTCGCCGACGACCACACCGCGCCCGTGCTGGTCGTCGACCGAGCGGGCTGGATCCAGGCCAACGCCGACGGGTTCCGGGTCGCGATCGCTCCTATGGTGGACCAGCTGTCGTCGAAGAAGGCCCCCACAAGGCGCGTCCGGACTATCGCTGGCCATCGGCTCGAGGATCACCGGAGCCGAGGTCGGCGGACTGCTGGGTTTCCTGGCCGGCAAGGTGCTCGGCCAGTTCGATCCCTTCCACGCCCCGGACGGCCGGCTGCTGCTGGTGGCGCCCAACATCGTGCATGTGGAGCGTGAGCTGGGCGTCGACCCGCACGACTTCCGGCTGTGGGTCTGTCTCCACGAGGAGACCCATCGGGTCCAGTTCACCGCCGTGCCATGGATGCGCGAGCACCTCTTCGCCCAGATCGAAGCGATCGCGGCGACGGTCCAGCCGGACAAGCTCTTCGACGAGGGACTCAAGCGAGTCGCCGAGTCGCTCAAGGGAGCCGTGAAGAGCGGCGGCAGCCTGGTGGACCTGATGAGCACGCCGGAGCAGAAGGAGATCCTCGACCGGGTCACCGGCATGATGTCGCTGCTCGAGGGCCACGCCGATGTCGTGATGGACGGGGTCGGACCGTCGGTGATCCCGAGCGTGGAGAAGATCCGGGGCAAGTTCGACCAGCGCCGCAAGGGCGTGGGCACCCTCGACAAGATCCTGCGCCGGGTGCTCGGTCTCGACGCAAAGATGGCGCAGTACCGCGACGGTGCCGCCTTCGTCCGCGGCGTGGTGGACAAGGTGGGCATGGAGGAGTTCAACGCAGTGTGGGAGCGGCCCGAAAACCTCCCCTCGAAAGCCGAGCTGTCCGAGCCCGAGGGCTGGGTCGCTCGAGTCCTCGGGTGACCGCCCCGTGACTCAGAGGTGAGTCTCCACCCCGCCGTCGCAGCGGTCCGCCGCGGTGTCCGCCTCGAGCTGATGGGGCTGGAGCCTGGCGACACCGTCATGGTGGCCTGCTCGGGTGGAGCCGATTCGTTGGCGCTGCTGTCGGCAAGCGTGTTCGAGGGCGGCAAGCTGGGGCTGCGGGTGATCGGAGCCACCATCGACCACGGCCTGCAGGACGGTTCGGCGGCACAGACGCTCAGGGTCGTAGGGCAGATGGCCGCGATGGGCGTCGCCGAGACCGCCTCGGCCCGGGTGACCGTGGAGGGCGTCGGTTCGGGCCCGGAGGCCGCGGCCCGCCGGGCTCGCTACGCCGTGCTCGGGCAGCTGGCTGAACGCATGCAGGCGCGCGCGGTGCTGCTCGGCCACACCCGCGACGACCAGGCTGAGACCGTGCTGCTCGGGCTCACGCGCGGTTCGGGGGGGCGATCGCTGGCGGGCATGCGGCGGGCCTACGACATCTACCGCCGGCCGTTGCTCGACGTGTCCCGCACGGACACCGTTACCGCCTGCCAGGTCGAGGGCATCGAGTTCTGGGTCGACCCCCACAACAGCGATCCGGCGTTCACCCGGGTGCGCGTCCGTGACCGGGTGCTGCCGGTGCTCGAGGAGGAGCTCGGGCCCGGCATCGCCGAGACTCTCGCCCGCACCGCCGACCAGGTCCGGGACGACGTCGACGCGCTCGACGCGCTGGCCGAGGCGGCCTACGAGCGCATCCGGACCGACCAGGGCGTCCAGCTCCGACCCCTGTACGACGAACACCGCGCCATCGCGTCGCGGGTGCTGCGGCTGTCGGCGGTGGCAGCTGGGGCGATCGAGAGCGAGCTCTTCCACGTGCACGTCCGCGCCCTGGCCGAGCTGGCGGAGGGCAGCCTGCGAGGTGACGTCCAGCTGCCGGGCCACGTGACGGCGTACCGCGCCGGGGACCACCTCTCCTTCCGCCCCACCGCTGTGGAATCCTGACCCGCATGGACGCGTCCCACGTGGAGAACGACTTGGTCAACGTGCTCTTCACCGAGGAGCAGATCATCGAGCGCATCGGGGAGCTGGCCACCGAGATCGAGGCCGACTACGAGGGCAAAGAGCTGCTGATCGTTGGCATCCTGCGTGGTGCCGTGATGGTGATGGCCGACATGGCCAGGGCGTTCACCCGTCACGTGGAGATGGACTGGATGGCGGTCTCGTCGTACGGATCCGGCACCAAGTCGTCGGGTGTCGTCCGGATCCTCAAGGACCTCGACACCGACATCTCCGGGCGCCACGTGCTGATCGTCGACGAGATCATCGACAGCGGTCTGACCCTGTCGTGGCTGACCACCAACCTCACCTCGCGCAACCCCGCGAGCGTGGCCATCTGCACCCTGCTGCGCAAGCCCGAGGCACAGCGGATGCCCGTCGACGTGAAGTACGTCGGCTGGGAGATCCCGAACGAGTTCGTGGTCGGCTACGGGCTCGACTACCGCGAGCGCTACCGCAACCTGCGCGACATCGGCACCCTGGCGCCGCACGTCTACAGCTGAGCCGCACCGAGTGGGTTGGCGGCTCGCTGCGCTCGCACCCCAGGCACCGGCGGATGATCCGACCAGGCGCCTGCGAGAATGGCCGGACGACTTCCCGCGTGTACCGTCGTGGGCTCAACAAGTGATCGCCGAGAGATATCTGTGAAACGCATATTCAAGGGTCCGTGGCTGTGGATCGCCGTCGCCGTGGTCGGCGTGCTCCTCGCTCTGCAGTTCCTCGCCCCCGGGGGCGGGTACGACGAGGTCGATACGTCGCGGATGGAGAAGTACATCGCTGCCGGTGAGGTCAAGGACATCACCTTCATCGACGGCGACCAGCAGATCCAGGCAACCCTTGACGACGGCGTACGTGACGGCGGCAACCAGGTGATGACCCACTACATCATGGGTCAGGCGCCGCGGTTGCTCACCCTCGTGGACAAGCAGGTAGAGAAGGGCACGATCGAGAAGTCCAACTCCGAGAACCCTCAGCCCAGCGTGCTCGGCACCATCCTGGCCACGCTGTTGCCGTTCGCGCTGATCATCTTGTTGTTCCTGTTCTTGATGAACCAGGTGCAGGGCGGCGGCGGCCGTGGCGTCATGCAGTTCGCGAAGTCCAAGGCCAAGCTGATCTCCAAGGACATGCCGAAGACCACCTTCGCCGACGTGGCCGGCGTCAACGAGGCGATCGAGGAGCTCGGCGAGATCAAGGAGTTCCTCCAGGAGCCGGCGAAGTTCCAGGCGGTCGGGGCCAAGATCCCCAAGGGCGTGCTGCTCTACGGCCCTCCGGGCACCGGCAAGACCCTGCTCGCCCGCGCGGTGGCCGGCGAGGCCGGCGTCCCCTTCTACTCCATCTCCGGTTCTGACTTCGTCGAGATGTTCGTCGGCGTGGGCGCGAGCCGGGTCCGCGACTTGTTCGAGCAGGCCAAGGAGAACGCTCCGGCCATCGTGTTCATCGACGAGATCGATGCCGTCGGCCGCCATCGAGGCGCCGGGATGGGCGGCGGCCACGACGAGCGCGAGCAGACCCTCAACCAGCTGCTGGTCGAGATGGACGGTTTCGACGTACGAGGCGGCGTGATCCTGATCGCCGCCACCAACCGTCCCGACGTGCTGGACCCCGCGCTGCTCCGCCCGGGCCGTTTCGATCGCCAGATCGGCGTCGACGCCCCCGACCTGGCCGGTCGGAGGAAGATCCTCGACGTGCACTCGCGCGGCAAGCCGATGTCGCCCGACATCGACCTGCTGTCGTACGCGCGGCGTACTCCCGGCTTCACCGGAGCCGACCTCGCCAACGTGCTCAACGAGGCTGCCCTGCTCACGGCGCGCAACAACGAGAAGGTGATCACCAACCACTCGCTCGACGAGGCGATCGACCGCGTGATCGCGGGACCACAGCGCAGCTCGCGGCTGATGAGCGAGAAGGAGAAGCTGATCACCGCCTACCACGAGGGCGGCCACGCCCTCGTTGCGGCGGCGCTCCCCGGCACCGACCCCGTGCACAAGATCACGATCCTGCCGCGCGGCCGAGCCCTCGGCTACACGATGGTGCTGCCCGACGAGGACAAGTACTCCCAGACCCGTTCCGAGATGCTCGACCAGCTGGCCTACATGTTGGGCGGCCGGGCAGCGGAGGAGATGGTCTTCCACGACCCCACCACCGGCGCCGGCAACGACATCGAGAAGGCCACGGCACTGGCGCGCGCGATGGTGACGCAGTACGGGATGACGGAGCGGCTAGGCGCGATCAAGCTCGGCGACGCCAACTCCGAACCGTTCCTGGGTCGCGACATGGGTCACCAGCGCAACTACTCCGAGGACGTCGCCGCGATGATCGACGACGAGACCAAGAAGTTCCTCGCGGGCGCCCACCAGGAAGCTTTCGACATCTTGGAGGAGAACCGCGACGTCCTCGACTCGCTTGTGCTCGCCCTGCTCGACAAGGAGACGCTCGACAAGGCCGAGGTCGCCGAGGTATTCGAGCCACTGCGGCTACGGCCCGAGCGTCCTGCCTGGACCGGCTCGCCCGACCGCAACCCCTCGGAGATCCCGCCGATCGAGATCCCGCAGGAGATTCGTGACCGGGCCGCGGCCAACGGCCAGGCACTCGCCGAGAAGGAGGCCGCGGGCGTGATCTTGACCCCGCCCGGTGCCGGTGGCGACACCCATGGCGGACTGCCCGGTCCGGAGACGTCGACGCCCGAGCCTCCCGCACCGGGCTCCGCCGGTCCGACCTGAGTCGGCCCAGCAGATGACCGACCCGATCCGTTACCCCGAGCGAGCCCCGGAGGACGTACCCCAGTTCGACTTCCCGCGGGCCGAGGCGGCCGTGCGAGAGCTGTTGATCGCGATCGGTGAGGATCCCGAGCGCGAGGGCTTGCACCAGACCCCGGCCCGGGTGGCCCGGGCGTACGCCGAGCTGACCGCCGGCATGCGGATGCGCGCCGAGGACGTGTTGACCACCACCTTCGACATCGGCCACGACGAGATGGTGCTGGTGCGCGACATCGAGCTGTGGTCGATGTGCGAGCACCACCTGGTGCCGTTCACCGGTGTCGCCCATGTCGGTTACATCCCCGCCGAGAGCGGCAAGATCACCGGGCTGTCCAAGCTGGCAAGGCTGGTCGACGTCTACGCCAAGCGTCCACAGGTCCAGGAGCGGCTCACCACCCAGGTGGCCGACGCGATGATGCAGCTCCTCGAGGCTCGCGGAGTGATCGTGGTGATCGAGGCCGAGCACCTCTGCATGACGATGCGCGGGGTGAAGAAGGCGGGCGCCCGGACCATCACCTCTGCCGTCCGCGGCATCATGCACAACGCCGCCACCCGCTCCGAGGCGATGGCACTGATCAACAGCTCGCGCTGAGCATGATCGTCTCCCACGAGCACCGCTTCATCTTCATGAAGACGCTGAAGACCGCGGGCACCAGCGTCGAGATCGAGCTGTCCCGCGCCTGCGGACCCGACGACATCATCACGCCGCTGCCGGCCGACGACGAGGTGCTGCGGGCCGAGCGCGGCGGGCGACCCGCTCAGTGCTACGACTCCCCGCCGCTCGCCGAGCGCCTCCAGGAGCATGTGCGCGCGGCCAAGCTGCGTCGGATCATCGGTCGTGAGGTCTGGGACGACTACTTCAAGTTCGCGATCGAGCGGAACCCCTGGGACGCCGTCGTCAGCCTCTACTACTGGATGCGCCGCAACGGGAAGGTCGACACCTTCGAGCGGTTCCTGACCATGCCCAACCTCGAGCAGCTGGCTACCCGCAACTACCAGGCCTACCACCTGAAGGGCCAGGTCGCGGTCGACCGGGTGCTGCGTTACGAGCAGCTCACCGACGACCTTGCGGAGGTGTGGCAGCAGCTGTCGCTGCCGGGCGAGCCGGCGCTACCGCGGGCCAAGGCCGGCGCCCGTCCAGCGGGGTCCGACTTCCACGACCTGTACGACGCCGAGTCTGCCGAGCTGGTGCGGCGGATTTTCGCGCAGCAGATCGCCGAGCTGGGCTACGCGTTCTGAGCGTCCCCGAGACGGCCCCGATCGATCAGCTGGAGTGCCGGATGGCGATCGTCGCGCGCACCGCGGCTTCGTCGTACTCCTCGCCGAGCCATTCGAACATCCCGCGCAGAGCCTCGGGATTGTCGACGTAGTCGTCGTAGTGCACGTGGTAGGCCGCCGCGCCCAGGCCCTCGGCCAGGCCCAGCAGCCGGGCCTCGATCCCAGCGAGCCGTTGGGCGTTGTCTCCCTGGGCCCACCAGCCGCTCTTCAGCACGTCCTCGTGGTTGCGGGTGTTGACCAGGAACCTCGCCTCCGGAAAGAGCTCGCGCAGCCACTCGACGTACGCCTCGAGATCGGGCTGGTTCCAGCGGATCTCCTTGAAGCCAGTGACCCTGGTGTCGGCCCGGGGCCGCAGCACGGTGCTCAGCACCAGCCGACGACACTGACGGATCGAGCGGGCCAGCGGCACCTCGCCGATGCCGAAGAACGGATGAGTCGGCTGTCGCACCTTCTCGCGGGAGACCCGCGCCTTCTCCGTCGCCAGCGTCTGGTGGAAGAGGAAGAGATGATGCACGGCGTCGCGGTTCTCGCCTCGGAGCAGGTATCCAGGGATCGAGTTGAGGATGCCGGTCAGCAGGGTCGAGCCAGAGCGGCCGTAGGTGACCACGAAGACGACACCCAGATCGGGTGAGGGTTCCTGGCGCAGCGGGCGGATCCGGCGTCGGGGCACGCGGCGCAGTCTAGAGCTCCACCACGCACCGATTGGGCCGCGTGGGACCCAGGCCGCAGCGTCGCGCTCGACGGTAGGTTCTCGCCCATGCTGCTGATGGGGGTCGTCAACGTCACCCCTGACTCCTTCTCCGACGGTGGTCGCTACGCCGACACGGAGGCGGCCATCACCCACGGCCAACGGCTGCGCGTCGAGGGCGCGGACATTCTCGACATCGGTGGAGAGTCCACGCGGCCGGGGGCGACGCGGCCGCTGGTCACCGAGGAGCTGGACCGTGTGGTGCCGGTGATCAGCGCATTGGCCGCGGACGGAGCGATCGTGTCGGTGGACACCATGCGGGCTGAGGTGGCGGCCGCGGCACTGCAAGCAGGCGCGACCATCGTCAATGACGTCTCGGGAGGGCTGGCCGACCCGGAGATCCTCGACGTGGTGGCGGCCGGCGGGGCGACGTACGTCGCGATGCACTGGCGCGCACACAGTGACCGGATGGGCGACTTCGCGGTCTACGAGGGCCCGGGCGGGGTTGTCGAGGCGGTGCGCACGGAGCTCGCCGAGCGGGTGACTGCTATCCGCGCAGCGGGCATCGCCGAACACCGGATCGTGCTCGACCCGGGGCTCGGGTTCGCCAAGCTCGCAGCGCACAACTGGACACTGCTGCGGGGCCTCGACCGGCTGCGCGACCTGGGTTTCCCCCTCCTCGTGGGGGCCAGTCGCAAGACGTTCCTCGGTCACCTTCTGGCAGCGCCGGACGGCACCGCGAGGCCGGTCGGCGAGAGAGAGGCCGGGAGCCTGGCGCTGACGCTGCTGCTGGCACAGCGAGGGATCTGGGGGGTCCGGGTGCACGACGTCCGGGCCAGCCGTGATGTGCTGCGGGTGCTGGACCAGATGGGAGGCCCGCGGTGACCTACGAGCAGACTTACGAGCAGACCGACGAGCTCACCATCGTTGGCATCGAGTGCTACGCCCACCACGGGGTCTTCGACGTCGAGAGGCGCGACGGGCAACCATTCGTGATCGATCTCTCGTTGGGGGTGGACACTGCGCTAGCTGCGGCCTCAGACGACTTGCGCGACACCGTCGACTACGGAAGTCTCGTCGGATCGGTGAAGGCCGCCGTCGAGCAAGATCCGATCAACCTGATCGAGACCTTGGCCCAGCGGATCGCGGATGTCTGCCTCTTGGACGCACGTGTTGAATGGGCGCGGGTCACTGTTCACAAACCGGATGCACCTATCGAAGCGACGTTCTCGGATGTCGCCCTGACTATTACTCGAAAAGCGCGAGGGCCACGGTGACTGAAACTCCCAATCCGAACATCCCCGATGCGGACACGCTGACTGGCGAGATGCGACCGATCCGACGGGTCGTGGTCTCGCTGGGATCCAACCTCGGCGAGCGGATGGACAGCCTGCAGGGCGCAGTGGACGCACTGGCAGACACCCCCGAGGTGTGGATCACCGGTGCCTCGCCGGTCTACGAGACCGAGCCGGTCGACTCTCCGGAAGGGTCCGGCGCCTACCTCAACGCGGTCGTGCTCGCCGACACCACTCTTGCGGCCAACCGGCTGATGGACCGGGCCCTGGCCATCGAGGACGCCTTCGATCGCGAGCGCAGCGACGTCGCCAACGCTCCGCGAACGCTCGACGTCGACCTGATCGTGGTGGGTGACCGGCGTAGCGACACCGAAGCACTCCGGCTACCGCACCCCAGGGCGCACGAGCGGTCCTTCGTGCTGAAGCCGTGGTACGACCTCGAGCCCGACGCAGTGCTTCCTGACCGCGGGCCGATCGCCGACCTGCTGGCCAACATCGGCCTCGACGGTGTGACGCCCCGAGAAGACCTCACCCTCGACATCGGGTGACCGAGCCCTCCCGAGCGTGACACCGCCCGAGCAGCCCGGCTCGCTGCGCCCCACGTCACCGGTGCTGCTTGCCGGCTGGGCCGTCGTGGGCCTGATTGGCGGCTGGCTGGTGCATCCGCTGGCCGAACGCATGTCTGGCACCGCTCCGATCGTCTCCTGGCTGCAACCGTTGGCCCTGTTCCTGGTGGTCGCGATCCTGGGGGTGACCGCGCACGCAACCTGGCGCACGGTGCAGGTACGCCGAGAGCGGCTGTTGCCCCACCAGGCCGTCAACCGGCTGGTGCTGGCCCGGGCCTGTGCGTTCGTCGGCGCTCTCGCCGCGGGAGGCTATCTCGGTTACGCGCTCAGCTGGCTGGGGGTCGACGCGGAGCTGGCCGATCAACGCCTGGTGCGGTCGCTGGTGGCGGTGCTGGGCGGCGCGCTGGTCGTGGTCGCCGGGCTGCTTCTCGAGCGAGCCTGCCGGGTGCGCGACGACGAACCCCAGACCTGAGGCCCGTTTGGGGCAGAAGGGGCGGATGGGTTGGTTGGGTCTCCTGGGACCACCGCGGCGTGGCGCGGGAAGGAAGCCGCTGGTCAGATCTACATTGCACCCATGACTTCCCCGTCAGGTAGGCCCACGAGGCGTCGGCAGCGGTCTACCCGCGTGCTGGCCGCCGTCGTGTTGCTCGCCGTCGCCGGCGTTACCGTCGCCGGCGCAGCCTTCAGCGGATCGTGGCTGCTGCTCACGACCGCCGCTGCCGTCAGCGTCCTCCTCGGCGCCGCGGCCACCCGGATCACCTACGCCGAGCTCATCGACTCGCGGCGCGATGCCGCCCGTGACCGGGCCGAGCTGGCCCGCGACTACCGTGACCTCTCGGGTGTGCGTGTCGCGGAGCACCAGCGGTATGTCGTCGCCGTCGAGCACCAGATCAACAGTCAGCAGGCCCGGATCGCCAAGATCGAGGGCGCGCTCGAGGCCGCTCGCGGCGAGGCCGGCGTCGCCCAGCGCAGGCTGGTCGAGGTGACCTCCCGCGCCGAGCGCGCCGAGACGCGCGGCGCCGAGCTTGCCTCCCATCTCGAGCAGGCAGAGGAAGCGAGAACGGAAGCCGTCGTGCGCGTGATCGAGCTCGAGCACGAGGTCGATGTACTCACTGCGCAGTGGCAGTCCCGCGAGGCCCAGCGCAAGCACGCCTGACCGACCGGGCACAATCAGGGTTCGTGATCCCCGACGAGTCCCGGTTCGAGTCCGATCCCGAGGAGCTGGTGGAGCTCCCGGCCGCGCTGCCGGACGGGTGGGAGGTCGGGACGCCTGATCCTTCCGACCGATCCCAGGTCGCCCGGCTGACCCAGCTGCTGCGCGCCCATGAGCGAGATGGGCGTGGTTGGGCCGGCTCCGGTGTCGACGACGTGCTGGTGGAGGTCTCCGAGCACGGGCTCCGCACCCGCGAGAACGTCGTCGTCCGCGATCCCGACGGTGAGATCCAGGCGTGGGGCAGCGTGCACGACCGCGCCGGGGGGCGCATGCTCTTCGTGCACATCGTCGCCCGCAACCTGTCCGCGGTCATCGGCCGGGCATGCTCCGACGTGCTCATGGAATGGGCGGTCGGCCAGGCTCGCGAGGTCGGCGCCGCCCGGGACCTGCCGTCGCAGCAGATCGACACCGGGGCGTTCGCTGACGACGAGCGGCAGCATCGATGGCTGGCCGCCTCTGGGTTCAGGCTGGTCCGGACCTGGTGGCAGATGAAGCGTCCGGTCAGTCCAGAGGAGTCGGATCTGGTGCCCGACCCCGCGGAGTGGGGTGGCCGGGACGTGACCTTCCGATTGGTTCGTCGCGCCGGCGACGGGATGCCCGAAGAGGCCGACCTGCGCGAGCTCCACGAGGTGCTCGAGGGCTCGTTCGTCGACCACTTCAACCACTTCGAGGAGACCTTCGAGGAGTTCCTGTACCGGCTGCGAGAGGACCCCGGCCACCGTTGGGACCACTGGTGGCTGGCCGAGCTGACCGACGGCCCCGAGCCGCAGCCTGTCGGAGCCCTGATCGGCACAGCCGCTGAAAGCGCCACCGGCCCCGACGGGTCCTACGTCTCCTACATCGGCGTGCTCGAGGCAGCGCGCGGGCGCGGCGTGGCGAAGGGCCTGCTTCGGACGATCATCGCCGACGCAGCCAGCCGCGGCCGGGACCGCGTCACCCTCGAAGTGGACGCGGATTCACCCACCGGGGCCTCCAGCCTCTACCTCGGCATGGGCTGGGAGACGGCGTACATCACCCAGTCGTGGCACCGCGACGTCCCCGTCCAATGACTCCCGCGGAACGCGGTGTAGTCCCGGGTCAGTGGCAGGTGATTTCCGCCTTTTGACCTGCCACTGACCCGGGACTACCGCCGGGGGTCAGTCGGAGAGGGAGGCTCGCAGGGCCTTGTGCACGCCGTTGGGGGTGAGGACGCCGAGGAACTCGGCCCCCCGCTTGACCCCCACCATCATCTTGTCGTCGCGCAGCATCGCGGCCAGTGCCTCCTCGAGCGAAGAGTCGAGGTCGATCGCTGTGCCGAGCTCGCCGGCCGTGATGCCGTCGAGCGGCTCTAGCTGATCAACGTCGATCGGCGTGACCGTCAGCCGTCGCAGGCCGCGAGTCGCGCCGACGAAGTCCTCGACGAACTCGTCCGCCGGATGCGCGAGCAGCTGGGTCGGGGTGCCGTACTGCGCCAGCCGCCCGCCGGTCGCGAACACTGCGACCCGGTGGCCCATCCGCACTGCCTCGTCGATGTCGTGGGTGACCAGCACGACGGTCTTGCCGAGCTCGCGCTGGAGCCGCAGGAACTCGTCCTGCAACCTCACCCGCACCACCGGGTCGACCGCACCGAACGGCTCATCCATCAGCAGCACCGGTGGGTTCGCGGCAAGCGCCCGCGCGACTCCGACGCGTTGCCGTTGCCCACCCGAGAGCTGGTGGGGGTAACGCTCGCCGTACGTCGCGGGGTCGAGGCCGACCAGGGCGAGCAGCTCCTCGGCCCGCGTCCTGGCGGTCTTCTTCGACTCGCCGTACAGCAGCGGCACGGTCATCACGTTGGTGACGATGTCCTGGTGGGGGAACAGCCCGATCTGCTGGATGACGTAGCCGATGCCGCGCCGCAGCTTCACCGGATCCTCACCGGTGACGTCCTTGCCGTCGATCTCGATCGTGCCGGTGGTGGGCTCGATCAGCCGGTTGATCATCTTCAGCGTGGTCGACTTGCCACACCCCGAAGGGCCGACCAGGACGACGATCTCGCCCCGGTCGACCTCAAGGTCCAGCTCGTGCACAGCGACCGTGCCGTCGTCGTAGGTCTTGCCGACGCCGGTGAGGCGGATCATCGGTGAATCGCTGCTCATGACTGATCGTCGCTCGCCGCTCGCCGGTCCTTAGATCAGACCCTTGTCCTCCAGGAACGCCTTCGCCACGTCCGCAGGCTTCTGGCGCTCGAGGTCGACCTTGACGTTCATCGCGGCCAGGTCGTCGGTGGTCAGCGCCTCCGAGAGCTCGTTGAACACGTCCTCCAGGTCAGGGTTCTCGGCCAGGAAGTCGGAGTTGACCGCAGGAGTGAGGTTCTGGGCCGGCTGGATGCCCTTGTCATCCTCGAGCAGCACCAGTCCGAGGTCCTCGAGCGTGCCGTCGGTGGTGCCGGTCTCGCCCAGCTGGACCTCGCCGTTCTTGACGGCGTCCTTCAGCTGAGAGCTGGCGAAGTCGAGCGGCACGATCTCGGTGATCTGCAGACCGTAGACATCGGTCAGGCCGCCCTCGCAGTCGGCTCGACCCGCGCAGTCCTCTGGGGCGCCGAGCTTGATCGGCTGGCCCAGCGCGGCCAGGTCGGAGAGCGTGACGATGTCGTTCGCGTCGGCGAACTCCTTGGTGACGATGAAGGCGTTCTGATCGGTGGCCTCGGAGGGCGGCAGGATCGAGATGCCCTTGGCCTCGGCCAGCGGCTCCAGTGCCGCCAGGGTCGCGTCGGGGTCGTTGCTGGACACCAGCGGAGCCTCCGGACCGTTGGCGTCGGTGTTGAGGTAGTCGGTCAGACCGGCCAGGTAGTCAGGCACGACGTCGACGTTGCCGTTGGCGAGCTCGGGCAGGTAGACGTCACGGGTCGTGACCAGCTTGGTCTGCACGGTGTAACCCTCAGCCTCGAGGAGCTGCTGGTAGATCGAGGCGAGGACCTGGCTCTCGGTGAAGTCCTGGCCGCCGACGACGGCCGAGCCCTTGGCCTCACTGCTGCCACCGTCGTCGCCGCCGTTGCCCTCGAGGTCGTCGCTGCCGCAGGCAGTGAGCAGGAGCGTGCACGAGGCCGCAAGGATTCCTAGGGTGCGAAACGGTCGCATGGGAGGTACCACCTTCTGTGTCCCGCGGGCGGAGGCCCGCGCGTGTCCGATGGGTACCTGCCGGCACCCGCTGCCAAACCCTAGCCCGAACGGCCGGCAGCGTCTTGCCAGTCGGACCGGGCCGGGTCAGACGGAGAGAGTCGGCTGCCTGGTCTGCGGTCGGCCGGCTCTGCGCATGGGGTCGAGCGATCGGGTCGCCACCACCGCCACCAGCTCCAGGAGCAGGGCCCCGACGGCGACCAGGATCGCGCCGGCAACGACCTCCGGGGTGCTCTGGTTGGCGAACCCGCGCGTGATGATGCGCCCGAGCCCGGGCCCGGCGACCAGGGCGGCGATGGTTGCGGTTGCCCACACCTGTACCAGCGCCAGGCGCACCCCGGTCATCACCACGGGTATCGCGAGGGGCAGCTCGACCGACGTGAAGATCTTGCGGTCGCTCATGCCCATGCCCCGGGCCGCCTCGACAACGTCGCGGTCGACCTCGGTCATGCCGACGTAGGCGTTGGTGATCAGCGGAGGCAGCGCGAAGAGCACGAGTGCGATCAGGGTGGCGAGCCCGGCCCGCCCGTACGGCCCGAGCTGGTCGGACCCGATCGGCCCGAGCGACAGCACGAGCAGGACCGCGAAGACTGGCACGGCGCGGCCGACGTTGGAGATGTTGACGGTCAGGAAACCGCCCCTACGCAGGTGGCCGAGCCAGAGCGCGATCGGGAGCCCGAGTCCCATCGAGACGGCGAGAGCGGTCACGGTGAGCAACAGCTGCTGCACCGCGAAGTTGCTGATGCCGGTCTCGCCGGACCAGTTCGAGCCGTCGGTCAGGTAGTCGAAGACTTCACTGAGCATGGCGCGTCCAAGGGGTCAACAGGCGCTGTACGACGACCAGCACCAGGTCGAGGAGGACGGCGAGGGCGATGCACAACAGGCTCGCGGCGAGGATCTGTGCCTTGAACTGGTTGCCGACGGCCCTCAACAACAGGTTGCCGAGGCCGCCGTAGGAGACGATCGAGCCGATGGTGACCAGAGCGACCGTGGACACCGTGGCGACCCTCAGACCCGCCATCAGCACCGGCAGCGCCAACGGCAGCTCCACGCGGACGAGCAAGCGCGAGGATCCGTAGCCGACGCCCACCGCGGACTCGCGCACCTCATCGGGCACCGACCGGAGCCCGGCCAGCGACATTGCGTACCAAGATCGTGAGCGAGTAGAGCGCCAGGCCGATCACCACGGTGGTGGCCGACAGCCCCGTGATCGGCAGCAGCAGCGAGAACAGCGCCAGCGACGGGATGGTGTAGATGATCGTCGTGCCGCCCACCACCAGCGTCTCGAGGCGGGGACTGCGGCGGGCCAACAGGGCCAGCGGCACGGCGGCAGCGAACCCGATGAGCACCGAGACGACGGTGATCCACAGGTGCTGGACGGTCGCATCGATCAGCTCGGGACGGTAGTCGCTCCAGTACTGGCCACACCACCAGCTGTTGTCGACGTAGCACTGGGCCACGCCGCTGTCGGCGACGAGCATCACGACGCTGACGCTACCCGGCCACTTGCCCGATGGGGCGGAGCGTCGGTCACAGCTCGTGCGGCCGCAGCGTCAGCGCGGCCGGTTCGAGGCTCGCGCGACTGACCACCGGCACGTCGATCCGCCACCGGCCGTCCTCCTCGGCGACCCGCGGGACCGGCTGGCCGTTGAGCCTCGCGAACCAGATCATCACGGCGGCCGCGTCCATCCGGCGGTCCTGCTCGACCAGCCAGCCGGTCAGCCGGTGCACGGGCGGCAGGCCGCTGTGCACCAGCGAGCGCCCGGCCCACATGTCGCAGACGCCGCGGTGCAGGGTGCGCCACCACTCGTCGGAGCAGCCGGGGATCTGGGTGAAGTAGCGGTGCAGGTCTCCGGCGAGCACCCGGTCGAGGAACACGTCGCGCACGGCGTCTGCCTCCGCCGAGGCCTCGACGGAAGCAAGCGACATCCGCTTGGTCGCCCAGCGGTCGCGCAGGTCGTCGATCGACCCGCGCTGCTGGGTGATCGACGAGCCGTCGTCGCGGATCCGCCAGTGGTAGACGTCGTCGGACAGCACGTCGAACTGGCCGCCGAGGTAGGCCTGCGTGGCGGTCGGCTGGTCTTCGTAGCGGATCCCCTCGGGCCAGGTCAGGCCGAGCCTGTCCCACCACGAACGACGGTAGAGCTTGTTCCAGGCAAAGACGTCACCGAGGATCTCGGGATGTTGTGCGGCGCGCGTCTTCGGCCGCGGCGGGTTGTGCAGCCGCTGCATCCAGGGCGGCTCGCGCAGACCCGTGCCCTCGAGGAGCTGGATGGAGCCGGTCGCGAAGTCGGACCCGGTCTGCTCGAGCGACTCCACCATCACGGCGTACGCCGCCGGCGGGACGACGTCATCGGAGTCGGCGAAGGCGAGGTAGTCACCGCGGGCGTAACGGACGCCCTCGTTGCGGGCAGCGCCGAGGCCGCGGTTCGTGGTGTGCACCGCCCTGACCCGTGGATGCCGTGCGGCATAGCCGTCGGCAAGGGCGCCTGAGCCGTCGGTCGACCCGTCGTCGACGACCACTACCTCCAGGTCTGCGTGCTCGGAAGCCAGGATGCTGTCGAGGCACTCGGGAAGGTAGGTCGCGACGTTGTAAACGGGGACCACCACGCTCACCTGCGACCGCTTCGGCTGCGCGGTCCGACGCCCGAACTTCATGCCCGGAGGGTAGTGCCCGATAGCATCACGGACCGTGACCGACCCCGCTGACATCGCGCCCGAGGACTACCCCCGCAAGGTGCTGTTCGTCGCCGGCGCCGGGCGTAGCGGCACCAGCACCATGGCCGGGTTGATGCAGATCCTCGGTCTGCACGTGCCCCAGCCTGAGGTCGTTGCCGACGAGACCAACCCCAAGGGCTTTGGAGAGCCGCGCTGGGTGGTCGACCACCATGACCGGTTGCTGAAGGAGGCCGTGGTCCAGGTCAGTGACGCGCGACCGGACGCATGGTTCGAAGCTGGACGGATCGCCACCCGCGAGCCTGAGCGGATCAAGACCGCCGAGTGGTTGGACGGACACTTTTCCCAGGGAGCGGAGCTGGTCGTCAAGGACCCGCGACTGAGCTGGTTCTTGTCCCTGTGGCGGGTCGCGGCGATCCGCGTAGGCGCGACCCCGGTCTTCGCCACGATGCTGCGTCCGCCGGCCGAGGTGGTCGGCAGCAAGCAGACCTACTACGCCAACAAGTTGGGGGCCGCCCACCTGACCGCCTCGTGGCTCAACATGCTGCTGCACACTGAGCGCGCCACCCGTGAGTCCGTCGCCGGCCCGGTCGACGGCAGTGGCCGCGTCTTCGTGCGCTACGGCGATCTGCTCGACGACTGGACCAAGGTCACCATGGCGGTGGGGGAGCAGCTCGGCCTGCACCACGTGATGCATGCCAAGAGCGAGCAGATCCGCGACGGCCACCGCTTTGTCGACCCATCCCTGCGCCGAGTGACCCAGAGCCTCGACGACCTCAACCTCCCACCCCGCCTGCACGAGCTGACAGCGGCCACCTGGTCGGAGCTCAACAAGCTGGCCGAGCCGGGCGGCGACACCGCCGAGGTGCACGCGAGCCTCGACCAGCTACGCGAGGCGTACGTGGACCTCTATGCCGAGTCGGAAGCGATCTCCCGCTCCTCGGTGGTTGCAGCCGAGCAGCAGACGAAGCGAGGCGGCAGTGCCGGTGCCGCGAAACCCGCGGCGCGCCCCGCTGTCGACGCCCCCAGGGGCGCCGACAAGGTGCCGCACGGGCTGCGGGCGATGGTGCCGCCCAAGGCCCGCCGGGCGTTGCGCAGGATGGCGGGTCGCGAGAGGTGACCGCTCACGCCGGCGCCACCGGCATCAGCAACCTCGAGGGCCACACCGACTTCGACATCGTCTGGCCGTGGACGGTGGGCAAGCTTCGCCCTGGCACGACGGCGGTGCTGCGGGTCAAGGACGAGGCTCCGTCGCTGCCGTTCGTGCTGCCTCCATTGCTCCGTGCCTGCGACCACGTGCTGCTGGTCGACAACGGTTCCACCGACGGCACTCCTGACGTCGCGCAGGCGACCGCCGAGCAGGCTGGCCGCGCCGACAAGCTGACGGTGACGTCATACCCGTTCGCCGTGGCCCGAGCCGGTGCCGAGCATCGCGGGGTCCATGAGCTGTCGGTGCACTCCTTGTCGTACTTCTACAACTGGTGCTTCGCCCAGGTCTCCACCCGCTACTCCTGGAAGTGGGACGGCGACATGGTGTTGACCACCGAGGGCGAGGTGTCGATCGCCGACCTCGGGTGGCAGGTAGGTGACGTGCAGTCGATCATCCGCGTGCCCCGGCACGGGCTCTACCTCGATGGGGACGACCACGGCTACCTCGACCTCGGTCTGAAGAATGCCGAGGAGTGGGGGTTTCCCATCGGTCCCGACTTCGTCTACACGAAGGCGTTCGAGTGGGAGATCCGCACCACCCCTCCGAAATGCCGGTCGATCGGTCTGCCGCACGGTCTCTGCGTGGAGCTGAAGTACCTCGACGGCGACGAGTTCGCCCACTGGACCGACCCCGCGTCGTTCGCGAAGTCCTGGCGCAACAAACGTAAGCGGCGAGAGTGGGAGGTCTTCAACGCCTTGCAGGAGGGCACGGTGCTCCCCGGCGTACACGAGATCCATGCGCCGGCGGGCGTGCACATCGTCGACCACGTCACCAAGGACTGGCTCCCTCGCGCCCCCCGGCCGCTCCAGGTGGGTTGAGGCTGCTCAGTGGTGCAGGGCCAGACTCGCGCGGCAGGTGGGGCCAGTTCCTCGGCGTGTTGGGTCCGTCACCTCACATTTCGTTCCCAATCGGGAAGCGGCGCCCTAATCTTGTCGTTGACCTGTTGACAGGAAGACGAGCACACCGTCTGGTACCCACACCGGCCCGCACCCTCGAACAAGGGAGCGGGTGGTCGGAGGGACTGGAACGAAAGGTTCGAGGCACATGACACAGCGCTTCAGCGTGGGTGTAGTCGGCGCGGGTCGCGTCGGCGCCGTCCTGGCCGCCAAGCTGGCCGCCGCGGGCCACCACATCGTGGCGGCAGCCGGCGAGTCCGACGCTTCTCGAGACCGCATCGAGGCACTGCTGCCCGGCGTCGCCATCGACAAACCGAGTGCGGTCGCGCGGGCCTGCGACCTGCTCCTGCTGACCGTCCCCGACGACATGCTCGGCAACGTCGTCTCGGTGCTGGCTGCCAGCGGCGCCATCAGTGAGGGCCAGTTCGTCGTGCACACCTCCGGCCGCCACGGACTGGCAGTGCTGGCCCCTGCCGCCGCCGTCGGTGCGCGCACCATCGCGCTGCATCCCGCCATGACCTTCAGCGGAACTGCCGTCGACCTCGAGCGGCTCGGTGGCTGTGTCTTCGGCCTGACTGCTGATGCTGCCGAGCGCGAGGTTGCCGAGTCGCTGGTCGGCGACCTGGACGGCAGAGCGAGCTGGGTCCCGGAAGAGATGCGCACGCTCTACCACGCGGGCCTCGCCCACGGGGCCAACCATCTGGTCACGCTGGTCACCGAGGCGATGGAGCTGCTCGGGGCTGCTGGTGTCGACGACCCGGCCGGCACCCTGCGCCCGCTCCTCACCGCCGCGCTCGACAACGCTCTCGAGCACGGCGACGCGGCCTTGACCGGGCCGATCGTCCGCGGCGACGTCAACACGGTGCGCGCGCACCTCGCCGAGATTGCCACCAGCGCACCGGTCAGCATGCCGTCATACGTCGCTCTGGCGCGGGCCACGTTGGGCCGTGCGGTGACTGACGGTCGGTTGCTGCCGATCCGCGCACTCAAGATCAACGAGGTCCTCGAGGAGGCGCTCGCCGAAGCCCTCACCAGGCCCGCGCGTGCGGCGCGCCTGCGAGACCTCTGATGACCGGCCCGTTGCTGGCTCATACCCGCGCGGAGCTGACCGAGCTGCTCGCGGCTCGCCGCGGGCCAGACCAGCGAGTCGGCTTCGTGCCCACGATGGGCGCCCTCCACGAAGGGCACGCCGGCCTGATGCGCGTTGCTCGCGACCACGTCGTGGCCGGTCCAGTCGTGGCGTCCATCTTTGTCAACCCGCTCCAGTTCGGGGCCGGCGAGGACCTTGACCGCTACCCCCGCACGCTGGAGACCGACCTCAAGATCTGCGAGCGCGAAGGCGTCGACATCGTCTTCGTGCCGAGCGCCGAGGAGGTTTACCCGGGCGGAGAGCCCCAGGTCACCGTCGAGCCCGGCGCCCTCGCCGGGATCCTCGAGGGCAGGACCCGGCCAGGCCATTTCCGAGGCGTGCTGACAGTCGTGGCGAAACTGTTCGGGCTGGTCCAGCCCGACGTGGCGATCTTCGGCCAGAAGGACTACCAACAGCTCGCGTTGATCCGGCAGATGGTCGTTGACCTCTGCCTCAGGGTCGAGATCATCGGAGCCGAGACCGAGCGCGACTCCGACGGCCTGGCGTTGTCCAGCCGCAACCGTTACCTCGACGAGGAGCAGCGCCAGCAGGCGTTGTCGCTCAGCCGCACCCTGCGCGCGGCTCAGCAGGCCGCCCGGTACGGCGCGGAGGCGGCGCTCGACGCCGCCCGCACCGAGCTGCGGGCGGCGGTCGGAGTCGACCTCGACTACCTCGCGATCACCACTCCCGGGCTGACCGACCTACCGGCCGACTCCGACATCCAGCCGGGCACCGAGGCCCGGATCCTGATCGCCGCTCGGGTGGGCACTACCCGCTTGATCGACAACCTGCCGATCGTCATCGGCAGCACGGGCTCGACCACCTCCGTGGCGGGCACCACCATTGAAGGGAACAGCTGATGCTCCGCACCATGATGAAGAGCAAGATCCACCGGGCCACCGTGACCCAGGCGGATCTGCACTACGTCGGCTCGGTGACCGTTGACGAAGACCTCCTCGACGCGGCAGACCTGCTGGCCGGCGAGCTGGTCCACATCGTCGACGTCACCAACGGCGCGCGGATCGAGACCTACACGATCGCCGGCGAGCGGGGCAGCGGAGTGATCGGCATCAACGGTGCCGCCGCGCGGCTGGTCCACCCGGGCGACATCGTGATCCTGATCGGCTACGGCCAGATGGAGACGGCCGAGGCCAGGGAGCTTCAGCCGCACGTGGTCTTTGTCGATGCTGACAACAAGATCCTTGCGACCGGCTTCGACCCCGCTGAGACCTTCGACGGTCACGGCCTGGTTCGTGGCGACCTGACGTCCCGCTAGCCTGCGGGGATGTACGACGCAGCGGCGCGCCGGCTTCCCGGTCGCCTGGCCGCTCCCGAGCCCGGTTGGAGCACCCGGGCCGACGTGGTCGTCATCGGTTCCGGCGTCGCCGGACTGACTGCTGCGCTCCGGCTCAAAGACCAGGTCGACAAGATCCTGGTGGTCACCAAGGACGTGCTGTCCGCTGGCTCCACCCAGTGGGCCCAGGGCGGCATCGCCGCAGCGCTCGGCCCCGGCGACACCCCCGAGCAGCACGAGACCGACACCCTGGTCGCCGGGGCGGGCGCGTGCGATCTCGACGCCGTGCGCGTCCTGGTCAACGAGGGCCCGGAGGCCGTGCGTGAGCTGATCGCGCTCGGCACGAACTTCGACCACGACGACAACGGGGTCATCTCGCTGACCCGCGAGGGCGGTCACCTCCGCGACCGGATCGCGCACGCTGGCGGCGACGCCACCGGTGCCGAGATCCAGCGAGCGCTCACCGCCGCGGTAGCGGCCGCACCCGAGATCGAGGTGATCCAGCACGCGCTGGCGGTTGACCTGCTGCTCGCCGCAGACGGGGGTGTTGCCGGCGTCACCCTGCACGTGATGGGAGAAGGGCAGCGCGACGGCGTGGGCGCCGTGCACTGTCGCGCCGTGGTCCTTGCCTCCGGGGGTTTCGGGCAGGTCTTCTCGCAGACCACCAACCCGGCAGTCTCGACGGGCGACGGCACGGCTCTGGCACTACGTGCGGGCGCCACGCTGCGCGACCTGGAGTTCGTCCAGTTCCACCCCACGGTGATGTACCTCGGCCCCGACTCGCATGGCCAGCAACCCCTGATCTCCGAGGCCGTCCGCGGGGAGGGTGCGGTGCTGGTCGACTTCGACGGCAACCGCTTCATGCAGGGCGTGCACGAGCTGGCCGATCTCGCACCGCGCGACGTGGTTGCGAAGGCGATCACCCGCCGGATGGACGAGACCGGCCACCCCCACATGTGGCTCGATGCCACCCGCCTGGGCCTCGGCTCCTTCGATGGGCCGGTGAGCGGCGAGCAGCGAGCCGCCGTGGAAAGGTTCTGGGGGAAGCGCTTTCCCACGATCCTCGCCACTGCCCGTTCACACGGAGTAGACCCGGTCACCGACCTGCTGCCGGTCTCTCCCGCCTGTCACTACGCCTCCGGAGGCGTCCGCACCGACCTTCACGGGCGCTCCGATGTCCCAGGTCTCTACGCCACCGGTGAGGTGGCCTGCTCGGGGGTGCATGGTGCCAACAGGCTCGCGTCCAACTCCCTGCTCGAGGGGTTGGTCTTCTCTCGTCGGATCTCGGCCGTGCTAGCGGATGAGCTGCGGCCGTGGTCGGCGCCCGTTGCCGACGGACGCACGGAGGGGCTCGTGTCCGGGCAGGTGCGTCGTGAGCTCCAGGAGGTGATGACCTCCCGGGTAGGGGTGCTGCGCAACGCCGAGGGTCTGGCCGAGGCAGCCGAGCTGCTCGACAAGCTGGGGTCGACCCAGGCCTTCGGCGTCGACCTCCAGTCATGGGAGACGACCAACCTGCTCACCATCGGTAACGTGCTGACCGATGCCGCCGCTCTCCGCGAGGAGACCCGGGGGTCGCACTGGCGCGACGACTTCTCGGACCGCAACGACGCCGACTTCGCCGGCCACTTCGACACCGTCATGACCGACGGAGCCACCACGACCACGTTCGCACCGGCGTCGGCGAGTGATGAGCAAGCCATAGCGAGCGCTAGGTGACGCCGTACGACGCCCTGCCGTCTGACCTCCTCGCCGAGCTGACCGATGCTGGCCTCGACACCTCGGCGATCTACCAGGCAATCGTGGAGGCGCTGGCGGAGGACCTGCCCGGTAGCAGCGTGGATGCGACCAGCGCGGCGACCATCCCCGCCGATGCCTTTGGGGTCGCCGACTTCGCTGCCCGGGAGGCTGGTGTGATCGCTGGGCTGGGCGTTGCCACGTTGGTCTTCCACTACGTCATGGGTGACGCCGTCGCGGTCACCGAGCGTCGCTCGGACGGATCTCGCGTCGAAGCAGGCGACGTCGTGCTTCGGCTCGAGGGCCCGACCCGCGGGCTCCTCACTGCCGAGCGAACCGCCCTCAACTTCGCCAGCCACCTGTCCGGAGTAGCAACCGCCACGGCAGCCTGGGTAGACGCCCTCGACGGCACCGACGCGCGGGTGCTCGACACCCGCAAGACGCTCCCCGGATTCCGCGCGCTGCAGAAGTACGCCGTGCGCTGCGGAGGCGGGGTCAACCACCGCTTCAGCCTCGCCGACCGCGCGATGGTCAAGGACAACCACGTGATTGCCGCTGGTGGGGTGGTGCCGGCCTACCGGGCGGTGCTGGCGGCGTACCCGGATCTCCGGGTCGAGGTCGAGGTCACCGACCTCGACCAGCTGCGCGAGCTGCTCGACGCGGGCTGTACCGAGATCCTGCTGGACAACATGACCACCGAGACGATGGCTGAGGCGGTCCGGATCAGTGCGGGCCGGGCTACGCTCGAGGCTTCGGGTGGGCTGACCATCGATCGGGCTCGCGAGGTCGGCGCGACCGGGGTCGACTTCGTCTCGGTCGGCGCACTCACCCACTCGGTGAAGGTGTTCGACCTCGGAATGGACCTGCAGGATCGATGACTCTTCTGGCAGCGGACATCGGCAACGCGCACACGGTGCTCGGGTTGATCGCCGACGGCGAGGTATCCGCCGACTGGCGGGTCGCCACCGACGAACGGCGCACCGCCGATGAGTGGGCCGTGCTGATCCGAGGGCTGCTCGGTGCCGAGGCGGCGCAGATCGACGGGATTGCGGTCTGCTCAACGGTGCCGGCTGTATTGCACGAGTGGCGCGACATGCTGAACCGGCACTTCTCTCACGTGCGACATGTGGTGGTGGAGCCGGGAGTGCGCACCGGCGTACCGATATTGATGGACAACCCGCGAGAAGTCGGGAGCGACCGGATCATCAATGCGCTGGCGACGGCGACCATCTATGGCGGACCCGCAATCGTTGTCGATTTCGGTGGCACGGCCACGACGTTCGATGTGGTGAGCGAGAGCGGCCAGTACGTAGGAGGCGCGATTGCTCCGGGAATAGAGATATCCCTGGAAGCGCTCGGTCGGCGAGGGGCCCAGCTGCGCAAGGTGGAGCTGATGCGCCCGCGGTCGGTGATCGCGAAGAACACTGTGGAGGCGCTGCAGTCGGGGATGCTGTTCGGTGTCGCCAGCCAGGTGGAGGGCATCGTCGCGCGGATGACGACGGAGCTCGGCGTTGCCCCTGCTGACATGCAGGTGATAGCGACGGGATATCTAGCCGCTCTGGTGCAAGACGATTGCAGCTGCTTTACTGCGCATTCTCCGTGGCTGACCCTCAAAGGTTTGGAAATGGTTTTTGCGCGTAACTCCTAAGCGCAATGCCGAATTTCCATTTTGAGATCACGGATGTAATGATCGTCGATCTGCCCACCAAAACGATATAGGGGTTTTTGACTATGGCTCAGAAGGTCAACATCATTCTCGTCGACGACATCGACGGAAGTGACGCGGTCGAGACCGTGAGCTTCGGACTCGATGGCACGACATACGAGATCGACCTCAACAAGAAGAATGCCGCCGGTCTGCGCGATGCCCTTGCGAGCTACGTCGGACACGGTCGCAAGGTTGCGGGGACCCGTGGCCGCCGGTCGGCCTCCTCGAGGACCAACATGGGCCCGACCGCCCGCGAGGTCCGTGACTGGGCCCGCTCCAACGGCTTCTCCGTGCCCGACCGCGGCCGGATCCCTGCCAACATCCGCGAGGCCTTCGACAAGGCGAACTGACCGCCCGCGTTCGCTGTTAGCGGACGCGCTTTGGGCTGCCCGGGGAACGCGTAGGCTGGTCGCGGGGTTGAACCCCATGTGCCTCCCCTTCCGTACGGTGGGCGGGAGGACCCCGAAGCTTCAGGAGCGATTCGCATGTTCGAGCGGTTCACAGACCGAGCCCGACGGGTAGTCGTGCTGGCCCAAGAAGAGGCCCGCATGCTCTCCCACAACTACATCGGCACGGAGCACATCCTGCTGGGTCTCATCCACGAGGGTGAGGGCGTAGCCGCCAAGGCCCTGGAGAGCCTCGACATCTCGCTCGAAGCCGTGCGCGCCCAGGTCGAGGAGATCATCGGGCAGGGTCAGCAGGCGCCGAGTGGCCACATCCCCTTCACCCCGCGCGCCAAGAAGGTGCTCGAGCTGTCGCTGCGCGAGGCGCTGCAGCTTGGTCACTCCTACATCGGCACCGAGCACATCCTGCTGGGTCTGATCCGCGAGGGCGAGGGCGTCGCAGCCCAGGTGCTGCAGAAGCTCGGCGCCGACCTCAACCGGGTCCGCCAGCAGGTCATCCAGCTGCTCTCGGGCTTCCAGGGCAAGGAGTCGACCCAGGCGGCCGCGGCCCAGGGACAAGGCGGGGACGCCCCGTCGTCCTCGCTGGTGCTCGACCAGTTCGGCCGCAACCTGACCCAGGACGCCCGCGAGGGCAAGCTCGACCCCGTGATCGGACGCGAGCAGGAGATCGAGCGGGTCATGCAGATCCTCTCGCGGCGGACCAAGAACAACCCGGTCCTGATCGGAGAGCCCGGCGTCGGCAAGACGACCATTGTCGAGGGCCTCGCTCAGGACATCGTCAAGGGCAACGTGCCTGAGACGCTCAAGGACAAGCAGATCTACACCCTGGACCTCGGCGCACTGGTCGCCGGCTCGCGCTACCGCGGAGACTTCGAGGAGCGCCTGAAGAAGGTGCTCAAGGAGATCCGCACCCGCGGCGACATCGTGCTGTTCATCGACGAGATCCACACCCTCGTAGGAGCCGGTGCGGCCGAGGGAGCGATCGACGCCGCCAGCATCCTCAAGCCGATGCTGGCCCGTGGTGAGCTGCAGACCATCGGCGCGACCACGCTCGACGAGTACCGCAAGTACCTCGAGAAGGACGCCGCACTCGAGCGGCGCTTCCAGCCGATCCAGGTCGCCGAGCCGTCGATCGCACACACGATCGAGATGCTCAAGGGGCTGCGCGACCGCTACGAGGCGCACCACCGGGTGACCATCACCGACGAGGCGCTGGTCTCTGCCGCCACCTTGGCCGACCGCTACATCTCCGACCGGTTCCTCCCGGACAAGGCCATCGACCTGATCGACGAGGCCGGTTCGCGGCTGCGGATCCGGCGGATGACCGCGCCCGCCGACCTGCGCGAGTACGACGACAAGATCGGTGAGGTGCGGGCTCGCAAGGAGGCCGCCATCGACGGCCAGGACTTCGAGGCCGCCGCTCGTCTGCGCGACGAGGAGAAGCAGCTGATCCTGAAGAAGTCCGAGCGCGAGAAGCAGTGGCGCGCAGGCGACATGGACGAGGTTGCCGAGGTCGACGAGGAGCTGATCGCCGAGGTGCTCGCCGTGGCGACCGGCATCCCGATCGTCAAGCTGTCCGAGGAGGAGTCCACCCGGCTGCTCAACATGGAGGACGAGCTGCACAAGCGGGTCATCGGCCAGGAGGAAGCCGTCAAGGCGATCTCGCGGGCGATCCGGCGCACCCGGGCCGGCATGAAGGACCCGAAGCGCCCCGGAGGCTCGTTCATCTTCGCCGGCCCGTCCGGTGTCGGTAAGACGTGGCTGTCCAAGACGCTCGCGGAGTTCCTGTTCGGCGACGAGGATGCGCTGATCCAGCTCGACATGAGCGAGTTCAGCGAGAAGCACACGGTCTCGCGGCTGTTCGGTTCACCTCCGGGCTACGTCGGCTACGAAGAGGGCGGCCAGCTGACCGAGAAGGTGCGGCGCAAGCCGTTCTCAGTGGTGCTGTTCGACGAGGTCGAGAAGGCCCACCCCGACATCTTCAACAGCCTGCTCCAGATCCTGGAGGAGGGTCGCCTGACCGACTCCCAGGGCCGAGTCGTGGACTTCAAGAACACCGTCATCATCATGACCACCAACCTGGGCACCAAGGACATCTCCAAGGGCGTCAACCTCGGCTTCCAGCAGAACGACGGCGAGGGTTCCTACGAGCGGATGAAGAGCAAGGTCAAGGAGGAGCTCAAGCAGCACTTCCGGCCCGAGTTCCTGAACCGGGTGGACGAGATCATCGTCTTCCCGCCGCTGACCCAGGACCAGATCGTGCACATGGTCGACAACATGATCGCGGGCGTCGAGCTCCGCCTCAAGGACCGTGACATGTCGCTGGAGCTCACCCAGCCGGCCAAGAACCTGCTGGCCGAGCGCGGCTTCGACCCGGTACTCGGGGCGCGTCCGCTCCGTCGCACGATCCAGCGCGAGATCGAGGATGTGCTCTCGGAGAAGATGCTCTTCGGCGAGGTCGGCCCTGGCCAGATCGTGTTGGTCGACGTCGAGGGCGAAGGTCCGACAGCGACGTTCACCTTCCACGGCCAGAAGGTCGGCCAGATGCCCGACGTCCCCCCGTTCGAAACCGCCGAGGTGGCCGCTTCCGACACCGGTGGCGCGATCGACGAGCCCGAGGGCCCGCGAGACGTGCCGAAGTCGGGCGGCGGCGAGGCCGCCGGCGAGGCCGGCACAGCCGGCTGAGCTGATCACACGCGAAGGACCCCCGGGGCAGGCCTCGGGGGTCCTTGCGTTCTGTGCTCATCTAGGCTCCCGCTCATGCTGTTCACGGCGAGCACCGTCAAGGACACCGAGGCCGGGTTGAAGACGTTCGTCGCGCGCAATCTCGCAGGCGGGGTCGACCACATGCTGCTGTTCGTCGATGACTTCGATGCTGGAGTCGTCAAGGCCCTGAACAAGCACCCGCACGTGACCGCTGTCCCGACCGGGCCGAACTGGTGGCACGGCAAGCGTCCCCGGCAGCTGAACGCGCGCCAGCGGATCAACGCGAACGTGGCCAAGGTGCTGCTGGCGCCATTTCCCTGGGCCGAGTGGCTGTTCCACATCGACGGCGACGAGTGCCTGCAGCTCGACCGGCAGGCGCTGGGTGCACTACCGCCCGAGATCGGCAACGTGAGAGCGGCTCCGCTCGAGGCGGTCAGCCGCAAGGCGTGGCCGGGGGGCCGGGTCACCCACTTCAAACGGATGCTCGAATCGGAGGACCTGACGCTGCTGCAGGTGCTCGGGTTGATCGATGAGCCGCTCAACGGCTACTACTTCCACGGCCACTGCGAAGGAAAGTCAGGGCTACGCCCACGGATGGACCGATGGCTCACCCTCCACGACGTACACGATGCTGCGCAGGAGCTGGTGCCGGCGACCGATGCCGGAAAGGGTGACTGGGTGCGCCTGCTCCACTACGAGTCCTGGTCGGGTGAGGAGTTTGTCCGCAAGTGGGTGAACATCCTTGACTCCGGCTCCAAGGTCAGCTTCCGGCCCGCACGCGAACCGACCGCGGTGGCGCTGCGCGCGCTGGTCGCCCGCAACCTGCCCGAGAAGAAGCTGCGCGGCTACCTGATGCGGATCTTCGAGCGCACCACCGAGGACGACTTCGAGACGCTCCTGGACCTGGGTCTGCTGGAGGAGATCGATCCGCTCTCCGGCAAGCACCGGCCCGAGCAGCTGGGCGCCGAGCGCCAGGCTCAGCTCGAGGCACTGCTCGCCGCCATCGAGCCGGAGGTCAAGTGGGCCTTCCACACCGGGCGCACGGCGGCCGGACTGGCCGCCACCCTCGAGAGAGCCAGCGCGCGACTCGACGGCCCGCTGGCAGCGACGGCGCGCAACGGCTGGCAGATGCCGGCCGAGCTCCTGGCTACTGCTGACACCGCTGACCCCGACGCAGGAGCCCCGAAAGAAGCGGGTCGATCTCAGGGCAGCGAGTAGGTCGCTGGCCCCGGCTGGGCGAGCAGGCCGTCATCGAGGAGGCTGGTCAGGCATCGCTCTCGTTGGGTCGCGTCGGACCAGACGGCGTCCAGACGACTGCGGTGGACCGGGCCGGCCTCATCGCGCACCACCCCGAGCAGCCGACCGCGGCACTGACGGTCGGTGCCGGCCCAGGTCTGGGTGACCCGGGGCGGACCGTCGTACGCCGGATGGCCAGCCAGCCGCCACGCGCACAGCGTCGCTACCGGGCAGCGCTCGCACTGCGGCCTGGCGGCGGTGCAGACCAGAGCGCCAAGCTCCATCACCGCGACCGACCAGGTGGCGGCGGACGCGTCGTCGGCAGGCAGAAGATCAGCGGCCACCGCGCGCTCAGCGGCAGTGACCGAACGGTGCGGGAACTCGACTCCCGACACCGCCCGTCCGAGCACCCGACGCACGTTCGTGTCGAGCACGACGTGGCGGTGGCCGAACGCAAAGCTGGCGATCGCGGCGGCGGTGTAGTCGCCCACACCAGGGAGCGCGATCAGGTCGTCGTACGACGCCGGCACCTCGCCGTGATGGCGCTCCACGATCGCGACGGCCGCCGCGTGCAGGCGTAGCGCACGTCTCGGGTAACCCAGGCGACCCCACATCCGAACGGCTTCCCCGGTTGTCTCGTGGGCCAGGTCCGTCGGTCGCGGCCAGCGCTGCAGCCACGCCTCGTGCATCGGCAGCACCCGGGCCACGGGGGTCTGCTGGAGCATGAACTCAGAGACCATCACCGACCAGGGTGAAGTCGCTGGGCCCCGCCAAGGAAGGACACGGGCGTGGTCTGCGTACCACTCGATGATTCGGCTCGGCAGGTCCACGAAGCCATTGTGTCGCTGTGCCGGTAGGCAATCGGCACGGTGTGGCATCCCCACTCGGGGCGGAGCCGTGGCTAGCGTTCGTACCATGACGTCGATGACCCGGGGGCCGCTGCCACCAGGTGTGTATTGGCGGCGGCGGGCGTTGGTCCTCGGGCTGGCGGTGGCGCTGGTGGTGATCCTCGGCGGGGTGCTCCGCGGTGGCAGCGACGGGTCGTCGGACGACGAGGCCGCCGTAGCCGAGCAGGCAGCCAACTCGTCCCAGGCCTCGCCGACCAACGAGCCGACCCGGGCGCGGAGCGGGAAGAAGAATCGGCCGACGAAGACTCCGACGACCACGCCAATGCCGGCTCCAACCGGGCCCTGCCTCGAGGAAGACATCTTGGTGCAGCCGGTGGTCGAGCGAGCGGTTGCCGGCACCGATGTGATGCTCGGATTGGAACTGCGGACCCGGACCGCCGAGGCCTGCACCTGGCAGGTTTCTCCCAGCCATCTGACGCTGAAGGTGACCTCAGGGGCCGATGACATCTGGACCAGCCGCGAGTGTCCCCGCGCGGTGCCGGTCAAGAACGTCGTCGTGCGGCAGGACTTCACGACCAAGGTCGGGGTGGTCTGGAACGGCCGCCGCTCTGACACTGGCTGCACCCGCAACACGGACTGGGCGCTGCCCGGCTACTACCACGTCGCGGTGGCGCCGCTCGGCGGTGAGCCGTCGGATGCGCAGTTCCGGCTCGGGGCGCCGATCCCGAAGGTGATCACGAAGAGCCCGAACCCGAACCAGAATCCCAACAAGAACCCCAACAAGAACCGGAACCGGCCCGACAACCCAGGCCGCGAGAACTAGACGTAGCGCTCCAGGATCGTCGACTCGGCCAGTCGGGTCAGACCTTCGCGGACGCTGCGGGCGCGTAGCTCTCCGACGCCTTCGACTGCCTGCAGGTCCTCGACCCCGGCCGAGAGCAGCTTCTGCATGGTGCCGAAGTGTTCGACCAGCCGGTCCACCACCGGCGCCGGCAGCCTCTGCACCTTCGCCAGCAGCCGATAGCCGCGCGGGGTCACCGCTCCGTCGAGGTGTTCGTTGGTGCCAATGCCGAGGGCGCGAGCGGCTGCCGCCGGGTCGACCAGCTCGGTGGCCGTCAGAGCTTCGAGCCGGGCCAGCAACGCCTCCGGCGACTTGCCGCGGCGTCCGGTGGGCACGTAGTCGCGGATCACCAGCTCGCGCTCGCTGTCGACTCCGGTGATCAGCTCTTCAAGCTGCAGCGAGAGCAGGCGACCGTCGGTGCCGAGCTCGAGCACGTAGTCCTCGATCTCCCGCGCGATCCGGGTCACCATCTCCAGCCGCTGAGCGACCACCGCGACGTCACGCACGGTGACCAGGTCCTCGATCTCCAGCGCGGACAGAGTGCTGGAGACCTCGTCCAGACGCTGCTTGTATCGCTCCAGCGTGGCCAGTGCCTGGTTGGCCCGGGACAGGATCTGGGCGGAGTCCTCGAGCACATGGCGGGTGTCGCCGACGTAAGCAGCAATGATCTGCATCGATTGCGACACCGAGATCACTGGGAACCCGGTCTGTTTGGCCACCCGCTCCGCGGTGCGGTGTCGGGTGCCGGTCTCCTCGGAGGGGATCGTCTGGTCGGGCATCAGGTGCACGGCTGCGCGGCTGATCCGGGTGATCTCGCTGTCGACGATGATGCCGCCGTCCATCTTGGCGAGCTCCCGCAGGCCGGTCGCGGTGAAGGGGACGTCGAGGGTGAACCCGCCGGAGGCGATCGACTCCACGACTCGGTCGCTGCCGAGCACGATCAGGGCACCGGTGCGTCCGCGGAGAATCCGCTCCAGGCCGTCGCGCAGCGCGGTGCCAGGAGCGATCGAGGCCAAGGTCTCGCGGAGACGAAGTGTTTCCTCTGAACGGTCGGGGCCCGGCACTCTTCTCCTCAGTTGGTGTGGACGTCGTCGGCGAGTCTAACGGTCGTCGACCACCTCGAGAGCGTGCTTGGTCCGCTGGACGAGGTTGAGCAAACGCAGTGCGGAGAGCACGTCGGGTGCCTCGACCACCCGCATGCCGTCGACCTGGCGGTCTGAGCGCTCCGATCGCACGCCTGGGTGGGCTTGTCCTCCGGGCGGTGCCGGCACGATGGCCATCCGAAAGCCCAGCCGGGCAGCCTCTGCGATGCGCTGCGGCAGGTCGCGGACCCGGCGCAGCTCACCGGCCAGTCCGAGCTCACCCATCGCCACGACGCCCTCGGGGAGCGGGCTGACGAACGTGGCCGACGCCAGCGCGATCGCCACCGGCAGGTCGGTGGCGGGGTCGGAGAGCTTGGCGCCCCCGACGGTCGAGGCGAAGACGTCGTGGCCGTGGAGTCGGATGCCCGCGTGCTGCTGCAGCACCGCGAGCACCATGGCGATCCGCGATGAGTCGAGTCCGGATGTCGTGCGTCGCGGGCGTTCGAGTGGGGACGGCGTGACCAGTGCCTGCACCTCGGCGAGCATCGGCCGGCGCCCCTCCATGGTGACCGCGACGCAGGTGCCGGCGACCCGACCGTGATGGTTCTCGACGAACAGGCCGGTGGGGTCGGCGACTGCGGTGATGCCCTCGGTGGCCAGGTCAAAGCAACCGACCTCGTCGACCGGTCCGAAGCGGTTCTTGATCGCGCGGACCATCCGGAACCGCGAGTTGCGATCACCCTCGAAGTGCAGCACCACGTCGACGAGGTGCTCGAGCACCCGCGGTCCGGCGATCGAGCCGTCCTTCGTGACGTGACCGACGAGCACGGTCGTGATGTTGCGGGTCTTGGCGACCCGGATCAGTGCAGCAGCAACTTCCTTGACCTGGGTGACCCCGCCGGGGACCCCGTCGATGCCCGAAGCGCCGATGGTCTGCACTGAGTCGACGACCAGCAGCGTGGGCCGCACCTCCTCGATGTGAGTGAGGATCGCACCGAGGTCGGTCTCGGCGGCGAGGTAGAGCTCGTCGTGGACCCCGCCGGTGCGGTCAGCGCGCAGCCGCACCTGGCTGGCCGACTCCTCGCCGGTGACGTAGAGGGTCCGATGGCGAAGGCGCGCAGTCTGCGCGGCGACCTCTAGGAGGAGGGTGCTCTTGCCGACCCCGGGCTCTCCGGCGAGCAGGATCGCAGCGCCGGGCACCAGCCCGCCGCCGAGGACCCGGTCGAGCTCCGGCACACCACAGCTGCGTGACCTCGACTCCTCGACCGAGACCTGACCGATCGGCACAGCGGGGGTGGTCACCGGACCGGCTGTCGCCCGCAGGGTCGGGGCGGCGAGCTCGGCCACGGAACCCCACGCCTGGCACTCGCCACAGCGGCCGACCCACTTGCCGGTCGCCCACCCGCACTCGGAGCAGCGATACGCGGGCCGGGGCGGTTTGGTGGACTTGATCGGGGCGGGCATGCCCCGAGGCTAGGCGTCCCCGCCGACAGCCCGTGGACGCCACGGCGAGCGCCGTTATGCTTGCCGTTTGGAACGATCCAGACCTCCGCGGTCGACTGAGCTGGGAAGGAGCGGCATGAGCAGGTTGCCCTCGCCTGCGCCCACCTTGGCCGACGTCGCCGAGCGCGCCGGGGTTTCCCGTCAGACCGTGTCCAACGCGGTCAACAACCCCGACCTGCTGCGCGCCGACACCCTCTCGCGGGTGCAGCAGGCGATCGCCGATCTCGGCTACGTGCCCAACCGGGCAGCACGCAACCTGCGTACCCGCGCATCTCACCTGATCGGGCTGCGAATGAGCCCGGCCCAGGAGTTCACGGCTAACGCGGCCATGGACAGGTTCGTGCACTCGCTCGTCGAAACCTCCCGCGAGGCGGGTTACCACGTGCTCCTCTTTGCCGGCGATGCCAGCAACGCGTCCGATCCGCTTGCCGGGTACGACGATCTGCTGCGGTCAACCGCCGTCGACGCCTTCGTGGTCACCGACACCTATCTCGGCAACCCGCAGGCCGCCTGGCTCAGGGAGCGGAGGGCGCCGTTCGTGGCGTTCGGTCGACCCTGGGACGATCCCGCGGCGACCCATCCCTGGGTCGATGTCGACGGGGCCGCCGGCACCGAGACCGCCACCCACCACCTGCTCGACAAGGGTCACCAGCGCGTGGCCTGGATCGGTTGGCGAAAGGACCAGTGGATCGGCGAGGACCGCCGGGCCGGGTGGAGCCGGGCGCTGAGATCTCGCGGACTGTCGACCACCGGCATGGCCGCCCGGGTCGAGGACACGGTGCACAGCGGGCGCGAGGCCAGCGCCCGGCTGATCGACGAAGCACAGCCGTCGGCCTTCGTCTGTGCCTCCGACACCCTGGCCATGGGCGTGCTCCACACCCTCGCCGACCGTCGGCTCAGCCCCGGCCACGACATCGCCGTGGTCGGCTTCGACGACTCCCAGGTGGCGCAGGTGGTGCGGCCGGGCCTGACCTCGGTTCGTCAGCCGCTCGAGCTCGCTGCTGTGGAGATCGTCAAGGCCCTCGAGGGGTTGCTGGCCACCCCGACGCAGGTCGGCCCCGGAGTGATGCTGGCGCCGACGCTCGCGGTGCGCGACACCAGCTGAGCAGTCAGAACACCTTTGACCAGAGGTTGACTGCGTAGTCGACTTCCAAGCCTTCGTGGTGGCTCAGGACCTCGTCGGCCACCTCGGGGTTGAGCTCGATGCGCACCACCGCTTCCAGGTCCGCCCGCGAACCGAACCTCCAGCCCATGTCCACCGGCGTCCGGGTCCAGCCACGCATCGCCCAGAAGCGCTCGAGCTCCGCAGGTCCTGGTAGGTGCGGGTACCCCCGCCGGAACCAGGCGCCGAACGTGGAGCGTGACCCGTCGTTGTCGATCACGAAGGCCGTCCCGCCCCGACGTATGACGCGATCGAGCTCGGCCAGGCCCGGCTCGCAGCCTGGCCCGAAGAAGTAGGCCCAGCGAGCCTGGATCACGTCGACCGAGTGGTCGGCCAGCGGCACCGTCTGGGCGGTGCCGGCCAGGAGCGAGACGTTGTCCAGTCGTCGGGTACGTCGGGCAGCCAGGGCCAGCAGACCAGGATGTGGGTCGACGCCTACGACTGCGCCCGCGACCTCCGCAAACCGCGGCAGGTGGAACCCGGTGCCGCAGCCCAGGTCGAGCACGGTTCGGTCGGACCAGGAGCACAACGACTCCATCGCCGCCCAGAGCCGCCCATCAGGGTCGGCCGCGCGGTTCTCGACCTCATAGGTCTGCGGCGTCTTCCAGATGTTGGGGCTCGCAACGGCCCCCCGCAATGGCTTGCTCAGATGCGCACGAGGCCGGTGGACGTCTGCACCTGGACGGCGATCACGCCCGGGGTGCCGTGGGGAGCGACCCACTCGACCTTGACGTCCTCGAGCGGCGCCTCGACGGTCTCGCCGAGCCATTCGCTCACCCGCTGCGGGTCACCGGCGATCTCGAGGCAGGCCAGCGAGAGAGTGCCGTCGGCGCCCGCTGATGGGTGCAGCTCGCCGGATCCCTCCCATTGGATGAAGAACGGCAGCTGCGGGTCGGCGATCAGACCGTTGACGCCGATCTGCTGCCAGCGCAGCTCGGTGCCGTCGGGAAGGTGTCGACTGCCGATGGCTGCCTCACGGCCGAGCCGAGTCTCCACGACGCTGATGTCGTCGACGGCGACGACCCAGCCCAGCCAGCCGCCGCCGGCTGCGGAGCGCGCCCGCACGGCCTGACCGAACGGGGCCTTGTCCGAGGCAGGGTGGTCCAGCACCTCGACGATCTCGAGATAGGTGTGATCGGCGAGCGGCAGCACCATGTTGCGAGTGCCGAAGCGCGGGTGCACGCCACCGTCGGCGAAGTCTCGGCCGAGCAGTCCCCCGATGCGCTCGGCGGTGCTGACGAGACCATCCGGTCCGGCTGCGAATGAGAGATGGTCGAGGCGCATGTCTGACATTCTTGACACCCCCGGCGAGCCCCCGAACGGCGGGGTCGTCTTCTCTTGACGTCGAGATTTCGCCGTGCGAGATGCAGAGGTGAAGTGAACTTCAGCTCGGGTCGGCGGGGTGCAACGCCAGCGCAGACCGGGACCGCACGTGTGCTTCGCAGTGACGCACCAGCTCCGCGTAGGCCGCCTCGCCCATCAGCTCGGTCAGCTCGGGAGCACAGGTGATGTAGACCGGTTCGACGGCGACGTGCGCCTCGGTGTTGCCGGTGCAGTACCAGTCGAGGTCGTGCCCGCCAGCGCCCCAGCCGCGCCGGTCGTACTCGGCGATCGAGACCTCGGTGTACGACGTTCCGTCCTGCCGCTCGACGTTGCGGAAGGTACGCCGGATCGGCAGCTGCCAGCAGACATCAGGCTTGGTCTCGAGCGGGTTGCGTCCCTGCTCCAGAGCCAGTGCGTGCAGGGCGCACCCGGCTCCTAGGTGAAAGTCCTCGCGGTTGTGAAAGATGCACGCCTGCTGACCGGCGACCTCGACAGTGAGCGTCTTGCGTTCGCCCTCGTCGTCGGTCTCGATCCAGTCCTTCTTCTTCGCTGCTCGGTCCTGCGGCTTGAACTGCCACAGCCTCGAGTCGAGCTGCTTGACGAACCCGGCGACGCGCTTCTCGTCGGCCTTTCCCGCGAAGTGCGCGCCCAGGGTGCAGCAGCCGACGTCGGGTGAGGTGCTGTAGATGCCAGGGCAGCCCTGACCGAAGATGCAGGTGTAGCTCGACGTCAGCCACGTGAGGTCGCAGCGCATCACCTCGGAGTCGTCGGCGGGGTTCGCGAACTCCACGAAGGCGCGCGGAAACACGAGGTCGACTTCGGGCATGGGGTCAGCCTACGGGGCTCTCAGCAGGACGGCCCGGTAGGTTGGAGGCATGCGCCTCGGCGTCCTTGACATCGGCTCCAACACCGGTCACCTGTTGGTAGTGGACGCCCACGGAGGCGCCGCCCCGCTGCCGGCGTTCTCGCACAAGCAGGCGCTGCGCCTGGCCGAGCACCTCGACAGCGACGGCGCGATCTCCTCGACCGGGCTCGATGCGCTGACCGACTTCTTGGTCGACGCGCTGGCCGTTGCCGAGGACAAGGGTTGCGAGGAGATCCTGTCGTTCGCGACCTCGGCGGTGCGCGATGCCAACAACTCCGACCACGTGCTCGACCAGGTGCGCGAGCGCACCGGCGTCGACCTCGAGGTGCTCACCGGAGAGGACGAGGCGAGGTTGACGTTCCTCGCCGTCCGCCGCTGGTTCGGGTGGTCAGCAGGGCGGTTGGCAGTCTTCGACATCGGCGGAGGGTCGCTCGAGATCGCCGGTGGCGCCGACGAACGGCCAGACACTGCCTGGTCGCTGCCGCTGGGTGCGGCCCGGCTCGCACGCAGCTTCTTCGAGGAGGCTCCCGACGAGGCCGGCCTGCGCAAGCTCCGCAAGCGGATCCGTGCTGAGATCGCCCGCGATGCCGGCAACCTGCTGCGCGCCGGCGCACCCGACCGGGCAGCCGCGACGTCGAAGACCTTCCGCTCGTTGGCGCGGATCTGCGGCGCCGCCCCCTCTGGCGACGGCGCGCTGGTGCCGCGCAGGCTCGAGCTCAGTGATCTTCGCGAGTGGATCCCGAAGCTCGTGGCGATGGCCCCGACCGACCTCGCCGACCTACCCGGCGTGTCTCCGAGTCGTACCCATCAGATCGTGCCGGGCGCTCTCGTGGCTGAGGCCTGCATGGACATCTTCGATCTCGATGATCTCGAGATCTGCCCATGGGCGCTGCGCGAGGGAGTGATTCTCGAGCGCATCGACAAGCTCAGCGTCCGCGACGAGGGCTGATGACCACCCGCATCGGTCTCTCGACTTCCTCGGTCTACCCCGAGTCGACCGCGCACGCCTTCACCTACGCCGCCGGCATCGGTTACGACGCGGTTGAGGTGATGGTCGGCATCGACGCACTGTCGCAGCAGACCAACGCGGTCAAGCAGCTCTCCGAGCACCACCAGATGCCGATCAGCGCGATCCACGCGCCCTGCCTGTTGTTCACGCAGCGGGTGTGGGGCACCGAGCCGTGGGGCAAGCTCCAACGCTCCGCGGAGATGGCCGCCGAGGTCGGGGCAGAGGTGGTTGTCGTTCATCCGCCGTTCCGGTGGCAGCGCGACTACGCGCGCGACTTCGTCAACGGCATCGCGGCGATCGAGAACTCCACCGGCATCGCCTTCGCCGTCGAGAACATGTATCCGTGGCGGGCCTCGTCGCGTCGCGGGGCGAAGATGTACGCCCCCGGCCACGACCCGTCGGAGGAGCCGTACGCCAATACCACCATCGACCTCTCGCACGCCGCGATCGCCGCCGACGATCCGATCGCGATGGCCGAACGGCTGGGCGACCGCCTGCGGCACGTCCACCTCACCGATGGCAGCGGCTCGGCCAAGGACGAGCACCTGGTGCCGGGTCGAGGAGCAACCGGCGCCGACGCCTTTCTGCGCCACCTTGCCAAGGTGGGATTCGGTGGCGAGATCGTGGTCGAGATCAACACCCGGCGCTGCACCTCCAAGGAGGAGCGTGAGGCGGACCTTCGGGAGTCCGTGGAGTTCGCGCGCGAGCACTTCTTCGCGAACACTCCCTGAGGACCCCTGACCTCGCTGTGCCCGGTGAGGCATGGTCACGGGTGGCCGTCGTAGCCTCTGATCATGTCGTTGCTGCGCGAACCGCTCCTGCTCCTGGCTCGCAGCCGGACCATCAAGAGGCTGGTCACGACCATGCCGGTATCGGCCGGGATCGTGCGCAGCTACGTGCCGGGTGAGACCACGGAGGCGGCGGTCCTGGCCACGGCTGCCCTGGCCGACGACCGCCTGCGCACCACCCTCGACTTCCTGGGCGAGGACACCCTCGACGCGGAGCAGGCCGACGCGACGGTGACGGCTTACACCGAGCTGCTTCGCGGGCTCGCGCTCAAGGGCCTGACCGGACACGCCGAGGTCTCGGTCAAGCTCTCGGCCATCGGGCAGGCCCTCCCCGACAGCGGCCACAAGATCGCGCTCGAGAACGCCCGCACGATCTGCCGGGCGGCCCGCAATGCCGGCACCGCGGTCACCATCGACATGGAGGACCACACCACCACCGACTCGACGTTGTCGATCCTGCGCGACCTGCGCAAGGACTTCCCCGAGACCGGGGCTGTGCTGCAGTCCTACCTGCATCGCACCGAGGCAGACTGCCGAGCGCTCGCCTATGAGGGATCGCGGGTGCGCTTGTGCAAGGGCGCGTACAACGAGCCGGACGACGTCGCCTTCCAGGACCGGATCGACGTCGACAAGTCGTACGTGCGCTGCCTGAAGGTGCTGCTCGCCGGTCATGGCTACCCGATGATCGCGACCCATGACCCACGGATGATCGAGATCGCCTCGTCGCTCTCGAGCCGCTACGGGCGAGCCCAGGGCACCTACGAGTTCCAGATGCTCTACGGCATCCGGCCCGAGGAGCAGCGACGGCTCGCGGCCGGCGGCGAGACCGTGCGCGTCTACCTCCCCTACGGCGGGGAGTGGTACGGCTACCTCATGCGTCGGCTTGCTGAACGGCCGCAGAACCTGTCCTTCTTCGTGAAGTCCCTGATCTCCAAGAAGTGACACCGAGCAACCGGGAAGTCCGCGCCGACGTGGAGTGCACTAGGCGAAGCGCTGGGGAATCGGTTCGGCGGGATCGACGCCGACCTGTCATTCTTTGCAGGTGAAGCAGACAGCGATCGTCGGTGCCGGCGTGATGGGGGAGACCCTGCTCTCCGGCCTGGTCCGAGCCGGGCGCCGGGTCGACCAGCTGCTCGTCGGCGAGAAGCGCGCCGAACGCGCCGCCGAGCTCGAGGAGCGCTACGGCGTTGCCGTGGTCTCCAACCTGGAGGCAGCCGAGAAGGCCGACACGATCGCCCTGGTCGTGAAGCCGCAGGACATGAGCGGCGTGCTCGACGAGATCGCTCCGGCGCTGCGTGCCGGCCAGCTCGTGGTCTCGCTGGCCGCGGGCATCACCACGGCCTACATCGAGTCGCGGGTGCCCGACGGCGTGGCTGTGGTCCGGGTGATGCCCAACACCCCGGCGCTGGTTGACGAAGGCATGGCCGCGATCTCGCCGGGCTCCCACTGCGACGAGCACCACCTGGCCGAGGCCGAGACACTGCTCGCGTCGGTGGGCCGTGTCGTCCGCATCCCGGAGAGCCAGCAGGACGCCGTCACGGCGATCTCCGGCTCGGGGCCGGCGTACATCTTCTTCGTGGTGGAGTCGATGATCGAGGCGGGCGTGCACCTCGGTCTGCCGCGGGCAACCGCCACCGAGCTGGTGATCCAGACACTGGTCGGCTCGGCCAAGATGCTGCGCGAGACCGGCACCCATCCGACCGTGCTCCGTGAGCAGGTGACATCGCCGGGTGGCACCACGGCTTCGGCTCTGCGTGAGCTCGAGGTGCACAAGGTCCGGGCTGCGTTCCTGGCTGCCATGGAAGCCGCGCGCAACCGCTCCCGCGAGCTCGCCGAGGGGTCCTGAGACAGGCCGTCCGTGGTGGGTGCTGGAAGACTGCCGAGATGCAGACATTCCGAACGCCCGGCGAGCGCTTCGCCGGCCTGACCGACTTCGACTGGGCGCCGGCGTACGCCGAGGTGCCGGACGGTGACGGCGGCTCGCTTCGGATGGCCTACGTCGATGCCGGTCCGGTCGACGGCCCGACGGTCCTGCTGCTTCACGGCGAACCGACCTGGTCCTACCTCTACCGGCACGTGATCGCCGTGCTGGCCGCCAGTGGCATCCGGGCGATCGCGCCCGACCTGGTCGGCTTCGGCCGCTCCGACAAGCCGACGGAGCTTGCGGACCACACCTTCGCCCGCCACGTGGAGTGGACCCGGTCGCTCGTCTTCGACCACCTCGACCTGCACGACGTGACGCTGGTCGGCCAGGACTGGGGTGGCGTGATCGGACTGCGGCTGGTTGCCGAGCACCCGGGCCGGTTCGCCGGGGTGGTCGCGGCCAACACCGGCCTGCCGACCGGGGACTTCGACATGCCGGAGATCTGGTGGGAGTTCCGGCGCGCGGTCGAGGGCGCTCCAGTGCTCGACATCGGCCGTCTGGTCGAGTCGGGCTGTCTGCGGGGTCTCGACGACACCTGCCGGGCGGCGTACGACGCGCCCTTCCCCGACGAGGCTGCCAAGGTCGGGCCGCGGGTGATGCCGACGCTGGTGCCGACGCAACCCGACGACCCGGCGGCGGAGGCCAACCGCGCAGCTTGGGAGGTGTTGACGCAGTGGGACAAGCCGTTCCTGACGGCCTTCAGCGACGGCGACCCGATCACCGGTGACATGGCGCCGATCCTTCAGAAGTTGATCCCCGGCGCGGCCGGGCTCGAGCACCCCGTGGTGGCCGGGGCCGGCCACTTCCTGCAAGAGGATGCCGGCGAGGAGCTGGGCAGGGTGGTAGCCGGGTTCGTGCGCCAGCAGGCGTAGGTTGACGGCTGATGATTTCTCCGCGAGGTGGCTGCAGCGGACCCAGCACGGTGGTCTTCGACTCTCGGCTCACCGAGTACAACTTCGGGTCCCAGCATCCGATGTCGCCGATCCGGGTCGATCTCACCATGCGCCTGGCAGACTCTCTCGGGCTCGTGGGCAACGGTGCGGGGCAGCTCCGGATGGTCGACGCTCCGATCGCTGACGACGAGCTGATTGCCACGGTGCACGACGCCCGGTTGATCGAGGCCGTGACCCGGATGGGTCACCAACCTGGGCCGGGGCAGGAGCAGCTCGGGCTCGGCACCGATGACAACCCCGTGTTCCTCGGCATGCACGAAGCCGCTGCCCACGTGGTGGGAGCCAGCTACGAAGCATTCCGACAAGTCTGGAGCGGCGAGTCGCTGCACAGCGCGAACATCGTGGGCGGATTGCATCATGCGATGCGGGACCGAGCGAGCGGGTTCTGCATCTACAACGACATCGCGATCGGCATCCAGTGGCTGCTCGACCAAGGCGCGAAGAAGGTCGCCTACGTCGACGTCGATGTCCACCACGGCGACGGTGTCGAGCGCATCTTCTACGACGATCCGCGGGTGCTGACCGTCTCACTGCACGAGTCGGGCCAGTTCCTCTTCCCGGGCACCGGATTCCCGGAGGACCTCGGCGGACCCGAGGCCCAAGGCACAGCGGTCAATGTCGCCCTCCCGCCGGGCACCAACGACGCGGGGTGGCTGCGCGCCTTCCACGCAGTCGTACCCGACCTGGTGCGGGAGTTCGCGCCCGACGTGCTGGTCACCCAGCACGGTTGTGACTCGCACGCCGACGACCCCCTGGCCCACCTGATGTTGTCGGTCGACGGGCAGCGGGCAACCTATCTGGCTCTGCACGACCTCGCCCACGAGGTGGCCGACGGACGGTGGGTGGCTACCGGCGGTGGCGGTTACGCGTTGGTCTCTGTCGTGCCACGGGCTTGGACGCACCTGTTGGCTGCGGTGGCCGGTGGTTCCCTCGAGCCGGAGACCGAAACTCCGGGGGAGTGGCGCGAGCACATTGCCCGGACCCTCGGCGGGACCGCTCCAGACCGACTCACCGACGGCCGAGATCCGTCGTGGCGACCGTGGGAAGGCGGCTACAACCCGGACACCTGGCTGGATCGAGCCGTGCAGGCGACTCGGGTGGCGACCTTCCCACTGCACGGGCTGGATCCGCTGCACTGACCGGCGGTCAGGCTCAGCAGGTCAAGCCGACACGCCGAGGCCCCAGAAGTTTCACTAAGCAACCCCTTCCCCACGAGTCACTCCAGGCCCTATTCTCACCAAACGCGCCCGTGTGCTCATCGACGGGGAAGTCGATGGCGTGCGCAGAGAGAATAGGTGCAGCATGACCCCCAACCAGACGGGCGACCTCTCGGACTCCACTTTCCTGACCATCGCAGAGGTTGCCGCGATGATGCGCGTGTCCAAGATGACCGTCTATCGCCTAGTGCACGGCGGCGAACTGCCCGCCCTGCGGGTCGGTCGGTCCTTCCGCGTCCTCGAAGAGGACGTGAACGAGTACCTCCGCAAGAGCTTCTACGACGCTGGGTGAGCCGTCAGTCGGCGCCTGATGGCGAACCTCACCCCGCCTGATTCTCTGTCGCGCGGTCTCGGCCGTTAGGCTGGGCCGGTCCTCCGGACTTCTCCGGGGCGGCTCAGCGTGTTGGAGAGGTTTGGCGAGGTACCTGTGGGTTCTGTCATCAAGAAGCGGCGCAAGCGTATGGCCAAGAAGAAGCACCGCAAGCTTCTGAAGAAGACGCGCGTCCAGCGTCGCAAGCTCGGCAAGTAACCCCTGCCGGGCCCAGGGCACGCCCCATGAGCAGCGGTAGCACCGGAAAAGTCGTCCTCGTCACGGGAGTCTCCCGTGACCTGGGGCGGCGCTTCGCGCGCGCCCTTGCCGCCGACCCCGCCGTACGCCGCGTGATCGGCGTCGACGTCGTCCCGCCGCGCGGCGACATCGGCGACGTCTCGTTCGTGCGCGCCGACATCCGCAACCCGGTGATCGCCAAGGTGATCGCTCGGGAGGACGTCGACACCGTCGTCCACATGAGTGTCATCGCCACGCCCGGCACCGCCGGCGGGCGCAACACCATGAAGGAGCTCAACGTCATCGGGACGATGCAGCTCCTGGCCGCCTGCCAGAAGGCACCCAGCGTGCAGCACCTGGTGGTGAAGTCGACCACCACGGTCTACGGCGCCAGCAGCCGTGACCCCGCGATGTTCACCGAAGACATGGAGCCGCGACAGGCTGCGCGCTCCGGCTACGCCAAGGATGTCGCCGAGATCGAGGGCTACGTGCGCGGGTTCGCCCGGCGCCGCCCGGACTGCCGGGTGACCCTGCTGCGCTGCGCCAACGTGATCGGGTCACACGTGACGAGCCCGATGACGTCGTACTTCCGGCTGCCCGTGATCCCGATGGTGCTCGGTTTCGATGCGCGCCTCCAGTTCCTGCACGAGGACGACCTCTTCGACGTGCTGCAGCATGCGGTGGTCAACGACACTGCCGGCACCTTCAACGTCGCCGGTGACGGCTTCCTCATGCTCTCCCAGGCAGTACGCCGGCTGCAGCGCCCGATTATTCCCCTGCCCGCCTTTGCGGTCGGCAACGTCGGATCGATCCTCCGCTCCGCGCGGATCGCCGACTTCTCGCCCGAGCAGCTGGCGTTCCTCACCTATGGTCGCGGGGTCGACACCAGCCGGATGCGGGAGGAGCTCGGTTTCCAGCCGAGCTACACGACCGAGGAGGCATTTGCCGACTTCGGCAGCCACCTGATGCCGACCGGTGGACGCGCTGAGAAGGCGCTGGCTGCGATCGCCAGTCAACTGCCCAGCACGCCCGATGGCGGCGGCCGGGCTTCCTTGACGTCAGGAGGTGCACACCATGGGTGACGCCGAGATCATCCCGATCGGCACCCGCGGCCGCCCAGGCCGGGGCACTGGCAACAAGCCTTCCTCCGCGGCGCGCAGCCTGGCCCCCAGCCGAACTCCCAGCCGGCCCACGAAGACCGTGAAGCCGGCAAAGCCTGCGCCCGAGCCCATCGCTGACGTCGAGCCCATCGCTGACGTCGAGGCCGATGTCTCACCAACTGCGGCGACGCTCACCGAGGGCACCGAGCCGCGCGTTGCGGTCACCACTCGGGAGCGGCTGCCGCGTGGCGGCATCCCCACCGGCGAGCTGCTCGCTGCTTTCCAGCACGCTGCACTGGAGGTCTTCGGCGACCAGTGGGAGCCGCAGCTTGCAGCGTTCCTGGCATTTCTGCGACGACGCCTCACGGGTGACTACCGAGTCGACGAGTACGGCTTCGACGAGGAGGTCACCCAGCGGTTCTTCATGGCCACCTTGCGCCCGATCGCTGAGAAGTGGTTCCGGATCGACGTCCGCGGCATCGAGAACATCCCCGACGCGGGCGGCGCGCTCGTGGTCTCCAACCACTCCGGCACCATCCCAGTCGACGGCCTGATGACGATGGTGACGATCAACGACCACACGGGTCGCAACCTCCGGCCGCTCGGTGCTGACCTCGTGTTCAAACTGCCGCTGGTCAGCGCCCTGGCCCGCAAGGGTGGTGCCACCCTGGCCTGCAACGAGGACGCCGAGCGGATGCTCCGCGGCGGCGAGCTGGTCGGGGTCTGGCCGGAGGGCTTCAAGGGCATCGGCAAGGCATACGGCGACCGCTACAAGCTGCAGCGCTTCGGCCGCGGCGGGTTCGTGGCGGCTGCCCTGCGCACTGGGGTGCCGATCGTGCCGCTGGCGGTCGTCGGTGCCGAGGAGATCTACCCGCTGGTGGGCAACATCCCGTCACTGGCCCGGTTGCTCGGCGTCCCCTACATCCCCATCACGCCGTTCTTCCCGTTGCTGGGCCCGCTGGGCCTGGTGCCGTTGCCCTCGAAGTGGCTCCTGGAGTTCGGCGAGCCGATCCGCACCGATGATTACGACGAAGGCGCGGCGGATGACCCGATGCTGGTCTTCGACGTCACCGACCAGGTGCGCGAGACGATCCAGCAGACGCTCTATGCGTTGCTCATGAAGCGACAGTCCGTGTTCCGCTGATCGGACCTCGATCGGACTCTTGATCGGGCCCTGAGCAGGCCCTGAGCCTGATCGGGCAAGTTGCTACTTGCCGAACAACCCATCGCCGACGTGCTCGAGAGCTTCACTGATGACGTCGCCGAGAGTGGCGGTGTTGTTCCTCGGGGTGCGCTCGCCGCGGCCGGTGAGCCGATCGGTGAGGTCCTTGATCGCACTGCGGTCCTCACGGCCCTCGGCGCCGGCGCCGCCTTCGATCTCGCCGGAGTTGGTGACTTCTCCAGGCCCGTCGGGGACCGCGATGGGTTCTCCCTGCGGGCCACGCCTCGGTGGCTGCGGGGCGTCTTCGCTGCTGGCCTGCGGCGAGTCCTCGGCAGGCTGACGGCCGGCGGGATGCTGATCGGCGAGGGTGGTCAGAGGTGAGGCGAGCGCGCTGCCGAGACTGCCGAGCGCGTCCTCGACCGACGCCGCGGCATCGAATTCGGCCGTCTGCGCCGCGCCGTCACCGCAGCTCGGGCAGAGCCGGATCGCAGCAGTGTCGATCATGCTGATGACCTGGGCCGCCTCGATCAGTGCGGCACGAGCCGACGCGGGCACCATGGCTTCGAGATCGTTGAGCGCCGCCATGCTCTGCGCCGCGAAGGCCCGGAGCTCTTCGATGTCGGACTCCTGGCCCTTGCTCGTGTAGGCCGCGATCAACAGCTCGGAGGCCGAGGTGGCCTGATCTGCGAATGCATGCAGCGTGTCGGCCACGGCTTCGGCGTTGCTCTCGTCTCCCTGCCGGGTCAGCTCGCCGACCTCGTCGAGGCGACCGGACGCATGGTCGAGCAGGCTGGCGCCTTTAGCGTCCTCGTCGATCTGGATCGTGGTGTTGGCGTTCTCCAGCGCCCGCTTGAGCGGGTAGAGAGTGTCGCCAGGAAGGGCGGTCTGGGCGGCCATGGCCATCGACGTCGTTGCGCCGATCACGGCGAAGCCACCGATCGCGATGGCAATCCGGCGTTCGCGGGGGCCGCGCCGAGGCGCGACCGTCAGACGGGCGGTGGCCGGGGTCAACACGGTGGCCGCCTCGGTCAGCAGCTGGCCGCGAAGGTCGGCAACGAACTCGCTCCTCGGCTGGACCGGAGTCGTGGTGCGCAGGCTGGTGACCAGCTCGAGGAAGTCGGCGTAGCGAGCGGAGCCCGGGTCGGGCACAGAGGTGCCTTCGACGAGGGAGTTGAACTCCTCGGCGCCACGTCGCGCCGCGAATCCGGGTTTCATCGCTGCCATCCTGCTGAGGGTGCTTCCGCTGACATCTGGACCAACGAATGGCAGGCGCGGCAAGTTACGCCGTCAGCTCGGCCGATGAGTGTGCTCCCGGCCACGATGAGGTCGGACCTGCGCACACCCAGGCCGGGGGCGCGGAGCGGGTGCAGCAGCGGGCGGGACATCAGCCCCGGATCCCATCGGGCATGAGCTTGGCGAGGTTGCGCACCCCGCGCAGCTGCAGCTGCTTGACGGCACCATCGCTCCGGCCCAGCACGGCTGCGGTCTCCGCGATGCTCATCCCCTGGAGGAACCGCATCACCAGGCAGTCGCGCTGCTCGACGGGCAGCTCGGTGAGTGCCTGCAGCAGGATCTCGTTGGTGAGGCTGGCCAGCACCAAGGACTCGGGGCCCTCGGTGTGTCCGTCATGCTGGCCCATGTCCTCGGTGGTCATCTCGAGGCGGGTCCGGCCGGCCTTGAAGTGATCCGTCGCGAGGTTGCGGGCGATGGTCATCAGCCAGGCGCCGAAGTCCTTGCCCTGCCAGCGGAAGTTGGTCATGCTGCGCAGCGCTCGGAAGAAGGTCTCCGATGCGAGGTCCTCGGCCAAGGGCTGGGACCGGGTGCGGTAGAACAGGAAGCGGTAGACCGCCCCCTGGTAGTGGTCGTAGAGGAGACCGAACGCCTCCGAGTCGCCGTTGCGGGCCAGCTCGACCAGCGCGATCAGCCGGGTGCGCTCCTCCTCGGAGTCTTCGGACGAGGCGGCTAGGTCAGCATCGCCGTAGCCACCGGGCCCGGTGCCGGGGGTCTCGTCAGCGATGGCGCTCGCCCACAGCATGCCGGCCGGCTCGGGGCTGGCTCCCTCGGGGGCTCCGACGGCCGTCGCGAGGAGTGGTTGTCCGGCAAGTGAGAGGTCGAACAGGCTCGCCAGAGCGCTGCGAAGGCCGTCGAACCCCCGCGCGACTTCGGTGCGCTCCCACGCCATGGCTGATTCCCTCCCCTGGACCCCCTCCAGCGAGACATCCGCATCCTAGCGTCGCCTGGGCCGGGTGTCCCTGGGTTGCCCGTTTTGGTAAAGCGGTCACGAGCGGCGACCGCGGAGCGCGATCCCCGCGGCGACGGTGCCACTCGCAGCACCGGCCAAGGCGCCGACCACGAGTCCGATCCGGGCCGCCTTCCGGCCAGTGCGATAGTCGCGGATCCGCCAGCCCTCAGCACGAGCGTGGGCGCGCAGCTTGGCGTCGGGGTTGATTGCGCACGGGTCGCCGACCAGGGTCAGCAGGGGTAGGTCGTTGGCGGAATCGGAGTACGCCGAGCAGGCGGCCAGGTCGAGCCCCTCGCGCGCGGCCAACGCCTTGACCGCCTCTGCCTTGGCCGGGCCGTGCAACATGTCGCCGACCAGCTTGCCGGTGTAGACGCCGTCGACGTGCTCCGAGACGGTGCCCATGGCGCCGGTCAGACCGAGCCGCCGAGCGATGATCTGCGCAATCTCGATCGGTGCTGCGGTGACCAACCAGACTCGCTGACCCTGGTCGAGATGGAGCTGGGCCAGGGCCCTGGTGCCCGGCCAGATCCGGTGGGCCATCGCCTCGTCGAAGATCTCTTCCCCCAGCTCCTCCAGCTCGGCGACCGTGTGGCCGGCGATGAAGCTCAGCGCGGAGTTGCGGGTCTCGGCGATATGGTCCGGGTCCTCGACGCCGACCACCCGGAAGTAGGCCTGCATCCAGACCGCGCCGAGGATGTCGCGGGTCGTGAAGAACTTGCGGCGATGCAGGCCTCGGGCCAGGTGGAAGATGCTCGCACCCTGCATGACGGTGTTGTCCACGTCGAAGAACGCCGCGACGGTTGGATCCGCGGGAGTGTCCAGCGCGGTCTCGACCTCGGCGGCAGCCGCTGCGGCCTCACCGGCCATCGTCGACCGCTGCCGCAGGTCTCGCGGCGTGTGGCGATCGGGAGGCGGGACCATGAGATCAGGATAGGTCCGTCGGGCGGAGCATCTGACGCGACCGCGCTGGCTGCGTAGGATCCCTCTTATGTCCGGGACTGCCGTGCACGACCTCGCTGCAATGGTGTCCGAGGCCGCGGTGGAGAGCCCCGACAAGCTGGCCATGGTCGAGTCGGGTGGTCGCAGCCTGACCTGGGCTCAGCTCGACGACGAGGTCGGCCGGATCGCGACCGGGCTCGGCTCCTCAGGCATCGTGGCCGGCTACCGGGTGTTGATCGCCACGGGCAACCGGCTCGAGTTCGTGACCACCTACCTTGGCGTGCTGCGCGCGCAGGCGGTGGCCGTGCCGGTCAACCCGAAGTCGACGGCTGGCGAGCTGGCCCGGATGATCGCCGACTCGGGAGCGCGGTTGGTCGTCGCCGATGGCGACACCGTGGTCGGTGTGCGTGAGGCGGTCGCGATCCTCGGACGCGCCCTCGACGGTGAGTACGGCGAGATCGACGCCGACCTCCTGGAGCGGGCCGCCCAGGTACGGGTCGTTTCGATCGGCACCACGCTGCTGCCGGGCGAGCGGTCCTACGACCAGCTGCGGGCCGACAGCGCCCGGCCCGCCCCGGCCCTGCAGGACCCGGAGAAGCTGGCCGCTCTGCTCTACACGAGCGGCACCTCCGGCCGCCCGCGCGCCGCGATGCTGACCCACCGCGCGCTGCTCGCCAACATCGAGCAGGTCGCCGCGGTCGAGCCGCCGATGATGCACGGGGACGACGTAGTGCTCGGCGTACTGCCGATGTTCCACGTCTACGGGCTCAACGCCGTGCTCGGCGGAGTGATCCGTCACCGCGCCAAGCTGGTGCTGGCGGACCGGTTCGACCCGCAGGGCACTCTCGACCTGATCGAGGACGAGGCATGCAGCGTGGTGCCGGTGGCGCCGCCCGTCTTCGGCCACTGGCGTTCGGTCGAGCAGCTCGATGAGCGCCTCGGCCCGGTGCGCCTGGTCCTGTCCGGGTCCGCACCACTGGCGACCGAGGTGATCGAAGACTTCACCGAGCGCACCCGCATCGCCATCCACCAGGGTTACGGCCTGACCGAGGCATCGCCGGTCGTCACCAGCACTCTGCGCTCTCAGGCCCTCCAGAACGGCTCGGTTGGCGCCGCACTCGACGGCATCGACATCCGCCTGGTCGATGGATCGGGAGAGACGTTCGAGGGCGACGATCCCGGCGAGATCCAGATCCGGGGCGCCAACCTCTTCAGCGGTTACTGGCCCGATGGAGAAGACGGCCCGGACGCCGACGGCTGGTGGTCCACCGGCGACATCGGGTTCCTCGACGTCTCGGGCGACCTGTTCCTGGTCGATCGGCTCAAGGAGCTGATCATCGTGTCGGGGTTCAACGTCTACCCGAAGGAGGTCGAGGACGTCGTCCTCGAGGTCCCCGACGTCTCCGAGGCGGCAGTCATCGGCACCACCGATGAGGAGACCGGCGAAGCCGTGGTGGCCTATGTGGTCGCCCCCGGCGCAGACCGGACGACGGTGGAGGACTCCGTACGTGAGCACACCGACGTCCGGCTGGCCCGCTTCAAGCGACCGACCCGGATCGAGGTCGTCGACGAGCTGCCCCTGACCGTCACCGGCAAGGTGCAGAAGGGCCGGCTCCGGGGCCTCGAGCGCCGACGCGCGCTCGGCATCTTGGAGTGATGGGCGAACCCAGAGTCACCTTCTACAGTCGGCCCGGCTGCCATCTGTGCGACGAGGCCAGGCTGGTGGTGGAGCGGGTCTGTGCCGACCTGGGTGAGTCTTACGTCGAGGTCTCGATCGACGACGACCCGGAGCTTCAGCAGCGCTTCGGCGAAGAGATCCCGGTGACCTTCGTCGACAACCGCCAGCACGACTTCTGGCGGGTCGACGAGAAGCGGCTGCGGACTGCCCTGACGGGTTGAACGCCGTCAGCGAACCGCAAACGGCGTGATGCAGAACGGATGACCGGCAGGGTCGAGAAGCACGCGCCATCGATCGTCGGGCTGCGGGTCGACCTCGATCGCGCCCAGGCGCACCGCTCTGGCGGAGGGCTCGTCGACGCTCGAACCTGCTGACAGGTCGAGGTGGACCACGGACGCGCCGGGCCACGCCGGTCGAACGTAGGGGGTGACCCGTTGCGCAACAAGCGTGACTCCGGGCACCCGCACGCCCGCGCTGTCTGCGTCCTGCCAGAGCAACTCCCCGCCGAGTAGCCCGAGGTAGAACGCGGCCAGTGCTGTGGGGTCCTCACAGTCGAGCGACACTCCGACGAAGTGGAGGGTGTCTCGGTCGTGGGGCACGAGTCCGACGCTACGAGGTCTCGGCCGCTTCGGTGCTCACGGTCCCGGCATGTCGCGCACCACCCCCGTGCGGTGTGACTTCTCACATGTGCTAGTCCGCCAGCCGGACCGGCTCCTTCTCGTTTTGTTCTCGCGTTCACAAACTTCTACAGTTGCCTGGTCGTTCGCCTCCGCCCGGCGTCCGGCTGGAAAGTAGAGCAGTGACCGCACGGAGTTCGAGCGAGAATGCCCGGGACATTCCCGAGGCGACTGTCGCCCGCCTGCCCGTATATCTGCGGGCCCTGACGACCCTGGGCGATTCCGGCACTCAGACGTGTTCCAGCGAGGACCTCGCCGTTGCTGCTGGAGTCAACAGTGCGAAGCTCCGCAAGGACCTGTCCTACCTCGGCAGCTACGGCACCCGCGGCGTCGGCTACGACGTCGACTACCTGCGCTACCAGATCGCCCGCGAGATCGGCGTGACCCAGGACTGGCCCGTGGTCATCGTCGGCATCGGCAACCTGGGGCACGCCCTAGCCAACTACAGCGGGTTTCGCAGCCGTGGCTTCCGCGTGGTCGCGCTGCTCGATGCGGACCCGACGCGCACCGACGAACAGGTCGCCGGGGTCGCGGTGCGGCCGTTCGACGAGCTGGAGCAGATCGTCTCCGAGCAGGACGTCGCGATCGGCGTGATCGCCACTCCGGCGCCCGCCGCGCAAGACGTGGCGGACCGGATGGTCGCCTGCGGGATCACCAGCATCCTCAACTTCGCACCCGCGGTGATCAACGTCCAGGACGGCGTCGACGTGCGGAAGGTGGACCTGTCCATCGAGCTCCAGATCCTGGCCTACCACGAACAACGCAAGGCCCAGGCGGACCTCCGGACGGGCACCGCATGAGCGTCCTGGTGGTGGGGATCTCCCACAACTCCGCGCCGGTTGCCCTGCTCGAGCAGGTCGCGCTCGACGCCGACGGCGTCCAGAAGCTGATCGCCGACGCCGCGGCCTGCGAGCACGTGGTCGAGGCCACCGCGATCGCCACGTGCAACCGGGTCGAGATCTATACCGAGGTCGACCGTTTCCACGGCAGCGTCGAGGAGCTCTCGCGGCTTCTCGTCGAGCAAGCGGGTCTGTCGACCGAGATGATGCTGCCCCACCTCTACGTGCACTACGACGACGGCGCTGTCTCCCACCTCTTCCAGGTGGCCGCCGGCCTCGACTCGATGGCCGTCGGCGAGGGCCAGATCCTCGGCCAGACCCGCGACGCGCTGCGGCGCGGCCAGGAGCTCGGCACCGTCGGTCCCGCCCTCAACGTCTTGTTCCAGCAGGCACTGCGCGTCGGCAAGCGCTCGCGTGCCGAGACAGGCATCGACCAGGTCGCGCCGTCGCTGGTCAGCGCCGCGCTCGAGCGCTCCGACGAAGCCGTCGGCACGGTGTCCGGCAAGTACGTCGTCGTGGTCGGTGCCGGAGCCATGGCCAGCCTCGCGACCGCCACCGTTTCTCGGCTCGGCGCCGGTGAGGTGGTGGTGCTCAACCGCACGCCCGGACGGGCGGACCGTCTCGCCGACGAGTACGGCGCCCGCTCCGCCACGATGGCCGAGCTGCCGGGCGAGCTGGAGAAGGCAGACGTGCTGATCACGTGCACCGGCGCGCGTGGCCTCCTGGTCTCCCGCGACCTTCTCGAAGCCGCCCGGCCCCAGCCGACGTCCCGGCCGCTCGCGGTGATCGACGTGGCGCTGCCCCACGATGTCGATCCCGAGGTGGCCACGTTGCCGGGGGTCGTCCTGATCGGTCTGGCCCAGCTGGCCGACGCCCTGCACGACTCGGCCGCTGGCCGCGAGGTCGTCGAGGTCCGCCGGATCGTCACCCAGGAAGTGACGGCCTTCCTGACCGCCCGCCACCAGGCCAGCGTCACCCCCACGGTCGTGGCCCTTCGCTCGATGGCCACCTCTGTGGTCGACGCCGAGATGGCGCGGCTCGACGGACGGCTGCCCGGCCTCGACGAGACTGCTCGGGCCGAGGTGCTCCACACGGTGCGTCGGGTCGCCGACAAGCTGCTCCATGAGCCGACCGTCCGGGTCAGGGAGCTGGCCAACGAGCAGGGGGCCATCTCCTACGCCACGGCCCTGGCCGAGCTGTTCGCCCTCGATCCGGACGCCGTCGAGGCAGTCACCCGTCCGGAGGGGTTGGCATGACCGTCCCCCCACCACTGCGCATCGGCACCCGGGGCTCGCGGCTCGCGACCACCCAGGCCGAGCTCGTGGCAGCGTTGGTCCGCGACGTCCTCGGTCGTCAGACCGAGCTGGTCGAGATCGCCACCGAGGGAGACCGCTCGCAACGGGCCGGCACTGCTCTCGAGCAGATCGGCGGCACCGGAGTGTTCGTCAGCGCGCTGCGGGACGCGCTGGTCGAGGGCCGGGTCGACCTGGCCGTCCACTCGCTCAAGGATCTGCCGACGGCTCCGGCGCACGGCGTCCATCTTGCCGCCGTACCGCTGCGCGAGGACCCGCGCGACGCTGTGGTGGCCCGTGACGGGCTCACTCTCGGTGAGCTGCCGGTCGGCAGCAGGGTCGGCACAGGGTCGCCGCGCCGGGCGGCCCAGCTGCATGCCCTCGGCCTCGGTTTGGAGGTGGTGCCAGTTCGTGGCAACGTCGACACCCGGATCGAGAAGGTTCGCAACGGCGACTACGACGCGGTCGTGCTGGCTCGGGCGGGGTTGGCGCGCCTGGGACGGATCGAGGAGGCCACGGAGGTGCTCGACCCATTGCAGATGCTGCCGGCCCCCGGGCAAGGGGCGCTGGCGGTGGAGTGCGCCGACAGCTCGACTGGCCGGGCACTCGCGGAGGAGCTGGCAGGACTCGACGACCCGCGCACGCGGGCTGCGGTCGAGGCAGAACGAGCGGTGCTCGCCACGTTGGAGGGCGGCTGCTCGGCTCCCGTCGGAGCGCTGGCAGAGGTCGTCGAGGGTGATGACGGAGATGAGCTCTGGATGCGGGCAGTTGCGCTGTCGCGTGACGGCCAGCTCTCGGTGCGGATGTCGATGTCAGGAGATCCGGACGATGCGACAGGACTAGGAAACCGGCTGGGGAGCGACATGCTCGCCGACGGAGCAGGACGGCTCGAAGGAGCCGATACGGCACAACCAGCAGATCAAGCAAAGGTGCAGAACGCATGACGCGAGGCAAGACGACCACGACCACTGGACGAGCCGCTGAGAAGGCCGCCCGCGCATGGGTCTCGTTCGTGGGCAGTGGCCCGGGCGACCCGGATCTGCTGACGGTACGCGCCGTCGACCTGATCAAACAGGCCGACGTCGTGGTGACCGAGTCCCCCGAGCACGGACCGTTGGTGCGGACCTTGCTGGGGCTTCCTCCGGTCGAGCCGGTGGATGAGAGCGACCAGGCCGAGGACGCCGAGGAGGCCGAGCCCGTAGCGGCCGTTGGCCCGGAGCTGGTCGACGGCGGGTTCGGTGAGGACGGTCAGCCGCTGACCCACGCCGCGCGCACCAAGGTCGTGGTCAGGCAGGCCAAGCGCGGGCTTCGGGTGGTCCGGCTGATGGCCGGCGACCCCTTCCTCTACGCCTCCGGACCCGAAGAGGCGCAGGCGGTGGCCAAGGCCGGCATCGGTTTCGAGATCGTGCCCGGTGTCTCGTCGGTCGGTGCGGTCCCGGCGTACGCCGGCATCCCGCTGACCACCAAGGACCACCGCGAGATCTCAGTCATCACCTGCGGCGAGAAGGTCGACTGGAAGCAGCACGCTGGCGAGCGCACCCTGGTGCTGCTGTCGGCGGTCGGCATGATCGGCGACATCGCCAAGGAGCTGATCGCTGCCGGGCGCTCACCGCAGACCCCGGTCGCGATGACCCGCGTCGGCACCACCACCGAACAAGCCACGGTCGTCTCGACGCTGGAGCACATCGCAGCCGATGCCCGGGCCGCCCGCATCTCGCCGCCCGCCATCACGGTGGTCGGCAAGGTCGTCGACCTGCGCGAGACCCTGTCCTGGTTCGAGACCAAGCCGCTGTTCGGCTGGCGGGTCCTGGTGCCGCGCACCAAGGACCAGGCCCCCTCGCTGTCGATCCGCCTGCGCGGCTTCGGCGCTGTTCCCGAGGAGGTGCCGACCATCTCGGTCGAGCCGCCGCGCAACCCGTTGCAGATGGACAAGGCCGTCCGCGGCCTGGTGGAGGGCCGCTACGAGTGGATCGCCTTCACCTCGGTGAACGCGGTCAAGGCCGTCCGCGAGAAGTTCGAGGAGTATGGCCTCGACGCACGGGCCTTCTCCGGCCTCAAGATCGCGGCGGTCGGCGACAAGACTGCCGCCGCCATCGCGGCCTGGGGGCTGCGAGCGGACCTGATGCCGTCGGGCGAGCAGTCGGCCGCCGGACTGCTGGCCGACTGGCCCGAGTACGACGAGGTGCTGGACCCCATCAACCGGGTCTTCCTGCCGCGCGCCGACATCGCGACCGAGAACCTCGTCGCCGGCCTGATCGACCTGGGCTGGGAGTGCGACGACGTGACCGCCTACCGCACGGTGCGTGCGACGCCGCCCCCGGCACCCACCCGCGATGCGATCAAGAGCGGCCGGTTCGACGCGGTGGTCTTCACCTCGTCCTCGACGGTTCGCAACCTGGTCGGCATCGCCGGCAAGCCGCACCCCTCCACGGTGATCGCCGTGATCGGGCCGGCCACCGCCAAGACGGCGGAGGAGCACGGCCTGCGGGTCGACGTACTGGCCGCCAAGCCGGATGTCGACGAGCTGGTCAACGCGCTCGCCGACTTCGGCGGCACCCGCCGGCTGGCGATGCTCGAGGCCGGCGAGACGGTCACCAAGCCCTCCGACCGCAAGCCGACGGGTCGTCGTCGGGCGAGCTCTTCGCAGTGATCGAGCCGGGCGCAGGCCCTGTGGTGCGGCCCCGTCGGCTGCGGACCACGCCTGCGCTCCGGCGGATGGTCGCCGAGACCTCGCTCGAGGCGCGACAGCTGGTGCTGCCGCTCTTCGTCCGGGAGGGGCTCGACGAGCCGCACCCGATCGCCTCGATGCCCGGGGTCGTGCAGCACAGCCGTGACACCCTGCGCAAGGCCGTGCGCGAGGCCGCCGAGCTCGGGCTGGGCGGCGTGATGCTCTTCGGCATCCCGGACCACAAAGATGCCACCGGGTCGCAGGCCCTCGATCCTGCGGGAGTTCTCAACCTGGCGATCGCCGACGCGGTTGCCGAGGTGGGTGACGCGCTGACGGTGATGAGCGACCTGTGCCTTGACGAGTTCACCGATCACGGTCACTGCGGTGTGCTCACCCCGGACGGTCGGGTCGACAACGACGCCACGCTCAGCGTGTACGCCGAGATGGCGCTCGCCCACGCCAGTGCCGGCGTCGACATGGTCGGGCCGAGCGGGATGATGGACGGCCAGGTGGCAGCGATCCGAGGCGCCCTCGATGCGGCAGGGCAGAGCGACGTCGCGATCCTGGCCTACTCGGCGAAGTATGCGTCCGCTTTCTTCGGACCCTTCCGCGAGGCCGTCGACTCGTCGCTGCAGGGAGATCGGCGCACGTATCAGCAGGACCCCGGCAACTCCCGCGAAGGCGTGCGCGAGGCGCAGCTGGACGTGGAGCAGGGCGCCGACATCGTGATGGTGAAGCCGGCCGTTGCCTACCTCGACGTGATCCGTCGGGTGCGTGACGCCGTCGACGTGCCGGTGGCGGCGTACAACGTGTCGGGTGAGTACGCGATGGTCGAGGCCGCCGCTGCGAATGGTTGGATCGACCGCGAGGCAGCGATCATCGAGATGCTGACCTCAATCCGGCGCGCGGGTGCAGACATCGTGCTCACCTACTGGGCGGCCGAGGCCGCTCGACTGCTCAAGTGATCGCGGGGCACGGGTAGCCGCAACGATCATCCTTGATCGCAGGTCGATCGAGGCTAGGGCCGCGGTCGCGGCCGCGGCTTGCTGTAGTCGTCGATGCACTGCTGGAAACGATCCGGCTCGACCAGGGGATCCAACCCCTCCAGGGTGCACTGCACGGTGGCCTGGGTCAGCGTCAACAGGTCGTCGACCGGGCGGACCTGGGTGCTCGGCAGCGGTGGCAGCGACGGTACGAAGCTGGGCAGGGTAGGGCCGGGCTCCTCCGACTCGCCGCGGTCGGGTCGCCCGGTGTCCCCGTCGTCGGGCTCGTCGGTCGGACCCGGGTCCACGGGGCCAGGGCCCTCAGTTGCCTGCGGCCGCCCCTCGTTCCCAGGGCCGTTGTTGCCGCTGTTGCGGTCGGGCGGGCTCGGGATCAGGAAGCCAGCAGCCGAAGTGTTGTTGGGGATCGAGGTGAAGTCACCGTCGAGGTAGGCGTCCATGATCGAGAGCACCAGGTCGACGTAGGCTTGGGAATGGTTGTAGCGGTAGACCGCAGCCCGCTGGCCGGCAGTAGTGGCCAGGTCGTCGTCACCAGAGCAGAGGTAGACCGCCGTGGCGAGGGCAGCGTCGTCGATGTCCTGGGGGTTGCGCTGTCCGTCGCCATCGGCGTCGACGCCGACCACGGACCACGTGGAGGGGATGAACTGCATCGGGCCGACCGCGCGGTCGTAGATCGGGTCGTTGTCGAACTGCCCGGCGTCGGTGTCGCGGATGACCGAGGTGTTGTTGGTGCCGTCGAGGGCGATGCCGTAGATGCCAGGCTGCGCGACGCCGTCGTCGTCGAGCGCGTTGCCGCCGAAGCGTCCGTGGTTGGACTCGACCCGGCCGATCGCTGCGATCAGCTGCCAGGTCAGGTTGCAACCCTTGTCGGCGGAGTTGATCACGCTCTCCGCACGCTGGTACGCCGCCAGGGCAGCGGCCGGGATGCCGTTGGTCGACGAGGTGGCGATGACCTGCTGGGTGTCACCCGCGACGCCGAGGCCGAGCCCGTCACCGGTCGACACGCTGGCCGGTGCATCGATGGCCTCCTCGGGCACGGAGGGGCCGTCGGGCAGCGGGTCCTCCTGCTGAGCCTCGGCCGTGATCGCGGTGTTCACCCCGGCGCCCGCGAGACTAGCGGTCCAGGCCGCTGAGAGCAGGGCCAGTGGCACGATTGCCACCACCCTCTGCCAACGACCGAACTGCTTGGTCGACATCGTCATCTCCCTGTGAGCTCCGGTCCCGGGCGAACCGTCATGCTCTGTGTCGCGAATCAGTCGCGGACGGTGTCCCTCCCGCACGCATTCATCGTCTTCAACGAATACTGTCACAGCGAAGTTACGTGTGTGGTCGCTCTGGATCCAATGGCCCGGGCCGCCCCGCCGCCGCTCAGGCCCCTCGGGGACAATGAGTCGGTGATCCCAGTGCCGCCTGACACCGCCCCAGCCTCGCGCGCATTGTTCGATCGAGCCCTCGCGGTGACTCCGGGCGGCGTCAACTCTCCGGTGCGGGCGTTTGCCGCGGTCGGCGGCACTCCCCGCTTCATCCGGTCCGCCCGCGGAGCCTGGTTGACCGACGTCGACGGCAACGACTACGTCGACCTGGTCTGCTCCTGGGGGCCGATGCTGCTCGGCCATGCCCACCCGGAGGTCCAGGCGGAGGTGCAGGCGGCCGTGGCCCGGGGCACGTCGTACGGCACGCCGACGGTGCCCGAGGTCGAGCTGGCCGAAGAGATCGTGGCACGAACGCCAGCCGAGAAGGTGCGGCTCGTGTCATCAGGCACCGAGGCGACCATGTCGGCGATCCGGCTCGCCCGCGGTTTCACCGGCCGTGATGTGGTCGTGAAGTTCGCCGGGTGCTACCACGGCCACGTCGACGCGCTGCTGGCCTCCGGTGGCTCCGGTCTGCTCACGTTCGCCGTGCCCGGCACGCCGGGGGTACCCGACTCGTCCACGCAGCTGACGCTGGTGCTGCCTTACAACGACCGGGCTGCGGTCCAGGCGGCCTTCGCCGAGCACGGCGACCGGATCGCCTGCCTGATCACCGAGGCGGCCCCGGGCAACATGGGCGTGGTGCCCCCTGGCCCGGGCTTCAACGAGTTCCTGGCCGAGATCTGCACGCGCTACGGCGCCTTGTTCGTCTCCGACGAGGTGATGACCGGCTTTCGTGTCTCGGCCCTAGGCCAGTGGGGCCTCGACGGCGCGCTCGAAGGCTGGGCGCCAGACCTGATGACCTTCGGAAAGGTGATGGGCGGAGGCTTCCCGGCCGCTGCCTTCGGTGGCCGGGCCGACGTGATGTCGCAGCTCTCGCCGGAGGGTCCGGTCTACCAAGCCGGCACCCTGTCCGGAAATCCAGTCGCCACCACCGCCGGGCTGACCACGCTCCGGCTGGCCACCACCGAGGTCTACTCGCACATCACAGCCGCAGGCGAGGTGATCAAGGCAGCCACCGGAGAAGCGCTGGCTGCGGCAGGCGTTCCGCATGTGATCTCGTCGGCGGGCACCATGTTCTCGGTCTTCTTCAGTGATCCGGCCGATGGCCCGGTGCGGGACTTCGACTCCGCGACACGCACCGACGTGACGGCGTACGCCGCATTCTTCAACTCCCTGCTCGAGCTGGGGGTCTACCTCCCGCCGTCGGCGTACGAAGCCTGGTTCCTGTCGTCGGCCCACGACGACCGGGCCGTGCAGGCGGTGCTGGACGCGCTTCCAGCCGGCGCCAGGGCTGCTGCCAGCGCAATCGACCACGCATCCAGGGAGCAGTGAGGGAGCACATGAGTCAGAAGCCCGACACGATCGTCCACCTGCTCCGGCACGGTGAGGTGCACAACCCCGAGGGCGTCCTCTACGGCCGCCGCGACGGTTTCCATCTCTCCCCGCTCGGCAGGCAGATGGCCGAGAAGGTCGCCGATGCGATCGCGGAGCGCGACATCACGCACCTCCGGTCCTCGCCGCTGGAGCGCGCCCAGGAGACAGCCGCCCCCCTGGCCCTCGCCCGAGGGCTCGAGGTGACTCGCGACAAACGGGTGATCGAGTCGAGCAACAAGTTCGAAGGTGCCCAGTTCGGCGCGGGTCGCAACGCGCTCAAGAATCCCGCGACCTGGCGTCACCTCTGGAACCCCTTCAAGCCGTCGTGGGGCGAGCCGTACCGGGAGATCGTGGGCCGGATGATGGCTGCCGTCCATGACGCCCGCGAGGCGGCGCACGGCCACGAGGCCGTGATCGTGTCGCACCAGCTGCCCATCTGGACCACGCGACTCCACGTCGAGGGTCGATCTTTCCTGCACGACCCGCGCAAGCGCCAGTGCACGCTCTGTTCGCTCACCTCGTTGCACTTCGTGGGTGACCGGCTCACGCAGGTCTCCTACAGCGAGCCTGCGGGAGACCTGATACCCAAGGGTGACAAGAAGGCGCCGTTCTCGGCAGGTGGCGCTCCTGAGGACAAGCGGCCGTGAGGAGTCACCGGGCCGTCCCGCTCGTGCTGCTGGTCACTGGGCTAGTCACTGTGCTGGTCACTGGGCTGACCGGCTGCTCGGGCCTGGCCGAGTCCGGCGACAAGGGCTACCCGACCGGTGCCGGGGAGGTCAGCCAGCTGGCGGTCGACGACCGCGGCTCGCCGATCGCGTTGCGGGCTGACGATCTGCGCGGAAACGAGGTCGTGCTCGAGGACTACCGCGGCAAGCCGCTCGTGGTCGTGGTCTGGGGCGCGTGGTGCGTCGAGTGCCGGGCCGAGCAGTCTGAGGTCAACGAGGCGGCCGCGGACCTGAGGGGCACTGCCGAGTTCGTCGGCCTGAACGTGAGGGACAACCTCGGTGCGGCGACGCAGTACGAGAGGGAGAAAGGCGTCCCGTACCCCTCGATCGACGGCAACGACGGGCAGGCCCTGAAGAACTTCACCGGAGCGCTGACCCCCTACACGGTGCCGGCGTTCGTCGTGCTGGACGCCGAGGGCCGGATCGCTGCGAGCATCATCGGCAAGCTGCCGTCCCGGCTCACGTTGGTCGACGTCGTGGAAGAGGTGGCCGCTGGGGCCACGGGCACGGCCGATGGGTGAGTGGTTTCAGGAGCAGGCGCTCTCCGGCTCGATGCCGTTGGCGATCCCGGTTGCCCTCCTGGCCGGCCTGGTCTCCTTCTTCTCGCCGTGCGTGATCCCGCTGCTGCCGGGTTACCTCTCCTACGCGACCGGACTCTCCGGGGCCGATCTGGCCGGTGGCGAGGCTGAGGTCCGTCGCGGCCGGATGCTGCTCGGGTCGGTGCTGTTCGTGCTCGGCTTCGCGGTCGTGTTCGTCACCTTGGGCGCACTCTCCGGTGCCGTCGGACACTGGCTGATCGACGAGCGGCGCACGATCACGGTCGTGCTCGGCTCCCTGACCATCGTGCTCGGGTTGGTCTTCGCCGGGCTGGTCCCCTTCCTGCAGCGCGAGTGGCGGGTCCACTCCGTGCCGGCCGTCGGGCTCGGCGCCGCCCCGCTGCTCGGTTTCCTTTTCGGGCTGGGTTGGACCCCCTGCATCGGGCCGACCTTGACCGCGATCACCGCCCTCTCGTTCAACGAGGCCACGGTGACCCGCAGTGCCGTCCTGGCCGGCTTCTACGCCATCGGACTAGGTCTCCCCTTCATTGCGGCCGGGCTGGCGTACCGCAAGGCGCTGGGCGCGATGTCGTTCGTCCGCCGTCATCAGCTGTTCGTGATGCGGCTCGGCGGCCTGCTGCTGGTGCTGGTCGGCGTGCTGCTGGTCACCGGCTGGTGGGACTGGGTCGTCACCTGGTTGCAGACCAACCTCATCTCGACCACGACGGTCGGTATATGAGCGAGCCTGAAACCCGCCCTCGCCGGGCCGGAGAGCTGGATGCGCGCGAGCTGGCGCGGTGGGGCTGGCGTCAACTCACCTCCATGCGGACGGCGCTGATCCTGTTGCTGGTGCTCGCCCTCGCGGCGATCCCGGGTTCGGTGATCCCGCAGGAGGGCGTGGACGCGATCGGCACCTCGCGCTGGAAGGAGGATCACCCGACGCTGACGCCGATCTACGAGCGGCTGGACCTCTTCTCCGTGTATGACTCGGTGTGGTTCTCGGCCATCTACATCCTGTTGGTGCTGTCGCTGGTCGGCTGCATCTTGCCGCGCACGTTTCACTACTGGCGCGGCATCCGCGCGCAGCCACCCGCCGCGCCCCGCAACCTGACCCGGCTGCCCGACCACGCGTCGTACCAGACCTCAGAATCGGTCGAGGAGGTGCTGTCGAAGGCGCGGGCGGTCCTGAGCCGTGGTCACCGGCTCCGCAATGCCGAAGGAGAGAACGACCGCGCGGTCAGCGCCGAGCGTGGCTACCTGCGCGAGGTCGGCAACCTGGTGTTTCACCTGTCGGTGCTGGTCGTGCTGGTGGGCTTCGCGATGGGCGGGTTGTGGGGCTACCGGGGCGCCGTGATCGTGGTGGAGAGCGGCGGGTTCGGCAACAGCCCCAACCAGTACGACGACTTCTCGCCGGGCCGGTTGTTCACCCTCGAAGACCTGGACAACTTCTCCTTCGAGGTGGAGAAGTTCGACGTCGAGTGGCTGACCAGCGGGCCGCGCGCCGGAATGGCCCGGGCGTTCAACGCCAGCCTGCGCTACCAGGAGGGCGTCGCCGGGAAGCAGCAGGACTACGACCTGAGGGTCAACCACCCGCTGACCATCGGCGGCACCGAGCTGTTCCTGGTCGGCCATGGGTACGCGCCCGTGGTCACCGTCCGCGACGGCGAGGGCAACATCGCCTACTCCGGACCCACCATCTTCCTGCCGCAGGACTCCAGCTTTCTGTCCTTCGGTGTGGTCAAGGCCCCGGATGCACAGCCGGTGGGGCTCGGGCTGGAGGGTCTCTTCTACCCGACCTTCTACATGACCGCCGAGGGTGACCCGGCCACTTTGATGGGCGACGACAACAACCCGTTGCTCTCGATGCTCGTCTACGCGGGCAACCTCAGCATGGACGCCGGACCGTCGCAGTCGGTCTACCTGCTCGACAAGTCGCAGACCGACCAGGTCACCAAGGCCGACGGCAAGCCGTTCCGCCTGGACATCGCCCCCGGTCAGACCGTTGACCTCCCCGACGGGCTGGGGTCGGTGACCTTCGAGAGCGTCGAGCCCTGGGTGCGGATCCAGATCAGCAAGTCGCCAGGTCAACGAATCGCGCTCGCCGGGGTCGTGCTTGCGCTGCTCGGGCTGCTGGGGTCGCTGTTCATCCGGCCGAGGAGAGTGTGGGTGCGGGCTCGTCGGGAGGGTGAGGTCACAATGGTGGACGTCGCCGCTCTGGACCGATCCGGTGGAGGCGACGTGACCGACGTACTAGCGGATCTGGTGGCGAGGCTGACACCCGCTGAGCCCGAGGACAAGGAGCGACCGTGACCGACGCCGACTGGGGCTTGCTGAGCGATCGGGCAGTCGCTGCCGCGGGAGTCGTCTACTTCCTGGCCTTGCTGACCCACCTCGCGGAGTGGGCATCCCTGCGCACCCCGGCCGCGGCGCGGACCGAGGCCGTGGTCGTTGGCGGCGGCGTCGGCGGCGGGGCGACCGATACTTCAGACGAACCTGACCGAGGCAATCAGGTCGCGTTCCTCGGCCGACTCGGGCTGATCCTGACGATGCTGGCTGCCAGCATCCATCTGGGGTCGCTGGTGAGCCGGGGGATGGCTGCGGAGCCCAACCGGGTGCCCTGGGGCAACATGTACGAGTTCACCTTGTCCGGCACCTTCGTCGTGACCCTGATGTACCTCGTGCTCTACCGCCGCTTCAAGCTCGACTGGATCTCTCCGCTGGTGGTCGGCTTCGTGGTCACCTTCCTGATGGTGGCCGTGATCTGGCTGCACGACGAGGTCGCCCCGCTGCCCGAAGCGCTGGACTCCTACTGGCTGGTCATCCACGTGGTCTCGGCGATCATCGCGACCGGTGGGTTCACCCTGGGCGGACTCCTGTCAGCGATGTACCTCGTCAAGTTGCGAAAGCCCGACGCCACGACCGGCCCGCTCTCGCGGGTGCCCCCGCTCGAGGTGCTCGACCGGATCTCCTACCGGATCCATGCGTTCGCGTTCCCGGTATGGACCTTCGCGGTGCTCATCACCGGCCCCATCTGGGCCAAGGAGGCATGGTCGTCGTACTGGAACTGGGACCCGAAGGAGGTCTGGGCGTTCATCACCTGGGTCGTCTACGCGGCGTACTTGCACGCTCGGGCCACGGCCGGCTGGAAGGGCCGCAACACCGCCCTGCTCTCGCTGCTCGGTGTGGCCACCCTCTGGTTCAACTTCATCGGGATCAACTACTTCTCGAGCGCCAGCCAGCACTCCTACGCATCCGCACCCGCGATCGAGCAGATAACGCACGACCCGCTGGTCGAGTAGCAAGCCAACTCAGTCACCGTCGAAGGGGCCGGTGGTTGAGGTGTGAGGAGCGTCAACGACGAGCCTCGAAACCCCTGTGGAGTATGGGGAAACCCTGTCTGTGACTGCCCATGACTGTCGGTGGTGGGTGCTTGGATTGGTTCTATGTCCAGCACCACGAGCCAGTCCACGCGCAGCACCGCTGTTGTGCTCGACGGGTTGCGCGAGAAGGCCGTGGAGATCGCCCGGGCCGAGGTCGAGAAGGCCGAGCTGACCCTCGAGTGGGCGGTGCTGAACGAGGCCGATCCGGCCGAATGTGTGGGGTTGTTTGCTGACAAGGCCCTCCCGGTGGCTGGGGTGGGTGCGCCGTTGGTCTCGGAGTTCGCGTTGATGGAGTATGCCGCGGCGTTGGGGATCACCACCGAGGCTGGGTTCGCGCAGGTCGGCCGGATCCTGGAGCTGCGCTACCGGCTCCCGCGCCTGTGGGAGCGGGTCCTGGAAGGGAGGGTGCCGTTGTGGCGGGCCGGTCGGGTCGCCGACCAGACCACCTGCCTGCCGGAGGCTGGTGCCGCGCATGTGGACCGGCATCTGGCTCCGGTGGCGCGTTCGTGTTCGTGGGCCCAGATCGACCGACTCGTCGAAGAAGCGATGGTGCGGTTCGACCCCGAGGCCGCCGAAGCCCGACGCCGCGCAGGCAGCCGAGTCGCGGCACGTCGACGTGCTGGTCGACCAGGTCGGCTTACGACGGCACCGTCCCCGTCGACGCCAGGTCGGACTCGCCGACGCGCTCGATCTCGAGGACGCCCTCCGTGCGGGAGCGAAGCAACAGGCCGACCTCGGCAGCCCCGAGTCGCTCGGACGTGCGCCGCTCGATCGCGGCTGGTCGATCTGGCCCGCAGACAGCTCGCCCTCGACTTCGACGCCGACACCGACACTGGAGCCAATGCGGGCCCCGGGTCGGTCGGTGGTGCTCTACGCCCACCTCGGCCAGGGACCCGTGGCCCGGTGCGGGAACACCAGGTCCCCGATCAGCGTGGAACAGATCCAGGGCTGGTGCAGCGACGCCACCCAGGTGATCGTGAAGCCGGTGATCGACCTGGCCGAACGCATCCACGTCGAGGCCTACGAAGCACCCGACCGGCTCAAGGAGCAGAACGCCCTGGTCGCCGTGCACTGCGTGTTCCCCCACTGCACCCGACCAGCGCAAAGGTGCGACACCGACCACGTCGTCGCCTACGCCGACGGCGGATCGACCAGCTCGGAGAACACTGCGCCGTTGTGTCGACGCCACCACCGCGCCAAAACCCACAGTCCGTGGACCTACACCGTCCTCGACCGCGGCAGCCTACCTCTGGACCACCCCCAACGGCATCCAGCTCATCCGCGACCACACCGGCACCCACCCACTCACCGCCGAACCCTGACCACCAAGCCCCACACCCCGACCAGGAAGCACCGGTCGGGGGAGTCAGCGCGGCTGAAGCGCCCATGGCGGATGTCCGACTGAGGGCTAGTCGCCCGGATCGTCCGGGTTGAGCCGCTTGCGGTCGAGGTCGCGGAGGAAGTCCTCGTCGTCGTCGGGCGCCACGATCTTCGGTGGGGTGCTGGGTCGTTTGGGCTTGGGTCGAGGGCGTGGCTGAGCGGCGAGACCGCGCGCCTGCAGGAGCCGCACCATGAAATAAGTGGCGACTGCGAACAGAATCACCACGAGCAGAAACCTCAACACCCCTCCAATGTAGGCCGAAGGTGGTGATGCGTACCCTCGACCCGTGAAGGCATTCTGGACCTATACGCTCCTACGCTTGGCGGTGTTCGGCGCGACAGCTGCCATTGTCTTCGGGATCTGGTCGCTGTTGAGCGACACCGTGCCGGTGCTGTGGGTCGTCGTCATCGGGTTCGTGGCAAGCGGTGTCGCGTCCTACTTCGTGCTCGCCCCCCAGCGCGAGGCCTTCGCGCAGCGTGTCGACGAGCGCGCCCGTCGCGCCTCGATGAAGATCGAAGAGCTGCGGTCCAAGGAGGACGCCGACTGACCTGCAGGGTCAGGGCTTGCGGCGGTTGAGCTGCCGGTCGATCCGGCTCTCGGACTGTCCGAGTGCCTTGGCGATCAGCGACACCCGCATCCGCCACGCGACGAAGCCGACCACGATCACGGTCACGATGATGAGGAAGGTCATGGTCCGAGCGTACGTCGGGCTCGGCTAGCGCTAGGCGCAGCCGTACAGAGCTGCCGTCACGAGAATTGCCCATACCAGCTCGGCCAGCCCCGTCTGTTGGAGCACGGGGATCAGCGCCGGGCCGGAGGCTCCGCTCAGCACGGTCCGCGCCGCAGGCACGGAAACCGTCAAGAAGCCCAGGCCGAGGAGGACCCACCAGCTCGTCGTCGCCGCCAGCGCGACAACGGCTGCGGCCGCGACGAGCACCAGAAGCAGGTAGAGGTGGCGAGTGTGCTGGTCGCCGAGGCGTACCGCGAGGGTGCGCTTGCCCGTGACCGTGTCGGTCGGGATGTCGCGCAGGTTGTTGGCCACGAGGATTGCGCAGGCGAGCGAACCGATGCCCACGCCAGCGAGGAGCGCAGCCCACTCCCAGGACTCGGTCTGGACATACGTCGTGCCGATCACGGCGACCAGGCCGAAGAAGACGAAGACCATGACCTCGCCCAGACCCAGGTAGCCGTAGGGCTTTGATCCGCCGGTGTAGAACCACGCGGCGACCCCACAGATCAGCCCCACGGCGACCAGCCACCAGGCCGTGGTCGCGGCCAGCACCAGCCCGGCGACGCCCGCGACTGCAAAGGCGGCGAATGCTGCGCGCTTCACCGCAGCCGGGGATGCCGCGCCCGAGCCGACCAGCCGCATCGGGCCGACCCGCTCATCGTCGGTGCCGCGGATGCCATCGGAGTAGTCATTGGCGTAGTTGACCGCCACCTGCAGGGCCAGACTGACCCCGAGGGCCAGCAATGCCTTCCACCACACCCAGTCGTCGACGTACGCCGCCACGCCAGTGCCCGCGAGGACGGGCGCCACTGCTGCGGGCAGGGTCCGCGGCCGAGCGCCGGCGAGCCACTGATCGGGAGTTGCCACGACAAGGCAGTAAATCAGCAGGGTCACGCGAACGCGCCAGCGGACTGGGCGGAAGCTCCGGCCCAGTCGCGACGTCATCCCCGTCGGCCTAGCCTCCGGCAGTAGCGTTCGTCGCGTGGTCTTGCTCAGCCCGCATGGCGGGCCCGACGAGGTGGTCGACCAGCTGCGTGACTGGCTCGGCGGGCCAGCCGACGTGCGACTGTGCGTGGAGACCTCGGGATCGACGGGCACCCCGAAGCGCGTGGTGCTCTCGCGCGCCGCGGTGCTCGCCTCCGTCGCCGCTACCGAGCGCAGGCTCGGAGGCTCGGGGCGGTGGGTGCTCAGGCTGGCGCCGACGTACGTCGCGGGGGTGCAGGTCATCGTCAGGTCGCTCGTTGCCGGTCACCGCCCCACGGTCGACTGGCCCGAGGACGACTGGTGGTGCACCTCGTTGGTGCCGACCCAGCTCCAGCGGTTGCTCGACTCGCCCTCCGACCTGGCGGCGCTGCAGCGAGCGCACGTGATCCTGCTCGGCGGAGGTCCGATCGACCCAGCTCTCCGCAGGCGGGCGGAGGACGCCGAGCTACGGGTGGTGGCGACGTACGGTTCGGCCGAGACAGCGGGCGGCTGCGTTTACGACGGGCTACCGCTCGACGGCGTCGCGGTCGCCATCGACGGCGATGGTCGGATCCGGATCGCCGGGCCGACGCTCTTTGACGAGTACGACGGCGATCGCGAGCTGACGACCCAGACGCTGGTGGACGGATGGTTCGTCTCGACCGACGCCGGCCGGATGGACGCGGACGGCCGGCTCGCCGTGCTCGGGCGGATGGACGACATGATCGTCACCGGCGGCGTCAACGTGGCCGGCCCTGCGGTGGCAGCCCGGTTGCGGGAGCACCCGGATGTCAGCGCGGCCGAGGTGGTCGGCGTACCCGATGATGAGTGGGGCAACCGAGTGGTCGCGTTCGTGGTGGGTCCGCTCTCGTTGCCGGCGGCCCGTGACTGGGTGGCCGAGGTGCGGCCGCGGTCCTGGGCACCGCAGCAGCTGGTCGCCCTCGACGCGATCCCGCTGCTCGACAACGGCAAGCCTGACCGGCTGGCTCTCGTGGGCCTGCTGGGGCCGGCATGAGCGTCTGGTCGGTGCCGATGCGCACCCGCTTCCGCGGCATCACGGTGCGCGAGGGGATGCTCCTGCGGGGCGAGGCCGGTTGGGGGGAGTGGAGCCCCTTCCTCGAGTACGACGCGGCGGAGGCCGAGCCGTGGCTGCGGTGTGCCGAGGAGGCCGCCGCCGGTGACTGGCCGGCGCCGCTGCGCGACACCGTCGAGGTCAACGTGACCGTCCCGGCTGTCGGTCCCGAGGAGGCGGTGGAGATCGTGCGTCGCGGTGGCTGTCGCACCGCGAAGGTGAAGGTGGCCGAGCCCGGGCAGTCGCTCGCCGACGACCAAGCCAGGCTCGAAGCGGTGCGCGCTGCGATCGGACCGAGCGGTGCCGTGCGGATCGATGCGAATGGCGGCTGGTCGGTCGATGACGCCGTGCGGGCGATCGCCCTGCTGGACCGGGCAGCCGGTGGCCTGGAGTACGTCGAGCAGCCGTGCGGCACCGTCGAGGAGCTGGCGCAGGTGCGCAGGGCGGTCGACGTGCGGATCGCGGCCGACGAGTCGATCCGCCGAGCCGCCGATCCCTACCGGGTGCGCGACCTGGAGGCGGCCGACGTCGCGGTGCTGAAGGTGCAGCCGCTGGGTGGCGTTCGCGCTTGTTTGCGGATCGCGGAGGACATCGGCCTGCCGGTGGTGGTGTCGTCGGCTCTCGAGACCTCGGTTGGCATCGCGGCCGGCGTCGCGCTGGCCGCCGCGCTGCCCGAGCTGCCGTTTGCGTGTGGCCTCGCGACCGTGCAGCTGCTCACCGACGACCCGGTGTCGGAGTCGCTGCTGCCGATCGACGGGGCGCTGCCGGTACGACGCCCCGAAGTCGACGAGTCGTCGCTGGCGCGGCTAGCCCCATCGCCCGACCGTGTTGCGTTCTGGGCGGGCCGCCTCGCCGAGGTTCGCGCACTGCGGCAGGATCGTCGATCGTGACCGCCTCATCCAGCAGTTCGGCGTCGGCCGAGCTCGCCAGACGCATCGTCACGTCGCTGGTGGACGCCGGGGTCACCGAGGTCGTCGTCGCACCCGGCTCCCGCAACGCGCCGCTGTTGTTCGCGGCGTACGACGCAGCCGCGGCGGGGGTGGTCCGACTGCACACCCGGATCGACGAGCGGACGGCCGGCTTCCTGGCGCTGGGGCTGACCCGGGTCGGCGCCCGAGCAGCGGTGATCTGCACGTCCGGCACTGCTGTCGCCAACCTCCATCCTGCGGTGCTCGAGGCGGCACATGCCGGTCTGCCCCTGGTGGTGGTCACCGCCGATCGGCCCGCCCGGCTGAGGGGCACCGACTCCAACCAGACCACCGACCAGGTCGGGATCTTCGGACGCCTGGTAGAGACCCGCGACCTGCCTGACGACGTCCTGGTGCTCGAGGAGGCCGGACCGACCCACCTCAACGTGCAGCTCGATGACCCGTTGGTGCCGGCCGAATCCTGGGATCCTCCGAGTCGTGTGCCTCAGGGTGCGCCGGAGCGCACTGTGGGGGGCACGACCCCGCTGCCGCTCGGGCCGCGCACGGTCGTGGTCGCCGGTGACGACGCCGGTCCCCGCGCTCGGCAGCTCGCTGAGGCCGCCGGTTGGCCGCTGTTCGCCGAGCCGAGCAGCGGCGCCCGCACCGGCACTCACGCACTGCGCTGCTACCGGTTACTACTCGACTCCGACCTCGGCCGCAGCATCGAGCGGGTCGTCGTGTTCGGGCATCCGACCTTGTCGCGTCCTGTGCTGCGACTGCTTGGTCGCGACGACGTGCAGGTGTTCGCGACCCCTACGGCCGGGGTCTGGAGCGACCGGCCCTACCCAGCCACCTCGATCGGGGCTCCGGTCGCCGAGCTCGATGACCCGGCCTGGCTGGAGCAGTGGCTGGCCGCTGATCGGGTGGTCGCCGCCGAGCTCGACCAGCTGCTGGCCGCTGAGCCCGACCTCACGCCGTACGCCGTAGCCGGAGCGGTCAGCGCGGCCCTGCCTCCCGAGGGACTGCTGGTGGTTGGTGCCTCCAGCCCGATCCGCGACCTGGACCTGATGGCCCGGCCCTATCCGGTCGGCGAGCGGCGCAAGGTGATCGCCAACCGCGGACTCTCCGGCATCGACGGCACCATTTCAACGGCTGTCGGAGCCGCGCTAGGCCGCGCTGGTTCGTCGCGGGCCTTGGCGCTGATGGGTGACGTCACGTTCCTGCACGACAGCAACGGCCTGGTGCTCGGACCGACCGAGCCGCGGCCGGATCTGACCATGGTCGTGGTCAACGATGACGGCGGCTCGATCTTCTCCGTGCTCGAGCAGGGTGCGGAGCAGCACGCAGACCGCTTCGACACGCTCTTCGGCACACCGCACGGAGTCGACCTCGCCAGCCTCTGCGCCGCCACCCGAACCCCCCACTGGCTGGCCCGGAGCTTGCCCGAGCTGGAGCAGGGCCTGGCCAACCCCAACGGTGGCCTCGAGGTGATCGAGGTGCGGGTGCGCCGAGACAACCGCCGCGAGCTCGACGCGCGGATCCGTGCGCTGCGTGCCTGACTCGACCGAGCGCGGTTCGGGTCGCCTTCGCCGCTGGCTTGCTGGCAGCACTCGGCAAGGGGGATCAAGCCGGGACTTCGGGCCCGGTCTGAGGATGGAGGCATGACCGCGGCCGACACCTTCGCCGACTTCGTCGACCACCTCGGCCAAGCGCTCGACGACGCCGAGATCGGCTCGCTGTCGGGCGAGGAGTGGGCGGCCCGGTTGCACTTCTCACGGTTCCACTTCGACCGGATGATCAAGTCGGTGGCCGGCGAACCTCCGCGGGCCTTCCGCAGGCGGCTGCTCCTGGAGCGGGCGGCGTATCGGATGATCACGACGACCGCACCGCTGCTCGACGTCGCGGTCGAGGCGGGCTACGGCTCGCACGAGGCGTTCACCCGCGCCTTCACCAAGGCGTACGGCGCCGCGCCGGCGACCTGGCGCCGCAAACCTGGCCACATCCAGATCGAGGCGCCGAGCGGCGTCCACTTCCACCCACCCGGCAGCCTGCGGCTGCCCGCACGAGACAAGGTGACCGCCATGGAGCTGCTGACCAAGATGGTGGAGCACCACGTGTGGCTCACCGGCGAGCTGGTGCGTGTCTCCGCGCGGCTCACCGATGCCCAGCTCGATGAGCCGCTCGGTGGCATCGCGGAGGACGACGAGGCGACGATCCGCCGGATCTTGTCCCGCTTGGTCGGTCAGATGGGCATGTGGAACGCCGCGATGGCGACCCGCGACTACGACTGGTCGGTCGAGGAGCACGAGTCGCTCTCGTCGATGCGTCAGCGTCTCGCGGAGGAAGGCCCCACCTACCTGGCACACGTGCACTCGGTCGTAGCCGCGGGTCGGCTGGACGACACCTTCGTGGACGCCATCTGCGTGCCTGCGACGGTCTTCACCTACGGCGGGATGATTGCCCACGTGCTGACCTTTGCGGCCCATCGGCGCACGCTGGTTTCGCTGGCCCTGATGAAGCTGGGACTCGACGAGCTCGGGTGGGGCGACCCGATGCTGTGGGTCGCAGCCGAACGCACCTGACCGGTCCGCCCGCACTCAGCGACAATGGTGCCCGTGGATGTCGCAATGTTCTTGGTCGCCCTGGTCGCGAGCGTCCTTGCGGTCACCGCGATTGCCGGCCGTCTCGACATCCCTGCACCCCTGGTGCTGGTGGTCGCCGGCATCGCCGCGTCGTACCTGCCGGGGATGCCAGAGGTGCACCTCCACGAGGAGGTGGTGCTGCTGGGGCTGCTGCCGCCGCTGCTCTACTCGGTGGCGATCCAGACCTCGCTGGTCGACTTCAACGCCAACCGGCGGCCGATCCTGCTGCTGTCGGTCGGACTGGTCATCTTCACGACTGCTGGCGTCGGCCTGCTGGTGCACGCTCTCCTGCCCGGGCTCGGGTGGCCGGCCGCGATCGCCATCGGCGCGGTCGTCGCGCCGCCGGATGCGGTAGCCGCCACCGCGGTCGGGCGGCGGATCGGTCTGCCCCGACGAATCGTCACGATCCTCGAGGGCGAGTCGCTGCTCAACGACGCAACGGCCCTCGTGTCCCTGCGCACCGCCATTGCGGCGGCCGGCGTCAGCGTCACGGCTCTCGACGTCGGCGTCGACTTCGTCCGCGCCGCGGGTGGCGGCGTCCTCATCGGGATCGCGTTCTTCATCCTCGTGGCGTGGCTGCGCAAGCGCGTCACCGACCCGCTGATGGACGTCGGGATCTCGCTGGTCGTGCCGTTCGCTGCCTACATCTCTGCCGAAGAGGTGCACGCCTCCGGGGTGATCGCGGTGGTCGTCGCCGGTCTGTTGCTGGGACACAAAGCGCCCATCCTTCAGGACGCGCAGTCACGGATCGCCGAGCGCACCAACTGGCGCACGATCGCGTTCATCCTCGAGAACGCCGTCTTCCTGCTGATCGGGCTCCAGGCCGAGTGGCTGTTGGCCGACGTCGAGAAGAGCGAGCTCTCCACTGCCCGGATTGCCGCAGTCTGCGGGCTCACGTTGGTGGCGGTCATCGTGCTCCGGCTGGCCTGGGTGTTCCCTGCCCGTTATCTCCTGGTGCGCCCGGGGCCCGACCCCTTGACGGGGCAGAGTCCGCCGTGGACCTACACGTTTCTGCTCGGCTGGGCGGGTATGCGCGGGGTGGTCACCCTTGCCGCCGCGTTCGTGATCCCGGCTGACACCCAGCACCGAGAGGTGCTGGTGCTCATCGCCTTCACGGTCGTGGCCGGCACGTTGCTGATCCAGGGGCTGAGCCTGCCGGTGATCGCCCGGCGGTTGAAGGTGCCGTCGCCCGACCCCATGGACGACGCGCTGGCGCGGGCGACGCTGCTCCAGCAGGCATCCAAGGCCGGTCACCATGCGCTCGAGGAGCTCGAGTACGAAGACCACCACGGCGTGGTCGACCTGATCAAGCAGCGGATCAACCAGCGCAACTTCGCGGCCTGGGAGCGGCTCGGCACCACCGTAAACGAGGAGTCTCCCAGCGACCTGTATGCCCGGATCCGGGTGGCAATGATCGAGGCTGAGCGCGCCCGGATCCTGGAGATCCGTGACGGCGGGACCGTCGCTTCCGAGGTGATCAGCGACGTGCTCGCCATGCTGGACGTCGAGGAGTCGATGCTCGAGCGTGCCACTGAGGAACGGCAGAACCTGCGGGCCGTCCGCGCGCCACGGCTGGCCGGCGCAGGGTGCGACCACCTCGCGGCGTACCCAGCGGTGGAGACGGCCGCCGACCCGATCTGTGCCGCGTGTCTGGCCGACGGTGCCCGCTGGGTTGCACTCCGGCAGTGCCTTGCCTGTGGACATGTCGGCTGTTGCGACTCCTCGCCCGGCCAGCACGCCACCGCCCACTTCCACGAGACGACCCACCCCGTGATGCAGTCCGCCGAGCCCGGTGAGGACTGGCGCTGGTGCTTCGTGCACCACCAGACCGCGTGACTGGCTCGGCTCTGGTCAGCTTGGCCGCGACGGCGTGAAGCGGATCGGGAAGCTCAGCGCACCAGTGTTGCCCGAGACCGGCAGCCACTCGCCGGGGCCGTCGGGTACGGCGTCGGGCATTCGCCGGGCGAGCAGGGGCAGAGCGACGGCCATGTCAGTGCGGGCGACGAAGTGCCCCAAGCAGTGGTGTACGCCGGCCCCGAACCCGTGGTGGGGCGGACGGATCTCGGCGATGTCGAACGTGGGGTCAGGCACGGCGCGCGGGTCGGTGCCGGCCGCGTGCGAGAGCATCTGCACGATGCCGCCCTTCGGGATGCGCAGACCCTGGAACTCGACGTCCTCCAGCGCCTCGCGGGTCACCCAGGTGACGGTGGGGTTCACCCGCATCACCTCTTCGACGGCGTTGCCACCGAGGTCCGGCCGAGCACCGAGCAGCCTCCACTGTTCGGGGTGGTGGAGCAGCGTCTGCAGAGCCAGCCCGAGCTGGTTGCGAGTCGTCTCCATCCCGGCAAAGGCCAGGAACACCAGGGCGACGCTGAGCTCGTGACGCGAGAGCCGGTCGCCGTCGTCGGAGGCCTGCACGAGCTCGGTGACCAGATCCGCACGCGGGCGCGCCTGCCGATCTGCGACCACCTCGTCGAGGTGGCCGCGCAGACCGTCGAGCGCGGCTTCGATGCGCGGCACCTGGTTGCCCACATCGATCGAGAATGACGCGCCCAGGTCGTCGGCCCAGTGCGCCACCTGCCGCCAGCTCTCGTCGGGGAGACCGAGCAACGAGCAGATGATGCGGGCGGCGTACGGCTCCGCGAACTCGCTGATGAACTCCACCGTGCCCCGTGGCGCGAACCCGTCCACGAGTTCGTCGGCCAGTGCCTGGAACTGCGGGCGCATCGCCGCGATCGTCTTGTTGCGGAAGGCCGGCATCAGCAACCGGCGGATGCGCGCGTGGTCCTCTCCTTCCAGCGACAGCAACGTCTCCTGCCACCAGTCCGAGAAGAGGCCGGAGTGGATGCCGTTCTGCGCCGGCCAACGCGCATTGCCCTGGCGGAACCTCCGGTCGCGCAGCAACGCCGAGACCTCGGCATGGCGCAGCACCGCCCAACCCCAGTTGGTCTCGACGTACCAGCTCTCCGCGCGGGCAGCGTGCACGACGGGCGAGGTGACATCGAACTCGGGGTCGGAGAGGTCGAAAGGAGCCATGGTGATCCCATTATGTTGGCCGGATGCGGATCACGAAGTTCGGCCACTCCTGCGTGCGGATGGAGCACGACGGGATCGCCCTGGTGCTCGACCCGGGAGTCTTCGCCACGCCGGATGCGGTCGCCGACGTCGACGCCGTCCTGATCACTCACGAACACGCCGACCACTACGCACCGGACCTGCTGGCCGCCACGGACGCACGCATCTTCACGATCGAGGCCGTCGCCACCAAGATCCGTCAGGATGCCCCCGCGCTCGCGGAGCGGGTGACGGTGGTGCACCCGGGGGAGTCCGTGGATGCCGGGCTGCCGGTGCGCGCGGTGGGAGAGCTGCATGCCGTGATCCACCCGGAGTTTCCGGGCTTCTACAACAGCGGCTACCTGGTCACCCTCGGCGACCAGGTGGTCTACCACCCCGGCGACGCGCTGACCGACCCCGGCGAGCACGTTGACGTGCTGTGCGCGCCGGTCTCGGCACCTTGGCTGAAGATCTCCGAAGCCCTCGACTTCGTCCGGTTGGTCGGAGCGCCGCGCAACCTCGGCATCCACGACCGGGTCTACACCGAGTTCGCCCATGGGATCGCCGAGAGCCACCTGGCCCGCTTCCTCGGTGACTCCGGGCAGCATTACGTCCGGGTCCCCGATGGCTCCGATCTGTAGGCCTCAGCCGTAGGCGTAGTCCTCGACAGGAAAGCTCGCCGCCTCCTTGTGCGTGTTCATCGTCGAGCTCGGGCGAAGCAGTGCCGCCTCGCCATGCTGGTTGAAGTAGTAGCTGCGCGCCGTGGCGCACTGGCCGAGGCTGAAGACCGAGTCTTCCAGTCGTTCGGTGACCCACCCGAGGAACTCCTCGTTCGCAGGGTCCCGTACCTCGAACGTGGTCGCACCCCGGCGGCGTACCTCGGTCAGCAGCCGGTCGATGTGCTTCATCTGGCCCTCGATGGTCGTGAAGAACGACAGTCCGGAGTAGGAGTACGGCGAGGCCAGGCTGAGGAAGTTGGGGAAGCCCGGCACCGCGATGCCCTGGTAGGCCTGGAAGCGGGTCGAGCGCCACCACTTGCCGAGGTCCTTGCCCTCGCGGCCGATGACCGAGATGGCGGGGAAGTTGGCGTCCCACATGTCGAAGCCGGTAGCGAGCACGAGCACGTCGACCTCGGTCTCGCGGCCGTCGGTCGTGCTGATGCCGGTCGGCGTGATCCGGTCGATCGATGTGGTCTCGAGGTCGACGTGGTCGCGGGTGAACGACGGGTAGTAGGAGTTGCTGAAGGTCGGGCGCTTGCAGCCGAAGGAGTAGTCGGGCGTCAGCGCCTCGCGCATCGCCGGGTCCTTTACCTGGGCGTGCAGGTGGCGCTTGGCGATACGAGCGGCGATCTGGTTGAAGACCTTGCCCTGCCGGTAGTGGATCACCGCGGTCACCATCATCGCCTCGAGCCAGGCGCTGTTGACCCTGCGCGCGAGCCGTTGGGTGACCGGCGCCTGTGCGAACAGATGTCGCAGCACGCCCGGCATCTTGAAGTCCATCTTGGGTGTGACCCAGATCGGCGTTCGCTGGAAGACGGTGAGGTGGCTGGCACGTTTGGCGAGCTCGGGGATCAGCTGTACGGCGGTGGCGCCGGTGCCGACGATGGCGACCCGTTTGCCATCAAGGTCGACGCGGTCGTCCCACTTGGCGGTGTGGATGACTTCGCCGGCGAAGTCGCCCACCCCTCCGATGTCGGGCAGACGGGGTTGGGAGAGGAAGCCGGTCGCGGTGATCAGGTAGCTGCCGCGCACCGGGTCGCTGCCGGTGACCGCCACCTCCCACTCCTGTGCTTGTTCGTCCCAGCGCGCGCCTTCGACGGGCGCGTCGAACCGCATGTGGCGGCGCAGGTCGTACTTGTCGGCAACGTGCTCGGCGTACTGCTTGAGCTCGGGGCCGCGGGCGTACCAGTTGCGCCAATGCGGATTGGGCTCGAAGGAGTAGGAGTAGGTGACGCTGGCGATGTCGACCGCGAGACCGGGGTAGCGGTTCACGTGCCAGGTGCCCCCGAGGTCGTCCTCGCGGTCGAGCATCACGAAATCGTTGATGCCGAGTCGCTTCAGCTGGATGGCGGCACCCATGCCGCCAAACCCGGTGCCGACGATGATCGCCTGGTAGGTCATTCCTCTTGAATATCGTTCAATAGCCGGGATGGCAAGGGGGTGTGACGCAGCCCTTCTCGTCGGTCAGCCGCCGGCAAGGGCGTCGCGCACCGGCACGAACTTCGCCTGGGCCTCGGCCAGCTCGTCCTCAGGCTCGGAGTCGGCGACGATGCCGCAGCCCGCGAACAGCCGCACAGTGTCGCCATCGACGACGGCTGAGCGCAGCGCGAGCCCCCACTCACCGTCCCCGTCCGCGTCCATCCAACCGACCGGCGCGGCGTAGCGGCCGCGGTCCATGCCCTCGATCTCGGCGATCAGGGCTTGGGCGTCGGGGGTGGGGGTGCCGCCGACGGCCGCCGACGGGTGGAGGGCCGCGGCCAGCTGCAACGACGACACGGTCGCGGCATCGTGCACCACACCGTTGACGTCGGTCGCCAGGTGCATCACGTTCGGCAGGTGCAGCACGAACGGCGCCTCGGGCACATTCATCGAGGAGCAGTGCGGCTCCAACGCGTCGGCCACGGAGCGGACGGCGTACTCGTGCTCCTCGAGGTCCTTGGAGCTGCGGGCGAGGGTGGCAGCCAGGGCCAGGTCGCGACCGTCGTCGCCGGTGCGGCGGATAGTGCCGGCCAGCACCCGCGAGGTGACCAGTCCGCGCTCGCGGCGGACCAACAGCTCGGGCGTGGCGCCGAAGATGCCGGCCACGTGGAACGTCCAGCACATCGGGTAGGTCGCCGACAACCGTTGCAGCGGCCACCGCACGTCGATTGGCTCGTCTGCGCTGGCCACCAGGTCGCGAGCCAGCACGACCTTCTCGAGGTCACCACCGTTGATCCGCGACACCGCGTCGGCGACGACGGACATCCACTCCTCGCCGTTGAGCGCCCCGTCGGCGAAGCTGACGCCGGTCGGGGCGACGGGGGCCCGCAGCACCTGGATGTCCTGGGTGGCAGGCAGATCCAGGTCGCCGACCGAGACGGTGGTGAGCCAGGCGGAGTCGCCGCGTCGGCCGACCACCACCTCGGGGACCACCAGCACGGAGTCGCCGGGGTCATCGGCGAACCCGAAGCTGCCGAAGCAGATCAGGCCGGTGCCGGGCTCGGCCACCTCGTCGCGCACCACGGCTCGGGCGGCCGTCTCGGTCCACCACTTGTCGGCGTCCGCGAACCGGGTCGAGCCGTTCGTGTGCAGCGAGGCGGCGGCGCCCCAGCCGACAGCGCCATCACCGCGGCGTACCCACGCGACGGGATGATCGGTCGGCAGCAGGTCGACCAGCTGGGTCGCGGTGTCCAGGTCCAGAGGGACGGTGCGGACGACCAGGGGGCCCGGCGTGGGGTCGTCAGCCGGGATGGCGCCAGTCGTCACGAGTTCGAGCGTACTCAACCAGTCCATGTTGATCGCCGGAAGGTTGCTGCTCCGCAGCCGGCGTCGCCTCGATCGAGCCGGTCGCCGGCTAGGACCAGTAGACGACGACCTTGTCGCCGACCACGACCTGGTCGAAGAGTGCCGCGATGCCGTCGTAGTCCCGCACGTTGACGCACCCGTGCGAGGCGCCGTTGTAGCCGACGGCAGCGAAGTCCGACGAGTAGTGGACCGCCTGACCGCGGGAGAAGAACATCGCGAACGGCATCGGGCTGTCATAGAGCGAGGAGACGTGGTCGCGGTTCTTCATGAAGACGCTGAAGACCCCCTCGCGGGTCGGCGTCGCCGAACCGCCGAAGCGGGTGTCGACGGTCATCCGGACCTCGCCATCGACCACCCAGCGCAGGGTGCTGCTCGACTTGTCGATGCAGAGGACCCGGCCGGACGAGCACCTCGGGTCGAGTGCGCCGGGCACGTTGCCGTTCGATGACGGCACCTCGTTGTTCAGCTCGGCCTTGGTCGGCTCGGTGGTCATGCCGTGCAGGAGGTCGAGGGTTCGCTGGTCGACCTCACCGGTCACCGGGATCTCGCGCTTGCCTTGGAACCCGCGCACCGAGGCGGTGGTGATGTCGCCGTAGACGCCGGTGACGTCACCCTCGAACCAGTCGATCTGCCGCAGCCGGGACTGGACCCTGCGGACCCGGTCGCCCTGGTCGCCGGGGCCCATCAGGGTCTCGCCGGGCAGCGTCACGGGGTCGGGCTCTTCAACCGGCGGCTCCGGGGGCTCGGTCGTCTCGGGCGTCGACGTGGGTTCCGGCGTCCTAGAAGGTCCAGTGGTGCCCGGGTCGGGATCGATGACCCGTGAGCCGGCCTGACTGGAGTGTGCTTCTGGCCCGGTGGTGCTCCGCGACGGCAGGCCGCGGTCGGCGACGTAGACGGCGGCGTACCCGATGCCCGCGAGCATGCTGGCGATCACGAGAGTGAGGGCGAGACGACGGAGGATCCTCATGGCTGCTTCCTGTTGCGCTTCGTTGACACCAAGATGACGCAGCCGGAGGCCGAAAGGTTGCTCCCGCGACGGCCGTCCCCCGCTCCGTGACCAACCCGTGACCGGCCGTAGTCTTCGGAAGTGGCCCGCGCAGACCTGCACAAACAACCGACCGACGTCCGCACGATGTTCGATGCGGTCGCGCGCCGTTACGACGTCACCAACGACGTGCTCTCCCTGGGCCAGGACAGGCGCTGGCGACGTGACGTGATCGAGGCCGTCGATCCGCAGAGAGGCGAGAAGGTGCTCGACCTCGCCGCCGGCACCGGCACCTCCAGCCAGCCCTTCGCCGACCGCGGTGCGCTCGTGGTGCCGTGCGACTTCTCGCTCGGCATGCTGCGGGTCGGCAAGCAGGCCAAGCCAGGGTTGCCGTTCACCGCCGGTGACGGCACCCAGCTGCCCTTCGCCGACGCGACGTTCGACGCGGTCACGATCTCCTTCGGGCTGCGCAACATCGTGGACCCGCTTGCGGGCCTGCGGGAGATGCTGCGGGTGACCAGGCCCGGTGGTCGTCTGGTGGTCTGCGAGTTCAGTCATCCGACCTGGTCGCCGTTCCGCACGGTCTACATCGAGTACCTGATGCGTGCGCTGCCGACGGTCGCCCGCGCGGTCTCGTCGTCCCCGGACGCCTATGTCTATCTAGCGGAGTCGATCCGAGCCTGGCCGGACCAGCAGGGGCTCGCGGACCTGGTGGAGACGGCGGGCTGGCAGCGTCCGCAGTGGCGCAACCTTTCGGGTGGGATCGTGGCGCTGCACCGGGCCACCAACGCCACCATTTAGGGAACGCCTCCATGCGCTAAATGGCCAGGTGAGAGGCGCTTTCGGCGCGGTTCCCCCCGGGTGTGACGGGCGGGCCGCGGAGTGGCAGACTGAGGTCCGCGCTACTAGTGATTCTCTTCACAAAGTCACAATCAGCGGCCCGTGAGGCCAACTTCGAGCGGCAGGACGAGCGGAGGAGGAACCCAGGTTGGAGCTGTACACACCGGTCCTCTTCCTGACCGGACTGGCCACGATCTTCGTGCTCGGCTCTCTCGCCACCAGCTTCGTGGTGGGGCCCAAGCGCTACAACCGGGCCAAGCTCGACTCCTACGAGTGCGGCATCGAGCCCACCCCCCAGCCGGTCGGCGGCGGGCGGTTCCCGGTGAAGTACTACATCACCGCGATGCTGTTCATCATCTTCGACATCGAGATCATCTTTCTCTATCCGTGGGCCGTGCACTTCGACGCGATGAAGTTCTTCGGGTTGGTCGAGATGGTCATCTTCATCGCAACGGTCTTCGTCGCCTACGCCTATGTCTGGCGTCGCGGCGGCCTCGAGTGGGATTGAGCGCCATGACGCACGCACTTTGCCATCGGGTTCGTTGGCCCTCGACGCTGGAAAGGGCTTCCTGATGGGTATTGAGGACAAGCTGCCGAGCGGTGTGCTGCTCAGCACCGTCGAGGGACTCTCCGGTTACATGCGCAAGGCCAGCTTCTGGCCAGCCACCTTCGGGTTGGCGTGCTGCGCGATCGAGATGATGACCTCCGGTGGCCCGAAGTACGACCTCGCCCGTTTCGGTATGGAGGTCTTCCGGGCCAGCCCCCGCCAGGCCGACCTGATGATCGTGGCGGGCCGAGTCAGCCAGAAGATGGCGCCGGTGCTCCGCCAGATCTACGACCAGATGGCCGAGCCCAAGTACGTCCTCGCGATGGGCGTATGCGCCAGCAGCGGCGGGATGTTCAACAACTACGCGGTCGTCCAGGGCGTCGACCACATCGTGCCGGTCGACATGTACCTACCCGGCTGTCCGCCGCGCCCGGAGATGCTGATCGACGCGATCCTCAAGCTCCACGACCAGGTGCAGCACGCCAAGCTCGGCGCCAACCGAGCGGCCGAGATCGTTGACCTGGAGAACACCGCGCTGGCAGCCCTGCCCACCTCGGACATGAAGGGTCTGCTCAGGTGAGTGAGGACAAGAAGGACACCCCGCTCGACAAGCAGAGCCCCGAGACGAAGAGCCCCGAGCAGCCAGCGATCCACCAGTCGCCGGAGAACGCGCCTGCGACCACCGACACCGAGGTGCAGCAGGTAGGTGTCCGCACCGGCATGTTCGGCACCAAGGGCACTGGTGACACCAGCGGGTACGGCGGACTGGTGCAGCCGATCGTCTATCCCGGCGCCGCTCAGCGGCCTTTCGGCGGCTGGTACGACGAGGTGGCCGACGCCCTCGAGGCGACCGTCAACCTCGGCAACGTCGTCATCCACCGCGGCGAGATCACCTTCCACGTCCGCCGCGAGGACCTGCTCGCCGTCGCCCAGCTGGTGCGCGACGATCCGCGGATGCGCTTCGAGTTCTGCGCCGGTGTGAGCGGCGTCCACTATCCCGACGACACCGGCGCCGAGCTGCACGCGGTCTATCACCTGCTCTCGATGACCTACAACCGCCGGATCCGGCTCGAGGTCTCCATGCCCGACGCCGATCCGCACGTGCCGTCCCTGGTGGCCATCTATCCGACCAACGACTGGCACGAGCGCGAGACCTACGACATGTTCGGCATCGTCTTCGACGGTCATCCTTCGTTGACCCGGATCCTGATGCCGGACGACTGGCCCGGCCACCCGCAGCGCAAGGACTACCCGCTGGGCGGCATCCCCGTGGAGTACAAGGGCGGCAGCATCCCGCCGCCCGATCAGCGAAGGTCGTACAACTGACATGAGCACTGCAGAGGACATCTACGCCGACGCCTCGGACACCCACCAGGGCAAGGTCTTCACCGTCACCGGCCAGGACTGGGACCAGATCGCCGAGGGGCTCGCTGAAGAGGGCGAGGAGCGGATCGTGGTCAACATGGGGCCGCAGCACCCCTCCACCCACGGTGTGCTCCGGCTGATTCTCGAGATCGAGGGCGAGACGGTCACCGAGGCGCGCTGCGGCATCGGTTACCTCCACACCGGCATCGAGAAGAACATGGAGTTCCGCACCTGGGTGCAGGGCACCACGTTCTGCACCCGGATGGACTACCTGAGCCCGTTCTACAACGAGGCGACCTACGCGTTGGGCGTCGAGCGGCTGCTCGACATCGAGGGAGACATCCCCGAGAAGGCCAACGTCATGCGAGTGCTCATGATGGAGCTCAACCGCATCTCGTCCCACTTGGTGGCCATCGCCACCGGCGGCATGGAGATCGGTGCCCTGACCGTGATGACGATCGGGTTCCGGGAGCGCGAGCTCGTGCTCGACCTGTTCGAGCTGATCACCGGACTCCGGATGAACCACGCGTTCATCCGCCCTGGTGGGGTGGCCCAGGACCTCCCGCCGGGGGCCCTGGACGAGATCCGCGCCTTCATCGCTCTGATGAAGAAGCGCCTCCCCGAGTACGCCGCGCTGTGCAACGCCAACCCGATCTTCAAGGCCCGCCTCGAGGGCGTCGGGCATCTGGAGCTGGAGGGCTGCATGGGCCTCGGGCTCACCGGTCCGGTGCTGCGCAGCACCGGTTATCCCTGGGACTTGCGCAAGACCCAGCCCTACTGCGGCTACGAGGACTACGACTTCGACGTTCAGACCTGGGACACCTGCGACTCCTACGGCCGCTTCCGGGTCCGCCTCAACGAGATGCACGAGTCGTTGCGGCTGCTCGAGCAGTGCGCCGATCGCCTGGCCGGCCTCGAGGGCGCGCCGGTGATGGTCGCTGACAAGAAGATCGCGTGGCCCAGCCAGCTGTCGATCGGCAGCGACGGCATGGGCAACAGCCTCGACCACATCCGCCACATCATGGGTGAGTCGATGGAGGCACTGATCCACCACTTCAAGCTGGTGACCGAAGGCTTCCGGGTCCCTGTCGGGCAGGCGTACGTGCCGGTCGAGAGCCCGCGTGGCGAGCTCGGAGCCCACGTTGTCTCCGACGGTGGCACCCGGCCGTTCCGGGCGCACTTCCGCGACCCGTCGTTCGCCAACCTGCAGGCGACCAGCGTGATGAGCGAAGGCGGCATGATCGCCGACGTGATCGTGGCCATCGCCTCGCTCGACCCGGTGATGGGAGGAGTCGACCGATGAGCCAGGAGCACACCTCTGGATCGGGGTTCGACGAGACGACGCTGGAGGAGCTGCGCGCGATCGCTGCTCGCTACCCGCAGAAGCGATCCGGACTGCTGCCGATGCTCCACCTCGTGCAGTCGGTAGCGGGGCGGATCACCCCCGAAGGCATCGAGGCGTGCGCCGACATCCTCGACATCAGCGCGGCCGAGGTCAGCGGAGTCGCGACGTTCTACACCATGTACAAGCGCAAGCCGGTGGGTGACTACCACGTTGGCGTGTGCACCAACACGCTGTGCGCGGTGATGGGTGGCGACCAGATCTTCGAGCGGCTCAAGGAGCACCTCGAGGTCGGCAACGACGAGACCACCGACCTGCGCGACGAGGACAAGCGCACGGTCACGCTCGAGCACGTCGAGTGCAACGCCGCCTGCGACTACGCCCCGGTGATGATGGTCAACTGGGAGTTCATGGACAACATGACGCCCGCGTCGGCCACGCGGCTGGTCGACGACCTGCGGGCCGGCACCGACGTGCACTCCACCCGTGGCCCCAAGCTCTGCACCTGGCGCGAGGCCGAGCGGGTCCTGGCCGGATTCCCCGACGGCCTTGCTGACGAAGGACCGGCTGCTGGCCCGGCCAGCCTGGTCGGTCTGAAGATCGCTCGCGAGCAGGGTTGGACGGCTCCCGAAGGAGCCACACCGGCTGGGATCGCGAGTGCAGGCGGCTCAGACAGCTCAGCCGACACCAAGACCGAAGCTGTCGAGCAGGCCGACACCTCGCGCGCCGAGACCGAGACGAAGCAGGAGAAGTCGTCATGACGATCGACACCCTGACCCCGGTCCTGACCGACGACTGGGACGCCGAACGCAGTTGGACCCTGGCGACCTACGAGGCGCGCGGCGGCTACGAGGCGGCCAGGAAAGCGTTCTCCATGGCTCCCGGCGACATCGTCACGGCCGTGAAGGACTCCGGCTTGCGAGGCCGGGGAGGGGCCGGGTTCCCGACCGGCATGAAGTGGAGCTTCATCCCGCAGGACTCCGACGCGCCGGGCGGGGAGAAGCCGAAGTACCTGGTCGTCAACGCTGACGAGTCGGAGCCGGGCACCTGCAAGGACATCCCGCTGATGATGGCCTCGCCGCACACCCTGGTCGAGGGCGTGATCATCAGTTCCTTCGCCATCCGGGCCAATACCGCCTTCATCTACATCCGCGGCGAGGTGCTCCATGTGATCCGTCGGGTGCAGGCCGCGGTCACCGAGGCGTACGCCGCCGGTCACCTCGGCAAGGACATCCACGGCTCCGGGTTCGACCTGGACGTGGTGGTGCACGCGGGAGCCGGCGCCTACATCTGTGGCGAGGAGACCGCGCTGCTCGAAGGACTGGAGGGTCGACGTGGTCAGCCACGGCTGCGCCCGCCGTTCCCGGCCGTGGCTGGTCTCTACGCCAGCCCCACCGTGATCAACAACGTGGAGTCCATCGCCTCCGTGCCGAGCATCATCGCCAACGGCGCCGCCTGGTTCGCGTCGATGGGCACGGAGAAGTCCAAGGGCTATGGCATCTTCTCGCTGTCGGGCCACGTGCAGGCGCCGGGCCAGTACGAAGCACCGCTCGGCATCACTCTGCGCCGGCTGATCGAGCTGGCGGGCGGCATGCGCGAGGGTCACGAGCTGAAGTTCTGGACTCCGGGTGGGTCGAGCACGCCGTTGCTGACCGCTGAGCACCTCGACGTGCCGCTCGACTTCGAGGGCGTGGGCGCGGCCGGTTCGATGCTCGGCACCCGCGCCCTGCAGATCTTCGACGACACCACCTGCGTTGTCCGGGCTGTGCTCCGCTGGACCGAGTTCTACAAGCACGAGTCCTGTGGCAAGTGCACCCCCTGCCGCGAAGGCACCTGGTGGCTGGTGCAAGTGCTGGCCAACCTCGAGCGGGGGGAGGGCAGCGAGGCCGACCTCGACCTGCTGCTCGACCAGTGCGACAACATCATGGGCCGGTCGTTCTGTGCCTTGGCCGACGGCGCGGTCAGCCCGATCGCCAGCTCGATCCAGTATTTCCGCGAGGAGTACCTCGCTCACCTGACCCACGGCGGCTGCCCGTTCGACCCGGCCGCGTCCACCCTCTTCGCGGTTGCCGGAGCACAGGCATGACCCAGACCTCGAACGACCGGGCCTCTGAGGAGACCGGCACCAGCACCGTCAGCGTCACCATCGACGGCATCCAGGTGGACGTCCCCGAGGACACCCTGGTGATCCGCGCAGCCGAGCAGGTCGGCGTCCAGATCCCGCGCTTCTGCGACCACCCGCTGCTCGCCCCCGTCGGCGCCTGTCGCCAGTGCTTGGTCGAGGTCCCCGACGCCGGCAACGGCCGGGGATTCCCGAAGCCACAGGCGTCCTGCACCCTTCCGGTCGCCGACGGCATGGTGGTCAGCACCCAGGTCACCAGCCCCGCTGCCGACAAGGCACAGCAGGGGATCATGGAGTTCCTGCTGATCAACCACCCGCTCGACTGCCCCGTCTGCGACAAGGGCGGCGAGTGCCCCCTGCAGAACCAGGCGATGTCCAACGGTCGCGGCGAGTCCCGGTTCTCCAGCGGCGGTGGCATCAAGCGCACCTTCCCGAAGCCGATCAACATCTCCGCGCAGGTGCTTCTCGACCGGGAGCGCTGTGTCCTGTGCGCCCGTTGCACCCGCTTCTCCGAGCAGATCGCCGGTGACCCCTTCATCGAGTTGCTCGAGCGCGGTGCGCTGCAGCAGGTCGGCATCTACGAGAAGGAGCCGTTCGAGTCCTACTTCTCTGGCAACACCATCCAGATCTGCCCGGTCGGAGCGCTCACCTCGGCCGACTACCGCTTCCGCTCACGGCCATTCGACCTGGTCTCGTCGCCCTCGGTCGCCGAGCACGACGCGTGTGGCTCAGCGATCCGCGTCGACCACCGGCGGGGCAAGGTGATGCGTCGCCTGGCCGGTAATGACCCAGAGGTCAACGAGGAGTGGATCACTGACAAGGACCGCTTCGCGTTCACCTACGCCCAGCAGCCCGACCGGCTCGGCTACCCGCAGGTCCGCGACGACGACGGCACACTGCGCCCGGCTGCTTGGCCTGAGGCCTTCGCCAGGGCTGCCCGGGGGCTGTACGACGCAGGCGCGGTCGGCGTGCTCACCGGTGGTCGGGTGACCGCAGAGGACGCCTACGCCTACAGCAAGTTCGCCCGGGTCGCGCTCGGCACCAACGACATCGACTTCCGGGCGCGTCCCCACTCTGCGGAGGAGGCCGAGTTTCTGGCCGCCCACGTGGTGCTGACCGGTCCTGAGGGCGGCGCTGTCAGGTATGCCGACCTCGAGAGTGCCGCGACGGTGGTGCTCGTGGGTCTCGAGCCCGAGGACGAGGCCGGCGCCATCTTCCTGCGGCTGCGCAAGTCTGTGCGCGCCGGTCGTACCCGCGTCCTGGCGCTGGCGCCGTTCACGACTCGTGGTCTCGCGAAGCTGGACGGCACCGTGGTGCCGACCGCTCCCGGCAGCGAGCCCGCAGCCCTGGAGTCCTTGCTCGAACACGCCGATTACGGCGTGGACAAGACCGCCGTGATCCTGGTCGGCGAGCGGCTGGCGGCGGTGCCGGGAGCACTGACGGCCGCAGCTGCGCTGGCGCAGAAGACCGGCGCGCGGCTGGCGTGGGTGCCGCGCCGGGCCGGAGACCGCGGTGCGGTCGAGACCGGCTGTCTGCCCACCCTGCTGCCGGGCGGTCGTCCCGTGGCCGATGCCTCCGCCCGCGTCGATGCTGCGACGGCCTGGGGGGTCGACCACCTGCCCGAGACCCCTGGTCGAGACGGCGACGCGATCGTCGCCGCGCTGACCTCCGGTGACCTCGGCGGCCTCGTGATCGGCGGCGTCGACCCGGACGACACGGCAGACCCCGCTGCCACCCGAGCGGCCATCGCCGCGGCGTCATTCGTGGTCGCCCTGGAGCTGCGGGAGACCGAAGTGACCCGCGGGGCTGACGTCGTGTTCCCGGTGGCGCCGGTCACCGACAAGGCGGGCATGTTCGTGAACTGGGAAGGACGGCCGCGTTCGTTCGACCAGGTCATCTCGAACCCGGCCTCGCTCCCGGACCTGCGGATCCTCTCCGGCATTGCCGATGAGCTGGCCCAGCTCGGACCCGGCAGCCCCCTGGGCTTCCGCACCGTCGCCGAGGCTCGCGCACAGCTGGAGGAGATGGGTCCTTGGGACGGTCCGCGGGCGACCATGACCGCCGAGCCCACCCCAGAGTCATCGGCACACTCGTCAGGCGAGGGACTGGCCCTGGCCACCTGGAAACCGATGCTCGACAACGGCACCATGCAGGACGGCGAGAAGCACCTTGCCGCGACCGCTCGCGCGGTCGTCGCCCGGGTCTCCGCGACCGTCTTCGATGCCGTCGGCCCTGCCGTCACGGTGACCGGTGACCGCGGCTCGGTGACTTTGCCGGCCGAGATCGCGCACGACCTGGTCGACGGTGTCGTGTGGCTACCCACCAACTCCACCGGCAACGGTGTTCTGGCCGACGTAGCCTCGCCCGGCAGCCGCGTCCGGGTGACAGGAGGTGGCGCATGATCTCGCCACTTGCTCAGCTGGTCAGCCCCTTGGCTGCCGACGACCTCGGCGCGTTCGGGCAGGACCCGTGGTGGCTGATCTTGATCAAGACGGTGCTGATCTTCCTCGTCCTGGTGCTGCTCACGCTCTTCAACATCTGGTGGGAGCGACGGGTCGTGGCCCGGATGCAGCACCGCATCGGTCCTAACGTGCACGGCCCGTTCGGTTTGCTGCAGTCCTTGGCCGACGGCGCCAAGCTGATGTTCAAGGAAGACCTCATCCCGAAGGCCGCGGACAAGTTCGTTTTCGTGCTGGCTCCGGTCCTCGCGGCTGTGCCGGCGTTTGTGACCTTCAGCGTGATCCCGTTCGGCCCCGAAGAAGTCGGGTTGCCGTTCACCGACCGCACGACGCCGCTGCAGCTCACCGACATGCCCGTGGCGGTGTTGTTCGTGATGGCGATCGCCTCGATCGGCATCTACGGCATCGTGCTGGGCGGCTGGTCCAGCGGTTCGACGTACTCCTTGCTCGGTGGTCTGCGCTCGAGCGCCCAGATGATCTCCTACGAGGTCGCGATGGGCTTGGCCCTGGTCGCGGTCTTCCTGTACGCCGGCTCCCTGTCCACCTCGGAGATCGTGGCGGCGCAGGATGACTTGTGGTTCGGCCTGATCCTCGCGCCGTCGTTCGTCATCTACGTGATCTCGATGATCGGGGAGACCAACCGCGCGCCGTTCGACCTCCCCGAGGCAGAAGGCGAGCTGGTTGGCGGTTTCCATACCGAGTACTCCTCGATCAAGTTCGCCATGTTCTTCCTCGCCGAGTACATCAACATGGCGACGGTGGCGGCCCTCGCCACGACGCTGTTCCTCGGTGGCTGGCACGCGCCGTTCTGGATCGACCGGGTGTGGGAGGGCGCCAACGAGGGCTACGTCCCCCTGATCTGGTTCTTCGGCAAGGTCCTCTTCTTCGTCTTCATGTTCATCTGGTTGCGGGGTTCGCTGCCGAGACTGCGCTACGACCAGTTCATGGCGTTCGGCTGGAAGCGGCTGATCCCCATCTCGCTGCTCTGGATCATCGCGGTGGCCACCATTCGGGCGGTCTCGCTCGACGGCGGCCTCGACCGGCAGTACCTACTGATCGGCATCGGCATCCTGGCCGTGCTCTTCCTGGTGATGTTCTTCATCGGTGAAGACGGAGACACCGACGAGAAGGCCGCGCCAGCCGAGCCAACAGTCGGTGGCTTCCCGATCCCAGCAATGCCCTCCGGTGGCCCCGTCCGGGGCGCCGCTGCCCCGCTGACCTTCGACGCACCGATGCAGGCACCATTCAAGGAAGAAGCAGTCGATGGCTGAGCCGTCTGACCAGGAGAACAAGTCCCTGAGGGAGCAGTTCTGGGACCCGGTAGCGGGTTTTGGCGTCACCTTCCGGACCATGTTCAAGAAGGTCGTCACCGAGCAGTACCCCTTTGAGAAGCTGCCGACGGCGCCGCGGTTCCACGGCCGTCATCAGCTCAACCGCTGGCCAGATGGTCTCGAGAAGTGCATCGGTTGCGAGCTGTGCGCCTGGGCCTGCCCCGCCGATGCGATCTACGTGGAGGGGGCCTCCAACACCGATGACGAGAGGTTCAGCCCTGGCGAGCGGTACGGCCGCGTCTACCAGATCAACTATCTGCGCTGCATCCTGTGCGGGCTCTGCATCGAGGCCTGTCCGACTCGCGCGCTGACCATGACCAACGAGTACGAGCTCGCGGACAACAACCGAGAGGATCTCATCTACGAGAAGTCCGACTTGTTGGCGCCACTGCTGCCTGGCATGGAGCAGCCGCCCCACGCCATGTTGCTCGGCGACGACGAGGGCGCCTACTACCGGGGCGAGTTCTCCGCTCCGGTGGTTCCTGAGAAGCCGAGGGACGAGGCGTCGCGAAGGGCGCCGGGGGAGGCCCAGGCATGACCGCCTTCTGGATCCTGGCTCCGGTGATGGTGCTGGCGGCTCTCGGCATCCTGTTCGTCCGGAAGGCCGTGCACGCCGCACTCCTGCTGGCGGTCGTGATGATCAGCCTGGCCATCCTCTACGCAGTGCTCGAGGCGCCGTTCCTCTTCGTGGTGCAGATCATCGTCTACACGGGCGCGATCCTGATGCTCTTCCTCTTCGTACTGATGCTCGTCGGCGTCGATGCGTCTGACTCGGTGGTGGAGACGATCCGCGGGCACCGGATGCTGGCCTGGCTCGGCGGGCTGATCCTCGGCGCCGTCTTGGTGATCGGACTCTCGCAGATCACGCTTGGCACCAGTGTGGGCCTTGAGAAAGCCAACGGTGAGGGCAACATCCAAGCCCTGGCGAACATCCTGTTCTCGAAGTACGTGTTCGCGTTCGAGACCACTAGTGCGCTCCTGATCACTGCAGCTGTTGGTGCCATGGTGCTGGCGCACCGCGAGCGGCTCACGCCCAAACCCGGTCAGGCCGCGCTCGCCCAACAGCGGGTGCGCGACTACGCCGAGCAGGGGAAGCACCTCGGACCGCTGCCCTCGCCCGGCGTCTTTGCTCGCCACAACGCGGTCGACACTCCCGCGCTGCTGCCGGACGGCACACCGGCCGAGACCTCGGTGTCCGCGATGTTGGCTGCCCGAGGCACGGTGCGGTCGGCGCCGGACCTGGCCGATGACATCGACGAAGTACAGCGTCAGCTCGGCGTCGACCCCACCGAGATGCCGGAGACCGCCGGCAAGCAGGGGGCCCCGGCCAACACCACCGAGGACGAGCAGGGGCGTGACGCATGAACGAGTACGTCGTCCTGTCCGCGATCCTCTTCACCATCGGCTGCGTCGGGGTGCTCACGCGCCGAAACGCGATCGTGGTGTTCATGTGTATCGAGCTGATGCTCAACGCCAGCAACCTCGCCCTCGTGACCTTCGCGAAGCAGCACGGCAACCTCGACGGTCAGATCGCCGCCTTCTTCGTGATGGTCGTGGCGGCCGCAGAGGTCGTCGTCGGGCTCGCGATCATCATGACCATCTTCCGCACCCGCCGCTCGGCCTCGGTCGACGACGCCAGCCTGCTGAAGTTCTAGGAGCCGGCCACAGATGCAACTCCCAACGTTCGTGACGATGGCCGCCGAGGGCGGCCACATTCCTGTCGTGGCTCCCACGCCCGGAGAGGGTGTGTTCGACCTGATCTGGCTGGTGATCGCCCTGCCTCTGTTGGGGGCGGTCATCCTCCTGCTCGGCGCCCCCCTCCTGGGGGAGAAGCTCGACAAGTGGGGCCACCTGATCGGCACCGCGCTGCCGATCGGCTCCTTCGTCCTCAGCATGGTGATGTTCTTCTCGCTGCTCGGGCGTGACCAGTCGGAGCGGCAGATCGGCCAGCACCTCTACGACTGGATCGACGTCGGCGGTCTCCAGGTCGGCATGGATCTGCTCCTCGACCCGCTGTCCGCGCTCTTCGTGCTCCTGATCACTGGGGTCGGTTCCCTGATCCACGTCTACTCGATCGGTTACATGGCGCACGATCCGCGCCGACGCCGCTTCTTCGGTTACCTCAACCTGTTCGTCGCCGCGATGCTGCTGCTGGTCCTGTCCGAGAACTACCTCGGGCTCTTCGTCGGCTGGGAGGGCGTCGGCCTGGCGTCGTACCTGCTGATCGGCTTCTGGCAGCACAAGCCGACCGCGGCCGCCGCGGCCAAGAAGGCGTTCGTGATCAACCGCGTCGGCGACATCGGCATGGTGCTCGCGATCTCGCTGGCGTTCGTCACGTTCGGGACTACCAGCTTCTCGGGCATCAGCGCCCTCTCGTCGGGTGCGACCGAGGCGACGCTCAACGCCTTCGGCGTCCTTTTGCTGCTCGGCGCCTGCGCCAAGTCGGCCCAGGTGCCGCTGCAGGCCTGGCTGCTCGACGCGATGGAGGGCCCGACCCCGGTCTCGGCGCTCATCCACGCGGCCACCATGGTCACCGCCGGCGTCTACCTGATCGTTCGGTCGAACTTCGTCTTCGAGCTGGCCCCGGCGGCGCAGACCGCGGTGGTCATCGTCGCGACGGTCACCCTCCTGTGGGGGGCGATCATCGGTTGCGCCAAGGACGACATCAAGAAGGCACTGGCCGGGTCGACCATGAGCCAGATCGGCTACATGATGCTCGCCGCCGGCCTCGGGGTTGCTGGCTACGCGTTCGCAATCATGCACCTGCTCACCCACGGGTTCTTCAAGGCGAACATGTTCCTCGGCGCCGGATCCGTCATGCACGCGATGGACGACGACGTCGACATGCGCCACTACGGCGGGCTTCGCAAGATGCTGCCGGTGACCTTCCTGACCTTCGCGATGGGCTATCTCGCCATCATCGGGTTCCCCGGTTTCTCCGGCTTCTGGTCGAAGGACAAGATCATCGAGACCGCGCTGGTCGAGAACCCCGTGGTCGGGCTGTGCGCTCTGCTGGGCGCCGGCATCACCGCTTTCTACATGACGCGGCTGATGCTGATGACGTTCTTCGGCAAGGAACGCTGGGGGGCTACCGATTCGGGTGAAGATGTGCACCCGCACGAGTCGCCCAGGGTGATGACCATCCCGCTCATCGTGCTGGCCGCACTGTCGGTGCTTGGTGGCTTCCTGCTGCTCGGCAACTGGATCATCGATTGGCTGGAGCCGGTGGTCGGCCATGCGGAGCACCACGAGCCACCCATCCCGATCATCGTGATCACGCTGATCACGGTCGCCGTGGTCGCCATGGGGGTCGCGCTGGCCTGGATCCTGGTGGGCAAGCGCGAGGTGCCGCGCGAGGCACCGCAGGACGTGTCGTTCGCGACCAGGGCTGCGCGTGCCGATCTTTATGGTGACGCGATCAACGACGGCCTGGTGGTCGAGCCCGGCCGGCGCCTGGTCGGCGGACTCCTCGGCTTCGACAAGCACGGCGCCGACGGAATCTTCACCGGTAGCGCGGTCGGCATCGGCGCCATCGGTGCTCAGCTGCGAAAGGTGCAGAACGGCTTTGTCCGCTCCTATGCCCTGTCCATCCTCGGCGGCGTGCTCATCGTCGTCCTGGCCCTGCTGGCGGTGAACTGGTCGTGAGCGACTTCCCGATCCTCACCGTTCTGATCGCGCTACCGCTCGCTGGGGCGCTCGCGATCGCCTTCCTGCCGGCTGCCTTCAGCAAGGTGGCCGGCCTCGGGTTCGCCGTCGCCACCCTGGTGGTGGGCGTCGTGATCGCCGCGTCCTACGACGTCGGCGACGGCATGCAGCTCGAAGAGCAGCACTCCTGGATCGAGGCGTTCGGCGTCCACTACGCGCTGGGCGTCGACGGACTCGGCCTGCTGCTGATCCTGCTCACGGCCGTCCTGGTGCCCATCGTGATGACCGCCGGTTGGCACGACGGCGACAGCACCCTTCGAGACGGCTCGTCCCTCGCCTCCTCAGGGACCGGAAGCGTGAGGGCGTTCTTCGGATGGATGCTGGCGCTGGAGGCACTGTCGCTCGCGGTGTTCGCCGCCACCGACGTGTTCCTCTTCTACGTGGTCTTCGAGGCCACCCTGATCCCGGCCTACTTCCTGATCGGCGGGTTCGGGCGGGACAGGCGCAGCGCGGCCGCGCTGAAGTTCCTGCTGTTCCAGCTCGGGGGCGGTCTGGTCCTGCTCGGGTCGGTCATCGGGCTCTACGTCGTCTCCGCCCAACAGGGTGCCCCCTCCTACCTGCTCACCGACCTGGCCGCGCTCGACATCGACACCACGGCCGGTCGCTGGTTGTTTGCCGGGTTCTTCATAGCCTTTGCGATCAAGGCTCCGTTGTTCCCGGTGCACACGTGGCTCGCGGACACGACCGAGAACGCGACGCCGGGCGTCAGCGTGCTGCTGGTCTGCGTGCTCGACAAGATCGGCACGTTCGGGATGCTGCGCTTCTGCCTCGGCATCTTCCCCGAGGCCTCGCAGTGGGCGACGCCCGTGGTGATCACGCTCGCCTTGATCTCCATCATCTACGGCGCCCTGATCGCGATCGGTCAAGACGACGTGCTGCGACTGATCGGTCTGACCTCGCTGAGCCACTTCGGCTTCATCGTGCTGGGCATCTGGGTGTTCAGCACCCAGGGCCAGTCGGGCGCGATCCTCTACATGGTCAACCACGGCATCGGCACCGCCGCGCTGTTCCTGCTTGCCGGATACCTGATCCGACGTAGGGGCACCACATTGATCAGCCAGATGCGCGGGATCGAGAAGGCGGCGCCGGTGTTGGCGGGCTTGTTCCTGGTGGCGGGTCTGGCGACCCTCGGCCTGCCTGGCCTGAGCCCGTTCATCTCGGAGTTCTTGGTGATCCTGTCCGCCTTCGCCTACCACTGGTGGGTCGGCGCGATCGCGGTGACCGCCATCGTGCTGGCACCGATCTATGTGTTGTGGATGTACCAGCGCGTCTTCACCGGTGCTACGCCGACCGAGGTCGCGGACACCAAGGACCTCTCCCGGCGTGAGGTCGGTGCCGTCGCTCCGCTGATGCTGGCGCTGGTCTTCTTCGGCTTCTATCCCCAGCCGCTGCTCGATGTCAGCAACCCGACCATCGACTCCCTGATGCAGCACGTCGGGGTCACCGACGACGATCCCGTGGTACCCCCGGGATCCGTTGACCACGACGACACATCCTCGATCGACGGAGAGGAAGGCGGTCACTGATGGAGTTCGTCAAACCTGTTCTCCAGTACGCCGAGCTGTGGCCGCTCATCGCCGTGCTCGGAGTCGCCTGCCTCGGTGTCGTCGTCGAGGCGGCCCTGCCGCGCGAACAGCGCCACTTCGTGCAGATCGGCCTGGCGGCCACGGGACTGATCGCCGCGCTGGTCGGCACCTGTCTGATCGCTGCCGACCTGGTCGAGGTCGGAGGTGGTGACGCGCGGGGCTTCGTCGGTGCCGAGGGCACCCTTGTCGTGGACGGCCCCACCGTGTACCTGTGGGGGCTCATCCTGATCTTCGCCATCGGTGGCGTGGCCCTCTTTGCCGAGCGCAAGCTCGAGGCGGGAGTCTCCGCGTTCGCCGGCCAGGCAGCGGCGCTGCCCGGCACCGAGGCCGAGCGACAGGCCTCGACCAAGGGACTCGACCACACCGAGGTCTACCCGCTGCTGATGTTCGCCGTCGGCGGCATGATGCTCTTCCCCACCGCCAACGACCTCCTGACCATGTTCGTGGCGCTCGAGGTGCTGTCGCTGCCGCTCTACCTGCTCTGCGGGCTCGCTCGTCGGCGTCGGCTGCTCAGCCAGGAGGCCGCGCTCAAGTACTTCCTGCTGGGCGCCTTCTCCTCCGGCTTCTTCATCTACGGTGCCGCGCTCATCTACGGCTACGCCGGGTCGATGGAGTTCGCCCACATCAACGAGGCGATCCGCAACGACATCGGCAACGACTCCCTGCTGCTGATCGGCATGGGGATGCTCGCTGTAGGGCTGTTGTTCAAGGTCGGTGCCGTCCCGTTCCACAGCTGGACCCCCGATGTCTACCAAGGTGCGCCCACGGCGGTGACCGCATTCATGGCCGCGGGCACCAAGATCGCGGCATTCGGCGCGCTCCTTCGGCTGTTCTACGTTGCCTTCGACTCCGATCGGGCGAGCTGGCAGCCGATGCTGTGGGTGGTCGCGATCTTGACCATGATCGTGGGCTCCGTGGTTGCCGTGGTGCAGACCGACGTCAAGCGGATGTTGGCCTACTCCTCGGTCGCCCACACCGGCTTCCTGCTCACCGGCGTCCTGGGCGTCCAGAGCGCGACCGACCTCGCCATCGGCCAGGTCACCTCGCTGCAGGCGGTGCTCTTCTACCTGACGACTTACGGCTTCTTGATGGTCGGCGCGTTTGCGGTCGTCACGCTCGTCCGTGACTCGGGTGGTGAGTCCGCGTCGTTCGCGAAATGGCGCGGCCTCGGGCAGCGCTCACCGATCCTGGCGGCAACCTTCGCCTTCTTCCTGCTGTCGATGGCCGGCATCCCGCTGACATCGGGCTTCGTGGGCAAGTGGGCGGTCTTCACCGTTGCGCTGTCCGCCGGTGCCTGGCCGGTCGTGCTGGTCGCGATCGCGAGCAGCATCATCTCCGTCTACTTCTACGTGCGGCTGATCCTGCTGATGTTCTTCTCCGAGCCGGTCGACGAGACGGCCATGGGCCGGGAAGCCTCGGGGTTCACCACGGTGACCATCGGTATCTGTGCCCTGGCGACCCTCGTCCTCGGTGTTGTGCCGGGGCCCGTGCTCGACCTCGCGGCCCGTGCGGGAGACTTCATCAGGTGAGTTCCGGTTCTGCTCCGCTGACAGGCGACCTCGCCCTGCCGATCACCGACGACGCACTGGCCGCCCGGCTGCGCGATCGGATGGCGATCGTGGAGAAGGAGCTCTTCGAGCATACGCAGGGCCGCGCGCCTTTCGTCACCGAAGCGGCCCGCCACCTGCTGGCTGCTGGTGGCAAACGGTTCCGGCCGTTACTGGTGCTGCTCGCGGCGGAGGCAGGCGACCGCCCTGACTCCGATGAGGTCGTCACGGCGGCCTGCGTCGTCGAGATCACCCATGTCGGTTCGCTGTATCACGACGACGTGATGGACGAAGCGGCGCTGCGTCGTGGAGCCGACTCCGCCAACTCGCGCTGGGACAACCACGTCGCGATCCTGACCGGGGACTTCCTGTTCGCGAAGTCCTCCGAGCTCACCGCCGCGCTGGGCGTGGAGGCGGTGCGGATCCAGGCCGAGACGTTCGGCCGGCTGGTCGAGGGCCAGATCCTCGAGACCGTCCCCCCAGGTCCCGGGCAGGACCCCCTCCAGCACTACCTGGACGTCGTGGCCGGCAAGACCGGCTCGCTGATCGCAACCTCAGCTCGATACGGAGCGCTCTTCGGCGGCGCTGGCAAGGAGGTCGAGCTTGCGCTGACGGCGTACGGCGAGATCGTCGGCTCCGCCTTCCAGCTCTCCGACGACATCCTCGACATCGGCTCCGAGTCCGACGAGTCCGGCAAGACCCCGGGCACCGATCTGCGCGAAGGCGTGCCAACCTTGCCGGTGCTGATGGCCAAGGCCTCGACCGACCCGGCCGACGCCCGCCTGCTGGAGCTCCTCGACGCCGATCTCAGCGACGATGCCCTCCATGCAGAGGCCCTCGACCTGCTGCGCCGACACCCGGCGATGACTCAGGCGCGGCACTACGTGGTGGCCCGTGCCGAGGAAGCCAAAGCTCTGCTGGCGATCCTGCCCGAGGGCGCCGTGCGCTCGGCGCTGGAGGCGTTTGCCGACGCCGTGGCCGTCCGCACCGCCTGAGCAAGGCCAGCCGCCGCTCGCCCTCACGCTGCCGTCGACGCGGCTACGGTCAGCTGGAGCTGTCGCCTGCGGTGGTTGACCGCTTCCACGGTGAAGATCGACACGGCAACCCAGACCAGCCCGAAGCCGGCCCAGCGGCCAGCCGACATGTCCTCGCCAAGGACGAAGACCCCGAGGCCGAACTGCAGGATCGGCGCCAGGTACTGCAGCAGTCCGAGGGACACCATCGAGACCCTGGTGGCGGCGGCGCCGAAGCAGATCAACGGGACTGCGGTGACGATGCCCGTGGTCGTGTAGAGCAGCGCGTGGCCCACTCCGTTGGCTCCGAACTCTGCGGCGCCGGTGGCACCCAGCCAGAAGAGGTACGCCGCAGCGAACGGCGCAATCACGACGGTCTCGAAGGCGAGGCTCTCGACGGCTCCGACGTTGGCGGTCTTCTTCGCCAGTCCGTAGGTCCCGAACGAGAAGGCCAGGATCAGCGCGACGTACGGCAGGTGACCGTAGTCCAGGGTGAGCACGCCGACCGCGACGAAGCCGACCGCTATGGCGGCCCATTGCAGCGGGCGCAGTCGCTCCTTGAGCACGACAACCCCCATCAACACCGTGACCAGTGGGTTGATGAAGTAGCCGAGCGAGGTCTCCACCACTCGGCCGTTGTTGACGCCGTAGATGTAGGTCGCCCAATTGCAGGAGACGGTGACCGCCGCAACGATCAGCAGCAGCCGCACCCGACGGTCGACCCAGATGGCCTTGAGCTCGGTCCGGCGGCCGATGACGAGCACGAGGACGCCCATGGTCAACATCGACCAGAGGATGCGGTGGGCCAGCAGCTCGAACGCGCCGCCGGGCTTCAACAACGGCCAGTAGAGAGGAAAGGCGCCCCACAGCAGGAAGGCCGTCGCGCCGAGGAGCAAACCACGTCGCGAGTCCGGCACCTGCGCACTCTAAGGAATATGGTTATCTACCGGTGCGCTCGGGTGCCGCTTGGTCCCCCAGCACGCACTGTTCGAAGAGTCTCGACACACACGACACGTCCGGAGAGTTCTGGAAGGGGAACCCCGCCGATGCGACGCACCGTCATCGCCGTCCTAGCCTTCTGCTTGGTCGGTCTGGTCCCGGTCACCACTGCTCACGCGGCCGAGCCCAGAGCCAGGGCGGCAGGCATGAGCGTGGAGACGGCAGCCCTGCCGGGCCGCAGGGTGAAGTTCGAGTTCAAGCAGCAGGACCGCTCGAGCTACAAGTTCTACGGCAAGGTGCAAGGCGCCCAGCAGAAGAAGAAGGTCATCTTGCTGCGCGCTACGTCAAAGGAGGGGAAGTACCGCCTGTTCAGGACCGGCCGCACCAACGCCCGGGGCAACTACTCCTGGAATCACCTGAGGGCCGTCGGCTGGTTCTACCTGAAGGTTCCCGGCGACCGCCAGTACGCAACGTCTTACTCCAAGCTGATCCACGTCCACTACCGCTAGGCCGGCGCTGGACTGCTCAGGTCAGACGACCGTCCAGGTGTCCCCGCCGTTGACGAGGGCCTCGAGGCGGTCGGCGGGCTCGCCGGGTGCCTCGTTGCGGGCGGTCGCGATCTGCACGCGCGCCTGGTCGTCGTAGGTCGTGCGCTCGACCTGGCGGAAGATGCCGATCGGCGACTGGTTGAGGTAGCCGGAGTCGGTGAGCCGCGAGATCGCGAATGCCATCGTCGGGTCGGGGTTGTGGGCGTCGTGGACGATCAGTGCTTCTTCGCCGACGTCGGCGACCTGGACGACCTTGACTCCTCCGGTCTCCGAGTCGCGGATCAGGCCCTTCGCACCTTCGACGCCGAACCGGACGGGTTCCCCGTGCACCAGCGGGATGATCGCATCGGCCTTGGTGTCGTTGTTCTTGATCGCGTCGAACGCCCCGTCGTTGAAGATCGGGCAGTTCTGGTAGATCTCCACGAAAGAGGTGCCGCGATGAGCGGCGGCCGCGGAGAGCACCGAGGTGAGGTGCTTGCGGTCGGAGTCGATGGTGCGCGCTACGAACGAGCCCTCGGCCCCGAGCGCTAGCGAGACAGGGTTGAACGGGTGGTCGAGCGAGCCCATCGGGGTCGACTTGGTGACCTTGCCGGTCTCGGACGTGGGGGAGTACTGACCCTTGGTGAGGCCGTAGATCCGGTTGTTGAACAGCAAGATCGTCATGTTGACGTTGCGTCGCAACGCGTGGATCAGGTGGTTGCCACCAATCGAGAGTGCGTCGCCGTCGCCGGTGACAACCCAGACCGACAGGTCCTCACGGGCGGTGGCGATGCCGGTCGCGATTGCCGGCGCCCGGCCGTGGATGGAGTGCATGCCGTAGGTCTCGAGGTAGTACGGGAACCGTGAGGAGCAGCCGATGCCCGAGACGAAGACGATGTTCTCGCGGCGCAGACCGAGCTCGGGCAGGAAACCTTGGACCGCCTTGAGCACGGCGTAGTCACCGCACCCCGGGCACCAACGGACCTCCTGGTCGGAGGTGTACTCCTTGCCGGTCTGCGGCTGGTCGTTGGTGGGGACCAGCTCGATGCCGGAGCGGAGTCCGGGCAGCGGCAGATCTGCCAACGGAGTGCTGGGGGTCACGACAGTGCCTCCTCGGCGGTCGGAACGGTCAGGTCGACGGTGATGCCTTCGGCGTCGGCTACTAGGCCGCCGATGGCCTCGGCGAGCTCGGCGGCCTTAAGGGGCATGCCGTTGACCTGGTTGTAACCGATGGCGTCGACGAGGAACTTGCCGCGCAGCAGCAAGGAGAGCTGACCGAGGTTCATCTCCGGTACCAGCACCTTGTCGTAGCGCTTGAGGATGTCGCCGAGGTCGTGGGGGAACGGGTTGAGGTGGCGCAGGTGCACCTGGGCAACGTGGTAGCCGGCCTTGCGGACCCGCCGGCAGCCGGCCCCGATCGGGCCGTACGTCGAGCCCCAGCCGATCACCAGCACCTTGGCCTCGCCTGAGGGGTCGTCGACCTCGAGCGGGGGCAGCGAGTCGGCGATCCGGTCCACCTTGGCCTGGCGACTGCGGACCATGAAGTCGTGGTTGGCGGGATCGTAGGAGATGTTGCCGTGTCCCTTGCCCTTCTCGAGCCCGCCGATGCGGTGCTCGAGGCCGGCGGTGCCGGGGATCGCCCACGGGCGGGCCAGGGTCTCCTCGTCGCGCAGGTAAGGCCAGAAGTCCTTGCCACCGGGCACCGTCTCGCCGTCCTTGCCGACGGTGTCGGGCAGATCGTGGTTGGGTTCGGTCGCGAAGTTGGGGACGATGACCGGCAGGTCGGCGATCTCCGGGATCCGCCACGGCTCGGAGCCGTTGGCCAGGTAGCCGTCGGAGAGCAGCATCACCGGAGTGCGGTAGGTGATCGCGATACGGGCGGCCTCGACAGCGGCGTTGAAGCAATCGCCGGGTGACTGCGGCGCCACGATCGGGACCGGTGCCTCGCCGTTGCGGCCGAACATGGCCTGCATCAGGTCTGCCTGCTCGGTCTTGGTCGGCAGCCCCGTGGAGGGACCGCCGCGCTGGACGTCGATCACGAGCAGCGGGAGCTCGGTCATCACGGCGAGGCCGATCGACTCGGACTTCAAGGCGATGCCCGGCCCTGATGTCGTGGTGACCCCGAGCGAACCGGAGAACGCGGCGCCGATCGCCGCGCCGATGCCGGCAATCTCGTCCTCGGCCTGCAGCGTGGTCACGCCGAACGACTTGTGCTTGCTGAGCTCATGAAGGATGTCGGAGGCCGGGGTGATCGGGTAGGAGCCGAGAAAGATCGGCAGTCCCGACTGCACGCCGGCGGCGATCAGTCCGTAGGAGAGCGCGAGGTTGCCGGTGATGTTGCGGTAGGTGCCCGGCGCCATCGGCGAGGGCTTGACCTCGTACTGCACGGCAAACGTCTCGGTGGTCTCGCCGAAGTTCCAACCCGACTTGAACGCCGTGATGTTGGCGTCGCGGATGTCAGCGACCTTGGCGAACCGCTTCTCCAGGAACGCGATCGTCGACTCGATGGGGCGTCCGAACATCCACGACAGCAGGCCGAGCGCAAACATGTTCTTCGCCCGGGCGGCGTCCTTGCGGGAGAGCCCGAACTCTTTGACCGCCTCAACGGTCATCCCGGTCAGGTCGAGTGGGAACACGGCGAACTCGCCCAGCTCACCGCCGACCCCGCCATCATCCAGGGAGTCGAGTGGGTTCACGTCGTACCCGGCCTTGGTCAGGTTCCGGCCGGTGAAGTCATGGGTGTCGACGATGATCTGTGCGCCCTTGGGCAGATCGGCCAAGTTGGCCTTGAGGGCTGCGGGGTTCATCGCCACCAGCACGTCGGGTGCGTCGCCCGCGGTCAGGATGTCGTGGTCGGCAAAGTGCACCTGGAAGGACGACACGCCCGGCAGCGTGCCCTGGGGCGCCCGGATCTCGGCAGGGAAGTTCGGCAGCGTCACCAGGTCGTTGCCGAAGACGGCCGACTCCTGGGTGAACCGGTCCCCGGTGAGCTGCATGCCGTCGCCGGAGTCGCCCGCGAACCGGATGATCACCCGATCGAGCTGCTTGACCTGCTTGGACACTCGTCCACATCCTCGTAACTGCTGTGCCCGGCTCATGCTCAGAGCCGGAGAGTCGTGCTTGCACCTGGAGTGCGATCGTACGTGGGTTTCGACTAAAACAGGAACACGTTTCAGTTTTGAACGTAACCCCTTCGCAGGTCTCCACGATAGTCGCCCACCGCTGGGGCCACCGACCTCATCTCCCCCCGTGGATGCGTTGTGCGGGGTGATCTCTGACACCTGAGTGCCGAGCCCTCGTGATCTGCCGTCCGACACCAGAGCAGGTGGCTGCCGGGAGAGATAGGCACCGGTGTACGACAATGGCGGGATGGAGCGGGTGACCCGAGTTCTGCTGGTGCTGCTGGGTGTGGCGTTCGCGGTGTCGGTGGTGCACTACACCGACAACTACTTCAACTACGACGAGTATCCGCAACCGGGACCCGACGACCTGCCTGCTCCCTCGGCTGCGGTCATCGGGGCTGCCTGGTTCGTGTTCACCGGGCTGGGGCTGCTGGGACTGTGGCTGTGGTTCCAGGGCCGGATCACTGCGGCCGCGGTGGCGCTGACCGGTTACTCGGTCAGCGGGCTGATCGGCTTCGGCCATTACACCGTGCCGGGCGCGACCGACATGGTGTGGTGGCGGCAGACCCACGTCGTGGTCGACATCATCTGCGGGATCGCGGTCTTCGGCTTCGCGATCTGGGCGGCGCGGACGCTGCCGCGCACGGCTACTGGCGTTGGAGCGACTCAGCGCGATTCTTGAGTCCCTCGGCGTGGCGGCGAAAGCCGTCAGCGACTCGGCCGGGCCCGGCGAGCTTCACCAGCGGTCCGGAGAACTCCTCGACCGTCTCGTACGACGTCGGCTCGCCCGGTTGTTGGCTCAGCCGCTGATGACGCACGCCGCGAACCAGGCCGAGCCTGGCCGGCCAGCCCTCGAAGACGTAAGAGAGACAGGCCCTGGTCACCCCGTCGGTGCTGGTCGGCGGCTCGATCGCGCTGATCCGCTCCGGCGACGTTGTGGAACGGCCGTTGGCCCAGCGCACGTGCAGCACAATCGGGTTGCCGACCGCGGCCGGGTGAGCGGTCTCCGCGCGCTCGACGAACGGGTTCCACTCGGCGTACGACCCGGTGTCGAGCATGACCTGCCACACCAGCTGGAGCGGGGCGTCGATCATGATGCTTGCGGAGGGACGCGCGGTTGGCATGGACCGAGACTAGGGTCTCTGGGGTGGCGGCGGCGGAGGACTTCGACGTGGTGGTCGTCGGTGCTGGACCCGCAGGCTCAGCCGCGGCTCGGGCGGCCGCCGAAGGGGGAGCACGGGTTGCCCTGCTCGACCGCGCGGACTTCCCGCGCTACAAGACTTGTGGTGGAGGCCTGATCGGACCGGCACTGGCCCACCTGCCAGGACCGCCGCCGAGCAGGGCCGAGATCCGCCGCGCATCGTTCACTCTTCGTGGTGGCCGACGGCTGGACCGGTCGATGGACGAAACGCTGATCCAGACGGCTGCTCGCAGCGAGCTCGACGACTGGCTGGCCCGCTCGGCGGCTGAGGCCGGCGCCGATCTCCGTACGCCGTGCGCGGTCCTGAAGGTCGAGGAGGACCCTGAGTCGGTCGTGCTCACCACCGACGGCGGCTCACTTCGGGCCAGGGTGCTGATCGGCGCCGATGGCACCTCCGGGCGTGTTTCGCGGCAAGTCGGGGTCCGTCTCGGCCGGGTGGACCTCGGACTGGAGCTCGAGCTGGAGGCGGGGTCCCTGGCCTCCGAGTGGGCCGATCGCATTCATCTCGACTGGGGGCCGTTGCCGGGTTCTTATGGCTGGGTCTTCCCCAAGGGCGACTCGCTGACCGTGGGTGTGATCGCGGCGAAGGGCAGGCCGACCGAGACCCGCGCCTACCTGGCGGAGCTGGTGCGGCAGCTGGGCCTGGAGCGGCTGCGGGTGCTGCACGACTCGGGCCACCTCACCCGGTGCCGGGCCCCGGGCTCACCGCTCGGCTCGGGTCGGGTGCTGCTGGCCGGCGACGCTGCCGGCCTGCTGGAGCCGTGGACCCGCGAGGGAATTTCCTTCGCGGTGCGTTCCGGCGAGCTCGCCGGGACCATCGCTGCTGGCGAGGCGGTCGGCACGGCCGGTGGCCTGCAACAGGCGTACGCCGAGGCGATCGGGGGTCAGCTCGGCCCCGAGATGGCGGCGGGCGAGAGGTGTCTCCAGGCGTTCGAACGGCGCCCTGGTGTCTTCCACCGACTGATCGGCGGCACCGACCTCGGCTGGCAGCAGTTCAGCCGACTCGCTCGTGGCGAGACCACGCTGCACCGCGCGATGCGCCGACGGACCGTGCGCGTCGCCGTACGCGCACTCAGCGGGAGTTGGTGAATCGAACCCGCGTCCGCTGTCGCGCATCCCAGCATCCCTGATCAGGCCCCACAACCGCGAACATCACGACCTCCCGTCAGCCCTGCCTCGTGAACGCCTCGGTCATATAGAGCGCGCGCTGGAACACTTCATCCGGAATCCCTTGGTAGGGAGGCATCGTCCCCTTCACGAACTCAAGGCTCAGCGTGTCTCCGTTGACCGTCCATCGATGGGTGTTCGAGCCGTCAGAGTGGTGAAAGGTGACGGTATCGCCGTCGATCTCGTAATCCGCGTCGTAGTCGATCGGCTCCCGTCCCCCCTCGGATTCGCCGTACAGGTTCCACTGGCCGCCCTCGATGCTGAGGTCGAGCACGGTGAGCTTCGAGAACGGGGGAACCTTATGGAACTTCTCGATCCACTTTCCGAAGCCCTGCCGACGCAGGGTGGCCTCGGCGTCCCCGAGTGAGATGGGCTTGGTGCGCCAGGTGCCTTCCAACGGGGACGCGGCCAGTGCGTCGGAGGTAGCGGGGGCCCCCGAGGTGCCGGAGATGCTCCCACGGTTGTCGGGGGCCTCCATCGCTGACGTGGAAGCGTCGGAGCCGCAGCCGACGAGCAGCATCGAGGCGGCCACGGCGACTGACCACTCCTTGATCACGGTGTTCGACATGACAGTCTCCGCGCGTCGGGCTCGGTGGCTTTGCGTGGCCCGGTCTCCACCGGGTCTCCCACGATCCGGACGTTGTCGGGATCTGGTGCGGTGAATGGCGGCACGGTGGACGCCGCGTCCCGCACTTCGCGCCAGCCGGGGTTCGTGAGCCACCGGTCGGCGACGCGGACCGTCGGCGAGATCTCGTTGCCGCCGTTCGCGTCGCGGACCCGTGCGGCACCGGCCCCGTCATCTCGGAATCGCACGGAGCGGTGGGGCACCCTGTGCAGGGTCAAGGCAGTCCTCAGCCTGATGCCAAACGGGCATCCTGGCTTGAAGTACACGACCGGCTGGTCCATGGTGCCTCCGTCTCTCGACATCGTCATAGTATGACTATGACGAACATATTGGTACCATGTCGTGTGGCTGTCAAGAGATCCACCGGACACCGCCAAAGACAGGCTGAAGCCACCAAGCAGGAGGTGGCACGCGTCGCCCGAGCGCTGTTCGCAGAGCACGGCTACGTCGCCACCACGATCAGCACCATCTCCGCTGAGGCAGACATCCCTGTCCAGACGATCTACTCAGCCTTCGGATCAAAGGCGAAAATCCTCGACAAGATCACCGAGCTCTGGATGAGTGAGACGCAGACGACGTCACGTGCCGCCGCGTACCTACAAGAGCCAGACCCCACTCGCCAGCTGAGGATGCTCGCTGAGCTCAACCGGCGCCAGATGCACATCGGCTCCGACGTCGTCGTGATCTACCAGGAAGCGGCGGCGTCGGACCCGCAGATGGCCGAGACGCTGCGCAACGTCCTGGCCGCACGCGAGCGCGAGATCCGCAAGCTCATCGACGCCATCGCCCCGCGGCTCCGCCCGGACCTCACAGTCGACTCGGCCCTCGACCTCACGCTGGCGCTCACTCTGCCCGAGCTCTTTCACCTGCTCGTCGTCGAGCGGGGATGGAGCCACCTCCGCTACGAGACGTGGCTGGGCAACACCCTGGTCAACCAACTTCTCCGAGACTCGACGTCCGCTGACCCGAACGAGGACCGCCTCGGCAACGCGGAAGACCAGGAGTAGCGATCCCCGCCAACGTGTACAGCACCTCTGGCACAAGACAGAGAACCGCGCCAGGGCTGCGGCCGCCAGCGTGAGGAGGTCCACGGCCGATTCTGCGGACCCTGTGTGGACCTTGTGCGGACTCTAGGCGGCTACTGAGCGTGCGTCAGCGGTAGTTGGTGAACTGCACCGCGAACTCGTAGTCCTGGCCCTTGACCAGGGCCTGGACCGCCTGCAGGTCATCGCGCTTCTTGGAAGAGATCCGCAGCTCGTCGCCCTGGATCTGCGCCTTGACGCCCTTGGGGCCCTCGTCGCGGATCAACTTGCTGATCTTCTTCGCGTCCTCGGAGCTGATGCCCTCCTTGAGCGCGATGCCGATCTTTGACTGCTGTCCGGACTGGCGCGGCTCGGAGGCATCGAGGATCTTCAAGCTCTGGTCGCGCTTGATCAGCTTCTGCTTGAACACATCGAGCACCGCGGTAGCCCGGTCGTCGGCAGAGGCTGAGATCTCGATGGCTTCATCTCCTTGCCACTCGATGGTCGCGCCGGTGCCCTTGAAGTCGAACCGGGTGGCGATCTCGCGCGCAGTCTGGCCGAGCGCGTTGTCAACCTCCTGGCGGTCGATCTTGCTCACGATGTCGAAGGAGGAGTCGCCCACTGGTTTCACCTGTTCCTGTTTTCGTCTGCTGTTGCTGCTGCGCTATTCTCATGCCTCGTTGCCCACCGGCCAAGTGCCGGGGCATCACCCCCTGGCAGGTTGCCCGAGCGGCCAAAGGGAGCTGACTGTAAATCAGCCGTCATCGACTTCGCTGGTTCGAATCCAGCACCTGCCACTGAGGCCCCTCATCGCGAGTCGGTGGGGGGCCTTTGGGCGTGTCGGTGTCAGGTGGTTTGACGGTCCTCGACGAGCGATCGGACCCGGTGCAGCTCTTGGTCGAGTCCGAGCCGGGCCGCGCTGCGTTTGATGGCGTTCATCAGGTCCTCGGGCACGACGAGAACGTCCGGATCTGCCAGCTTCTCGCCATCGGCCACGCCGACCAGGATCGCCTCGGTCAGCGGTCGGTCGGCGGTGTCGATGGCGCGTACGATCGGCCGACGATCCGCCGGCTTCATCTCGGAGAAGAGGCGTAGCAGCGTGCCCATCGTCTCCGGAGCTGTTGTTGCCTCGGTCAGCAAGCCGACCAGACGCTCTTCGGGCAGGTCGGCTACGGCCTTTGCGACCAGGGTCACTGCTGCTGGAGGTAGCGCGTCGACCAGTGGCACCAGGTCCAGCCACAAGTCGTCGGCGATCGCCGAGCAGAGAATGTCGGCGAGCACGGCAGGGGTGTGGAACGCTGACTTGCCGGCCACGGCCTTCCGTGCGTCCGGCTGCATCACCCGGACCACCGGCAGCAGGCTCGACCACAGCTTGTCAGCGGTCACGGCGGCTACCAGCTCAGAGACGATGTCCGACGGCAGCCCGGCCATCAGGTCCGCGATCGGCCCCTTCTGCTCGTCGCAGACATGGTGAAGGAGGTCGAGGGCTTCCGACCAGAGGTCGAGCCTCGAGGCCGTGTGGATGATCTCGGGAAGCCGCCCGGGTGGCAGCAGGCCGATGGCGTGGTCGAGGCGGTCCTTGTGCTCCAGGACGAATGCCGTCCGCAGCATCGTCTCGTCCGCGAGCGCGCCGATCGCTGCCACGATCGCGTGGTCCGGCACGAAGGCCAGGAAGCGACCCATGGTCACGAACTCGCCTCGTCGCTCCAGTTCCTCGGCAACCGGAACCACGAGCTCGGGGGGCACCCCGGCGATGATCGTTGCCACCCGGCGCGGGTCGAGGTGGATTGCCACATCGGCCAGGAAGTCAGCGGGCAGGTGCTGGGCTACGTCGACGGCCTTGGCCGGGTCGGCTCCGCCGGCAGCGCGGGCGCAGAGCACGGGTCCGAAGGTCCGCTGCGCGATGCTGGCGACCAGCCGTGACGGGATCAGCTTGGCAACAGCTGCGGCGTGGGCCAGTCCTGGGGCGCTGGTGAAGAGCCGATCGGTCGCCTTGGCCCGGAAATCTCGTAGGTCGACGGACGGCACGTCGTTGAGGTAATGAAGATCCGCTACGTCGACGTCGAGCAGCCTGGCGATCTTGAGGATCTCCGCACGGACATCCAGTCGTTCGCTCATCCCATCAGCGCCTTGCGCACGCCCAGCCGCAGCACTCGAGGCAGGAATCCGAGCCCGCTCTCGATCGCCGCATCGGCCGCGTCGCGTTGTGCCGCGCGCTGGCGGTTCAGGCTGGCGGCCAGGTGAGAGATCCGCTCGGGGGGCAGGGCCGCGATCGCGGGGGACACGTCGGCGCGGAGCTCCTGCTGCAGGTCGGCGAGGGGGTCGGACACGCTCGGAGACTAGCTCCAATCCGATGTCGCCCCCGCTACGAAGGGGATGTGACCCAGTTCACGTACTCCCGGAAGGCCTGCTGATGAACTCACCCACCCGTAAACGCCCGAGCCCGTCCCTCGTCATCTCCATCGTCGCCCTCATCGTCGCGATGGGTGGCACGTCGTACGCCGCCGTCAAGATCGGCACGCGTGACATCCAGAACAGCGCTGTGACGAGCGCAAAGATCAAGAACAACACGATCAAGTCCGCCGACGTCCGCGACGGCTCCCTCAAGGCTGGCGACTTTGCGGGCGGCCTGGCGTCTGGACCCCGGGGCCCGCGTGGTCTGCCGGGAGTCAACCGTTGGGCCTTGATCGGTCCCGACGGCACGATCACCGCTCAATCGGGCGGGTTCACCCTCGTTGCCGGATATCCGACCCTGCCGAACACCGCACCAGTAGGCATGCCGGACAACTCGCTGCGGGCCAACGGCAACGTCTACCTGAACGCGAACGAGGACCTGAGTGACAACGGCATCGTGGCCACCATCGTGCTGCAGAACACGCTGGACCAGGACGGCGACGGGATGGCGGGCCGCACCGCTGGTTCGGACAAGAACGCCGAGTTCTCGGGCGAAATCGCGGTCAGCCTCTGCAACGTGGGCGCCCCGACGACTCCGCCCTCCGGCCCGACGAACTGCGCGCCCGCCGGTGCGCAGAACGCCACGAGCTTCGTGGTGAGCCCGCGACTCAGCGACGGATCGGTCACCAGCGGCGTCGCGCCGGCCGGGAACCGAAAGGCCTTCTACGTGGTCCTGACGGGCGACTCGAGCGACTTCGTCGCCCCCTGACCGAGGGAGATGCCCCGACCGCTCATCGAGGGGTCGGGGCCTTCTCTTCCGTTCAGGGCCTGTCAGGGCCTGTCAGGGCCTGGTATTGAACGCTGAGTCCTTGCGCGAGATCTCTTCACGTCGCTGCTCTGCGGTAAGGCTCTCCAGCTGCGCGACCACGTCGCTGGGGTAGCCGCTGACCTCGGGGACCACGGTCAGCGGCACGATCGTGTGCACGATCCGGTCGGCATAGACATGCATCATGGTGATCGACTGGTGACCATCCACGCCGGAGACGAAGCGCTCGACCGGCGCCGGGTCCGAGGTGTAGCAGCTGGCCGCGGCCACCGAGACGGGCACGCCAGCAAACGTGGAGTACGTCGAGAAGTGGAAGTGCCCGCCCACGATCGAGCGCACGTCGCTGCCCTCGATCACCGCGGCCAGCTCATGCTGGTCGAGGAGCTCGATGATCTCGGCGGCGCGGAGCATCGGCACCGGGATCGGCGGGTGGTGCATCGCCAGGATCGTGCCATGGGCGGCGGGGGTGGCGAGCTGGTCGCGCAGCCACTCGAGCTGGGCTGGGGTCAGGTCGCCGTGGTGATAGCCCGGGACGCTGGTGTCGAGGGCGATCACGCGCAGACCGGCCACGTCGTAGACGCGGTCTTGAGTGGTATCGCCGGCCTCGTCGAACAAGCCGGCCGCGTACTCGGACCGGTCATCGTGGTTACCCATCACCCACACCAGCTGTGCAGCCAGCTCAGCGGCGACCGGCTCGACCATCTCGCGCAGGCGTGCGTACGCCGCCGGCTCGGCTCGGTCGGCCAGGTCGCCGGTGAATATCAGCACCTGGGGAGCCGGGTGCACGTGGCGCAGCCGCTCGAGGGCGAGGGCCAGCCCTGCCTCGGTGTCGATCACGCCGTACTGGAGGGCGCCGCCGGCCAGCAGATGGACGTCGCTGAGGTGGGCGATGACGTGCCCGGGCGGCGGGTGCTGCCCGAACTGGGTCATGAACGCTGGAGGTAGAAGACCGGGATCACGCGCGTGGTGCGTTCTTCGTACTTGGCGAAGTTGGGCCAGGTGCGGAGCATCACCTGCCACATCTCGGGACGCTCCTGGCCCTCAACCTCGCGCCAGGTCACGTCAATCTCTTCTCGGTCGAACCGAATGTGAACCTGGTCGGCAGCCCGCAGGTTGTTGACCCAGAGCGGCACCTTGGGGCCGCCGAAGTAGGAACCCGCGATCAGCCAGCCGCCTTCGTGCGGCACGCACAACAGGGGAGTAGTGCGCGGGATGCCGCTCTTGCGACCGGGCACGGTGAGGGCCAGGTTGGGTAGCCCGGCGATGTCGAGCACGGTGTAGCGGCCCTGGGTCGCCTTCTGCAGCCTTGTGTCCACCCACACGATCTGGGGGAGGAGCTTCGGCATCCAGGGGACAGCGCCGATGCGCACGGCGAGCGGAGTGAACAGACCCATGCGCCGACCCTAGGACACGACTCAGCGGGCCGGCTCGATCCGACCCGTCACCTCACCGAGCGTGATCCGGCCACCGCCAGCCCCGGGGGCGGAGTAGCGCAGCACTACGTCGTCGCCGTCCTCGAGGAAGGTGCGCCCATCTGGGAACGGCTCCTGGCCACCCCAGCACAGCTCGAGGAACGAACCCCGCTGGTCGCGCTCGGCTCCACTGACTGTGCCGGAGCCGAACAGATCGCCGGTGCGCAGCGAGGCGCCGTTGACGGTCAGGTGGGCGAGCATCTGCGCCGGGGCCCAGTACATCGAGGAGTACGTCGGCCGGCTGACCACCTCTCCGTTGAGCACCACCTCGATGTCGATGTCCAGGCCGCGAGCGTGGTCGGGGTCGAGGTAGTCGAGCGGTCGGGGGTCCTGGCTCGGCAGGTCGACCCAGGCAGCGTCGAGGGCGGCGAGGGGGGTGACCCAGTGGGAGATCGAGGTGGCGAAGGACTTGCCGAGGAACGGGCCGAGCGGCACGTACTCCCAAGCTTGGATGTCGCGTGCCGACCAGTCGTTGAGCCCGACCACCCCGAATACGTGATCGCTGAGCGCGGACGCCGTCACCGGCTCACCGAGCCGTGAGCCGGCTCCGACCACGAAGCCGAGCTCGGCCTCGATGTCCAGCCGCGTACTCGGGCCGTGAGACGGTGCCGCTTCGGTCGGAGCCTTGCGTTGCCCGCTCGGTCGGACCACCGGGGTCCCGCTGGCCACGACGGTGCCGGCTCGACCGTGGTAGCCGACGGGCAGGTGTCGCCAGTTGGGCAGCAGCGGTTCCTGATCGGGACGGAAGATCCGACCGACGTTGGAGGCGTGCTCGAGTGAGGCGTAGAAGTCGACGTAGTCGGCCACGTCGATCGGGAGGTGCAGCTCCACCTGGTCCAGGGAGTACGTAAGGGCGGCGGCGTCAACAGCCAGACCCGCAACTCTCTCGCGGGTCTCTCGCCACACTTGCGGGCCCAGAGCCATGAACGCGTTGAGGGATGGCTGGCCGAACTCGGGTCGGTCGGTGGCGGCAGCGAGGTCGATGACCGTGTCCTCGTAGCGCACGCCGACTCGTCGATGGTCGCCGTCGACCGAGAAGATCCCATAGGGCAGGTGGTCGAGCCCGAAGCCGGTCATGCCACCAGCCCCAGCTCTCGGAGATCGGCGAGCGGCTCCACGATGCTGCACGAGCCGAACGAGGTGAACCATCGACGAGCCCGGACCAGGTCCTGGTCCGGATCGATATGCCGCTGCTCGAGGATGGAGACGACGTCGTCCGGCGCTGCTCCGTCGAACGCCTGGAGAGTCGCCGCGAGGACGTTGAGGAAACCGTGGTGCTCGAAGCCGTCGTCGCCGGTGTGCCGCAGCGCCCGATGCAGCCCTGCGGTGCACTTGAAGGGGGTCTCACGATCCAGGGCGGCGTCGATCCACGACACCAGGGTCCGCGAGGTGGGGAACTGATGGGCTTCCGGGCCGCCGGTGCGGAACTTCAGCTGCAGCTCTGCACCTGCCACCTCGTCGGCGGCGGAGAGCCACTGATGAGTCGGCTCGGTCGGGGGCAGCTCGACAGAGACCGACACGTCGGGGTCGAGCGTGCCTGCATCACGCGCCGCGTGGACCGCGGTGATCACCCGCTGAGCATTGCCGCCCAGGTCGTCGAGGTCGCGCAGCGCGATCTCGAGGCCGACCAGGCGCAGACCGAGCTTGCGGCAGAGGCCGGCCGGACCCGCAATCTGACCGGCACCGCCGGTGACCACGACCGAGAGCGGGCCACCGAAGCCCCGGACCAGGGGCAGATCCTTGTCGGTGAGCACGAACGTGCCGACCAGGTCGGCGCCCTGCTCGGCGTCGCGGGCGGCGTACGCCGCAGTCGCGTCGTGCAGCGGGGCATTTCCGGGAGGGAAGATGGCCGCGTCGTCGACGAGGCCGGACCAGGTGGGCGCGAGTTCCGTTGACACGCGACCTACTGTAGACATATCGCAAATAGCGGTGTCGTGCGTCCGTTTATCGAACGTGCAGTGCGAGAAGGAGAGGCAAGCGGTGGCCCACTACCAGCGAATCGGCAACGTGCCAGCGAAGCGGCACACCCAGCACCGCGACCCCGCCGGCAACCTCTACTACGAGGAGCTGATGGGGGAGGAGGGCTTCTCCTCTGATTCCTCGCTGCTCTACCACCGGGGGGTGCCGTCGGCGATCGTCGCGTCGCAGCTGTGGGAGCTGCCCGACCAGTCACGGACCCCGAACCATCCGTTGACCCCCCGTCATCTGAAGCTGCACGACCTGACGACGGGCGGGTGTCCGGTCGAGGGTCGGCGGATGGTGCTCGGCAACAACGACGTCCGGATCGGCTACGTCGTCACCGGCACGGACCCCTCGCCGCTGTATCGCAACGCCATCGGTGACGAGTGTGTCTACGTCGAGGCCGGATGCGGCACGGTCGAGACGATCTTCGGCGAGCTGTCCTACCGGTCCGGCGACTACGTGATCGTGCCGCGGGCGACTACCCATCGTTGGGTGCCGACCGAGCCGAGCCGGCTGTACGCGATCGAGGCCAACAGCCACATCGCGCCCCCGAAGCGCTACCTCTCGAAGTACGGACAGCTGCTCGAGCATGCGCCGTACTGCGAGCGCGACCTGTACGGACCGACCGAGCTGTCGTCGGCCGAAGGGTTTGATGTCGACGTGCTGGTGAAGCACCGCACCTCGGCCGGGATCGTCGGGACCCGGATGACCTATGCCACGCACCCGTTCGACGTCGTCGGCTGGGACGGATGCCTGTATCCCTACACGTTCAACATCGACGACTACATGCCGATCACCGGCAAGATCCATCAACCACCGCCGGTGCACCAGGTCTTCGAAGGCTGGAACTTCGTGATCTGCAACTTCCTCCCGCGCAAGGTCGACTACCACGAGCTCTCGATCCCGGTGCCCTACTACCACTCGAATGTCGACAGCGACGAGGTCATGTTCTACGTCGGTGGTGACTACGAGGCGCGCAAGGGTTCCGGCATCGGCATCGGCTCGATCTCCCTGCACCCTGGCGGCTTCGCCCACGGTCCCCAGCCGTCGGCGATCGAAGCCTCACTCGGCGTGGAGTACTTCGAGGAGTCGGCGGTGATGGTCGACACCTTCGCCCCGCTCGACCTCGGCGAGGCCGGCCTGGCGGTCGAGGACCCGGCGTACCCCTGGACCTGGGCCGGCCGCAGCGACGGCGGCCCCGCGGTCTTCTCCAACAGCTGACCCGGCTTGAGTTCACGCTCACAGGTGTCGACCCGGCTCGAGCTCACGCTGGCAGGTGTCGACCCGGCTTGAGTTCACGCTGACAGGAGCCGGGTCGAGGTCGTACGGCGTCAAGTCGAGCCGGGTCGGCGTCGTACGGCGTCAAGTCGAGCCGGGTCGACGTCGTCGCGGGACCCCGACCTTGACGGTCGCGTAAGGATGGGGCGCATGATCCGTCGAGCACCGAGCAAGGACATCGATGAGTCGGACCTCGAGGTCGGAGGGTCAGCTCATGCCGCCGCAGGAGTGACGGCGGTGGCGGTCAGCATGAAGCGGGCCGTGGAACAGATGGGTGTGCTCCGGACGGCGCAGACCCTGCTCAAGCTCAACCAGGTCGACGGCTTCGACTGCCAAGGCTGCGCCTGGCCGGACCCTGACCCGGAGCACCGGCACACCGCGGAGTTCTGCGAGAACGGCGCCAAGGCGGTGACCGAGGAGGCCACGCTGCGTCACCTGAACCGTCGCTTCTTCGCCCAGCACTCGCTGTCAGCGCTAGCGGAGAAGACCGACTACTGGCTCGGGCAGCAGGGCCGGATCACCGAACCGATGGTGCTGCGCGAGGGCGGCACGCACTACGAGCCGGTGACGTGGGACGAGGCTTTCGGGTTGGTCGCTCGTCACCTGAGCGGGCTCGACAGCCCCGACCAGGCGATCTTCTACACCTCCGGAAAGACCTCGAACGAAGCGGCGTTCGCCTACCAGCTCTTCGCCCGGGCCTTCGGCACCAACAACCTCCCCGACTGTTCCAACATGTGCCACGAGTCGACGTCGGTCGCCCTGGCCGAGACGATCGGCATCGGCAAGGGGTCGGTGACCCTGCACGACGTGGAGACTGCCGACCTGCTCCTGGTGGTCGGCCAGAACCCCGGCACCAACCACCCTCGGATGCTTTCGGCGTTGGAGAAGGCGAAGCAGCGGGGGGCCAAGATCCTGGCGATCAATCCTCTGCGCGAGGCTGGCCTGGTCCGGTTCAAGAACCCCCAGACGCCGAGAGGCCTGGTCGCCGGCACCGGCCTGGCCGATCTGCACCTCCCGGTGCGGGTCAACGGCGACCTGGCGTTGTTCCAGGCGTTCGGATCGCTGCTGCTGAAGTGGGGCGCGGTCGACCGCGACTTCATCGAGCAGCACACCCACGGCTTCGTCGCGTACGCCGACCACATGTCCCGCCTCGACTGGGCCGAGGTCGAGCGGGCCACCGGCCTCGACCGTGCGCTGATCGAGGAGGCCGCAGCAATGCTGCGCGACTCGTCGGCGACCGTCTTCTGTTGGGCGATGGGGATCACCCAGCATCGCAACTCGGTGGCCACGATCAAGGAGTTCGTCAACGTCGCGCTGCTCCAGGGCAACATCGGTAAGCCTGCCGCGGGCCTGTGCCCGGTGCGCGGCCACTCCAACGTGCAGGGCGACCGCACGATGGGGATCTGGGAGCGTGCGCCGGCACACTTCCTCGACGCTCTGCGTGACGAGTTCGCGTTCGAGCCGCCACGCGAGCACGGGCTCGACACGGTCGCATCCGTGCAGGCGCTGCGCGACGGGAAGGCCAAGGTGTTCTTCGCCATGGGCGGCAACTTCGTCTCCGCCGTCTCCGACACCGCAGTGACCGAGGACGCCATGCGGCGGGCCGACCTCACCGTTCATGTGTCCACCAAGCTGAACCGGTCCCACGTCGTCACCGGCGCTGAGGCGCTGATCCTGCCCGCCCTCGGTCGCTCAGAGAAGGACCGGACGGGCGGGCGTGAGCAGCGGGTCACCGTGGAGGACTCGATGTCGGCAGTGCACGCGTCGAAGGGTCCGCTCAAGCCGGCTTCGAAGCACCTCAGGTCCGAGGTCGACATCATCTGCTCCCTGGCTGAGGCGGTGGCCGCAACGGGTGACGCAGGAGACCCGCTGGCGCGGATTCCGTGGGCCGACTTCCGCTCCGACTATCGCGCCATCCGGCGACGGATCGCCAACGTTGTGCCGGGCTGTGCGGCGTACGACGAGAAGGTGGAGCAGCCCGGCGGCTTCGTGCTGCCGCACCCGCCCCGCGACTCGCGGACCTTCCACACCAAGCACGACCTGGCCCTCTTCTCGGTGAGCCCACTGGAGATCCTCGAGGTGCCCGAGGGCCGACTGCTGCTGCAGACGCTGCGCTCCCACGACCAGTTCAACACCACGATCTACGGGCTCGATGACCGCTACCGAGGGGTGAAGGGCGGTCGCAGGGTGGTCTTCGTCCACCCTGACGACATCAGCCACCTCGGTCACACCGACGGCGACATGGTCGACCTCGTCAGCGAGTGGACCGACGGCTCGCAACGGCGCGCGCCTGACTTCCGCATCGTCGCCTACGAGCAGCCGGTCGGTTGCGCGGCGGCATACTACCCCGAGACCAACCCGCTGGTGCCGCTCGAGTCGACCGCTGAGGGGAGCAACACCCCGACCTCCAAGTCGGTGATCGTACGACTCGAACCTCCGAGCGGGAGTCAGGCAGCCAGTGACACCACCAATGCCAGCAGTGCCAGGGCGGACTCGCGGGGCCCGGGTGACAAGCGCAGCACCGATCCCGTCCAGCTCAGCTGACGCGGGGGTGGGCACCGCTTTGCGCAGGCGATCAGCGAACGGCAGGACGCGATGACGACCCTCGATGAGCTCTCGGCCCAAGGCCCGCTCCGCGGCCAGGCGATCCCGGCATGAGCAACCCGGAGATGCGGCCTGACGAGGTGACGTGTGCGGCAGAGCCGACGGACGACCTGGAGATCCTGGCTCCCCGCGACGTCCCGCTGGGCGGGCTGCGGGCCATGACCGTGCGGCGCACCCTCCCGCAGCGGCAGCGCTCCCTGATCGGTGCGTGGTGCTTCGTCGACCACTACGGACCGGACCTGGTTGCCGACACCGGCGGCATGAGCGTGCCACCACATCCGCACACCGGGCTGCAGACCGTGAGCTGGTTGTTCGAGGGTGAGATCGAGCACCGCGACAGTGCCGGCCACCGCGCGATGGTGCGGCCGGGCCAAGTGAACCTGATGACCGCCGGCCGCGGCATCAGCCACTCCGAGGTGTCCACGCCGGCCACCAGCGCGCTGCACGGGGTGCAGCTGTGGGTCGCCCTCCCCGACGCCACCCGTGATACCGACCCTGGTTTCGAGCACTACGAGCCGAAGCTGGTGACAGGTCCGGGCTGGAGGTCCCTGGTCTTCCTGGGCTCGTTGCTGGGCGACACCTCGCCGGTGACGACGCACACTCCCTTGCTCGGGGCGGAGCTGGTGGTCGACGCCGGCTGCTCACTGACGATCGAGGTCGACCAGTCGTTCGAGCATGGACTGCTCGTCGACTCCGGGATGTTGACGGTGGCCGGCCGTGACACCAAACCTTCGGAGCTCGCCTACGTGCCCGTTGGGCGCGACCACATCGAGGTCGCAGCGCACGCCGAGCCGTCGCGAGTGCTGGTGCTCGGCGGTCCGCCGTTCGGCGAGTCGATCGTGATGTGGTGGAACTTCATCGGCCGCAGCCACGAGGAGATCGTGTCCTACCGGGAGGCCTGGCAGACGCAGATCGATGGGGACCACCTGCGCGAGGGACGGTTCGGCATTCCGATCGCCGACCCGAGCCCGCCGATCGCAGCGCCTGCGCTGCCCAACGCTCGGCTGAGGGAACGGCACTGACGAGCAGCTGCCGAGCTCGCCCGATCCCGCGGCGTAGGCACTTCCTGCGCTAGAGCTGTCGGCGACGTCGGGCAGGATGCCGCGCATGGGACCGGTGATCGGTGATGACGGCGTCGCCCGCTGCCCGTGGGCCGGCGGCCCGGGAGTGATGCGCGACTACCACGACGAGGAGTGGGGCAACCCAGTCGCTGGCGAGGCGGCGTACCTCGAACGGCTGACGCTGGAGGCCTTTCAATCCGGCCTGTCCTGGTCGACGATCCTCAACAAGCGCGAGGCGTTTCGGGAGGTCTTCGTCGGCTTCGACGCCGACCGGGTCGCGGCCTTCGACGACGCCGACAGGGCCCGCCTGATGCAGGACCCGCGGATCGTCCGCAACCGGTTGAAGATCGACGCTGCGGTCACCAATGCGCGGGCCACCGTGGCCCTGCGCGACCAGGAGGGGCTGGAGGCATTCGTGTCCTCCTTCGCTCCAGACGAGTCGCCGACCTGGCACGTGACCGACGACATGGAGACAACCTCGGCTGAGTCGGTAGCGCTGTCGAAGGCACTGAAGAAGAAGGGCTTCGCGTTCGTCGGGCCGACGACCATGTATGCCCTGATGGAGGCGATCGGCATCTTCGACCCGCATCTCGTGGGCTGCCACCGCCGCGGCAGCTGACCCCCACGTAGGCGACCATGTCCGGTGTGATCACCGGACTGACTTGGCTGCTGGCCTGCCAGCTCGTAGGTGAGGTGCTGGTCCGACTGACCGGTGTGCCGGTGCCCGGGCCGGTGCTCGGGATGCTGCTCCTCTTCGTCCTGCTTCGCGTACGCCGCGTCGGTGACGACGCCACGGTGGTCCGGGCCGGTGACGGCCTGTTGCGGCACCTGCAGCTGATGTTCGTGCCGGCAGGTGTCGGAGTGGTCGCCTACACAGCGACGTTGCGCGACGAGGCGCTGCCCATCGCGGTTGCTGTCTCGGTCTCCTGGCTGCTCGGACTGGCCGTCGTCGGCTGGACCGTCACCCTGCTGGTCCGCCCGCGCCACGAGGTTGGCGACAACCCATGAGTCGGCTGGAGGAGACGTGGGACTGGGCGATCCACTCACCGGTGTTCTTCCTGCTGCTCACGCTGGCGGCGTACCGCGTGGGCCGCGAGCTCCGCGACCGCACCGGAGGTCACTCGCTGGCACAGCCGGTCCTGGTCGCGATCGTGATCATCGCCCCGGTCATCACCCTGTTGGACATCGACTACGCGGACTACCGGTCTGGCACTGAGCTGATTGCGTTCCTGCTCGGCCCGGCCACGGTGGCGCTCGCGGTTCCGCTGCATCGCAACGCCCACCACCTCGCCGGTCACGTGCTCCCACTGCTGGCCGCCATCGCCCTAGGGGCGGTGGTCTCCGTCGGTAGTGCCATCGTGCTGGTGCGGGCGTTCGGCGGCGACGAGCTGCTCGCGCGGACGCTGGCCCCCAAGGCGGCAACGACGCCAGTCGCGATCGCAATCGCCGAACGAGCCGACGCGATCGCTCCTCTCGCCGCGGTGCTGGCCATCATCGCCGGCATCCTCGGAGCGGTGGCCGGACCCCGGGTGCTCACCCTGCTCCGAGTGCGCAGCCATCTCGCCCGGGGCCTCGCACAGGGCGCGGTCTCCCACGGCATCGGCGCCTCTCGGATGCTGCACGACGACGAGACCGAGGGCGCTTTCGCTGGACTCTCGATGGGGTTGACTGCCGTTGCAGTAAGCCTGGCTGTGCCCGTGCTGGTCGCCCTGCTGCTCTAGCGACCGCCCCAACCGCCACCGCCTCATGACCCGGACCACAACACCGGATCGGCGGCCACATCGTGAGCCCCGGCGCCGCGGCGGTTCCTCGCCGGTAACTTTGAGCCCATGACCCGTGTGCATGCTTTCGGTGACGACGCCCTCGGTGATCTCGATGCGGTGGGGCTGGTCGAGGCCCTGCACGCAGGCAAGGTCTCGGTGCGGGAGGTGGTCGACGCCTCGATCGCTCGCGTGCAGCAGGTCGAGCCCCAGCTCAACGGCATGGCATTCACCGCCTACGACCGCGCCCGCGCCGAGGCACGCGACCCCCGCGGCGGCTACTTCGCCGGCGTACCGACGCTGGTCAAGGACAACGTCGACGTGGCCGGCATGCCGACCATGCAGGGGGCCGACTCGTGGGTCGGCCACCCGGCCAAGAAGGATGGCGACTTTGCCCGGATGTTCTTGGCGACCGGGCTGATCCCGCTCGGCAAGAGCCAGCTCTCCGAGTACGGCTACAGCGCGGCGGCCGAGCACCCTCGCCTGGGCGCGGTTCGTACGCCGTGGAACACCGACCACATCGCGGGAGCGAGCTCGGCCGGCTCAGCCGCGATGGTCGCCGCAGGCGCGGTTCCGGTCGCCCACGCCAACGACGGCGGCGGATCGATCCGGATCCCCGCATCGGTCAACGGGTTGGTCGGGCTCAAGCCGACGCGCGACCGGCTCGCCCAGGACAAGATGATGCGTGACCAGCCGATCCGGATCGTCTCGGACGGCATCGTCAGCCGCTCGGTGCGGGACACCGCGGCGTTCTTCCGCGAGACAGAAAAGGTCTATCGCGCACTCGCTCTGCCTCCCGTTGGTGACATCACCCGGCCGGGTCGCAAGCGGCTCCGGATCGGCGTGCACACGTCGGGCGTCGGCCGGGGCGCCGATCCCGAGGTCACCGACCTCACCATGAAGACTGCCCGGCTGCTCGAGGAGATGGGTCACACCCTGGTCGAGGCGGACGCTCCCGTCTCCGAGACCTTCCCCGACGACTTCCTGCTCTATTGGGCGATGACCGCGATGTTTCTGATCCGCACCGGCCGACGCGCCCATGGGCGCACGTTCGACAAGGGCCGCCACGACAACCTCACCCTGGGGCTGGCCGCCCACGCCCAGCGCAACCTGCACCGGATCCCCGGAGCCATCCGACGGCTGAAGCGCGCTTCGGGCGCAGCGGAGGCCTACTACCAGCGGTACGACGTCGCCCTCACGCCGACGCTCGCTCACGAGACCCCGCGGGTCGGCCACCTCGATCCGACGCAGGACTACGACACCATCCTGGAGGGGCTGCTCGACTGGGTGGCCTTCACTCCGTTCCAGAACATTTCCGGTGATCCCGCGATCTCGCTTCCGCTGGCGACGACGTCCGGTGGGCTGCCCATGGGGATGATGTTTGCCGCGGGAGCGGGCCGCGAGGCGCTGCTGCTGGAGCTGGCCTTCGAGCTCGAGGAAGCTGCGCCGTTCGCCAAGATCACCGCACCGTGACCGCGGCACCGAAGTACACCCATGGGCACTCCGAGGCGGTGCTTCGGTCGCATCGCTGGCGAACGGCGGAGAACTCCGCGGCGTACCTGCTCCCGCGGCTGCGCCGGGGCCAGCGGTTGCTCGACATCGGCGCCGGCCCGGGCACGATCACCGCTGACCTGGCCGAATGCGTCAAGCCCGGACGGGTCACGGCCCTCGAGACGAGCGACGACGCGCTGGCGCTCAGCCGCGCCGAGCTCGGCAGCCGCGGTATCGCGGCTGACTTCGTGGTTGGCGATGTGCACGCGCTCGACATGCCCGACGACTCGTTCGACGTCGTGCACGCCCATCAGGTGTTGCAGCACGTCGCCGACCCGGTGCAGGCGCTGCGCGAGATGCGCCGCGTGTGCCGGCCCGGTGGTGTGGTGGCGGTCCGTGACAGCGACTACCGGGCCTTCGCCTGGCATCCGCAGCACGCCGAGCTTGATCGCTGGATGGAGGTCTACCAGGCGGCGGCGCGGGCCAACGGTGGTGAGCCGGACGCGGGGCGCCGGCTGAAGGCCTGGGCACGCGAGGCCGGCTTCGAGCAGGTGACTGCGACCGCGAGCACGTGGTGCTTCACTGACGCCGCCGATCGGGCCTACTGGGGCGGCATGTGGGCCGACCGTATCGTCACCTCTGCGCTCTCCGACCAGCTGCTCGCCGACGGTCTGTCCACCCGTGCGGAGCTGGAGGCCATCTCAGCTGCGTGGCGCGCCTGGACCGGCGACCCAGATGGCTGGATCGCGCTGCTGCACGGCGAGATCCTTGCCACCTGCTGATCGGCTGGACAGCCTGGTCAGACGGGGGAAATCGAGCGCCGCGAACCGATTTCTCGATCCTCGATCCCCCTGTGTATCGTTCTCCGTCGTTGCCCCTTTAGCTCAGTCGGCAGAGCGTCTCCATGGTAAGGAGAAGGTCTACGGTTCGATTCCGTAAAGGGGCTCTGGTGCGGATCTGCACCTACTCTTGGCGGGGTAGCTCAGGTGGTTAGAGCACACGGCTCATAATCGTGGTGTCGCGGGTTCGAGTCCCGCCCCCGCTACAGCCCAGCGACAAGAATCAGAAACTTTCCAGCAGAAGGACTTCCCGTGGCCAGCAAGAGCTCCGACGTTCGCCCCAAGATCACGCTCGCGTGCGTGGACTGCAAGGAGCGCAACTACATCACCAAGAAGAACCGCCGCAACGACCCCGACCGTCTCGAGCTGTCGAAGTTCTGCCCCCGCTGCCGCAAGCACACCGAGCACAAGGAAACCCGCTGACCCAGCGCTTTCCAGGTTGACCCGTCAGAAGACCTTCTGGCGGGTCAGCGCTATCTTCCGGGGGTGCAGGCCGGTCGTGACCAGCCGCCAATTCCCTGCGAGATGTCGAAGCCGGCCAGCATCGGCACCACCGGTCGGCCGCTTTGGAGCTGGTACGGGCGGGTGGCCGACTCGCTGAGAGCCCACAACACGTCGTGGTGCCGCCGGTAGAGCCCCTCGGCTCCCGGCAAGAATCCTCGGCGCAGACCGCGTGGGCCCACCAGCACCCCGCAGTACGTCGTGGAGGTGGCAAACCAGACGCCGGCCGGCCCCGGCCCGAGGTCGCCCCAGACGGCACCCTGGGCCCAGGCAGGCACCCGCTGCAGGTCCGTGGAGGCTGCCTCGGTCAGGTCGAGGACGTCACCGGCGAGCACGTCCTCCGGCTCGAACCAGAACATCCGAGAGGGTCCGCCCCGCCGGAAGCCGCCCAGGCCGAGACGTCCCTGGTCGTCGTGCACCGCGAACGAGCCGCGCACCGGTGCGATCAGCGCCCAAGCCCGCTCCACCGCGAGGGTGGCGGGATCGAGCAGCCACAGCCGGCCGGTCTCGACGAGCCACAGCCCGTGGTCGTCGAGCAGCAGCCCGCCTCCATGCCGGCACACGACGGGTGGCCGCGAGCCCACCGCACCCTCGACCGGCCCCACCTCACTGACGAGTCGCCCCGACTTCAGGTGGACCCGTTGCACGCGGCAGAACCGAGTGCCGAGGCCGCCACCGCCGTCGTACCCGCTGACGAGGGCGAAGGGCCCGTCGATGGCGAGGCCCTGCGGCGTGAAGTTCGCCTGGGCGCGCGGCAACCACAACCCCGCACACATCGCCTGGTCGTTGGGGAACGTGTCGATCCGCCGCTTCAGGTAGCGGGGTGTGCGGCCACGCACATCAGCGAAGGCAGGGGGACCGCAGGCGTCCTGGTTGCGCGTTTCGCGAGGCCGGTCCTGATCCCGATCGGCCTCGTCGGCCGAGCCGGTGCAGCCCGAGCCGAGGAGGAGGAGCGCGACCACGTAGGCCAGCCACGGTCGTCTAGGTTGGTGGCATGCCAGTCGACCAGTCGCTCGTCGGCCGCACCTTTCCACCCACTCGACCCTATGCGGTGTCCGAAGACAAGCTGCGTGAGTTCGCGGCCGCCACGGGGAGCACCTACGACGGGGGTCCGGCTCCCGCGACGTTCCCGATCGTGATGGCCTTTGACGCCATGAATGTCTTCCTCGAAGCCGAGGCGGTCGACCTCTTCCGGATCGTTCACGGTGAGCAGAAGTTCGCCTACGCACGTCCGATCGTCCCCGGCGACGTGCTCTCCGCGACGTTGACCGTCTCCGGCGTTCGGCAGATCGGGGGCGCCGACATCATCAACACGATCAGCGAGATCACCGACCCAGACGGGGTGGTGGTGTGCACTGCCGGCGCGACCCTGGTGCACAGGGAGTCGCACGCATGAGCCTGGCTACGCATACCTACCCGATCACCCGCACCGACCTGGTGCGGTATGCCGAGGCGAGCGGGGACCACAACCCCATCCACCAGGACGAAGCCGTCGCGACCAGCGTCGGGCTCCCCGGCGTGATCGCGCACGGCATGTACACGATGGCGCTCGCCGCGCGGGCCGTCGGCGAGTGGTTCCCGGGAGCCGAGGTGGTCAGCCTCGGCTGCAAGTTCACCCAGCCGGTCGTCGTGCCTGCCGTCGGCGCCGTCGAGATCGAGGTCGCCGGTGAGGTGAAGGGCACTGACGACAGCCTCACCACCATTGCGATGACGGTCACCTGTGCCGGTCAGAAGGTGCTCGGCATGCCCAAGGCCGTTGTCCGTGCCTGAGTCACTCGCCGAGCACACCACCCTGCGGCTCGGTGGTCCCGCGGATCGGTTCGTGACGGCGCGCACCGAGGACGCGCTGGTCGAGGCGGTGTCTGCCGCTGATGGGGCCGGCGAGGCGCTCCTGGTGCTCGGCGGCGGCAGCAACCTGGTGGTCGCAGACGAGGGATTCCGTGGCACTGCGCTGAAGGTGGCAACTCTCGGCGTGAGCGCCGACCTCGACGATCTCGACCCGTCCTGCGGGGGAGTGATGGTCACCGTCGCGGCCGGTGAGTCCTGGGACGAGCTCGTCGCCAGCGCGGTCGATCGTCAGTGGGTCGGCATCGAGGCCCTCGCCGGGATCCCCGGTCTGGTCGGAGCCACGCCCATCCAGAACGTCGGCGCCTACGGCCAGGAGGTCGCCCAGACCATCGCGTCGGTCCGGGTCTGGGATCGCGAGCTCAACCGGGTCCGCACGTTTGCGAACAGTGACTGTGGGTTCGGATACCGGACCTCCCGGTTCAAGCTCGACCCCGGGCGTCACGTCGTGCTCGACGTGACCTTTCAGTTCCGTCAGGGCGACCTCGGCGCCCCTGTCACCTACGCCGAGCTGGCTCGCACCCTCGGGGTCGAGGTCGGTCAGCGCGCGCCTGCCGCCGAGGTACGTGAGGCCGTGCTCGGCCTGCGTCGGAGCAAGGGCATGGTGCTCGATGCCGCCGACCACGACACCTGGAGCGCAGGGTCGTTCTTCACCAACCCAGTGATAGCCCCCGAGCAGGTGCCGGAAGGCGCGCCCGCCTGGCCGACCGAAAGCGGCGTCAAGACGAGCGCGGCTTGGCTGATCGAGCATGCGGGCTTCGCCAAGGGTTACGGCAACGACGGGGTGGCGCTCTCGACCAAACACACGCTGGCCCTGACCAACCGCGGTCTCGGCACCACCGAGGCCCTAATAATCCTGGCCCGCGAGCTCCGCGACGGCGTGCAAGCGGCGTACGACATCGCCTTGGTCAACGAGCCGATGCTGGTCGGCTGCTCCCTCTGAGCAATTCTGAGTTCATTCTGGGCTCACTGGGGGCTCACTCTGGGCTCATCTAGATAGTGCTGGCGCTGCCGGCGAAGATCGCAATCATGGCGATCAGGCCAAGCACTGCCAGGATCATCAGGACCGTGGTGACGATCCCCATCACATAGCCGGCAGTGGCCTCGCCGCGCCCACTCCACCGCTGGGGCTCGGCGTCGATCTCCCGCCGCACCCTCGCGGCCTTTGCCCACGCAAACGGACCGAGCACGCACAGGACGCCGCAGACGAACGTGCCGGCAAGCGCGACGATGCCCAGGATCATCGCGGAGGTGGCTTGCGGGTGCGGGATCAGGGCCTGGCCGTAGGGCGACCAGCCAGGCTGCGCAGCAGCGTACGGGGCCTGCCCGGGCTGGGGCTGACCGTAGGGCGACTGGCCGTCGGGCGGCAGGGGGTACGACGCGGCCGACGGCTGCTGGTAGGTCTCCCAGCTCGGCTGCTGTCCCGGTGTCTCCTCGGGATTGGGTCCGCTCATGACGCCATGGTCCCAGGTCCCGCAGCGAGCCAGGCGTCGATGTCGGCGATCACGCCGGACTTCGTGTCTTCTGGGGCGCGCGACGCCCGCACCGACATCCGCGCCAGCTCCGCAAGCGTTGCGTCGGAGAGGTCGTGGGCGGCGCGCATGGTGGCGTACTGCGCAGCAAGGCGCGAGCCGAAGAGCAGTGGGTCGTCGGCGCCCAGCGCGACGGTCGCGCCGGCGTCGAGCAGCGTCGGCAGCGGCACCGAGGTCAGGTCGGAGTAGACACCTAGCGCCACGTTGGAGACGGGACACACCTCGAGCGCAACCCCTGCCTGCACGATGCGGTCCAGCAGCTCAGCGTCCTCGACAGCGCGTACGCCGTGGCCGAGGCGGTCCGCGTGCAGCACGTCGAGACAGGTGCGGATGCTGTCGGGGCCGACCAGCTCCCCGCCGTGCGGGGTGAGCATCAGGCCGGCCCGCTCGGCGATCGCGAAGGCGCCGGCGAACTCTGCAGTCACCCCTCGCCGCTCGTCGTTGGAGAGCCCGAACCCGACCACGCCGCGGCCGACGTACTGCGCCGCCAGTCGGGCCAGCGTGCGGGCATCGAGCTGATGGCGGGTGCGGTTGGCAGCGATCACCACCGCCATGCCGAGCCCGGTGCGCTGTTCGGCGTCGCGCACCGCGTCGAGCACCAGGTCGGTGAAGGCGGTGATGCCGTTGAACTTGGCGGCGTACCCGCTCGGGTCGACCTGGATCTCCAGCCAGCGCCCGCCATCGCGTACGTCGTCCTGCGCGGCCTCCAGCACCAACCGGCGCACGTCGGCCTCGGTGCGAAGCACCGACCTGGCGACGTCGTAGAGGCGCTGAAAACGGAACCAGCCCTTCTCATCGGTCGCCCGCAGCTTCGGCGGCCACTCCTCGACCAGCGAGTCCGGCAGGGCGATGCCGTCTCGCTCGGCGAGCTCGAGCAGCGTCGTGTGCCGCATCGAGCCGGTGAAGTGGAGGTGCAGGTGGGCCTTGGGCAGCTGGCGTAGGTCTCGGTGTTCCATCTCGGAGGTGGAGGTGTGAGGAGCGTCAGCGACGAGCCCTGAAGACCTCAGGTGAACAGTTTCTGGAGCCGGGTGATCCCCTCGACGAGGTCGTCGTCACCGAGCGCGTACGACAAGCGCAGGTAGCCAGGGGACCCGAACGCCTCGCCCGGGACCACTGCCACCTCTGCGGTGTCCAAGATGAACTCGGCGAGCTCTGCGCTGGTGTCGATCCGCTGGCCGTCGTGCTCCCTACCAAGCAGGCCCTTCACGGACGGGTAGGCATAGAACGCGCCCGTGGGAGTCGGGCAGACCACGCCCTCGATCTCGTTGAGCATGGAGACGATGGTCTTGCGTCGTCGGTCGAAGGCTGCCTTCATCTCGTCGACGGCGGTCAGGTCCCCCTCCACAGCGGCGATCGCGGCGCGTTGCGACACATTGGCGACGTTGGAGGTGGCATGCGACTGGAGATTGGTGGCCGCCTTGACCAAGTCTTTCGGACCGATCATCCAGCCAACCCGCCAGCCGGTCATGGCATAGGTCTTGGCCACGCCGTTGACCACGACGCAGTTGTCCTGCAGGTACGGGCAGAGCACCGGCATCGAGCCGGTCTCCACGCCGTCATAGACGAGGTGCTCGTAGATCTCATCGGTCAGCACCCACAGGTCGTGGTCCTCGACCCACTGACCGATGGCCCGGATCTCTTCGGAGGTGTAGACCGACCCGGTGGGGTTGGACGGCGAGACGAAGAGCAGCACCTTGGTGCGCTCGGTACGGGCCGCCTCGAGCTGCTCGACGGTCACCTTGTAGTCCTGGGTCTCATCGGCCAGCACCTCGACCGGCACGCCGCCGGCAAGCTGGATCGCTTCTGGGTACGTCGTCCAGTAGGGCGCGGGGACGATCACCTCGTCGCCGGGGTCGATCATGGCGGCGAAGGCCGCGTAGATGGCCTGTTTGCCGCCGTTGGTGACCAGCACCTGGGCCGGTTCGACGTCCAGGCCGCTGTCACGCTTGGTCTTGGCGGCGATCGCCTTCTTCAGCTCGGGCAGCCCACCAGCAGGTGTGTACCGGTGGTTCTTGGGTTCCTTGCACGCCGCAACGGCCGCATCGACGATGTAGTCGGGCGTCGGGAAGTCCGGTTCGCCGGCACCGAACCCGATCACCGGTCGACCGTCCGCCTTCAGCGCCTTGGCCTTGGCGTCGACCTTGAGCGTCGCCGACTCGGCGATGGCGCCGATCCGGCTGGAAACCCGACGGTCTCGCGGGGTGCTGGCGGTTGTGGTTGCTGGGGGCTCCGACATGTCTGCCATCGTAGGCGTGCCCAGAAGACGTTCTCACCCAGGTTTGGCTTGCCCGGGTGTCCTCACGGTCGTGCTGGTCGTCATCCGTTTGGACTCGGCCTTCGAGAAGGCCGTAGACTCCCGTTTTGGTGGATTCCCAAAGGCTTTGCCATGCCCAGAAGTCGGGCTGGCCCGGGCGGAGGACATCGGAGGGCACTAGCTCAACTGGCAGAGCATCGGTCTCCAAAACCGAAGGTTGGGGGTTCAAGTCCCTCGTGCCCTGCAGGAAGACGAACATCCACTAACGAGAGCCACGACGAGAGGTGAACGGCTGTGTCGGACAGCAGCGCGGTCCGCGGTCCCAAGGACGGCAAGACCAGCGACGGGCACAAGCGCACCAGCATCCCGACGTACTACCGCCAGGTGGTCGCTGAGCTGCGCAAGGTGGTCTACCCGACCCAGGAACAGCTGATCACCTATTTCATCGTGATCATGGTGTTCGTGGTCTTCATGATGGCGCTTATCTCGATGCTCGACCTGGGCTTCGGCAAGCTGGCCTTCGAGATCTTCACAGGCCCGAGCCAGACGTAACCCCGTAGGTCCTTGTAGGCATGGCCGCTCGGCCCGCCTACCCCGTAACAGCAACTGATGGAGCAGCACGTGTCGGAGCAGCACGACCAGGAGATTCCCTCCGAGGTCGAGGAGCACACCATCGACCCCGTCGACCCCGTGGACACGGAGACGTCGGTCGACGAGCCCGTCGACGAGGCGCTCGTCGAGGCGACCGAAGGCGCCCCGGAAGGCACCGCACCCGCGGAGGTAGCCGTCGATGACGAGTCATCCGACGACGCTCCGACCGAGGAGCCGGTCGCCGAGGTCGTGGCCGGCGCCGAGGAGGCCGCCGACGAGGTCGCCCAGGAGCCGGTCGACGAGTCCGACGGGCCCGCCGACGGCGAGGCCGCCGAGCCAGACGAGAACGACCCTCTCGAAGCATTCCGTCGTGAGCTATGGGCGAAGCCGGGCGACTGGTTCGTGGTCCACACCTACTCCGGCATGGAGAACAGGGTGAAGGCCAACCTCGAGAACCGCCGGACGTCGCTGAACATGGAGGACTACATCCACGAGATCGTGGTCCCCATCGAGGACGTCGTCGAGATCAAGAACGGCCAGCGTCGCACGCGCAGCAAGCCCTCGCTACCGGGTTACGTCCTGGTCCGGATGGACCTCACCGACGAGTCCTGGTCCGCCGTCCGCCACACGCCGTCGGTGACCGGTTTCGTCGGTCACCTGCACCAGCCGGTGCCGTTGACCATGGATGAGGTCGAGAACATGCTCGCCCCTGCCGTGGTGGCTACGGCCGAGGCCGAGGCGGCAGCAGCCGGCACCTCGACCTCCGGTGGAGGCACGACCGCGAAGAAGCAGATCGAGGTCGCCGACTTCGATGTGTCCGACTCGGTCATGGTCGTCGACGGTCCGTTCGCCACACTCCACGCGACGATCACCGAGATCAACGCGGAGTCGCAGAGGGTCAAGGCCCTCGTCGAGATCTTCGGCCGGGAAACTCCGGTCGAGCTGAGCTTCAGCCAGATCCAGAAGGTCTGAAGCAGCAACACAACCGCAACACCAGGTGGCAGAGGGCGGCACTCGTCCTCGTCATGACCACGAGAGAGAAAGAGAACTACGAAGATGCCTCCCAAGAAGAAGGTCGCTGCACTCGTCAAGGTGCAGCTCCAGGCCGGGGCTGCGACCCCGGCTCCCCCCGTCGGTACGGCCCTCGGCCCGCACGGCGTCAACATCATGGACTTCTGCAAGGCGTACAACGCCCAGACCGAGTCCATGCGCGGCAACGTCATCCCCGTCGAGATCACCATCTACGAGGACCGCACGTTCGACTTCATCACCAAGACCCCCCCGGCTGCCGAGCTGATCAAGAAGGCTGCCGGGCTCTCGAAGGGCTCCGGAGTCCCGCACAAGGAGAAGGTCGGCAAGCTGACCAAGGCTCAGGTTCGCGAGATCGCTGAGACGAAGCTGCCCGACCTCAACGCCAACGACGTGGAAGCAGCGATGAAGATCGTCGAGGGCACCGCCCGTTCCATGGGTGTCTCCACGGAGTAGCACTCCCTCATCAGTTTCGAACCACCTCAGTGGCAGAGCCGCGCTGGCTCACCTAGACCACGACTGGAAGAAAAGAGAACCAGACATGCAGCGCAGCAAGACCTACCGCGCGGCGGCCGACTCCTTCAACAAGGACGAGCTGTACGCGCCACTGGCCGCGATCAAGATCGCCAAGGCCGGTAGCAAGAAGAAGTTCGACGAGACCGTTGACGTCGTGATGCGCCTCGGGGTCGACCCGCGCAAGGCCGACCAGATGATTCGCGGCACCGTCAACCTGCCCCACGGCACCGGCAAGACCTCTCGCGTCCTCGTCTTCGCCGTCGGCGACAAGGCCGAAGCCGCCCGCGAGGCCGGCGCCGACGTCGTCGGTGGTGACGAGCTGGTCGAGAAGGTCAACGGTGGATGGCTCGAGTTCGACGCCGTCGTCGCGACCCCCGACATGATGGGCAAGGTGGGCCGCCTCGGCCGCGTGCTCGGTCCCCGCGGCCTGATGCCGAACCCGAAGACCGGCACCGTCACCCCCGACCCGGCCAAGGCGGTTGCGGACATCAAGGGCGGCAAGATCGAGTTCCGCGTCGACCGCCACTCCAACCTGCACTTCATCATCGGCAAGGCGTCGTTCTCCGAGGCCCAGCTGGCCGAGAACTACGCCGCGGCTCTCGAAGAGGTCCTGCGGCTCAAGCCGTCCAGCTCCAAGGGGCGCTACCTGAAGAAGGTCACCGTTTCCACGACGATGGGCCCCGGTGTCCAGGTTGACCCCAACCGGGTGAAGAACGTTGCGGCGGAGGACGAGGGCCAAGCCTGAGTCACCTTTGCTGTTCAGCGCCCCGGTCACCTCTTGGTGACCGGGGCGTTGCCCGTACTAGCCAGGATTTGGCGACGGGCGAGGCTGACCCGTACGCTTCTACTCGTAACCAGAGACCGCCGGTTGTCATGCTGCAACAGCAGCTCGACCGAAAGTTCCGCCGGAGAAAAGCGGACGACCTGCGCAGGGGACAGAGCGTGACCCGCGACGTACGCCGTTGCAGAAGTCAGACGCCCTGAGCCTTGCGCTCAGGGCGTTCGTCATTCCGGGGGCACCGGATGCGGCGGTCTCCCTCAGAGATGTTTCGGAAGGAGACCCATGGCGCGGGCAGACAAGCAGGCCGCCGTCGCGGAGATCGTCGAGTCGTTCAACGACGCCGCCGGTGCCGTGCTGACCGAGTACCGCGGTCTCACCGTCAAGGAGCTGCAGGAACTTCGTCGCTCCCTCGGTGTGAACGCAAGCTACGCCGTGGTCAAGAACACGCTGGCCAAGCTCGCCGCCAAGGAGGCGGGCATCGACGGCTTCGACGACCTGTTGACCGGTCCGACCGCGATCGCCTTCATCAATGGCGACGTCGTCGAGGCGGCCAAGGGTCTGCGTGACTTTGCCAAGGCCAACCCCACCCTGGTCATCAAGGGTGGCATCCTCGACGGCCAGCCGCTCGACGCGAACGAGATCGCCAAGCTGGCGAACCTCGAGTCCCGCGAGGTGTTGCTCGGCAAGCTGGCGGGCGCCATGCTCGCTTCGCTCAGCCAGGCCGTCTACCTGCTCAACGCCCCCCTCGCCCAGGCTGCCCGGCTCGCCGGCGCGCTGCAGGCGAAGGCCGAGCAGGACCCCACGATCCTCGCAGGTGGTGCTGGCACGGAGTCTGTCTCCGAGCCGGTGGCCGCCGAGGAGGCACCGGCCGAGGACTCCCCCGAGGAGCCCGCGGTCGAGGCCCCCGCTGACGAGACCGCGGCGGAGGAGGTTCCCACTGAGGAGCCCGCCGCCGAGGTTTCCGACGAGGGCGAAACCACCGAGGCCTGACCCAGGCCGACGTACACCACCTGAAATAACGGAACCGGCCCCCGCTAACCGGCGGCGGGCACATGCGAATGGAAGGAAACGCCACCATGGCGAAGCTCAGCACCGGCGAGCTGCTCGACGCGTTCAAAGAGATGACGCTGATCGAGCTCTCGGAGTTCGTGAAGCAGTTCGAGGAGACCTTCGGCGTGACCGCCGCTGCTCCGGTCGCGGTTTCCGCCGCACCGGCCGCTGGCGGCGCCGCTGCCGGCGGGGACGAGGCTGCCGCGCAGGACAGCTTCGACGTCATCCTCGAGGCTGCCGGCGACAAGAAGATCAACGTCATCAAGGAGGTGCGCGCGCTCACGTCCCTCGGCCTCAAGGAGGCCAAGGACCTGGTCGAGGCCGCCCCCAAGCCGATCCTCGAAGGCGTCGCGAAGGACGCGGCCGAGAAGGCGAAGGAAGCCCTCGAGGCTGCCGGCGCCACCGTCACCGTCAAGTGACTCATTGCTGATCGGCCGGCTCCTTGCCTGCTCGATCAGCGCCTGTTCCACCGCAAGAGCGGCTCCCCGGTACGCCGGGGGGCCGCTCTTTGTCGTGTCACCGGGGATAGCAGGTTGTGCGCCGTGTGTCACGGCTCGATCTCGGTAGGCGTCAGAGCGTGACGTGAGACTCAAATGTGCGTAACCTCGCCGCGGTAGCGCAGTTGTTACTCATCAGTGGGATGTGTGCACCGCCACACTTAATCTGGACCTGGTCGACGAGCCGCGGTCGTGGGAGGAAACAGCATGGGTGTGGAGATCAAGGTCGAAGACCTTTCCAAGTCCTTCGGCAAACAGCTCATCTGGGGTGACGTCACGCTGACCATCCCGGCCGGCGAGGTCTCCGTCATGCTCGGCCCCTCGGGCACCGGAAAGTCCGTGTTCCTCAAGGCGCTGATCGGACTGCTGAAGCCCGACAAGGGTTCGATCATGATCGAGGGCACCGACATCGCGACCTGCTCCGAGAAGGAGCTCTACGAGATCCGCAAGCTGTTCGGTGTCCTGTTCCAGGACGGCGCCATGTTCGGTTCCATGAACCTCTACGACAACGTCGCCTTCCCCCTGCGCGAGCACACCAAGAAGTCCGAGTCCGAAATTCGTGACGTGGTCATGGAGAAGATGGACCTGGTCGGCCTGCTCGGCGCCGAGGACAAGCTCCCCGGAGAAATCTCGGGCGGTATGCGCAAGCGCGCCGGCTTGGCCAGGGCCCTGGTGCTCGATCCAGAGATCCTGCTCGTCGACGAACCCGACTCGGGCCTGGACCCGGTGCGTACTTCGTTCATCAACCAGCTGTTCATCGACTTGAACGCGCAGATCGACGCGACGTTCTTGATCGTGACCCACGACATCAACACCGCCCGCACGGTGCCTGACAACATCGGTCTGCTCTACCACAAGCACCTGGCGATGTTTGGTCCTCGCGAGATGCTGCTCAGCTCGCAGGAGCCGGTGGTCCGTCAGTTCCTGAACGCTCAGACCGTCGGCCCCATCGGCATGTCGGAGGAGAAGGACGCCGACGAGCTCGAGGCGGAAAAGGACATCGAGATGCCGCCTCTCCCGTCGATCCCGATGCAGCTCGAGCCTTCCAACGGAATCCCGCGGCGCAGCCAGCGGGAGGCCGGAGCGTGGTGCCGTGACAACGGGGTCACGCCTCCGCCCGGATCATTCGAGGACAAAATGTCCATGGCGCCCGGTTCCTGAGCGAGGAAGGTATCGGTGGCAACTTCGACGGCGACACGGGTTCTGGCTCCTGTCGGGACTGCGGGCAAGCTCTTTGCCTTCGGTCTTGACGTAGGGCGCAACCTGTTTAAGCGACCCTTCCAGCTGCGCGAGTTCCTGCAGCAGGCTTGGTTCATCGCGTCCGTCACCATCATCCCGACCGCCCTGGTCGCGATCCCCTTCGGTGCCGTCATCGCGCTGCAGGTAGGTGGCCTGATCAAGCAGTTCGGTGCCCAGTCGTTCACCGGCTCTGCCTCGGTGCTCGCAGTGGTTCGCGAGGCAGGGCCGATCGCCACTGCGCTGCTCATCGCCGGCGCCGGTGGTTCGGCCATCGCGGCTGACCTCGGTGCGCGAAAGATCCGTGAAGAGCTCGACGCCATGATGGTGCTCGGTATCGACCCGATTCAGCGGCTCGTCGTCCCCCGCGTGCTGGCCTGCATGCTCGTCGCGGTGTTTCTCAACGGCCTGGTCAGTGTTGTGGGTGTTGCCGGCGGCTACGTCTTCAACGTCGTCCTACAAGACGGCACACCAGGGGCTTATTTATCGAGCTTTACCGCGCTCGCACAGTTACCAGACCTCTGGCAAGGCATGGCCAAAGCACTGGTGTTCGGGCTGATCGCGGCGGTCGTCGCTTCCTACAAGGGCATGAATGCCAAGGGCGGCCCGAAGGGCGTGGGTGACGCGGTCAACGAGTCCGTCGTCATCACGTTCATGCTGTTGTTCCTCGTCAACTTCATCATGAGCGCGATCTACTTCCAGCTCGTGCCTCCAAAGACAGGTTGACGACGTGTCCGGGATGAAGGCCGTCTACGAGCGGCCACTCAAGATGCTCGACAGGCTCGGCGACGAGCTGTCGTTCTACGTGCGCGCCCTTGCTTGGACTCCGCGCACCCTGCGTCGTTACAAGAAGGAGATCCTCCGCCTGCTGGCGGAGGTCACGCTGGGCTCCGGCTCGCTCGCCGTCATCGGCGGCACGGTCGGCGTCATCGTCGGCCTCTGCTTCTTCACCGGCACCGAGGTGGGGCTGCAGGGCTACGCCGCGCTCAACCAGCTCGGCACGGCCAACTTCGCAGGTTTCGTCTCCGCCTACTTCAACACCCGCGAGATCGCGCCCCTTGTTGCCGGCATCGGGTTGGCCGCGACAGTCGGCTGCGGCTTCACCGCACAGCTCGGAGCCATGCGGATCTCCGAGGAGGTCGACGCGCTCGAGGTGATGGCAGTCCCGTCGCTGCCGTTCCTGGTGACCACCCGGATCATCGCCGGCCTGGTCGCGATCGTGCCGCTGTACGTCGTCGGTCTGCTGTCGTCGTACTTCGCCAGCAGACTGGTGGTCACTCAGTTCTTCGGGCAGAGCGCGGGCACCTACGACGACACGTTCAACAAGTTCCTGCCGCCCGGCGACGTCCTGTGGTCCTTCGGGAAGGTCCTGGTCTTCGCCATCCTGGTGATCCTGATCCACTGCTACCACGGCTACACCGCTTCGGGCGGCCCCGCAGGAGTGGGCGTGGCGGTGGGTCATGCGGTCCGCACGAGCATCGTTGCCATCAACGTCGTCGACCTGCTGCTGTCCATGAGCATCTGGGGCACCACGACGACCGTCAGATTGGCCGGGTAGCTGCGTGAGCTCTATTTTCCGACCCAGGGTGCTGGGCATCGTCTTCCTCGCCATGCTGGTGGGCGCGGTCTGGCTGACCAATGCGATCTTCACCAAGAAGTTCACCGACTACGAGAAGGTCGCCCTCCGGACCACGAACATCGGCCTCAACCTGCCCGAGCGAGCCGATGTCAAGATCCGTGGCGTCATCGTGGGTGAGGTCCTCGACACCGAGTCGACCACCAACGGCGCCGAGATCACGTTGGGCATCTTCAAGGGCGAGGAAGAGGACATCCCCGAGAACGTCACCGGGTCCATCGTCCCCAAGACGCTGTTCGGCGAGAAGTACGTCTCCCTGATCATTCCCGAGGATCCGTCCCCGGAGCACATCACGTCCGCCACGGTCATCCCCCGCACCGATATCAGCACTGAGGTCGAGCAGGTGCTCAACGACCTCTATCCGCTGCTGACGACGGTTCAGCCGGCGGAGCTCAACATGACCCTCAACGCGCTGGCGACTGCCCTCGAAGGGCGCGGTGACCAGCTCGGCGAGAACCTGGAGACCGTCGATGCGTACCTCAAGCGGATCAACCCACAGATCCCCGACATCGTGGAGGATTTCAGGCTGACCACCCAGGTGGCCGACACCTACTCCGAAATCCTGCCCGAGGTGGCGCAGATCCTCGACAACACGATCACGACGTCGCAGACCGTGGAGGGGCGTGAGGCACAGCTGCGCGCGTTCTTCACGGACGTCTCGTCCTTCTCCGACAGTGCTCGCACCTTCCTCGACGACAACGGTGAGGACCTGGTCCGGCTCGGCAAGGCCAGCGCTGCTCAGCTGCGCGTGCTGGCCCGCTACTCCACCGAGTTCCCCTGCCTGACCCAGGGCCTGGTGAACGTCGGCAAGCTGCAAGCCGAGGCCTTCCGCGGGTTCGTCCTGCACATCATCTTGGAGCCGCTCCCGCGCCAGCCCCGGGCCTACCGGCCGGCCGACAGGCCGCGCACTGCGGAGAACCGCGGACCCAACTGCCTGCACCTTCCGAATCCGCCCTGGAGCCAGTCCAACCCTGTGAGACACCAACCCGACTTCAACGATGGCGTCGACACCCCCACCGGCAAGGGCACCCAACGGGCCGCGTTCGGCGATGGCGACTACCGCTACTCAGGCAGCCCGGCCGATGTGGCAGTGCTCAGGCAGATGCTCGATGCGAGCGGCCTCCAGGGCTCTGACCTCGGTGCACTGCTGGCTGGTCCTCTCGTCGGGGAGGCTGCTCGCTGATGGCCCGCCTCGACAAGAAGACGACCAATGACCTGATCAGGCTGATCATCTTCCTGGTGGTCACCACGGTGGCGACCAGCCTGCTGGTGATCACGATCGGCAACATCTCCTTCTCGGGATCCAAGGAGTACAAGGCGCAGTTCTCCGACGCCACGGGCGTGGTGAAGGGTGACGACATCCGGATCGCCGGCGTCAAGGTCGGCAACGTGAAGAAAGTCGAGATAGTCGACGACACCCAGGCGCTCGTGACCTTCTCGGTGGAGGACAGCACTCGGCTCAACGACTCGACCCACGCCTCGATCCGCTACCGCAACTTGGTCGGCCAGCGCTACCTGTCGTTGACCCAGGACGCCGGTGAGACCGACGTGCTCGACGATGGCGACATCATCCCGGTCGACCGCACCTCAGCGGCACTGGACCTCACCGTGCTGTTCAACGGTTTCAAGCCGCTGTTCGAGGCGCTCTCGCCGGATGACCTGAACAAGTTCTCCTACGAGATCGTCCAGGTCTTTCAGGGCGAAGGCGGCACGCTCGAGAGTCTGCTGGGCCACACCGCGTCCATCACACAGACGCTCGCCGACCGCGACACCGTCATCGGTGACCTGATCGACAACCTCGACTTCGTGCTCCAGCACATCGCCGACCGTGACGACCAGCTGAGCAGCCTGATCATCAACTTCCGCGATCTGATCGCGGGTCTGACGGAGGACCGCGAAGCGATCCTGAGCTCGCTCGACGGGATCTCTGAGCTCTCGGTGGAGACCGCTGGGTTGATCAAGGGGATCAGGGCGCCGTTCGTCGAGGACATCAAGCAGCTGCGTCGTTTTGCCGCCAACACCGACCGCAACAAGGCCGAGCTCGACCGGGCTCTGCAGGTGCTCCCGATCAAGCTGAACAAGATCGGAAGGACGGCCATCTACGGCTCGTGGTTCAACTTCTACCTGTGCGAGTTCCACGGACGCGTGCAGCTCCCGGCCAACGTCACCATCCCGATCGACTACTCAACCGGCGCCGATAGGTGTGATCTCGGATGAAGCCGTTCCGCGAGCGCAACCCCGTGATCATCGGGGCTGCCAGCCTGGCCGCCATCGTGTTGCTGATCCTGGCGGCCTTCCGCGCCCAGGACCTCCCCCTCATCGGTGGGGGCGACTCCTACTACGCCTCATTCGCAGAGTCCGGCGGCCTGAAGGTCAATGACGAGGTGCGGATCGCTGGCGTGCGGGTGGGGAAGGTCAACTCCGTCGAGCTCAAGGACGGGGTAGTGAGGGTCAGCTTCAAGGTGAAGACGGACTCGACCTTCGGAGACCAGACCAACGCCGCCATCAAGGTCAAGACGCTGTTGGGGGCGATGTACCTCTCCCTCGAACCAGAAGGGGATGGCCAGCTCGAAGAGGGTTCGACGATTCCCGTCGAACGCACCACCTCGCCGTTCGACGTAGTCGATGCGTTCGAGGGCCTGGCCGAGACTTCCGCGGAAATCGACACCGATCAGCTCGCTGAGTCGCTGACCACGTTCGCCGACCTGACCCGGAACACACCTGAGGAGTTCAAGAACGCTCTGAGCGGCGTTTCCGCCCTGTCGGAGACGGTCGCCTCCAGGGATGCTGAGATCAACTCCCTGCTCAAGAACCTCGAGAGCGTCTCGTCGGTGTTCAACGCACGCGACGAGGACCTGGTGACCCTGATGCGCGATTCCGACGTGCTGTTCCGGGCGCTGGTGGGCCGCCGTGATGCGGTGCACAACTTGCTCGTCTCCACCTCGACCCTGTCCAGGGAGCTGACGGCGCTCGTGTCGCAGAGCCGTGCGGACCTGAAGCCGGCCCTGGCTCACCTCGAGAACGTGCTTGCAGTGCTCAACAAGAACCAGGACAACATCGACAACAGCCTGCGCCTGATGGAGCCCTTCTACCGGGTGTTCACCAATACGCTCGGCACGGGCCCTTGGTTCGAGACCTACATCGAGAACTTCCCGCCGGTTCCCAACCCTAGAAATGGGGGTGGCATCGGATGAGCTTCCTCCAGCGCGCGGCAGTGCCCTTCATCATCGTGGCACTGGTGGTGGCCGGTGCGATCGTGATGTTCAGCGGAGACGGCGGCGAGAAGAGTCTGACCGCCTACTTCCCCCGCACGGTGTCCCTCTACGCCGGCAGCGACGTCCGGGTGCTCGGCGTCGAGGTCGGCACGATCGACGAGGTGACGCCGGAAGGCACCCGGGTCAAGGTGGTCATCTCCTACGACGAAGACATCAAGATCCCTGCCGACGCGCATGCCGTGCTCGTTTCGCCCTCGATCGTCGGCGACCGCTTCATCCAGCTCACCCCCGTCTACGACGGCGGAGAGGTGATGGCCGACAACGTCAGTCTCGACGAGAGCCTCACCGCCGTACCCCTGGAGCTGGACCAGATCTACTCCAGCCTGGACCGGCTCAACGTGGCGCTCGGCCCGGACGGTGCGAATGCGAACGGTGCGCTCACCGACCTGTTGGAGACCACCGCCGCGAACTTCGGCGGCCAGGGTGCAAAGTTCCGACAGACGCTCGCAGACTTCGCGACGCTCAGCGAGACGTTCGACAACAACAAGGAAGAGCTGTTCGGCTCCCTCACCGAGCTCGAAGGGTTCGTCAAGACCCTGGCTGAGAACGACGACACGGTGCGCAAGTTCAACCAGTCCCTGGCCGACGTCTCCGTCATGCTGGCCGGCGAGTCAGACGAGCTCTCCGCCGCCCTGAGCAACCTGTCGACCGCGCTTGGCCAGGTCGGGACGTTCGTGCAGGAGAACAAGGCTTCGCTGGGCCGCAACATCACCGGCCTCAACCGGGTCGCCAAGGTGCTGGTCAAGCGTCGGGCCGAGCTCGACGAGATCCTCCGGATCGCCCCGGTCGCACTGAGCAACCTGTCGCTGACCTACAACCCCGACACCGGCACCCTCGACACCAACGCCAACCTCGGCAACATCGTCCACGAAGTCGAGACCGACCCGGCTCGATTCCTCTGCGCGCTGGTCAGCGCCAACGACCCACAAGGCACCATCTGCGACATGATCCAGGGGATGGACCCGTCCTCCGGAGCCCATCGAGCCGCCTTCGGCGACTCCACCGACGGGGAACAGAAGCCGGTGTACGAGAGCAAGTTCGACCTCTCGCTGAACGGCTTGGTGGAGGTCCGATGATGCGCAAGAAGGTCGCCGCGGGCGCCGCCCTGCTGATCAGCTCCCTCGTGCTCAGCGCGTGCGAGTTCGACGTCTACCAGCTGCCGCTGCCTGGAGGCACCGACGTCGGAGACGACCCGATGAGCGTCACGGTCGAGTTCCGCGACGTGCTTGACCTCGTCCCCCTGTCGTCGGTCAAGGTCAACGAGGTCAACGTCGGCAAGGTGACCGATGTCGAGCTCGACGGCTACACCGCCAAGGTCACCCTGGAGCTGCACAAGGACACCGATCTCCCCGACAATGCGCTCGCGGAGATCCGCCAGACCAGCCTGCTGGGCGAGAAGTTCGTCTCCCTGTCCGCGCCGCCCGAAGGCGCAACCACAGGTGCGCTCGGCGACGGCGACACCATCCCGCTCGAGCGGTCGGGCCGCAACCCCGAGGTCGAAGAGGTGCTCGGCGCGCTGAGCCTGGTGCTCAACGGTGGCGGAGTTGCGCAGCTGAAGACCATCACGAGCGAGTTCAGCCTGGCGCTAGAGGGCCGCGAGGACTCCGCCAAGTCGGTCCTCACCCAGATCGACTCACTGGTGGGTCAGCTCGACGAGAGCCGCACCGACATCGTCAACGCCATCGAAGCGCTGAACCGGTTGGGCGCATCAGCGCGTCAGCAGCAGGGCACCATCGATGCTGCGTTGGTCGAGCTGCCGAGTGCCTTTGAGTCGATCGACGGCCAGCGTGAAGATCTGATCAAGATGCTCGACGCACTCAACCGTCTCGGTGATGTCGGGGTCAGGGTGATCCGGGCGTCGAAGCAGAGCACCATCGAGTCGTTCCGCCAGCTACAGCCCGTGCTTACGGAACTAGCCAACTCCGGTGACGCATTCGTCGACTCCTTCAACGTATTCTTGACCTACCCGTTCGTCGACGACGTCGTCGGCCGCGATCCACAGGTTGCCCGCAACTTGCACATGGGCGACTTCACGAACCTGTCGGTCGAGCTCGACCTGGACCTGACCAAGGCGGCCATCCCGGGCGTGCCGTGCACGTCCTTGAGCAACCTGCCAGGCCACGTGTCCCTGGACGATCTGCTCGGGCTTCCGAACTTGTGTGCCGGAGTCAGCGACGCGCTCACGCTGTGCGTCAACCGGCCTACTGCCCGCAACTGCGGGAGCATCCCGGCGCGGATCCTCAACAGTCTGTGTCGCAGCCTCAGCCTCCCCGTGCTCTGCACGCTGGGTGGGCTCGGCGCCAACAACTTCGGTGGCGGCAACAATGGAGGCCCTGGTGGTCTCGGTCTGCCGGACGGCGGTGTCGGTGGTGTCCTGGACGGGCTGGGTCTCAGCGGGTTGCTCGGCAGAGCAGTCTTCGACCCGGGTTCTTCCCGTCCCAACGGCACTACCGGACCCACGATGGAGCAGTTGATGGCCTCCTATGACCCGGGGCTCGTCACGCTCCTCGTCCCCCCGATGGTGGTTCAGCCATGATCACCCGGCGCACCAAGATCCAGCTGGTGATCTTCGTGATCATCACGCTCGTCGGCGTCTCCTACGTCGGCGCCCGCTACGCCCGGCTCGACCGGATCGTGATCGATGACGCCTACACCGTGGTGGCCCACTTCGAGGACTCCGGTGGCATCTTCGCCGGTGGCGAGGTGACCTACCGAGGCGTGCGGATCGGACGGGTCGACAAGCTTGAGCTGACCGATGAGGGCGTTGACGTCTTCCTCGACATCGACAACGACAACGACAACATCCCCTCCGACGCGATTGCCCTGGTCGGCAACCGCTCCGCGGTGGGCGAGCAGTATGTCGAGCTCCAACCGAAGACCGACTCGGCGCCGTACTTCGAGGAGGGCTCACAGATTGCCGTGGCGGACACGCGTCTGCCCATCCAGACCGACGAGCTGCTCACCAACCTCTCCAACACAGTGTCGTCGGTAGATCAAGAGGCCTTGCGCACCACGGTCTCGGAGCTCGGTGCGGCGTTCGCCGGGGCCGGCGAGGACCTGCAGCGGCTGATCGACTCCGGCAACTCCTTCATCGAGGCCGCCAACGATAACTTCGACATCACTACGGCGCTGATCGAGGAGTCCAATGTCGTCTTGACCGGGCAGGTCGACTCGACCAGCGCGTTGAAAACCTTCGCATCTCAGCTCTCCGTCTTCACCCAGGCCTTCGCCGACTCCGATGCTGACCTGCGCAAGGTCATCGACACCGGATCGTTCACGGCCAACCAGCTGCGCGACTTCCTGGAGACGAACCGGATCGACCTGGGCGAGCTGATCCGAAACCTGGCAACAACGGGCGAGGTGTTCCAGAAGCGGCTCGCTGGCATCGAGCAGCTGTTGGTCATCTACCCCTACGTGGTCGAGGGCGGCTACTCGGTCGTCTCCAAGACCCCGGAGACGGGCCTCTACGATGCCCACTTCGGCCTGATCATGAACTCCACGTCGCCGTGTCACGAGGGCTATCTCAAGCCCAATGAGACCCGCTCCCCGCAGCAGCGCAACGACATCCCGATGAAGACCGATGCGCGCTGCACCGAGCCGGCGACAATGAGCAACGCCCGTGGTGCGCAGAACATCCCACCGCGCGCACCGGCCAATTACGACGCCCCGGTCGTGGCGTCGTATGACCCCCTTACCTCGAAGTTGACTTGGGGCGAGCCAACGACCTTGGAGACGCCCGGTAGCGTTGCCCCTCGATCGCTCGGAGAGGAGTCGTGGAAGTGGCTGTACCTTCAGCCCCTGATGGCGCACTAGTCAGCTCCAGCACGGATTCCGCGACGCCTTCGTCACCTCGTTCCTCCAGGTCTCGGTCTGCGCTGCTCGTTGCCTTCGTGGCGTTGATCCTCGGCTGCCTCGTCTCGCTCGGCATCCTTCTCGTCAAAGACGAAGGAAGCGCCAGCGACCCCGTCGGACAGCCGCAGGCGCAGCGCGAGGAGCTGATAACGCAGACCCAGCAGTTCGTGATCCGGGTCAACACCTTCGGACCGTCCTGGCTGGACGAGGCGAACAAGATGCCGCGGTACGTCGACGGTGTCTCCGAGCTGTTGACCGCCAAGTTCGCAGCCAGCTTCAAGGAAAGCGTGGTCATCCCTGAGGCGCAGGTCGCCCAGTCGGGCTACGGCCGCACCGCCCAGGTCTTCGCCGTCGGAGTCGCCTCGATGGACGATGACTCCGCAACCGTCCTGGTCGGATTCGTGCGCACCGACACCTATCCCAGGCCGCGCGATCCCAACAAGCGGCTGAAACTGCCCGGCAACGCCGAGCGCTGGGCGGTCCAGCTCGTGCGCACCCAGGGTGAGTGGCTGATCGACAACTATGCGGTGATCTCGGAGATCCCGGAGGGCGACGAGCCCAGCAGCCAGCCCAGCGGCCAGCCCAGTGGCCAGCCCACGGGACAGCCCACCCAGCAGCAGTCGCCCAACGGGGGTGGCCAGCAGTGAGCCTCAGCCTCTACGACGTCCTCGACGTCGAACCGGACGCAACGGCCGACGAGATCCAGGCGGCGTGGAAGCGCGCCATCGCGGACCTCGGCCCCGGCGACCGTCGGTTCCGTGCCTACAACGATGCCGCCGAGGTCCTGCTCGATCCGGAGCGTCGAACGGCGTACGACGCAGACCTGGGCGCCGGCGCCGTAGAGCCCGAGTCCGATCCAGTGGTGACGAAGGCGAAGCCGGAACCAGATGCAGACACCGAACCAGAACCAGAACCCGAACCGGATGCGCAACCAGTCGACAGCAGCGAGCGCTCCGGGATAGCGACGTGGGTGCTCGCGACGGTAGGTCTGGTGGCCGCCGCGGTGCTCGCGGTGACCATCGTGATCTGGGCGCAGCATGGGGGCGATGACAAAAAGGCGGCGTTGGACACCGAGAAGAACGCTGCTGCTGCCCTGACCGCAGCCGAGAAGGCGTCCGTGCCGGTCCTCTCCTACGACTATCGGACCTTCGACGCTGGCATCGCCGACGCCGAGTCCTACATGACCACGTCGTACGCCGCCCAGCACAGCCAGCTGATGAATGACCTGCGTGACGACGCCACCGAGCAGAAGGCGATCGTGGAGGCGGAGTTCAAGGGTTCGGCCATCGTTCGGGTCACCGACGACCGGGCCGACATCCTGGTGCTGATCAACCAGGTGATTCAGAAGGCCGACGCCGCCGACTTCGTGTTGCCGGTCTGGGCCACGCTCCAGATGGTCTTGGAAGACGGCACCTGGCAGGTCGACAGCATCGTCAACGAGGGCACGGTCGGCAGCTGACCGCTGGCTGACGGACATCAGCCCGCCGGCACCTGTGCGTGGGTGCTTGACCTGGGGGCCGGGTGGAAGCATGATCTTCGCAACGCTCGTCGTTGCGGCGCATGCCGTCGATGGGGCGCGCCTTGTAGTGGGCCCATTTTGGGGTAATGTAGCGCGTTGCGCCTGCCCTCAAATGCGAATCGCCTGTCCGGTGGCTGATTTAGTGGTGGGAGGTGCGATCCCACGCGTCACCGTCGAAGGACAACTCTTGGCCGCGCGCAGCACCTCTGCTAACTCCTCCAAGACCAACCGCATCTCATTCGCGAAGATCAAAGAACCCCTCGAGGTTCCCCAGCTCCTCTCCCTCCAGACCGACAGCTTCGACTGGCTGATCGGCAACGAGAAGTGGGAGGCGCAGGTCAAGGCTCGCAAGGACGCTGGCGAAGACGTCAGCCCCAAGTCCGGGCTCACCGAGATCTTCGAAGAGATCTCCCCGATCGAAGACTTCTCCGAGACGATGTCGCTCTCGTTCGAGAACCCTGTCTTCTACGACCCGAAGTACACCGTCGACGAGTGCAAGGAGAAGGACTTCACCTACTCCGCTCCGCTCTACGTCTCCGCGGAGTTCACCAACAACGACACCGGTGAGATCAAGGGCCAGACGGTCTTCATGGGTGACTTCCCCCTGATGACCCCCAAGGGCACCTTCGTCATCAACGGCACCGAGCGGGTCGTCGTCTCCCAGCTCGTCCGCTCGCCCGGCGTCTACTTCGAGCGCACCGCCGACAAGACGTCCGACAAGGACATCTACACCTCCCGGCTGATCCCCTCCCGAGGCGCCTGGCTGGAGTTCGAGATCGACAAGCGCGACCTCGTCGGCGTCCGGCTCGACCGCAAGCGCAAGCAGAACGTCACCGTGCTGCTCAAGGCGTTCCAGGCTGTCGCCGAGGAGACCGGTGAGGACTACGACTACGAAGCCGTCATCGGCGAGCTCCGCCAGTACGAGTCGATCCAGCTGACCGAGGAGAAGGACAACACCACGGGGCCGGACGACGCGCTGCTGGACATCTACCGCAAGCTGCGCCCCGGCGAACCCCCCACCCGCGAGGCCGCGCTGACGCTGTTGAAGAACTACTACTTCAACCCGAAGCGTTACGACCTGGCCAAGGTCGGTCGCTACAAGATCAACAAGAAGCTCGGCCTGCTCGAGGCCTTCGATCAGCAGACCCTGACCATCGCCGACATCGTCGCCACCATCAAGTACATCGTGGCGTTGCACGACGGCAAGACCGAGGTCCAGGCCCCGATCGGCACGCTCGAGCTGAACCCCGACGACATCGATCACTTCGGCAACCGCCGGATGCGGACGGTCGGCGAGCTGATCCAGAACCAGCTGCGCACCGGCTTGGCCCGGATGGAGCGGGTGGTCCGCGAGCGGATGACGACTCAGGACGTCGAGGCGATCACGCCGCAGTCGCTGATCAACATCCGGCCTGTCGTGGCGGCCCTGAAGGAGTTCTTCGGCACCTCGCAGCTCTCGCAGTTCATGGACCAGACCAACCCGATCGCCGGTCTGACCCACAAGCGTCGCCTCTCTGCGCTGGGCCCTGGTGGTCTGTCCCGCGACCGTGCCGGCATGGAGGTCCGTGACGTCCACCCGTCGCACTACGGCCGCATGTGCCCGATCGAGACCCCTGAAGGTCCCAACATCGGTCTGATCGGGTCGCTCGCGTCGTACGGGCGGATCAACCCGTTCGGCTTCGTGGAGACGCCGTACCGCAAGGTCAAGGACGGCAAGGTCACCGACAAGGTTGACTACCTCACCGCCGACGACGAAGACCGCTACGTCATCGCCCAGGCCAACGCCGCACTGGATGACAAGGGTCGTTTCGTCGAGGAGCGGGTGCTGGTCCGCCAGCGTCGCGGCGAGGTCTCCGAGATCCTGGCCGGCGAGGTCGACTACATGGACGTCTCGCCGCGCCAGATGGTGTCGGTCGCGACCGCGTTGATCCCCTTCCTCGAGCACGACGACGCCAACCGCGCCCTGATGGGTGCCAACATGCAGCGTCAGGCGGTGCCGCTGATCGTGAGTGACTCGCCGCTGGTCGGCACCGGCATCGAGTACCGCGCCGCGGTCGACGCTGGCGACGTAGTCGTAGCTGAGAAGGCGGGCGTGGTCAAGGACGTCTCCGCCGACCTCATCGAGACGATGAACGACGACGGCACCTACACGACCTACAAGCTGGCCAAGTTCCGTCGCTCCAACCAGGGCACCTGCATCAACCAGCGCCCACTGGTGAGCGAGGGCGACAAGCTCGGGGTCGGCACGCCGATCGCCGACGGTCCGTGCACCGACAAGGCGGAGATGGCGCTCGGCACCAACCTGCTGGTGGCGTTCATGCCGTGGCACGGCCACAACTACGAGGACGCGATCATCCTCAGCCAGCGCCTGGTGCAGGAAGACATCCTCACCTCGATCCACATCGAGGAGCACGAGGTCGACGCCCGCGACACCAAGCTGGGCCCCGAGGAGATCACCCGGGACATCCCGAACGTCTCCGAGGAGATGCTTGCCGACCTCGACGAGCGCGGCATCATCCGCATCGGCGCCGAGGTCACCACCGGCGACATCCTGGTCGGCAAGGTCACGCCCAAGGGTGAGACCGAGCTGACCCCCGAGGAGCGGCTGCTCCGCGCGATCTTCGGGGAGAAGGCGCGCGAGGTGCGCGACACCTCGATGAAGGTGCCGCACGGTGAGTCCGGCACGGTCATCGGCGTTCGGGTCTTCGACCGCGAGGACGGCGACGAGCTGCCCCCCGGCGTCAACCAGCTCGTCCGCGTCTACGTCGCCCAGAAGCGCAAGATCTCGGTGGGCGACAAGCTCGCCGGACGACACGGCAACAAGGGCGTCATCGCGAAGATCCTGCCGATCGAGGACATGCCGTTCATGGAGGACGGCACCCCGGTCGACGTCGTGCTCAACCCGCTGGGTGTGCCGCGACGGATGAACGTCGGTCAGATCCTCGAGCTGCACATGGGGTGGCTCGCCAAGCAGGGCTGGGACCTGACGCTCAACGACGACAAGGCGGACGCCGACTGGAAGCAGCGGCTGATCAAGATCCACGCCGACAAGGCCGCCCCGAACACCAAGGTGGCGACGCCGGTCTTCGACGGCGCCCGCGAGGACGAGATCGTCGGCCTGCTCGGCTCCACGACCCCCAACCGCGATGGCGTGCGGGTGGTCAAGGAGGACGGCAAGGCCAGCCTCTTCGACGGCCGCTCCGGCGACCCGTTCCCGGAGCCAGTCGCGGTCGGCTACATGTACATCCTGAAGCTGCACCACCTGGTCGACGACAAGATCCACGCACGCTCGACCGGCCCCTACTCGATGATCACGCAGCAGCCCCTGGGCGGTAAGGCCCAGTTCGGTGGCCAGCGGTTCGGCGAGATGGAGGTGTGGGCGATGGAGGCCTACGGTGCCGCCTACGCCCTGCAGGAGCTGCTCACGATCAAGTCCGACGACGTGCCCGGTCGCGTCAAGGTCTACGAAGCGATCGTCAAGGGCGAGAACATCCCCGACTCGGGCATCCCCGAGTCGTTCAAGGTGCTCGTCAAGGAGATGCAGTCGCTGTGCCTCAACGTGGAGGTGCTGTCGCAGGACGGCACGGCCATCGAGATGCGCGATGCGGAGGAAGACGTGTTCCGCGCAGCCGAGGAGCTCGGTATCGACCTCTCCCGTCGCGAGCCCAGCTCCGTCGAAGAAGTCTGAGGTGACAGGCAGTGCGCCGCCCGCGGCGTACTGCCTCCCCTCGGTCAACGCTTGATTCTCAGAACTAACGAAGGACAAAAGCCATCGTGCTCGACGTGAACTTCTTCGACCAGCTTCAGATCGGCCTGGCCACTGCGGACGACATCCGCAACTGGAGCCACGGCGAGGTCAAGAAGCCGGAGACCATCAACTACCGCACGCTCAAGCCAGAGCGTGACGGGCTCTTCTGCGAGAAGATCTTCGGTCCCACCCGGGACTGGGAGTGCTACTGCGGCAAGTACAAGCGCGTGCGCTTCAAGGGCATCATCTGCGAGCGGTGCGGCGTCGAGGTGACCCGGTCCAAGGTGCGCCGCGAGCGCATGGGTCACATCGAGCTCGCTGCTCCGGTGACCCACATCTGGTACTTCAAGGGTGTCCCGAGCCGGCTCGGATACCTGCTGGACCTCGCCCCCAAGGACCTCGAGAAGGTCATCTACTTCGCGGCCTACATGATCACCGCTGTCGACGAGGACGCCCGCCACCGCGACCTGGCCTCGCTCGAGGGCAAGGTGCAGCTGGAGCGCGAGCGTCTCGAGAAGCGCCGCGACGGCATGATCGAGGACCGCACCAAGAAGCTCGAGGAAGACCTCGCCGCCCTGGAGGACGAGGGCGCGAAGGCCGACCAGAAGCGCAAGGTGCGCGACGGTGCCGAGCGTGAGATGAACCAGATCCGCAAGCGCTCCGAGGCCGAGATCGGCCGCCTCGACGAGGTGTGGAGCACGTTCAAGGCGCTGAAGGTCCAGGACCTGATGGGCGACGAGCTGCTCTACCGCGAGATGAAGAACTGGTTCGGCAAGTACTTCGAGGGTCACATGGGCGCCACGGCGATCCAGCGTCGTCTCGAGGACTTCGACACCACCGCTGAGGTGGAGTCGCTGCGCGAGACCATCGCCACCGGCAAGGGTCAGAAGAAGGTCCGAGCGCTCAAGCGACTCAAAGTCGTCGACGCGTTCCGCAAGACCGGTAACGAGCCTCGCGGCATGGTGCTCGACGCCGTGCCCGTCATCCCCCCGGACCTGCGCCCGATGGTGCAGCTCGACGGCGGCCGGTTCGCGACGTCTGACCTCAACGACCTCTACCGCCGGGTGATCAACCGGAACAACCGGCTCAAGCGCCTGCTCGACCTCGGCGCACCCGAGATCATCGTCAACAACGAGAAGCGGATGCTGCAGGAAGCCGTCGACTCGCTGTTCGACAACGGCCGTCGTGGCCGTCCGGTCACCGGACCGGGCAACCGTCCGCTGAAGTCGCTCTCCGACATGCTCAAGGGCAAGCAGGGCCGCTTCCGGCAGAACCTCCTGGGCAAGCGCGTCGACTACTCCGGTCGGTCGGTCATCGTCTCCGGCCCGCAGCTGAAGCTGCACCAGTGTGGTCTGCCCAAGCAGATGGCGCTGGAGCTCTTCAAGCCGTTCGTGATGAAGCGGCTCGTCGACCTCTCTCACGCGCAGAACATCAAGTCCGCCAAGCGGATGGTGGAGCGTGCCCGCCCGGTCGTCTGGGACGTCCTCGAAGAGGTCATCACCGAGCACCCGGTGCTGCTCAACCGCGCACCCACGCTGCACCGCCTCGGCATCCAGGCCTTCGAGCCGCAGCTGATCGAGGGCAAGGCCATCCAGATCCACCCGCTCGTCTGCACCGCGTTCAACGCGGACTTCGACGGCGACCAGATGGCGGTGCACCTGCCGCTGTCGGCCGAGGCCCAGGCTGAGGCTCGGATCCTGATGCTCTCGACCAACAACATCCTCAAGCCGTCGGACGGCCGCCCGGTGACGATGCCCACCCAGGACATGATCATCGGCCTGTTCTTCCTGACCACCGACCGTGACGGTCAGGTGGGCGACGGCCGCGCCTTCTCCTCGCAGGCCGAGGCGATCATGGCGTTCGACCGTGGCGAGATCGCGCTGCAGAGCAAGGTCAAGATCCGGTTCACCGATCTGGTACCGCCGCTCGAGATGGACCTCAGTGAGTGGGAAGAGGGTCAGTCGTTGACCCTCGACACCACGCTGGGTCGCGCGATCTTCAACGACACCCTGCCGGCCGACTACCCCTTCGTGAACTACGAAGTGGGCAAGAAGGCGCTGGGTGCGATCGTCAACGACCTGGCCGAGCGCTACACCAAGGTCGAGGTCGCTGCGTCGCTGGACGCCCTCAAGGACACCGGCTTCCACTGGGCGACCCGCTCCGGTGTGACCGTCTCGATCGACGACGTCACCACGCCGGACGACAAGGCCAAGATCCTCTCGGGCTACGAGGCGAAGGCGGCCAAGGTCCAGAAGCAGTTCGAGCGAGGCCTCGTCACCGACGAAGAGCGTCGCCAGGACCTGATCGAGATCTGGACCGAGGCTTCCAACGAGGTCGGGATCGCTATGGAGAAGAACTTCGACCGGAAGAACCCCATCTACATGATGGTCGACTCCGGCGCCTCCGGAAACATGAACCAGATCCGACAGGTCGCGGCCATGCGTGGCCTCGTGGCCAACCCGAAGGGCGAGATCATCCCGCGGCCGATCAAGGCCAACTTCCGGGAGGGCCTGTCCGTGCTCGAGTACTTCATCTCGACCCACGGCGCCCGCAAGGGTCTGGCGGACACCGCACTGCGGACCGCCGACTCCGGCTACCTCACCCGTCGTCTGGTCGACGTCTCACAGGACGTGATCATCCGAGAGGACGACTGCGGCACCGAGCGCGGCCTGCCCAAGCGGATCGGCGATCGTCGTGACTCCGTCGATGGCTCGGGCACAACCGTGGTCAAGGCGGAGAACGCCGAGACCGCTGCATACGCCCGGACCTCGGCCGTCGAGGTCACCCACCCCGACACCAACGAGACGTTGGTCGGTGCAGGGGAGGACCTCGGCGACATCAAGATCGGCGAGCTGGTTGCGGCTGGCATCGAGGAGGTCAAGGTCCGCTCCGTGCTGACTTGTGACGCCAAGACCGGCACCTGTGCCAAGTGCTACGGCCGGTCGCTCGCGACCGGCAAGCTGGTCGACATCGGCGAGGCCGTCGGCATCATCGCGGCCCAGTCGATCGGTGAGCCCGGCACGCAGCTGACGATGCGTACCTTCCACACCGGTGGTGTGGCTTCGGCCGACGACATCACGCAGGGTCTGCCCCGCGTGGTTGAGCTGTTCGAGGCGCGTTCGCCCAAGGGGCGGTCCCCGATCTCCGAGGCCGCTGGTCGGATCGAGATCGAGGAGACCGACAAGGCGCGCAAGGTGTTGGTCACCCCGGACGACGGTTCCGAGGTCCAGGAGTACGCCGTTTCCAAGCGGGCTCGGCTCCTGGTTGCCGACGGTGACCACATCGAGGTCGGCGACCAGCTGACCGTCGGTACTCCCGACCCGCAGGACGTGCTCCGGATCCTCGGCGTGCGCAAGGCGCAGGAGCACCTGGTCGACGAGGTCCAGGCTGTCTACCGCAGCCAGGGTGTGGCGATCCACGACAAGCACATCGAGATCATCGTGCGGCAGATGCTGCGCCGGGTCACGGTCATCGAGTCGGGGGAGACCAACCTGCTTCCCTCCGACCTGGTCGACCGCGGCCGCTTCGAGGAGGAGAACCGTCGGGTTGTCTCCGAGAGCGGCAAGCCGGCTTCGGGTCGTCCGGTGCTCATGGGCATCACCAAGGCGTCGCTCGCCACGGAGTCGTGGCTCTCGGCGGCCTCCTTCCAGGAGACCACCCGAGTGCTCACCGATGCCGCGATCCACGGTCGCTCCGACAGCCTTCGTGGCCTGAAGGAGAACGTGATCATCGGCAAGCTGATCCCGGCCGGCACCGGTCTGGAGCGCTACCGCAACATCCGGGTGGAGCCGACCGAGGAGGCCCGCGCCGCGGCGTACTCCGTCACCGGCTATGACTCCTACGACTACGAGTTCGGCAACGCCGGCTCCGGTCAGGCAGTCGCCCTGGACGACTTCGACTTCGGTTCGTACCAGAACTGATCGCGAAGCAATCACGACTGGTGTGACGCACCAGATCGAGCAACGGAAGGCCCTCCCGAGATCGCTCGGGAGGGCCTTCTGCGCCGTGTCGGCCCGATGCCCAGGGTGCATGGACTAGCCGAGCGCAGCGAGGGCCTCGACAACCAGCTTCGGGCTCGGGTTGGTCTGCGGGACGCCGTCGATGACCACGGTCGGTACGGTCTCGAAGCCGCCGTCGTTGGTGGTGCGCACGTAGGCAGCGGCGTCGGGGTCGTCCCAGATGTTCACCCAGACCGCTCGGTCGCGCTGGCGGCGAACAGCAATGCGTAGCCGCAAGCAGTAGCCACACCCCTCTCTCCAGTAGATGACGACGCCGGACCGACCGACGGCGTCGGCCTGGGAGGTCGGGGTGGGGCAACCGAGGAAGCGATCGACAAAGGACATGGTCCGAATCCTTCCTCTGACCAGGTTGCTGAGACAATTGCGGGGTGAGCACGCGACCCACCTCGACCGACGTCCTCGTCGTCGGCGCCGGCCCATCAGGGTCGGCCGCAGCGGCATGGGCGGCGCGCGGTGGACTGGACGTCGTGCTGGCCGATGCGGCGGTGTTCCCCCGCGACAAGACCTGCGGTGACGGGCTGACTCCGCGGGCCATCGGTGAGCTCCAGCGGCTGGGGCTCGAGGACTGGCTGCGCGCCCACACCGTCAACCAGGGGCTGAGAGCTCATGGGTTCGGCCAGACACTTCTGCTGCCCTGGCCCGGTGGCAACCTGCCCGCCTGGGGCAGCGCGGTAGCCCGCACCGAGCTCGACGACCACCTGCGCACGACCGCTATCAAGGCCGGTGCACTGGCCGTCGACGGCGCGCGAGCGGTCGACGTACGCATGGAGGCCGGTCGGGTGGCGGCCGTGGTCTTCCAGGGCGTCGGCGCAGAGCGCTACGAAATCGGCTGCCGACGACTCGTTGTTGCCGACGGTGTGCGCTCTCCGCTGGGCAAGCTGCTGGGGCGCGAGTGGCACCGCGAGACCGTCTACGGCGTGGCCGGTCGGTCCTACGTCGACTCGGAGATGTCTGACGACCCGTGGATCAGCTCCCACCTCGAGCTGCGCGGGGAGGACGGCGAGATCCTGTCGGGCTACGGCTGGATCTTCCCGCTGGGCACAGGTGAGGTGAACATCGGGGTCGGCACCCTGGCCACCGCCAAGCGCCCAGCCAATCTGGCGGTCAAGCCGCTGATGAGCTTCTACGCCGACGAGCGGCGTGAGGAGTTCAAGCTGTCCGGCGAGCTGCGGATGCCGACGTCTGCGCTGCTGCCGATGGGTGGCGCCGTCTCCGGTGTTGCCGGCCCCAACTGGGCGTTGATCGGTGACGCCGCCGCCTGCGTGAACCCGCTCAACGGTGAGGGCATCGACTACGGACTCGAGTCGGGTCGGTTCATCGCCGAAGTGATGTCCGAGCATGCTTCCGATCACAGTGACCTCTCGGCTGTCTGGCCGGCGCTGCTGCGCCACCACTACGGCGAGTCCTTCTCGATCGCTCGGCGGCTGGCCGGGCTGGTCACGATCCCGCGGCTGCTGCCGACGCTGGGGCCCGCCGGGATGCGCTCCGACTGGCTGATGACGCTGGCTCTGCGCTGGATGGGCAACCTCGTCACCGACGACGACCGCGATCGCGCCGCCCGCGTGTGGCGCTGGGCCGGCCGTAGGTCATTGACCCGCGACCACCGCCCGCCGTTCGCCTAGGCCGTCGTGGGGGAAGCGTGGTACCGGGCGGCGATCGCGAGCGGAAAGGTCCTTCTCAAGGGCCTCGACGTGACCACCCGTGCGGCTGGTCAGGAACACCTGCCTGCCTCGGGCCCGGTGGTGCTCGCCGCGGCCCACGTGTCGTTCCCTGACTTCCTCTTCATCCAGGAGGCACTGCTGGGCTCGGGGCGCTACGTGCGCTTCATGGCCCGGCGGGAGACCTGGCGGCTCGGGCTCGTCGCCCGCGCCATGGACGGGATGGGGCACATCCCCGTCGACCGCGCTGCTCCCGCGGCGGCGTACCTGCAGTCCCGCCGACTGCTGGAGGCAGGGCAGGTCGTCTGCGCGTTTCCCGAGGGCGGGATCTCGGCGGCGTACACCGTGCGGGCACTCATGCCGGGCGCCGTCGCACTGGCCCGAGAGACAGGCGCCCTGCTGGTGCCCGTCAACATCTGGGGCTCGCAACGGCTGTGGCCACAGAAGCGGTCACTCGACGCGCCGTTCCCGCGGCCCACCCCGAACCGCGGTCGATTGGTCGACGTACGTTTGCAGGATCCGATCGCCGTCCCGTCCGACGCTGATCTCACCGAGGCCGTGCGCGACGTCGGGCACCGGCTGTGGCGCGGTCAGGAAGAGCTGCAGCAGCTTCGCGAGCATCGACCGCGACCGGGGGAGTGGGCGCCGTGGTACCCCGCCCACCTGGGCGGCGATGCCGTCGAACGGCGCGCGTCGTTCGCGCTCGACGACATGCCTCGCGCGGCGATCACGCCCACGTGGGGCCCACTAGGGTGACCCCGTGGCGGCGCGATGGCAGCGGATGGGGGCCTACGCCGTTATCGTCCGCGACGGCCGGATCCTGCTGAGCCGGCTGGCGCCGCGGCTGACCAAGACGGAGCTGTGGACCCTCCCGGGTGGTGGCCTCGACCACGGTGAGGACCCCCGTGACGCGGTGGTGCGCGAGGTCTTCGAGGAGACCGGTCTCGACGTCGAGGTGGGGGCGACGGCGCAGGTCTTCTCTCGGCACCTGCCTGATGCCTACCGCGACGGTCGGCGGGTTGATGCCCACTCACTGCGCCTCGTCTATGAGGGCTGGGTGCCGGTCGATGCTCCGGAGCCGCGGGTCGTCGAAGTCGACGGATCGACCGTCGACGCCGCGTGGCACTCGCTCGCCTCGGTGCTCGACGGCAGCGTGCCGGTGGATTGGCAGGTGCGGGAGGCGCTCGCCGCGCACCAGCCGTTCCGCAAGCAGCGGGTGGCGGCGTACGCGCTGGTGGTGCGCGACGGTGCCGTGCTGCTGACCCGCTTCTCGGAGCGCGGCTTTCACACGGGCCAGTGGGGTCTGCCTGGCGGCGGCATCGAGCACGGCGAGCACCCACGAGACGCGGTGGTCCGGGAGGTCAGGGAGGAGACCGGGCTCGAGTGCCTGGTGGGTGGGCTCATCACCGTCGACGACGTGCGGGTGCGGGGCACCGCGCCGTCGGGTCGCGACGAGGAGTTTCATTCGATCGGGATCGTCTACGCCGTCACAGTGCCCCACGGGGCTGAGCCCCGGGTCATCGAGCAGGACGGCACGACCGATGCGGTCAGCTGGGTGCCGCTTGCCGACATCGAGTCCGGTGCGGTGCTGGTGGTCGAGACGGTGCGCCGGGCGCTCGGCGCCTCCCCGTTATCGTGACCGGGTGCATGAGACCGTCTTCACCTACGCCGCACCCGGCCTGAAGTTCGGGGTCGGCGCCGCCGCCGAGGTGGGATACGACCTGGCGAGCTGGGGAGTGACGCGGGTGTTGCTCGTCACCGATGCGGGAGTCGCCGCCACCGGCCACCCGGCCCGGATCGCGGAGCAGATCACGGCCCGGGGCATCCGGGTGACGACCTACGACGGCGCGCGGGTGGAGCCGACCGATGAATCGATGGACGAGGCCATAGCCTTCGCCCGGGCCGCGGGGCCCTTCGATGCGATCGTGGCTGTCGGCGGCGGCTCGGCAATCGACACCGCCAAGGCGGTCAATCTGCTCACCACCAATCCCGGGGAGCTGATGGACTACATCAATGCGCCTGTGGGCAAGGCGCGGGCTCCGCAGGCGCCGTTGCTTCCCCTGGTGGCGGTGCCGACCACGACAGGCACCGGCAGCGAGAGCACCACCATCTGCGTGCTCGACGTGCTGTCGCTCAAGGTGAAGACCGGCATCAGCCACGTCACGCTCCGGCCCCGGCTGGCGATCGTCGACCCGTCGTTGTCGATGACCCAGCCGGCCATGGTGACCGCCGCCGCAGGGATGGACATCCTGTGTCACGCGCTCGAGTCCTACACCGCCCGCTGGTATGCCGACTTCGATGCCAAGCGGCCCGAGCAGCGGGTGCCGTACTGCGGGGCCAACCCGATTGCGGACATGTGGTCGGAGAAGGCGATGTCGTTGCTGTCCGGTGCGTTCCGTCGAGCCGTGGCTGATGGCTCCGATCAGCCCGCCCGCGAAGAGATGGCGCTGGCTGCCACCTTCGCTGGACTCGGTTTCGGGAATGCCGGCGTACACATCCCGCACGCGAACGCATACCCGATCGCCGGCCGGGTGCGCGACTACCGCCCGACGGGCTATCCCGACGACGCGGCGATCGTGCCGCACGGCATGGCGGTCTCGCTGACCGCACCCGAGGCGTTCCGGTTCACGTTCGATGCCTCGCCCGAGCGTCACCTGAAAGCTGCGCGGCTGCTGGAGCCGGAGGTTGCCGGGTCCGGTCCCGATGTGTTGCCGGGGGTGCTGGCCCGGTTGATGCGTGCCATCGACATCCCCAACGGGCTGGCCGCGGTCGGGTATGTCGCCGGCGACGTCGACGACCTGGTCGGCGGGGCTGTGCAGCAGCAGCGACTGCTGGCGACCGCCCCGAAGACGGTGACTGCCGAGGATCTCGCCCAGGTCTTCCGGGCCTCGATGGAGCACTGGTGAGCGCACGGCCCTCGGCCGGTGATCGCGTGACCCCGGACCTGCTCGGTGAGCTGCGCCGAGCAGGCGTCACCGACGTCGACGACTCCACGCTCGCCCGTGCCCTCTACTCCTCCGACGCCTCCCTCTACCGGGTGGTGCCTCGGGTCGTCGCCCGGCCCCGGCACCGAGACGAGCTCGACGCCGTGCTGGAGGTCGCTCGGTCGACCGGTGTGCCGATCACGATGCGCGGTGCCGGCACCTCGATTGCGGGCAACGCGGTCGGGCCCGGCATCGTGGTCGACACCGTCAAGCACCTCAACCGGGTGCTGTCCATCGACCCGGACTCCCGCACCGCGACGGTCGAGCCCGGCGTGGTCCATGCCGTGCTGCAGCGGGCGGCAGCGCCGTACGGCCTCCGGTTCGGGCCGGACCCCTCGACCCACACTCGTTGCACCATCGGCGGCATGATCGGCAACAACGCGTGCGGCTCTCGCGCGCTCGGCTACGGACGCACGTCGGACAACGTGGTCGCACTGGACACCATCTTTCCCGGCGGCGATGTCGCTGGACGGCTTGCCTCGTTGGCCGATGCACACCTGGCCCATGTGCGGACCGCGTTCGGCCGGTTCTCGCGACAAGTCAGCGGCTACTCCCTCGAGCACCTGCTGCCGGAGCGCCGCTCGCTCGACCGCTTCCTGGTCGGGTCCGAGGGCACGCTCGGTGTGGTGCGCGAGGCGACGGTGTCGCTCGTCGTGGAAGAGCCGCGGCTGCTGGTGGCGCTGGGCTATTCGTCGATGATCGATGCGGCCGACGCGGTGCCTGGATTGCTGGCTGTGGACGAGCAGGCCCGGTTGTCGGCGGCCGGTGCTCGACTGGTCGCATGCGAAGGACTCGACTCCCGGATCGTCGACCTGGTGCGCGCCCGTGGCTCGGTGCCGGAGCTGCCGCCCGGCTCGGGTTTCCTGCTGGTCGAGTTGGCCGGGCCCGAGCCGGAGTCGCTGGTGATGCAGGTGCTCGCCGCCGCCTCGGCTCTGGGCCACCGGGTGGTGACCGACGTCGGGGAAGCCGTCGGGCTCTGGAAGATCCGCGAGGAAGGGGCCGGGCTGGCTGCTCGCAGCCTGACCCGCCCTGCCTACTCGGGGTGGGAGGACGCCGCCGTGCCGCCGGCTCATCTCGGCGCCTGGCTTCGCGACTTCGACGAGCTGCTGCGCGCCCACGGTCTCGATGGCGTGCCTTACGGACACTTCGGCGATGGCTGCGTGCACGTGCGGATCGACTTCGAGTTCGCCGACGGTGGTGCCCGCTTCAGGGAATTCCTGGAGGCGTCCGCGCGACGGTTGGCCGACTACGGCGGCTCATTGTCGGGCGAGCACGGCGACGGGCGGGCCCGCTCCGAGCTGCTCCCGCTGATGTACGACGAGGAGTCGATCCGGCTCTTCGGCGCGGTCAAGGCAATCTGCGATCCCGACAACCTGCTCAACCCGGGCGTGCTGGTCGACCCGGCACCGATCGACGCCGACCTGCGTCCGGCCCGGCCACAAGCGTCGGTGCCGGTCGCGCTGCGCCTGGTGCACGACGGCGGATCGCTCGGCAACGCGGTCCACCGTTGCACCGGAGTGGGCAAGTGCGTCGCACCGGCGACCACCGGAGTGATGTGCCCGTCCTACCTCGCCACTGGTGACGAGAAGGACTCCACCCGTGGCCGTGCGCGGGTGCTGCAGGAGGCACTCGACGGCTCGCTCGTGGGCGGACTGTCCGACCCGGCGGTGCACGACGCTCTCGACTTGTGCCTGGCCTGCAAGGGCTGCGCGTCCGACTGCCCCACGGGCGTCGACATGGCGACGTACAAGGCAGAGGCTCTGTACCAGAGATACGACGGTCCCGACGCGACCGAGCGCCGCCCCCGCGGTCACTACCTGCTCGGGCGATTGCCGACCTGGGCTGCTCGGGCTGCGCCGATGGCGCGGGTCGCCAACCGGATGATGCGGCTCGGCCCGGTTGCGGGGCTCGCCAAGACGGTTGCCGGCATCGACCAGCGTCGCTCGATCCCGGCTTTCGCGCCCACGACATTGCGCAGGGGACTCGGCAAGCTCGACCCCGACGTGGGTCAGCCGGACGTCTGGATCTGGGCGGACTCGTTCACCGATCACTTCTTCCCGGGGAGCGCGCACGCCGCGATCCAGTTCCTGGAGTTCGCCGGGCTCACGGCCCGGGTGATCAGCGAAGACGCTTGCTGCGGCCTGACCTGGGTGACCACCGGTCAGCTCGACCAGGCCCGCTCCATCATGGAACGTACGGTGAGCACGTTGGCGCCGTACGTCGCCTCAGGGGTGCCGGTGGTGGGGCTCGAACCGTCATGTCTCGCGACCCTGCGCAGCGACGCCGTTGAGCTCACGGACAGTGAGCATGCGCTGACGGTGGCCGACGGGGTGCTCACGTTCGCGGAGCTCCTGGAGCGTCTCGGCGTCCCGGTGCCGGACCTCACGGGCATCGAGATCGTCGCTCAGCCGCACTGCCACCAGTCCGCGGTCCTGGGCTGGGCCGTCGACAAGCGACTGCTGGAAGGCGCAGGGGCGAAGGTCACCCAGGTGCCCGGCTGTTGCGGCCTGGCCGGCAACTTCGGAATGGAGAAGGGGCACTACGAGACATCGGTGGCGGTCGCCGAGACCTATCTGCTCCCGGCTGTGCGAGCGCACGAGGGAGCGGTCGTGCTCGCCGACGGCATGTCCTGCCGGGTCCAGCTCGACGACCTCGCCGGCGTGACGGCGATGCACCTGGCCGAGCTGCTGGCTTCTAGGCTTGGGCAATGAATCCTCGTCACCGCCGTCTGGTCATCCCGGTCGCGCTGGTGGCGCTGCTACTGATCGTGCTGGTCGCGGCGATGATGAAATGAACGAGCCGTTGCTGCGCGCGCTGGCTCGCATGCGATCGCACCTGCTCGACCCCGATGCGCTGGTCCGAGCGGTGGGCTCGGGTCGACAGCGTGGCGAGGAGCCCCCCTGGCGGCGGGTCGAGCTCCGATATGTCGACCTGAAGGCCGGACCCCACCTGCAGGTGACGGCGTACGACGAGACCCAAGCCCACACGTCCAACTACGCCGTTGCTCCGGTCGGCCAGCCCAGCGAGGCGCGCGACGCCGTTGATGACCTGCTGGACCAGCCGTTCGGCAACTGGCACGTCGAGACCACCACCGAGACCCACCAGCTGCGGGTGACCAAGAAGCTCGAGGCCGTGGTGCACACCTCCACCCGCGCCGACGAGGTCGCGGTCGACCGCGACCACGACCGCGACAAGCAGCGGCTGCTGAGCGAAGACGATCCGGTCTTCCGTGCGCTGGGACTCTCCGACGCCGAGGGACGGATGAAACCGAGCCGCCAGGCGAAGTACCGCCAGGTCGAGGAGTTCCTCCGACTGCTCGACGGCTCGATCAGCGAAGCCCTGGCAAAGGGACACCTGCGCACGCCGACCGTCGCCGAGCCGCTGCGAATCGCGGACCTCGGCTGCGGCAACGCCTACCTGACACTGGCCGCGCAGCGGTTTCTCGCCGACGTCCGCGGACTTCCCGTTCGGCTGACGGGCGTGGACCTGCGCGACCAGTCTCACGAGCACAACAGCGAGATCGCCACCCAGCTCGGCATGGACGCGGGTTTCGTCATCGGCAGCATCGCTGAGGCGATCCTGGACCCGCCGCCCGAGGTGGTGCTGGCGCTGCACGCATGTGACACCGCCACCGACGAGGCCCTGGCCCGCGCCGTCGAGTGGCAGTCCCAGCTGGTGCTGGCGGCGCCCTGCTGCCACCACGACATCGCCGCCCAGCTGCGCAAGTCGCCCACTCCAGCGCCGTACGCGATGCTCACCCGCCACGGGATCCTCAGGGAGCGGTTGGCCGACACACTGACCGACGGGCTGCGAGCCGGGCTGATGCGGCTGCAGGGCTACCGCGTCGACGTGATGCAGTTCGTCGAGAGCAAGCACACGCCTCGCAACACGATGCTGCGGGCCGTCCGCACGGGGCCCCCGGTCAAGGGCGGGGGAGTCCGCAAGGAGTACGACGACCTGGTCGCGACCTGGGGGATCCGGCCGCGTCTGGCCGACCTGCTCGCCGAGAACCCGTGATCAGACTGGCCCAGGTCATCACAGCGATGGTGGTGGCCGTCCCGTTCGCGATCGGGACTGCGGTGGCCGACGGTGACCGCACCGCAGTCGAGTTCCGGTTCCATGATCCGCAGATCGTGGAGGCCAGTGGACTGGTGGCGCACGACGGACTGTTCGTCACGGTCAACGACTCGGGTGACTCCGGGCGTACGTTCGTCGTCGACGCAGCTACGGGACGCACCGTGGGCGGCGCCACCTGGTCGCCGGAACCCGACGACGTCGAGGCGATCGCCCCGGCCGATGGTTCCGTGCTGGTCGGCGACATCGGTGACAACGCTGGCGACCGCGACTCGGTGACGCTGCTCGAGGTGCCGATGGAGCGCCGGTTCGAGGAAGTGGAGCCACGCAGGTTCACGCTCACGTACCGGGACGGCCCGCGCGATGCCGAGACCCTGCTCGTGCACCCCATGACGGGTCGCGTCTTCGTGGTGTCGAAGTCCCTGTTGGGTGGCGTCCTCTACGAGGCGCCGAAGCGACTCGCCACGGACGGGTCCAACGTGCTCGAGCCGATCGGTGACGTGCTCGGGTTCGCCACCGACGGTGCGTTCTTTCCTGATGGCCGCCACTTCGTGCTGCGTGACTACGGGCGCGCGGTCGTCTACACCTACCCCGGACTCGAGGTCGTGGGCCAGCTCGAGCTGCCCGACCAGCAACAAGGGGAGGGCATCGCGGTCGACGACACCGGTGCGGTGTTCGTCTGCAGCGAGGGCCAGTTCAGCCCGGTTTTCCGGGTGCGGGTGCCGGGCCGGATCGCCCGGATCGTCGATCCCGCGTCGCCGACCGCGGCCCAGTCGTCTGCCCAGCCGACCGACGGACCCCGCACCCCCACCGAAGATCCCTCCGGCGACGAAGGGTTGGAGGTTGATCGTCCGACCTGGCTGTGGTTATTCGGAGGCATCGTGGGTATCGGCATGATTGTGGTACTCATCCGATCCCTTCGCCCACGCTGATGGTGCGACTTCGCAGGACCTCGCCCGACCAGTCCGGCTGGACACGGCGGCGTGCTGGTGCGGGGTTCGTCTACCTCGACCAGGACGGTGAGCGACTGCCGCCCGAGCTGGCGCAGCGGGTCAAGGACCTCGTGATCCCACCGGCGTGGGAGGACGTCTGGGTGACGCCGTACGACAACGGGCACCTGCAGGCGGTCGGCACCGACGATGCTGGACGACGCCAGTATCTGTACCACGAGGAATGGCGCACCCGTCGCGACGCCGAGAAGTTCGACCGGATGCTGGAGTTCGGCAGAGCCCTAGTCCGGGCGCGGGAGCGAGTGCTGCTTGATCTGGGCAGCGAGGGCATGCCACTCGAACGTGCGTGTGCTGCGGCGGTTCGCCTGCTCGACCTGGGCTACTTCCGGATCGGCAACGACGTCTACGCCGACGAGCACGGCAGCTTCGGGCTCACCACCCTCGAACGCCGGCACGTCCGCCGCCAGCAGGATCGGCTGATCTTCACCTTCGTTGGCAAGTCCGGCGTCGACCACCGGATCGAGATCGACGACGCGACCGTGATCGAGGCGATCGATGTCATGCGCCGCCGCAAGAGTGAGGACCTGCGGTTGTTGGCGTACAAGAACGGCCGCTCCTGGCGCTCGATCCTTCCCGATCTGGTCAACGAGTACGTCCGCGAGAGCACCGGGCTGGATGCCACCGCCAAGGACTTCCGTACCTGGCATGCCACGGTGCTGGCGGCCGCTGCCTTGGCGGAGACCGAGGAGCGGGGGGAGACCACGACGTCGCGCAAGCGGGCCGTCTCGGCGGCAATGAAGGAGGTTGCGGAGTTCCTCGGCAACACTCCGACGCTGGCGCGCTCGGCGTACGTCGACCCTCGCGTGATCGAGGCCTACGAGCGTGGCCGGACCATCCAGGGCACCACCCGCCGTACCTATGACACCCCGGACGAGCGCCAAGCTGCTCTCGAACGAGCAACCGTCAAGCTGATCAAGCAGGCTTGATCCCATGGAGATCACGGCGGTCGAGGGTGATCTGACCCAGCAGCAGGTCGACGCCGTGGTCAACGCGGCCAACAACCGGATGCGCGGCGGTGGTGGCGTCGACGGGGCGATCCACCGCGTGGGTGGCCCGTCGGTGCTCGCCGACTGCGTGGAGCGCTTCCCCGATGGCCTGGACACCGGGGAGGCCGGCTGGACCACGGCTGGAGACCTGCCTGCGCAGTGGGTGATCCACGTGGTCGGCCCGAACCACACCGCGGGCCAGACCGATCGCTCGCTGCTGACCTCCTGCTACACCCGGGCCATCGACGTGGCCGAGGAGCTCGGCGCCCGCAACGTCGCCTTTCCGCTCATCAGCGCAGGCGTCTACGGCTGGCCCAAGGACGACGCGATCGCCGCCGCCATCGAGGCACTTCGAGAGGCCGACGCCCGTGGGACCCCGGTCACCGAGGCCCGCCTCGTCGCCTTCGACCACCCCACCTTCACCCAGATCTCCGCCGCCCTCGCGCGGTAGTCCCGGGTCAGTGGCGGGTCAAATCGGCAATTTCACCGGCCACTGACCCGGGACTACCGCGGCGGGGACGGTCAGGAGTTGGTGACAACCCAGTCGATGCAGGCGGTCAGGGCCTCGACGTCGGAGGGGTCGACGGCGGGGTACATGGCGATCCGGAGCTGGTTGCGGCCGAGCTTGCGGTAGGGCTCGGTGTCCACGATGCCGTTGGCGCGCAGGGTGGCGGCGGTCTCGGCGGCGTCGACGGCGTCGTCGAAGTCGATGGTGGCGATGACCAGCGAGCGGTGGGTTGGGTCGACGACGTACGGCGTGGTGTACGCCGTACGCTCGGCCCAGCCGTACAGCGCGTCGGAGGACGCGGTGGTCCGCTCGACCATGCCCTTGAGCCCGCCCCGGCTGTTCATCCAGTCCAGCTGCTCGGCCATCAGGAACAGGGTGGCGACCGAGGGCGTGTTGTAGGTCTGGTTCTTCGCGGAGTTGTCGATCGCGGTCGGGAGGTCGAAGAACGCCGGGATGTGCCGCCCAGAGGCCGCGATGCGGGCTGCTCGTTCCAGTGCGGCCGGCGACATCAGGGCGATCCAGAGGCCACCGTCGGAGGCGAAGCACTTCTGCGGTGCGAAGTAGTACGTGTCGACCTCCGCAAGGTCGACCGGCAGGCCGCCCGCGCCGGATGTCGCGTCGACGAGCACGAGAGCCTCACCAGCGGTGCCTGCCGGCCGGACCACGGGAGCCATCACGGCGGTCGAGGTCTCGTTGTGCGCCCAGGCGTAGACGTCGACGCCGTCCTCGGTCACGGCCTCGGGGCGCGAACCCGGCTCGCTCTTGATGACGGACGGATCCTGGAGCCACGGTGCGGCAGCGGCCGCCGCCGCGAACTTGGACGAAAATTCTCCGAACGAGAGGTGCTGGCTCTTGCGCTCGATGAGGCCGAAGGTCGCGATGTCCCAGAAAGCCGTGGCGCCGCCGTTGCCGAGCACCACCTCGTAGCCGTCGGGCATGGAAAACAGCTCGGCCAACCCCGCGCGCACCCGGCCGACGGTGTCGCGGACCGGCGCCTGCCGGTGGGAGGTGCCCATCAAGGACGAACCGGTGGCCGCCAGCGCATCAAGGTGCGAGGTCTGGATCTTCGAGGGCCCCGCCCCGAAGCGCCCATCAGCGGGCAGCAGGTCGGCGGGGATCTGGAGGGCGTCGGTCACGGGGCAGCCTTTCGAACGGATCGTGGTCAGGTGCTGACGACGCTGTCAGGGCCATCACTAGTCTGTCAGCACGGATGCCGTCGTGATGAATCGGAGGAGCACCGCGGACATGGTGGCGTTGCGGATCGAGCAGGTGGGCTACGGACATCCCGACGCGACTCAGCTCATCGACCAGGTCCAAGCCGCGTACGCCACTCTCTACGGCACGCCTGACGAGGGGGCGATCGACCAGCTGATGTTCGAGCCGCCGCATGGCAGCTTCTACGTCGGCTATCTCGGTGATGTTCCGATCGCCACCGGAGCCTGGCGGCGACTGGACGTCGAGGCCTTCGGCACCTCGGCCACCGCCGAGATCAAGCGGATGTACGTCGTCCCCGAAGCCCGTGGTCGGGGCTACGCGCGCCGAATCCTGGATCACCTCGAAGCGACTGCCGGTGCCGGTGGAGCCGAGGCCATGATCCTCGAGACCGGCCTGCGCCAACCCGAGGCGATCGCGCTCTACGAGTCGGCCGGCTACACCCCGATCCCGGCCTTCGGGCACTACCGCGACTCACCGATCTGCCGCTGCTTCGGCAGGCTGCTGGTCGCCGTGGGTTGACGGCGACGCGGGGGCCCGTCAGGACACCACGGTGGGGAGATGCCGCTCACACCTGCGCAGCTCCGAACTGCCCAGCAAGGGACGTATGTCTGACTATCATCGGCGCATGGACGCCCCCGAGGCTCGCTATCTGGACCGCGACGGGGCGACGCTCGCGTACCAGGTGGTCGGCGAGGGTGCCGCGAACGTGCTGTCTCTGGGAGAAATCGCCCAGCACTTCGATCTGGCCTGGACCGATCCTCACATCCACGAGCTTTACGAGCGCGGCGCGACGTTCGCCCGGACGCTTTACCTGCAGCCGAGGGGATTCGGCATGTCCGACCGGATCCGTTACTCGCCTTCGCTCGAGCAGCATGCCGACGACGTCCTAGCGGCGATGGACGCGGAGGGGATGCATCGGGCCACCCTGACCGGGACGGGGTTCACCAGCGGCATCGTCTCGCTAGTGGCGGCGCGTGACCCCGACCGGGTGGCGAACCTGATCCTGTTCAAGCCCCTCGCCTGCGGCCCCTTGGCTCCGTCAGCCGAGCTGCACGGTTGGACTCCGGAGGCGGCGGCCGAGTATGTGGCGATCGTGGGCGCGATCGTCACCCACTGGGGGACGGGCCGGGGCACCGACATTCTCGGATCGGTGGCGGGCACGCCCTACAACCGCAGGCTGATGGCCCTGATGGAGCGTTGCTCCGCCACACCCTCTTCGGCCCGCGCCTATGCCGAGTCGATGCTCAGCGCCGACTTCAGCGAAGTCCTCCGGGCGGTTCGGGTGCCGACCAGAGTGCTGGGGCTGCCCTCCCCGGAGCCGGAGGCAGTGGGTCGCCGGGTCGCCGAGCTGGTGCCCGGGGCGACGTACGTGGCGCTTCCAGCGATCCTTCCCGGCGCATCGATCGGGGAGGTGTTCTTCCCGTTGATCGAGCAGATCGAGGAGGCGGCGACCGGCGTGCAGCACTCGGTCGAGGCCGACCGATTCCTCGGCACCCTCCTCTTCACCGACGTGGTGTCCTCCACCGAGCTGCTGGCGAAGCTCGGGGACGCGCGCTATCGCGAGCTGCGGAGCACCCACGAACGCCAGGTGCGTCACGCGGTTGAGCGAGCCGGCGGGCGGGTGGTCAAGGTCACCGGCGACGGCACCTTCAGCGTGTTCGATGGCGCGAGCAGGGCGGTGCGCTGCGCAGATTCGGTCTGCCGCGAGGCGGAGGACCTGGGTGTCCAGGTCCGGGCCGGCGTCCACACCGGCGAGCTCGAACGTACCGGTCCGGACGTCACTGGTCTGAACGTCCATATCGGTGCTCGCGTGGGTTCGGTCGCTGCTCCGGGTGAGGTGCTGGTCTCGCGCACGGTGCACGACCTCGTGGCCGGCTCGGGCCTGTCGTTCACCAGCCGCGGCGAGCAGGTCCTGAGAGGGATCCCCGGCCGGTGGGAGCTGTTCGCTCTCGATCTTGCCGGCGACCAGGTCGCCCACCTACCGGTCGAGGCGTCGCTGGCGACGCCCCTGGATCGCACCGCGCTGCAGACTGCGCGCAGGGCGCCGCGGATGACGCGCGCCGCCATGCGCGTCGGCAACGCGGTCCAGCGCCGTAGGGCTCGCGTGAACGACCTCTAGGTGATCGGCTCGATCACCCGGGCCACTCGGTGAACCAGCGCGATCTCTACCTTGTCCCCCCTTGAACAAATGGTACGATCGTTCGTATTATTAGTCGAGAGGAGCAGCAATGGCGCTGCTGATCCCGGAGGCCCGCCTCCGGACCCGGGTGGAGGAACCAGGCTCGAGCCGAGACCGGCCGACCGTGCGTCGTGCCGTGCCGGCTGACCAAGACGACCTCGCGCAGTTCGTGCGCGGGCTCTCCCCCGACTCGACTCATAGTCGGTTTCTCTCTGGTCTGGGCAACCGTGTGCCTGACTCCGTGGTGACCCGACTCCTCACGGGTGGACCCGGTGGCGGTGCACTGGTCGCTGTCCTCGACGGCCAGGTGGTGGGGCACGCGCTGTGGGCCCGATCGGGTGCGGCTGATGCACCGGTGGCCGAGATCGCCTTGGTCGTTGCCGACGCCTACCAGCGCCATGGCATCGGCTCGCTGCTGGTTGATCGCGTGCAGGCAGAGCTGGCCGGCTCTGGAATCGAGCGCGTGCAGGTCGTCACTAGCGGCATGAACCGACCCGTGCTGAGCATGCTCGCGCGCCGCGACCCAGACCTCCGCCCGATCGAGTTCGAGGGTCCGACCATGACCTACGAACTGACTCTCGAGGAGTCGCTTCAGCACTCGCCGCACCCCACCTCGGACTACGATCCGACGCTGTGACACCGAAATCGAAGCGCACGGACCCCACCACGGATGGTCGGCTGCTCCGCGGTGACCTGACCCGGCGCGCCGTCCTCCGACGGGCGGTGGACACCGCCTCGATCTGCGGGCTCGACGGACTCTCGATCGGCCAGCTCGCAGCCGACCTGGAGCTCAGCAAGAGCGGGCTGTTCGCTCATTTCGGCTCCAAGGAGGAGCTACAGCTCGCCACGATCCGAGCTGCCAGACGGATGTACGCCGACGCGGTCATCGTTCCCGCGCTGGCGGCTCCCGCCGGTCTCGAGCGGCTGTGGGTGATGAGCGAAGCCTGGTTGGCCTACTCCGAGAGTCGAGTTTTCCCGGGGGGTTGCTTCTTCGCCAAGGCTTCCCAGGACTACGCGGCTCAGCGCGGCACGGTTCGAGACGCGTTGGCGGCCGCGAACCAGGAGTGGTTGGACCTGGTCGAGCAAACCGTGGAAGAGGCCCGCGACCTCGGCCATCTCGCCCAGGCAGCTGATGCTCGCCAGCTCGCGTTCGAGCTCAACGCCCTCTACGAGGGCGCCAACCTGCTCTCGCTGCTGCGTGATGAGTACTCCAGCGTCTATGAGCTGGCCCGGCGTTCGATCACCAAGCGCCTGGAGGAGTTCGCCGCTCCAGACGCGCCTCGCCCCTGGGCCTGAGGACTACTCAGCCCACTCGGCCTTCCAGCCGTCGACCTCGTCGGCCTTGCGGGCGCTCGGGCCCACGTACACGGCGGAGGGCCGGATGAGTCGGCCGGTGCGCTTCTGCTCCAGGATGTGCGCCGACCAGCCGCCGGTGCGGGCACAGGTGAACATGGACGTGAACAAGGTAGCCGGCACCTCGGCGAAGTCGAGGACGATGGCTGCCCAGAACTCCACGTTCGTCTCCAGCACCCGGTCCGGGCGACGCTCGCGCAGCTCCTTGAGGGCAGCCTGTTCCAGGGCCTCCGCAACCTCATAGCGGGGCGCGTTGAGCTCCTTCGCCGTGCGACGCAGCACGCGGGCGCGAGGGTCCTCGGCTCGGTAGACGCGATGGCCGAAGCCCATCAGGCGTTCGCCGGAGTCGAGCAGGCCCTTGACGTACGCCGTGGCATCACCGGACTTCTCGACCTCCTCGATCATCGTCAACACCCGGGCAGGGGCACCGCCGTGCAGCGGACCACTCATCGCGCCGATGGCGCCGGAAAAGGCTGCCGCGACGTCGGCGCCGGTGCTGGTGATCACCCGGGCCGTGAACGTCGAGGCGTTCATCCCGTGCTCTGCCGCGGAGCTCCAGTAGGCGTCGATCGCCTTGACGTGCTGGGGATCCGCCTCACCCTTCCAGCGGATCATGAAGCGTTCGGCAAGCGTTGCCCCCTTGTCGACCTCGCTCTGCGGGACCACCGTCTGGTTCAGTCCGCGGGCTGACTGGGCGGCGTAGGAGAGCACCAGGACGGCCAACCGGCCGATGTCTTCGCGAGCCTGCTCGTCGGAGATGTCATAGGTCTGCCCGAAGCCGAACGCCGGCGCCAGCATCGCCACGGCGGCCTGTACGTCGACGCGGACGTCGCCGGTGTGAACCGGCAGGTTGTAGGGCTCGGCGGGGGCGAGCCCGGGCGTGTAGGACCCGTCGATCAGCAGGCCCCAGACGTTCTCGAACGGCACCCGCCCGACGATGTCCTCGATGTCGACGCCGCGGTAGCGAAGCGCAGACCCTTCCTTGTCAGGCTCGGCGATCTCCGACTCGAACGCGACGACACCTTCCAGTCCATGGTGTACCTCGGTCATCCGCGCTCCTTCGTCGAGACCGTCGATCGGGTCTGTCGATCTGTGGTCGGAGGCATTCTGCACCACTCGTCTACGGTCAGGACATGGCTGATCTCGATCTCGCGTCGCTGCGTGCCGAGTACGCCCGCGACGGACTGGTGGAGCCGGACCTCGAGCCGGACCCCGTGGCGATGTTCCGGCGCTGGCTGGAAGACGCGGTTGCGGCTGGCTTGCACGAACCGAACGCCATGGTGGTGGCGACGGTGTCGGCGCAGGGGCAGCCGTCCTCGCGGATGGTGCTGCTCAAGGGGCTCTCCGAGGCCGGATGGGTCTTCTTCACCAACACCCGGTCGCGCAAAGGGACCGAGCTCGCCGCCAACCCACGATGCGCCCTCCTGTTCCCTTGGCACCCCTTGGAGCGTCAGGTCCGCGTCGACGGGGTGGCGACGCCGCTTGCGCAGCCCGAGGTGGCGGCGTACTTCGAGGTCCGGCCGCGCGGCTCACAGCTGGGCGCCTGGGCGTCGCACCAGTCACGCCCGGTGGCCGGGCGTGATGAGCTAGCAGCGGCGTACGACGAGGTCGCGGCGCGCTATCCCGAGCCGATGCCGGTGCCGGTGCCGGAGGAGTGGGGCGGGTACGTCGTACGCCCGGAGGTGGTGGAGTTCTGGCAGGGCCGCCCTGGCCGGATGCACGACCGACTCACCTACACCCGGTCCGGCGATGGCTGGTCCACCCAACGACTCGCTCCCTGACGGGGCCCCGGAACTCGCCGCCGATCGGCCCGCGAAAACCTCTTGAGTCAGCCGCGGTCGCGGCCTACCTTGGTCGGACACGGGAAAGGAGGTGGTCCGAAGAATGAATTCTTTGAGGACGCGTGAGGTGGCTGCCCGCTAGCAGCCCAGCATCACTCGGACGGAACCGTTCGTTTGGCTGCTGGTGAATTCCAAGCGGCTGCCCGACCCGCAGGTGATCCGGGACTACGTCCCCCGGAGCGACATTTCCAGATCCTGGGCCCGACCCAGCAACGGACTTGTCACACCTGCGGGTTGTCCCATTTCCCGAGGTAGTCCCGGGTCAGTGGCGGCTCTATCCAGCCGATACGCCCGCCACTGACCCGGGACTACCGCGACGTCGTCCCAGTGGGGGAGTGAAGTTGCCAAGGGCAACCAGGGGGAATATGGTTGACCACGACAACCTTCTGGACTATGGGACGAGATGACGTGACCGAGGCGGTGCCGGCCGAGCAGACGGGTCAAATGACCCATCGCGAGGTGATGGAAGCGTTGAGCGGGCTGCTGCTCGCCATGTTCGTCGCCATGCTCTCCAGCACCGTGGTCACCAACGCCCTGCCGCGGATCATCACCGACCTCGAGGGCACGCAGACCGGGTACACCTGGGTCGTCGTCGCCACCTTGCTGTCGATGACGGCGACCACCCCGATCTGGGGCAAGCTCGCCGACCTCTTCAGCAAGAAGCTGCTCGTGCAGAGCGCCCTGGTGATCTTCTCGGTCGGGTCGCTGCTGGCGGCGTTCGCACCCAACATGGAGATCCTGATCGCTGCGCGCGTCGTGCAGGGCCTGGGCATCGGTGGACTCACCGCTCTCGTGCAGGTCGTGATCGCGAGCATGGTGAGCCCACGCGAGCGCGGCCGCTACTCCGGCTACATCGGCGCCACCTTCGCACTGGCTACCGTGAGCGGCCCGCTCATCGGAGGGCTCATCGTCGACTCACCGCTCGGTTGGCGCGGCTGCTTCTTCGTCGGACTGCCCGTAGCGGCTCTCGCGTTCGGTGTGCTCCAGGCCAAGCTCCACCTGCCGGTCATCAAGCGCGAGGCAAAGATCGACTACGTCGGCGCCACCCTGATCATCGCCGGCGTCAGCACCCTGCTCATCTGGGTGTCGCTGGCCGGCCAGCAGTTCGACTGGGCGTCGACCTCCACCGCTCTTCTCGTCGTCGTGGGAATCGGCCTGATCGGCGCCGCGGTGTACGTGGAGGCTCGAGTGGCCGCCGAACCGGTGATTCCGTTGCGCTTGTTCGCCGACCGGACCACCGCCCTGGCGACGGTCGCGTCGGTGCTGATCGGCGTGGCGATGTTTGGCTCCACGGTCTACTTGAGTCAGTACTTCCAGCTCGCGCGCGGCATGTCCCCGACCGACGCCGGCCTGATGTCGATCGCCATGGTCGGCGGCCTGTTGGTCTCCAGCATCGTCAGCGGCCGCGTCATCACCGCGACCGGTTACTGGAAGCGCTGGCTGGTGGGCGGCATGGTCTTGGTGATCATCGGACTCGCGCTGCTCAGCACGATCGACGACGCCACCAACCTGGTCCGGGTGGGCGTCTTCATGGCGGTGCTGGGCATCGGGTTGGGTGCGACCATGCAGAACCTGGTGCTCGCCGTGCAGAACAACACTGCTCAGTCCGACATGGGTGCCGCGAGCTCGGTGGTGTCGTTCTTCCGGTCCATGGGCGGCTCGATCGGCGTCGCCGTGCTCGGTGCCATCCTCAGCACCCGGGTCGCAGCCAGCGTGGCGCAGAGCACCGGGGGTGCGGCCGGACACGAGAGTCACACGATCCCGGACCTCTCCAAGCTCCCCGACCAGGCCCGGGTGATCTTCGAGCAGGCATTCGGCTCGGCGACCGGTCACATCTTCCTGGTAGCCACGCCCTTCGCCGTCCTGGCGCTGCTCGCGGTGGTCTTCATCCGGGAGGTGCCCTTGCGCACGACGCTCGATACGAGCACCGAGCCGCTGCCCGCGGATGCAGAGCTGCGATGACTGAAGGTCGCGCCGACTCGATCCGGATGCTCGAGCAAGAGGTGGGCGTGCTGATCCGTCGGGTACGCCGGGTGATCGGCGAGCGCGCTCGGTTGGTGCACGAGTCGCTGCAGCCGGCGTCGTACTTGATGCTCGGCTACGTCGCGGAGAACGGGCCGATCCGTGCCTCGGCGATGGCTGAGGTCTTCGACATCGACAAGGGCGCGATCAGCCGGCAGGTGCAGCACCTGATCGAGCTAGGACTCGTCGAGCGGACCCCCGATCCGATCGACGGCCGCGCGACCCTGCTTTCACCCACCAAAGAAGCCGTACGCCGAATGGAAGATGTCGCCGAGTATCGCCGCAAGTGGCTCGACGAGCAGCTCGGCGAATGGTCCGAGACCCAGCTCGACGCGTTCGTTCGTGAGCTCAGCCGCTACAACGCCGCCCTCAACCAGACAGATCCGAGCTGAACCAGGCAGCCGTGTCGGGTGGCAGCATTGGTCCAATCGGTCCGCTGGCTACCAGCGGCTCACCCGGCGGAGCCGGCACCGGCTCGTCGCCGCAGTTCATCACGACGGTGACCGGACCGCGACGGACGACCAGCAGGTCGTCGTCGACGTCGACCCGAACCGCTGACGTCGCGTCGCGGACCCAGCGTCGGCGCGCTGCGAGCGCGGTCCGGTAGAACTCCAGCGTCGACGACTGGTCGCCGGTCTGCGCGGCGACGGTCAGCGCAGACCAGCTGTCGGGTTGAGGGATCCAGGGCTGTTGGTCGCCGGGCCCGAAGCCGTACGGCGGTCGGTCGCCCGACCACGGCATCGGCACCCGACAGCCGTCACGGCCCGGTTTTCCTGTCCGGAACCACGACGGGTCCTGACGGTGCGCCGGTGCCACGTCGACGTCCTCGAGACCGAGCTCCTCGCCCTGGTAGACGTACGCCGACCCAGGCAGCGCCAACGACACCAGCGTCGCGGCGCGAGCCCGAGCCAGCCCCCGCGCGCCGCCCCCGTAGCGGGTGGCATGGCGGTGCATGTCGTGGTTGCTCAGCACCCACGTCGGCTCGCCGTCGACCTTTCCCAGGGCGGTGAGCGTCTGCTCGATCACGGTCCCGAACTCGGACGCCGACCACGGTGAAAGCAGCCAGTCGAAGTTGAAGGCCTGGTTGAGCTCGTCCTTGCGCACGTAGCGGGCGACGGCGTCCGGGGTGCGGGCCCAGGCCTCGGCCACTGCCATCCGGTCGCCGTCGTATTCCTCCAGGATCTCGTGCCACCGGTGGTAGATCTCATGCACCTCGGGCCGGTCCCACATCGGCTCGTCCTCGATCTCCTGCTCGACCATGCTGGTGTCGCGCGCCGCCTTCTCCTGCTCGGTGACGACCTGGTCGGGCAAGCCCTCGGTCTTGATCAGGCCGTGGGCGACGTCGACCCGGAAACCGTCGACACCGCGGTCGAGCCAGAACCGGAGCACCTCTTCGAACATCGCCGGCACCTCGGGGTTGCGCCAGTCGAGGTCGGGCTGGCTGGAGTCGAACAGGTGCAGGTACCACTGATCGCTGTCACCGACCCGGCTCCAGGCCGGGCCGCCGAACACCGACTGCCAGTTGTTCGGCGGGGTGGCGGCTCCCTTCCCCCGGCCGGTGCGGAACAGGTAGCGAGCGCGCTCGGGGCTACCAGGCTCGGCGGCCAACGCCGCCTGGAACCAGGCGTGCTCGCTGGAGGTGTGGTTGGGCACCACGTCGAAGATCACTCGCAGGCCGAGGTCGTGGGCCGTCGCGACCAGTCGATCGGCGTCCTCGAGGGAGCCGAAGAGGTCGTCGACCTGGCGGTAGTCGGCGACGTCGTAGCCGTGGTCGTGCTGCGGGGAGGTGTAGAACGGCGTCAGCCAGACTGCATCGACGCCGAGGTCGCGCAGGTAGGGCAGGCGCGAGGTGATGCCGGGCAGGTCGCCGATGCCGTCACCATCGGAGTCGGCGAAGCTGCGCACGTAGACCTGGTAGACGACGGCATGGCGCCACCACTCGGTCACGAGAATGCGGCCGGGTCGATGGAGATCCAGATGTGCTCGGCCACTCCGACCAGGCTGCCCCTACTGTCGTAGATCGAGGACGACGTGTGCTGCTTGCGGCCGTCCGCCTCGCGGGCGAGACCGATCACGACGTGCTCCTCGCCGACCACCGGCAACGACCCGACCCGTCCGGTCATCCGGCCCAGCACCATGGCGCGTTCGCTCATGTCGACCGACCACGCGCCGACACAGTCGAGGGCGGCCCAGGTGACCGCAAGTGACGCTCGGCGATCCGTGCCGGCGTAGTCATGCCAGTCCTCCTGCAGCGACTCTTCCGGGCTCCAGGTGGCGGCGACCCGCGCCCTGCCGTCCTGGTCGGCGACCGGGCCGGGGAAGATCCGGAGCCCGTCGTCAGGCGCTCTCGCCGTGCCGCAGGCGAAGCATTCGGGGAAGGGGTGCTTGGCCAGACCGGGGTACGCCGCCTCGGCGGCGCGCGCCTCTTCGGTCGAGACCGGGTTGACCCGACCGGGCTCCGTGGTGGCCGGCTGGGCTTCCAGCACGGTCGTGCCATCGTGGCTGGCAATCAAACCGGCGCCGGCTGTCGTCACGCCCATCGCCGTGTCGAGCGGAGGTGGTCGGCGCAACGTCACGCTCACCGCGGATCCGTGCGTGGGGTCGAGCAGGCGGGCGAGCGCCCCCGCTGTCCAGCCGCCGTTGCCCGACGACGTCGGACCGCGAAACCGCCTCGGCACGACCAGCTCGGTCACGGTGCCACTACCTGCTCCGTTCGCTTCATCACCCACGCCGACAACCCTGCCACGAATCAGCGAATCTCCTCCCAACGCCGGAGCGCCTCCTTGCGCTCCTCCGCATGGTCGACGACCGGCTCTGGGTAGCCCACCCGGGAGCGGTCAGCGGAGCTGGGCTCGTGCGGGTCAGCGACGTCAGCCAGCTCGGGAACCCACCGACGGAGGTAGTGGCCCTGGCGATCGAACTTGCGACTCTGGGTGGTCGGGTTGAACACCCGGAAGTACGGCGCGGCGTCGGTGCCGCTGCCAGCGACCCACTGCCAGCCGTGCTGGTTGGAGGCGAGGTCGCCGTCGACCAGCCACCGCATGAAGTGCCGAGCGCCGTGTTGCCACTCGATGTGCAGGTCCTTGACCAAGAAGCTCGCGACGATCATCCGGACCCGGTTGTGCATCCACCCCGTCGCGCGGAGCTGGCGCATGCCGGCGTCGACGATCGGGAAGCCGGTACTACCGCGGCGCCAGGAGTCGAAGTGACTCTCCGGGTCGTCGGGCGCGACGTAGCGCATCGCGGCGTACTCGGACCGGAGGTAGTCGCGGGCGGTCTCAGGCCGCGCGCGCAGCACGTCGGCGTAGAACTCTCGCCACGCCAGCTCCTTGCGGTACGTCGCCGCGCCCACCGAGTGCAGTCGGCCGAGGTCGGCCAACATCGAGCGCGGGTGGATCTCACCCCACTTCAGGTGCACCGACATGTGCGAGGTGCCGTCGACGCCGGGGAGGTCGCGATCGTGGTCATAGGCCTCGGCGCGATCGAGGAAGTCCCGCCAGCGGCGGTGGGCAGCCGCTTCACCCGCCTTCGGCAGCGTGGCCCCGTCGGGCGGGCTGGGGTCGGGGATGTCGGTGGTGTCGGCCAACGTGGTGATCCAGGACGGATGGACGGGCGGGTCGACGGGGTCACGCCACCCGTGCTCGGCCCAGGCTCGCAGGTACGGCGTGAAGACCTTGAACGGCTCACCCGCGCCCGTGGTCACCTGACCCGGCGCGACGGCGTACGGCGAACCGGTGCGGACCAGCTCGATGCCAGATTCCGCTAGCGCGGCCTCGACGGCCGCATCCCGCTGGCCTCCGTACGGCCCGTAGTCGGCAGAGACGTGCACCCGGCGGGCGCCGACCTCTTGGGCAGCGAGGACCACCCGACGGACGGGGTCGCCGCGGACCACGGCGAGCGGGATCCGGTCGGCCAGGTCGCGCAGTGAGGCGCCGAGGTAGGCACGGCGCACGGGGCCGGCTGGGCCCCACAGGGCGGGGTCCAGCACGAAAAGCGGTAGCACGGCGCCATCCGCGCACGCCTCGAGCAGCGCCGGGTTGTCACCGAGCCGCAGGTCGCGCCGGAACCACATGACGCTGACGGGCTGGACAGACTCCATGTCACCCATTGCCCTCCAGCCTGCCAGGGGATGCGGCATGGGTAAGAATGGGTGGGTGAGCGACTTGATCGACACCACCGAGATGTACCTCCGGACGATCTATGAGCTGGTCGAAGAGGGCATCACGCCGCTGCGCGCTCGCATCGCCGAACGGCTGCACCAGAGCGGGCCGACCGTGTCGCAGACCGTGGCGCGGATGGAGCGTGACGGTCTGGTCATCGTCCAGGGCGATCGGCACCTCGAGCTCACCGATGAGGGTCAGCGCCTCGCGACTCGCGTGATGCGCAAGCACCGCCTTGCCGAGCGACTGTTGACCGACGTGATCGGTCTCGACTGGGAGCTGGTTCATGAGGAGGCGTGTCGCTGGGAGCACGTGATGTCGGAGACCGTCGAGCGACGACTGCTCGAGCTGCTCGACCATCCGACTGAGTCGCCCTACGGCAACCCGATCCCGGGTCTGCACGAGCTGGGCGAGAGTGAGCTCAGCGAGGACTTCATGTTCGGCCTCGAGCCGCTGTCCAAGGCTGCTTCCGACGTCGAGGGGCGCGTCTTGGTGCGGCGGATCTCCGAAGAGATGCAGAAGGACGAGCTCCTGATGAGCGCCATGCGCCGCGTCGGGGCGTTGCCGGACAAGACGATCACCGTCATCGCCACTGCCGACGGCGTGCTGGTGGGCTCCGGCGGAGAATCGGCCGAGATCGCTCCCGAGGCGGCCGACCACATCTTCGTGAGGAAGATGTAGGCCCAGCGGTTCGCCGGTCAGCCGGGCATTCCGGGGGCAGGTAACGAGACCGATGCGAGCTCGGAGAGGAACTCGGAGCACCCGGCCTCGATCCGGTAGGTCGCCAGGTCGTCGCCGCGGGTGGCGCCCCGGTTGACGATCACCACAGGTACTCCGACTCTGGCCGCCCGGCGGACGAACCGGAGGCCGCTCATCACGGTCAGGCTCGAACCGGCCACGAGCAGTACGCCCTCGGACTTGGTCAGTGCCTCGACGGCGGAGTAGCAGCGCTCGACCCGCGCAGGGGGCACGTTCTCACCGAAGAACACCACGTCCGGCTTCAGCGCGCCACCGCAGACGTCGCACGGTGGCACCACGAACCGGTGGGTGTCGCCGAGCTCGACGTCGCCGTCGGGACGGACCTCGGCCGACGCATGCCGGACCTCCCACTCAGGGTTGAGCTCGCTCAGCCGCGCATGCAGCGCTGCCCGCGACGACGTACGTCGGCAGGCCAAGCAGATGACATCGGCGATCCGACCGTGGAGCGCTACCAATCGACGGGACCCGGCCGCCTCGTGCAGGCCGTCGACGTTCTGCGTGATCAGCAGCTCCGGGTCAAGACTGGCGAGGGCGCGATGCCCGGCGTTGGGTGCCGCCCGCTTCATCCGGCTCCATCCGAGGTGGCTGCGCGCCCAATAGCGCTGCTGGGCCACCGGCCCGGACACGAAGTCCTGGTAGGTCATGGGCATCCTCGAGCTCGAGCCCGGCCCGCGGTAGTCGGGGATGCCGGAGTCGGTCGACAACCCTGCGCCGGTGAGCACGACCAGCGCTCGGCCGGCCAAGCGGTCGAAGGCCTCGATCAACTCGCGTACCGCGAGGCGGCCCGTGCTCGCCGCTTGTCGGCCTCGACCTCGCGGTTCTTCGGCGGGGCCGCGGTCACCAGGTCGTCGAGCAGGTGCTGGGTGATGTGCGCGATCTCCTTGACCGCGGCATCGAACACCTCCTGGTTCGCCTGTGACGGCTTGGTGGTGCCACTGACCTTGCGCACGTACTGCAGCGCTGCCGACGTGACCTCGTCGCGGCTGGCAGGCGGATCGAAGTTGTTCAGGGGGCGGATGTTGCGGCACATGACTCCGAGAATACGTCGCGATCGACCCTGTTGAGCCGGTGCGCCTGTTGGTGTTCGTTTGACGTAAGTATCGGCAGGTCTGAACACCCGGGCGCCGTGCGACCGCGATCTGCGAGCATGAGGACATGGATTCGAATGCGAATACCCGCCCGTTCGACCTGGTGATCTTCGGCGCAACCGGGTTCACGGGGGGCCTGACGGCCGAGTACCTCGCCCGCAACGGCCCCCGGGGCCTGAAGTGGGCGCTCGTCGGCCGTAATCGCGAGAAGCTCGAGGCGGTACGGGACCGGTTGGCCGACATCGATGAGGGCCTCGCCAAGCTTGAGCTGATCGTCGCCGATGCGAGCGACGCGAGCGCCCTCGCCGACGTGGCCGCCCAGACCCGCGTCGTGATCACCACCGTCGGCCCCTACCTCCACCACGGTGGCCCGCTCGTGGCCGCCTGCGCCGAGGCCGGCACCGACTACGTCGACCTGACCGGTGAGCCGGAGTTCGTGGACCGGATGTACGTCGAGCACCATGCCACCGCGGAGCGCAGCGGCGCACGGATCGTCCACGCCTGTGGCTTCGACTCGATCCCGCACGATCTCGGCGCTCTCTTCACGGTGCAACAGCTCGGCGCCTCCGGCCCGGTCACGATGCGCGGTGTGGTCCGCGCCAGCGGCATGTTCTCCGGTGGCACCTTCCACTCGGCGCTGAACGCGATGTCGCGGGCGCGGCTGATGAAGGAGGCCAGCTCGGCCCGCCGTCGTGCGGAGGGGGAGTCGGCCGATGGCCGCTCGTCGCGACCGGTCGCCGGTAAGCCGCACCGCGACAAGGTGCTGGGTCTGTGGCTCCTGCCCATGCCTCTCATCGACCCGCTGATCGTGAGCCGAAGCGGCGCCGCCCTGGCGGCGTACGGACCGAAGTTCCGCTACTCCCACTTTGCCGGCCTCAAGACCTTGCGGTATGCCGTCGGCGGCGTGGCCGGGGTCAGCGCCATCGCGCTCTCCGCTCAGGTGAAGCCGCTGCGCAACCTGCTGCTCAGCAAGGTCAAGCAGGGTCACGGCCCGGACGAGGCCAAGCGAGAGAAGTCGTGGTTCAGCGTTGACTTCATCGCTGAGGGCACCGTCAACGGGCAGAGCCGGGCCATCCACACCAAGGTCTCGGGAGGCGATCCCGGCTACGGCGAGACCGCGAAGATGTTGGCCGAGTCGGCGCTCTGCCTCGCCTTCGACGACAACCCCACGTCCGCTGGACAGGTCACCACCGCCCAGGCCATGGGCGACAACCTGACGGCTCGGTTGCGGGCCGCAGGGATCAGCTTCGAGGTCGTCGCCTGACCCGTCACTGGGATCATGTGGCCGTGCGTGTCTCGATCCCGCTGGCCGCCGCGGCCTGTCTCGGGTGGGTGCCGTTCGTCGGACGCTCATTGAGCCCCGACGAGGGCGGATTCCTGGTGCTGGCTGCTCAGTGGTCACCGGGCTCGTCGTTGTACGGCGACTACTGGGTCGATCGGCCACCTGCCATGGTCGGATTGTTTGCGGCCGCGGACTGGCTCGGGGGGCCCTGGGCGCTGCGGCTGATGGGGATCGCGGCGGTGGTGGTGGCCGTTGTCCTCGCCGGTGCGGTCGGGCGGTTGGTGGCGCCGACTGCGCCACGAGCCGTCGTCCTGACTTCCGCCACCGCCGCTGTCTTCGTGGCGACTCCGTTGTTCGGGGGCTCGGTGGTCAGCGGCGAGCTGCTCGGACTGCCGTTCGTGCTGGCTGGGGTCGCGTCGACGATCGCGTCGCTACGCAGCACTCGACCACTGTCGGCGATGCTCTGGGCGGTGGCCGCCGGAGCGACTGGGGTGACCGCCTTCCTGGTCAAGCAGAGCATGATCGACGTCTTCGTCTTCGTGCTGGCGGTGGTCGTGGTCCACCGACGCGTTGCTAGCCGTAGCCTCCTCGTCGGAGTCGCCTGCGGCGGGGCCGCAACTGCTGCACTGGTGCTGTGGGCCGCTGATCTGCGCGGCACCAGCGCGCTCGACCTGTGGAGTGCGGTGATCACCTTTCGTGGCGAAGCCAGCGCGGTGATCGCGGAGTCGGCGACCGCCACGACCGTCGCCCGGCTCGGTGGCTTGCTGCTGGCATTGCTGGGCAGCGGTGCCCTGTTCGTCATCGGCGCACTGGCCTGGGCCGCGCGGGGGCTTCGCACCGGACCGGCCAGCGGGATCGACCTCAGGTGGCCCGCTGCTGCACTGCTCGGCTGGGAGTCGATCGCCGTGCTCCTGGGCGGTAGCTACTGGCTGCACTACCTGATGGGCCTGGTGCCCGGGCTCGTGGTGCTGGCGGCAGCGGCCGCCCAGCGCGGGCTGACCAGGCCGAGCCTGCGCGCGGCGTACGGGTTCGCGACCGTCTCCTCGCTGGTGGTGATCGCCTGGGTCGTCGTCCACCCCATCGACCGGCCCGAGGAGCCGGCCATCGCCTATCTCGAGGCTCACGCTCAACCCGGGGACACCATCGTGGTGGGGTTCGGCGGCGCCAACATCGTCGAGGCGGCCGGTCTCGACAGCCCCTATCGCTACCTCTGGAGCCTGCCGGTGCGGGTGCGGGATCCCGGGTTGGAGGAGCTGGCCGGCGTGCTCGCCGGACCCGACGCTCCGACCTGGCTGGTCTCGTCGGGCCGGAGGCTCGCGTCCTGGGGCATCGACGATGGCGCGGCCGAGGAGTACGTCGATGCCCGCTACACCCTGGCCGTCGAGCTCGGTCGCTTCTTCATCTACCACCTCAACGAGGCCCCATGACGCCTCGCTCTGCGGGGATGCTGGGCTACGCCACCCTTCTGCTCTCATGGAGCTGGTTCATCGGCATTCCCAACGACTCCGTCGGCGTGGTCATCTGGGTGTGGCTGGGCACCATCGCCTGGCGCATCGAAGAGCCTCGCCGTAGCCATCTGGAATTCTGGCGCGACTGGTGGCTACCGGTCGTTGCCCTGGTCGTCTACTGGCTCCTGCGCGGTCTGGTCGACGACATCGGGCTGCTGCCAGTCAGCTACCAGCTGCCGATCCGGATCGACGAGTGGCTGGGTGGCGGGATCACGCCCACCGAACGCCTTCAGGAGGCGTGGTGCGGCACGCCGTGCCTGAGGACCGATCCGCCCCGGTGGCACGACGTCTTCTTCACCACCGTGTATGCGAGCCACTTCCTCGCCGCGCTGACCCTGGCCGGTGTCCTCTGGGTGCGCGACCGCGGCGAGTGGGTGCTGTGGATCCGGCGCTACCTCACCCTGCTCTTCGCCGGGGTCACCATCTACTGGCTCTACCCGATGGCACCGCCGTGGATGGCCTCACGTGACGGCTTCATGGGCGAGGTGCACCGAATCACCAGCCGTGGGTGGTCGGAGATCGATCTGCACCGTCAGACGATGGTCCTGTGGGGGATGGGCAACAAGTCCGCGGCGATGCCGTCCCTGCACGCCGGCATTGCGTTCCTGATCGCCTTCTATGCCATCTGGCGACTCTCGACGCGCTGGCGATGGCTGCTGCTCCTGTACCCCATCGCCATGTCGACGGCGCTGGTCTACTTCGCCGAGCACTACGTGATCGACGCAGTGGCCGGCGCGGCGGTGGCCGGCTTGGCGATGATCGGCTGCTGGTTGTGGGAGAGACGTCGATCTACCAACGGCTAGGTGAGGAGGGCCCGCATCGCTTCTGCGAGGGCCATGGTGCCGCTCAGCGGGCGGATCATCACCGTGAACTCGTCGATCAGGCCGTCCTCGTCGACGTGGAGGAAGTCGGCCCCCTCGACCTGTTTGCCGGCAACGTTCGCCGTGAAGACCAGCACGTGGTCGGCCGCACCGTCGGCGCCGATCTCCCGGTCGTAGCGGAAGTCCTCGAACACCTGGATCACGGCGTGCAGGATCGGCGCTACTGCCGCGCGACCCCGGTACGGCGTGAACACCACCGGGCTGCGGAAGACGACGTCGTCGGTCATCAGGGCCACGGCCGCATCGATGTCTCGTGCCTCCACGGCCGCTCGGAATGGATGCATGCCTCATGAGACCACGGCCGCACGCTGGCATCGAGCCCACGTGGCCCGCGACGTAACCGTCTCACGGTCATCCGAGCCAGAAGGCCTCCGTGCGAACGGCGCGGTCGACCGCCTGCTGGGTCGCGTCGGGACGGTGGAGCGAGGTGCGCGACCGCATCGAGATCGAGTCGAACTGCCTGAGGCAGCGCAACGGCAAGCGCTGCTTGATGCTGTTGCGCTCGTAGTCGGTGGTGACCGACGAGCCGCGGCACGTAGCAAGGGAGCTGCCCGTGAATAGCTTCACTTCGTTGGCGCCGAGTTCCGTGGTCAAGACGAGCGAGTCGGCCCCGTCGCTCACCCTGGTCTCCGCGAACTGGGCGAGGTGCGGAAACCGTTTCAGGTCGACCACGGTCGTGGTGATGGTCAGCCGGCGGCTTCCCAGCTGGTACCGGACTCGTCGGATGTCGACCGAAGACCTCTGGTCCGCACTCACCGAACCATTCATGGTTTTCACATCACCAGTGGGATCGGAGGAGTGTCCCCCGTCGGCTCCCAGAGCCGAACCTGCGGTCAGGACGACGAGGACGCCCAGGACGACCGAGCACCGGACCGGGCGGAGGCGGCTCAGCAGCGGTGGCCGACGGAGACTGAGGATCGACATCTTGGGCTCCTGGAAGGGTGCGGCGCCATGGCTCCGGCGGGAGCCGGGACGAGGCTTCAACTGCTGAGCGCCCCCAACGACACGCTGGTTCTCACCAGCTGGTCCAGGAGGGTTGACCGGATGGACGCGTCCAGGAGATCCCGGCCGTGCTGACGCCGCCCTCGGGGCGGAAGGTAAACAGACGGAAGGTGCCCCAGGCAGGAGTCGAACCTGCGACCTTTCGCTTAGGAGGCGGCTGCTCTATCCACTGAGCTACTGGGGCCAGACGAGAAACGTCGGCGCACATCTTGTCACGAGCTCCCGCTCCCGAGTTTGGCGGCAGCACCCGGTCCGGGCACACTTTTGGGATACGTCGCTATTTTCACAACGGCGCAACCTGTCCCGACCAGCTAGAACAGCGAAGCCTGACGAGAGCGATCCATGTCTGAGCACCTCGAGCCGCGCGGTCATCGGGCGACCCCTGCGGCTCGCGCAAACGGCTCCGGTGGAGGTAGACGGCGGGCCAAGAGTCGCAAGCGCCACGTTGTGGCCAAGGTGGTCGTCGCAACCTTCGTCGTGCTGGGCATGGTGGTCGGACTCTCGGTCGTCTACTTCTACCGGCACCTCAACGACAACCTCACGGTCCTCGACATCGGGGACCAGCTGACGGACCGGCCCGAGAAGGCCAAGACCACGCTCCCGAGGGAGCCGCTCAACATCATGGTGATGGGGTCCGACGATCGCGACGGCGCGGGTAACAACATCGATGGACTGACCGGCGGGGGTGCGCGATCGGACACGACGCTGCTCTTCCACCTCAGCGCAGACCGGAAGGACGCCTACGGCATCAGCATCCCGCGCGACACCCTGGTCGACCGCCCCGAGTGCACCGACGATGACGGCAACCCGATCCCGGGCGCGACCGATGCGATGTGGAACGAAGCCTTCGGTGTCGGCGGCCCGGCTTGCACCATCCAGCAGTTCGAGCAGGTGACCGGGATCTTCGTCGACCACTTCGTCGTCGTCGACTTCAATGGCTTCCAGGACATGGTCGACGCGATCGACGGAGTCGAGGTCTGCATCCCCGAGGACATCGACGACTCAGCCCACGGCATCAACATCCCGGCGGGTACCCGAGAGATCGAGGGCAAGGAAGCGCTCAGCTATGTGCGCGCCCGCTACACCCTCGGCGATGGCTCCGACATCGGCCGGGTGAAGCGGCAACAGGCGTTCATCGCGGCGATGGCCAACAAGGTCGTCTCCAACGGCGTGTTGGCGCGGGTCGACCGCCTCGTGCCCTTCCTCAACTCCGCCACCAAGTCGCTCGTGGTGGACCAGGGCATGAGCAACCTGATCCAGATCGCCAAGGTCGGGCTCGGTTTCAAGAACATCGGTCTCGACAACATCAAGTTCATCACCGTGCCGTTCCAGTACAGCACCGAGCAGCCGGGTCGGGTCGAGTTCCTCCCTGAGGCCGAGCAGCTCTGGCAGCGAGTGATCAACGACGAGCCTCTCAGCCGCCGACTCAGCGACGGCGTGATCACCGCAGGTGACGAGGTCGGCGGAGGGGAGTCGGCGTCGCCGTCCGGCACCCCCGGCCCGGAGCCGGAGCGGGACCCTGCCGAGGCAGCCGCCCGCGAGCAGGCCGGGCTGTGTGCATGACGAGGGGCGACGAGCCAGAGACCGAGGTCCAGCGCAAGCGCCGGTTGGACGCCGTCTTCGGCGACGCCCTGCCGGACACCACGACTGATGAGCGCGACGAGAAGGACGATGCGCGTGGCTCAGAGGAATGGCTGAAGTCGCAGGTCCCGCCGCACCACGGCTGAGGCGCTACGGCGTGCGGTTGGCCAGCAGGTCGCGGATCTCCTGCAGCAGCTTGATGTCCTCGGGCGTGCCGGGCTCCGGGCTCGGGAAGAACCGCTCCTTCGCCCGGGTGTAGGGCAGCACCACCAAGAAGTAGACGACTGCGGCCAAGAGCACGAACGAGATCACGGTGTTGATGAAGAAGCCGAGGTCGCCGAGCTCGGCGCCCTTGAAGAAATCGTTGCTGTCACCGCCGACGGCACCGGTCAGCCACGCGGTGAACGCCGCGACGACGGCTCCGAAAGCCGTGCCGATGATGACGGCGACGGCCAGGTCGACCAAATTTCCCCGAAGAATGAAGTTTCTGAATCCGGTCATCTGCCAGCTCCTGTTGGTTCCCAGACGGACAAGGGCAGCAGCAACCTAGCGGCCGGACCAGGTGAAGGTCACGAACGAACCCACGGCCGCCGCGGCGACGTCGTCGACGCGGTCGGTGCCGATGCCGATCACGACCAGTCGGCCCGGAAGCCCGGCCGCTCCCGGCCCGCTCGCCGGCTCCGACGGCAGGGCGAGCACGGGAGCACCGATGGCGACCGTCTCCGCGCCGGTGCCGCGGGGATCTGCGGCAACCAGGTCGATCCGGTCGCCCACTCGAAGCAGCTCGACCATGCCGGCGTCCGGAAGCCGGATCGGCGTGGCGGTCAACCCGGCAAACCCGTCGGTCAGCTGCGGTCCGACCAGGCGGACGTCGGTGATCGGTTCGCCACGCGTCAGCGGCGCAGCCAGCGTTCGACCGACGGGGTCGTCGACCAGTTCATCGGGTGCCGAACCGGGAGCGAAGTCGGCAGCAGCAAGGTCACTCTCTTGCAGCTCGGCGCCGGCCGGCAGATCGCGGGCTGCCACCAGGACGGCAATGGTGGCTGGCGGGGGAGCGGCGACAGCGTGCAGGCCAGCGGCAACCGCGACGGCCATCAGCAGCGCGGCAAGTGGCCGTCGACGGCGCAGCACGGCGCGGCGGACGAGGTCCGAGACACGGGAGATGCGCGAGAGCATCCGTGGACCCTAGGCGAGTCCCGACAAGTGCGTCCCGGCTCTCCACAGGGCTCAGGAGGAAGCGGCTGCGGGGGCTGCTGCGGGGGTCTTCGACTCGGACTTGGTCGCGGTCTTCTTCTCGGCCTTGGTGTCCGACGAGGTCTCTGCGGCCGGGGAGCTCGCGGCTGGCGCGTCACTCGATGTCGCGGTCGCGCGGCTGTCGTTGCGGTAGAAGCCGGAACCCTTGAAGACCACACCTACGGCGTTGAAGAGCTTGCGCAGCTTCCCGCTGCACTCGGGACAGACGGTCAGCGAGTCCTCCGAGAAGCCCTGGAACTGCTCGAAGCTGTGCCCGCACTCGGTGCAGGCGTACTGGTAGGTCGGCATTTCACTCCCTGTTCGGACACCCGAGGTGGGTGCTGGGGTTAGCACTCGTCCCCGACGACTGCCAATTCTAGGGCACGGCACAATGTGCGCACCATGACCGGCGCCACAGCCCCTGTGGGGGAGATGACCGACGAACCGGTGGACCAGCCGACCTGGTGGGAGCGGTTTCGGCGGCTGCCGAGGGCGCTGCGGCTCACCAGCTACGTGGTGATCGGGCTGGTCCTGCTGCTGGTTGTCGGGCTCGTCGTCGGCGTCGTCCTGGCCCGCCGTCCGCTGCCGCAGACCAGCGGCACGTTGGAGCTGCCCGGGCTCACCGGCCAGGTCGAGGTGATCCGCGACGAGCACGGCATCCCCCAGATCTACGCCGACACCACCGATGACCTGATGCGGGCGCAGGGCTACGTGCACGCACAGGAGCGGTTCTTCGAGATGGACGTGCGCCGGCATGCGACAGCCGGACGCTTGGCCGAGCTGTTCGGCGAGGACGCTTTGGAAGCTGACGCATACGTCCGCACCATGGGATGGCGTCGGGTGGCCAAGGAGGAACTGGCACTGATCAAGCCCGAGACCCGGGCTGCCCTCGAGGCGTACGCCGACGGTGTGAACGCCTACCTGGTCGACAAGGCGCCTTCGGAGATCGCGCTGGAGTACACGGTGCTGAACCTCGGTGGGCTGGACTACCGACCCGCCGCGTGGGACCCCGTGGACTCGTTGGCGTGGCTCAAGGCGATGGCCTGGGACCTGCGCGGCAACATGCAAGACGAGATCGATCGGGTGATCGCCGCGGACAGCGTTGGCGAGGACGCGCTCGACCAGCTGTACCCGGGGTATCCCTTCGATGAGCACCGGGCGATCGTCGACCAGGGCGCGGTGATCGACGACGTCTTCGAGCCGGAGGCTACGACGACCGGCACCCGACTCCCTCGCCGTCCGCCGTGGCGTGCCGACCGTCGCACCGAGCTTGGCCGACTCGATGAGGCGAGTCGGCCGGGGGCTGGACCGGATGCCGGCCTGGTTGGGCCGCGGCGACGGGATCGGCAGCAACTCCTGGGTCGTGGACGGTGACCACTCCTCGACAGGCGCGCCGATCCTGGCCAACGACCCGCATCTCGGCGTCTCGATGCCCGGGGTGTGGATGCAGGTCGGCCTGCACTGCCGGGTGGTGGGCGACGACTGTCCGTTCGACGTGGCGGGGTTCAGCTTCTCGGGTGTGCCGGGGGTGATCATCGGTCACAACGACGACATTGCCTGGGGCTTCACCAACTTGGGTGCCGATGTCACCGACCTCTTCGTCGAGCGGGTCGAGGGCAACAAGTGGCGCTATGACCGCCGGCTCCGCCCGCTGGAGACCCGCGAGGAGAAGATCGCGGTGGCCGACGGCGACGACGTCACCATCACGGTCCGCAGCACCGACCACGGACCGCTCATCTCCGACGTCGAGGAGCAGCTCGCCGATGTGGCTGAAGTCGCCCCGATGCACCGACCGCGACAGCGTCCGAAGGAGGAGTACGCCGTCTCGCTGGCGTGGACGGCACTGCAGCCCAGCGCTACCGCCGACGCGATCCTGGAGCTCAACCGGGCCAGCGACTGGGACGAGTTCCGGGCGGCAGCTGCCGACTTCACCGCGCCGGCCCAGAACCTCGTGTACGCCGACCGAGAGGGCCACATCGGCTACCAGGCGCCGGGTCTGGTCCCGATCCGCAAGTCCGGCAACGACGGGCGGCTGCCGTCGGCTGGCTGGCGTCCCGAGAACGACTGGACCGGTGAGTTCGTGCCGTTCGACGCATTGCCCAACGTGCTCGACCCCGACGAAGGGTTCATCGTCACCGCCAACCAGGCCGTGATCGACCCCGCTACCGGTGACTACCCCTACTTCCTGACCGATGACTGGGACCGTGGCTATCGCGCGCAGCGGATCCGCGACCTCCTCGACCGTGAGGGTGCGCTCTCGATGGCCGACCTGCTCGATCTCCAGCTGGACGACCGCAACCCGATGGCGCCGATCCTGACGCCGTACCTCCTCGACGTCGGGCTGTCCCGCACCTACTACTCCGACGGCAAGCAGCTGCTCCGCGACTGGGACTACAGGCAGCCCGCAGACAGCCCCGCGGCGGCGTACTACAACGCGGTCTGGCGGAGCCTGCTGGAGCTGACCTTCCACGACGAGCTGCCCGAGGACGTGTGGCCAGACGGTGGTCAGCGTTGGTTCGCGGTGGTCGAGCAGCTGCTGGAGCAACCCAGCAACGAGTGGTGGGACGACGCGACGACCGACGAGGTGCGCGAGCAGCGCGACGACATCCTGCGGCTGGCGATGCGCGCCGCGAGAGACGAGTTGACCTCGAAACAGTCGCCGTCCAGCAAGGAATGGCGTTGGGGTGATCTGCACGAGCTGGCCCTGACGTCGAGCACCATGGGTGAGTCGGGGATCGGAATCGTCGAGCGGCTGTTCAACCGCTCCGGTTGGGAGGCCGCCGGCGGCGGTTCAGCCGTCAACGCAACCTCCTGGGACGCGGCCGAGGGCTACGAGGTGACCGCGGCACCGTCGATGCGGATGGTGATCTCGCTGGAGAACTTCGACGACTCCCGCTGGATCAGCCTCACCGGAGTCTCCGGCCATCCCTTCAGTGACCACTACACCGACCAGACCGACCTGTGGGTCGAGGGTGAGTCTCTGGCCTGGCCGTTCTCGGTCGACGAGGTCGAGGCGGCGGAAGAGGACACCCTCACCCTGGTGCCGGTCGAGGAGTAGGGCCTTCGCTCACCCACTCGGCCTCAGAACCAGGCGATGCGGGTCGGGGTGGCGGCCGCCGTGACGGGGCGGTCGTGCGGTTCGGCCGGCACGTCGACGTCGAGCTCGGCGTCGTAGAGCAACGCGCAGCTGAAGGCGTTGCTCATCACCCGGGCGAGTGCCCGGTCGTAGGACCCGCCGCCGCGGCCGAGTCGCAGGCCGGTCGAGGAGACCGCGAGCGCCGGCACGAGCACGACTTCGGCGGTCGCCACAGCGTGGATGCCCAGCGACGGGCCGGCCGGCTCGAGCAGACCCCGGGCCGCTGAGACGAGCTCGGCGTCGCCGGCGTCCAGGCCCCAGTCGAGGTCGCCGTCGGGGAGCAGCACGGGGAGGATCACCCGTTTGCCGGCCTCGGCAAGGGCGCGCCGCAGGACACCAGTGCCGGGCTCCCGGCCGATCGAGACGTACGCCGCCACGGTGGCCGCACCACGGAGCTGTGGAGCCGCGAGCAGCACCTCCGCGAGGTCACTGGCCGACTTGCTGATCTCGGCGAGCGGCATCTGGTTGCGGGCCGTCACGATCTGGTCGCGGACGGCCAGCTTCCGGGCAGAGGCCGAATTCGGACTCGGTTGGTTCTCGGGCACCCCACGAGCCTACGATCGCCGTATGGGCAGTGGTGCTAGCAAGGGCTTGATCCAGGCTCGCGACAAGATGGTCGCCGCCGAGGTGGACGAGGTCGCGATCGAGACATTCGCCCACTACTACCGACTCCTCGAGCACGGCGAGACCGGGATGATCCCCGAGTCGAGCATCGACCCGGTCGACATGGAGTCCCTGGCCGGCGTCGAGGTGCCCGATGACGTGGCGTCCGAGGCGATCCGGCACACAGCCGTGATCAAGCTCAACGGCGGGCTCGGCACCTCGATGGGGATGGACCGCGCCAAGTCGCTGCTGTGCGTGCGCAGCGGGCTATCGTTTCTCGACATCATTGCCCGGCAGGTGCTGCACCTGCGCAAGGAGTACGACGCCCCGCTGCCGATGATCTTCATGAACAGCTTCCGCACGTCCTCCGACACCCTGGACGCGCTCGACCGCTACGACGAGCTGCCGGTCGAAGGACTGCCGCTGGAGTTCCTGCAGAACAAGGAGCCCAAGCTCCTGCTCAAGGGCCTGACCCCCGCCAGCCACCCCAAGGACCCCGACCTCGAGTGGTGCCCGCCGGGTCATGGCGATGTCTACACCGCGCTGCGCGGGACCGGCCTGCTGGACCGGTTGCTCGAGCTCGGCTACCGCCACGTGTTCATCAGCAACTCCGACAACCTGGGTGCGGTGCCGCAGGCGAGGGTCGCCGGGTGGTTCGCCAGCTCGGGTGCGCCGTTTGCGATCGAATGCGTGCGGCGTACGGCCTCGGACCGCAAGGGCGGCCACCTCGCCCGCCGCAAGACCGACGGGAGGCTGGTGCTGCGGGAGACCGCTCAGACGCCGCCGGAGGACATCGATTCGCTCGCCGACCTGGACCGGCATCGGTTCACCTCCACCAACAACGTGTGGTTCGACCTAGCCGCCATGAAGCAGGCGATCGACGTGCGGCAGGGCATCCTCGGCCTGCCGCTGATCCGCAACGTCAAGCACCTCGACCCGGCCGACAGCTCGACACCCGAGGTGGTCCAGATCGAGACCGCGATGGGATCGGCGATCGAGGTCTTCGAAGGGTCCCAGCTGATCGAGGTGGGTCGCGACCGGTTCGTGCCGGTGAAGACGACCAACGACCTGCTGGTGCTGCGCTCCGACGTCTACGACATCGGCACCGACTTCGTGCTCGACCAGGTGGCTGAGGACGTCCCGTTCGTCGATCTGGATGGCCACTTCTACAAGTTGGTGCGTGAGTTCGACAAGCGCTTCCCCCAGGGGGCACCGTCGATGCGCAAGGCCAGCTCGCTGACAGTCGCGGGTGACTGGACGTTCGGGCCCGGCGTCCAGGTCATCGGTGACGTAGAGCTCGACGCCACGTCGGCCCAACGGGTGCCGCCGGACGCCGTGCTCACCGCCGATGCCTGACGAGCTGCCCAGCGTCGAGGCCCATCTGGCCAGGATCCTCGCCGACGTAGCTCCTCTGCCGTCGCTCGAAGTGCCGCTGATGGAGGCGCTCGGGCTGACCCTCACCGACGACGTGGCGGCGGGCCTGTCGCTGCCACGGTTCGACAACTCGGCTATGGACGGCTACGCCGTGCGCGTCGCTGATCTGTCCGAGCTGCCGGCCACGCTGCCCGTGGTGGGCGAGATCGGGGCCGGCCAGTCGGGCGTCACCACCTTGGCGACGGGCTCGGTCGCCAAGATCATGACCGGCGCTCCGGTCCCCTCCGGCGCCGATGCGGTCGTGCCCTACGAGTGGACCGACCGCGGCGAGTCGACGGTGGTCATCGAGCAGGCGCCCGAGCTCGGCCAACACCTGCGCTACATCGGCGAAGACGTGCGCGAGGGCGACGTCGTGCTGCGCGCCGGCACGGTGCTGGAACCGCGTCACCTCGGGCTGCTTGCCTCGATCGGGCACCCGTCGGTGCGATGCGGGAAGCGCCCCCGCGTGCTCGTGGTGTCGACCGGCTCCGAGCTCCGCGAACCCGGCGCCGAGCTGGCAGCAGACTCGATCTACGAGGGCAACTCCTTCCTCCTCGCCGGTGCCGCCCTACGAGCCGGCGCCGAGGTGCACCGGCTCGGCATCGTGCCCGACGATCCCGATGCCTTCCTGTCCACCCTGCGCGATGCCCTGGACGGTGGGGACGGCGCGGACGTCATCGTGACCAGTGGCGGGGTCTCGCAGGGCGACTACGACGTGGTGAAAGCGGCCCTGCGTCCGCTTGGCACGGTCTGGTTCGGTGGCGTCGCGATGCAGCCGGGGAAGCCCCAGGGCTATGGTCGGGTCGACGGCACCCCGATCTTCACGTTGCCAGGCAACCCGGTGTCGAGCTACATCTCGTTCCAGGTCTTCGTGCTGCCCGCCCTGCATCGGATGATGGGCCGCGAGCCCGGACGATCGGCGTGGCCGACCGCCCGGCTGGCCGATGCGATCGTGTCCTCGCCGGCCGGGCGTCGACAGTTCTTGCGGGGGGTGCTCCGCGATGGTGAACTGCACCAGGTGGGCGGCCCGGGATCCCACTTGATCGGCGCCCTGGCGGCGTCCGATGCGTTGATCATCGTGCCGGAGGAGGCAACGTCGTTGGCTGCCGGTGACGAGGTGCAGATGTTGAGTCTGGACGGTGCGTGATGAGTGCTGAGCCCAACCAGGGACTGACCCACGTCGACGAGTCCGGTGCCGCCCGGATGGTCGACGTCTCAGGCAAGGAAGCCACCGCTCGCTCGGCTACTGCCACCGGACGGGTGCTGGTCTCCGCTGCGGTTGTTTCGTTGCTGCGTGGCGCTGGAGTGCCCAAGGGCGACACCCTGGCGGTGGCGCGACTGGCGGGCATCATGGGGGCCAAGCAGACGCCGTCACTGATCCCGCTCTGCCACCCCCTCGCCATCTCGGCGGTGACCGTCGAGCTCGTGGTGGCGAGCGATGCCGTGGAGATCAGCGCGACGGTGCGCACCACCGACCGGACGGGGGTGGAGATGGAAGCCTTGACCGCCGTCTCCGTCGCCGCGCTGACGGTGGTCGACATGGTGAAGGCGGTCGACAAGGCGGCGGTGATCACTGACATCCGGGTCGAGGCCAAGAGCGGCGGCAAGTCGGGCGAGTGGACCCGGCCATGACGCTGCCCGGCAGCGTCGTGGTGGCCTCCAACCGAGCGGCCGCCGGCATCTACGAGGACACGACCGGTCCGTTGATCGTGGAGTTCCTGACCGAGCTCGGGTTCGCGGTCGCGCCGGCCGTCGTCGTACCCGATGGTGAGCCGGTGGGCGCCGCCATCGCTGCCGCGATCGCCGATGGCTCGCGGGTAGTGATCACCACCGGCGGCACCGGCCTCACACCGACCGATAGGACGCCGGAGGTGACCCGTGCGCTGCTCGACTTCGAGGTGCCGGGCATCTCCGAGGCGATCCGTTCCTACGGAATCCGCAAGGACGTGCCCAAGGCCGCGCTCACCCGCGGCGTCGCTGGTGTGGCCGGCACTTGTGTGGTGATCAACCTGCCCGGCTCCACGGGCGGGGTGAAGGACGGCATCGCGGTCCTCCGCGACATCCTGATCCACGCGGTGGAGCAGGCCGTCGGGAGCGACCATTGACCCGCTCGGGTGAGCAGCACGGCTGGCCGGTACGCCTGACCTCGGGCACGGATCCGCGGGTCGCCTTGCGTCCGCTCGCCGCCTCGGATGCGACGGCCTGGCGCGCGGCTCGGCAGCGCAACGGATCCTGGTTGGTGCGCTGGGACGCGACCGTGCCGCCGGGTGCAGACTCGAGCAGCACGACCTTCCGGGCGCTGGTCAGGCGACTTCGCCGCGCCGCTCGCTCCGGCACGACGTATCCCTTCGCGATCGACGTCGACGGGTCCTTTGCCGGCCAGGTGACCGTCAACAACATCGTGCGCGGCTCGGCGCAGTTCGCGTCGGTCGGCTACTGGCTCGACCAGACGTACGCCGGTCGCGGGGTGATGCCGCGCGCCGTGGCGATGGTGATCGACCACTGTTTCACCACCGCCGGCCTGCACCGGATCGAGATCTGCATCCGACCTGAGAACACCAACTCTCTGCGGGTGGTGGAGAAGCTGGGCATCCGCGAGATCGGCTACGCCCCGCTCTTCCTCCACATCGACGGTGACTGGCGCGACCACCGGATCTACGCGATCACCAAGGAAGAGGTGCCGCGCGGCGTGCTTCAGCGATTCGAGTCACACCAGTAACACAGGCAATTTGCGACACACCAGTAGACATCCGAGGGCCGGTGAGGTAGCGAACCTAACCTCTGACTCGTGGACCTGAGCGCTTTGATCTTTGTCGCCCTGGCGGTGGCCTGGGCTGTCTACCTCATCCCCAAGGCGCTCAAGCACCACGAGGACGACCTGCGAAGCCGCACCGTCGACAACTTCTCGACCTCGATGCGGGTGCTGGCCACCCGCGAGCCGGTCGACAGCCGCACCGCTCGCCTGACCGTCAACGGGCAGCCCGTGGCCGCGCCCGCCCCGGTGGTTGGTAGCCGCACCGCCGCAGCCAGCGCCACCAAGCGACGGCGCCGGGTGCTGGCCCTGATCCTCCTGGCCGCCATCGTGGTTGGCGCCCTGGCCGGCTTCGGGCTGGTTCCTGTGGCGTACGTCGGAGCCCCAGCCGGACTGCTCGTCGCCTGGCTGGTGGCCTGCCGGTTGATGGTGAAGTCCGAGCGTGCTGCCCGCACCTCGAAACCCGCCGTCCCCACAGCAGACCAGCAGCCGATCGCTGACGGAGGTCCGGCCACCGAGGAGATCGCGGTGGTCCAGGCCACCGACGAACGTGCCCCCGGCAGCTGGGACCCGGTGCCGGTAACGCTGCCGACGTACGTCTCGAAGGAGCCGGCCGGACGGCGCACCGTCCGGACCATCGACCTCGACTCGACCGGTGTCTGGACCTCCGGGCACGACGAGTCCGACAGCCGCCTGGCACGCGAGGCCGATGAGGCGGAGCGAACCGCCGCGCCGGTCGGCGAGGACGACGCAGCACGCCGCGCCACCGGCTCTTGAACCCCAGCCGTGCCGATTGCGGCGGCCGCAATCCTCGGTGCTAGCGTTTCCTCTCGCTTGGGGCTGTGGCGCAGTTGGTAGCGCGTCTCGTTCGCAATGAGAAGGTCAGGGGTTCGAATCCCCTCAGCTCCACCGGTTTCACCAAGAACCCCAGGTCGCGTCTGACCTGGGCTTTCTTGATATTCGCCTGTGGCTGTCTTTCCAGATCTCCGCCGACCTCCGCCATCCCCCGCGGTAGTCCCGGGTCAGTGGCCGGTGATATCGCCGATCTGACTCGCCACTGACCCGGGACTACGCTGCGCGGAGGGTCAGGTGCGGTGCGGGCAGTGCCTCTGGAGTGCCGCCGGAGTTGCTTTTGCGGTGTCTCTGGAGTGTGTCTGGAGTGCTATGTGTCGACCGATCAGCCGTGGGAGAAGGTGATCGACGGGAGCACCTTGCGCAGCCAGGCAGGGCTCCACCACGCGGCGTTGCCGGTCAGCCGGAGCATCACGGGCAGCAGCACCAGGCGGACCAGGAACGCATCCAGCAGCACGGCGACGCCGAGCACGATCCCCATCTCCTTGGGCGGCAACGGCCCGGAGAGGGCAAAGGTGAAGAACACCGCAACCATGACCGCGCCGGCCGCAAAGATCACCCGGCCCGAGTGGGCCAACGCGCCGATCATCGCCTCCTTGGGATCCCCGGTGTGTTCGTAGTGCTCCTTGGCCGATGCCAGCAGGAAGACGGTGTAGTCCATTGCGATCGCAAAGATCATTGCGAAGAAGAACACCGGTGCCCACGCGTCCAGGAACCCCTGGCTCTCGAAGCCGAGCAGGTCTGACCCGATGCCCTCCTGGAAGATGAGGCGGGCGACTCCGAATGCCGCGGCGGTCGAGAGCAGGCTGGCCAAGGTGCCCAGCAGCGAGATCAGCGGGGCCTGGAGCGCCACCAGCAGCAGCAGGAAGCCGAGCACCAGGACGACTCCGATCACCAGTGGCGTCGAGGTGTCGAGCTGGGTCTTGAGGTCGAGGTTCTCCACCGCAGCGCCGCCGACGAGGGCACTGGTGGGTAGGTCGGCACGGAGCCGGTCGACGGTGTCTCCGAGGGTGGGGTCAGAGGGGTCCACGGTCGGGACGGCCTGGATCAGGACCAAGCCGCTGTCGTCGGCTGCAGGCATGGGAGGCGTGGTGCCGGCGATGCCCTCGTCGAAGGCCAACACGGCGGCGGCAGAGTAGACGTCAGTTGACTTCATCACGACCTGCAGCGTGCCGGGAGCACCTTCTCCGAAGGACTCCTGGACGAGGTCGTAACCCATCCGAGCGCTGGAGTCATCGGGCAGCACCTTGATCGAGGGCATGGCGGTCGTCAGGCCGACGATCGGCGCCGCCAGTGCGAGCAGCACGATCAGCGAGCCCAGGCCCCAGGCGACGGGTCGCTTCCAGAGTCGCTCGCCCCACGCGGCGAACTTGGGGGAGCGATGCTCACCGGACCTCACCCAGGGCAGCGCGAGCTTGTTGATCCGGTGGTCGAGCTTGAACAGCACTAACGGCAGCAGCGTGAGGGTGGCGGCCAGGACGAAGGCCACTGACAGCATGATCCCGCCCGCCATCGATCGGAACGATGGCGACGGCACGAGCATCACGGCCGACAGCGAGATCAGCACGGTGACGCCGGAGAGGAGCACGGCCTTGCCAGCGGTGTCCATGGTCTCCGCGATTGCTTGCCGCGCGGGTTTGCCCGCCCCCATCCGCGAGGCGCGATAGCGGACGACGAGGAACAGTGCGTAGTCGATGCCGAGCGCGAGGGCGAACATCATCGCGAAGTTCATCGCCCAGATAGAGACCGGGATCAGCTCGTTGATCAGGACCAGCGAGCCGGCTGAGGCGATCAACCCGGCGAGCGTCAGGAGCAGTGGGAGGCCAGCGGCGACCAAGGCTCCGAACGCCAGCACCAGGATCGCCATGGTGACCGGCCACGAGAACATCTCGGACTTCAGCATGGCCTCGAGGTTGGCCTCGTTGAAGTCCGACCAGAGCAGGGACGACCCCGTCGGGTTGACTTGGACGCCGTCCACGGACAGGTCCTGGAGATCGCCCTTGATGTCGGTGGCGACCCGCACCATCTCGTTGGTGTCGGCGCCGGCGCCAGCCAGGACGATGGCGGTGCTGCCGTCCTGGCTCAGGGTCGCGCCTGGGACCGGCGCGACGACGTCCGCGATGCGGGCCTCGCTTTCCAGGATCCGGGTCACTTGCGCCAGGACCTCGGCGCCACTGCCCTCCGTCACGGGTCCGTCGGTCGAATGCACGACGACCTGGATCGCAGAGGAGGCGTTGCCGCCGAAACTTTCCCGGGCCAGTTCGCGCGCAGCGACGGACTCGGACCCGTCGGCCTGCCAGCCGGCGCCCGAGAGGTTGTGCTCGACCTGCGGCGCGAACATGCCCAAGCCGGCGATCAGCAGCAGCCACACGACAGTGACGAGCTTGGCGTGGTGGGTGACCCAGACGCCGAGCCGCCCCAGCGGGCCGGGCCGGACGTTTGGCGCGTGCTGGGAGTCGGTCGGTCCGGTTGTCCGGCTCGAGAAGGTGCTCGTCATGTGTGTGTCCGTTCGGTGAGTGGGCGAGTGCAGACTCAGAAGAGGGCGGGCAGCGCGTGCGCCGCGGTGTAGCCGGCGACGGCCAGCACGAGGATGGTGAACGCGGCCGAGAGATGGCGGGTGGCGAACCGGTCGGCGATGCGGGCGCCGACGACGGCGGTGATCGCTGAGGAGAGCGTGAGCACCACGACGATGCCCCAGTCGGGGGTGGTGCCGACGCCTGCCCGGGTGGCCAGCGCGGCAGCACTGGTGATGGTGATGACCACCAGCGACGTGCCCGCGGCGTACGGCAGGGGTAGGGAGAGCGCGAGCAACAACGCGGGCACCACCAGGAAGCCGCCCCCGACGCCCAGGAATCCCGTGAGGAGACCCACGATCGTGGCGGTGACGAGCACCTTCAGCGCCCGCGGGCACTGGCAGGCGAAAGTAGGGCTGAAGGAGATGATCGGGTCGTCCAGGGCCGGTCGCGCGGTGCGCGACGGTGAGGCGCTGCGGTGGTGCAGCAGCCGCCACGCCATCAGTGCGCCGACCAGCAGCATCAGCGCGGCGAACGAGGCGAGCAGGACGTCACCATCGACCCGGGCAGACGCCTTGGCGCCGAACACGGCGCCAAGGATCGCGATGAGCCCGAAGGTGACTCCTCGACCGAGCAGCACGTTGCCGGCCCGCTGGGCCGCCACCGCGCCGATCAGAGACGTCACTCCGACGACCACCAGCGAGCCCGTCGTCGCCTGGGCAGGCGACTGGTCCAGGAGGTAGACCAGCACCGGGACTGCCAGGATCGATCCGCCACCACCCAGCGCCCCCAAGCTGAGCCCGATGAGTGCGCCGGCGATGATCGCGAGGGCGAGCGTCACGCGTCGGGTCCCACCAGATGGAGCCCAACACTCTCGGCGTTGTCGAAGGTGTCGTCGATCGCGACGAGGGTGCGGCCCCGGGCATCGAGCATGGACGAGGCCACCGACGCGCGGTAGCCACCGGCGCAATGCACCCAGACCTCACCCGCCGGCACCTCATCGACACGGCCCCACAGCTCGTGGAGCGGGATGTTGATGGCGCCGTTGATCGCGGCCGCGTCGTGCTCGTCGGTTCGACGGACGTCGAGGATCACCACCTCCCGGTGGTGCCGGACCTGCGCCAGGTCGGCGAAGGTTGCGGTCGCGAAGCTGGCCAGCTCCCCGGCGGCCCACTGCGATGGCTCCCCCGTGGCGTGAGCGGCGGGCCGGTCGATGCCGATACGGACCAGCTCGCGCTGGGCCTCGGTCACGTCCTCAGCAGTCTCGCCGAGCAGCGTGATCGGGGTGCCCCACGGGATGAGCCACCCGACGTACGTCGCGAAGCCGCCGTCGAGGCCGAAGTTGAGCGTGCCGGGGGCATGCCCGGCCGCGAAGGCGGTGCGGTTGCGCAGGTCGACGACCCATTCACCGGCCTCGATCCGTTGCCGCAGCTCGCCGGCATCGGCCGGTGCTGGGGCGCTGAGGTCGGGCTCGCCCGGGCCGGCGGCGTTGATCGGAGCCACGTGGACGTAGTAGGCCGGCCAGGCGCCGAGCCCGGAGAGCAGCTCGCGTACGTAGGTCTCCTCGTCCTGGGTGAGGACGGGGTTGGTTTCCTTCTCACGACCGATGGTGGACTCCGTGGCCTCTGTGGGGCTCGCCGAGCAGAACGAACCGAAGCCGTGCGTGGGGAACACCTCGGTCGCGTCGGGCAGGGCATCGGCAAGCCGACGAGCAGAGGAGTGCTGATGGCGGGCCAGCTCATCGGTGTTCTCGTCACCGAGCAGGTCGGGACGACCCGTGGCGCCGTACAGCAAGGAGCCGCCGGTGAAGACGCCGACATCCTCTCCGGTCGCGGTGTCGCACAACGCATAAGAGAGGTGGGTGAACGTGTGGCCGGGGGTGGCCAGGGCGGTGACCTGCATGCGCTCGCCGATGGCGATCTGCTCGCCGTCGGCGACGGGGGTGCGGTCGAAGGCGACGTCGTCGGCGCCGTTGACGAGGTACGCCGCGCCGGTGGCCTGGGCCAAGGCGAAGCCACCGGTCACATAGTCGTTGTGGATGTGGGTCTCGAGGACGTGTGTCAGCCGCACCCCATGTGAGTCGAGGAGCTCGAGCACGCGGTCGATGTCACGCTGCGGGTCGACGACCAGAGCCACGTCACCGTCATGGACGAGGTAGCTGCGGTCACCCAGGGTCGGAGTCTCGATGGTGAGCACAGTCAGGTCGGTCATCGCGCCGCTCCCGTCTGCACAGGACGGCCAGCCTTGATCCAGGCGCTGGTGCCGCCGCGCACGTTGACGGCATCGAAGCCCTGGGCCACGAGGAGGTCAGCCATGGCGGCACTGCGGTTGCCGGAGGCGCAGATGACGTGCACCGGCGCCTCGCGGTCGAGCTCGTCGATCCGTGAGCCGAGGAGGCTCATGGGCACGTTGAGCGCACCGGGGACGTGGCCCTCGACGTACTCATCGGGCTCCCGCACGTCGATGAGGGCGGCGCCGCTCTCGAGGGCCGCAGCGACTTGTTCGATGTCCATCTCTCGCATGTGTCAGCGTTCCTTCCGGGCTGGGTAGCCTGACTTCGATGGAACCCCCTAGGGGGATATGCCGCTACGTTAACAGAACCCCCCAGGGGGTTGTACAATCCGAGGTAGAGGGACCGCTGAGGTCCTCCCCGACACCTTGAAAGGTTCCCCAAAATGGCTGACGACAAGCTCTCGATCGCAACGGAGCGCCCGTATGAGGAGACGCTCGCCGCCGTACGCGAGCAGCTCGCGGAGTCCGGCTTCGGCGTCCTGACCGAGATCGATCTGCGTGCCACTCTCAAGGAGAAGCTGGACGTCGATGTCGCGCCACAGGTCATCCTCGGCGCCTGCCGCCCGCAGCTCGCCCACCAGGCCCTGATGGAGGATCCGTCGGTCGCGGTGCTGCTGCCCTGCAATGTCGTGGTCCGCTCGACCGGTGAGCAGACCACGGTGGTCGAAGCGTTCGACCCTGCCCTGATGACGACGTTTGTGGGAGAGCCCAGCGCTGCCCTCCGCGCTGTGTCGGACGAGGCCCGCGCTCGACTGGTGGCCGCCCTGGAGGCCGTCGCTGCCCAGGAAGGACGGAGCTGATGGAGCTCGAGCCCACCGAGATCAAGGCGATCATCACCCGGATGAAGCGCGCCAACGGACACCTGGCCAGCGTGATCCGAATGATGGAAGCAGGATCCTCGTGCGAGGACGTCCTCACCCAGCTGGCGGCGGTCAACAAGGCCCTCTCGCGCGCTGGCTACGCGATCGTGGCCACGGGCCTGCAGCAATGCCTCGAGGACGGCGACGGCATCGATAGCGTCGACGTGAAGAAGATGGAGAAGTTGTTCCTCGCGCTCGCGTAGGCGTCACCCGCTCCCCGAAGTCAATCTTGACTGTTTCCAGAAAACGACGAAGACTGCGGCTGTGGGCACCCCGGCGGACGCTGAGCAGATGCTGCGCGATGCCGCGCTGCGGGTGACTCGTCCACGGCTCGCTGTGCTGGCCGCCGTGCATGCCGCCCCGCATGCGGACACTGACTCGATCATCCGGTCGGTGCGCGCCGAGCTGGCGGAGGTCTCGCACCAGGCCGTCTACGACGTGCTGCGAGCTCTCACGAATGCCAGCTTGCTGCGCCGGATCCAGCCGGCCGGTTCCGTGGCTCGCTACGAGGCGAGGGTCGGCGACAACCATCATCACCTGGTGTGCCGAGAGTGCGCCGCCATCACCGACGTCGACTGTGTCGTCGGTGAAGCACCGTGCCTGGACGCCGGTGACCACGATGGCTTCACCATCGACGAGGCCGAGGTCACCTACTGGGGGCTGTGTCCCACCTGTTCCACCAACGACTCCTGAAAAGTCACACCTCCTGAAAGGTTGCAGATGACCGACACGCATGACGGCAGCGATAGCGAGAACCCGGTAATCGACTCCCCGACCCCGAAGCAGGGTCGGCCGCGCACCAACCAGGACTGGTGGCCCAACCAGCTCGACCTGCACGTGCTCCACCAGCATTCACCGGTCGGCAACCCCCTGGACCCGGACTTCGACTACGCCGAGGCGGTCAAGAGCCTCGACGTGGAGGCTCTGAAGCGTGACGTCACCGCGGTGATGACCGACTCCCAAGACTGGTGGCCCGCGGACTTCGGCCACTACGGCGGGCTCTTCATCCGCCTCAGCTGGCACGCTGCCGGCACCTATCGCATCGCCGACGGCCGCGGAGGCGCCGGTGACGGCTCGCAGCGTTTCGCTCCGCTCAACAGCTGGCCGGACAACGCGAACCTCGACAAGGCTCGCCGGCTGCTCTGGCCGGTCAAGAAGAAGTACGGTCAGCAGATCTCCTGGGCCGACCTCCTGGTCCTAGCCGGCAACGTGGCCCTGGAGTCGATGGGCTTCAAGACCTTCGGTTTCGCGTTCGGCCGCGAGGACATCTGGGAGCCCGAAGAAATCATCTGGGGCCCGGAGGACGCCTGGCTCGGGGACGAGCGCTACAGCGGTGATCGGGAGCTCTCCGGTCCGCTTGGTGCGGTACAGATGGGCCTGATCTACGTCAATCCCGAAGGACCCAACGGCACACCTGACCCGATCGCCGCGGCTCGCGACATCCGCGAGACCTTCCGGCGGATGGCGATGAACGACGAGGAGACCTTTGCGCTGATCGCCGGCGGGCACTCGTTCGGCAAGACCCACGGCGCGGCTCCAGCGGACGACATCGGCCCCGAGCCGGAGGCGGCGCCGATCGAGGCTCAGGGCCTCGGCTGGCACAACTCCCACGGCACCGGCAAGGCTGGCGACACGATCACCAGCGGCCTCGAGGTCACCTGGACCGCAACGCCGACCAAGTGGAGCATCAACTTCCTGGAGAACCTGTTCGGGTTCGAGTGGGAGCTCTCGAAGAGTCCAGCCGGTGCTCACCAGTGGGTCGCCACGGACGCCGAAGCAATCATCCCGGACGCCCACGATCCCGCCAAGAAGCACCTGCCCACCATGCTGACGACCGACCTAGCGCTGCGGTTCGACCCGGCATACGAGAAGATCGGCCGGAGATTCCTGGAGAACCCGGAGCAGTTCGCAGAGGCGTTTGCCAAGGCTTGGTACAAGCTCCTGCACCGCGACATGGGACCCGTCTCTCGCTACCTCGGACCCTGGGTGCCGGAGCCGCAGATCTGGCAGGACCCGGTGCCGGCGGTCGACCACGAGCTGATCGCGGCCGACGACATCGCTGCGCTGAAGGCTCAGCTGCTCGACTCGGGCCTGACCATCGCGCAGCTCGCGGCCGCGGCCTGGTGCTCGGCCGCGACCTTCCGAACCACGGACAAGCGAGGCGGTGCCAACGGCGCCCGGATCCGGCTAGCGCCGCAGAAGGACTGGGAAGCCCACGAACCTGCCGAGCTGACCAGCGTGCTGCAGGTGCTCGAACAGATCCGGGAGACTTTCAACGGCCAGGCGGGGGCGAGCAAGGTGTCGCTGGCCGACCTGATCGTGCTCGGTGGCACTGCCGCGGTGGAGCAGGCAGCCGCGAGCGCCGGAGTCGACGTCGAGGTCCCGTTCGCTCCGGGTCGCACCGACGCCACGCAGGAGCAGACCGACGTAGAGGCCTTTGCGGTGCTCGAGCCGAGAGCCGACGGATTCCGCAACTACCTGCGGGTCGGCGAGAAGCTGCCCCCCGAGACGCTGCTGCTCGACCGCGCCAATCTGCTCGGGCTCACCGCTCCGGAGATGACGGTGCTGGTCGGCGGCATGCGAGCGCTGGGCGCCACCGTCGGCGGCACCCGGCTGGGCGTCTTCACCGACCGGCCGGGCGCGTTGACCAACGACTTCTTCGTGAACCTGCTCGATCAGAACACGGAGTGGAAGGCGTCGGCCTCGACCGAGAACGTGTTCGAGGGCACTGATCGCGGCACCGGCGAGGTCACCCGGACTGCCACCGCCGTCGACCTGGTCTTCGGTTCTAACTCCCAGCTGCGCGCGCTCGCTGAGGTCTATGCGGGTGACGACGCCCAGCAGAAGTTCGTCCGCGACTTCGTCGCAGCGTGGGTCAAGGTGATGAACCTGGACCGGTTCGACCTGGACTGATCGATCACCAGGTTTCTCCAGACCGGGCAGCGACGAGTCCGCGGCACGCTGCGGTGACCCTAGGAGCGCCGAGGCGCTACCATGGAGTCAGCACCGACCCCCGAAACGGCTTGTCGAGCGACACCAAACGTTTCGCGATCGGTGACGCGGACACCACCAGGTGTCCGGAGGTGCCACCGCGGCGGGCCTTCGTACCCACCGCGTTGATCTCTCGCAGATCATGGGTTCCTAAGTCGGGTAAGTGGCCATCGAGGTCGCTGTCCACGGCCAGGGTCCACTTCCGCGAGATTGCGTGCGGCTTGCCATCACGGCGAGTGCGGTGCGCTCGAGAGGAGAAGTCTGTGGCTCGTCGAGGCCAGCGTCAGGGCGCGACCCGCACCCAGCCGCGCAACCAGCGACGAGGTCGCGACCTCGACAACGAGGGCATCATCCCGGTGCTCGCGCGTGCCGTCCGCGAGGTCGAGGCCAGCGCCGAGCGCGGTCGGGTGCAGCCGTCTGGGCGCACCAAGTTCCAGGTCATCGCCCTGCTGGTGCGCGAAGAACGAACTCGGGTCAAGGGTGATGACACGCTCAGCGAGGCTCAGCGCACCGCGCAGCTCAAGCGCCTCGACGGCGTCGCCACCATCTTGGCGAAGACCGCCGCCCGCGACACCTCGTTGCTCCAGCTCCTCGACGAGGCGGCGCAGGTCTCCGACGGTGCGAAGGCGCTCAAGCGCGAGATGCTGCTCGCCGGTGGGATGGAGCCACCGGCCGAAGCTGAACCGGAAATCGGCCAGGTGGCGCCGACGGTCGTCAACGAACGCCGAGTGGTCCCGCAGTCGGTCAAGTCGCGACAGCTCGCCAATCCATTTCTGACCCCCGACTTCTCCAACGCCTCCAGCAACAGCTCCGGCGCCCGGCTCCTGGCCAGCTGGGAGCTGCTCGGGCCGCTGTTCCGGGCATTCGAGGAGGCCTCGGGTGGGGTGTCCTCCTGCATGAACCTGCCGGAGCCGACTTCCCTGAAGGCGCCGCACGGCTTGGAGCTGATGAAGCACCAAGCGCAGGTTGTCGCGGCCGCGGCCGCCGGTCACCGCACCTTCCTGCTCGCCGATGAACCTGGCTTGGGCAAGACCGCGCAGGCATTGCTGGCCGCGCAGGCCGCTCACGCCTTTCCGCTGCTCGCGGTCGTGCCGAACGTCGTCAAGACCAACTGGGCCCGCGAGGCGGACCTGTGGACGCCGAACCACCCGGCAACCGTGATCCACGGCGACGGCGACGCGATCGACGCCTTCGCCGACATCGTGGTCGTCAACTACGAGGTGCTCGACCGCCACGTCGGTTGGCTGGGCGACATCGGCTTCCGCAGCATGGTGGTCGACGAGGCCCACTTCATCAAGAACAAGGCTTCGCAGCGCTCGCAGCACGTGCTCGAGCTGTCCGAACGGATCCGGGCCCGCACGGCGCGGCCGCTGCTGATGGCGCTCACCGGGACACCGCTGATCAACGACATCGAGGACTTCCGCGCGATCTGGCAGTTCCTCGGGTGGATCGACGACAAGAAGCCCCGGGCCGAGCTGATGTCGAAGCTGGAGGAGATCGGTCTCGAGCCGATCGACCGGGGGTTCTACCCAGCCGCCCGCGGTCGGGTGATCGACATGGGCATCGTCCGGCGCCGCAAGGTCGACGTCGCCGCCGACATCCCGGCGCGTCGCATCGCCGATCTCCCGGTCGAGCTCGACGACGAAGCCGGCCGGTCGATCCGCGAGGCCGAGCGGGAGCTCGCCCGTCGCCTGGTGGCGCGCTACGAAAGTGCCCTGGCAACCCGCACCTCGGGCCCCACCGTTGACGGCGTTGACCACGAGCTGGTCCGCCGGGTTGCCACCTGGGAGAGGGAGGACACGACCACGACGTCGGGTGCGGAGAACGTGTTCAGCATGATGCGCCGGATCGGCCAGGCGAAGGCCGGCCTCGCCGCCGACTACGCGGCCCAGCTCGCCCGAAGCGTCGGCAAGGTGGTCTTCTTCGCCAAGCACGTCGACGTGATGGACGCAGCCGAGGAGGTCTTCGCGAAGCGCGGCATCCGTTACTCCTCGATCCGCGGAAACCAGACGTCAAAGGTCCGTCAGTCCAACATCGATGCGTTCATGGAGGACCCGGAGGTAGCCATCGCAGTCTGCTCGTTGACCGCGGCCGGCGTCGGCCTCAACCTCCAGGTCGCCTCCAACGTCGTGCTCGCCGAGCTGTCCTGGACCGACGCTGAGCAGACCCAGGCCATTGACCGCATCCACCGGATCGGTCAGGACCAGCCGGTGACCGCGTGGCGGATCATCGCTGCCCAGACCATCGACACCAAGATCGCCGAGCTGATCGACAGCAAGGCCGGCCTCGCCGCCAGGGCGCTGGACGGCTCCGACGAAGAGGTGTCGTCGTCGGCCGACGTACAGCTCGAGGCGTTGGTGGCGCTCCTGACCGAGGAGCTCGAAGCGAGGCTCTAGCCGACCTCGGAGCCGCGACGGGCAGCTGAGCGTCGACGCTGGCGCTGGAAGCGCAGGCGGCGCAGTCGGCGAACCAGCAGCGAGTCGTGCACGTGAGCGTCGGGGTGATCGATCACGCGGCTCAGGACCTGGTAGTACTCGTCGACGCTCATGGCGAAGGCGGCACGCACAGCGGAGTCCTTGGTGCCGGCGTGCTTCCACCACTCGCGCTCGAAACCCAGGACCGCGAGCTCGTGGTCAGTGAGGTCGGATGGGCTGTCGCTGGACATGGCCGCAAGGCTAGGTCGCGAGCCCTTGGTCGGCCGAATCGAGGTGGACGTCGGGACGACGCTCCGTGGCGCCGCCACACGCGGAGCGGATTTTCTCGGGGGCTGGCGTCGCCTAGCATTCCGGGGGTGATCACTTGGAGCCTGCGGATCGTGAAGGCGGTCGCTGTGCTCGGGTTCGTCTTTGTGGCCGTTGGATTCACCACCGCACCCACGGGCGAGCGGTCCGGATCGGTGGTGCGCAGCAACCTGGCCGGCCAGACGGTGCGGCTGTCGCTTCCCTCGGGCGACGGCGAGCCGAAGGGCATCGCGCTCTGGTTCCACGGCCAGGGGGGTGGGGCCAATCACCGGGTCGAGAGCCCATGGCTGGAAGCGCTGCGTCGCGACGGCTGGGTGATCGCATCGTCTGACTTCCACGAGACCTCGTGGGGCAACGAAGCCTCTACTGACGACACCCATCGGTTGATCGAGTGGGCCGAAGCCAAGACCGGGCTTGATGTCGAGCTGTGGGTCTCGGGCTCGATGGGCGGCGCGGTCAGCCTCAACGCCTTGCTGTTCGGGGTGGAGAGTCCGCCCTGCTGGTACGGCGTCAAACCGGCGATCAGCCTGACCCAGATGGACGAGGTTCCGGGCGGCCGCAAGTTCATCGCCAGCGCCTACGACGGCACCGTGCCGGTCGAGCGCGACCCCGTCCGCAACCTCGACGCACTGCCGCTCGACACCGACTACCGCGTGGTGGCCTCCAAGGACGACCACTGGGTGCGCTACGACGAGAACAGCGAGCCGCTCATCGAGACGCTGGTCGACCGTGGTGCTCAGGTGTCACTGCTGCCGGCCCGCGGCCTCCACGAGGACCCCTCGCACTGGGACGCGCCCGACCTGCTTCGGTTCGCCGACCGCTGCCACGTCGACGCCGAGACCTCGGTGGCGTCCGACTAGGAAATCAGCCCGGACGAGCCGAGGAAGCGGTCGATCTCGATCCGGACTGCGACGCGCTGCGGATTCTCTCGCGGCACGCGGTAGCGGGCGGCGTAGCGGTCGCAGGCCCGGGCCACCGAGGCCGCGTCGGTCAGCACGGTGCCGCTGCCTTCGAGGGTGGACCAGCGCCTCCCGTCGACCTGGCAGGCCGCGAGCTCGCCCCGGGCCCGCAGCTGCCGGACCTTGACTGAGGTGCCCGAGGTGATCACCCACGCGCACTGCTGCGTCAGGTCGAGGGCCACGCCGACGGGCACGACGTGCGGGCGGCCATCGGCGCGCAGTGTGGTGAGAGTGCACAGGTGTCGCTCGGTCCAGAACTCCAGCAGAGCGGAAGGCAGCTCGTTCAGATCCATCGCTGGAACCAGATCCGGTCGAGCCACTCGGACTTCGTGAGCAGGCCGTTGGTCCAGATCGGCCAGAACCACGCAAAGTTCACCACGACCAGCACCACGAACGACCCGCCGACGATCACCCCAGCGGTACGCCGCGTGGAGGGCAGCCTCGAGCGACCGATGAGCTTTCCGATGGCGAGGGTCAGCGCGATCACCATGAACGGCAGTGTGGCGATGGCATAGAAGAAGAAGATCGGTCGGTCGTCGTACATCAGCCAGGGCAGCCAGGTCGAGCCGGCGCCCACCACTGCCAGCCCGAACCGCCAGTCGCGGCCGCCGACCCACATCGTGATGGCGTAGAGCAGGGCCAGTACCCCTCCCCACCAGATCAGCGGCGTGCCGATCAGCAGCACCTGACGCAGGCAGTCGCTGCCAGCGGGCGCGTCGCAGCCGCGGGTGCCCGGCTGGATGTCGTTGTCGGCCGCCACGCCCACCGGGCGGTTGATGACCAGCCAGCCGGACGGCTTCGAGGCGTAGGTGTGCTCGCTGCAGTTGAGGAAGTGGGCGTGGAACGCGTACACGTCCTGGTGGTAGTACCACAGCGAACGAAGCGACTGGACCAGCTCGGCCGGACCACTCGCGTCCTTCTCCGTCGCCGTTGGCCAGCGGTCTTCGTTGAGCGTGTTGTCGGTCTCGCCGTCCTTGCAGGGGTTCTCGGACTGGAACCGTGTGTACTGCGTGGAGGACAGGTGCTCCTCGTACTCGTTGGCGTGCACCAGCCACCCGCTCCAGCTGGCGACGTAGACCACGAAGGCGACGACGACCAGCTGGGCAAAGGCTGGGATCCCGTCGGCGAAGGCCGAACGAACGAGTGGCCAGCGGACGCCGAAGGACCGACGAGCCCCGGCGCTCCACACCCAGGCCAGGATGCCGAACGCGGCCATCGGGAAGATCGCGGTCCACTTGGTGCCGAGTGCAAGGCCGAAGCAGATGCCGCCGAAAAATAGCCAGGGACGGAGGAGCAGGCCGCGCACCGGGCCCCAGTCCCGCTCCCGACGGACCTGCTCATCGCCTCGGCCACCCTGGAGCCGAGCCATCTTCGCGCGGAACCAGTAGCGGTCGTTGACCACGCAGGCGACGCCGCAGAGAAGGAAGAACGCCAGGAAGATGTCGAGCAGCGCCAACCGCGACAGCACGAAGTGGAGACCGTCCAAGGTCAGCAGCAGTCCGGCTACGCAGCCGAGCATCGTGGAGTCGGTCAAGCGACGGACCAGTCGACACAACACCAGGACCATCAGCGCGCCGACGACCGCCGAGGCGACCCGCCAACCAAAGGGGTCCATCCCGAAGGCCTTCTCGCCGAGCGCGATCAGCCACTTGCCGACGTCGGGGTGGACGATCATCGACGGCTTGTCCTGCCAAAGCCCCGTGGTCGTGCCGTCGAGGATCGCGTCGTTGACCTCGACCCCGCCGACCTTGTCTACATAGTCGCGCACGTAGCCGTTGTGCAGCATCGACCAGGCGTCTTTGGCGTAGTAGGTCTCGTCGAACTCGAAGACCTTCGGGGAGCCGAGGTGCCACAGTCGCAATCCCAGCGCCAGCAGGGTGATGCCGATCGGCGCGAGCCAGCCGAATGCCTCGCCATCGAGGTTGATCCGCGACCGGGCGCGCTCCGTGGCCAGGGGCACGTCGTCGCCGGAGGCAGTGCGGGACAGGCCGGCGCGAGGGGATCGCTCCACGGTCGTCACGGGGGTGAACTCTAGTGCCGTGGGCCTGAGGTCTGGTGACTTGAGCGTGCCCAGGGGTGTGCAGCGCAAGCCCAGGCGCCGAGAGGTGTCATCATCGGGACCGTGACCACCGAAGGTGCCGGGACCCTCGTCTTGGCAGCGACCCCGATCGGGCAGGTAGGTGACGCGCCGCCGCGCCTGGCCGAGGAGCTGGCAGCCGCCGACCTGGTCGCGGCAGAAGACACCCGGCGGCTCCGTCGGCTGACCAGCGATCTCGGGATCACCCTCACCGGCCGAGTGGTGTCCTACTTCGAGGGCAACGAGGCAGTCCGCACACCGGTCCTGCTGGAGGCGTTGCTCACCGGTCAGCGGGTGGTGCTGGTGACCGATGCCGGAATGCCGAGCGTCTCCGATCCCGGATACCGCCTGGTCGCTGCCGCGGTCGGTGCGGACGTCCGGGTGACCGTGGTGCCGGGACCGTCCGCCGTGCTCGCCGCGCTGGCAGTTTCCGGGCTGCCGGTCGACCGCTTCTGCTTCGAGGGCTTCCTGCCGCGCAAGCAGGGCGAGCGCTCCCGTCGGCTGGAAGCACTCGCCGGCGAGGAACGCACCATGGTCTTCTTCGAGGCCCCGCACCGGACGGCCGCGGCCCTGGCGGCGATGGCAGGGGCATGGGGCGATGACCGCGCGGCCGCGGTCTGTCGTGAGCTGACCAAGACCCATGAGGAGATCCGACGTGGACCGCTGGCGGAGCTGGTCGACTGGGCGGCAGAGGGTGTGCGCGGGGAGGTGACCATCGTGGTCGACGGGGCACCGGGAGGCCCGAGCATCGAGAATGACGACGAGAGCCTCCGCGAAGCGGTGGCCCAAAGAGAGAGGGCCGGGATGAGTCGCAAGGACGCGATCGTGGAGGTGGCCAAGCAGGCCGGCGTACCGAAGCGTGAGGTCTACAACCTGGTGCACGGAGCGTGACCGACACCGGGAGACGCCTCTCGACTCTCCGGCACGACGGGTTGACCTTCGACGTCTTCGACGAGGGGCCGCTCGACGGGGAGGTCGTGGTGCTGCTGCACGGCTTTCCCGAGCGCAGCTCGTGCTGGCGGAAGGTGACGCCGCTCCTGCACCAGCGCGGTTACCGGACCGTGGCCATGGACCAGCGGGGCTACTCGCCCGGCGCCCGTCCGCTCCGCCGACGCGACTACAGCATGTCCACGCTCGCCGCCGACGTCGTCGCCCTCCTCGAACAGGTCGGCGTGCCGGTGCATCTGGTCGGGCACGACCTGGGGGCGGCCAACTCCTGGGTGGTCGCGATGCGGCGACCCGACCTCGTCCGCACCCTGACCGCGATCTCGGTGCCGCACCCGGCCGCTTATCTCGCCTCGGCGCTGACCACACCTCAGATCCTGCGAGCCTGGTACATCCTCTTCTTTCAGCTGCCGTTCGTGCCCGAGCTGGCCGCCCGCAGGACGCGCGCGTTCGATGCGGCGCTGCTCCGGTCGGGCATGACCGGCGCGGACGTTGCCAGGTTTCGCGAGGAGATCATCGGCGGCGGGGCGTTCGGTCCGGCGCTGCGTTGGTATCGAGCTTTCCCGTTCTCCGCCGGCGCCCTGCGCGGGAAGCGGGTGTCGGTGCCGACGACCCTGCTCTGGAGCGACGGGGACACGGCATTGTCCCGCTGGAGCGTTCGGAAGAACGCTACGTATGTCGACGGGCCCTATGAGTTCGTGCCCCTAGCCGGGATCAGTCACTGGATCCCGACCGAAGCCCCGGAGGCCTGCGCGGCGGCCATCCTGGCGCGGATCGGGGGCATCGCAGCGTGAGCCACGAGCGCCCCACCGCACCGGAGCGACTGCCGCACCCAGTCGTCGACAACCACTGTCACCTTGACATCTCCAGAGGCGGAGACCCGGTCGACATCGCTGGCACGATCGAGGCGGCGGTCGAGGTCGGTGTGCCGCGGATCGTGCAGATCGGGTGTGACCTGCCGGGTGCTCGCTGGGCGGTCGAGGCGGCCACGACGTACGACGCCCTGGTGGCGGGAGTCGCCCTGCACCCCAACGAGGTGCCGAGACTCGCCGACGAGGGGCGGCTCGCGGGTGCCCTGGCCGAGATCGAGGCGCTGGCCCGAACCCACGACAAGGTGCGGGCCGTGGGAGAGACTGGGCTCGACCATTTCCGCAGCGACGAGGAGGGCTGGGTCGCGCAGGCCGAGTCCTTCCGGTGGCACATCGACCTGGCCAAGCGGTTGGACAAGACGCTGGTGATCCACGACCGCGACGCCCACGACGAGGTGCTCGAGATCATCGACGACGAGGGAGCGCCCGACCGCTGGGTGATGCATTGTTTCTCCGGCGACGCCGACTTTGCCCGCCGCTGCCTGGATCGCGGCGCGTTCCTGTCCTTCGCCGGCACGGTCACCTTCAAGAACGCCGAGCCCCTGCGCCACGCCCTGGTCGTCGCACCGCGGGATCGGCTGCTGGTCGAGACCGATGCGCCTTACCTCGCGCCCCATCCGTACCGCGGCCGCACCAATGCCTCGTACCTCATCCCACACACCGTGCGACTGATGGCCGAGGTCCGCGGCGATGACCTCGGTGACCTGTGCGCAGCCATCGACGGCAACACCGAGCTGGCCTTCGGCGGCACCTGGTAGGAGGGCGGATCCCGCGCGAAGGGTGCGACATGGCTCACAGTTGCCGCGGGAGTGTCCGCGAGATTTTGATTCTGCGCCTGAGTCCTGCTCTGGTGGGTGTCAACGGCCGGGATCGGGAACGAACCCAGCCAGTGCAGTGAGCGGCTGCCGCGGTCCCATTCGGGGGATGCTGTGGTGGCGCCATTCCCACCTTCCCCTCCGCGTGTCGTTTGCGCGCATGGACTGCACCGGCACCCGAGGCCCGGGAAGTACGACGTACGGAGAATCGTGCCCTTCAACGGACACACCCAGCTTGCAACCGCCCTCAAGACCGCGTTCGGCAGCAAGGCCGGCCTGGCCGCCTTGGTCGGCGTCGTGGCGCTGGCCGTCGCCGGCACCACGGTCGGCTATGCCGCGCTGAGCACCTCGGTGACGGTGTCGATCGACGGCCACCCCGAACAGGTGCGCGCCATGGGCGACACCGTCGGGGAGATCCTCGAGTCCGAGGGCATCTCGGTCACCGAGCGCGACATCGTTGCTCCCTCGCTGGACGAGCCGGTGCAGGACGGCGGCGAGATCAGCGTCCGCTTCGCCCGGCCCCTCGAGCTCACCGTCGACGGAGTGACCACCACGCAGTGGGTGACCTCGACCGAGGTCGCCTCTGCCCTGGGCGAGCTCGGGACGCCGTACGCCCAGGCGAGGCTCTCCACCAGCCGTGGCGCCGACATCGATCGCGGCGGCATGGAGCTCGAGGTGGTGACGCCCAAGAGGCTCACGCTCGTGATCGCCGGCGACAAGCCCGTCACCCGCGACATCGCGGCGCTCACCGTCGAGGACGCGCTCGACGAGATGGGTGTCGACGTGGATGCCAACGACCAGACCGAGCCAGCCGTCGAGCACGAGCTCAGCGATGGCGACCGCGTGGTCTTCACCGACGTGCGCTCGACCAAGAAGTGGGTCAAGGGCGAGCGCGTCGACTTCGCGACGATCGAGCACGAGGACGACTCGATGTATCAGGGCGAGACCAGTGTGGTCCGCTCCGGCACCGATGGCGCCCGCAACGTGTCCTACCGCCTGATCTACCGCAACGACAAGCTCGCCGTACGCAAGGTGATCCACCAGAAGGTGCTGCGCGAGCCGGTCGACGCCATCGTCAACGTCGGCACCGCCTCCGCCTACGAGTCGGGCAACACCGTGTGGGACTCCCTCGCTCAGTGCGAGTCGGGCGGCAACTGGGCCATCAACACCGGGAACGGTTACTACGGCGGCCTGCAGTTCAACCTCGGCACGTGGCAGTCCTACGGCGGCACGGGTCTTCCCAGCTCGAACTCGCGGGAGACCCAGATCGCCGTCGCCACCCGGCTGCGCGACGCAACCGGTGGCTACGGCTCGTGGCCAGGCTGTGCCTCCGCGCTCGGCCTTCCCATGTGACGAATAGTCTCTGCGCATGACACCTTCCGCCGGTCCGAGACTTCTCGGGCCGGCGGAGGTGCGTCAGCTGGCCGATCGACTGGAGCTGCGCCCCACCAAGCAGCGCGGCCAGAACTTCGTCATCGACGCCAACACGGTGCGCCGCATCGTCCGCGAGTCCGGCATCACTGGCGATGACGTCGTGCTTGAGGTCGGTCCGGGGTTGGGGTCGTTGACCTTGGCGCTGCTCGACGTCGCCGCGCGGGTGATCGCGATCGAGCTGGACGAGAAGCTGGCATCGCTGCTCCCGGAGACCGTTGCCGCGTATGCGCCCGACCGCGCAGACCGGTTCGAGGTGATGCACGGCGATGCGCTGCGGGTGGTCGAGCTGCCCGGCCCGTTGCCGACCGCGCTGGTGGCCAACCTTCCCTACAACGTCTCGGTGCCGGTGCTGCTTCACCTGCTTGCCCTGTTGCCCACGCTCGAGCACGGCCTGGTGATGGTGCAGGCGGAGGTCGCAGACCGGCTGGCGGCCGGACCCGGTTCCAAGGTCTACGGCATCCCCTCGGTGAAGGCGGCCTGGTTCGCCGACGTACGCCGCGCTGGGACGGTTGGTCGCAACGTCTTCTGGCCAGCGCCCAACGTCGACTCGGGCCTCGTGGCGTGGACCCGCCGCGATCCGCCGACCACGACGGCCTCGCGCGACCAAGTGTTCGCGGTGGTCGACGCGGCGTTTGCCCAGCGACGCAAGGCGTTGCGCGGGGCACTACGCGAGTTGGCCGGCTCGGCGGAGCGCTCCACGGCCGTGCTGGAGCGAGCCGGAGTCGAGCCGCTGGCGCGCGGCGAGTCGCTGGGCGTCGCGGAGTTCGTGAAGATCGCCGAGTCGTTGGCGGTGCTGTCGTGATCACCGTGCGCGCCGCTGCCAAGATCAACCTGCATCTCGGCGTAGGAGCACCTCGCGACGACGGCTTCCACCCGTTGAGCACCGTCTACCAAGCGGTCGGGCTGTGTGACGACCTGACCGTGAGGGAGACAATTGAGCCCGGCGGCTGGGAGCTGGAGCTGAGCGCGTCGGACTGGGTCGACGCGAGCGCCGTGCCGGCCGACGGTCACAACATCGTCTACCGCGCGGCCGTTGCGCTGGCCCGCCACCACGACCTCGCAGTGACCGGTCACGTCGCCATCGACAAGGCGATCCCTGTTGCGGGTGGTCTGGCGGGCGGCTCCGCGGACGCGGCCGCCGCGCTGGTGGCGCTGGACCGGCTCTGGGACGTGCACACCAGCGATGATGACCTGTTGCGGATCGCGGGCGAGCTGGGCAGCGACGTACCGTTCGCGCTGCTCGGCGGCACCGCCCTCGGCACCGGCCGAGGGGAGATCGTCGAGCCGCTGGTCGACTCAGGCACCTGGTGGTGGGTGCTGGTGCCCAGCCCACAGGGGCTCGCGACACCCGAGGTCTACCGCCACTTCGACAGCCTGCATCCCGATGCCCCACCTACGCCGACTCCTGCCGACAGCGTCATCGCCGCGGTTGCGGCCGGCGATCCACTCGCCCTGGCGCCCAGCATGCACAACGATCTGCAGGAGGCCGCGATCGACCTGCGGCCGGATCTCGGTGAGCTGATCGCGCGAGGCGAGTCCGAGGGTGCGCTGCGTGGCATCGTGTCCGGGTCCGGCCCGACCTGCGCGTTCTTGTGTGGCTCGCCCGACGAGGCACGCGCGGTCGCTGGGGCGCTGCAGGGTCCTGACCTGACCACGGTCCTGGTCGTCAACGGTGCCGTCGCAGGCGCGCACGTGGTGCGGTGATCACGGTGGCGAACCTGCTCAACCTCGAGCGCGTCTCCAAGGCCTACGGCGTCCGACCGCTGCTTGCCGACGTGTCGCTCGGCATCTCGGTCGGCGAGCGGATCGGAATCGTCGGGCGCAACGGCGACGGCAAGACCACCTTGTTGCGTTTGATGACCGGCCAAGAAGAACCCGACAGTGGACGCGTCTCCCAGCAGCGCGGGTTGCTCATCGGCTACCTCCACCAAGGCGACGAGCTGGTCGACAGTCACACCGTGCGGGAGGTGGTGCTCGGCGGTCGCTCCGACCACGAGTGGGCGGCAGACCAACAGCTGCGCGAGATCGTCGAGGTGTTGTTGGCGGGGGTCGAGCTCGACCGCGCCGTGCTCGGGTTGTCGGGTGGCGAGCGGCGGCGGTGCGCGCTGGCCGCGTTGCTCCTCGGCGACCACGACCTCATCGTGCTCGACGAGCCCACCAACCACCTCGATGTGGAAGCCGTGGCCTGGCTGGCCAGTCACCTCGCTGCCCGTGCGTCTGCCCTGGTGGTGGTGACCCACGACCGGTGGTTCCTCGACGCGGTGTGCCAATGGACCTGGGAGGTCCACAGCTCGGGCGTCGACGCCTACGAGGGCGGGTACGCCGCGTTCGTGCTGGCGAAGGCCGAGCGTCAACGTCAGGCTGCGTCGTCCGAGGAGCGCCGGCAGAACCTGGTGCGCAAGGAGCTGGCTTGGTTGCGGCGGGGACCGCCTGCGCGCACGTCGAAACCTAAGTTCCGGATCGACGCAGCCACCCAGCTGATCGAGGACGAGCCACCGGCTCGGGACCGGCTGGAGCTGCAGCGGTTCGCCTCCCAGCGGTTGGGCAAGGACGTGATCGACGTCGAGGACGTCGACCTGGTCCGCGGCGAGCGCCGGCTGCTGACGCAGGCAACCTGGCGGCTGGGACCGGGTGACCGGGTCGGCATCGTCGGTGTCAACGGCGCGGGCAAGACATCGGTGTTGGCCTTGGTGTCGGGCGTCCTTGCCCCGACAGCCGGGCGGGTCCGGCTCGGCAAGACCGTCGCGATGCAGCACCTCACTCAGGCGCTCGATGATCTCGATCCCGACTCACGGGTGCTGGAGTCGGTCGAGGCGATCCGTCGGGTCACCAAGACCGCTAGCGGTGAGATCACTGCCTCGTCGATGCTGGAGCGCTTCGGCTTCACCGGCGATCGACTGACCTCCCGGCTCGGTGATCTGTCCGGTGGCGAGCGCCGGCGCTTCCAGCTGCTGCGACTGCTGCTCACCGAGCCCAACGTGCTGCTGCTCGACGAACCCACCAACGACCTCGACATCGAGACTCTCAATGTGCTCGAGGACTACCTCGACGGCTGGCCCGGCACCCTGATCGTGGTCTCGCACGACCGCTACTTCCTCGAGCGCGTCACCGACTCCACCTGGGCGTTGCTCGGCGACGGCCAGATCTCGATGCTGCCCCGCGGCGTCGACGAGTACCTCGAGCGTCGGGCGGCGGACCTGGCCCTCCAGAAGCTGTCTGACCAGCCAGCCTCTGCGGTGGTGTCTGAGTCGAAGGGGAAGGTCGGCGGTGCGGAGGAGCGGGCGGCGCGCAAGACGATGGCCCGGATTGACAAGCAGCTCCAGCGTCTCGCCCTCCGTGAGGGCGAGCTCAACGCCGAGCTCCTCGAGTGCGCTCACGACTACGAGCGGCTGGCCGAGCTCGGCGCCGAGCTCGACGACCTCACCGCGGAGCGCGACTCCCTGGAGCTCGAGTGGCTCGAGGCCGCCGAGCTCGTCGACCAACCACTCCGGCGCGACAGCCCCTGATCCGTCCGCCATAGCGCGGTAGTCCCGGGTCAGTGGCCGGTCAATCCACGGATTTCACCGGCCACTGACCCGGGACTACCGCGGAATGCCGGTCAGGAGAAGGGGGCGAGGAGGGTGCGGAGGAGCGAGGCGAGTCGCTTTTGGTCGCGAACGGGCAGGTCGGCCAGGAGGGTGGCCTCGGCTGCGAGCAGGGCCTCGAAGGCGCCGTCGACGGCGGTCTTGCCCTCTCCGGTCAGGCGCACGATCACCCCGCGCCGGTCTTCGGGATCGGGGTAGCGCTCGACGTAGCCGCGGCCGGCCAGCCGGTCGACCCGGTTGGTCATGGTGCCGCTGGTGACCAGGGTTTCGCGGAGCAGACGCCCCGGCGAGAGCTCGTACGGCGCACCCGCCCGCCGCAGCGCGGTCAGCACGTCGAACTCCCAGGACTCGATCTCGTGCGCCGCGAAGGCCTCACGCCGGGCCAGGTCAAGATGCCGGGCAAGTCGGTGGATCCGGCTGAAGATAGAGACCGGCTCCAGGTCGAGGTCGGGCAGCTCTCGCGCCCATGCCTCGACCAGCTCGTCGACCTCGTCCCGCATGCACCAAGTGTAATGGTCACAGTCGAGATTCTTGACATCAAGGTATCTTGACGTCAAGATAGATGGCATGAGCTGGGATCCCGACCGCTACCTCACCTATGCCGACGAGCGTGGCCGTCCTTTCGTCGACCTCATCAGCCGGGTCTATGCCGATCAGCCCCGGACGGTGGTCGACCTCGGCTGCGGCCCAGGCAACCTCACCCGTCTGCTTGCCGACCGCTGGCCCGCAGCGGAGATCGCCGGCCTCGACAGCAGCGCCGAGATGATCGCCAGGGCCCGCGAGACGGTGACCGGCATCGACTTCGCGGTCGGTGACCTCCGGGCGTGGTCCCCGAGCGCACCGGTCGACGTGCTCATCTCCAACGCCACGCTGCAGTGGGTGCCCGGCCACCTCGATCTCCTGCCGCGGCTGGTCGACGCTGTCGCCCCGGGAGGCTGGTTGGCCTTCCAGGTGCCGGGCAACTTCGAGCAGCCCAGCCATACGATCCTGCACGAGCTCAAGGCCGACCCTGCATACGCCGACCACACGCGCGGCCTGCCCCGACCCAGCAGCCATGACCCCGAGGTCTACCTGCGTGCCCTTGCCGACCTCGGCTGCACGGTCGATGTCTGGGAGACCACCTATCTACACATCCTGCAGGGCGAGGATCCCGTCTTCACCTGGATCTCGGCGACCGGCGCTCGGCCGGTGCTCCAGGCACTGCCGCCCGACCTCCTCGAGCGCTTCACCGAGGAGTTCAAGCGACGGCTGCGCACGGCCTACCCGGTTCGGGAGTACGGAGTCGTGCTCCCGTTCCGCCGCGTCTTCGCCGTCGCCCGGACGGCGTCGGTATGAGGCTCCACCACGTCCAGGTCGCCTGTCCGACCGGTGGGGAGGAGGCCGCGCGCAGGTTCTACGGCGCGGCGCTCGGAATGGTCGAGGTGGAGAAGCCGGTCGACCTGCGGGCTCGCGGGGGAGCCTGGTTCCGAGCGTTCGACGCGACCGGCAGCGTCACAGCTGAGATCCATGTTGGTGTCGAGGACCCGTTCGCCCCCGCCCGCAAGGCACATCCCGCGCTGGCGCTGGGATCGACCGGGGAGCTGGAGGCGGTGGGGGAGCGGCTGACCCAACTGGGATTCGTCGCGGACTGGCGCCAGCGCCACACGTTCCCGGGCTACCAGCGGCTGCACACTTTCGACTCCCACGGCAACAGGGTGGAACTCCTGGCCTAAAGTTACCGACTGGTAACAACTTTGGTAACCTGGGCCCATGAGCCAAGTCCTGAGCCTGTGGAAGAAAACCAGCAGCATCCCGGTGGTCGGCACCCGGCTGTTCTCGTTCGCGTTCGCGCAGAAGGCGCCGTACTTCGGCACCATCCACCCGCGGTTCACCGAGATCCGACCCAACTTCGCCGAGCTGGTCATCCCCAAGCGTCGTGGGGTGCACAACCACCTCAAGACGGTGCACGCGATCGCGCTCTGCAACGGGCTCGAGGCCGCCATGGGCGCGCTCGCAGAAGCCACTATCCCGGCTGACAAACGCTGGATCCCCAAGGGCATGGACATCTCCTACACGGCCAAGGCGACCAGCGACATCATCTGCAGTGCCGAGACCGACCCCGAGCAGTGGACCGCCGACAACCCCGACCTCCCGGTGCGGGTGAAGGGCGTCCGCGATGACGGCACCGTCGTGATCGAAGGCGTGATCAAGCTCTGGGTGACGCCCAAGAGCCGGTGAGCCGGATCGGGTTGGTCAGCGCGACCATCGGCAGCGCCGGCACCCCTTGCAAAGGGTTCGCCACGGGCTGAGAGTCCAACCGGCGTACCTCCGCTCGGACGAACGGCGCCATCAGAGCCGGCACCTTGGACGTCACCACCGCTCTGCCCGCCTCGTTGGCGAGCCCGGTCGCCAGCGGCAGCGCCAGTGGCCCCAGGACGAATGCGGCGCATCCTGGTGCGCCCGTCACCTCCAGCCGCACGTCGACCAGGTCGGTCGAGCGGGCGCCGAGTGTCTCTCCGCAACCGGCCGTGCGCCCGGCGACGGTGGCCGCGAATGTCAGCCCGATCTCAGACGACTCGGCGATCCAGGACCGTCCGGCGCGCAGTCCGGCGATGATTGCCGGCACGGAGAGCTTCTGCGCCCTCACCACGGTCTGCGCTTGACCGACGGTCTGGCTCGGGTTGTGTGAGTCCGAGTTGCCCACGACCGGGATGAACGTCCCCGACAGCAGCATCGCGTGCCACGCCGTGATGCCGACCTGGTCGTCGAGGGTCCATGGGCCGTTCCAGATCTCGACCGCGTCGATGTGCTTGAAGTCGTATCCGAACCCCCACCTGCTCCCCGGCGTGGGGGCCCACGGGTGCGCGGCGATGGCGATCCCGCCGAGGCCCCGCACCCGGCTGGCGTAGCGGGCCAGGCTGGCGGGGTCACGGTAGCGCCAGTCGATCCAGGTGCCAGCGGGCGTCCCCATCCCCAGCCAGTGCCCGTTGCGGGTGGTGATCTCCTCGCCACACACGACCAGGGGCGGACGCTTGGCGGTGACATAGCGGCCCCAGGTCAGCGGAGCGGAGGAAGTGTTGTGCTCGGAGGAGCCGATGAAGTCAAGGCCGGCCCCGCGGGCCAGCTTTACCAGGCTGGCCTGGGTGTGGCGACCGTCGGAATGCACTGTGTGCAGATGCAGGTCGCCTCGGTACCAGCCCGGCGCGGTGTCGCGGATCGACCTCGGCGGCGGGGTGGCTGCAGGGGTCGCGGCCGCTCGACCGAATCGCAACGTCACCTTCACCGACCAGTCGACACCGGGCGGGATCATTGCGAACGGGCCCAGGGCGATGCGCCACCTACCGGCGCGAATCCGTCCCGCGAGGTAGCCCGGGGTGGCGGAGTCAGTCGCGACCCGGAAGCTGCGCCTGGCTCCGCCTGACCAGCCGCGGAAGCCGTGGGCGTCGAAGATCCCGATGTCGACCACGTTGGCGGTGAACCCGAGGCCGGTCTCCAACGGCGTGTAGTCGTAGGAGACCTCGATCGCGCTCACCCCGGTCGGCACCTTCACCGGCAGGTAGTGCCAGTCGGGTGTGCCGACCCCGGTGAACGTGCCGGAGAACGTGAGCGTCTTGGACCGGGCCGCTTGCGCGGGTGCCACGGTGACCAGGGCCGCGGTCGTGGCCACCCCAGCGCCCGCCATCATCAGCGAGCGGCGGTCGAGCCCGGCGGTCGGGTGGTCGCAGCACATGCGCGGTCAACGACTCGAGCGAGAGGATCGTTACGCGTTGCGACCGCCGTCGAGATTGCCGAGCCCGGTGACCTCGAGCGGCCGCTTCTCGCCGACGAACTTGCGCTGCGCCCAGGTGGCCAGGGCCGTCAGCAGCAGGTTGACCATGATGTACAGCCCGGCGATGACGATCATGGTCGGGATGCGGTTGTCGAACTCCAGATAGATCCGCTTGTAGATATAGGTCAGGCCCGGTGCCGTGACGTAGATCCCGAGCGCGGTGTCCTTGAGGGCCACGATGCACTGGCTGATGATCGCCGGCAGCATGATTTTGACCGCCTGTGGCAGGAGCACGATGTTCATCACCTGGGTCTTGCGCATCCCGATCGCGTACGCCGCCTCGCCCTGCCCCTTCGGCACAGCGTTCACGCCGGCGCGCAGCACCTCGGCCAGCACCGCACCGTTGTAGAGGGTCAGCGCGATCACCACCGCCCAGAACGACGACCCGGGTCGACTGATGCCGATGAGGTACCAGGTGAAGACCATGAGCAGCAGCACCGGAACGGCTCGGAAGAACTCCACCACCAGCCACGCTGGCCAGCGGATCACGGCGAGGTCCGAGAGCTTGCCGACGCCGAGGACGAAGCCGAGCAGCGACGCGCCAACGATGGCCACGCCGGCCATCTTCAGGGTGCTGAGCAGCCCGTCGACGAGGATGACCTCGAGGTACTTCGGGGTGGTGAAGACCTCCCACTTGCTGGCCTCGAAAACTCCGGCGTCGTTGAACCGGATGATGACGTAGGCCAAGGCGGCGATGACCCCGAGCAGGGCGACCAGGCTGTAGGCCCGATGCCGGATGACGGTGCGCGGGCCGGGGGCGTCGAAGAGCACGCTGTCGCTCATGTGGCGAGCCTCCAACGCCGCTCGAGCCGGCTGGAGAGGAACGAGAAGACCTCGACGATGATGATGTAGCCGACGGCAAAGCAGATGAAGATCCCGAGTCGCTGGGAGCCGAAGTTGTTGGTGAAGATGCGCATCTGCGAGGTGGCCTCGGCGACCCCGAAGACGGCCGCCACCGAGGTGTTCTTGATCAGCGCGATCTGCACGCTAGCCAACGGCGGCAGGGCGGCCCGGAACGCCTGCGGCAACACGACCTGGTTCATCACGCCGACGAAGGGGAGTCCGATGGCCCGGGCGGCCTCCGCCTGCCCGAGGGGGACCGCGTTGACGCCTGACCGGAGCGCCTCGCACACGAAGGCGGAGGTGTAGAGCGTCAGCGAGACCACGGCCGCCCCGAAGAATGCGGTGAAGTCGAAGTCTCCGATGTGGATCTTGAGCCAGTTGAACTTGATGCCGAGGCTCGGAGCGGCGAAGGAGAAGAACGCGAAGACGATGACCAGCGGCGTGTTGCGCACCAGGGTGACGTACGCCGTGCCCGTGGCCCGGAGCACCGCCACCGGGCCGACCCGCATCGCCACCAGGAAGGTGCCGAGGGCCATCGACAGGACCCCGGCCACCAGGAAGAGCGCGAACGTGTAGCCGAACGCCTGGAGGTAGGCGCCGAAGTCGCCGAAGACGGCTTCCACCAGTGGGGACCCTTCCTGGATGAGAGATCCGAGGCGGGCAACGACGTGCGTTGCCCGCCTCAGATCAGTGGTCGATCAGGCTGCCGGGCACTCGTCCAGAGCCGGCGGCTCCGGGGTCTCGACGCCCGACGGTCCGAGCGTCAGCTCGAAGGCTTCCGCCCACGAGCCGTCCTCGAAGGACTCCTCGAGAACGCCGTTGATCCACTCGCACATCTCGGGGTGGTCCAGGCTGTAGCCGATGCCGATCCGCTCCTCGGAGAACTCGTCGCCGACGACCTTGAGCTCGCCCTCGTTCTGGGCGGCGAAGCCGGCCAGGATCGAGCCATCCGTCGACATGGCCGAGACCGTGCCGTCGAGCACCTTCTGGACGCACTCGGAGTAGCTGTCGAAGCCGACGCCCTTGGCGCCGGACTCGTTGATGCGATCGATGGAGGTCGAGCCCGTCACGGAGCAGACTTCCTCACCGGCGAGATCCTCGATGCCGGCAACGTCGCTGTCGGCCGGCACCAGGACCTGCTGGCCGGTCAGGAAATAGGGTCCGGTCTGGCCGACGACCTTCCGGCGGTCGTCGGTGATGGAGTACGACGCGAGCACCAGGTCGACCTTGCCCTGCACGAGGAATGGCTCGCGGTTGTCGGAGATGGTCTCCTCGTAGGTGACCACGCTGGTGTCCTGCGGGTCGATGCCCAGGTCAGCCACCAGCAGCTTGGCGATCTCGACGTCGAAGCCCGACGGGAGATCGTCGGCAGCGCCCTTGAATCCGAGGCCCGGCTGGTCGTACTTCACGCCGACGGTGATCTTGCCCGCCTCCGACAGCTCCTTCATGTAGGTGCCGTCCTCGAACTTGTCGGCGGCCACGTCCTCGGCCTTGACATCGGTCCCGTCCTTGTCGTCGCCTGCGTCACCGCAGCCGGCCAACGTGCCAGCGAGAAGGATGGCGGCAAATGCCACCGTGAGCTTCGTACTGCGCATTGCATCTCCTTGTTGTTGCGGGTTGTTGCGGGTTGTTGCTACTTGAGTCAGTGCTTGAGGATCTTGCCGAGGAAGTCCTTGGCCCGATCGCTCTTGGGGTTGGTGAAGAACTCCTCGGGGGTGTTCTCCTCTTCGATCGCGCCGTCGGACATGAAGATCACTCGATCGGCAGCCGTGCGGGCAAAGCCCATCTCGTGAGTGACCACGATCATCGTCATGCCACCCTCCGCGAGGTCGATCATCACGTCGAGCACTTCCTTGATCATCTCTGGGTCGAGCGCGGAGGTGGGCTCGTCGAAGAGCATCACCTTCGGTTGCATGGCCAGGGCACGGGCGATGGCTACGCGCTGTTGCTGACCGCCGGAGAGCTGCGCGGGATACTTCGCCGCCTGGTGGCCGACGCCGACCCGATCGAGCAGCTCGGTGGCCAGCTTGTCGGCGGTCGCCTTGTCCTGCTTACGGACCTTGATCGGACCGAGCGTGACGTTCTCGAGGATGTTCTTGTGGGCGAAGAGGTTGAAGCTCTGGAAGACCATGCCGACTTCCGCGCGGAGATTGGCGAGCTGCTTGCCCTCCTGCGGAAGGGGCTGGCCGTCGAGGGTGATGGAACCCTTGTCGATGGTCTCGAGGCGGTTGATTGCCCGACACAAGGTCGACTTGCCCGAGCCGGACGGGCCGATCACGACCACGACCTCGCCACGTTTGACCGTGAGATTGATGTCTTGGAGCACGTGCAGGTCGCCGAACCACTTGTCGACGTGGTCGAGCACGACCAGCGGCTCACCCTTGGCAGCTTGGGCGGGGCCCTCCTCCAGGAGTGTCATGCCGCCAGACCCTAGCCCTACGAACTCCGATCGGGCTATGACCGACCTTCGAGCGACACCGGACCGTGACCATTCGATTCGAGCGGGTAGCGCGTCCGCCGTACCCTGGTCGAGCCATGTCTCCAGCACCTCGCACCTACGAAGTCCGCACCTACGGGTGCCAGATGAACGTCCACGACTCCGAGCGCCTCACCGGGCTGTTGGAGGCGGCTGGGTACTTCCCCTTCGACCGGGGGGCCGGGTCGGTGGCGGAGCAGGCCGACGTGGTGGTCTTCAATACCTGCGCGGTGCGCGAGAACGCCGACAACAAGCTCTACGGCAACCTCTCGCACCTGGCGCCGATCAAGGCCGCCAATCCGGGCATGCAGATCGCGGTGGGCGGTTGTCTGGCGCAGAAGGACCGCGAGACGATCACCTCAAGGGCTCCTTACGTCGACGTCGTCTTCGGCACCCACAACATCGGCTCCCTGCCGGTGCTGCTCGAGCGGGCGCGAGTTCAGGAAGAAGCGCAGGTCGAGATCCTCGAGTCGCTCGAGGTCTTCCCATCGACGCTGCCGACCAAGCGCGAGTCGGCGTACGCCGCCTGGGTCTCGATCTCAGTCGGCTGCAACAACACCTGCACGTTCTGCATCGTGCCGGCGCTGCGTGGCAAGGAGAAGGACCGGCGGGCCGGAGACATCCTGGCCGAGGTGCGCGCGCTCGTGGCCGAGGGCGTCTCCGAGGTGACCCTGCTGGGCCAGAACGTCAACAGCTACGGCGTCGAGTTTGGCGATCGTCAGGCGTTCTCGAAGCTGCTGCGGGCGTGCGGTGAGATCGAGGGGTTGGAGAGGGTGCGGTTCACCTCGCCCCACCCGGCGGAGTTCACCGACGACGTCATCGAGGCGATGGCGCAGACACCCAACGTGATGCCGCAGCTGCACATGCCGCTGCAGTCCGGATCGGATCGGGTGCTGAAGGCGATGCGACGTTCCTACCGGCAGGCCAAGTACCTCGGCATCATCGACCGGGTGCGCGCTGCTATGCCGGACGCCGCGATCACCACCGACATCATCGTCGGCTTCCCCGGCGAGACCGAGGAGGATTTCGCGGCCACGCTCGACGTCGTCCGGGCAGCTCGGTTCTCTGGGGCCTACACGTTCCAGTACTCCAAGCGCCCGGGCACTCCTGCCGTCGACCTGCCCGACCAGGTGCCACCTGACGTGGTCACACACCGCTACGAGCGACTGGTCGAGCTGGTGAACGACGTCGCGTGGTCGGAGAACAAGGCACTGATCGGCCGCCGGGTCGAGCTGATGGTCTCCGAGGGCGAAGGTCGTAAGGACGCAGCCACCCACCGTCTCTCCGGTCGCGGCCCCGACAGCCGGCTGGTCCACTTCGCCCCACCGATGTACGCCGAGGTCCGGCCGGGCGACATGGTCACCGTCGAGATCACCAAGGCAGCCCCGCACCATCTCGTCGCCGACGGCGAGGTGCTCGACGTACGGCCCACCCGCTCGGGTGACGCTTGGGCGGTGCGCCAGGGGCAGTCCCCCGCACCGGCAGGCGTGGTGCTCGGCATGCCCGCGATCGGCGTACCCGCGCCGCTCGCCGACGCCCCGGCCTGCCGCTGATGGCCGCCGACGCGCCCACGATCCTGGCGACCTCGGGCGGCATCGTCTACGGGTCGCGCACCCGGTGGTCGGTCGGGCCGCTCACCGACTACGCCGTCGAGCTGGCTGGCGTGACCGGGCGGGCGCCCAAGGTCTGCTACCTCGGGACCGCGACTGGCGACAACCCACAGGGGATCCGCGACTTCTACGACATGTCACAGGAGGCGGGCTTCGACGGCTCGCACCTGCAGCTGTTCGTGATGCCGAACGTCGCGGACCTCCGGGCGCACCTGCTGGCCCAGGACGTGATCTGGGTCTTTGGTGGGAGCGTCGCTGGCCTGCTCGCGATGTGGGAGCTGCATGGCGTCGGCGCCGCGATGCGCGAGGCGTGGGAAGCGGGGGTCGTGCTCACCGGCGTCTCGGCCGGCTCGATCTGCTGGCACGTCGGCGGCACCACCGATTCCTTCGGACCGGATCTGCGGCCGGTCACGAATGGATTGGCCCTGGTGCCGTACTCGAACGGCGTGCATTACGACTCCGAGGCCCAGCGGCGTCCGATCTTCCACTCACTGATCGCGGACGGCACCCTGCCTGCCGGCTACGCCACCGACGACGGTGTGGGCACGCTCTATCGCGGCGCCGAGTTCGTCGAGGCAGTCAGCGAGAAGGACGGCGCTGCCGCCTACTTCGTCGAGCGCGCCGCCGACGGCACCGCCGTCGAGACCCCGCTGGAGACCCGCCGCCTGAAGTGACGCGTGGTGAGCTCAGGTGTCGGATCGCTCCGGACGCAAGTCGGGTTCGAGCTCGAGCTCCCGGCTGTCGCGTGCGCCGGTCGCGCCGTGCTGGCCCGGACCGGCGGCGCCCTCGCGCTCGCTGCTGACGCCCATGTCGCCCTCCACGTTCTGGTCTGACTCGGTGACGTCGTACTCCTCGTCATCCTCGCGGTGGTGGTTCATGCGGACGGCTCCTGCTCTTCGTCGTCGTGCACGTTGCCGCCCTTGCTCTGGTCGCTCTTGCCCTCCTCGCCGTCGCCCTCAGTCGCCTCGGTGTCGGTGTCCTCGGACTCCGTCATCGAGTCGGGGAGGGCGTCCTCCACCGCGGGATTCTTGTCGGGGTCGAGGTCGCGCAGGGGCGGTTGCGGCTCGGCGAACTCACCGTCCACACCGTCGCCTCCGTCGACGGCGTCGACGCCACCAGGTTGGGGCTCACCGGGTTCGATCTCCGGCTCGGGTCGGGCGCCGAGCTTGTCGTCGGTCATGGGTTCTCCTCAGAAGCCGAAAGTCGAGTACGTCGTGACGGTGCCCGTTCGGAGCGCATTCAACACGGAGAGCTCGTGCGGGACCACAGGATCAGGAAGCGCGTCCAGCCGACACCACCGCAGCTCGGCGCACTTGTCCGGCTCGACGATCCGGGGCTCGCCGGACCAGGAGCGCGCCAGGAAGAAGAAGTCGACCCGCTCGTCGATCGGCAGGTCGTGTTGGGTGCGTTGCATCGCAGTGGTGAACTCGAGAGCAAGGTCGCTGACGGCGATCTCCTCGGCTGCTTCGCGGTGAGCGGCGTCGATCGCAGTCTCACCCCGCTCTACGTGGCCGGCCGCGGCCGCAGCCCAGTGGTCGTCCATGTAGCCGGTGTTGCGCCGCAGCTGCAGCAGCACCTCGGTGTCGTGGTCGATGCCGCGGGTCAGGAACACATACGACGCCGGCACCACCACGAATCGGTCGACGGACTGAGCGGTCACTACGACGGCTGGTCCAGCGAGGTCCCGGCGTTCTCGGCCTGGCTGGTCGAGTCGGAGCGGCCGTCGGACGCGTCGGGCAGCTCGTCGTCGTGCTCACCCGGCGGCGTGGTGTGCGGCTCACCGGTCAGGTCGTCGTCCGAAGCTGGCGACTCACTCACTTGATGTCATCGATCTGGTCGCCGGCGCTGGCCACGGCGTCGGTCAGCTTGTCCTTCGCATCGTTGAGGAATCCCACGAGTCACTCCTGACAGAGGTCGGCACCTGGGTGGTCCCGGCGGTCTTGCCAGACTAGCCACATGAGCAGACCGGGCCCTGCGCCCCCGATCGTGGCGGTCGTGGGTTGCACCGCGTCGGGGAAGACAGGTCTCTCGCTGGACCTGGCCGAGGCGCTCGAGGGCGAGATCGTCAACACCGATGCCATGCAGGTCTACCGCGGCATGGACATCGGCACCGCCAAGCTGCCGGTCGGCGAGCGCCGAGGGATCACCCACCATCTCCTAGACCTGCTCGATGTGAGCGAACGGCTGACCGTCGCTGACTTCCAGGGGTGGGCGCGAGCTGCTATCGGTCAGCTGCGCGCTGACGGCCGCACCCCGGTGCTGGTCGGAGGGTCGGCTCTGTACACCCGCGCGATCCTGGACCAGTTCGAGTTCCCGGGCACCGACGCCACGGTCCGCGCTCGCTGGGAACAGCAGCTGGAGGAGGTCGGGTCGGTCGCGCTCCACCGCCGCCTGGCCGAGCTCGACGCCGACGCGGCCTCCCGGATCGAGCCCGACAACGGGCGCCGGGTGGTGCGTGCCCTCGAGGTCATCGAGCTCACCGGCAAGCCCTACTCCGCGTCCCTTCCGCAGCTGGAGTATGCCGACCCCCACGCCGTGCAGATCGGGGTGGCCATCGATCGGCCGACCCTCGACCGGCGCATCGACCAGCGCGTGGACCGGATGTTTGCGGCCGGCTTTCCAGACGAGGTGCAGCGGTTGTTGGACGCGGGGCTGGCGCGAGGGCGGACGGCGTCCCGTGCCATCGGCTATCGCGAGGTGACGGCTTACCTGACCGGCGAGCTGACACTTGACGAGGCACGGGAGCGCACCGTCATCAGCACCCGTCAGTTCGCCCGCCGGCAGGATGCCTGGTGGCGCAAGGACACCCGGATCCGCTGGGTGCCGTTCGACGCCGCCGACCGGGTCGAGCAGGCCCTGGCGGTCATCCGGGGCTCAGCCGAGGCCTGAGATCCAGGCGTCGAGCTCGCGGGGTGACCTGAACAACAGCACCGGCGGACCGTCAGGCGCGGTCAGTGCGGCGCGCATCCCGTCTCGCTTCCTCGCGAACGACCGGAAGTGCCACGCGATGATCGAGTCGGATGAGAACACCTGGGGCAAGGTCTCGACGTTGCCGTTGCACACCAGCTCTCGGGTGCGGACCCGCCGCGCGGTGCGGCGGAGCAGCCGTCCCAGTGACAGCCATCGCGGGTAGTCCAGACCCACCACCAGGTCGACCCGCGACAACACGACGTCGCGCCAGGTGCTGTACGCCGTGTCCAGCACCCAGCGCTCGCCGGCACAGATGTCGACGAACGCGCGACGTTGTTCGCCTATATCGGTCTGCGCCCAGCCGGGCTGCCAGGTGACGTCGTCGACGGAGGTCCATGGGATGCCGGTGGCTGTCGAGATGGCTGCCGCGGCCGACGACTTCCCGGAGCCGGTCACTCCCCAGAGCACCAACCGATCAAACGGTGCGGACGGGTCGGCAGCGGGCATCGGACGAGGGTAAGAGCAAGATCGGTCGGGTGCACAACCGCAAGGTCGGGCCAGACTGGTCGCCATGACCGAGACCCCGCGGGACCGGCTGAGAGAGCTGCTGGACGTCGTCCTCAACGAGGACAACCTCACCCTTGACGACATGGCGGGCGAGGCCTTCTCGTCGGCCTACCACTTCAGCCGCACGTTCTCTCGGGGAGCGGGCGAACCGCCGGTGACGATGCGGCGACGGGTGATGTTGGAGCGCGCCGCCTGGCAGATCCGGAGCGGCACGTCGGTCACCGACGCGGCGTGGGCGGCCGGCTACGAGTCGGTCGAGGGTTTCAGCCGCGCCTTCGCCAAGGCCTTCGGCCACCCTCCCAGCACGACGGCCGAGACGCACTGGCTGCCGGCACCCAACGGGATTCACTTCCACCCACCGATGTCCCTGTGGCTGCACACGACGGAGCAACCGATGAACCCGCTGACTGAGCAGATGGTCGCGCACGACCTCGACGACACCAGGGCTCTGCTCGACCTGGCGAAGGACTCCCGGAAGAGACCTTCCGCAGCAGACGTCTGCCCGGCGCCACCGTCCTGGCCTGGGACGGATCCGAGGAGTCCGTAGCGGACGTGCTGGAGCACCAGATCTGGAGCAAGGAGGTGTGGCTGGGCGCGATCGAGGGCACCGATCTTCCAGTCCGGGGGGAGTCTGACGACGCCGCCGCGCTGTCGACACGACACGAGTCTGTCGCCCCACGCTGGCTCGCAACCGTGCGCGATCTCGACCGTCGAGGGGCCTGGGACGACCGGCTGATCGATGCGCTGTGCGACCCGCCCGAGAGCTTCGTGATGAGCAGCGTGGTCGCGCACGTGCTGACCTATGCGGCGCATCGCCGGCAGCTGGTGCGGCAGCTGTTGCGCGCGGCCGGGGTGGAGGTCGACGACGGCGACCCGATCAGCTGGCTTCGTCGACTCAGGGGAGAGGAGCCGTCATGACCCGCACCATCTACTACACCGCCACCACGCTCGACGGCTTCATCGCCGACGAGCACGACTCGCTCGACTGGCTGCTGCACCCAGGACATCGACGAAAAGGGTCCGATGAACTACGACGACTTCATGCGGGGCATCGGTGCGCTGGTCATGGGGTCGACGACCTATGAGTGGATCCGGGCACACAACCAGCGGACGGGTGAGGAGTGGGCCTATCCAATCCCCGCGTACGTCTTCACGCATCGCCAGCTCGAGACAATAGGTGCCGACATCCACTTCGTATCGGGCGATGCGCGCGAGGCCTACGGCGACATCTCGGCCGCCGCCGGGGACCGCGACATCTGGCTGGTGGGTGGCGGTGACCTGGCCGCGCAGTGGGCGGACCACGGGCTGCTCGACGAACTGGCGGTGTCGGTCGCCCCGGTGACCCTGGGCACCGGTCGCCCGCTGTTCCCGCGCCGCTACGGGCTCGAGCTCATCGAGCTCGCCCAGAATCGTGCCTTCATGTGTGCGCGCTACTCGGTCGTTGGTCCGGGCGACTGGAAGCCGGAGGCCGCCAGCTAGGGCGGGCATCTACCCTCGGGCCATGAGCCTTCCCCCTCCCGGCCCCGACCGCGCAGCCGTCGTCACCGGCGCCTCCTCCGGCATCGGCACCGAGATCGCCCGCGTGCTGGCCGCCCGCGGCCACCAGGTCGTGCTGGTGGCTCGCACCGAGGCCAAGCTGCAGAGCCTGGCCGACGAGATCAACGGCAAAGGCGGCGGTGCGCACGTCGTGACCGCCGACCTGTCGGACCGGAAGGTGCGCTCCGCCCTCGCCGACCGCGTCGAAGCGCTCGGCCTGGTGCCCGACATCCTGGTCAACAACGCCGGCCTCTCGACGCTCGGTCCGGTCAGCAAGGCTGACCCGCTGGCCGAGCTCAACATGATCGAGGTCGACGTGGCTTCGGTGGCCGACCTCTGCACGCGCTTCCTGCCGGGCATGGTCGAGCGCGGCCGAGGCGCCGTCCTCAACGTCGCGTCCACCGCCGCCTTCCAGCCCCTGCCCGGTCAAGCGGCGTACGGCGCCGGCAAGGCGTTCGTGCTGTCCTACACACAAAGCCTGGCCGGTGAGCTCCGAGGCACCGGCGTGACGGCGACGGCGTTGTGTCCGGGGCCGGTCGAGACCGGGTTCGGTGAGCGGGCCGGCTTCACGGACGAGGAAGCCCACAACGCGCTGCCCGGCGTCATGTGGGTCGACGCCGTCGATGTCGCGAAGGCAGCGGTGGCCGGCATGGACAAGGGCAAGATGGTGGTGATCCCCGGCCTGGCCAACCGGGTGGGCGCGATGTTCTCGCAGGTGGCTCCGAGGTCGCTGCTGTTGCCGCTCTTGGTGAAGGGCCACCCCGGCCTGAAGTAGCACCCCGGTTTCGAACCTGTCGGTGCCGGGGTACAGGGTGGTCGGACAGCGACTCACCTCTCGGGAGGACCCATGCTTCGCCGCATCGTCATGTGCATTCCGCTCGCCCTCGTGGTCATGTACGCGCCCGTGCTACCTGAGTCGGCACGCTCGGCCGCCCCGTCCGCGGTGAGCGTCTCCGACAAGGCGCCACCCCAGCAGGCCACCGTGCGCGGCCGGGGCGGAGCCGTCTCCTCCGTCGATCCCTATGCCTCCGCCATCGGGGTCAAGGTGCTCAAGCGCGGCGGCAACGCTGTTGACGCGGCCATCGCCACGGCAGCTTGCCCTCGGGGTGACCGAGCCGTACAGCGCCGGCCTCGGCGGCGGCGGCTTCTTCGTCTACTACGACGCCAAGAGCGGCAAGGTGCGCACCATCGATGGTCGCGAGTCCCGCCCCCGAGGGATGCCACACGACGCCTTCATCGACCCGGAGACCGGCGACCCCTACAACTTCACGCCCGAGCTGGTGACCAGCGGCGTCGGCGTCGGCGTGCCCGGCACCCCGATGACCTGGACCGCCGCCCTGCGGAGGTGGGGCACTCGATCGCTGGCCGCGACGCTGCGTCCGGCCGCTCGGCTGGCCCGCCACGGGTTCCGGGTCGATGCCACCTTCCGCAAGCAGACCGAGGACAACCGCGAGCGCTTCGAGCAGTTCCGGTCGACCAAGGCGCTCTTCCTCAAGGGCGACAAGCTGCCTCGCATCGGCAGTCTGCTCAAGAACCCCGACCTGGCCAGGACCTATCAAAAGTTCGGTGAGCAGGGCGCGCGCTACTTCTACGAGGGGAAGGTCGCGGCCGACATCGTCCGAGCCGTGCGCCGGCCCCCGACGGTGAAGCACCCCACCCTTCCCATCCCCACGGGCTTCATGACCCGAGACGACCTGCGCCGCTACGAGGTGCTCGCCAAGGCTCCGACCACGACGCGCTACCGCGGTCACGACATCTTCGGCATGAAGGGCTCCTCCAGCGGCGGCACCGCGGTCGGTGAGGCGCTCAACATCCTCGAGGGCTCCGACCTCTCCTCGCTCCCACCCGCAGAAGCACTCCACCGCTACCTCGAGGCGAGCGCCCTCGCTTTTGCCGACCGGGCCGCGTACGTCGGTGATGACCAGTTCGTCGACGTACCCCGCAGGGACCTGCTCTCGCAGGAGTATGCCGACGAGCGGGCCTGCGAGATCGACCCCGCCGCCGCGCTGACCAAGCCCATCGCGGCCGGTGACGTGACGGACTACGACGGGGAGTGCGGGGCCCCGGCCGGGCAGCGAGAGCTCGCCGAGGACACCGAGAACCAGTCGACCACCCACCTCAGCGTCGCCGACAAGTGGGGCAACGTCGTGGCTTACACGCTCACGATCGAGCAGACCGGTGGCTCCGGCATCGTCGTGCCCGGTCGAGGGTTCCTGCTCAACAACGAGCTGACCGACTTCTCCACCGTCTACGACGCCGACGACCCGAACCGGATCGAGGGTGACAAGCGGCCGCGCAGCTCGATGTCGCCCACGATCGTGCTCAAGGCGGGCAAGCCGGTGCTGGCCCTGGGGTCGCCCGGCGGGTCGACGATCATCACCACCGTGTTGCAGGTGCTGGTCAACTGGGTCGACTTCGACATGACGTTGCCGCAGGCTCTGGCGGCGCCCCGCGCCTCGCAGCGCAACACGCCCACGGTGACCGCTGAGCAGGCGTTCATCGACGCGTACGGCGACCAGCTGACGGACCTCGGGCACCGGCTGGTGCCCGCTGGCGACGGACTGACCACCGATCCGTTCATCGGTGCGGCGGCCGCCATCGAGCTCGGGCCCGGGCGGCAGATGACGGCAGCAGCCGAGCCGACACGTCGTGGCGGGGGAGCGGCACGCGTGGTGCATCCACGCTGACATCGCTCCGGCGGCAGCGCAGCGGATCTCACGAGCGCGGCAGTCGGTGTCGGCGTACCGTTGCCGGGTGACGATGACCGAGATCAGCACCCTCGACCAGCTGGTCGGGCTGCTGGGTGAGCCCAACGCGCGGGCCCGCAACAAGAGCCGTCCCGAGCTGATCGCTGTGGACCGCGACTGGTTGGCGGCCTCCCCGTTCTGCGTGATGGCGACATCGGCCGCGGACGGCACCTGCGACGTCTCGCCGAAGGGCGATCCGGCCGGTCGACTGGTGCACGTCATCGACAGCCGCACGATCGCGCTGGCCGAACGCCCCGGCAACAAGCGGGCCGACGGGTACCACAACATCCTCGCCAATCCCCATGTCGGACTGAACTTCTTCATCCCCGGGCGTTCGGACACGCTCCGGATCAACGGGAGGGCTCGACTGGTCAGCCATGCGCCGTTCTTCGACGAGATGGTCGTCAAGGGCCATCGTCCACTTCTGGCGGTGGTCGTCACGATCGACGACGTCTTCTTCCACTGCGGCAAGGCGTTCCTGCGCTCCGGCCTGTGGAAGCCCGAGACGTGGGATCCGGAAGCCATCGTGCCCCGGCGAGCGGTGATCGCCAGCGAGGTCGAGCCCAGCGGGATGACCATCGAGCAGCTTGACGAGTACTACCTGCCCGAGAACTACGCCAAGGGTCTGTATGCCTGACTACCCCTTCCTCAAGGGCCACGGCACCGAGAACGACTTCGTGCTGCTGCCCGACCACGACGGCTCGGTCCACGGCGACCTGTCGCCCGACCGGGTGCGCGCACTGTGCGACCGGCACGCTGGCATCGGTGGTGACGGCGTGCTCCGAGTCATCCGCACCGACGCGCTCGAGGCCGCGCGCGGCCAGGGTCTGGTGAGTCCTGGAGCGGAATGGTTCATGGACTACCGCAACGCGGACGGCTCGGTCTCGGAGATGTGCGGCAACGGGATCCGGCTGTTCGCCCTCCACCTCGTCGAGGAGGGCCTTGCGGATGCTGGGGCGCCGATACCGATCGGCACCCGCGACGGCATCAAGACCCTGACCATCTCCGGCGACCAGATCACGGCCGACATGGGTCCACCCAAGGTGCTGGGCGAGACGTCCGTGTCGGTTGGTCAACGCACGTGGGGGGCCCGGCATGTCGAGATAGGGAATCCGCACGCCGTCGCGTTCGTCGATGACCTCGCGGATGCCGGGCACCTGCTCGCCGAGCCCGACTTCGACCGCGCGCTCTATCCCGACGGTGTCAACGTGGAGTTCGTCGTACGCCGCGGTGAGCGGCATGTCGCCATGCGGGTGCACGAGCGGGGCTCAGGCGAGACTCGCTCGTGTGGCACGGGGGCTTGCGCGGTGATGGTGGTCGCGGCCCTGGCGGACGGCGCCGACCGCGACCAGGCCTACCGGGTGGACCTGCCCGGCGGCACCCTCTCTGTCACCTGGACTGCCGACGACCGGATCCTGATGACCGGCCCAGCGGCCGTCGTCGCCCGCGGCACCACCTCGCTCTAGCGAGTCGTGCGCTTCAGGGTGCGCTAGAGGTCACTCTCAGGTGCACGACCCCACCCACTACGCTCCGAGCCATGGAACTTTCCGGATCATCTGCCATCGTCACCGGCGGCGCCTCGGGCATCGGCGCCGCGGCCGCCCGCCAGCTCGCCGCCCAAGGCGTCACGGTCGTGGTCGCCGACCTGCAGGCCGACAAGGGCGAGGCCCTGGCCGCGGAGATCAAGGGTGTGTTTGCCCAGGTCGACGTCACCAACACCGAGCAGATCGCTGGTGCGGTCCAGGCCGCAGCAGACATCGCCCCGCTGCGCGCCGTGGTGAACTCGGCCGGCATCGGGTGGGCCCAGCGCACGATCGGCCGCGACGGCCTGGTCGATTCGGCGCACGACCTCGGGGCCTTCACCAAGGTCATCCAGATCAACCTGATCGGCACCTTCGACATGGTCCGCCAGGCAGCGACCGCGATGAGCCAGAACGAGCCCGACGCCGACGGCTGCCGTGGTGCGATCGTCAACATGGCGAGCGTGGCGGCATTCGACGGTCAGATCGGCCAGGCGTCGTACTCCGCGTCGAAGGGCGGCGTGGTCGGCATGACCCTGCCGATCGCCCGCGACCTGTCCGCTGCAGGCATCCGGCTCAACACCGTGGCGCCGGGCCTGATCGACACCCCGATCTACGGAGAGGGCCCGGAGTCGGAGACTTTCAAGGCCAACCTCGGCCAGAACGTGCTCTTCCCCAAGCGTCTGGGGACGCCCGACGAGCTGGCCAGCATGGTGCTCGAGTGCCTGACCAACTCCTACATGAACGGCGAGGTCGTCCGTCTCGATGGCGGCATCAGGATGCCTCCGAAATAGGCTCCGAAATAGGCTCGCGACCCCGGCTCAGGGGAGCAGGAGCATGGCGTCGCCGAACTCGTGCCACAGGTACGCCGGGCTGTGGGGACCCGTCACCGCCGCGTAGGCCTCGGAAACCAGCTCGGTTCCGGCCACCGCTTCCAGCAGGTCGAGGTGGCTGGCTTCCGGGGAGTGCAGCCCGGTGAACAGGCCCGTGACCACGCGGGCTGGTCGGTGCGGGCCGAGGACCAGGTCGGTCCACCCGGTGGTCGGTGTCACCCGGCCGGAGGGTGCTGCGGATTCGAGCGCGCGCACCACGGTGGTGCCGATGGCGACCACCCGGAGTCCGGCTGCGAGCGTGCTCGTCACCAGCCGCGCGGTGGCAGCGGGCACGGTGTATCGCTCCGGTTGTGGCGGCTCGGATGACTCCTGGCTGCTCACGCCCGTGTGCAGCTCGATCGGTGCGACGGCCACCCCGCGGGCGATCAGCCGCACCAGGGTCCGCTCACTGAGTGGTCGTCCGGCGCTGGCCATCTCGGCACTGCCGGCTCGATCGGCGTAGACGTTCTGCAGGTCCGAGAGCGGCCAGGTGCCTTCGACATAGGGGTACCGGATCGGTCGCCCGTGCTCCGCCAGATAGCTGACCAGATCGACGTCCGGTAACGGCCGAGCGCGCCACAACCGACGTTGCCGGGCCGGATGCGGCGCAACCACCCGCAGCCGTACGCCGCCAGGCAGTCGCAGCACCTCGCCCGCGTCGGGCGCGGCCGGACCCGAGGCGTCCGGGAGCCGGAGCTCGATCACCCAGCTGCCATCGTCAAGCTCGGTCGAGACGTGCACCGTCCAGGTGCCGCCATGTCGAGGGAGATCGATGGCGGCAGGCACGGTGGCGCTCGTGTTGACCACCACCAGGTCGCCCGGATGCAGGTGACTGGGCAGCGCCTGCGCGCGGGTATGAGAGACCCCAGCCGGCGTAGCCACCGCCAGCCTGACCTCGTCGCGGGCCAGACCGCGCGATTCGGGCGGGTGGGTGGCGTCGCTGCGGTCGGGCCGCTGGAAGCGGAGGGTCCTGGACCCTGTCGTGGGCAAGCTCTCGACGCTCATGCGGCCGGCGCCGCCATCAGCTCACTGGCCCGGTGACGGCCGGCCGCCACGTCGCCGACCAGCAGCCGCAGCACTGCCGGCACCACGGTCGCGGGCAGCGGGCGGTCCGAGATGTCCTCGCCGGGAAACGCGTCCTGGTGCATCGCGGTGCGCATGTCGCCGGGGTCGAGGCTGTGCACGCGGAGGGTCGGCTCCTCGGCAGCGAGGATCCGCGTTGCGTGGTCGAGCGCGGCCTTGGCCGATCCGTAGCCGCCCCAGGTCTCGTAGGCTTCGACTGCGGCGTCGGAAGAGATGTTCACGATCCGCCCGCCTCGGCTGCGCAGCTGGGGTAGCAGCTCGCGGACCAGCGCCATCGGCGCAATCAGGTTGGTCTCCAGGATCGCGGCGTAGGTCTCGGGGTCGAGGTCGGCAAAGCCCGGCAACGGGCTGGCGCCCAGGGTGCTGGCGTTGTTGACCAGCGCATCGGCGCCGCCGAGGTCGTGGGCTGCCTCGGCCAGCGCGACCCGGTGCCACTCATCGGTGACGTCGCCGGTGATGACCCTGTGCGGGCCACCGGTGAGACTCGTTGCGGCGCGGTGCAGGTCGGCCTCGCGGCGAGCGTCGAGCACGAGGCTCCACCCGCGTCTGTCCAGCTCCTGAGCGAGGGCAAGGCCCAGGCCTCGCGACGCACCGGTGACGACTGCGACAGGCATGCTGTTCTCCTCAGATCGAACTTCGGTTGCGAATCGGTCTTTCCGAGCATGCAAGTTCAAGTGAACTTGAAGTCAAGGCCAAACCGTCGTGGGAATGCGATATCGGGTCGCCATCGTTGAGGTGGGCACCTACCCTGGAGGCATATGACGAACGCAGAACGAGCCCCCGAAGACTTCGATCTCGACTCCGTGCTCGAAGAGACCGAGGACTGGGACGACGGCGAGGGCGACGACACCTTCGAATCCGGGATCGACGCGTCGTGGCAAGGGGAGCCCGATCCCGAGGCGGACCCGACCACGGGTGCGATGGAGCTGGCCGAGCGCCACGCGTTGCGCCGGGTGGCTGGTCTCTCGACCGAGCTGGAAGACATCTCCGAGGTCGAGTACCGCAAGCTCCGACTCGAGCGGGTCGTGCTCGTCGGGGTCTGGACCGATGGCTCGATCGAGGACGCCGACAACTCCATGGCCGAGCTGGCCCTGCTCGCCGAGACTGCCGGCTCGACGGTGCTCGAGGCGCTCTACCAGCGACGGCAGAACCCCGACCCTGCGACGTACATCGGCCGCGGCAAGGTCGAGGGCCTGCGCGAGATCGTGCAGGCGACCGGTGCCGACACCGTGATCTGCGACGGGGAGCTCGCACCCAGCCAGCTGCGCAACCTCGAGGACAGGCTCAAGGTCAAGGTCGTGGACCGGACCGCGTTGATCCTCGACATCTTCGCCCAACACGCAAAGTCCAAGGAGGGCCAGGCGCAGGTCGAGCTAGCCCAGCTGAGCTACATGAAGCAGCGTCTGCGCGGGTGGGGTGGCCAGCTCTCCCGCCAGGCCGGCGGCCGGGTCGGCGCTGACGGCGGCGGCATCGGTGGCCGTGGTCCTGGCGAGACGAAGATCGAGACCGACCGGCGTCGGATCAACGACAAGATCGCCAAGCTGCGCCGCGAGCTGAAGGCGATGGTCGGCACCCGCGAGACGAAGCGGGCGGATCGCCGTCGCCACCGCATCCCCTCGGTCGCGATCGCCGGCTACACCAACGCCGGCAAGTCATCGCTGCTCAACCGGCTCACCGGGTCGGGAGTGCTCGTCGAGGACTCGCTGTTCGCCACCCTCGACCCGACCACTCGCCGCACCACGACCAGCGACGGCCGGGTCTACACGATGAGCGACACCGTCGGCTTCGTCCGGCATCTGCCGCACCAGCTGGTCGACGCGTTCCGCTCGACCCTGGAGGAGATCAGCGACTCCGACCTGATCCTCCACGTCGTGGACGGCTCCCACCCCGACCCCGAGGGCCAGATCGGCGCCGTGCGCGAGGTGCTGGCCGAGATCGGTGCCGACAAGGTGCCCGAGCTGATCGTGATCAACAAGGCCGACGCGGCAGATCCGATGGTGATCGCCCGCCTCCGGCAACGCGAGCCGCACTCGGTGGTGGTCAGTGCCAAGACAGGCGAGGGACTCGGCGAAGCCTTGGCCTTGGTCGAGAGCGAGCTGCCGCGGCCCGACGTCGACTTCCACGTGCTGCTGCCCTATGAGCGCGGCGACTTGATCAACCGGCTGCACCAGCAGGGCGAGATCGACTCCATGGACCACACCGCCGACGGCACTGTGGTGCACGGCCGGGCAAACGAGGACCTGGCGGCCGAGCTTTCGGCGTATGCCGTCGCGGCAACCTGATCAACTCCCTCACAGTTCGGTAAATCTCCGGACAGGGCCCGGCTACCAGCGCAGACTTCGCAGGTGGTTCTGGGGATCGGCGCGACGCGTCTGCGGATGCCGCTCCTCGCGAGCCTGCTTGCCCTCTCCTTGGTGGTCGCGGCGTTCCTGCACCTCTCCGGCCGGGCCAGCGGCACCAGTGAAGAGCGCTCTGAGCAGCCTGGTGAGAAGCACTGCGCAGCGCTCGCCGAGCGATCGGCCGAGATCGCTTCGGTCGTCGTCGGCACCGGGTCCGGGCCGAAGATCTCGGTGATCGGCGACTCTTACGCCTTCGGCACGGGGCTAGACCGAGCGACAGACGCGTGGCCGTCGCGGCTGACCGGTCGGGTCACCGTCGACGGATTCCCCGGCTCCGGGTTCAGCTCCCGGGCCAGCAGCTGCCCCAAGGTCTCCTACGCCGACCGGGCGCGGGCCGCTGCGAAGGGTGCCGACCTGGTCGTGGTCGAAGGGGGGCTCAACGACGTCAACCGCCGTGGGCTCAAGATCAGGGCCGGCTTCAAGCGGCTGATCCGAGCACTCGAGGGTCACCGGGTGGTGGTGGTCGGACCGGCGTCCGCACCCGCTCGCGCGGAGGGCGTGCCGCGCATCGACGCGTTGCTCGCCGAGCTGTCGGCTGAGGCCGGGGTGCGCTACCTGCGGATGAGCTACCTCGACCTGTCCTATCTCGGCGACCGGCTGCACCTCGCCCCGGCCGGGCACGATGCCTTCGGGCGGCGGGTGGCCAGAGCCATCTCCTCGATGCGCTAGACCCCGATCCTGCGCCAGGGTCCCCAGATCGCGAACGACATGCCGGCCGAGGCCTGGATGTTCACGAACAGCGTCTGGCCGCTCGGGCTGAACGTCGATCCGGCGAACTCGTCGTTGGACCGGTCGGTGCCGGAGCTGCTGGTGAGTCGGTTGAGGGCGATGTCGAAGAGCCGCCCCCGCCGGGTGAGGCCGCGGATGTAGTTGTCGCTGACACTGTCCTCGCAGACCACGAGCGTGCCGTGCTTCGAGGTGGTGACGTTGTCGGGCAGATCGAGCACCAGCGGGCCCGGTGACTGGAAGACGCAGGTGAGCTTGCGACGTTTGATGTCGTAGGCCCACACCTGACCGGAGCCACTGCCGTAGCCGGACCTGGTGTCCGGGCCGGTCTCTGCCGGGCCCCCGCCCTGGGTCGAGGTGAAGTAGACGACGCCGTGGTCGTAGGCCTGCCCCTCCAGCCGGGAGAAGCCCGCCGCGCCCCTGGTCCGACCCTGCGAGCCGACGTGCACGATGGCGGTGTCGTTGGGGGTCGGTGCCGTCTGGCCAGGGGTGTAGTCGTACTCGACGTCCGGCTCGGGAATGTCCACCCACTCGACGTCGTAGGTGGTGCCGCTGACCTGCTCGGCCTCCAGGTGTGCGTTGTCGACGCCCCTGACCTTCAGCATCTGCAGGGTGCCGCCGTCAAGAAGTCGACCGACCTTCATCGGGTGGCGCGGGGGCTGGTAGCGGTAGAAGCCCGACGGATAGCCGAAGTTGTCCTCGGTCAGGTAGAGATGGCCGGCGTGCGGGTCGAACGAGACCGCCTCGTGGGCGAACCGGCCGGCGTGGGTGATCGGCGTGCGATCGGACTGGCCGTGGCCGGGCACATGGCTGACCGGCACCTCGAACACGTAGCCGTGCGGCTTGGTCAACGGGACGTTGGAGGCGCCGGTGAAGTCCGGGGCCACGTCGGGGCCGTTGACGGTCTCCTCGCAGGTCACCCAGGATCCCCACGGCATCTGACCGCCGCTGCAGTTCATCATCGTGCCGTTCAGGCTGGTGAACGCCCGGATCACCTCTCCCGAGGCAGTGACCTGCACCGTGGTGGTGCCACCGCGTGCCTGGGGGTCGTACGGCGTGCCGGTCCCGAAGGCCGGACCGGGGCTGTTGACCTCGTGGTTGCGGACCAGCACCACGCTGTTGCGGGGCCCGCGGAAGGCCCCCATGCCGTCGTGGCGGCCGGGAAGATTGGTGCCGTCGGTGAGGACGACCGGGCTCTCGGTGTCGTGGAAGGACCGGTAGCGGAAGCCCTTCGGCAGGTGCAGCCGCACCTTGCCGTCGCGCTCGTCGGCGATCGGCATCAGGGCACCCGGCCGGGGTGGCTGGTGGGCGTTGGCCGGCATTGCCACTAGCCCGGCGAACGGACCGCCGACCGCGGCACCGGCTGTGGTCCTGAGGAGCGTACGACGTTCGATGGACATGCAACCTCCCGAAAGGTCTGGATCGATCATCCAACCTAGACCGGATCCGACGAGGTGCAACCCCTCAGCTGGTGACCTCACGGATCTGGTCGAGCGTCCGGGGCTCGGTCAGCCGCCAAAAGTTGCCCGACGGGTCCCGGAACGCGGCATCGATTCCGTAGAAGCGCTCCTCGGGCTCCTCGGTGAACTCGACGCCCTTGGACTTCAGCTCCCGGTAGGTCGCCTGGCAGTCGTCGGTCGACAGCGCGCCGACGCTGAGGTAGCCGCGCGAGATCAGGCTGCGCATCTGCGTGGCGATCGGCTCCTCGACCAGGGGCGACCCGGGCACTGTCAGCATCAGCGGCTGCTCGGGGTGTCCGGGCGGGTGAACGGTAAGCCAGCGGTGATCGTCGAGCACCTGGTCCATGCCGAGCTCGAAGCCCAGCGTCTCGACGTAGAAGTCCTTCGCCTCGTCGAGGTCGAGCACGTTGAGACACACCAGCGCGAATCCCGTGATCATGCTCGGCACCCTAGGCCGCGACGAAGGCGTGAACCGCGGAGGCGAGCACATCGGCCGCAACGTCGTGGGTCTGACCGGGCAGGACGTCATAGCTGGCTCCCGAGATCGCAGCCGCGGCGGCCCGCGCCGACTCGCGGAACCAATCGGGGCTACCACCGCCTGCGAGCACCAGGGCGGGGCAGTCGATCTGCGCGAAGCGGTCGGGCACCGCACCGTCGCCGAGCACGGCAGCGTCGTAGGCCAAGGTGGGCGCAATCCGTTCGCCGACCGCCCAGTACGGCGACCGGCGCATGCCGTCGATCATCTCCGGCGACAGCCCGACCAGGCTCATGAACAGCGCCAGCGCGTCGCCTCGCCGGCCCTCGGCGAGGAGCTCGGTCAGCTGTGCGACGTACTCCTTCGACGCGAGCTGGCCGTCGGGGTCGAGCCGGAAGGGTGGTTCCCACATCACCAGCCGAGTGACCGGCAGCCCGCTAGCGGCCGCGTGCGCGGCCAACGCGCCGCCCGAGGAGATCCCGAGCACGGCGGCCGAACCCCCGGCCGCACTGATGAGCACCTCGAGATCTTCGATCTCCCGGTCGATGGCGTAGGGCGGGGTGTCGGTGCTGTCGCCGCGGCCGCGTCGGTCGTAGTTGAGCACCGTGAAGTGGGCGGCGAGTGCTGCGGCGACCTCCGCACCGACCGCCCGGTCGCACGAGGCGCCGGCCACGAGGACGAGCGGAGTGCCCGCGCCCAGCTGGTCGAAGGCGATGACGGTCCCGTCTGCTGAGGTCACTGTTTCCATGTCGGCGACCCTAGGTGGCGATCATCGCCGGGCGCTTCTCGAAACCTGCCCTAGTTGGTTGTCGGGCTGGTGGTCGGGCGAGTGTGTCGCTTCACCAGACACCCGGGGATCCGCGCGAGCTCACGGTGATCCAGGTCGCGGTATGCCGTCGGAGTCAACCCCACGAAACGGCGGAACTGGGTGCTGAACGAACCCAGGCTGGAGAACCCCACCGCGAGGCAGACGTCGGTCACCGACAGCTCTTCGGCGCGCAGCAGTGACTTGGCCCGCTCCATCCGGCGGCTGAGCAGGTACTGGTGCGGCGTCTCGCCGAACGCCGCCCGGAAGGACCGGCTGAAGTAGGCCTCCGAGACGTGCGCACTCCGAGCCAGGGCCGGGATGTCGAGCGGACCGGCGTAGGCCCGGTCGATCAGGTCCCGGACCCTGAGCAGGTGCCGCGACAGCGGGATCGCTGGGGCGCTCGTGGTCACCCGGCGAGGATAAGACGCTAGTCCCCGGAGCTGAACGCCGCGTCGAACGACGCGGTCGGCGGCTCGAAGTCGAAGCGGCGGAGGAACTCCAACGCCTCGGGAGCGCCGTGCAGCCGGTCCATGCCGGCGTCCTCCCACTCGACCGAGACCGGGCCGGCGTAACCGATGGAGGCCAGGGCGCGGAAGCAGTCCTCCCACGGCACGTCGCCGCGCCCGGTGGAGACAAAGTCCCAGCCGCGGTGCTGGTCACCCCAGGGGAGGTGAGAGGAGAGGATGCCGCTGCGGCCTCCGCCCATCCGCATCCGGGTGTCCTTGCAGTCGACGTGGTAGATCCGGTCGGCGAAGTCGGTGATGAAGGCGACCGGGTCGAGGCCCTGCCACATCATGTGGCTGGGGTCCCAGTTGAGACCGAACGCGGGCCGGTTGCCGACGGCCGCCAGCGTGCGGACGGTTGTCCAGTAGTCGTACGCGATCTCGGAGGGGTGCACCTCGTGGGCGAAGCGGACGCCGCACTCGTCGAAGACGTCGAGGATCGGGTTCCATCGGTCGGCGAAGTCCTGGTAGCCCGCCTCGATCCGCTCGGCCGGCACCGGCGGGAACATCGCGACGTACTGCCAGATCGACGACCCGGTGAAGCCGACCACCGTGTCCACGCCCAGCTTCTGGGCCAGGCGTGCGGTCAGCTGCATCTCCTCGGCAGCTCGCTGCCGGACTGCCTCGGGGGAGCCTTCGCCCCAGACCCGGTCGCGCACGATGGCGCGGTGCCGCTCGTCGATCGGGTCGTCGCAGACGGCTTGGCCGGTGAGGTGGTTGCTGATCGCCCACACCTTCAGCCCGTGTCGTTCGAGCAGCGCCAGCCGCTCCTCGACGTAGCCCGGCTCGTCGACGCGCCAGGCGTCGAGGTGCTCACCGGAGACCGCGATCTCGAGACCGTCATAGCCCCATCCAGCGGCGAGACCGGCGACCTCGTCCAACGTGAGGTCGGCCCACTGGCCGGTGAAGAGGGTGAAGCTCTTGCCCATCAGTCTCCTCCCAGAGAAATAGGACCGTCGACGTCGACCCAGGCTCCAGAGCCTGCCGCACTACCCTCGATCGCCGCGAGCACCTGCTGCACCGCGAGCCCGTCCGCGAACGACGGAGACGGCGTGCGGCCATCGGTGATGGCGCTCAGGAAGTCGGCTGCCTGGGACGTGAACGTGCTGTCCCAACCCAGGGTGTGGCCCGGCGGCCACCACGCGTCGAGATAGGGGTGGCCGGGCTCGGTGACCAGCACGGTGCGCGGGCCGGACGTGCCGTTGTCGCCACCGTCGAGCACTCGAAGCTCGTTGAGCCGCTGCAGGTCGAAGGAGATGGAGCCCCGGTCGCCGTAGATCTCGATGGTCAGGCCGTTCTTACGACCGGCCGCCATCCGGCTGACCTCGAGGCTGGCCACGGTGCCCGATGCCGTCTCGAGTGTGGCCCAGGCGGCGTCGTCGACGGTGACCGGCTCGAGCTCTTGGGGACCTGGCCGCTCGGTCACGAAGGTGCGGAGGTGGCCGGTGGCGGCGAGGATCCGCTCACCGAGCAGGTAGTGCAGCTGGTCGACCACGTGGGACCCGAGGTCGCCGAGCGCGCCGGAGCCAGCCGTCTCCTTGCGGAGCCGCCAGGTCATCGGCGCGCCCTCGTCGGTGAGCCAGTCCTGGAGGTACGCCGCCCGGACCTGCCGCACGGCGCCGATCCGGCCACGCTCGATGAGGTCACGCGCGAGAGCCAGCGCGGGCACTCTGCGGTAGTTGAAGCCGATCATCGCCTGCACACCGCGCTCAGCCGCGACGGCTGCGGCGGCCACCATCTGCTCGGACTCGGCGACCGAGTTGGCCAGCGGCTTCTCGACCAGCACGTGCTTGCCGGCAGCTAGTGCCGCGAGGGCGATCTCGCAGTGCGTCGCGCCGGGGGTACAGATGTCGACGATGTCGATGTCGTCGCGGGCCACGACGGAGGCCCAGTCGGTCTCCGCCTCGGCCCAGCCATAGCGAGCGGCGGCTTCCTTGACCCCGCCGTCGTCACGGCCGACCAGCACCTGCTGGCGCACGGTCGGCGTGTCGGGGTAGAACGCGTTGACGTTGCGCCATGCGTTGGAGTGGGCCTTGCCCATGAAGGAGTACCCGATGACGGCGACCCCCAGGGGACGGGACGGATCAGACATCGTGGTGGCCTTCCGCAAGCAGGGACCGCAGGAACGCCAGGCCGTCGCGGGCGAGGTCGTCGGGTGAGTTGGCCAGCTGCCGCCAGATCGAGGCGGCTACGGCGATCGAGGCGTTGTCCGGTGTGAAGCTCTCGATGGTGAGAGCTCCCTGATACCCGACCTCGTCAAGCGCGGCGAGGATCCCCGGCCAGTCGGTCTGATCGCCGCCCGGGGCGCCGCGGTCGTTGCCGCAGACCTGCAGGTGCACCAGGTGGGTGCCCGCGGAGCGGATCGCCTCGGCACTGCTGCGCTCCTCGATGTTGAGGTGGTAGGTGTCGAGGGCCAAGCCCACGGAACGCCCGAGGAGCTCCCCGAGTCCGGTCAGAGCCTGCTCGACGGTGTTGACCAGCGACGTCTCGTAGCGGTTGAGCGGCTCGATGCCGAGGCGGATGCCGTGCTCGCCGGCGTAGTCGGCGACGGGGGCGAGGTGCTCACGCCACTCGGCGTACGCTGCTTCCCGCTCGGTGGGCGTCATCCGCCAGACCCGTCCGGTCTGCGCGTAGAACGGGCCACAGACGCTCGGGGCGCCAACGGCGGCGGCCAGGTCGATGCAGGCGCGCAGGTAGTCCTGGGTGCTGGCGACGGTCTCGGGAGTAGTCGCGACCAGGTCGCGACCGGGCGCCATCGCGCCGACCACCCAGGCGGCAAGGTCGTGCTGCTTCAACAGGGCCGCTGTCGTCTGGGGATCGAGGTCGCCGGCGTTCTCCAGTGGCAGCTCGACGCCGTCGAAACCGGCAGCGGCGATCGTCTGAAGCAGGTCGGGGAGCCCCACGTCGGTCAGGGGCGACGTCCACACCCACGTGTTGATCCCGATCGGTCGCAACGGACTCTGCCTTCCAGTTGGGTGTCGGGAGCGGGGTAGTCCCTGGTCAGTGGCCGACAAATCCGAAGGATTCGCCGGCCACTGACCCGGGACTATCGAGAAGCCAGGTCAGGGGATGAGCCGGTCCTGCCAGACATCGGGGTAGCCGGGGAGCTCCTCGCCGCCGAACTTGGCGTAGTGGCCGTCAGGCATGCCGTCGTTGGCCTCGAGGTAGTCGGCCCGCTCGTCCTCGGTGATCGGCGTCTGCGGGAGCACCCACTCCTTCGGGATCTCCTCGCCGGCAACGATCTTCTCGATGGCCAGGAGCGGGGTCCGCCACTGGAAGTTCGAGTAGACGGGCGCGAGACCGGTCAGTCCGGTCTCCTCCCACTTGCGCAGGAAGCTCATCTCGTCCTCGCCGGTCATCACGGGGTAGTCGAGGCCGAGGTCTTCGTAGGCCTCGATGGCGGCTACGGCGCCGTCGCCGGCGTCCATCCACACACCGGCGACGTCACCCTTGGTGAGCTCGTCGGTGATGATGCCCTTGATCTTGGCCGGGTCGGCACCGGTGAAGTAGTCGACCGCCTCGATGCCAGCGTCTGCGAACAGCTGCTTGGCAGCGGCCCAGCGCGTCTCGAGCACGTCGACGCCAGGCAGGATCCGCAGGGCGACGACCTTGTCACCCTCCTCGAGGTTGTCGATGAGGAACTCGGCGGTGTCGATGCCCCACGCGTAGCCACCGATCGGGTGGATGAACGTGGTCGGGCAGTCGGTCTGCACTCCGCGGTCGAAGACGATGACGGGCTTGCCGGTCTCGCAGGCGCGCTCGACTGCCGGGGTCATGGCCGCCGTGGAGTTCGGCGAGATGATGAAGACGTCGCAGTTGCCGTCGGAGATGAAGTAGTCGATGTCGGCGATCTGGGTGTTGTCGTCGTCACCGGCGTCGCGGGTCTCCATCTGGGAGATCACCTTGCTGTCCTGGAGCACCTTGAGCTGCTGGTTCATGGTGATCCAGCCGGTCTGGCGCCACGGGTTGCTGATGGAGGCGTTGGCGAAGCACACCTTCTGCGACTCCTGGGTGGCGAACGCCGAGGTGTCGCTCATCTCGCCGTCGATGTATTGCAGCCACGGTGCAGCCGGGTCACCCTCGAAGGTGGCGTCGCGCTGGGCGTCCTGCTCGTCCATGTCCGCCTGGCTGAAGAACTCGCTGACCTCCTCGTCCGTGCCAGATCCCTCGCTCTGGGTCTCGCCGGTGCCGGGATTGTCGTCGTCGGCAGAGCCGTCCGAGCTGCAGGCCGCGAGGGCGACCACCATGGCGGCGGCCCCGAGCACGCCTATGAGCTTGGTTCTACGCATCAGCTGTCTCCTGTGGTTGTGCCCGGGGTGGGCGATGGGTTGGGTGTTGCGTTGGAACGATCGTTGCGTCGCGCTCCGCCACGAGTGGTGGCGCGGCGCGACGGGCGGCGGGCGCCGGTCCAGGCGCGGCCGGCGACGGCGACGGCGAGGATGATGATCACGCCCTGCACGGTCGGCCGCCACGTCGACTCGACGCCCTGGGCGGTGAGGAAGGTGAACAGCAGCTCGAGCGTGAACGCCCCCGCTGCGGCCGAGAGCACCCAACCGCGGCCGCCGCCGAGGAGGACGCCGCCCAGCACGACAGCGGTGATGGCGGTGAACTCGTAGCCCTGGCCCACCGACGGGTGCACGCCGGCGTAGCCGACGAGCAGGATGCCGGCCACGGTTGCCGACAGCGACGAGAGCACGAAGGCCCTGGTCTTCAGCCAGATCAGCGAGGTGCCGGCCAGGTGTGCCGACTCGGGATTGTCGCCAGCCGCGATCAGGCAGCGACCGAACGGACGGCGCATCAGCCAGGCCGCGAGCACTGAGATCACCAGCAGGATGATCAGTGGGTACGGGATCACGTCGACCACCGGCACGTTGTCGATGTAGCCGCGGCCGATCTCGCGGAAGTCGTCGGCTGGGTTCTGGTTGGCGGCCCCGCCGGTGCGCCAGTCGACGATGCCGGCGAGCGCCAGCATCATGCCGAGCGTGACGATGAAGCTGGGCACTCGGAGCACCGTGGTTGCCAGCCCGTTGAGCACGCCGATGCCGGCGCCGAGCGCCAGCATGAGGACGATTCCCGGGATGATCCGGCCGGAGTCATCGCCGATGTAGTTGCCGGCAAGCACGACCTGCATGGAGATCACGGCAGCCATCGAGAGGTCGAACTCACCGGAGACGATCACGTAGTACTGACCGATGGCCGCGATCGCGAGCGGGGCGGTGCGGCCGAAGAAGCGGATGATCACGCCCGGGTCGCCGAAGTTGGGGTTGGCCATGATCGTGGCCACCAGGAGCAGCCCGGCCAGCACGAAGATCGCGCCGCCGGGCGTGGAGACGGTGGACATGAGTCGACCGGCAAGTCGGTGCTGGTGGGCGGCCATCGGCGGGCGAGCGTCGCGGCCCGGGGTCTGGTCGAGCACGTTCAGGTTCGTCATCGTGCCTCCTGGAGAGCCGCATCCAGGCCGGTCGGTCGCTCGAACGGAGCCGGGCGCCGGTCGATGTCGCGCCGGGCGTAGACCGCGACCGCCAGCACGATCACCAGACCGCGCACGACGTCCTGGAGGAACGACTCGACCTCGATCACGCTCATCACTTGGTCCATCACCGCAAAGATCGCTACGCCGCCGATGGTGCCGAGGATGTTGCCCTTGCCGCCGGCGAGCAGGGTGCCACCGAGCACGACCGCAGCGATCGACATCAGGTCGTAGTCGCCCTGGGAGCCGATCGTGGGGCTGCCGACGCTGAGCCTGGCCAGGAGCAGCAGTCCGGCAAGCGCGGCGAGCACCGAGCACAGCACATGAGCGACCACGACCGGGACCGACGTTCGAATGCCCGACAGCCGGGCGACCTCGCGGTTGCCGCCGACGGCATACAGGTGGTGACCGATGCGGGTCTTGCGGAGCAGCACGATCGCGGCGACCGCGCAGCCGAGCATGATCAGCGTCGAGACCGGCACTGGACCGATCTGGTTGGCTCCGATCGACCGGAAGGAGCGGGGTGCGGAGCCGTGGCTGCCCTGGTAGTGCGTCGCGAGATAGCCGCTGATGATCAGCCCCATGCCGAGGGTGGCGACGAACCCGTGCACGTTGAGGAGGCTGACAACCAGACCGTTGGCCAGGCCGATACCGGCGGCGACCAGGATCGTGACGGCCACTGCTCTCGGCACGTTGCCGGTCTCCCCGGCCATGATGCCGCCCGCGACCACGCTGCTGAGGCTGGTCACGAAGGGCACCGACAGGTCCAGGCTGCCGACCAGGATCACCAGCGTCTGCCCGATGGCGATGAAGCCGAGCACGCTGGTGAAGGTGAGGATCGCCCGGATGTTGCCGGTGCTGAAGAAGTTGCGGTCGTGGAGACCGGTCAGGACCGCGCCGATCACGATCGCCGCGGCGAGGACGATGTAGACGATCCCGGTCGAGGTCAGCCGGCCCACCTTGGGCGAATTCATGCGACCTCGCTCGGAGTAACACCGGTGGCCAGCTGCAGCACGGTCTCTTCGGTGGAGCCAGCGGGCAGCTCACCGGCTAGGCGGCCGTCGCGCATGACCAGGATCCGGTCGGACATGCCGATCACCTCGGGTAGCTCGCTGGAGACCATGAGCACGGCGACTCCCTGGGCGGCCAGGGCCCGCATCAGCTCGTAGATCGAGTGCTTCGCGCCGACGTCGATGCCCCGGGTCGGCTCGTCCATCAACACCACCCGCGGGTTGGTGGCCAGCCAGCGGGCCAGCACCACCTTCTGCTGGTTGCCGCCTGAGAGGAACTGCACCTCCTGGTCCATCGCCCGAGCGGAGACGGCGAGCGAGGAGAGGAGGCCGGGCACCTCGCGGCGCGCCTGTCCGGTGCGACGCGGGAAGGCGCTGCGCACCACGCCGAGTGCGTTGTCGAGGATCGTCTGGTTGAGGGCGAGACCGGTCGCCTTGCGGTCCTCGGTGATCATGGCGAGACCGGCGCGAATCGCCGCGCGCGGTGACTTCGGCCGGGACGGGCTGCCGTCGAGCAGCATCTCGCCGCGGGTGAGCGCGTTGACGCCGAAGACTGCCTCGAGCAGCTCGGTCCGGCCGGAGCCCTGGAGCCCCGAGATGCCAACGATCTCGCCCGCGTGCAGGGTGAGGTCGATGCCGTCGACGTATCCGTTGCCGGCACCCCGCAGCTCCAGCCGCGGCTCACCGACCTCGGTGCCGGGCAGCGGGTCGGGGAAGAAGGAGGAGATGGAGCGGCCGACCATCAGCCGGACCAGCTCGGCGTCGTCGATCTCGTCGGAAGCCTTGGTCGCGACATGGGCGCCGTCCTTGAGCACGATGATCGTGTCGCAGAGCTGGAAAATTTCCTTGAGCCGGTGGGAGACGTAGAGGATTGCCACGCCCCGGGCGGTCAGCCGTTCGATGATTGCGTAGAGCAGCTCAACCTCGTGCTCGGCCAGGGCTGCGGTCGGCTCGTCCATCTGGATGATGCGGGCGTCGTAGCTCACCGCCTTGGCGATCTCGACGATCTGCTGCTCGGCGACGCTGAGCGAGCGGACCCGTTGGCCGGGCCGGAGCCCGGCGGCGCCCAGGTCGGCGAGCAGGCGCTCGGTGTCGCGGTGCATCTGACCGGTGTCAACCAGGCCGCGGCGGCGCGGCTCGCGGCCGAGGTAGATGTTCTCGGCGACGGTGCGCTCAGGCAGCAGGTTGAACTCCTGGAAGACCGTCGACAGCCCAGCCTGCTGGGCCTGCACCGGGTGACTGAAGGAGACCGGCTTGCCGTCGAGCTCTGACCGAGCCCTCGTCGGCCTGGTGCACACCGGCCAGGATCTTCATCAGCGTCGACTTGCCGGCGCCGTTCTCGCCGACCAGCCCCACGACCTGGCCGGGGCGAAGTTCGAGGCTCACATCGTCCAGCACGCGGTGACCGACGAAGCTCTTGGAGACACCACGGATGCGGAGGAGGGGCTGGGTCGGCTCCGTCGGCATGCGCTCACTGTGGCACCCGTCACGTACTTTTGTCGATAGATCGGCAGAAGTTCTTTGCTGGACGTACGGAAGTAGGCGTGCTTCACTTCGGCTCGTGCGGACCAGCGATGTCTTCGAGCTGCTGCGTGACGGGGCCCCCCGGACGCGGGCCCAGCTGGCGGACGCCTCGGGCCTGGCCCGCTCCACCATCGCCGCGCGCATCGACGTGCTGATGCGGCTCGGTCTCGTGGCGCCGTACGGCGGCGGCGTCTCCACAGGCGGAAGGCCGCCATCGCTGCTCGCGATGAACCCCCGCGCGAGAGTCGTGGCAGGGGTCGACATCGGAGCCAGTCACGCGACCGCTGGGCTGGCCGACCTCGCCGGCACCATCCTGGCCGAGCGCCGCGCCGACCTCGACGTCGCTACCGGCCCGGAGCACGTGCTCGGCTGGGCGAGCCGGGTGATCGGTGAGCTGCTCGAAGACCAGAAGCGGAGCGTTGCCGAGCTTTCGGCGATCGGCATCGGCCTGCCCGGCCCCGTGGAGCACTCCACCGGTCGCGCGATCAACCCCCCGATCATGCCCGGCTGGGACCGCTATGACGTGCCGGCCCATGTGCAGCGGGCGTTTGACGTGCCGGTGCTGATCGACAACGACGTCAACATCATGGCGCTCGGTGAGCAGCACGCCCACCTGCCCGACGTGGATGACCTGGTCTTCATCAAAATTTCGACCGGCATCGGTGCCGGCCTGATCTCCGGCGGCGAGCTGCAACGAGGCGCGCAGGGCACCGCTGGCGATCTCGGCCATGTGCGCGTGGTGCGTGCTGACGGCGTCACCTGCCGCTGCGGCAACGAGGGCTGCCTCGAGGCGATCGCTGCCGGACCGGCCTTGGCGCGGGCGCTCCAGGAGCTGGGCGTCGCAGCTGAGACCGGCCAGGACGTGGTCGACCTGGTCCGCGGCGGCGACCCGGTCGCCGCACAGGTGGTGCGCCAGGCCGGCCGCGACCTCGGCGAGGTGGTCGCCACCCTGGTCAACGTGATCAACCCGTCGGCGATCGTGATCGGCGGGGCGCTGGCCGATGCAGGCGAGAGCTTGATCGCCGGCATTCGCGAGGTGGTCTACCAACGTTCCCTACCGCTGGCCACCGAGCATCTGCGCATCACCACCTCGCAGGCCGGCGAGCGTGCCGGCGTGATCGGCGCCGCTGCCCTCGCCATCGGTCACGTGCTCGCTCCCGAGTCGATCGACCGCGCCAGCGTCGTCTTGATGGGCAGCTGAGGGGTTGCGAGGAGCGTCAGCGACGAGCCTCGAAACCACTACCAGCTGACGAGCTTCCAGATCTCTGGTAGTCGTGCGGCGTCATCGGCACCCACCTCACGGAAGAGCGTCACCGCCCGCTTGAGGTGGGTCATCGACTCGTCCTCGTGTCCGGCCGCGTGGTGCAGGTCGGCCAAGTTGTTCTCCAGCGCGGCCTCGCGGTGGCGGTCGCCGTACCGGGAGCAGAGGGTGAGCGCGGCCGCGGTGAGCTCGAGCGCGGCCGACACATCGCCCGCGTCGCGCCGAAGGAGCGCCAGGTTGTTGAGGGCCGCTGCTTCGGCAGGAGCATCAGTCAGCTGCCGAGCAAGTTCGAGGCTGCGCTCCAGATGGTCACGCGCCCGATCGACCCGACCGTCGCTGCTGTCCAGCACGCCCAGCATGTTGTGCGCCTGCGCCTCGGCGCGCCGGTCGCCTGCGGCCTCGGCCAGCGCGAGCGCGTCGCGAGCAAGCTCCGCGGCTCGAGCCGGATCGCCGGCATGGAACAGGGTGAGTCCCAGGTCGGCCTGCACCCGGGCCCGCAATCCCTGCTGCTCGCTGGTGGCCGCAGCGAGGGCCGCGAGCAGGTGCGACTCGGCGCGATCCCACTCACCGCGACGGTGATGCACGTTGCCGAGCTTGTGCTCGATCGGCGCAAGCGTCTCCGGCCCCTCGCAGTACGCCGCCGCGGCGTCGTAGGCAGCCAGGGCGCCACCGTAGTCACCCATCATCGTGCGGAGGTCGCCGATCTGTTCGTGGATGGCAGCGACGTCCGGGTGGCCGAGCGCGAGCGACGACTCAAGGTGCTCGAGCGCGTCGGCGTGAGCGTAGAGCGACGAGGCGTGCTCGGCGGCGAGCCGGTAGTGCTCGGCGGCGCCTGCCTGGTCGCCGGCAAGGCGAAGGTGCTGGGCCACGAGCGCCGACCGCTCGCCGGCCGCTCGTTGGCCCGACAATGCGGCGGCTACGCGCCCGTGCAGCAGCTGCCGCCGGGCCATCGCGGTCCGCTCGTAGACGAGCTCGCGCATCCTCTGGTGCGAGAAGTCGTAGTCGGCGTGGTCGCCCGCGCGCTCCCGGACCACACCGTGAGCGACGAGCTCCTCGAGGGCGCTGACAGTCTCCTCGTCGCTGCGTCCGCTCGCTCGCCTCAGTGTCTGGGCATCGAAGGAGCGACCGATCGCAGCAGCGGCACCCAGCACCTGGAGCGCGGTCTCGCCGAGGGCGGCAAGACGGCCGTCGAGCAGACCTTGCGCCCGGGGCGAGAGATTGCGGGAGGGCGCCTGCGTCTCGACCCCGACGCCCAGCCCGGCCAGGTACTCGGCGACGAACAGGGGCAGACCCTCGCTCTCGAGGTACACGCGCTGCTCGAGCTCGGGTGTTGTCCTGTCGGACACCACTGATCGCACCAACCCGCTGACGTCGCCCTCCGCGAGCCGGTCGGGCGTCAGGATCGTCGCCCGACCCTCGCGAGCCAGCTCGACCGCCAGTCGGCGAAGTCGGTGTCCGGGTGGCACCCGTTCGGTGCGCCAGGCCAACACGAGCAGCAGGGGACGGTCGGTGAGCCGGCGAGCGAGATAGGCGATCGCATCGAGGGTGGCGTCATCGGCGGCGTGGGCGTCGTCGAGGAGCACCACGCCCGGCTCGACTCCGATGGCTGCGGCGCCGATCACGGCTGCCACTGCTTCGAGCAGACGCACCTGTGCGCCGGGCCCACCGAGGGGGAGCACCTCAGCCCCGTCGGCTGCCAGCGCTGCGAGCTCCGGCAACAGCAGAGCCGCGTCCGCGAGTCGGTGGGGAGGGACCGAACCCTGCCACCGGGCGGCGTCCTTGGCTGCCGCGTGCAGCAGCTCGACGACGGGTCCATACGGAAGGCCGGCCTCGTCGTCATGGCAGCGAGCCTCGAGCACCAGGGCCCCGGCTGCTCGGGCGCGGCGAACCAGCTCACTGGCCAGCCGGGTCTTGCCGATGCCGGCCTCACCTTCGATGACCGCGAGCCGACCGTCGGGGTGAGCGGCCGCATGTGCCTCGAGCAGCGCCGCTAGATGTTCCTCACGGCCGGCCAGCCGCAGCTCGTCGGGCGGCTCGGGGGGTTGGGCCCGAGCCGGGGCCCGGGGCCGCTCCGAGGGCTGCGGCGGCGCAAGCGTGCCGTCGTTGACCTGCGCGTAGAGCGACGCAGTCTCCTCGAGTGGAGCGACACCGAGCTCACGGCTGAGGGTCCGGACGCAGGTCCGGTACTGCTCGAGGGCGGCCGCGCGGTCGCCGTTCCACGCGTAGAGCCGGATCAGCTCGCGGTGTGCCGGCTCGTGCAGTGGGTCGATCGTCAGCCAGCGCCGCGCGTAGACGACGGCCTCCTCAATCTCCCCGCGCGCCGCGAGATGGCCGATCAGGCGGCGTAGCGCCGAGGCGAGCTCGGCCCGGAGCCCGTCGGCGGACTCCGCCTGCCAGTCGTCGAAGTCCGGGCTGTCGCGCAGCGTGAAGCCCTCGAGGAAGTCACCGGGGAAGAGAGTGACGGCCTCGCGCAGGCGTGGCTCCGATGCCGGCTCAGCGGCCAGCTCTCGGAACTTCTCGACGTCGACCGAGAGGCCGGGCCCCCGGCGCAGGGACACGCCGTCGCCCGCCGTGTCGATCCATTCCTCGCCGATGCCTTTCCGGAGCGTCGAGAGCGTGCGGCGCAGCGCCCCACGTGTGCGGTCCGGGTCGTGTCCCGGATACAGCAGCTCGCACAACAGGTCACGAGACCGCGGGCGGTCACTCTGTGAGAGGTGGGCGAGCAGCGCCATCGCCTTGCGCGTCTCGAACACCACCGGCTCACCCTCCCGGGTCACCCGCGGCGAGCCGAGAAGCGTGATCTCGATGCCCATGCCGTGACGGTAGCGGCACGGGAGGGTGTTTCGTAACGTGCACGTTCGTAACGAATCCTGGACGTGCGGCGGGTTCCCTGGTCTGCATGAGAACCACTTTCGTCAAGGGCCTTGCCGCCGTCACCCTGATCGTCGCGTCGCTGGCCGGCTGCGGGTCGGACGAGCCTGAGGGCACTCCGATCCCCGGGCCGGCCGACAGCGCACCGGTAGACCTCGACGGCGTCGTGAAGATCGACGGCGGCCGGGGCCTCTACGTCCGCTGCACCGGCACCGGGTCGCCAACGGTCCTCCTGGAGGGCGGCGACGAGGACACCAGCGACTCCTACGGCTTCGCGGAGTCTGCGCTGGCGGAGGTGACGCGGACGTGCGTCTACGACCGCGCCAACCTGGGCCGCAGCGACCCGGACCCTGGGCCGCGCGGGCTGGCTGAGCTGGTTGCGGACTTCGAGGGACTGCTGGAGGCCGCAGAGATTCCCGGCCCTTACGTCCTGGTCGGCACCTCCGGAGGCGGCTACATCTCCGCGGGCTACGCGGTCGCGCATCCGGACCAGGTAGCCGGGATGGTGTTCGTGGAGGTGCCTGGGCCGTTCTGGAACGCACCGCAGTGGCTGATCGACGTCACCCGCTGGGACAGCCCGGAGAACGTCGAGAACCGCAACTACCTCGAGGTGGAGAAGGAGGCCTGGGCCGCGCGACGCCCGATCGGTGACATCCCAGTGACGGTGATCAGCAACGAGTACTCGGCCGACGAGATCGCCGGGGCCGAGTTTCCGGAGGAGCGCCGGGGCATGCGCAAGAACCTCCAGATCCAGCGCGGCTGGTTGGTGCTCAGCCCGCTGGCCGAGCAGATCGTCGTACACACGGGGCACGCGGTGGAGGAAGCGGATCCTGAGCTGGTGAGGGAAGCGATCCTGGACGTCGTCGAAGCGGCCAGGGAGTGACAACTGTGTCTAGGCGGGCACGCCGAGCCGCTATGCACCGACTCCGGCGTCCGCGAGGATGCGGCCCATGACCGCGACGACTGCGGGAACCTCGGTGACGCAGCCGCGCCCGAGGTTGCCGTGGGTCCTGCTCTCGATCACCGTCGCACTCGTGATGGTGATGCTCGTCCTCTCCATCGGGCAGGAGGAGGAGTTCGACACCATCTTCTACGGCGCGCTGGCGCTTGCCCTGGGCACGACGGGTGCGTTCGTCGCCACCCGGCAGCCCAGCAACCCGATCGGCTGGATCCTCGCCGGCCAGGGCGTGTGGGGCGGGATCGTCGAGACCTGGGAGGCCTTCAGCTACCACTCGCTGCCCACCGGCGACGTCGGCAACTGGGTGATCGGCTGGAGCTGGATCGTCGACCTCTCCTTGTACGCCGTCGTATTCCTGCTCTTCCCGACCGGCCGACTCCTGACGACCCGCTGGCGGTGGGTGCTGTGGGTGATCGCGGCGGCCTGCGTGGTCGCGATCCCCGGGCAGGCGCTGAACCCTGCGAACGCCGACAACCCGCTCACCGTCGATAGTCCGGTGCTGGAGGCGGCGTTCATCGCCGGCATGATGCTGTTGCTCGTCGCCATCGTGGGCTCGATCGCCTCGCTGGTGGTCCGCTACCGGCGGGCCGCGGGCATCGAGCGGCTCCAGCTGAAGCAGCTGGTGTTCGCGGCCGCCGCGTTCGTCCCGATCATGGTGGTGGCGGTCCCGTTCTACTACGACTCGTTCCTGGTCCAAGCTGCCGTCGGGCTGGGTCTACTCGCTCTGCCAGTGGCTGCCGGTCTCGCGATCCTGCGGTACCGGCTCTACGACATCGACGTCGTGATCAACCGGGCCCTGGTCTACGGCTCGCTGACCGCCACCCTGGCCGCCGTGTACGTCGGCAGCGTGCTGCTGCTTCAGCTCGCCCTGAGTGACCTCACCCAGGGCTCAGGCATGGCCGTTGCCGCCTCGACGTTGGCGGTCGCCGCTCTCTTCGGACCGGTCAGGTCGCGGATCCAGAAGACCGTGGACCGCCGATTCTTCCGTAGCCGCTACGACGCGAGGCTGACCATCGAGGCGTTCGGTGCCCGGCTCCGCGACGAGGTCGACCTCAGCGCGCTGAGTGCGGACCTCCAGGCCGTCGTCGTGAAGACGATGCGGCCGGCTCACCTGTCGTTGTGGCTCCGGACTCCGGGAGGGGGCGCATGACCGCCAAGCGCGGCTCTTGGGGGATCGCGGTTTTGACCGTCGTCCTGACCGTGGCGGCCCCGGTGGTCGCGACCATCGACGGGTATCGCCTGGCCCTCGCCTCGGACGTCTTCATCTGGGGAATCACCCTTGCGTTCATGGTCACCGGCCACCTGATCGCCACCCGCCAACCTGGCAACGCGATCGGCTGGCTGTTCCTCGGAGTGGGGGCGTCCGCGGCCTTGGGCGGGCTGGCAGGTGCCTACGCTGACTACTTCGTCGAGACCGGGGCCGGATCGAAGGCGCTGGGCCAGATCGCCGCGTGGTACGGCGAGCTCTCCTGGATGCCGTTCATCCTGGTACCGGCGACCTTCTTGCTGCTGCTGTTCCCGGATGGACATCTCCTCACGTCGCGGTGGCGCGCGATCGCCTGGGCCGCCGGTGCGGGAATCGTCGGCAACTTCGTAGCTGAGGGGACACGTCCCGGAGCGATCCCGGACCAACCGCAGCTCCAGAATCCCTTCGCGGTGGACAGCGTCGTTCGTGAAGTCGTGGAGGTGCTGGCCGTTCTCGCGCTCGCCGTCGGCCTGATCGGTTCCGCCGCCTCCGTGGTGCTCCGGTTCCGCCGGGCCCGCGGCGAGCAACGCCAGCAGATGAAGTGGATCGCGTACGCCGGAGCGGTTGCTGCCATGTCGATCGTGGTCATGGTCCCGCTCTACGACGTCGTCGGGGAGCGCGTGGCCAACGCCGCGATGATGCTGAGCATCATCGGTCTTCCGGTGGCGACGGCCGTCGCGATCCTGCGCTACCGGCTCTACGACATCGACGTCGTGATCAACCGGACCCTTGTCTACGGTTCGCTGACCGCCACCCTCGCGGCCGTGTACGTCGGCAGCGTGCTGCTCCTGCAGCTCGCGCTCAGCGGGCTGACCCAGGGATCGGGCCTGGCGGTCGCGGCGTCGACGTTGGCGGTCGCGGCCCTGTTCCGGCCGGTGCGGACCCGGATCCAGAAGGTCGTGGACCGCCGCTTCTTCCGCAGCCGCTACGACGCACGCGCAGACGATCGAGGCCTTCGGTCTGCGCCTGCGTGACGAGGTCGACCTCGGTGCTTTGAGCGCCGATCTCGAGGCTGTCGTCGAGCGAGACGATGCGACCCGACCACGTGTCCCTGTGGATGCGTTCGACAGGAGCTGACGTCATGAGTCCGACCGCCACCCGGCGACTCGCCTGGACCTTGGCTGTCGTCGCCGCGGTCATCACCGTCGCCGCTGCGGTCGTCTCCCTGACCGGCGGTGATCGGCTCGAGGTCGAGAAGGACTTCTTCATCTGGGCGATCACGCTCGTCTTCACCGTGGCCGGTCACGTGGTCGCGACGCGCCAGCCCCGCAACCCCATCGGCTGGATCTTCCTGGCCGGCGGCGTCTCCGCGGCCATGGCCAGGCTGTCCGGCGCCTACGGCGACTACTGGCTGGACACGGAGGAGGGCTCGCGCACCCTCGGCCAGCTGGCCGCGGTCTACGGCGAGGTTTCCTGGGTCCCCTTCGTGCTGGTGCCGGCGACGTTCCTGCTCCTGCTCTTCCCCGACGGGCGGCTGCTGTCGAGACGCTGGCGACCGGTCGCCTGGTGCGCGGTCGTGGGCATCGCAGGGCTCGTGGTCACGACGGTCCTGAAACCCGGCGGGCTCGAGGATCATCCTGACTTCGCCAACCCCTACGGCACCGAGAGCAACCTGCGTGACGCTCGCAGAGGGGCCGGCGTACCTCGCACTGATGATCGGGCTCCTGGGTTCGGCCGCCTCATTGGTCCTGAGGTTCCGCCGGGCCCGCGGCGAGCAGCGCGAGCAGATGAAGTGGATCGCCCTGGCCGGTGCCGTTGCCGCAGTGACGATCCCGGCTGATGTTCGTGCTCTACGAGTACCGTCGGTCAGGGCGTCGCGACGGCGCGATCATGCTCAGCATCCTGTGTCTGCCGGCGGCCACCGCCGTCGCGATCCTGCGGTACCGGCTCTACGACATCGACGTCGTGATCAACCGGACGCTGGTCTACGGCTCGCTGACCGCCACGCTCGCCGGTGTCTACGTCGGCAGCGTGCTGCTCTTCCAGCTCGTGCTGAGCGGGCTCACCGAGGGCTCGGGTCTGGCGGTGGCGGTGTCCACCCTCGCCGTGGCGGCCCTGTTCCGACCGGTGCGAGAGCGCATTCAGAAGGTGGTGGATCGACGCTTCTTCCGCAGCCGCTACGACGCTGCCCAGACGCTTGAGAGCTGTTCGGAGCGCGGCTGCGCGACGAGGTCGACCTCGCCGCGTTGAGCGCCGACCTCCAGATCGTGGTGGTCGACACGATGCGACCCGCCCACGTGTCCCTCTGGCTTCGTACCCAGGAGCAGGAATGACCGCGAGGGTCGAGCCCGAGTGGGCGATGGTGACCGTGATGTTCGTGGACATCCGCGACTTCACCGCGTACGCCGACCGGTCGACGGCCCGCGAAGCGACCGACTACCTCAACGAGTTCTTCGAGGTGGTGATCCCCGTGGTGGCCGATCACGGCGGCCACGTCAACAAGCTGCTCGGCGACGGCCTGCTCGCCATCTTCGGCGCGCCGGAACACCTTCCCGACCACGCCGACCAGGCGCTCGCGGCCGGCCGGGCCATGCTCGACGCGGTCGAAGCGCAGATGGGAGATCGCTGCCGGCATCGGCATCGGTCTGAACTCCGGGCTCGTGCTGGTCGGCACCATCGGCGGCAGCGGCTACGCCGAGCTGGGGGTGATCGGCGACCCCGTCAACGTCGCCGCGCGGGTCGAGGCCGCCACCCGTGACCTCGACGAGTCGCTGCTGCTGACCGAGGCCACCCGCTGCCTGCTGGACCACCAGGACCCGAGCCTGAGGCTGACGGCGAAGGGATCGTTGGCGCTGAAGGGGAAGGACGCGCCGGTCGTCGTGCACGGACTGGCTCCTCGTAACGCTTTCCGGACGCCCCCGGACTAGGAAAGGACCTGTGATGAGCACGTCGATGAGGAGACCACGCGGCCGGTTGCGGCGGCGTACCGCGTCGGCCGAGCCGGTCACCGATGTCGCGGCCATGGCGGCGACCGCGCAGTGCTCCGGTGGAGATCGCCCCCAACGACCCGTTGCTCGCCTACCTCCAGTCGGCGGGCGGTGCGGTGGACGTCGACGCGCTCGAGCTGGACTCGGACGCCGTGCGCGAGCTGAAGGCCGCCGGCGTGAAGCTGGCCATCCCGCTGGTCAGCCAGGGCGAGCTGATCGGCGTGCTCAACCTCGGGCGCGCGCCTCTCCGAGCAGGAGTACTCCTCCGACGACCGTCGGTTGCTCGACAACCTCGCCGGCCAGGCTGCTCCGGCTCTGCGGGTCGGCCAGCTCGTGCGCGAGCAGGAGGCGGAGGCGGTGACCCGCCAGCGCTACGAGCAGGAGCTGGAGGTCGCCCGGCTGATTCAGTCGCACTTCTTGCCCAAGACGCTGCCCGACCTGCCCGGCTGGCGGATCGCGGCCTGCTACCAGCCCGCCCGCGAGGTCGGTGGCGACTTCTACGACGTCATCCCGCTGCCCGACGGTCGCTTCGGCTTCGTCGTCGGCGACGTGACCGACAAGGGAGTACCGGCGGCGCTGGTGATGTCGGCGACCCGCAGCCTGCTGCGCGCGGCCGCGCAGCGGCTGGTCGAGCCCGGCGAGGTGCTGGAGCGGGTCAACGAGCAGCTCTGCCCCGACATGCCAGAGAAGATGTTCGTCACCTGCCTCTACGGCGTGCTCGACCCGACGACCGGTCACCTTCGCTTCGCGAACGCCGGCCACGACCTGCCGTACGTCAAGACCGCTCACGGCGTGCTCGAGCTGCGGGCGCGGGGCATGCCGCTCGGGCTGATGACGGGCATGCCCTACGAGGAGAAGGAGATCGTGCTCGCCCCCGGTGACAGCGTGCTGCTGCACTCGGACGGGATCGTCGAAGCGCACGATCCGGACCGCGGCATGTTCGGCTTCCCGCGGCTGATGCAGACGGTGGCCGACTCGCCGAGCGGCCAGGCGCTGATCGACCGCGTGCTCCGCGACCTCGAGGAGTTCACCGGTCCCGGAGCCCTGCAGGAGGACGACATCACCATGGTCACCCTGGAGCGCTCACCCGAGGGGTACGCCGAGCGTGTGCTCGCCGAGTTCGAGCTGCCGAGCGCCGCCGGCAACGAGCGGGAGGCGATCGATCGGGTCGTCACCGCGATCGCGGACACGGGCCTCGACCCGGCCCGCCTCAACCGGCTCAAGACCGCGGTCGGCGAGGCGACGATGAACGCGATGGAGCACGGCAACCAGTACCGGACCGATCTCTCGGTCTCGATCCGGGTGCTCCAGGACGCGGAGGCAATCCGGGTCCAGGTGACCGACCACGGTCACGCGGGCGAGCCCGCCGAGCCGGAGACGCCGGACATCGAGGCGAAGCTCGAGGGTCGCCAGAGCCCGCGCGGCTGGGGACTGTTCCTGATCAAGGAGATGGTCGACGAAACCCTGACCACCACCGGCGACGGGGTGCACACCCTCGAGCTCGTCGTACTGCTGAAAGGAGCCACCGATGACCACGAGTGACCTGGAGGTCGCAGTGCGCGAACGTGACGGCGTCGCCGTGATCGACCTGATCGGTGACGTCAACGGCTCCGCCGGAGATGCGCTCGACCGGGCGTACACGGAGGCGGTCACCAACGGCGCGAGCTCGGTCGCGTTGAACTTCGAGCGGGCGGAGTTCATCAACAGCACCGGGATCGCCCTGATCGTGGGCCTGTTGGCGCAGGCCCGGACCAGCAGGGTCGAGGTGCGGGCGTTCGGTCTCACCGATCACTACCGGGAGATCTTCGAGATCACCCGCCTGTCCGACTTCATGACCATCGCCGCCGACGAGGAACACGCCGTGCGTCCACCCCGAGAGGAACAACCATGACCGAGCTACCCACCACGTTCGCCGTCCGAGAGGTCTCCGGGTCGGCCCAGGTGATCGACATCGCCGGCGACATCACCGCCCAGAGCGAAGCCGTGCTCATGGATGCCTACGGTCGCGCGAACCAGCAGAAGGTCAACGCGATCGTCTTGAACTTCACCGAGCTGGACTACATGAACAGTGGTGGCATCGGCCTGCTGGTCATGCTGCTGGTGCGGGCCCAGCGTCAGCACCAGCGGGTGCTGGCGTACGGGCTCTCCGATCACTACCGGCAGATCTTCGAGCTGACCCGGCTCGACGAGGCCGTCTTGATCCATGACAACGAGGACGCGGCGCTGGCCGCGACCTCGGGATCGTGAGCGACGCCATGGCCAAGGACGAGCGCGACGCCAACTGGGCCGGACCGGTCTCCCGCCTGAACGTGCCGGAGCCACCGAGCGGGGCGGTGAACCTCAACGTCGAGGGCCGTCGGCTGACCTCGCCGATCCAGGGTTTCGGCAAGATGTGGCAGAAGACCTACGTGGCTCGTCTGCCGCTCGCGACGGTCTCGGCGGCCGACGTGATCACCACGTGGAAGCACCACTTCCCCGAGTTCTGGCCGGAGGGCAACACCTTCTACGGACCGCTGACCGGGATCGAGCCCGGCGAGGTCGCGCTGGTGAACATGACACTGCCCGGGAGGATGAAGCTCTCCACCGGAGTGATGGTGCTGTACGCCGACGCCGAGTCGTTTACATTGATGACCCCGCAGGGCCACATGTTCGCGGGATGGATCACGTTCAGCGCTCTGGAGAAGGACGACGAGACGGTGGTGCAGGCGCAGGTGCTGATGCGCGCGAGCGACCCGATCTTCGAGCTGGGGATGACCTTGGGCGGACACACCCAGGAGAACCACTTCTGGGAGAACACGTTGACCAACGTCGCGCGGCACTTCGGACACGAGGTGGTCGTCGAGACCCAGGTCGTCTGCGTCGACAAGCGGCGCCAGTGGTCGAAGTGGCGCAACGTGTGGCACAGCTCGGCGATCCGCTCGACGATCTACACCTTCGGAGCTCCCGGGCGGGCGGTGAAGCGGCTGTTCACCCGTGGCCGATCGAGTGGATAGGTCCGACGAGCAGGCGGTCGTCGTCGGGTCGGGCCCCAACGGCCTGGCCGCGGCGATCACGCTGGCGCAGACCGGACGTGAGGTGACCGTGCTCGAGGGCGCTGACACCCTCGGCGGCGGCTGCCGGTCGGAAGAGCTCACGCTGCCGGGCTTCGTGCACGACACGTGCTCCACGGTGCACGCCCTGGCGCTGATGTCGCCGTTCCTCCGAGAGCTTCCCCTGGCGGAGCACGGTCTTGAGCTGGTGCAGCCCGAGGTGCCGCTGGCGCATCCGCTCGACGACGGCTCTGCGGTGCTGCTCGAGCGATCCGTCGAGGCGACCGCGCGCGGGCTCGGCCCCGACCACCGCGCCTACCGCAAGCTGTTCGATCCCCTCGTCGACCATGCGAACGAGCTCACCAGCGCGATCCTCGGCCCGCTCCGGGTCCCGCGACACCCGTTGGTGCTGGCCCGGTTCGGACCGAAGGCGGTGCGCTCGGCCTCGGGGCTGGCGCGCTCGCGCTTCGAGGGAGAGCGGGCGCGGGCGCTGTTGGCCGGCTGCAGCGCCCACTCGATGCTGTCGCTGCGTACGCCGGCGAGCGCGGCAATCGGGATGGTGCTCGCGCTCAGCGCCCACCACGTCGGCTGGCCGGTCGCCCGCGGTGGGTCGCAGAAGTTGGCCGACGCCCTGGCCGGCCACCTCCGATCGCTCGGGGGTCGAGGTCGTCACCGGACATCAGGTGGAGTCACTCGCCGAGCTCGAGGGGATGGGTCCCGCGCTGCTCGACGTGACGCCCCGACAGCTGCTGCAGCTCGCCGGCGACCGGCTCCCCTCTGGTTATGCGCGTCGGTTGCGGCGCTACCGCTACGGGCCCGGGGTCTTCAAGCTCGACTGGGCGCTCGACGGACCGATCCCGTGGCAGGCCCCCGAGGTGGAGCGCGCGGGCACCGTGCACCTCGGCGGGACTCTCGAGGAGATCGCCGCTTCGGAGGACGCAGCGGTGCACGGTCGGCACCACGAGCGACCCTTCGTGCTGCTCGTGCAGGCGACCCGCTTCGACCCTTCCCGGGCTCCCGACGGCAAGCACACCGCCTGGGCCTACTGCCACGTGCCGCACGGCTCGACCCGCGACATGACCGACGAGATCGAGGCGCAGGTGGAGCGGTTCGCCCCCGGCTTCCGGGACCTGATCATCGGCCGCTCGGCGATGGGCTCGGCAGCGATGGAGCAGCACAACCCCAACTACGTCGGCGGCGACATCAACGGTGGCGTGCAGGACCTGCGCCAGCTGTTCACCCGACCGGTCGCGCGGCTCGATCCGTACTCGACCCCCCTCGACGGGGTGTACCTGTGCTCGTCGTCGACCCCACCTGGCGGTGGCGTGCACGGCATGGGTGGCTACTGGGCGGCGCAGTCGGTGCTCCGGCACGGATAGGTGGTTTCGAGGCTCGCAAGCTCGCACCTCAACCACCGTTGACGATGGTTCTCGAGGCTCGCGGCTCGCACCTCAACCGCCGTGCGAGGAGCGCCAGCGACGAGCCTCGAAACCACTCTCTGTGCACGCCGACGGCTCCCTGTCCGACCCCGCGACTAAGGTGCTCGGGTGCCAGATCCCGCCCCGCAACACGAACCGCTCCGCGGTGTGCTGGCAGCCGCGGTTGCGGACATCGGGGGCTCCGAGCGGCCGGGTCAGGTCCAGATGGCCGAGGCCGTCGCGGAGGCGATGACCGAGAAGCGCCACCTGCTGGTGCAGGCCGGCACCGGCACCGGCAAGTCGCTCGGCTACCTCGTGCCGGCGCTGCTCCACGACCGCCGCGTCGTGGTGGCCACCGCAACCCTGGCGCTCCAGCACCAGCTGGTCGAGCGCGACCTGCCCCGGTTGGTGGAGGCGGTCAAGGACACCGAGGGCGTGGACGCGTCGTACGCCGTGCTCAAGGGCCGCTCCAACTATGCCTGCCTGCACCGGATCCGCGAGGGCGCGCCCGATGACCAGGGCGTGCTGGTCGAGGTGCCGCAGGGATCGATGGCGAGCAAGGTGCTCGAGCTGCGCGAGTGGGCGGAGCAGGAGTCCAAGGAGAGTGGCAGCGGCGAGCGCGACTCAGCCCCGCGCCACACCGATCGCGAGTGGCGTCAGGTGAGCGTGAGCCACCGCGACTGTCTCGGCGCCGCGCGCTGCCCGTTCGGTCAGGAGTGCTTCGCCGAGCTGGCCCGGGAGAAGGCGCACCGATCCCACCTGGTCATCACCAACCACTCGTTGCTGGCGATCGACGCGATCGAGGGCGTGCCGATGATCCCCGACTACGACGTCGTGGTGATCGACGAGGCGCACGAGCTGGTCGCCCGGGTGACCCAGGCAGCGACCGATGAGCTGTTCGCGGCCGACGTCGAGCGGGCCGCCCGTCGATCGCAGCGCCACGTGGAAGGCGAGGAGGCCGACGACCTCGCCGATGCCGGTGAGGTGTTGCGCGACGCGATCGGCCAGTCGACCTCCGGGAGGTTCGAGGCCATCCCCCAGCAGCTCGCCGACGCTCTGGTGCTGGTGCGCGATGCGGCCCGAGCCTGCCTGTCGGCGTACCCCAAGCAGGGCAGTGAGAGCGAGCCCGACCCGGGGATGACCCAGGCCAAGGGCTCGGTGCAGGAGGTCTTCGCCACCGTCGAGCGGATGGCCGCCGACCGGGAGTCCGACGTGCTCTGGCTGACCGAAGGTGGAGACCGCCTGCCGCCCCGGCTGTGCGTGGCGCCGCTGGAGGTCTCGGCACCGATGCGGGAGAAGCTGCTCACCGACAAGACCGCCATCCTCACCTCGGCCACGCTCATGCTGGGTGGCGACTTCTCGTCCCTGGCCGTCAGCGTCGGACTCAAGCCGGCGGAGCGGGTCGGCGTGGGTCTCGACGGCGCTGTCGACGGGCCGACGGTGCCCTGCCATGGATGGGCCTCGACGTCGGCAGCCCGTTCGACTACGGCCAACAGGCGATCCTCTACATCGCACGCCACCTGCCCCAGCCCGGCCGCGACGGGTTGCAGACCGCTCAGCTCGACGAGATCGCGGAGCTCGTCGACGCCGCCGAGGGGCGCACGCTCGGGCTGTTCTCGAGTCGCCGGGCGGCCGAGACGGCGGCCGAGGCGATCCGTGAGCGGTTGCCTCACCTGACCACGCTGGCCCAGGGCGACGCGCAGCTGCCGGAGCTGGCGAAACAGTTCGTGAGCGACCCGCACACCTGTCTCTTCGGCACCCTCAGCCTCTGGCAGGGGCTCGACGTGCCGGGCGAGACGTGCCAGCTGGTGCTGATCGACCGGATCCCGTTCCCGCGCCCCGACGACCCGCTGATGAGCGCCCGTCAGAAGGCCGTCGACAAGGCAGGCGGCAACGGCTTCATGCAGGTCGCGGCCACCCACGCGGCGCTGCTGCTTGCCCAGGGCGCCGGCCGGCTGATCCGCACCACCACCGATCGCGGCGTCGTTGCCGTGCTCGACCCGCGGCTCGCCACCGCCCGCTACGGCAGCTTCCTCAAGGCCAGCCTGCCGCCGATGTGGGTCACCACGGACCCGCAGGTGGTGCGCAAGGCGCTGGCCCGGCTGGCTACCGACGGCTGAGGCGTGCTACAGCAGGGCCCGGCCGTCCCAGCCGCCCCGGGGCTTGCCGACCCCGAAGAACGACGCCACGGTCGGAGCCACGTCGATGGTGCGCACGTGGGCCGACGAGGTCCGCCGTCGTGGCACCCGTGGGTGTCCGCCACCGATGAAGAACGGGATCGCCCGGGTGGCGGGGTGACCGTGGTTGCCCGGCACCGGGTTGCTCCTGATCTGGTCGGGGTCGCTGAACCGCCACCCCGCCTTGCAGTAGACGACCACGTCGCCTGCCTCTGGTCCGAGCCGCAGGGCCGGGTGTCGTCGATCGATGGCCGACAGGACGCCGGGCACCCGCGCGGCCAGGGTGCGCATCCGCGCAACGGCCGCCTCCTTCTGCGGTGCTCCACCGGTCCAGTAGAGAAGGTCGGCGCCGCCGTTGTCGGCGATCACGAACTTGCCCCGCAACAACGGGTCGGCGTCGAGCACGTCCTGGAGCGAGACCACGTTCTGAGGCAGTGTCCAGTCCATCGAGTGGTCGGCCAGCACCAGCACCATCGAGTGCTCCCACCGGCCGGTGGACTTGAGCATCGCGACGAACTGCCCGACGAGACGGTCGGTGTCGGCCAAGCCCAGCCGGCGCATCGCCTGCACGCTGCCACCGGTGAAATCGACATGGCCGATGCGGTCGATGTCACCGAGGTTGACGAACACCAAGTGGGGGTCGAACTCCCGCACCATCTCCTCGGCCGCCCGAACCGTGAACAGGTCAGGTGCGTGCTCGGAGACCGGGATGATCGGGCTCGGCTCCCAGCGGTGCGTCGCGCGGCCACCGAAGACGCCGTACAGGTACTCCTTGCTGAGCACCGTGCCGGTGCGGTAGCCAGCGCGGTTCAACCGCTGGATGACCGTGTCGACCTTGATGTCGCTGGGGCGGTCCATGTCCCGCACCTGACGCAGCTGCCGGTCGAAGATGGAGTTGGCGGGCACGCCTGTCCGGTCGGGACGCATGCCGGTCATCATCATCACGTGGTTGGGGATGGTCTCCATGATCGGCATCGACGAGGCCCGGGCGAACCGCAGACCGCCGCTGCGCAGCGCCCGCAGGTTCGGCATCAGCGAGGAGTCGAGCTCCTGGGGCAGGCAGCCGTCGATGACCAGCACGTAGGCGCGCTTGCGGCTTCGGCGCGGCGCGGCCGCCGCCATCTCTGCGGCGCCGGCGATGGAGGAGAAGACCAGCCCTGCGCCACCGGCCTTGAGGACGGTCCGCCGGCCGGTGCTGACCTCAGCCCGACCTGCGGCGAACGCGCGGCCGGGGTCAGCTGTCTCGCACATCAGCGCACCGGCCTGTCCACGGGGCCGATCTTGCCGGTCCCGGTCTTGGTCGCATACGACTGGGTCCACTTGATCGAGGTACGCCGGTCGGCGCGGCTGCCGATGATGAACCAGTCCATCTGTGCCCGCGCAGGGGTGAGGTCGAGCACCGAGAAGCCGTGGTCGTCGAAGTTGAGGTACTTGATGTGCCGGTTGTTCGCGAGGATCAACGACTCGATCAGGAGGTTGGGGGCGGCCCGCGAGGAGGTGCCGATCTCGTCCTTGAGGTTGTTGGAGGTGACCGAGCTGCACACGAACTCCACCCCGGCGGTGGCGCCCGTGACCGGGTAGCCGCCGACGTCGTAGGGCAGCTCGGAGGCCCACGCCGAGTGGATGTCGCCGGTCACGAACACGGCGTCCTGCACCTGGTGGTCACGGATGTGCCGGTAGATCTCCCGGCGGTCCTCGGTGTAGCCGTCCCACTGGTCGACGTTGAAGGGGAAGCCGTCGTCGGGGATCAGCCCGGTGACGTTGTTGACCGGCCGGATCAGGTCGGCCGGCAGCTGCACGAAGGAGATCGGCGCGATCATCACCGGGTTGCCGATGATCTTCCACTGCGCGTGCCGTCGGCTCAGGGTCTGCTTGAGCCAGGCCATCTGCCCGCTGCCCAAGATGGTGCGGCCGGGGGCGGCCACGTCCGGCGACGTACCAGGCAAAGGGACGGGCACGGCCTCGGGCACCGGGACGGGGTGCGGGGTGACCTGCTTGCTGCGATAGCTGCGCAGGTCGAGCATGCTGAGCTCGGCGAGCCGGCCGAACTGCAGCCGCCGGAAGAGACGCGTGCCGTCGCGGAGGTCCGCGGTGCCCTCCATCCGCACCGGCATCCACTCGTCGTACGCGCGGTAGGCCCGGGCACGGCGGGCCCCGTAGCTCCCCTCGTTGGCCTGGTGGTTCTCGGCGCCCGACTTCCAGGCGTCGTTGGTGACCTCGTGGTCGTCCCAGGTGACGATGAACGGGTACCTCGCGTGCAGGCTCTGCAGGTCGGGGTCGGTCTTGTACTGCGCGTGCCGACGCCGGTAGTCCTCCAACGTCACGATCTCGTGCTTCGGGTCGTGCACCCGGATGGCCGTGTCGTCGGGGCCGTTGCCGTACCCCGTGGGGCCGTACTCGTAGAAGTAGTCGCCCAGGTGCAGGATCGCGTGCAGGTCGTTGCGCTGGGCCAGGCCCCGGTACGCCGCGAAGTAGCCGGCCTGCCAGTTCGCGCACGAGACGACCCCGAAACGCAGGTTGCTCGGCAGTGACCGGCGGGCGGGAGCGGTGCGCATCCGGCCGATGCGGCTGTGGCCGCTGGCATAGCTGAAGCGGTAGAAGTACCAGGTGGCCGGCTTCAGCCGGGTCACGTCGACCTTCACCGTGTGGTCGCGACCGGGACCGGTGACGAAGGTCCCGCTGCGGACCACCCGGCGGAACCCCTGGTCGTGAGCGACCTCCCAGTCCACCGAGACCTGAGGTCCCTTGCCCGACCCGGGTCGGCTGGCCGCGCGTAGGGGTGACGCGGGTCCAGATCACCACCCGGCTCGGCATCGGGTCGCCGGAGGCGACGCCGTGACGGAAGTAGCGGACCCCGGCCGCAGCCTCGGCGCTTCGGCCGGTCAGGGTGGCTGCCCCCAGCAGCCCGGCGCCGGCGAGCCCGCTCGCCAGTGCCGTTCGACGGGGGACCTGGATCGAAGAGTCGCTCACCTCAGCCCTAACGAGTCGCGGCCGTGAGCGTCACTGCTCCGGACGAAACGAGAAGTCGGGGGCGTGGATGCGCTCAGCCGCCGAGGACCGTCGCTCGGTAGGTCTCCACGACTCCGTCGTTCTTCGAGGAGCCTCGGCAGGAGTACGGGCCCCGTCGAAGCAGGTGTAGTTGGTGCCGGCGTTGGCCAGCGTCAGCTCGATGTACTTGACCTTCCTCGCCGAGAACGGCAGCGCCCGTGACGCCGCGGCCCGACCGCTGGATCGGGATCTGGACGACCCGCACCTTGCCGGACCGCAGCTTGATGCTGGCGACCGCGGCCGAGCCGCGGTTGGCCCGGGCCATCTGCAGCTGGAAGCGCAGCTTGACCTTCCTGCCGGTCAGCTTCTTGGTGGGGCTGAACCGCACGGTGGCGCTGGTCAGGTGGTCGATCCTGACGTTGCCGCTCTTCGTCTGGCGCCGACCCATGGCGTACCTCTTGACCAGGGGTGCTGGCCGGTAGCGGTTGGCTCTGCCCTCGCTGTAGGTCGCGGCCGGGCGACGGTTGCCCGCGGAGAACTCGGCGAACAGCTTCGGGAGCCTCTTGCCCCGCTCCTTGAGCACCGCCTTCACCGCCTGGATCGAGTAGAGGTCACGAGCGCCCGCGGAGCCGTCCGTCTTGCGCACCATGTCGCGGACGACGGTCGGCAACCCACCCTTGGACGCCGGAAGCAGCTCCGAGAGGTAGCGGAAGAAGATCCAGGTGCCGTAGTGGAAGCCGCCGCCAAAGGTGTCCATCGGCACCCGGGGGAGCCGCAGCGGGCTCACCCGCAGGTACTGGAGGTTGTCGTTGACGTTGTCGTACATCTCGTCCTCGACCCAGGCCGCGGTCGCCTCGAGGAACCAGCTGTCCTCGAGGAAGTCATAGCTGAACTGCACCGCGTGGAAGTACTCGTGGGCGATCGTGACCTGCAGGTTCTCCAGCGCGGTGTTGCTGCGGAACTGATCGGAGGAGTAGTCGTCGTCGACGACGCAGTAGGCCCACGCGTCGAACGGGCCACGGCTCGGGATCTTCTGGTCGCTCGTGCAGTACCCGTAGAGGCCGTCGCCACCGATGTCGGCGACGTAGATGTCGGTCTTGTCGGTGCCGCCGCCGCGGGTCCCGTCACCCTTGGGGGCGCGGTAGCCGGCGGCGACATAGGTGTCGTGCACGTCGACCGCCGTCGACAGCACGATGTCGATGTAGTCGGGCACGCCGTTGACGGGCTGTTGTCGGTCGGTGACGGGGCGTCGTTGCTCGAGGTCACGTAGTGGACGCAGACGGAGCCAGCGCAGGCCGGGGGTGCCTCGGCCACGGAGTAGGAACGGTCCGGGTTGCTGGGTCCGGACGGGTCGGTCGGCCGGGCGAGATAGCTGTTGGCCTCGACCAGGTCGGCGCCGCTCAGCTCGGACCGGAGCACCGCGAGGTCACGCAGGGCCAGGGTCGCGTCGTCGGTCACCGGGTCCGCCGGTAGGTCCTGGGGGGCCGGAGTCGGGACCGGCAACCTCCTCGCCGCTGAAGATGTCGCGGACGTCGTCCAGTGCATCAAGGGCGACCGCGGAGGCGTTGTCCGGCTCGTCGGCGACGACCGTGGCTTCTGCTGGTGTCGAGAGCACCGAGACGAGGATCGCGGTCACGGCCCCGAGGAGAAGGGGCAACCGACGAGACGGCATGAGGACTCCGGAGTTGGGCGGCGGGACTGACTCGGCGAGTCTACGGTTCGGTCGTTGCGCTGCCGGTGGGGTGCGCCGGCCGCACCAGCCCGAGCTCATAGGCCAGCACGACGGCCTGCACGCGGTCGCGCACCTGAAGCTTCATCAACAGCCGCGCGACGTGGGTCTTCACGGTGTTCTCGGTGACGAAGAGGGCGGTCGCGATCTCGGCGTTGCTCCGGCCGCGGGCAACCTGCAGCAGCACCTCGTGCTCGCGCTCGGTCAGCCCGGCGAGATCCGGCTGCTCGGGCTGTTGCTCGCGCTGGGCGAACTCCTCGATCAACCGCCGGGTCACCGAGGGCGCGAACATCGAGCCGCCGTCGGCGACCACCCGGATAGCGGCGGTGAGTCGATCCTCGGGTGCGTCCTTGAGCAGGAAGCCGCTGGCACCGGCCCGCAGCGCGTCGTAGACGAACTCGTCGAGGTCGAACGTGGTCAGCACCAACACCCGGGGCGGGTCGTCGCCTCGCGGTCACGGCTCGCGTGGCCTCGATGCCGTCGACGCCCGGCATCCGCACGTCCATCAGCACCACGTCGGGGGACAGCTCGGCACACAGTGCGGTCGCGGCGGCGCCGTCCTCGGCCTCGCCGACGACCTCGATGTCCGGCTCGGCGGAGAGGATCATCCGCAGGCCGGTGCGCACCAGCGGCTGGTCATCGGCCAGCACCACCCGGATCACGAGGTCTCCAACGAGTACGGCAGGCGGGCGCGCACCTGGAAGCCCCCTTCGGGCCGCGGCCCTGCGGTCACTTCGCCGCCGACCACCGCGACCCGCTCCCGGATGCCGATCAGGCCATGCCCCGTGCACGGAGCTGGTGGCGGCGCCACGCGAGGTGCCGTCGTCGGTCACGGTGACCGCGAGCCCGGCGTCGTCGTAGGCGAGCTCGACCCGGGCTGTGGCACCGGTGGAGTGCTTGAGCACGTTGGTGAGCGCCTCCTGCACGATCCGGTACGCCGAGAGGTCGACGCCGGGCGGCACCGAGTCACGACGCCCCGCGATGTCGAGAGTCACTGGCAATCCGGACTCGTGCACCTGGGCGACCAGCTGCTCGAGATTGTCCAGCGACGGCTGCGGCGCGTGGGTCTGCACGTCGGCGTCCTCGGTGTCGCGGAGCACCGCCAGCAGCCGGCGCATGTCGCCGAGCGCGGCGGTGTTGGTGGTCTCGATCGCGTCGAGTGCTCGGCGTGCCGACGCCGGATCGTCCTCGAGGACGCGGCGAGCACCGCGGGCCTGGAGCACGGTCACGGAGATGGCGTGGGAGACGACGTCGTGGAGCTCCCGGGCGATGCGGGACCGTTCCTCTGCGACCGCGCGCCGGGCCCGCTCCTCCTGCTCACCCGCCAGCCGCTTGTTCTCCGCATGGAGCACCGCTTCGCGCTCGCGGCGCAGCCTGATGGTCAGGCCTGCTGCCCAGGGCGCGCCGACGAACCCCAGCAGGTAGGCCACGTCACCGGGGTCGGCTTGGGTGACCCCGCCCTCGTCCTGGGCGAACATCATCATCACCACCACAAGGCCCACCGCGCCTACCCACATCTCGAGGCCGCGAGCGTGCCGGCCGACCGAGTAGAGAGCGTGGATGAACGCGATCACGAAGACACTTGAGTCGTTGTCGAAGCCGGGCTGCACCTGGCTGATGAGTTCGATCCCGGTCATCGTCAGTACGAACGCGAGCAGCGGGCTGCGCCGCCGCCAGGCGAGCGGCAGGGTGGTGAGGAGCCCGCAGAGGATCGACCGCGCCAGGTCGTCGTCGGCGTACGCCGCGAGCTCGGCGGTGATCACCGCGGCGAGCAGGAGCGCCCAGAGCACGTCTCCGTGGCGACGAAGCGCTGCGACCCAGCTCATGGCCTTCACGGTAGGGGCGCGAGGACGACCCCGTGGTCACTCTTGGGAATGACATTCGGCGTCACTCCTGCGAGTGCTGAGTACCGCTCCTGAGCCGGACGACCCGATCTCTGATTCGGCGTTGACTCATCGTCGTCCGATCAACTTCTTTGAAAGGTTCCGCCATGACCACCTACGCCAGCCCCGTCCGCACCGAGTCCCGTCCGGTCGTCCCTGCCGGAGTCGCCGCCACCCTGGTGGCGGCAGCGTGCACCACGGCCTTCGCCCACGACTGGGTCGAGGTCGCCGTGAGCGTCACCGGGATGGTCCTGATCGCCGCTGTGATCTTCGGGGTCGTCGTGCCCCGCGCACTGCGTAAGGAGAGTGCCGGCGGTACAGCCCTCGGCCTGAGCATCCCCGCCCTGTTGCTCGCCATGCCGGCCTTCTGGACCGGGCTGCCCCTGGTGCTGGGCGTCGCGGGCGTCATCGTCGGCAATGCGGGACGCCAGGCGCGTAGCGGCGCGGGGGCCTGCATCGCGGGGCTCGCGCTCGGCGCGTTGGCAGTGCTCGGCTACGTGGCGATCTACGTGATGTCCGGCATCGCTGGGGACACCGGTTTCCTCTTCGAGTGAGTCGGCGCGCGACGATCCTGGGTCAGAGGCTGCGGAGAACCGCGGTGACCTTGCCCAGGATCGTCGCGTCGGTGCCGTCGATCGGATCGAAGGCGGCGTTGTGGGGCATCAGCCAGACCTTGCCGTCCTTGCGCTGGAAGGTCTTGACGGTCGCCTCGCCGTCGATCAGGGCGGCGACGATCTCGCCGTTCTCGGCGGTCTGCTCCTTGCGGATCACGACGTAGTCGCCGTGGCAGATCGCGGCGTCGATCATCGACTCGCCGGTGACCTCCAGCAGGAACAGCTCACCCTCGCCCACCAGCTCCTTGGGCAGCGGGAAGACGGCCTCGAACGTCTCCTCGGCCAGGATCGGGCCACCGGCGGCGATCCTGCCGAGCAGGGGCACGTTGGTCGGTCGCGGCGCAGCATCGCCGATGCCGGTCTCGTCGAAGCTGGTGGTGTCGGAGCTGCTCATCGAGCGCCGGGCCGCCATCACCTCCGGCAGGAAGACCTCGAGGGCGCGCGGCCGGTTGGGGTCGCGCTTGAGGTAGCCCTTCTCCTCCAGCACCCGCAGCTGGTGGGCGACGCTGGACGTGCTGGTCAGACCGACCGAGGCGCCGATCTCGCGCATGCTCGGCGGGTAGCCGCGGTGCTCGATGCTGTCCTTGATGTGGCCCAGCACCTTCAGCTGCCGCGGGGTGAGTCCAGTGGCGTCGGGAGGTCCGTCGGGGAGCTCGGTGACCGTCTTCTTCGGCATGAGGTCGAAGGTAGACCCTGAACCCCGCCTGATTCAAACATTTGTTCGAACGGCGTGTCGCGACACGCCATCGAACACTTGTTCGGCGTGGTGCTTGATTTCATTCGAACACCTGATCTACTCTCGTACACATGTTCGACTGTCGGTGATGGCGGCTAGACATGGATCAACACCACTTCAACACCCTGTTCCATCCTTCCCCAGGAGTCACGATGAGCACCACCTACGCAGAGCGCACCAGCACCCTCCGGCTGACCCGACGCGGTCGGATCGTGGTGTTCGCGCTGGCCCTGATCTGGGTGCTCGCCGCGTTCTGGCTGTTCTCGAGCGGCTCGGTCGCCACCGACGAGCCCGAGGCCACCACAGTGGTCATGGTCGGCACCGGCGACACCCTCTGGGACATCGCGGCCGACCACGCCGACGATGGCGACGTGCCCGAGATGATGGAGCACATCAAGGATCTCAACGACCTCGACGGCGGCGCCCTGCAGGCTGGCCAGAAGCTCCGCGTGCCGGCCTAGATCCACCACAGACTTCGTCAGCCGACTCGACCCCGGCTGGCGGGCCGGGGAAGACGAGGGGCGAGGCTACCCGCGCGGAAGCCTCGCCCCTCGCGGCATTTCCGCACCCGGGCCACACGCTCCCGACGAGGTCGAGGTGCGCACAGCGAGCCTGACGGTGGTTGAGGTGCGAGGAGCGCCAGCGACGCCTGACGGTGGTTGAGGTGCGAGGAGCGCCAGCGACGCCTGACGGTGGTTGAGGTGCGAGGAGCGCCAGCGACGAGCCTCGAAACCACTTACCCTCCGACCATGGCCGGCTACTCAGGCACCCCGCTGGTGACCAAGATCGGCATCAAGCCGGGTCACACGCTCTTCCTGGACGGCGCGCCCGACCTCGACCTCGGCGACCTGGCCGGTGTCACCGTCGTACGCCGCCTCCCGCGTCAGGCCGACGTCACGCTCACCTTCCACACCCGGCGCTCGGCGCTCACGCGCCGACTGCCGGTGCTGTTCGAGCGCACCTCGACCGCCGGCATGGTCTGGGTCTGCTGGCCCAAGCTGGCGGCCCAGAAAGCGCAGGGCATCGAGTCCGACCTCGACGAGAACCTCGTGCGCGAGCTGGGCCTGGACCTCGGGTTCGTCGACGTCAAGGTGGCCGCGGTCGACGCCACCTGGTCGGGCCTGAAGTTCGTCCGCCGGCTCGCCGATCGTTAGGCCTCAGCTGCGACTCAGTGCGTGTGGGTGTGCGGGACCTTCTCCGGCTTCTCCCGCTTCGGTGGCGGTTGGGTGATCCCGAGCGCCCGGAACAGCCGGGCTACCAGCATCAGTGCCAGGAACAGGCAGGCCACCGCCCCGAGCGAGGCCAGCACCAGGTACGTCCAGGCGTCGCCGTTGCCGGCTCGAGCCTCGGCCCCGAAGTCGATCGCGGCCCACACCAGATATCCCCAAGCCACGATCGGCCAAGGTGACGCCGAGGGCCAGCAGCGCCAGCGCAGGTCGGAAGCCGGGCTTGCCCGTCTTGGGTGCCGCTCGCTTCCCGTGTGCCACGGGGCAATTGTGGCGGATGCGACAAGCACCCGCTGCACGCGACCCTCGACCCACCTGGCTACAGCCACCTGACGGCACCGCGACACGCCGCGTCCAACCACAGTTCTGGTCCACTCCCAGGCCGCTGACCTGCGGTTTTACCGCGCAGTGAGAGCTGGCTCACTTCTTTGTGGTCGGAAGTCTTGCGAAGACTGAACTGGGGGCGTACGGTTCCACTACATCTAGTAGTTACAACGATGTAGTTATCCACATCTGGTGAAAACAGTGCTCCACAGGGCCAGACGCGGAAGCCTCACAAGTAGCTGCTTGTTGTACACAGCAGGGCCGCAGATATCCACAAGCCACACCCTCAGCTGAGGGGTGTCCTTGTTGCGCCCCACGATCACGAGAGGAGAGCCCCGATGCACTGTCCGTACTGCCGCAACACCGACACCCGGGTCCTCGACTCTCGCGTCGCCGACGACGGCGGCTCGATCCGCCGCCGGCGCACCTGTTCGGCTTGCGAGCGTCGCTTCACCACCGTGGAGCTGATGCAGCTGACCGTGCTCAAGCGGTCGGGGGCCACCGAGCCCTTCACCCGCGAGAAGGCGATCTCCGGCGTCCGCAAGGCCTGCAAGGGCCGCCCGGTGAGCGATGACCAGCTCGCCTGCCTCGGCCAGGAGGTCGAGGACGCGCTGCGTGCCGCGGGCGCCGCCGAGATTCCGGCCCACGAGGTCGGGATGGCGATCCTGGGTCCCCTTCGCGAGCTCGACGAGGTCGCCTACCTGCGCTTCGCGAGCGTGTACCGCGACTTCGGCTCGGCGGAGGACTTCGAGGAAGAGATCGCGCGGATGCGCACCGACCGGACGCCTGACTCTCCAGCAGAGCTCATGGACGCCCATTCAGCCCCCAGCAGCGGCTGACCAAGAACCGCCCGGCAGGTCGTGGGGAAGCGGCCTGCCGGGCGCACCAATCGGCAAGAAGGATTGGGTGCCCCAGTCGACCGGGACTGTCGGTGCCAGCAGTAACACTGGGACGCAGGTATGAGTGAAAGAGGAGTAGGCATGACGGAGACGGTGAGCGGTTCCCACGCAAAGGCTGGCAAGAAGAGCCCCGGCCTGACGATGGAGCGGGTCTTCAGCACCGAAGGCGTGCACCCCTACGACCAGCTCACCTGGGAACGCCGCGACGTCGTCCAGACCAACTGGAAGACCGGCGCCACCGTCTTCGAGCAGCAGGGTGTCGAGTTCCCCGAGACCTGGAGCGTCAACGCCTCGACCATCGTCACCACCAAGTACTTCCGCGGCGCGGTCGGCACCGACGTCCGCGAGTGGAGCCTGCGCCAGCTGATCGACCGGGTCGTGAAGACCTACACCAAGGCCGGCTCCGACCACGGCTACTTCGCGTCCCCAGCCGACGCCGAGCTGTTCGAGCACGAGCTGACCTGGCTGCTGGTCAACCAGTACTTCTCCTTCAACTCCCCGGTCTGGTTCAACGTCGGCACCGAGTCCCCGCAGCAGGTCTCGGCCTGCTTCATCCTCTCGGTCGACGACTCGATGGACTCGATCCTGAACTGGTACAAGGAAGAGGGCTTCATCTTCAAGGGCGGCTCCGGGGCCGGCCTCAACCTCTCCCGCATCCGCTCCTCCAAGGAGCTCCTCTCCTCCGGCGGCACGGCGTCCGGTCCGGTCTCCTTCATGCGCGGCGCCGACGCCTCGGCGGGCACCATCAAGTCCGGTGGCGCCACCCGCCGCGCGGCGAAGATGGTCGTGCTCGACGTCGACCACCCGGACATCGAAGAGTTCGTGATGACCAAGGCGAAGGAAGAGGACAAGATCCGCGCCCTGCGCGACGCCGGGTTCGACATGGACCTCGGCGGCCACGACATCACCTCGGTCCAGTACCAGAACGCCAACAACTCCGTGCGGGTCACCGACGAGTTCATGCGCGCCGTCGAGGACGGCACCGACTTCGGCCTGCGCGGACGCAAGACCGGCGAGGTCATCGAGACCGTCGACGCCCGCGACCTGTTCCGCAAGATCAGCGAGGCCGCCTGGGCCTGCGCCGACCCGGGTCTGCAGTACGACGACACCATCAACGACTGGCACACCAACCCGGAGACCGGCCGGATCACCGCGTCCAACCCGTGCTCGGAGTACATGTCGCTCGACAACTCCTCGTGCAACCTGGCGTCGCTCAACCTGCTCAAGTTCCTCAGGGACGACGACACCTTCGACGCCGCACTGTTCGCGAAGGCCGTGGAGTTCATCATCACCGCGATGGACATCTCGATCTGCTTCGCCGACTTCCCGACCCAGGCGATCGGCGACACCACCCGCGACTACCGCCAGCTCGGCATCGGCTACGCCAACCTCGGCGCCCTGCTGATGGCGATGGGTCTCGGCTACGACTCCGAGGGTGGCCGCGCGATGGCCGCCTCGATCACCTCGCTGATGACGGGTCAGTCCTACAAGCGCTCGGCCGAGCTCGCCGCGGTGGTCGGTCCCTACGAGGGCTACGCCCGCAACGCCGCCGCGCACAACCGGGTGATGCGCAAGCACCAGGCCGCCAACGACACGGTCCGCACCCTCGGCATCCACGACTCCGGCGTGCTCAAGCTGGCCACCCAGGCCTGGGCCGACGTGGTCGCCCTCGGTGAGACCAACGGCTTCCGCAACGCGCAGGCCTCGGTGCTCGCGCCCACCGGCACCATCGGCTTCATGATGGACTGCGACACCACCGGCATCGAGCCCGACTTCTCGCTGGTCAAGTTCAAGAAGCTGGTCGGCGGCGGCTCGATGCAGATCGTCAACCAGACCATCCCGCGGGCGCTGCGCAAGATGGGCTACCAGCCCGAGCAGGTCGAGGCGATCGTCGCCTACATCGCCGAGCACGGCCACGTGATCGACGCCCCCGGCCTGCGCCAGGAGCACTACGAGGTCTTCGACACCGCGATGGGCGCCCGCGCGCTCAAGCCGATGGGCCACGTGCGGATGATGGCCGCCGCCCAGCCGTTCCTCTCCGGCGCGATCTCCAAGACGGTCAACCTCCCCGAGTCGGCCACGGTCGAGGAGATCGAGGACATCTACCTCCAGTCCTGGAAGCTCGGCCTCAAGGCGACGGCCGTGCTACCGCGACAACTGCAAGGTCGGCCAGCCCCTCTCCAGCGGCAAGGGCGACAACAAGGGCGAGGACGCCAACGCCTCGACGGTCGAGTCTGGTGAGACCAAGGTGATCGAGAAGGTCGTCTACGCCCCCACCCGCAAGCGTCTCCCGAAGTCGCGCGAGAGCCGCACCACGAGCTTCACGGTCGGCGGAGCCGAGGGCTACATGACCTCCGGTGCCCACGATGACGGCGAGCTCGGCGAGATCTTCCTCAAGCTCGGCAAGCAGGGATCCACCCTGGCCGGCGTGATGGACGCCTTCTCGATCGCGGTCTCCATCGGACTCCAGTACGGCGTGCCCCTGGAGACCTACGTCTCGAAGTTCACCAACCTCCGCTTCGAGCCCGCCGGCCTCACCGACGACCCGGACGTCCGGATGAGCCAGTCGATCATGGACTACATCTTCCGCCGCCTGGCGCTGGACTACATGTCCTTCGACGAGCGCTCCGCCATGGGCATCTACTCCGCCGACGAGCGCCAGCGCCACCTCGAGACCGGCTCCTACGTGCCGCCCGTCGAGGAGACCGGCAGCGCCGCCGAACTCATCGAAGACGACCTGTCGACGGTGAACGAGGTGTCGCCGGTGGTTGAGGTGCGAGGAGCGTCAGCGACGAGCCTCGAAACCACAGATACCGTCGACGCCGAAGTAGTCGACACCCCCACCCAGGCCCCGCAAACCTCAGCCGAGCTCTTCGAGAAGCTCACCGGCACCGCCGTCGACTCCCCGCTCTGCATGACCTGCGGCACCAAGATGCGCCCCGCCGGCTCCTGCTATGTCTGTGAAGGGCTGCGGCAGCACCAGCGGCTGCAGCTGCACATCGACGCGACGGTCGGGCCCGGACGTGTCCGAGCACGACTGACGTCCGGGCGGATGTGACATAAGGGAGTCATGCGCACAGTGACACCGCGACTGGAACGAACGACCGTACGGCCCGTACGCTGCATCGAGCTCGCCCGTGCCCGACGTCGCGAACGTGGCCGAGTCCTCAGCGCTCTACGGTTTCTCCGAGCTGTTGCCCAACGGCGACTACTACGCCTCGGTCACGTTGCCCTCGCTGATCGTGGCGACGTACGGCGGCGGCACCGGTCTCGCAACTCAGCGCGAGTGCCTGGAGATGCTCGACTGCTACGGCGAGGGGAAGGTGCGGAAGCTCGCGGAGATCGTGGCGGCCACGGTCCTGGCCGGTGAGCTGTCCCTCGGCTCGGCCGTCGTGGCGGAGGAGTGGGTGCAGGCGCACGACGACCTGGGCCGTAACCGCCCCTGACCTCCGCGATTGGCCGTGCCGAGCGACAAGTTGGACGGCGAACTAGTCACAACGGGCTATGCCGCGAGCCGACCGGTCAGACCCTGAACGATCCCCCACAGGTCTCGCTCCGAATACCTAGTGTTGAGAAGACCTGGGAAGGGTATTGGTGCGGATGCGCGAGGACCTGACGACAGCCGCGATGGCGGCTCTACCGGTCGACGACTGGACGGTCCTGCACGACGTGGCGTGGCCGGGCCGCCGGCGAGCGAGCATCGGCCATGTGGTGGTCGGGCCCCCAGGCGTCCTCGTGGTCAGCACCGAGAGCTGGTCCGGGCGGGTGGTCCTCGACCACGGCGCCCTGTTGCACCAGGGACGGAGCCGGCTGGACGCGCTCAGTCGAGCCGTGGGAGCTGCGGCTGCGGTGGCGTCGGTGTGGCCACACCTGCCTCCCGCACCGGTGCACGCGATGGTCTGCCTGACCGGCGCGAACCGGCCCAGCGCCTGGCTCGGATGCCTGACGGTGTGCTCGACCGAGGCACTGGCCCCAGCGATGACCGCCCTGCCGGCTTCGCTCAGCCCCGAGCAGCGACGGATCGTGGTGAGCGACCTGCGGTGGCTGCTGACGGGCGCGGCCGAGGCTCGTCACCTTCCGTCGGTCCCGGCCAGGCACAGTCCCGAGTCATTGTCTTCTCGCTGACCGGTCAGGGCGGGAGCCCGCTGGGGCTCAGTCGAGGGAGCTGGCGTCGGGAGGCACGTCGACGGCGTGCTCGCGGAGCACGTCGAGGGGGACCAGCTCGAGGGCCCGCTCGTTGGTGGCGGCGAGCACGATCGGGGCGGCCGCGCCCGCCTGGTGAGCCTGCAGCCAGCGAGCCGCTACGACGCACCAGCGATCCCCTGGGTGGAGGCCCGCGAAGTTCCACTCCGGTCGCGGGGTGGACAGGTCGTTGCCGACCGACTTCTGGTGCTCCAGGAACTCCGCGGTGGCGACCACGCAGACCGCGTGCAACCCGATGTCGTCGGGCCCGCATGAGCAGTTGCCGTCGCGGTAGAACCCGGTCATCGGATCGGTGCCGCACGGCTCGAGGGGCTCACCCAGGACATTGCGCTCGGTCACGATCGGCACCCTAGTCGCCTCGCCCTGAGCGATCCATCGGGATGCCGGAGCCACTGAATACGGCCTCCTGACTAGTACTTTCGGTCGGATTTCGCTCGCCGAACGGACCGCATCCGCCGAGCTGGGTACAAACAGTCGGCGCCGCGGCGTACGTTCCCGCCAAGTACTTGGGGAGGGTTCATGGCAGGAGAGTCATCTCGGGCGACCTCGAAGCGCCTGCAACAGTCGGCGGAGAGCTGGGGACCCGGGGCGGAAGCCGTCGAGGCCACGGCCACAGCGCTGATGGCCCTCCCGCCGTCGTGGACGGTGCTCTCCGACCTGGACTGGCCCGGCAGTCGGCACGCGAACATCGACCACGTGCTCGTCGGGCCACCGGGCGTCTTCGTGGTTGACAGTGAGCTCTGGGCCGGTCAGGTCACGCTGAAGGACGCCGTGCTCCAGCACGACGGGCAGGACCGCCGGCCGGTGGTCCGCGACGCGGCGTCCGCGGCGAAGTCGTTGGCCGGCCTGGTGGCGTCGGTGCGGGCCGATCACGTGCAGGCCGTGGTGTGCCTGGCCGAAGGCGACAGCCCGGTGGGATGGGTCGACGGCGTCCTGGTGTGCCCCTCGACCAGGCTTGTCGACGAGCTGACCGGCTACCCCCAGGTCTTGCCCGGCGGGCTGGCCCAGGCCGTGGGCAGAGATGTCGATCGTCGGCTGCACCGGGCGGAGCGGTCGAGGTCGGCGAAGGGGCCGGGCACCCGGCGCCGGCCCTATGCAGCGCTGGTCCTCGGAGTGCTGGCCGTCGCGCTAGCGGTCGCGATGCTCAGCCAGCCCGACCCGCTGATCTCGTTCGCGGACGATGTCGGCAACTGGGTCCGCAACTGGGTCGGCAACCTCGGACGGTGACTAGCCCCAACGGGTGGGGTAGTCCGCCGAACGGACAGGATCCTGCGGAGAGCCCCCGCGCTCAACTGGACGAGCCGTACCGTCCGGTCAACGACGGGGGAGGGTTCGGTGGCCGGTGATTCTGCGCGCGCCTGGAACGAGGCTGCCCGGGGCGAAGCGGTGACGGCTTCTGCCCTTGCTGGCCTACCGCCGAACTGGACCGTGCTGCACCAGCTCACGTGGCGCGGCCAGCAGTACGACCACGTCGACCACGTGGTCGTCGGACCGCCGGGCATCTTCGTGATCGACAGCAGGGCCTGGTCCGGCCGGGTCGCGGTCAACCACGGAGCGCTCCGCCAGGACGGCCACAATCGGATCTCGTCGATCCGGGCTGTGGTAGCGGCTGCTGCGGCTCTGAGCGCGACCTCGGCGGCAGCGCGTTTCGATCATGTGCACGGAGTGCTGTGCCTGGTGGGCAATGACGTGCCAGCCGAGTGGGTGGGCGGGGTGCTGGTCTGCTCCGCCCACGAGCTGGTCGAGGAGCTGTTGTCGTACGCCGAGGTGTTGCCCGGCGGTGTGGCCGTGGTCGTCGCCGCGGAGATCCAGCGCCAGCTCGACGCGGTGTCGGGTCCGTCGACGGTGACGGCGCCAGGGGTCGCCGGCCCGTCGCGAGGTGCGGCCGCCCGCCAGCCGGTCCGGGTCGGCAGGGTGGTGCGCATCGCTGTCGGCGCCGCGCTGGCCATCGGTATTGCGACCAACCCCCACGTCGTCGGCTCGGTCTCCAGCGAGGTCAAGAACTTCGTGGTCGATGCGGTCGACCCGAGCAACGGCGAGCCGGACGATCTTCGCCCGCCGCCGAAGAACCGCAGGCAGCCGAAGCAGCGTCAGACCCAGCAGTAGGTGACCTCAAGGCACTCGGCCAGGGTGGCAAATGAGTTGCGCTAGGTCGAATGCCCTACGTCCGGCCGCGCCTACTACCAGGGGATGACGCGGGATCAGCCAAAAGTCGGATGTGGTTGTCGGCGGGTTTGGTTAGCGTTGAACCCATGAAGAACCACTCTGCTCCCGAGCATCGACGGTCGTGGCGTGGGCTGTCGGCGCCGGAGAAGCAGCGGCGGCTGGACGCCCTCCGCCGCCAGCAGCAGCGCCAGATCGAGCTCGAGGTGCGACTCCTCGACGCCCTGCGCTGAGCCGCGTCAGCCCACCAGCTGTGGTCGCGCGGTGACGACCCGCAGCGGCACCGACGCGCCTGGGATGGTGACACTGCCCGGCACCGGCTGCCACCCGCCGTTGCCGACGCGATAGGTCGCTGTGTAGGTCGTGTCGACGCTCGGCAGCACCCGTCCTTTGCGCAGGTAGTTGTGCGTGACCTCGAGGTCCGGGTAGGCCGACCCGGGGCTCGCCGTGGTCGTCGACGCCCCGTCGCCGAACCTCCACGCGAACGCCGCCGGCGTGATGCTCAGCTCGACGCGCTGCCCGAGCAGGGTGACCGAGCGGGTGGTGGGCTCGGTCTCGGTGTAGAAGTTCGTGTCGAAGTTGACCAACGTCCGGCCGTTCGGTGGCTGGATGATCAGCGCGCTCGGGGGGAGCGGGATCCGCGCGAACGCGGCCGCCACCATCCCGGCGGTGAGCGCCGGCTCGACCGCCTCCTCGCCGCACTCAATTTCTCCCATGCCGATCGACTGGCCGATGCAGAAGATGCTGGAGCTGCCCATGTTGGTTTCTGGGGTGATCGCTGCCGGGTTGGCTCGCGCGTCGGCTCCTGTGCGAGATCGTCGGTCGATCACTGAACCCCGATGCCTCCAGGTCGTGTTGACTTCAGCATCCCCGCGTGCAGGGTCTGCGGAAGGCACGGGCTGAGGACTGTACCGACGACGATAAGAACGTTGCCCCAGAGCGACTTCATGATCGGATCCGCAGGCACTGCAGCGAAGTACCGAGCCGTTCTTCAATCGCGAGTCCGAACAGTTGAAGCGCCTGCTCGGATACGACGCTTGACCGGGCTGCCCTCGGACGTCCAACCACTCGTTCCCGCGATGATCGAATGTCCACGTTCCAGATTGATGCCGAGTTCGGACTGCGCTCATCGCGGCTCTCTCGAGCGACCAATCACCGCCCGCAATTCGGCCGCCATCCTGATAGGCCGTCGCAAGATTGCTCGACCAGAGTCGTTGCAATTGGAGCAGCGTCGATCCGCATGGCGCAGGAAGCTCGATGGATCGCCACTGGAGAGCGCTTCCGAGATCTCTCGAACATCGACTCGAGATTAAGTCGCATCTCCCGGTCGTGTGGCCGTGGTGGTCTCTGGGCGATGGTGACTCCTCGACGAAGGACTCTCGGACGGCTCAACCTTCGGTGTCGGGTCGTCCGTGCAGCCGGTGAGGACCAGCACGGCCATGGCGGTGGCGGTGATGTGCGCGAGCTTCATGTGCTGGTCCTTCCCGAGATGAGAAGACGTTAACCAATCACGGCGGGGCGGGGTAGGGGTGGATCCGGGCCTGTGGAGAGGCACTCCGGGTGGGCCGATTCCGGGTCCTGGTGGGTCGGTTTGCCCTACGGTTCTTGTCGTGGCAGAGCAAGATTCGCCCGACAAGGCGTCCGGTGGCGGCGACGACACCTGGAAGACGTACTCCCCGCCGGTCTCCCCGCCGATCGCGGAGACACCGGCCGCGCCAGCCGTTCCAGCCGCCCCGGAGCAGCTCCCGCCGACCCATGTGCCGTACGGGTCGCCGCAGAGCTACAGCGGCACCTATCCGTCAGCACCCGGCACCCTCGACCCGTCCGTCCTCACCAGCACAGCCGTCAGCACTGCCCGGAGGGGCTGCGGGATCGTCGGGTTGGTGGTCGCGGTGGTCGTGCTTGCCCCGCTGATCTTTGGCGCGGTCGTGGCCATCAAGGCGATCAGCGGCGGGTTCGACGAGCTCAAGGACGGGATGACGGAGCCCTTCTCGGGGGCCGACAAGCCCAACCTGCAGTCGGCGGCCGGATTCGACGGGCTGGTCGACGCCCTGCGCGAGGAGACGGGTGGAGGCACCACTGTCTTCGACGTCGTGCTGTATCCGGAGTACGCCGTGGTCAGCGTGCCGGCCGACACCACCACCAAGCGCTACTACTCCTACTACTACGACGGCGGCTTGCGGCGGACCAGCCAGGGCACCACCGAGCGCACCCGGTTCGACATCTCCACGATCGACGCGAGCGTCCTGGTGGAGCTGTTCCGGAAGGCGAAGACGGAGCTGGTCGAGGACCCGACCACGATCTACGCGATCATCGACAAGCCAGGCGAGTTCGACGACGGCGCATGGTTCACGGTCTACGCCACCAACAGCTTCGCGGAGAGCGGCTACTTCACCGCGGACAAGACCGGCAAGATCATCCAGACCATCACTACGCCCTAGCCAGCGAGTAGAGGTAGCGGCTGCTTGGCACCAGGTCGAGGTCGCGGTCGGCGCCGATCCGCGCGACGCTGGCCATCAGGCGGGTGAGCCGGTCGTTGAGCTCGGCGTCGTCGCCACCGCTGCCGTAGAAGGCGTGCATGTCGGTGATCGCCTCAGACGGGAAGAGCTCCTCGACGAAGGCGCTGATGAAGGGCGCGTCGTCGGTGACCGGCTTGACCACGACGTTCTGCAGGTAGCCGAAGGTCGCCTGGGTGGCCTTCGCGATCGGCGTGTGATCGACCAGCCAGCGGTGCAGCCACTCCTCCTGGGTCAGCTCGTCGGGGCGGCGGAGCACGGCGACGTTGGCGAGGGTGTCGGCGCGGCTTCCGTCCCAGCTCTCGGGAGGGACGATCGGGCGGCGTTCGTCGACCCGGTAACCGTGGTGGAGGCGCGCGACCGTGCCGACGACGGCGCCGACCTGTCCTTCGTCGGCACCGTCGTCGAGCCAGAGGCTGACGATCGCCCCGATCGGCTGGTCAAAGGTCGGGATCCGCATCGCGGCCGACACCTCGTCGTCGTCGATGTTGACCTGCAGACGCTCGGCTCCCGCTGCGGCCAGGGCCCGGTGCCAGGCGGTGTCTTTGAGATGAGTGGCGAGATCGGTGCCCCACACGGCGTACATCAGCTTGGTCACGGGGCAAACCTAATCGGTCAGACCACTCCGGCAGCGCGCGCTGCCGCGGCGTAGGCCGTGGCGAGGGTGGCCACCGTCTCGTGGGCGTTGAGCCCGCTCGGGTTGGGCACCACCCACAGCTCGGCGCCTCCGAGCGGCTCGACCTGCAAGCCGGGGACGGCCCGAGGGCGGCCGAAGGCGGTGCGGTACGCCGTGATGCCGGCGACCGCGACCACCCGTGGTGCGGTGCGCCCGATCGTCTCGACCAGACGCTCGCCGCCCCGACGCAGCTCGTCGGCGGTCAGCTCGGAGGCCTTGGCGGTGGCCCGGCTGACGATGTTGGTGATGCCGATGCCGCGGCTGCGCAGGTAGTCACGATCGTCGTCGCTCATGCCGGCAGCAGGGTCGATCCGCCGCTCGATGACCCCGCCTTGCAGCAGCGCGGGGTAGAAGCGGTTGCCCGGATGGGCGAAGTGGGTCTGGGTGGCGGCGGTCCAGAGGCCGGGGTTGATGCCGACGAAGAGCAGCCGCAGGTCGGGCCCGAGCAGGTCGGGCACCAGCGCGTCGCGGTACGACTCGAGCTCGGCCCGCGTAAAAGTACGGCGTCCGGTCACGCCATCCAGCCTGCCAGCAGGCATACCCGGAACCCGGCCCGGGCCAGTAGCGTCAGATCACCATGAAGCGATTTCTCGGATCTCTCTTGCTCCTGACCCTGCTCGTCGCTGGGTGCGGCAACGATCGTGACGGTAGGGCTGACGACCGCGCCTCGGACCCGACCCGGACGAGTCCGTCGGGTCCGGCGTCCAGCTCGCCGGCCAGCCCCAGCTCGACTGCGGGCCCGGACGATGCGCCCGACGACGGCTGGCGACTCGTCGAGATCGTGCACGCGACCGCGGCAGGCGGCTCGGTGTCGACGAGGCCAGCGCCGATCTCGAACAGCCAAGCGTTCGCTGACTTCACCTCCCAGTTCGAGAGGCCGGACCTTCGTCGGGAGATGCAACGCGTGATCCGTGGCGCCGCCACGCCCGCGGGCTACCAGCTGGTCGCGGCGGTGATCTCGATCGGCTGCGACGTCCCGCCTGGTGTCACCTACGTCGACGGCCAGGTGTACCCGCAGAAGGTGCGCCAGCCGATCGGGGAGTGCTTCGCGCCGGTGACCTCCGTGGCGGTCCTGGAGATCCCAGCCTGAGATCCCAGCCTGAGATCAGGGCCTGAGATTGGGACCTGAGACCGGCGACTACCCCGCCGGCTGGTAGGTGACTTCGAGGCCGTTGGGCACGTAGCGCTGACGCCCGTCGGAGGGGTGGTTGACCACGCTGATCCGACCGCTCTTCTTCTTGGCCACCATCGTGGAAGAGCCGCCGCCGTCGAGGTTGAGGGCCTCGTCGGCGCCCAGGTCGATCATCCGGTTGGCCAGCTCGACCATCGTGTAGCCGCGGCTGAACGACTGGCGGCCGTCGACCACGAGCAGCAGCAGCTGGTTGGTCTCCCGGTCGATGCCGACCGCGGTGCGGGGATGCATCTCGCGGTCGTCGACCACGGTGACCACGCCGTCGTTGATCAAGATCTTGTTGCCGGTGATGGCCATCCGTGGGCTGTTCTTGAACCACCACCGCACGGTCGCCTTGGTGCCCTTGCGCAGCCGGCCCAGCTCCTTGGCGCCGGCGCCGCGGCCGACGAGCAGGATGCCGTTGATCTTGCCGGTCGGCAGCCGCTTCTTGGTCTCGACGACGCGCCCCTTGAGGATGCGCACCATCCGCACGTCCTCGGTCTGACCCCCGGTGACGCGGTAGCCCGAGGCGTAGCCCCAGGCCGGGGTGTAGATCCCGATGCCACCGGGCGCCACCTCGGGCGAGTTGACGTTGGTGATCGACAGCCCGGGGTGCTGCTTGTAGCGGGCGACCATCGACAAGGTGCCGATCTGGGGTTGACCGGCCCTGTCGACGTAGAAGGCGGTGTTCCAGCCGGCGCTGCGTGCGTTGAGCACGCCTTCCTGACGGTCCAGGCCGAGGCCGAGCGGTGCGCCGGTGTCGCCGATGTCGAAGAAGTCACCGTTGACTCCTGCGACCGCTTGGTGACGAGCCAAGATCCGGGTCAGCGGCGAGGTGCGGCGGACCACGCCGGCGTATGCGTAGTCGACGGCCAGCCCGGGGGTGTCGAGCGCGACAGACATCAGGTGGGCACGGATGGGGCCGCGGGCGGTGGTCTCGTCCCACGACGTGACGCTCACGCCCGGGACCGACTCCCAGGTGCGGAAGCGGGTGGTCTGGCCCTGGAAGCGCATGAATGCGGGCAGAGGCGTGGCGATCTTGCCGCGTACGCCGTCGGAGGAGTGCTGCCAGCGGGGCGGCACTCGCGGTCCGTCGTCGGCCCTGGCGAAGGTCGGGAGCTGCGGGTCGGGGTCGCCCAGCGCGTTAGGCAGCGGCGACGCCACCATGAGCGCGCAGGAAACCACGCCGGCAAGGAGAACTGGACGAATACGCACCGTTGCAACGGTAAGGGTTCGGGGCGGTTGTTCGTGGCCTTTACTTTGCGTGTCTTTTCCAGTGGTCGGCTCGGGAGCGCTGGTTGAGCGCAGCCCGCGCCCCCCGCTGCGGGTGCGGTGCGATCGATCCGGGTGCGCGCGGAGACGTCCGATCATGCCGATGAGCGGATGGCGAGTAGTCGGGCGCAACCGGATCGGTGCGCGTACCGTCGGACCACCATGACAACGCGACGCGAAGCTGTCTACCGTGGAACTCGCCGGGTTGCCCTCATTCTTGTCTTGGGCCTCGTGGTGGGCGGCGTCTGGGCCACGGTTCGGGGGTACGTGCCACCCGTCTGGGCGGGTTGGGGATGCAGCGATGTGGCCTATCCGAACCCGCAACCTGCCTTCGCAGAACTCGTCGACCGGTACGGCGAGAGTCCGTACTGCGCCCGCCGCATCCGCGGTGAGGAGTGGTTCTAAGCGGCTGCGGGAACCTCGGGGTTGCTGCACGCCACCGTCCGCACATGCCGCGTTGAGGGCGGCTACGCTCGCCCGGATCTGCCGCGATCCGCGCTTCCATGCTCGCGGGAGGGCGGATCCAGCACAGCTCAATCGCAGACGCTGCCCGCGCACTACAGTGCGGGCGTGTGGAACACGTTCATCGAGGGTGACAACCTCGACGTGCTTCGTGGGCTGCCGGCCGAGAGCGTCGACCTGATCTACATCGATCCGCCGTACAACACCGGCAACGACTTCGCGTACGCCGACGACTTCCGCGCCGGTGGGCGCACCACCCGGCATGCCGCCTGGGTGGCAATGATGCGGCCGCGCCTGCAGGCGGCGGGTCGGGTGCTGCGGGAGACCGGAGCGATCTTCGTCAGCATCGACGACAACGAGATCGCTCACCTGCGGCTGCTGATGGACGAGGTGTTCGGTGAGGACAACCTGCTCGCCCAGATCATCGTCAACCTGAACGCGAAGGGTCGCCAGCTCGGCAAGGGGTTCGCGACCAGTCACGAGTACCTGCTGGCCTACGCCCTTGATGCGGGCAGGTGCGTGCTCGATGCCAGCAGCACCGAGACAGTGGTCGAGCACGACTTCCCGCTGCGTCACGACGACGGGCGGCGCTACCGCCACCTGCCGTTGCGGAACACGAACAAGAAGTTCAACCCCGTCACCGCGCGCACCCTGCACTTCACGGTGTGGGGCGACCCGGCGACGGGTGTGGTGCGGACGACGCCGTTCCAGGGTGCGGTCGAGATCGGTCCGGTCTTCGGCGACGGCAACCCCGCGGTGTGGCGCTGGAGCCGCCCGAAGATCGACGCCCAGACCGATGACCTGGTCTGCCGGGTGGTCAAAGGCAAGACCGGCGACCGCGTAGACGTCTTCCAGAAGGACTGGCTGCACCGAGACACCCCGGGCGGGCGGCGCAAGAAGCTGCGCACGATCTGGCTGGCCGAGGAGATCGGCTCTACCGACACCGCTGTCGCGGAGCTGAAGGAGATCGTCGGGCATGTCTTCGAGTCGCCGAAACCGACCGGCCTGATCACTCGGATCCTCGGCACCATGCCGGCCGACGCCGTGGTGCTCGACTTCTTTGCCGGTAGCGGCACGACGGGCCACGCCGTGGCCCTGGCCAACAGCGCCGATGGTGGCAGCCGACGCTGCATCTCGGTCAACAGCGCCGAGCCGACCAGGCCCGGATCGAACGCCGACCTGGCCGGCTACGCGACCGTCGCCGACATCACCCGCGCGCGGCTGCGGGCCGTGGCCGCGGACGTCGGTGGCGGGCTGGAGGAGATCGCGCCACCATGACCTCTATGACGACACGCGTTGCTCTGGTCACCGGCGGTTCCAGTGGCATCGGGGAGGCGACCGCACGGGCACTCCGGGAGGCCGGCTTCGAGGTGTACGCCGTGGCCCGGCGAGTGGATCGGATGGCCAGCCTCGAGCAGGCCGGCGTGCACGCCTTCGCCATGGACGTGACCGATGACGCGTCGATGGTGGCCGGCGTCGAACGGATCATCAGGGAGCGCGGGCAGATCGACGTGCTCATCAACAACGCCGGGTACGGCTCCTACGGGGCCGTCGAGGACGTGTCGATCGACGAGGCGCGCCGGCAGTTCGAGGTCAACCTGTTCGGACTGGCGCGGCTGACCCAGCTGGTGACGCCGTACATGCGAGGTCAGCGCAGCGGCACGATCATCAACATCTCCTCGATCGGTGCGGTGATCTACGAGCCGTTCGGCGCCTGGTACCACGCCACGAAGTTCGCGGTGGAGGGGCTGAGCGACAGCCTGCGGGTGGAGCTGCGCCCGTTCGGCATCCATGTGGTGATCGTGCGGCCCGCCGGCGTGGTCACGGAATGGAACACGATCTCGCGCGACTCGCTGCTCGAGACGAGCAAAGGTGGGGCCTACGAGAAGTACGCAGCCCGCGCCGTGCGCGCGTTGAAGACCGTCGACAACAAGTTGCTGTCGAGCTCGGCCGAAGCCATCGCCAAGACGATCGTGAAGGCGGCGACCGCGAAGCGTCCTAGCAGCCGCTACCACGCGGGCCGCGGCTCGATCCTGCTCCCGGCCACCCGCCGGCTGGTGCCCGACCGCGTCTTCGACGCCGTGGTGGGCAGCGCATTCATGGGCCGGCCCTAGCTCTCGCCCTCAGGCTGCCTTCCCTCGCGGCCAGCGGGTGCGGTGAGGCGCGCAGAAAATGGCCGATCGGTTGGAATCTGCGCCCGAGGTGACTAGTCCGGGGTAGTTCGCGCACCCGAGGAGCGCACCTTCGGATAGAAACGCCAAGCAGGAGGGGGCCCGCATGGTGTTCAGCGCCGCAATCACGCCACCGAGCGCGCACGCGGGGCCCGGCGTGGGGCCCGGAGTAGGGCCCGGAGTGGGGCCGACCCCCGGGGGGACCGTGATCAACCGGTCACGGCTGGTCTGGGTGCTGGCCGTCTCAGCCTTCACCATCCTCTTCGTGGCGGCGGCACTCGTTGGCCGCGCGACCGCTGTACAGGGCCAGTCCCTGTCGCTGGTCTGGCCGGCAGCGGGAGTCGCGGTGGTCTGGTTCCTGACCCTCACCCGGCGCAGCGAGGTGGTGGCAAGCGTTGTCGTGGTCACCGCGGCGACGGCCGTGGTCAACCTGCTGACTCGCTCATCGTCGTCACTAGACCTCATCCCGGTGTTCGTGGCCGCGAATCTCATGCAGGTGGGCGCGGTGGTACTTCTAGTACGACGCTGGTGTCCGGAGCTCGGGCGCCTCGGCGGACGACCGCCGCTCGAGACGCCAGAGAGCCTGCTGCGCTTCCTGATCGCGTCGGCGCTCGGTTGCCTCGCTGGAGTCGTGGTCGGGGTGGCTGGGCTCATCCTTGCTGATGCGTCCGTCTCCGCTCTCTCGGCTCTGGCCTGGTGGGGTCGCAACGTCTGCGGTGTGCTCGCGGTGGGCACGACCGGTCTGCTGCTCGTCCACCGACTCATGAACCACGGCCGCTCGGCGAGACAGACCGGCGGTGGCGCTTTCGAGGCACTGGCCCTGATCGCGGTGACACTCGGGTTGGTCGGGCTCGACTACGTGAGCGGACCGCCCTTCTCCTTTCTGCTGCCAGCGACGTCGGTGTGGGCGGGGCTGCGGTTCTCACCGCTGCTGACTTCCGGCCATGCCCTCCTCGGCGGGATCGCGGTCATCTGGCTCACCCTGACCGACCACGGCCTCTTCGCCGGATCCGCGTCGGGGCGCAGCGGCGTGCTCCTGGCGCAGCTGTTCGTCGGCATGATGCTCATGATCGGCTTGTTCCTGGCCGCGGGCCGCAGTGAGACCAACCGCTTGCACGCCCGGCTGGACGAGAGGCAACGCGAGCTCGAGGCGTTCGCCCGCAGAGCGGCCCACGACCTCCAGCAGCCACTCATGGTCATCGACGGCTGGGCGGGACTCCTGGACGCGCACCTATCGGCTTCGTCGGACGACCGCAGTCAACCCGTCCGCGAGGTCGACATGGTCCACCGGATTCAGGGGGGTGTTGCCCAGATGTCCGATTTGGTGGCCAATCTCCTGGCGGACGCCACTGCGCGGGACCGGGATATGGCGAACCAGCAGGTCGACCTGGCCCGGCTCGCCCGCGGGATCGCCGAGTCCAGGGGCGCGATCGATGTAGTCCAGGTCGGCGAAATCCCGCCGGTCGAGGGAGACGAGCAGCTGCTGCGCGCGCTGCTGGACAACTTGATCGGTAACGCGCTCAAGTACGTGGCACCCGGAGAGCGTGCCCGGGTCGAGGTGACCGGTCGGCGGGAGCTGGACCGCATGGTGTCGGTGTCCGTTATCGACAACGGCGTCGGCATCCCGGAAGGCAACCACGAGGCGATTTTCGAAGAGTTCACCCGCGCCCATGGGGACGCCTACCCGGGCACGGGGCTAGGTCTCAGCATCAGCCGCCGGATCGTGGAGCGACACGGCGGCGACATCTTCGCACGGTCACGCGGCTCAGGGTCGGGAACCATCTTCGAGTTCCGCCTTCCGATGTGGCGCTCGCCCGATGGCAACCCCCGAACTGAGGCCCGTTTATCCGCCCCCGTCAACTCAGAAAGGCACCGATGATGACCCACACCGACGTCGAGTCCCTCGAAGCCGCTCTCGCCGACACCCAGGGCACGCTGGCTGATCTCCGCGCCCGCGTCGACAGCGCTCAGCAGCTCGCCCTCATGGGTGACTACGACTGGCACATCGCCAGCGACAAGAACTCCTGGTCGGACCAGCTGTTCCGGATCTACGGCTACGAGCCCCAGTCGTTCAACCCGTCGTACGAGCGGTTCCTCTCGATGATCCACCCCGACGACCGAGAGCGGATCCAGGCGATCCACCAGGGCGCCTACCAGACGGGAGGCGTCTACAAGATGATCGAGCGCATCCTTCGGCCGGACGGCGAGGTGCGCTACCTGTCGTCCAACGGCGAGGTCATCACGGACGACGACGGCACGCCGGTCCGGATGCGCGGCACCTGCATCGACATCACCGAGCGAGTGGTGGCGGAGATGGCGCGCGAGGAGCTCGCAGCCAACCTGCGGGAAGCGCAGGTACGCCGTCGGCAGTCGCTCGAGATCAACGACAACCTCGTGCAGGGCCTGGCCGCAGCAGCCATGTGTATGGAGGGCGGGGACCGGGCCGGCTCGGCCGCCCACCTCCAGATGGTGCTGAAGGCAGCGCGCACCATGATGAACAACCTGCTGCTCAACCCAGACGGCACGCCTCTGCTCCCGGGGGACCTCACCCGGAGCTCACCTTCGTCGCTGGAGGGCTCGGAGGCCGGGGCAGCGGGACCGTCCGGAGCCGACCACACGGTCCGGGTCCTGGTCGTCGACGACCATGTCCAGGTGCGGGAGCTGCTGCGCGCCCAGCTTGAGGCAGGTGGGCACCAGGTAGTCGGAGAGGCGGCCGACGGTGTCGAGGCGGTCGAGATGGCGGCGGCGCTGGGCCCGGATGTCGTCGTCCTCGATCTAGCGATGCCGAACGTTGATGGACTGCAGGCGCTGGCAGGGATCCGGAGCGCGGCCCCGGACTCCAAGGTGATCGTGCTCTCCGGCTTCGACGGCGCCATGATGGCGGATCGGGCGATCGAGGCCGGCGCCCTTCGGTACATCGAGAAGGGACAGTCGATGAATCTGGTCGAGGCGGTACGGGAGGTGGCGTCCGCCTCCGCGCGCAACTAACCGAGGGTGGCGTGCTCTCCGGCCTCGAGTCGCCGCACCGTCTCCACCACATCGCCAAGGGGAATGCCAGGGCTATAGAGATAGCCCTGCACCTCGTCGCAGCCCCGAGCCTTCAGATAGCGCTCCTGCTCGACGGTCTCGACGCCCTCGGCCACGACTTTCAGCCCGAGCGCGTGGGCCATCACGATGATGGCATCGACTATCGCGGCGTCTGCTCCATCGGAGCGGATCTCCCGGACGAACGACTTGTCGATCTTGATCTTGTCTATCGGGAAGCGGGTCAGGTACGCCAGGCTGGAGTAGCCCCGGCCGAAGTCATCGACCACGATCGTCACACCGCGCTGTCGGATGGCAGCCAGCATCTCGACCACGTCGCCGTCGTCTTCGATGAGCAGGCCCTCGGTGATTTCGAGCTCGAGCTGCGATGGCTCGAGACCGGCATCGACGACCGCGGCCATGACTTCGTCGAGCCACGCCGTACCTCGCAGCTGTTGCGGCGAGACGTTGACTGCGAGCCGCAGCGGTCTGCCGATCTGCGACTGGATGGCGGCCAGGTCGGTGCACGCGCGCCGTAGGACCCACTCACCGAGCTGTCTGATCATGCCGCCGTCCTCGGCCACGGGGATGAAGCGATCCGGCGAGACAGGCCCGAAGTCGGGGCTGCGCCAGCGAGCCAGCGCCTCGAATCCGACGAGCTCACCGGACGCCAGGCCGAGCTGTGGTTGGTAGACGGTCGACAGCTCGCCGGCACCCAGCGCCTGGCGCAAACCGGCCGACAACGCGAGCTTGTCGTTGTTTTCCTCGAGCATGGCCGGCGAGAACCACTGGGCGTTGTTGCGCCCGGCTGCCTTGGCTCGGTACATCGCGATGTCCGCATGCTTGAGCAGCTGGGACGAAGTGGTCCCGTCGTGCGGGTAGATCGCCCCTCCGAGGCTGGCTGTCACCACCAGCTCGTATCCGAACGCCACCACCGGCCCCAGGGCGTCGTGCAGCTCAGCGACCCTCGACGCCAGGGCCGCTGGGGCGGTGACCGAACCGAGGATCACCACGAACTCGTCGCCCCCGAGTCGCGCGACGAGATCGCCCGTCCGGATCCACGCCAGCAACCGTTCCGAGACCTGGAGGAGCAGCTCGTCGCCGACATGATGTCCGAGGGAATCGTTGACCCGTTTGAACTGGTCGAGATCGAGGAGCAGGAGCGCTACCTCTGTGGCGTCGGCGGCCGCTTGGCGGATCGCCGCGTCAAGGTGCTTCATCAGCATGGCGCGATTGGGCAGATTCGTCAGTGCGTCATGGTTCGCCATGTACTGGATACGGGAGCGGGCCTCGATGCGCTTCGTGATGTCGTAGGCAACCAAGAGGAAGCCGGAGGGTTCAGCATCGTCTCGGCGCAGATCCACGATGGCTTCGTTGACCGGGATCAGCCGACCATCCTTGCGCCTGTACATCCACTCGACCTCGGCGCCTTCGGTGCGGGCCAGCAGTGGCGAACCGTCGATATCGCGCTCCCGGGGCTCGGCGTCGACCCGGGCGAGTGCGGCGCCGATCAGCTCCTCAGCGCGATAACCGAGCAGCGCCTCGGCAGCCGGATTCACCGTGAGGATCCGTCCCTGGGGGTCCGTGGCGATGACGCTGAACGGCATGGTGTCCATCATCGAACGGCGCAGCTCATCATCACGAGCGGCGGCGGCCGCATGCTGCCCCCTGAGCCGCTCAGAGATGTCGATGACGGAGGCGAGCACGAAGTGCTCCTCACCCACGGTGATGGGGTTGAGGCCGATCTCGATGGGCATCTCGGCACCGTCTTTGCGGAGTCCGAAGAGTTCCCGGCCGGCCCCCATGTCCCGCCGGGCCGGTGCCTCGAAGAACCCCTCGCGAAAGCCTCGATGCGCCTGCCGGGACTGCTCGGGCAGCAGCTGCTCCACCGACATCGAGAGCAACTCGTCGCGGCTGTAGCCGAATGCCCGCTCCGCCGCGGCGTTAACAAGCACGATGCAACCACGGTCACTGACCATGATCATGGCGTTCGGCACTGCCTCGATGATCAGCCTGAGCCGCTCCTCGTGGTCGATCCGCGCGGACTCGTCCGCAAGCATCTAGCCTCCCTCTGGCGATGCCAGCGTAATCACCATGGGCCGCCGTCGTCGGAGAACGACGCAACCTGTGGCGTGCGGCGCTGCTTCATAGCCCGAACGGGCCATTCTTGAGGGTGCCTAGATCCCGGCCGCCTTCTCCAGCGCCGACACCTCGTCGTCGAGGAAGGTCAGCAGTCGCTGCAGACGAGGCACGGTGCGCCGGCAGCCGGTGAGGCCGAAGGCCATGGAGCCGTCGTAGGACGTGCAGGTGATGTTGAGCGCCATGCCGTTGATGGGGATCGACAGCGGATAGCTGCCCATCAGCTGGGCGCCGTTCCAGTAGTGGGTGCTGCGCGGGCCGGGCACGTTGCTGATGATCACGTTGTACGGCGGCCGCATGATGCCTTGCATCCTCAGCATCGGCGAGAGGATCGCCGGCGCCTGGCCGATCGCGCTCATGGCGAGGATCTGCATCGGCGTCATCGACGACAGGGCTTCCTTGCCGTCCTTCATGGACCGGTGGATCGTGGCGAGCCGCTTCGCGGGGTCGGACAGGTCGGTGGCGAGCTGCGCCATCACGGCCCCCACGGCGTTGCCGCCGTCGGACGAGGCGATCTGCGACTGCTTGGCATTGAGGCCGACCGGCACCATGGCCACGAGCGGTGCCTCCGGGAGCGCATCGAGCTCGAGGAGGTAGGCCCGGAGTGCTCCTGCGCACATGGCCAGCACCACGTCGTTGATGGTGGTGCCGGTGGCCTTGCCGATGCCGCGCAACCGCTCGATCGGCCAGTCCTGGGCAGCAAAGCGGCGCGATCCGGTGATCGACTGGTTGAGGATCGTGCGGGGGGCGTAGAGGGAAACCGCCGAGGTCTCGTTCTTGAGACCCCTGCTGATGGTCTTGACCAGTGCACCGGGCAGCCCTGCCGCCTCCGCCGTGATGCCGAGGGCCGTGCGCAGCGCGGAGATCGGCACCTCGGCCAGGGCGCTCGCATGCTCCTCGCTGGTCTTGGGCCGGCGCGCCTGCTGGCCCCACAGCGCGGGCATGTCGCGCCGGTCGGGGTCGGTGGACAGGGTGCTCGCCAGCAACCTCATCGCCGAGACGCCGTCGATCAGGGAGTGGTGCATCTTCGTGTACATCGCGACCCGGCCGTCCTTGAGGCCCTCGACGACGGTGGCCTCCCAGAGCGGGCGCTCCCAGGCGAGGCGGGTGCTGTGCAACCGGGAGCAGAGCTCGAGCAGCTCGCGGATCCGGCCGGGCTTGGGGAGTGCGCTGTGGCGGAAGTGGTACTCGATGTCGAACTGGTCGTCCGGACGCCAGACGAACTGGCCAGCGGTCTTGATCGAACGATGCGGCGTACGCAGGAACAGCGGAGCGATGTCAGGGGTGTCGCGCATCGTCTCGAACATCGAGCGCACGTAGTCGCGACCCGCGCCCTCCGGCTTCTTGAACAGCTGGAGCCCGCCGACATGCATGGGCATGTTGCGGTTCTCGGCCAGCAGGAACCCGGCCGAAGTCGGGTCGATGGGAGTGACCACGGGTGCGCCTTTCGTCAGCCCGGACGTCCGGGCGTGACGGACGTTACATCGGGAGGCGCGCTCGTGCGTGCCGGCGTCCGCTTGGCTGATGGTCCGACCCACCTTCCGTCCACAGCCAGGCTCTGGCGCGGCACCGTGCACAGGTACCTGCACTCCGGGCCTCCGCGGCCGAGGTCCGCTCCTAACGTCTGCTGCCTCGGACGCCGGAACTCGCCGGCGTCGTAGGTGGAGGGAGCACGACATGGCACTCGCGTGGAGCAGGCTCGCGGCAACCCTGGCGGCGGTGATCGCGATCGGCGTCGGGGCCGTGGGTATGGCAGTGACCGCAGCGTCCGGGGTGGTGGAGGCACCCGGTCACCAGCCGGCCAACCTGATGGATGAGTTCCCCGGCGACACCATCATCGAGGTGACGGGCGACCCGACCAACGGGTTCGGGATCCAGCATCTCGACGGCAGCGCGACCTTCCCGCCCACGGACTCCGAGGCGCGGGCCGAGTGCTCTGAGTACGACACCCGGCCCGCCCGGGTGCGCTGCCGCACGCAGGCGCGCACCTGGTATCGCGACCTCGACGACCTGAAGGTCGCGCTCGCCTACGCCCACGCGCGCTGATCGGTGACGCCAGCGCCTGCCAGTGGAGCAGTGAGCCTCAGCGCGCGGCTCGGGACCGTCGTCGAGACCCCGTGGCACGATCTGGGCCATGGACGCCGGCCCGCTCGATCGGATGAGGAGCCGGAGCCGCACGTCACTGTCCGAGCGGGTCGATCGTCTGGTCTCGAAGCGCTTCCACATTGCGCAGTGCGCGCTGGCCGCCGGTGCGGCCTGGCTGATCGCAGCCGACCTGCTGGGTCACGAGACGCCGTTCTTCGCGCCGATCGCGGCGGTGGTCAGTCTTGGAACGTCCTACGGCCAGCGCCTGCGGCGCGTGGTCGAGGTGACCGTGGGCGTCGCCATCGGGGTCCTCGTGGCCGACCTCCTGGTGCTTTGGCTGGGCTCCGGTTGGTGGCAGCTGGTGTTGATCGTGGCATTGGCGATGACCACCGCGTTCCTGCTCGATGGGGGTCAGCTGTTCGTCACCCAGGCGGCGGTGCAGTCGATCGTGGTCAGCACGCTGATCGCCAACCCGGGCGACGCGCTGGTCCGGTGGACCGACGCGCTGATCGGCGGAGCGGTGGCGCTGGTGGCAGCCACGGTGGCGCCGGCCGCGCCGCTGCGCCGACCTCGGGAGAACGCCGCCCGCGTCATGCGCAAGATCGCCGACCTGCTCCGCGCGGCGGGCGACGTGATGGTCGACGGCGAGGTCGACCACGGGATGGAGCTGCTGGTCGATGCGAGGTCGACCGACCACCTGATCCGCGAGCTCCAGGCGGCGGCCGACGAAGGCATGTCGGTGGTGGCGTCCTCTCCGTTCCGGGTGCGCCACAAGGGCAACCTGCGCCGAATGGCCGAGCTGGTCGACCCGCTCGACCGGGCCCTGCGCAGCACCCGGGTGCTGGTGCGGCAGACCGCGGTGACGGCCTATCACCGCCGACCGGTGCCACCGGCCTACGCGATGTTGGCGACGGACCTGGCGAGGGCGGCTGATGAGATCGCCGACGAGCTGGCCGCCGACCGGATGGCCACGGCGGCACGATCGTCGTTGCTGGCGGTCGGCGAAGCGACCGGGGTAGTCGAGCGGAGCAACGTGCTGGCGGCCGAGGTGATCCTGGCCCAGCTGCGCTCCATCGTCGTTGACCTGCTCTTGCTCACCGGGATGGACCAGGTGGAGTCCACGGAGGCGCTGCCGCCGCCCCCCAGGGACAACTAGGCCGATGCGAGACCGGGTGAGCGGGACTCCGGCTGAGGAGCCGGGCGCGCAGCGGTGGGTGCTGCACGTCGACCTCGACCAGTTCATCGCCGCGGTCGAGGTGCTGCGCCGACCGGAGCTCGCCGGCAAGCCGGTGGTCGTGGGCGGTCGCGGAGACCCGACCGAGCGCGGGGTGGTGGCCACGGCGTCCTACGAAGCACGCGAGTTCGGCGTCGGTTCGGGCATGCCGCTGCGGGTCGCGGCCCGCAAGTGCCCCGACGCGGTCTTCCTGCCGGCGGATGGCCCGACGTACGACATCGCCTCGGCCGAGGTGATGAGCACCCTGCGGTCGCTGACCTGGGGCGGCGCCGCGGTCGTGGTCGAGGTGCTCGGCTGGGACGAGGCCTTCGTCGCGGCCGCCGCCGCTGAGGGTGAGGGGGAGGGGGGTGGGTTCCCCCAGGAAGCAGAGCCGGCCCGCACCGAGGCCGACGCGGTCGCCTTCGCCCAGCACATCCGCACCGAGGTGCTGGAGACAACGCGGCTGCACTGCTCGGTTGGCATCGGCAACAACAAGCTGCAGGCGAAGATCGCCACTGACTACGGCAAGCCCGCACCGGGGGTCTACGTGATCACCGACGCATCCTGGTTCGAGGAGATGGGCCAGCGCGAGACCCGGGCGCTGTGGGGGATCGGCGCCAAGACCGCCAAGAAGCTCACCTCGCTCGGCATCGACACGGTCGAGCAGCTGGCCACCTCAGACGCACGGCTGCTGGCCGCCGAGCTCGGGCCGACGATGGGGCCGTGGTTCCACCGGCTCGGGCGTGGTGTCGACCCCAGCCCGGTCGACGCGACGCCGTGGGTGCCGCGGGCGCACGGCCGGGAGGAGACCTTCCAGGAGGACCTCCACGACTGGTCCGAGGTCGAGGCTGCGGTGCGACGGATCACCCGGCGTGTGGTCGACGACATCGACCGCGAGGGGCGGCCGGCGTTTCGGGTCGGGCTGAAGCTCCGCTACCGGCCATTCATCACGCTCAGCCGCAGCCACAAGCTGCCCGAACCCACCAACGACCCCGATGTCCTCGCCGACGCGGCATCGGCACTGCTCGACCGGGTCGAGAAGGACCGTCCGGTGCGGCTGCTCGGCGTCCGGCTTGAGATGGTGCCGCCCGAGGGGGGTTACTAGGCCAGCCCGGCCCGCAGCTCAGCGACCACCGAGTCGACGACGGCGACCAGGTCCTGATCGGTGCGCTCGGCCACCGCCCGCTGCCGCTGGTACGACGCTCCACGCACCGGGATGTCGGCCACCCCGGCCAGCTCCGCTGCACAGCCGAGCCGGTCGGCGACCGGTTCGAGCCGCACCAGCAGGTCGGCGAGGTCGTCGGTGACCAGCCGCTCGTTGGAGTGCGCGTCGACGATCACGATCGCCTCCAGGCCGTAGCGGGCCGCCCGCCACTTGTTCTCCTGGACGTGCCACGGCGGCATGGTGGGCAGGGTCTCGCCGGCGGCCAACCGGGTGTCGAGGTCGACGACCAGGCAGTGCATCAAGGCGGTCAGGGCGGCCAGGTCGTCGAAGGTCGAGACCCCGTCGCAGACCCGGTTCTCGAGGGTGCCGAGGTGGCAGGCCGGCCGCAGGTCCCAGCGGATCTCCGTGAGCTCCTCGATCACTCCGGTGGTCATCAGGTCGCCGGCGTACCGCTCGAACTCCGCCCAGGTCTCGAACTGGAAGGGCAGACCGGCTGTCGGCAGCTGCTGAAACATCAGTGCCCGGTTGGAGGCATAACCGGTGTCGAGCCCAGCCCAGATCGGTGAGGAGGCCGACAGCGCCTGCAGGTGCGGGTAGTAGTTGAGCAGCGAGGAGAGCACCGGGAGCACCCGGTCTCGCTCGGGCAGCCCCACGTGCACGTGCACGCCCCAGATCAACATCTGGCGCCCCCACCACTGCGTCCGGTTGACCAGCTCCTCGTAGCGGTGGCCCGGAGTCAGCTCCTGCTCGGTCCACGAAGCAAACGGATGCGTTCCCCCGCCGAAGAGGTCGAGCCCGATCTCCTCACCAGCCGGTACGACGACCGACAGCGTCTCGCGCAGGCTGGCCATCGCGTCGGGCACCGTGGGACAGATGCCGGTGACGATCTCGACGGTGTTGCGCAGCATCTCCTTGTGCAGCAGGTCGGGGTTGGCCAGCCGGTGCCGGGACCGCGCGAAGAGGTGGGAGGCCTCGTTGCGGAGGTCGCGCGTCTTCCGATCGACCAGGGCGAACTCCCATTCCACGCCGAGCGTGGGTTCGGACGATCCGTGGAAGTCGATGCGCACGGGATCAGCGTTCCACAGACCGGGTCAGGTTCAGCCCGCCGAGACCTGGGCGAGCCACGCTGCTGACGCCCCGTCGAAGGGTGGCAGCCGGCGCTGGACTGCGTCGTGCACCCACACGCAGCTCTGCTCCGCCTGCTCGATGATCGCTCGGGGGTAGCCGAAGACCCGCTGATGCTCCTCGAACTCGTCCTCGTCGTCGACGAAGACCTCACCCTCGACCGGTCGGATCACGTCGAGGTCGAGGTCGACCGCGCGGGCCACCGACCCGTCCCAGGTCGGCGGAGTCGTGATGTCGACGTAGGTGTGCACCCAGATGCCCGGCGCATGGAAGGTTGCCCACCAACCTCGTCCGCCACCGGCGCGCGCCGCCGGTACCAGCCCGACCTGGTCGGTCGTGCTGATGAACTCCATGCCGGGCCTGGTCATCACGGTGCCGCTGGGGATGCCGATCCAGTCACCGTGCTCGTCGCTGCCGAGCATGGTCGCCGCGTACGCCCAGTGCGGTCGATTGCCCCACTTGCTCATCTCGCAGCGGACGTCGTCACCCGGGGAGAGGCTCACCATGCCGTTCTACCTCAGAGGATCGTGGCCTTGTCTGGCAGCACGCGCTTGGAGACCCGGGCGATGACGTTCTGGTAACGCGAGCCGGCGAACTTGCTGAAGGTGTGCAGCGCGTGGGCGTCGATGCCCACGAGCACGCGTGACTTGTTCTTCAAGACGCCGGCGACGATGATCTCGGCGGCCCGATCGGGGGTCATCTTCGCGAGCTTGTTGTCGAACAGCTTGGCCGTGGCCGCCTTGTCTTCCTTGGCCGAGACCCGGGCGTTGCGGGCGATCGCGGTCTTGATGCCACCGGGGTGCACCGAGGTGACACCGACGTTGTGGCCGGCGATGAGCATCTCTATGCGCAGCGCCTCACTCATGCCGCGGACGGCGTACTTGGTGGCGTTGTAGATCGACTGGCCCGGCATCGACACCAGACCGAAGAGCGACGACAGGTTCACGACATGACCGTCGCCGGAAGCGATCAGGTGAGGCAGGAACTCCTTGGTGCCGCTGAGCACGCCGTTGAGGTTGATGCCGAGGATCCAGTCGATGTCGCGGTACTCGAGATCGTTCAGGTCACCGGCGAGCGCCACGCCAGCGTTGTTGATGATCACGTTGACCCGGCCGAACTGCTCGGCCACCGCTGCCGCGTAGGCGATCATCGCGTCGCGGTCGGCGACGTCGAGCCGGTCGCTGCGGACCTCCTTGGCCCCGGCAGCCTTCACCAGGTCGACGGTCTCGGCCAAGCCGACCTCATCGACGTCGGAGATGGCGAGCAGCGAGCCACGGGCCGCGAGGTTGAGCGCGAGGGCGCGGCCGATGCCGGAGCCGGCGCCGGTGATCACGACCACCTTGTCATCGAGCGTCTTCATGCGGAGACCTCCTGGGAGATGGACGAGCTGATGGGTGCCTCGACGCGGTAGGCCGCGACGTCGAACTGCTTGGTCAGTGCGCGGAAGGCGAACGTGGTGCGCGGCCACAGGGTGGTGTTGTTGCCGTGTGCATCCATGTACCAGCTCGCACAGCCACCAGTGGTCCACACCGTGCGCTTCATCCGGCGCTGGATGTCGGCGTTGTAGCTCGACACCGCCTCGGGGCTCACCTCGACCACGGCGTAGTCGTTGTGTCGCATCGTCCGGATCGCCTCGCGGATGTAGTTCACCTGGGACTCGATCATGTAGACCATGCTCGAGTGGCCCAGCCCGGTGTTGGGACCGACGATCATGAAGAGGTTCGGGAAGTCGGGGATCGTCGAACCTTTGTAAGCGGCCATACCGGTCTCGCTCCAGCTCTCGGCGAGGCTCCTGCCGCTGCGCCCCACGAGGTGCTCGGTGATGGGCAGCTCGGTGGTGAAGAAGCCGGTCGCGACGATGAGCACGTCGATCGGCCGCTCGACCCCGTCGGCGGTGACGATCGCGTCGCCGGTGACCTTGGTAATTCCGTCGGTCACCAGCTCGACGTTGTCGGCCGCCAGGGCGGGGTAGTAGGTGTTGGAGATCAGGATCCGCTTGCAGCCGATCTCGAAGGTCGGCGTGACCTTCGCGCGGAGCTCGGGGTCCTGGATGCCGGTCGCGATGTTGCGCAGGGCCAGCTTCTTGGCCGGCGTTGCGAGCTTCGGCTGCAGGGTGAAGCCCGGCACGTAGCACTCACGGCCCCAGTAGATCGCGTTGCGGTACAGGGACTGCAGGCCGGGAAGGCGCTTGAGGGCGAGCCGTTCGAGCTTGCCGTACTTCCGGTCGTTGCGCGGCATCACGTACGGCGCCGTGCGCTGGTAGACGTCCAGGTGGCCGCCGGTCTCCTGCAGAGTCTTCTGGATCTCCGGCACGATCTGGATCGACGAGGCGCCGGTGCCGATCACCGCGACGCGCTTGCCGGCCAGGTCGATGTCGTGGTTCCAGCGAGCGGAGTGGAAGATCTCGCCCTGGAAGGTCTCGATGCCGTCGATCTCCGGGATCCTGGGCTCGGAGAGGCCGCCAGCCCCGCTGATGAGGATCCGGGCGGCGTAGGTCTGCTGGCTGCCGTCGGCCGCCGTGGTCTGCACGACCCAACGCTGCGCGTCGTCGTCCCAACGGGCGTCGTCGACCGAGGTGTGGAAGACGAACCGGTCCAGCGTGCCGGACTTGTCCGCCACCTTCCGGATGTAGGCCTGGATCTCCGGCTGGGGGGAGAATGACATCGACCAGTCGGGGTTCGGCGCGAAGGAGAACGAGTAGAGCTGGCTCGGCACGTCGCACGCGGCACCGGGGTAGGTGTTGTCCCGCCAGGTGCCACCGACGTCCGCCCCGCGCTCGATCACGACGAAGTCGCGCTCGCCATCTTCGTCCAGCTTGATGGCGGTGCACAGGCCGGCGAACCCTGCGCCGATGATCAGGTGCTTGACCTCACGGTTGCTCATGGAGCCAAGGTATTGCCCTTATTGAACAAGTGTCAATAGAATGCGATGCGTGACGGCAACCACACGTATCCGGCTCTCGCCCGACGAGCGCCGCTCGCAGCTGCTCGACCTCGGCGTGCGGCTGCTGGCGACCCGTTCCCTCGACGAGCTCTCGATCGACCTGCTCGCCGAAGAGGCCGGCATCTCCCGCGGCCTGCTCTACCACTACTTCGGCAACAAGCATGCCTTCCACGAGGCCGTGGTACGCCGCGCCTGCGACGAGCTGATCTCCCAGACTGCGCCCCCGGTGGATGGCGAACCGCTGGACCGGATGTTGGCCTCGGTCACCGCCTACCTCGACTACGTGGTCGCCAACTACGAGGGCTACCTGTCGCTGGTCAAGGGCGCCGCTGGAGGCAACGAGACTCTGCGCGAGATCTACGACGAGGCCCGCTTCGTGCTCACCGACCGGATCTTCCTCGAGGATGCCCAGGGCGAGCTGATCACCGACACCCCGCGCAACCGGCTGGTCGTCCGCGGGTGGGCTGCGATGACCGAAGAGCTGGCCATCACCTGGGCCGCACAGCACCGCACCGGAGCCAAGTCCGAGGTCTCCCGCGATGAGCTGCTGACGATCATCGCCGGCTCGCTCCCGGCTCTGGTCACCCAGCCCGGCGGCTAGGCGCCTGATCGCCAGGGGAGGGCTTATGTCCTCTGATCGACCAACGCGTCGCGCAGCACCTCGCGAGCTGCGGCGTAGCGGCTGCGTGCGGTAGACGCGTTCAGGCCAAGAATCTCGGCCGCTTCCACGATGTTGAAGCCATCCCAATGAATGAGCATCACCAACTCACGCTGGGCCCGGTGGAGTCGCAACACGGCATCGCGCACGGCATAGGCGTTCTGCGGATCCGGCGTGGTCGCGGCCACACGTCGACGAAGTCGGTCCGTCAGCTCCATCCGTCGAGAGGCGGATCGCCGGTAGTTGCTGAGCGTGTGCGCTGCGATCACGAACAACCACATGCGTTGACGCTCGGCGAGCTCGGGCAGCTTGTCGATCTTCTTCCATGCCGTCAGCATCACGTCCCCGTAGAGATCGGCCGCGTCCTCGGGTGACGCCACGCGACGCACGAAGTAGGCGAGCAGATCACTCGACGCGTCACGAAGCGCGGAGCGTGCGGTGGCCCGATCCACGGCAGTCACTGGTCGTCGCCATCGCAATCACTAGCCATCGACAGGCTCACGGAGGTGATGGGCAGGTGTTGGGCGGCGAGCTCGGCGTCGATACGCCTCGCCACCTCCTGGTAAACCGTGTCCATCTCGTAGTCGGCGACTGACACTGCCGGACTCACCCCCGAGTCCAGTGCCGGACGCGGGGCCAGCGACGTTGTTGCGTGAAGGACGTCCAGTGTCGAGAAGTCGAAGCTCTCCAGATACTTCTCGGCTGCGGTCGTCACTCGCGCCCGGAGGTCATCGGTGATCGGAGCGGCAGGGTCGACGTGCTGCTTGATGCCAAACGTCACGTTGCATCGAGTGCCCGTCGAGATGGTCACGACGCCATGCGACGGCGCCGAGTCGTACCACGGAAGGAGCCCGCCCGCCGTTGCGGCACCTCCGGCTCCGAGTGCTCCCAACACCACCGCGCCCGCGATCGCCGCGCTCCTGCCGCGGAGCCGCCGTCGCCGCAGCGCGACGCCCTCGGCTTGGACAATGACGCGAGCGAGCTCAGCGTCGAGCTCGGGTGACCGAGCGGGCACGGGGGGCGAAGACAGCGCAAGCTGCTCGTCGAACGAAGACATCGCTACTCCTCAGGCAGGTGATCGGTTGCCCAGTACATGTACCGAGCAGCCCCGTTCGTCCACCGTCCTGAGAAATCCGGTTCAGCCAGAGACCACGTCCGCGAGCTGGTCGAGGCCCCAGGAGAGGTCCTCCTCGGAAATGACCAGCGGGGGCGCGAGGCGGATCGTCGAGCCGTGCGTGTCCTTGGCGAGGACGCCGCGG
>CAWCGY010000022.1:0-6102 GCA_963795155.1 uncultured Actinomycetota bacterium | reverse complement strand
GCCGTCCACCTTGCTGATGTGGAAGTTCGTGTCGTAATCCGAGATCAGGCCCGGCCGCTGCCCGCGGCCACTGACCGCCCCTCGCTCAGCCAGAGGTGTGGGGCGATTTCGAGGAGAGGGAGGGAACAGGTGGAGGTGGAAGGGAAGTGGAGCAAATCGGTACGCGAGCCGATTTCGGACAGTCTCAACCATTGCGCTACGGGGGTAGGACGTGGCACAAAGGACGTACTCGCGCTCATGCCGACCCGGATGTTGGGCGTGGTCTGCGGCCTTCTCGGGCACCCTGCCCGCGATGGTGGGCAGGAGATCGGGGTCATGCGGCAGGTAGGACGAGCGAAGCAACTGGCAGCAGCGTCGTCGATGCTGCTCGTCCTCGGCGCGTGCTCGGACGGGTCCGCCGAGACGGGCAACGAGCCGACCGAGACGGCCACCGCGACCTCGCCCACGCCGGCCGACACCGCGACCCCGCCCTCTGAAAGCGAAGTCGCCTCGCAGGCGGCGACCGAAGTCCTCCAGAAGTACTACGCCATCCGGAGCGAGCTCCGGCAGGACCCCGCGACACCGCTGAGGAGGCTGCGGTCGGTCTCGATAAGCACCGATCTCGCCGCCCAGGAAAACTTCCTGCGTACACAACGGAAGCGAGGGGCTGCGTCAAGTCGGCGATACGCGCATCGCCGACTTGACGGTCGAGTCGGTCACTCTCGACAACTCAGACCCCAAGGCCGGTCGCGTGCCGACCGTTGTGGTCGACGTCTGCTACGACGTGACCGCCGTCGACATCGTCGGTGCCGACGGCAAGAGCGTTGTCCCGGACGACCGGCCTGACAGGGGCTGGGTGCGTCACTCGGTCTCCAACTACGAGTGGGAAGCAGATCGCAACGGCGCATGGCGCGTCGCCACCAGCGAGAACCTCGAGCAACCGCCATGCGACGCACCCTGACGTGGGCTCTCCTCCTCCCGCTCGCCGTGGCGGGTCTGTTGTCGCTTGCCGTCGCACCAGGTTTCGCTGATGGGGGTACCGAGTGCGGGTACGTCGACCCGGAGTCCGGGATGTGCGTGATCGTGGTCCAGCCGGAGCCGGGGCCGGAGACTTCGGCCGAGGACGACGGCCCGGAGCAGACCGACGGTGGGTCTCCGTGCTACTGGGATCCGGCCCCTCAAGGACCGTCAGGCCCGGCCGCGGGGCCGGTGCCATGCACCAGTGACCATGGGTATTGGAGCAACTCGTATGACTGCTACATCGAGCGTCTCGACCCTCAGCCGCCTCCGACCGCGCCCTTCTGGGAGGGCGCCTACGTCGAGGGCGGAGCCGTCTATCAGTGTTTCCAGCCGCAGACCGGCACGGCCGTGTCGATCTGGTTGGCCGAGCCTCCACCGCCTTCGGGGGCCGGGCCTTCGCCGGGTGAGGTGGCACGCTTGGCGGTCGACCAGATGAACCTCTCGGCGATCAACATCGGCATCGCGCCCGAACCAGGAGAGGGCTCCATCGGCCTGGTCGGCATGCCGGTGTGGATGTGGGCCGACCACCCCGACGAGCACACCTTCGGCCCGAACAGTGCTTCGGCCTCGGCTGGCGGCATCACCGTCACCGCGACCGCCGAGGTCGACAAGGTCACCTGGGTGATGGGCGACGGCGCCGAGGTCGTGTGCCACACCGCGGGCACGCCGTACAAACCGAGCTTCGGCATGAAGCCGTCGCCCGACTGCGGACACGTTTATCAACGATCCAGCGCTGGCGCGCCGGGGGACCGGTACACGGTCACGGCGCTGACCGACTGGATTGTGCGATGGCAGGGAGCCGGCCAGAGCGGAGTCATTCGGATGGACGGACTGGAGCGATCAGTACAGATCGCAGTCGGGGAGGCACAGGTGCTCGTGAGCTGACGACGAGCTGACGATTCGGGAGTGGGTTGGGATGAGCAACACAACCACACAGCAGAACGACGCATTGAACGGCGAGGCGGACCTCTCCGGACCCCCACTTGTGCCTCCGCCGAAGCTCCGACGGCGGCCCGCCATCGTGGCCGGTGCCATCACCGCAGTCTGCACGGGCGCGGTCCTCGCGGCCTGGGCGTGGTCGTCGTCGACGAGCACCCAGCAGGTGCTGGTGGCTACGGCCGAGATCCCTCGCGGCTCGGTGATCGAAGCCGAGGACCTGACGACGGCGCGGATCAGTCACGACTCGGCACTTGCCTCATTGCCTGCATCGTCGGCCGACGATGTGACTGGCCAGCGCGCGGCCCTCGACATCGCGGCTGGCGGTCTGCTGACCCCGGATCTGGTTCAGGAAGGGTCCATCCCCGCGGCTGGGGAGTCGCTGGTCGGGGTGGCGCTGAAGCCCGAGCAGGCTCCGGGCGAGACGCTGATGGCTGGCGACCTGGTCCGGCTGGTGGTGACGCCCGGGCAGGACGGCGAGACCCCGAAGATCGCCCCGGACTTCAGTGTGGCCGAGGTCGTAGGCATCCACCACGACTCCGAGACCGGCCAGACCGTCGTTGACCTTCTCGTGCCGCATGCGGAGGCATCCCTCCTGGCGGCGCGTGTCGCCACCGGGAACGTCGCCCTGGTTCTCGATTCAAGGGACCGTTGATGGCTGTCATCGCGCTCACCTCGGCGTCCGGATCTCCGGGCGTGACGACGACCACCCTGGGCCTGGCGATGTCGTGGCCCCGGCCTGTGCTTGTTGTCGAGGCGGACCCGACCGGTGGCTCAGGCCTGTTGTCCGGCTTCTTTCGCGGGACTCGGGAGTACGACGGTGGGCTGATCGAGCTGGCCTGGTCGGCCATCGATCTCGATGACGCGCTGTCCTCGGTGGTCCGGCAGATCGAGGGCACCCACGTGTCGTTCCTCGCTGGCACTCGCTCTCACCATCAGGCCGGCGGGCTGCGCGAGTCGTGGGAACCCCTGGCCGAGGCATTGGCCGACCTGGAGTCCTCCGGACAGGACGTCATCGTCGATGCGGGCCGCCTCGGCCTGGTCGGCTCGCCCGAGCCCCTGCTCGAGCGGGCCGACCTCACGCTGCTGCTGACCCGTACGAACTTGCCGGCGTTGGCCGCAGCCCGCTCGTGGGCGGAATCCCTACGCCGGGACTCCACCGGACTGGATCACCGCGTCGTCGTCCTTGTCGGTGAGGGGCAGCCCTACCGTTCGGCGGAGGTCTCCAAAGTGCTCGGCCTCCCGGTCCTCGCCGCGATCGCTGACGACCCCGATGCCGCTGCGGTCTATCACCGTGGCGCCACGCCACCGAGTCGGTTCGAGACCAGCCGGCTGGCTCGGAGCTTGCGAGCGGCCGTCGAAGCCACCAACGGGCACGTCCGCCGCATCCGGGCCGAGTTGCTCATCGGGGGAGCCTCCTCATGACCAGCGAGACGATCCGCGACACCGGCCAAGAGGCGGGCCTCCCGGACGACCCTTCAACGCTGCCGCTGTTTGCTCGGCCAACGCGAGAGCCCGAGCCGCCCCCGCAGATCCGGTCGACGACCAACCGGCATCCGCGGCCCCAGCTCGAGGCACAAGGGGATGGCGAGGCCGTCGCGGAGGTCGACTGGGGCCTGGTGGCGGCGCTGCGGTCACAGGCCTCGGAGCAGCTCAGCCAGGCGGTCGCCGCAGACCGGGGGCGGCTCGACAGGGCCGCTCAGCAGGAGCTGGGCCGCTCGATCGTGCTCGACCTGATCGAGGCTGCGCTCGCCGAGACCGTGAACGCCGGCCGTCCCGCTTGGTCGGTCTCGCAGCAGAACGCGCTCGCCCGGGCGGTCTTCGACTCACTGTTCCGGCTCGGTCGGCTGCAGCCCCTGGTCGACGACGACAGGGTGGAGAACATCATCATCACCGGTCACGACAACGTCGTACTCGAGCTCATCGACGGCTCCCAGATCGACGCGCCTGCAGTGGCGGACTCCGACGAGGAGCTGATCGACTTCCTGGTCTTTCTCGCCTCCCGCAGCGAGGTCAATGCCCGCGGCTTCTCAGAGGCCCAGCCGCGCTTGCACCTGCGGCTGGACGGCGGCGCCCGGCTGGCCGCAGCCGCCTGGGTGACACCGGTGCCGTCGGTCGTCATCCGGCGCCACCGGCTGATGGAGGTGACCCTCGACGACCTGGTCGCGCGCAGCATGCTCACGCCGGTGGCCGCCTCGTTCCTGCGGGCAGCGGTCAGGGCACGCCGGTCGATCGTGGTGTCGGGGTGCCAGGGAGCCGGCAAGACGACGCTGGTGCGTGCGCTGTGCGCCGAGATCGACTACCTGGAGGCGATCGGCACCTTCGAGACCGAGTACGAGCTGCACCTCCACGAGATGCGTGACCGGCACAAGATCGTGAAGGCATGGGAGGCACGACCCGGCTCAGGTGAGCGCGGCTCCGACGGCCGCCAGGCTGGCGAGTACACCCTCGTCGACGCTCTCTACGACTCCTTCCGGTTCAACCTCTCCCGCCAGATCGTCGGCGAGGTCCGCGGCAAGGAGGTCTGGGCCATGATCAAGGCGATGGAGTCCGGCACTGGCTCGATCTCCACCACGCACGCCACCGATGCCGTCGCGGCCATTCGCAAGCTGGTCACCTGCGCGATGGAGGCCGGCACCCAAGTCACCCAGGAGCTGGCGACAAGCAAGCTCGCCGCCACCGTCGACCTGGTTGTCCACCTCGACCTTCGCACCACCACCCAGGGCGGCAGCTTCGAGCGGACCCGGAGGGTGGCCGAGATCGTCGCAGTCACCCCGGGGGAGCGCGAGACCGGATATGCGACCACCCACGTCTTTGCCCCGGGCGCCGACGGGACTGCGGTCCCGGCGGTGCTGCCTGATGAGTACCGGGCGCTGACCGCTGACGGGTTCGACCTGGCCGGCTACCTTGCCACCGCCCAGCGGGCCTATGACGGAGGCCGGCCATGACCGCGCTTGTTCCCGGCCTCGCCGGTGCCCTGCTTGTGGCGGGGCTGATCGGCCTGGTCGTCGGCCTGTGGCCGACCGACCCGCAGGAGACGAAGGTTCCGAAGAGGCCCGGCCCGCTCCAGCGGCTCGTGTGGTGTTCGCGGCAGACCAAGCTCCTCCTGCTTGCCGGGCTCCTTGCCGGGGTCGTGGCGTGGTGGGTCACCGGGTGGGTGCTCGCGCTTGTGATCGGGCCGGTCGCCGTGATCGGGCTGCCGATGTTGCTGGCGACGTCGCCGGCCGTGTCGCGCATCCAGCGGTTGGAGGCCATGGAGGAGTGGACCCGCTCGCTGTCCGGAGTGCTCACCGTCGGCGTCGGGCTGGAGCAGGCGCTCGTGGCGACCCTGCGTTCTGTTCCGGAGCCGATCGCGCCGGAGGTCACCCGACTGGTGGCCCGGCTGCGCGCGCGGTGGGCGACCGAGGATGCGTTGCGGGCGTTCGCCGACGAGCTCGACGACGCGACCGGGGATCTCGTCGCTGCGAACCTCATTCTCGGCGCGCGTCGTCGCGGCGCTGGACTGGCCAGCGTGCTGAACGGGCTGGCGGAGTCGGTGGCTGCCGATGTTCGGGCGCGGCGTCAGGTTGAGGCCGACCGGGCCAAGCCGCGCTCGACTGCCCGCTGGGTGACGATCATCAGCGCGGGCGTCCTGCTCGTACTAGCCGTCTCGGGGTCGTACGTCGAGCCCTACGCAAGTCCCATCGGGCAGTTGGTGCTCGTGCTGCTGCTCTCGGCGTACGTCGCCACCTTGGTCTGGATGCGGCAGATGGCGCTGGGCAGGCCGCTGCCCAGGATCCTCGGAGTTTCCCAAGGCGGTGCGCGATGACCCCCGACCTCCCGCTGGGCATGCAGCTTGCAGTCGTCAGTGGTGGCCTGATCGGCCTCGGTCTGGCACTTCTGGTGATCCGTCTACTGCCCGCCGATCCGGATCTCGCCGACGCACTCGGCCGACTCACCCCGACCCGGCCTGGGTCGGGGGCCTCGACGAAGGCGGCAACAGGCGGCAAGGAACGGGTCGGCCTGTGGGCGATCCGGGTGCTCCCGCCGGCACTGTGGACGCGCACCCCGACCAAGGAGCTGGCGCTGCTGCGCGTCCCGCTGACCAGGTTCTACGGCGAGAAGATCGTGTTCGCGTTCCTCGGCGCGCTCATCCCACCGATGCTCGGCCTGTTCTGCAACCTGCTC
>CAWCGY010000021.1:0-83689 GCA_963795155.1 uncultured Actinomycetota bacterium | reverse complement strand
GTCGGTGCGGTCGGTGAGCACGACGTCGCCGCTACCGGCGGCATGGCGCGTGACCGCCTTGAAACCGATGTTGCGCTGCTGCATGTCGCGCAGCATCCCGCCCACGCGCTGCCTGCCGCGGACCGTGGGCAGGCCGGTGTTGCGCCACTCCACGTCGTCGTGGAGCAGCGCCACCGACGCCGGCGGATCCGTCTCGAGGAGGGACAGGAAGTCACGGACGATCTGCTCGCTCGGAATCACCCGCGCCACCCTAGGGGCTTCCCTCACTTGCTGGTGGAGAGGCGGTACTGGCGGACCGAGAGTGGTGCGAAGACGGCAACGACGGCAATCGCCCAGAGCAGCGAGTAGATGACTGGGTTCTGCATCGACCAGGCATCGGGGATGGCCACGCTGGGGTCGGTGTTGCCGAACAGGTCTCGACAGGCCAGAGCAACGGTGGAGACCGGGTTCCACTCCACGAACGTCTGCAGCACGCCGGAGAACGACTCCTGCGGCACGAACGCGTTGGAGACGAACGTGAGCGGCATGATCACGATGAACGAGGCGTTGTTGACAACCTCCACGCTGGGCACCAGCAGACCGACGTACGCCATGATCCAGCTGATCGCGTAGGCGAACGTCAAGAGCAGCAGGAACCCGAGCAGCGCGTCGACCAGGCCCTCGCGAATCCGCCAGCCGACCAACAACCCGGTCAGCGCCATGATCACCAGGGTGATCACGTTGTAGAACACGTCGGACGTGGTGCGGCCGACCAGCACCGCCGACCGCGACATCGGCAGCGACTTGAACCGGTCGATGATGCCCTTCTGCATGTCGTCGGCCAGTCCGTAGCCGGTGAACGTCGCGCCGAACACCACGGTCTGGACGAAGATGCCCGGGACCAGGAACTCCTTGTAGTCGATGTCTCCCGGCACATCGATCGCACCACCGAAGACGTAGGAGAACAGCAGCACGAACATGATCGGTGAGATCAGGACGAAGACCAGGATGTCCGGCACCCGTTTGATCTTGATCAGGTTGCGCTTGGCCACTACCCAGCCGTCGAGCAAGGCGCTGAGGACACCGCCCTTGCGGACGATGCCGTCCCCGTTCCGAGCCCCGTCCCGAGTCCCGTCCCGGGTCCCGTCCTGATAGTTGTCTCGCACGGCACTCATGCCGGCACCTCCTCGGTCGCCGTCGGGGTCTTGTCCTCGGTCTCGTCCACCTCGGCGGCGTGCCCGGTCAGAGCGAGGAACACGTCATCCAGGGTCGGCCGGCGCAGGCCGATGTCGAGCACCTCGATCTTCTCCGCCTCGAAGCCGCGCAGCACGCGCAGCAGTGCCGGCTGACCGTCCTCGACCGCCACGCTCAACGCACGACCGTTGTCGCCGACCGAGATCTCGCCGATGGCCGCGTCGCCCAGCACTCGGGTGGCGACGTCGCGCTGGGTTGCGTCGGACAGCACCAGCTCGATCCGTTCTCCACCGATCTGCGACTTCAGCTCGTCGGCCGTGCCGCGCGCGATCGCGGTCCCGTGGTCGATCACCACGATGTCGTCGGCCAGACGATCGGCCTCTTCGAGGTACTGGGTAGTCAGCAGCAGGGTGGCTCCGCCCGAGACGAGATCGCGGATCACGTCCCACATCTGCTGGCGGGCGCGCACGTCGAGGCCGGTCGTCGGTTCGTCGAGGATCAGCACCGGTGGGGCGGCCACCAACGCACCGGCCAGGTCGAGGCGACGACGCATGCCGCCGCTGTAGGTCTTCGACGGCCGGTCGGCGGCTTCGGCGAGATCGAACCGCTCCAGCAGCTCGCGCGCCCGGTCGCGTGACCGGGCCTTGCTCAGGCCGTAGAGCCGGCCGACCATCTCGAGGTTCTCGTAGCCGGTCAGGTGCTCGTCGACCGCGGCGTACTGCCCCGACAGTCCGATCCGGGCGCGCACGCCCGCAGGGTCGGCCAGCACGTCGACGCCAGCGATCGAAGCACTGCCGGAATCGGGCTGGATCAACGTCGCCAGCACCCGCACCGCCGTGGTCTTGCCCGCTCCGTTGGGCCCGAGCAGCGCCAGTACCTTGCCCTCCGGCACTGCTAGGTCGAGACCCTTGAGAGCCTCGACCTTCTTGTACTTCTTGGCCAGGCCGGTGGCCAGGATCATGTCACCCATCGCATCTCCCTCTCGTCGCTCCGACAGCGTAGAGACCGCTACCGACAGGAGAACTCATCGGCGTCGTGGCTGGGCCTGGCCGTAGACAAACAGAATGGAATGTCTCACGATGGGGACATGAGATCAGTTCTGTCGCCTGAGGTCGCCTACCGGCCCGGTGGGGGTGAGGCGTGGCGCAGCCCCTGGCAGATGTACGCCGCGCTGCGCGACCACGACCCGGTGCACCACGTCGTGCCGGAGCAGCGTCCGGAGCACGACTACTTCGTGCTGAGCCGGCACGCCGACGTGATCGCGGCGGCGACCGACGCGGCGACGTTCAGCAGCGCCGACGGGCTCTCGGTGGAGTACGGCGAGCTGGAGAAGCTCGGCATGGCCGACAACCCACCGATGGTGATGCTGGACCCACCCGACCACACGACGTTCCGACGCCTGGTCTCTCGCGGCTTCACGCCGCGGCAGGTGGTCAGCGTCGAGCCGGCGGTGCGCGCGTTCGTCCGCGAGCGGTTGGATCGTCTGGTCGAAGCGGGCGGGGGAGACATCGTGGCCGAGCTCTTCAAGCCCCTGCCCAGCATGGTCGTCGCGCACTACGTGGGGGTGCCCGAGGAGGACCGCCAGCAGTTCGACGGGTGGACCGAGCCGATCGTGTCCGCCGCCTCGTCAGGCAATGCCCCGGGCGCCTCGGAGGCGGTGACGCAGATGCTGGCCTACTTCGCCGAGCTGATCGAGCGCCGCCGGAGGGAGCCCGGCGACGACACCGTCTCCCAGCTGGTGGCCAGCGGGGTCGGTGACGACGACCGTGGTCTGATGTCGATCCTGGCCTACGTCTTCACGATGGTCACCGGTGGCAACGACACCACCACCGGCATGTTGGGCGGAGCCGTCCAGCTCCTCCACCAGCACCCCGACCAGCGGGCCCTTCTCGTCGACAAGCCGGAGCTGGTCAAGGACGCGGTCGAGGAGCTCCTGCGGCTCACCTCCCCGGTGCAGGCGCTGGCCCGCACGGCCACCCGCGACGTGGAGCTCGACGGCGGCACCATCCCAGCCGGGCGCAAGGCGCTGCTCCTGTACGCCGCCGCCAACCGGGATCCGCGGAAGTACGGGTCCGATGCCGAGGAGCTCAACGTGCGCCGTCGACCTGGACAGATCTTGACCTTCGGGCAAGGCAACCACTTCTGTCTCGGCGCCAACGCCGCGAAGATGCAGGCTCGGGTGGCCCTCGAGGAGCTGCTTGCCCGCTGCCCGGAGTTCGAGGTCGACATCGACGCTGTGGTCTACGCTCCGGGACCCTATGTTCGTCGGCCGGCCTCGGTGCCGTTCCTGACCCGGTGAGGTGCCTGGGATGAGCGGCTGGCTCGGCGACGAGCGCGCGCAGCTCGCCGCCCAGCGGATCCTCGACGCGGCTGCGGACCTCTTTGTCGAGCAGGGTGTCGCCCGCGTGGGGATGGGTGAGATCGCCACGGCAGCAGGATGCTCGCGCGCGACGCTCTACCGCTACTTCGCCGACCGCGGGCAGCTGCACGTCGCGTTCGTGCACCGGGAGGCGCTGCGGGTCGGGGAGCTGGTCGCCGCCGAGGTGCGGGAGATCGACGACCCGGCCGAGCGGGTGACAACGGCGGTGCTCAGCGCCGTCCGACAGGTCCGGTCGACGCCGACGCTTGCGGCGTGGTTCCGTGAAGAAGACGTCTCCCTGTCGGCCGACCTGGCCCAGTCATCGGCGGTGATCGAAGCACTCGGCATGTCCGTGCTGGGCGACACCGGGGCCGTCCGGTGGACGGTGCGGGTAATCCTTTCGCTCATCACGATGCCCGGCCGCGACGAAGCGGACGAGCGGGCGATGGTCGAGCGCTTCGTGACGCCGTCGGTGGCGGCTACGCCGGCCGACCGTTGACCACGCGGTAGCGCACGAACGACGGCACCGCGAGGGCCGCGACCACGGTGAGCACGACCACCAGCACGCCACCGCCGGCGGCGGCCGTCGCCGTGCCGACCATGGCCGCGGAGGCGCCGTGCACGACGTCGGCGACCCGGGGCCCGCCCGCCACAACCACGATGAAGATGCCCTGCAGGCGTCCGCGCAGCTCGTCGGACGCAGCGCTCTGCAGCATGCTGACCCGGAACGCCGCCGAGGCCATGTCGGCGGCACCGCCGAGCATCAGCATGCCCACCGCCACGGCGAGCATCGGTGTGTGCCATGACCGCCCGAGGTCGGCCAGGCCTACCGCGACTCCGAAGCCGACCATCGCCAGACCCCAGACCAGGATGCACACGATGATCGCGCGCCCCTGCGCAGCGACCCGCGAAACCCAGCCGGAGAGCACGCCGCCGATCACCGCCCCGACCGGGATGGCGGCGAAGAGCGCGGCGAATGCCCACCCACCTTCCTCAGGGCCGAGGAAGCTCTCGTGCGCGATCTGTGGGAAGAGTGCGCGCGGCATCCCGAAGACCATCGCGATGATGTCGACGACGAAGGACATCATCAGCACCGGTTGGGTGCGTAGGTAGCTGAAGCCCTCCACGACCGAGCCGAGCCCGGGCGCGCGAGAGATGATGCCCTCGATCGGCAGTGCCGGCAGCCGCAGCACGGCACCGAGCGTGGCGAGGAGGGTGACGCTGTCGATCAGGTAGAGCCACTCGAGTCCGATCAGCGGAATCAGCGCACCGGCGACCAGCGGCCCAGCGATGGCGCCGGCCTGCATCACGGTCATGTTCAGCGAGTTGCCCGCCGGCAGCTGGTCGGGCGGGAGCAGCTTGGGGAGCACGGCACTGCGAGTCGGTTGGTTGACCGCGAAGAACGCCTGCTGCACCGCGAACAGGCAGAGGAGCAGCCAGACGTTGTCACCGCCCAGGGCGGCCTGCGCCCAGAACAGGGTGCTGGTGCCGATCAGTCCGAGCGTCGTGCAGATCAGGATCGTCCGGCGGTCGAAGACATCAGCCAGGGCGCCGCCGTACAGCCCGAAGACGACCAGCGGCACCAGACCGAAGACGCCGGTGAGGCCGACGTACGCCGACGACCCTGTCTCGACGTAGATCTGTGCCGGCACCGCCACCACCGTCAGCTGCGCACCGATGACCGTGACGATGTTGGCGGTCCACAAGCGGCGGAAGTGGTCGTTGCGGAACGGACGCGTGTCCGCCACCAACCCTCGCATCCGCACGACGCGACAATCTACGGCCCTCCCCGATGAGATCGGAGGCTGACGCTGGTCCCCACCTCTGAGGAATCACAGCGGCGCCGGTTGCTCAGGTCCGGGAGGCAGGATTCTCAGAAGGTCTCGAACAGCCAGCGCAGAAAAGTCTGAAAAAGTTGTGGCGATGCTGTCGTATCAGGTCCCGCCCGTTCGTGGAGAGGGTGAGCGGCGCCAGATAGGGCGCCCCCAAGATGAGGAGAACGCAATGACCCAGTACCTGCTGTCCGTGCCCCATGACACCGCCGAGTCGCCCACGATGGAGACCATGGCACCGGAGGACATCCAGCCGATCTACGAAGCGGTCAGCGCCTTCAACGAGAAGCTGCAAGCCGCCGGCGCCTGGGTGTTCGCCGGCGGACTGACGCCTCCGGACCAGGCGACGACGGTCGACAGCTCCGGTGCGGCACCGATCGTCACCGACGGGCCCTACGCGGAGTCCAAGGAGTACCTCGGTGGCTTCTGGGTGATCGAGGCTCCTGATCTCGACGCCGCTCTGGCGTGGGCCAAGGATGGCTCTGCTGCCTGCCAGGGCAAGGTCGAGGTCCGGCCCTTCCAGGCCGAGCCCGAGGCCTGAGGGTCGGACTCCGCAGCGCCGAGGCGCGGTACGCCTACGCACTCGCCATCGGTGCCACGGACAACCCCGCCGAGCGGGCGTTCCTCACCCGAAGACGCGGCCTGCTGGGCCGATAGGCACGACCCCTCGTCAGGGTGCGTGGCAGGCTGGGTCCGTGACCCAGCAGACCTCCCCGCTGACCCTGCCCGACAACGAGCACGCCGAGGCGTGGGTCAACGCCCGTGCCGCAGACGGCATCGCGAAAGCCCGTGAGCTGGTCGACCAGCTCAAGTCCGACCCGCCGGGCGATGCCCTGGCCACGCTGCAGCAGTACGACGAGGCCAGCCTGCACCTGAGCAACGCGGCGGCCATGGGCTCGCTCTTCAGCAACGTGCACCCCGACGAAGCCGTCCGCGACGCGGCCGAGAAGGCCGAGCAGGACGTGCACCGGCTGGTCACCGAGCTCAGCCTCGACCGCGACCTCTACGAGGTCTTCGCGGCGCTCGAGGCCCAGCCAGCGGAGGGGCAGGGCCTCGACGAGCAGGCCCGGAGACTGCTGGACAAGATCCTCCAGGACTTCTCGCGGTCCGGTGTCGACCAGGACGAGGAGACCCGGGCTCGGATCACCAAGATCCAGGAACGGATGACCGAGGTCGACCAGGAGTTCAGCAAGAACATCAGGAACGACACCCGCTCCATCCGCGTGGCCCCGGAGCGCCTCGCCGGCCTGCCCGCCGACTGGCTGCAGGCACACCCAGCCGACGACGACGGACTGGTCACGGTGACCACCGACTACCCAGACTCGGTCCCGACTCGGATGTATGCGCACGACGCCGACGTGCGCCGCGACATGGCGGTCGCCTTCCTCACCGTCGGGTGGCCGCAGAACGATGAGCTGCTGAAGGAGCTCTTCGCGCTGCGCCACGAGATGGCCAACCTGGTGGGCTACGACGACTGGGCGTCGTTCGACGCCGACGTGAAGATGATCAAGAAGGGGCCGGCGATCCCGGAGTTCATCGAGAAGATCGCAGCGGCGGCCGAGGAGCCCATGCGACGCGACCTCGAGGTGCTGCTCGAGCGGTACCGGCAGGACGTGCCCGATGCCCAGGTGATCGACTCCGCCAACAGCCAGTACTACATGGAGCAGGTCCGCAAGGACCGGTTCGAGGTCGATTCCCAGCTGGTGCGCACCTACTTCGACTTCGCCAAGGTGCGCAGCGGACTGCTCGACGTGACCGGTCGCCTGTTCGGGGTCCGCTACGAGCCGGTGACCGACGTGGCGTTGTGGGACGACGAGGTGGCGGCCTACGACGTGTTCGACGTCGAGGGCGACGACGCGGCCCGGTCACTCCCCCGCGGCCGGATCTTCCTCGACCTGCACCCGCGGAAGGGCAAGTTCAACCACGCAGCGCAGTTCACGCTGACCGAGGGACTCGCTGGTCGGCAGCTGCCGGAGGGCGTGCTGGTCTGCAACTTCTCCCGGCAGCTGATGGAGCACGACCACGTGGTCACGCTGTTCCACGAGTTCGGCCACCTGGTGCACCACATCCTCGGCGGTCGGGCGCAGTGGACCCGCTTTGCCGGGGTCGCGACGGAGTGGGACTTCGTCGAGGCGCCGAGCCAGATGCTCGAGGAGTGGGCCTGGGACGCCACCGTCCTGCAGAGCTTCGCGACCAACGGGGCCGGTGAGCCGATCCCGTCCGATCTGGTGGAGCGGATGCGCCAGGGCGACGACTTCGGCAAGGGCATCTACGCCCGGACGCAGATGTTCTATGCATCGATGTCGTACTGGTTCCACACCGAGCGCCCCGACGACCTGGTCGCCCGGATGAAGGAGCTCCAGGCGAGGTATGCGGCCTTCCCCTACATCGATGGCACCCAGATGTTCGCCAGTTTCGGCCACCTCGGCGGCTACAGCTCGGGCTACTACACCTACATGTGGTCGATGGTCATCGCGAAGGACCTTTTCAGCGCCTTCGACTCCGACAACCTGTTCGACGCAAAGATCGCCGGCCGCTACCGCGACCGCGTGCTTGCCCCCGGGGGCACCAAGGACGCCGCCGACCTGGTCGCCGACTTCCTCGGCCGGCCCTACACCTTCGACGCGTACGCGGAGTGGCTCGCCAACTGAGCCGGTAGCCGACGGCCCGGGCCCCCTATCCTGGGGCTGGTCGTCAGCAGGCTGCCAGCAGGTCGTCGAGCCAGGCGAAGCATCGCTCCGTCAGGTCGGTCAGGTCACCGTCGACCGGGACCAGTGACTCGACCCGCTCGGCTACGTCGAGGGGCAGGTCCTCCCGCAGGTAGCGCAGCCCGTAGTCGTGCCGCCAGGGGCAGTGCTGCACCCGGAGCAGCCGCACCACCGGCCCGAGCGCGAACCGCAGGTACAGGTCCACGGCCTCGGCCAGATGGCCCCGCCGGATCGCCCTGTTGACCAGCCACTCGCCGGTGGCCCGGCGTTGGCGCACCTGGTCGACTGCCTCCGCGGCCTGCGCTGCCTGCAGCTCCGCGTCGTCGTCGCGCACCTCGACCAGGCCCTGGGGGTCATGGAGCACCATCGGGCGGCCATGGCGGCGGACATCCACGAACCGGTGCGCGTCGGACAGGTCTGACAGGTGCAGGTCGATCATCCGCGTGGGCTGGTCCAGCAGACCTGGCCGCGGGTGCAGGTTGACGACGCACTGGCGGCCGTCGGGGTAGGTCGACAGCGGTAGCTCCCAGACGTCGGGCAGCTCGAAGTCGGTCCGGGCCCGGCCAAGCGTCCGGGCATAGACCTGATGGACGGTGCCCGGCCTGCACAACCCGTCGACGTCGAGGTCGGAGCACTCGTCCCAACCGCCGGTAACCGCAGAGCCAGCGACCCAGACCGCCAGCAGGTCACCGTCCTCCTCGGCCCGTGCGCGCAGCCACTCCATCCAGTCGTCGTACCGCGAGAGGTCGGGGCTCATCGGCTCAGTATGAGTACTGTCCAGCAGTGACCACCACACCTTCCTTTGAGCTCGGCGACGACCACCTGCAGTTGCGTTCCTGGCTCCACGACTTCGCCGCCGAGGTGATCCGGCCGGCTGCCTCGGAGTGGGACGAGCGCGAGGAGTTCCCCTGGCCGGTCCTCGAGGAGGCCGCGAAGATCGGCATCTACTCGCTCGACTTCTTCGCCACGCAGAGCTTCGACGAGACCGGGCTCGGCATTCCTATCGCGATGGAGGAGCTGTTCTGGGGCGATGCCGGCATCGGGCTGGCCATTGTTGGCACGGCGCTCGCGGCCGCGGGGGTGAGCTCCAACGGCACCCCTGAACAGGTGGGCGAGTGGGTGCCACAGATGTTCGGCGACCCCGGAGACCTGAAGCTTGGCGCGTTCTGCTCCTCAGAGCCTGACGCGGGCAGCGACGTGGGAGCCATGCGAACCCGGGCGATCTACGACGAGGCCACCGACGAGTGGGTGCTCAACGGCACCAAGACCTGGGCCACCAACGGCGGTATCGCGGACGTCCACGTGGTCACCGCCGTGGTCGACCCCGACCTGCGTACCCGTGGCCAAGCGAGCTTCGTGGTGCCCCCGGGCACCAAGGGGCTCAGCCAGGGTCAGAAGTTCTCCAAGCACGGCATCCGCGCCTCGCACACCGCCGAGGTCGTCCTCGACCAGGTCCGGGTGCCCGGCCGCTGCCTGCTCGGCGGCAAGGACAAGCTCGACGCCCGGTTGGCGAAGGCCCGGGACGGCGCCCGTTCCGGCAGTGGCAACGCGAGCATGGCCACCTTCGAGCGGACCCGCCCCGCCGTTGGCGCCCAAGCTGTCGGCATCGCCCGTGCGGCGTACGAGGTGGCGCTCGACTACGCCAAGACTCGCGAACAGTTCGGCAAGGCGATCATCGAGAACCAGGCGGTGGCGTTCATGCTCGCCGACATGGCGACCTCGATCGAGGCTTCCCGGCTGCTGGTGTGGCGCGCGGCCTGGTTGGGCGCACAGAAGCGGCCCTTTGAGAAGGCGGAGGGCTCGATGTCCAAGCTCTTTGCTGGAGAGACCGCGGTGAAGGTGACCACTCAGGCGATGCAGATCCTCGGCGGCAACGGCTACACCCGCGAGTACCCGGTCGAGCGGATGTCGCGTGACGCCAAGATCTACACCATCTTCGAGGGCACCTCGGAGATCCAGCGGTTGGTCATCGCACGCACCATCTCCGGCGAGCCGATCAGGTAGGTGGGGTCACGAAGGGCGCACCGCAGGTAGCACCGTCTCACTGATCAGCCGCACGCTCTCCCACGAGGGGTCCGGCGGCAGGCCGCCGCACGCCGGGTGACTGGTGACCAGCCGGATCTGCTTGCTCTGCAGGGACTCGATCAGGTCGTCGGGAGTGTGCACGACGTAGACGCCGGCGGCTCGTAGTTGCTCGACGGTCTCGGAGTCGTCGCGGACGTACGACGCCACCGAGGCCCCGCGCCACGCCTGGTAGCCCTGTGCATCGGCGAGCAGGTGGTGTCCGTAGTTGCCCCAGAACGATTCGGGGTCCTCGGCGCAGAAGATGTTGGCCGGACCAGCCGGGGCCATGATCACCGGTCCTGGGTCCCGGCCGTGCTGGCGACACTCGGACTCGTACAGATCGCGCAGCTCCGGGTCGGCCGCCTGCGGCGCAAAGCCCAGGCCAAGCCGGGCAGCCCGACGTGCGGCCGCGGGCGTACCGCCTCCGTAGAAGAGGAACGGGTGCGGCTGGGAGTACGGCGCCGGTGTGATCTCACGGCCGGCCCACATCCGCAGCAGTGCCTCGATGCGCTCCTCGATCGCCTGGCCGCGGTTCGACCAGTCCCGGTCGAAGAGCTCGTACTCGACGGGCCGGTAGCCCAGGCCCAGGGTGTAGCTGACCCGTCCCTTGCTCAGGTGGTCGAGCACGGCCATGTCCTCGGCCAGCCGGACCGGCTCGTAGAGGTTGACCAGCAGAGCTGACACCGAGATCGGGATCCGGGTGGTCACCGCGGCGAACGCCGAGGCCACCAGCAGCGGACTGGGTAGGTAGCCGTCGTCGGAGAGGTGGTGCTCCGAGACCATCACGGCATCCTGGCCGTGCTGGTCGACGTACGCCGCCTGCTCGACCGCGCGCTCGAAGATCTCCTGCCGGGTCGCCGGGTCGGCGCCGGGAGCGCGGAAGTCATAGCGGGTCACGAAGCTGGCCACCGGCCCAGCCAACCAGAAAACTGAAACCTGTTCTACAGGTCGATGGCTCTGTTGACCCAGACGGAGGTGACCCGCATGCCGACCTTCTCGTACAGCCCGAGCGCCCCGGTCCGGGAATCGGTCGAGAGCTCCGAGCGAAGGCACCCGTGCTCGCGGGCGACAGCGAACGCGTCGATCAACAGGCACTGAGCCAGCCCACGACCTCGTTGATCCTTGCGGGTGGCGAGCCGGTCGACATAAACGTGATCGACGTTGCGATGGATCTGAGCACAGGCGACCACCTCGCCCGCAGGATCGACGACGACGCGGAGGTTCCACGGTTCGAAGCCCGGTCGCAGCATCACTGCTGCTGAGAAGTCCTCGAAGCTCTGACGCTCCCGCACCGACCACTCCAGGAACGCGTCCTCGACCACGGTCCAGCAGGCCTCGTAGTCAGCGGGCCGAGCCTCGCGAATCACATATCCGGCGGGCGGCTCTCGTTCGGGGATGGCCGCGCCGTCGGGCAGAGCGAGCACCCAGCTGGTCCAGCGGACCCGGTAGCCGAGCGACTCCATCAACCGGTCGCCCGGCGAGCCTTCGGGCACCGGCATGCCGATCACCGACGAGCCGCGTCCGCGAGCCTTCTCCTGCATCCAGCCAGCCAGTTGAGTGCCGATGCCGCGGCCGCGATGGTCGGGGTGGACCGCAGCGTCACCTCGGTCGGCGCCCGAGACCTCGGCATAGCCGATGAGCCGGTCACCGTCGAAGACTCCGACGGTGCTGGTGCTGACGTCGAACGACGGCCGAGCCCAGTCGCTGACGATGTCCGCCTCCTCGATGACGACCTCACCCAGGTCGTGCTGCTCCTGGGCGGCCATCACCTGGAAGACCGCAGTGGCGTCGGACCCGACGAGCGGTCGTTCGGTCAGGCCATCGGGAAGGTCCAGTGTTGCGTCCACGCGCCACATGGAAGCAGGAAATGCGACGCGGGGCCGCCGATTTTCCGGCGGCCCCGCGGCCGGACGGCTGAGCGTGCAGCGGTGCTCGCGTCAGGCGTTCTTGATGGCCGAGATGTCGAACTCGAGCTTGACCTTCTCGGAAACGAGCACGCCGCCGGTCTCGAGCGCGGCGTTCCAGGTGAGGCCCCAGTCCTTCCGGTTGACGGTGGTGGCACCCTCGAAGCCGACCCGGAGGTTGCCGTACGGGTCAATTGCCGAGCCGGTCTCCTCGAACTCGATGGTGACCGGCTTCGTGGTGCCCTTGATGGTCAGGTCGCCGGCGATGGCCCAGGCGCTGCCGTCGCGGGAGACGTCGTTGGAGACGAAGGTGATCGCGGGGTTGGTCTCGACGTCGAAGAAGTCGGCCGACTTCAGGTGACCGTTGCGGTCCTCGCTTCCGGTGTCGAGGCTGGCCACCGCGATGCTCAGGTCGACGCTGGAGTTCTTCGGCTCCGCGGTGTCGATGCTGGCGGTGCCGGTGAAGTCGCGGAACTGGCCGCGCACCTTGGTCACCATGGCGTGCCGAGCGGTGAAGGCCAGGCTGCTGTGGGCGGTGTCGATGGTGTAGCCACCGGTGATGTCGGCGACGGCGGTGGTCGATGCGTCGAACTGGGTCATGAGGACTCCTTGAGTATGTTGTTGAACACTTAACAACATCTAAAGCGAACGCCGGTCCGTTTCTATTCCCGCTTCATCTCGCAGATTGCGAATTGCTGGTAAAGAGGCTGGCCGCGACGTGATCGTCCGTGTTTCTGCCCGATTTCGGGCAGAAACTTGCGAGTGAGCCGAGTAGCGCGGACAGTTGAGCCTGTGTCACCTGATCCGGCGCTCATCGAGCATGTGATGGCCAGCACCGGTCTTACCCCCGCCGAGGCGAGCCGCTTGATCGGGGATGTGATCGCCTTCCATGACGAGCAGCTCGAGACCTACGTGCGACGTCGGCACTCCGAGCTGCAGACCCATGGCGCCAAGAACCCCGAGATCTTCGCTCGGATCTCGGCGGAGCTGCCCCAGCGGGTGGTGGCTGCCCCCGAGCTCAGCGAGCGCCAGCTGCGCCGCATCGTCTACGGCTGATCGGCGAGACCTCGCCAGCGCAGTCGGTACGTCAACCAAGGAGAACTCAGAATGTGCGGGATCGTCGGATACATCGGTGGCCAGCAGGCCGCGCCGTTGCTGCTGGAGGGACTCACCCGGCTGGAGCACCGCGGCTACGACTCGGCGGGCCTCGCCGTGCTAGGTGGGTCGAGTGGCCCCACCCTTCGGGTCTCCAAGAAGGCGGGGCGGGTGCGGGATCTGGCTGACGCGATCCCGAAGCGGTTCGCTGGGCGGATCGGCATCGGACACACCCGTTGGGCCACTCACGGCGCGGCCAACGACCTGAACGCTCATCCTCATGTCGACGCCAAGTCAGAGGTCGCCGTCGTCCACAACGGCATCATCGACAACGCAGCGGCGCTCCGTCACCGGCTGGCAGACGACGGGGTCGACCTGGTCTCCGAGACCGACACCGAGGTGCTCGCCCACCTGATCGGTCGATCGGGGGCCGACACACTCGAAGGCAAGGTGAGCGAGGCGCTGGCGCAGATCGAAGGCACCTACGGGATCGCGGTCGTGCACATCGGGTTCCCGGATCGGATCGTGGTCGCCCGCAACGGCAGCCCCCTGATCATCGGGGTCGGTGACAAGGAGATGTACGTCGCCTCGGACCTGGGCGCGCTGGTCCGGTACACCACGACGGTTGCCCACCTGGACGACGGTGAGATCGCAACGGTGACGGCCGCGGGCTTCACCACCTACCGGCAGGACCTCTCGGTCACCGCTCGCCCGGCGACCAAGCTCGACCTCGACCCGGCTGACTACGACGCGGGCGAGCACGAATCGTTCATGCGCAAGGAGATGCTCGAGCAACCGGCCGCCGCCGAGCGGGTGCTGCGGGGCCGGCTCGACGACCGGTTCGGCACGGGTCACCTGGGCGGGCTGAACATGGATGCCCGCGAGACCCGGGCGATCCGTCGGGTGAAGATCCTGGGCTGTGGGTCGGCCTACTACGTCGGGCAGATGGGGGCGGCGCTGATTGAGGAGCTGGCCCGGATCCCCGCTGACGCTGAGGCGGCGTCAGAGTTTCGCTACCGCAACCCGATCATCGAGCCGGACACGCTCTACGTCGTGGTGAGCCAGTCGGGGGAGACCGTCGACACCCTGCTGGCGGTCCAGGAGATCCGACGCAAGGGCGGCCGGGTGATCGGCCTGGTCAACGTCGTCGGCTCGGCGATAGCCAGGGAGGTCGACGGCGGTATCTATCTCCATGCTGGGCCCGAGGTCGCCGTTGCCTCGACCAAAGCGTTGACCACGATGTTCCTTGGTTTCGCATTGCTCGCGCTCCAGCTAGGTCGGGTTCGCGACCTTTCCGTCGCCGACGGCAAGCGCCTGATTGCAGGGCTGCAGAAGCTGCCGCAGCAGATCGAGTCGATCCTCGAGCGAGAGGACGAGCTCGCCGAAGCAGGGGTCCAGCTGTCCCGCGCCGAGAGCCTCTTCTTCGTGGGTCGGGTGCGTGGCTTCCCGGTGGCTCGCGAGGGAGCGCAGAAGTTCAAGGAGATCAGCTACCGCCACGCCGAGGCCTACCAGACCTCCGAGCTCAAGCACGGGCCGCTCGCACTGATCTCGCCCGATGTGCCGACCGTCGCGGTCGTGCCCGACGACGAGCTCACCGATCGCAACGTCGGGGCGCTGCACGAGATCGCGGCGCGCGGTGGCCCGCTGGTGGTGATCACGCACGCGGGTGTCGACCTGGGTGACCTGACGGCCCTGCGCATCGATGTCCCCCGCAACGAACGCGAGCTCGACCCGATCCTGATGACCATCCCCTTGCAGATGTTGGCCTACCGCGCCGCCCTCGAGCTCGGCCACGACATCGACAAGCCGCGCAACCTGGCGAAGTCGGTGACAGTGGAGTGACGGCTGCGTGATCGTTGGGTGAGCGTGCAGACGGTCCTGGTGTGACGGCAGTTACCGCGATGACGAAGCAGCGGCCCGCGCCGCCACGCACTACCTTTGCCGGGTGAACACATCAGAGCCCGAGCCGTCGGCCGTCTCGTTCGCCGACCTCGGTCTCGGTGATGCCGTCCTGAAGAGTCTCGACGCGGTCGGCTACGAGAGCCCCTCGAAGATCCAGGCCGAGACCATCCCGCCGCTGCTCGCCGGCCGCGACCTGGTCGGCCTTGCGCAGACCGGCACCGGCAAGACCGCGGCGTTCGCGCTCCCGATCCTCGACCAGCTCGACATCAAGCAGAAGAGTCCGCAGGCGCTGGTGCTGGCACCCACCCGTGAGCTCGCGCTGCAGGTCTGCGAGGCCTTCGAGAAGTACGCCGCCCACACGCGTGGCGTGCACGTGCTGCCGGTCTACGGCGGTCAGGGCTACGGCGTCCAGCTGTCCGCCTTGCGGCGCGGCGTGCACATCGTCGTCGGCACCCCCGGCCGGATCATGGACCACCTGGAGAAGGGCACGCTCGACCTGACCCAACTGAGGTTCCTGGTGCTCGACGAGGCCGACGAGATGCTCAACATGGGCTTCGCCGACGACGTCGAGACGATCCTCGCCGACACTCCCGACGACAAGCAGGTCGCTCTCTTCTCGGCCACCATGCCCGCGCAGATCCGACGGCTGTCGAAGAAGTACCTCACCGACCCTGTCGAGATCACGGTCAAGAACAAGACCACCACCTCGGCGAACACCTCGCAGCGCTACCTGATCGTCAGCTACCCGCAGAAGGTCGACGCACTGACCCGGATCCTCGAGGTCGAGAACTTCGAGGGCATGATCGTCTTCGTCCGGACCAAGAACGAGACCGAGACCCTCGCCGAGAAGCTCCGCGCCCGGGGCTTCTCCGCCCAGGCGATCAACGGCGACGTACAGCAGACCCAGCGCGAGCGCACCGTCAACCAGCTCAAGGACGGCAAGCTCGACATCCTCGTGGCCACCGATGTGGCGGCTCGCGGCCTCGACGTCGAGCGGATCAGCCACGTCGTCAACTACGACATCCCGACCGACACCGAGTCCTACGTGCACCGGATCGGTCGCACCGGTCGCGCGGGTCGCAAGGGTGACGCGATCTCGTTCGTCACGCCGCGCGAGCGCTACCTGCTCAAGCACATCGAGAAGGCCACCCGCCAGCCGCTCACCCAGATGCACATGCCGACGGTCGACGACATCAACACCACGCGACTCGCCCGCTTCGACGACCAGATCACCCAGGCGCTGGCTCATCCGCAGGTCGGCTTCTTCCGCGACGTGGTGACCCACTACCTCAACGAGAACGACGTGCCCGAGGTCGACGTGGCTGCCGCGCTCGCGATCGTGCTCCAGGGCGACCAGCCGCTGCTGCTCGACCCTGCTCAGGAGCGCCAGCAGCGCCCCGATCGCAGCGACCGACCCGATCGTGGCGACCGGCCGGACCGAGGCAAGCCCCGCGGCGACAAGCCCGATCGCGCACCCCGGCGCAGCACTGCCGACGGAAGTCTCGCGACGTACCGAATCTCCGTCGGCAAGCGCCACAAGGTCGAGCCCCGACAGATCGTGGGCGCGATCGCCAATGAGGGCGGACTCAGCCGCGGCGACTTCGGCCACATCTCGATCCGCCCCGACCACTCCCTTGTCGAGCTTCCCGCCGATCTGTCCGAATCGGTCTGGGAGGCCCTGCGCCAGACCCGGATCAGCGGCAAGCTGATCGAGCTGAAGCGCGACACCGGCGCGCCGTCGCGTGACCATCGGGCCGCCGCAGACTCCACCACCCACAAGAAGAAGCCGCGCCAGAAGAAGAAGGACGCCTGAAGCGGCACTTCCTCTAGACAGTTACCCACCAGTAGGGCTTAAGTGTGATCGGCGCCACATCGACGTGGCCGTCCCAGGGATCACACCGGAGGTCACGTTGCCCACTCGTGCGCGGCTCTTTGCCGTCATCGTCGCTCCTCTCGCGCTGCTCGCTGCCTTTCTGGCACCGACCACCCCGGCCCATGCGGCTGGTGAGTCCTACGTCGCTCTCGGTGACTCCTACGCCTCCGGCACCGGCACCCGGAGCTACATCGACGACGGCACCAGCTGTCAGCGATCGACCTACGCCTACCCGAAGCTGCTCGCGGCCCAGAAGAGCTACGCACTCAACTTCCAGGCCTGCTCGGGGGCGACGATCCCGACGGTGACCAGCGGCCAGCTCGGTGCCCTGACCAGCACCACCAGGTTCGTCACCATCTCGGTCGGCGGCAATGACGCCGGTTTCTCCAGCGTGATCACCGAGTGCGCTCAACCCGGGTGGATGAGCAACTGTGACGCGGCGATCAACACCGCCCAGAGCTACATCAACAACACCCTGCCCGGGAAGCTCAACACTCTCTACTCCTCGATCCGCAGCCGCGCCTCGACGGCCAAGGTCGTGGTGGTGGGCTACCCGCGGGTCTTCAACGGTGAGGACTGCAACGCGGGCACCTGGTTCTCGCCCGCGGAGGAGACGCGGCTCAACCAGACGGCTGACCTGCTCAACTCGAAGCTTTCGGCGGCAGCTGCCGCGCGAAGCTTCACGTTCGCGAATCCGACCAGCCGCTTCATCGGACACGCAGTCTGCGACGACGTGGAGTGGCTCAACGGGCTCTCGAACCCGGTCAGCGAGAGCTACCACCCCAACCGCACCGGCCACTCCGCCGGCTACACGCCGTTGATCAGCCCGTTGCTCAGCTGAGCCGCTCGGTGGTCCAGGCGGCATCGGCTGGTACAACCGATGCATGCGATCTCGGCCGGCCGTCTGGGCCATCCTCACCACCCTCACGCTCGGTCTTGCCGCGTGCTCCGGCAACGACGAGCCCGACCCGGAAAGCGCCGAAGGCACGGCGGACCGGCTGGCTTCGGCGCTCGTGGCCGGGGACCTCTCGGACGTCGGCTTCGTCGACGCCCCCGCGGACGTGACCGCGGCCTACGCGAAGACCGTCGAGGGCATGGGTGAGGTCGGGCCGGCCGTCCAGGTCGCCTCGGTCGAGGAGCAGGACGACGCGGCCGACGTCACCTTGTCGTGGTCCTGGCCCGTGGGTCCGACCGGTGAGCAGTGGACCTATGAGTCACAGGCCGAGCTGGTGCGTTCCGCCGATGACCGGTGGCAGGTCACCTGGCATCGCAACCTGGTCGAGCCCAGCCTCACGAACGGCACGGTGCTCGACCGCACGCCCATCGCAGCCCGTCGTGGTGACATCACCGGCGCGGACGGACTGGCGCTGATCACCGCCCGGCCGGTGGTCCGGGTCGGGCTGGACAAGTCACAGCTCGACGGCGCGGTGGTGGGTGCGGCCCGCGCTCTGGCCGAGCTGGTCGACATCGACGTGATGCCCTTCGTCGCGCTCGCGAAGGCTGCGGGTGAGAAGGCCTTCGTGGAAGCGATCGTCTACCGCCGGGACGAGGTGCCCAGCGTGGTGGCTGAGGGCTACGACGCGATCCCCGGCGGCCGGCTGGTTGCCGACGAGGTCCCGCTCGGGCCTACGCGCGGCTTCGCAGCGCCGATCCTCGGCACCGTCGGGGAGGTGACGGCCGAGATGATCAACAAGGAGCCCGATCGCTACGAGATCGGCGACGAGGCAGGGCTCTCCGGGCTGCAGTCCCGCTACGACGAGGAGCTTCAGGGCCTGCCAGGTGTGGTGGTGGACGCCGTCGCCTCCGATGGCAAGGAGCGCGAGCTCTTCCGGGTTGAAGCCCGCCAGGGCAAGCCACTCGAGACCACGCTGGAGCTCGACCTCCAGATCGCGGCGGAGTCGCAACTTGCGGGGGTCGGTCCGGCGAGCGCGATCGTGGCGATCCGCCCCAGCGACGGCGCGATCCTCGCGGCCGCCAACGGCCCGGGCAACGACGGCTACAACATGGCGACCTACGGACAGCTGGCTCCCGGCTCGACGTTCAAGGCGGTCAGCGGCCTTGCCCTGCTGCGGGCCGGGATCGGGCCCGAGGCGAGCGTGTCGTGCACCCCGACCATCGTCGTGGACGGCAAGAGCTTCAAGAACTACGACGACTACCCCTCCGCAGGGATCGGCCAGATCCCGTTCCGCACCGCGATCGCCAACTCCTGCAACACCGCCTTCATCTCCGAACGTGACAGGATCGGCGACCGCGACCTGGCCGATGCTGCTGCGGCGCTGGGCGTCGGCATCGACCACGACCTCGGCTTCCCCGCGTACTTCGGCAGCGTCGAACCGGCCCAGAGTGAGACCGAGAAGGCTGCCGACCTGATCGGCCAGGGCAAGATCCTCGCCTCACCGATGGCAATGGCCTCCGTGATCGCGTCGGTGCAGCGGGGCGAGCTGGTGGTGCCACGGCTGCTCGAGCAGGTCGAGGTCGGTGTGCCCGACCACAGGTCACCGCTCACGCCTGATGAGGCCAGCACGCTCCAGGCCATGCTGCGCGGAGTGGTCACCGGCGGCAGCGGCGCTGGGCTGGCAGACGTGCCGGGGCCGCCGGTGTTGGCCAAGACCGGCACGGCGGAGTTCGAACGCGATGGCGCGATCCTCACCCACGCCTGGATGATCGCGGCGCAGGGAGACCTGGCCGTTGCGGTGTTCGTCGAGGTGGGTGCATCCGGGTCGCAGACGGCCGGGCCGATCCTCGAGGGCTTCCTGCGCGCTGCCCGCTGAGCGCCGATCGGGCCAGGACCCGGGACGGACCGCCCAGAGACAGAGCGAACCCCTCGATGCATGGGGTCACCGAGGGGCTCGGTCGACTTCAGCGTGCTCCCTCCGAAGTTCGACAGGTACAGATTACGACCTGGCTACTCGCGCGTCCGCCTTTTGGTGGGATCAGGTCAGGTGCAAGAGTGATTCACATGACTGCCTTGGATCTGCTGGGCTCGGACCAGCGCAACCTGTTCATCGGCGGAGAGTGGAGGGCGGCCGAGCAGGCCGCCCGGATCGATGTCATCGACCCGGCCGACGGTTCGGTGATCACCGATGTGGCCGACGGCTCCACCGGTGACGCCGTCGCCGCTCTGGATGCGGCCGTGGGTGCCCAGCAAGCCTGGGCAGCGACTCCGCCGCGCGAACGCGGCGAGATCCTGCGGCGGGCTTTCGAGCTGCTCACCGAACGCGCCGACGACTTCGCAGCGCTGATGAGCCTGGAGATGGGCAAGACCCTGGCCGAAGCCAAGGGCGAGGTCACCTACGGGGCCGACTTCTTCCGCTGGTACGCCGAGGAGGCGGTGCGCATCCACGGCCGCTGGATGCAGGCGCCGGCCGGCGGCAGCCGGATCCTGACCCTGAAGAAGCCGGTCGGACCATGCCTGTTCATCACGCCCTGGAACTTCCCACTGGCGATGGGCACCCGCAAGATCGGACCGGCCGTCGCAGCTGGCTGCACGATGGTGATCAAGCCGGCGTCGCAGACTCCGCTGACCATGCTGGCGCTCGCCGCCCTGCTCGCCGAGGCCGGGCTGCCTGCCGGTGTGCTCAACGTGGTGACGACGTCGGACTCGGGCGGACTCAGCGAGACGCTGATGGCCGACGACCGCCTTCGGAAGGTGAGCTTCACCGGCTCGACTCCCATCGGGAAGAGGCTGGTCAAGCAGGCAGCCGACCAGCTGCAGCGGGTGAGCATGGAGCTCGGCGGCAACGCGCCGTTCCTGGTCTTCGAGGATGCCGACGTGGACGCAGCGGTGAGCGGTGCGATGGTCGCCAAGATGCGCAACATGGGCGAGGCCTGCACGGCAGCCAATCGGTTCCTGGTGCACGAGTCGGTGGCCGAGGAGTTCGGCCAGAAGTTGGCCGCCAAGATGGGCGCGCTGACCCTCGGGCGCGGGCAGGACGACGGCGTCGACGTCGGCCCGCTGATCGACGAGAAGGCGGTCGAGTCGGTCAGCCAGCTGGTCACCGACGCCGTGCGCGACGGTGCGAAGGTGCTCGTCGGTGGCAAGGCTCCCGAGGGCGCTGGCTACTTCTACGAGCCGACCGTGCTGCTCGACGTGGCTGCCGACTCGGCGATCAACGTCGAGGAGATCTTCGGCCCGGTCGCCCCGATCACGACGTTCGCGACGGAGCAGGAGGCGGTGGAGCGGGCCAACGACACCGAGTACGGCCTGTCGTCGTACGTGTACACCCGCGACCTGTCCCGCACCATCCGGCTGGCGGAGTCGATGAGCTTCGGGATGATCGGTGTCAACACCGGCCTGGTCTCCAACGCCGCCGCGCCCTTCGGTGGGGTCAAGGCCAGCGGCTTCGGGCGGGAGGGTGGCTTCGAGGGGATCGACGAGTACCTCGACCTCACCTACCTCGCCATCGCGGCTGACTGATCTCGCGATAGTCCGGCACGCATGTCAACTTCTGTGGCGGTCGACAACTGCCGTACCTGCCGTACGTGCACACGTGGTGCCCGGGGGTGGGAGCTGCTCGCCCTCTGCGTTGCCCTGCTAGTGGTGGCCGGGTGTGGGGGTGGTGGAGCTGGCCGAGGGGCCGAGCTCGGGACCAGCCCACCCCTGTCGGTCACGCCACCAGCACCCCCGACACCGCCACCGACACTCTCGCCGATACCCGCGCCCAAGCCGACCCGGACGCCGGATCCCGAACCCGTCATCGCGCCCCGTGCGGGGTCGGTGCTGGGCGCCGACATGAGCTGGCCCCAGTGCCCGAAGGGGATGGGGATCCCCGAGAAGCGGTCGGAGGGTGCCCCACTGCCGACGGCCGCGGCGGAGTTCGTCGTGTTGGGACTGACCAACGGCCCGGGTTTCGTCCGTAACCCCTGCCTGCCTGACCAGGTCGAGTTCGTGCGCAGCCGCGGGCTGATGGTGTCGGCGTACGCCGTGGGCAGCTATCCCGACGCGGACACGGTCGCCCAGCACCGCGCCTCGGGACCTTTCGATGGCAGCACGCCGTTGGGTGCTCTGCGCAACACCGGCTACCAGCAGGCCAGGTACAACGTCACCTCGATGCTGCTCACCGGGCTGGAGACGCCGATCGTCTGGATCGACGTCGAGCCGGTGCCCGACTTCGAGTGGAGCGCCGACCCGGTGGCCAATGCGGCGGTCCTCGAGGGTCTGGCGCGCGGCTACCGCGAGGCCGGCTACCGGATCGGTGTCTACTCCACGCCGTACCTCTGGGAACAGGTGGTCGGCGAGTTCACGCTCGGCGTGCCGGAGTGGCGCGCGGCGGGCCAGACGTCCATGGCCGAGGCGCTCGACCGGTGCGGAGACGACTGGGTCATCCAGGGCGGAGTGGGCGTGCTCGGCCAGTGGGTCGAGGACGGCCGCGACCGCAACATCACCTGCCAGGGCGTCTCGGCGGACCTGGGCCGCTGGTTCCACCCCTACTGACGGACTTGACCTCAAGCCAACTTCAACTTGTCGAATGGCTGGCATGCAGGCGCGGGCGGGCTCTGGCGAAGCTGCTCCGGCGAGCCGGCGATGAATTCGGTCGCTCCTGTCGGTCCACACCGACACACTGAGATCCAGGAGACCCGATGACCGAGCAGCTCACGGCAGCGACGCCGTCACCCGACCCGGCCGGGGCGCCGGGCAGGCGCACGCTGCCGCGCGCCCTGACGCCGTTTCGCCACGCTGCTTACCGCAAGCTCGCGGTCGCCCTGGTGCTCAGCACGTTCGCCTCGGGGCTCTGGGTGGTCGGTCTGGTCTGGGAGGTCATCAGGATCGGTGGTGGTCCCGCCCAGCTGTCCATGGTGTCCACGGCTGCCGCCGTCGGCGTGCTGCTCCCCGCCCTGCTCGGGGGCGTGGTTGCCGACCGAGTGCCGCAGAAATCGATCCTGCTCGTCGTCGCGGCGGTCGAGGCGCTCGGGATGGGGCTGGTCGCCGGCTTGTCCCTGACCGGGGTGACCCAGATCTGGCACCTGGCCGCGGTCTCGTTCGTGACCGGGATGGGCTTCGCGTTCTACTACCCCGCCTACTCCGCGTGGCTCCCGTCGCTAGTGCCCGAGTCTGACCTGATGGCCGTCAACGGCTTCGAGGGCATGGTGCGCCCGACCATCGGTCAGGCCATCGGCCCCGGTGTCGCCGGCGTCGTGATCGGTGCGGTCTCCCCGGGCGCAGCGATCCTGGTGGCGGCGGGTGTCTCCGTGGCGGGCTGGTTCGCGCTGACTGCGGTGCCGAAGACGCCGGTGCGCCGTGAGGTCGACCCGGCCGCGCTCCCGACCAGCGCGGTCACCTCCGCATTCCGCGACATGCGGGAGGGCTTCGTCTACATGGTGCGCACGCCCTGGCTGCTGGCCACGCTGCTGTTCGCCTCGCTGATGATCCTGGTGATGATGGGTCCGCTCGAGGTCCTGGTGCCGTTCTTGATCAAGGACCGCCTCGGTGGCGACGCCGGCGACCACGCGTTTGTGCTCGCGGCGTTCGGAGTCGGCGGGGCGGCGGGCTCGCTGGCGATGGCTTCGATGAAGATGCCGCGTCACTACCTCAGCTGGATGAACCTGGTCTGGGGCGTCGGCTGCCTGCCCTTCATCGTGATGGGGTTGGCCACTGACGTCTGGATGGTCGTTGTCGCCGCGTTCGTGATCGGCGTCTGCTTCTCCGCACCGATGGTCATCTGGGGCACCCTGCTGCAGCGCCGGGTGCCGCCGCACATGCTGGGCCGAGTGGCCTCACTCGACTTCTTCGTCTCGATCAGCCTGATGCCGGTGTCGATGGCTCTGGCCGGGCCGGTGTCCGAGGCGATCGGCCTGCGCGCCACGTTCTACATCGCGGGCGTGGCACCTGGAGTCTTCGCCGTCCTGGCTGTCGTGCTGGCCAAGCTGCCGGCTGACGAGCTGGCCAACCCGCTCCGCGACGAGGAGTGACCTGCCTGGCCCGCAGGTCACGAAGCCAACGGAGGCCGCCGCGTACCGGGGTTGACCTGGAACGACGCCGGCGGGATCAGCCGGTGGCGGCCGAGATAGCCCAGCAGGTGCTCGGCGGCGGTCGCTTCGTCGACTGCCAGCGCGGGCTCGAAGAGCGAGCCGCGATCGGTTGGCGAGACCAAGGCCTCGGCCACCTGGAGCAGGCTGGCGGCCAGCGCCTCGGGGATCGGGGCCGCGTAGCCGACGGCCTGGGCGACGTCCCAGCCGTGCACCGTGATCTCGAGAGCAGCTGCTGCCACTACGGCTGAGGCGGGCGCGACCTGGTCGCCGATCGTGATCAGGTCCGGCCGCTCGCTGCTCCAGACGCCGAGCAAGCTGCACGCCTTGAGCCGCAGCGCCTCGGCGCGGGTGGCGATGGGGATCTGCGGCTCCGTCGAGACCGTTCCGCCGGCTCCCTCGGTGAACGCATCGAGGCCATCCTCCATGTGCGCGAGCAGCTGGCCGAGATCCCACTCGCGACATGGCGTGCGCCGGGTCAAGGCAGGGTGCGAGCTCGTGAGCTCCGCGAGGACCCCGCGGGTGTAGCCGAGCGCGCGGTCGAGGAGCTCGATCGCATGATCGAGCTCGGCAGCGGCCGGCATCACTGCTGCGCGGGGGTCTTCGGGACGTAGTCGGACGGGAGCTGGGTGGGCAGCCCGAACTTCTCGAACAGCCGGTGGTCGAAGAACGCACCCACGTGCTTGACCCGGCCGCCGTCGAGCTCGAGCACCTGGAGGTGGAAAGGCTGGAAGGTGCCGTCGGCGCTGCGCATGTAGAGGCCGTAGGCAGGCTGGCCGTTGGCGACCGTCTGGATCATCGGCATGTCATGGGTCCCGCCGGGGCACTGCGTGTCGATCAGGTTGCCGATGTTCGCGGCACCGGTGTACCAGCCGAGGAACGGTGGCATCTCCCAGACCGCATCCTGGGTGAGCATGGTGACGATCGCGTTGACGTCCTTGCGCCAGAACGCATCGACGTAGCGGTCCAGCAGCACCTGCTGCTCCGCGGTCAGGTCGGCTACCACGGTGTCCGCGGTCAGGCCGCGCTCGCGCATCTGGGCGTGGGCTCGTTGGAGGGCAGAGTTGACCGCTGCGGGGGTGGTCTCGAGCGCCTCGGCAGTCTCGGCGGCGGACCACCGGAGCACGTCTCTCAAGATGAGCACGGCCCGCTGGCGGGCAGGGAGGTGCTGCAGGGCGGCGACGAACGCCAGGCGGATCGAGTCGCGCTCCTCGACCACGATGGCCGCGTCGGGCACGGGCTCGAGCCAGGCGATCTCAGGATTCTGCTCGAGGGCATCGCCGGCCATCGAGTCGGTGGTGCCGAGGCCGGCAGGCAACGGGCGACGCGGGCGGCCCTCGAGGTTGGTCAGGCAGACGTTGGTGGCGATGCGGTAGAGCCAGGTGCGGACAGAGGAGCGTCCTTGGAAGTTGGCGCTCGCCTTCCAGGCCCGCAGGAACGTCTCCTGCACCAGGTCCTCTGCCTCGTGCACCGAACCGCTCATCCGATAGCAGTGGGCGAGCAGCTCGCGCTGGTAACGCGAGGTCAGGGTGTCGAAGTCCGTGAGCTCGGCGGTCGAGTCCGAGATCTCCGTGGTCATCTGTGGTGTCCCTTGCTCGGTTACCAGTGCCGTCATGGGGTCTGCTCCTGCCGCGTCAGTCTGCCTCGCCGTCAGAGAGGTAGACCAGGCAGCGGCAGAAACTCATCGGAGGTTGACCGATTTCGACCGTCTCGGCGCAGGCCGGCCGGCGAGGGAGAGGGCGCGCTGGGCGGTGGCGACGGCGCGCTCGCGGTCGGCCGGCACCAGGCCGATCCGGGTGCGACGGTCGAGCAGGTCGTCGACGTCGGCGGCCCCCTCGTGGGTGACGCCAAAGATCAGCTCGGCAAGGGTGGCCGGGATGTCGCCTCCGATGGGCGCCAGCAGCTCCTCGTCCTGGAGGCCGGTGACCTCCCGGGCGTTGGTGAGCACCAGCTCGGCGTCGGTGCCGAAGCGGCGGACCAGTCGCGGCGGGAGCTCGAGAGCGGCCAGCGTCGGGCGGGACGCGGCTCCGAGCAGCGGGAGCTGTTTGGTGCGGCACGGGCCGGCGGTCAGCCCGGCGTGGGCGACCGCCGCATCGACGGCGTCCTCGGCCATCTGGCGGTACGTCGTCAGCTTGCCGCCCACGATCGTGACCACGCCGGTAGCGCTGGTCAGCACAGCGTGCTTGCGGGAGAGGTCGGCGGTGGCACCGTCGTGGCCCGAGCCCGGTAGGTCGAGCAACGGGCGCAGTCCGGCAAAGGCGCCGATCACGTCGGAGCGGTGCAGCGGACGGGCGAAGGCAGCCGAGACCACGTCGAGCAGGAATCCGATCTCGGGCTCCGTGGGCTCCGGCACGTCGGGCACCTCACCCTCAACCGCCTCGTCGGTGAGACCGACGTAGATGGTGCCGTCGGGCTGCGGCAGCACCAGCACGAACCGGTTGGACTCTCCCGGGATCGGCGCGAAGATCGAGACCGTCAGGCCGGGCAGGGTCTCCTTGCGCAGCACCACGTGGGTGCCCCGGCTGGGGCGCAGGTTGACCTCCTCCACGAGATCGCCCGCCCACACGCCGGTCGCGTTGATCACGGTGCGCGCACGCACGCTGTGCGGGGTGCCGGTGAGCTCGTCTCGCAGCTCGACGCCGGTGCCCGTCGCCGAGACCACCCGGGCACGGGTGCGCACGTGGGCACCGAGCGAGGCGGCGGTGCGCGCGATGGTGGCGACCAACCGGGCGTCGTCCTCGAGCTGGCCGTCCCAGGACAGGAGACCGCCGCGGAGGCCGGCCGAGCGCAGCGCTGGGGCCAGCTGCATCACCTCGGTAGCCGAGAGCTTGCGCGGACGCGGCAGCGTCTCCGACTCCGTGCCGGCGCTGCGGCGCAGCACGTCTCCGGCGATCAACCCACCGCGAGTGAAGAGCGCGCTCAGGCGCGACATCGACGAGGTGACCGGCAGCATGATCGGCATCGCACGGGTCAGGTGTGGAGCGGTGGTCTCCATCAGGATGCCGCGCTCTACCGCACTCTCATGGGCGATGCCGACCTGGCCGCTGGCCAGGTAGCGCAGGCCGCCGTGCACCAGCTTCGATGACCAACGCGAGGTGCCGAAGGCCAGGTCGTGGGCGTCGACGGCGAGCACGGACAGGCCGCGACTGATCGCGTCGAGAGCCACACCCGAACCGGTGACGCCGAGCCCGATCACCACGACATCGACCTCGACCGGTGCGTCCACCAGGCCGGGCGTGATCCGGTTCGCGGTCACAGCGGGAGCGCCTGGGCGGTGATGGCGTTGCGCAACAGCAGGCCGAACTCCTCATCGAGCTCTGCCTCCGTCACCTGGTCGTCGACCATCGTGTGGGTCGACAACACATTGCCGTGAGCCGCAAGGAGCAGTCCCCTTGCGATGGCGACCGGGTTGCCGTCGCGGATCTCGCCGAGCTCCTGGCCGGTCCGGATCGCCTCTTCGGTCAGGCCCAGGATCAGGTCTTGTGAGCGGCCCCGGCGCGCGAGCAGGTAGGGCAGGATGAGCTCGGGGTCGAGCTCGATGATGCGCACGAAGAGCTCGTTCTCGCGCAGCACCCGCACCGTGCTGACGATGCTCGCGACGAGCCGGTCGACCGACGAGGCGGTAGTGGCCTGTTCGTCGAGGGCGACCCGGACCACGCCGGTCCACTCCCGCGTCATCAGGTCGCCGAGCAGCTGCGGCATGTCTCCCCAGGTGCGGTAGATCGTCATCCGCGAGACACCGGCCCGGCGAGCGACCTCGGTGAGCGTCGTACGGCGCCAGCCGACGTCCAGGATGCACGCCCGGGCAGCGTCTAGGTAGTCGTCGCGGGGCTCCCGGTGGGAGGAGAGTGCATCCCGGCTCTTGTGACGAAGTGACGTCATGTGTCACACTGTAACACATGACCTCCAACGAGACGTCCTCCGAGCGGCCCGCAGTGCCGGCCTTCGTGCAGACCGAGATGCATCCGAGTCGTTGGGGCAACCCGGCCAACGCCACCGACCTCCCCGAGGCCGCCCGCGGCCTCATCGAGATGGTCTTCGGCCTCGACGAGCGGCCCGCGAGCGACGACGTCACCCTCCCGACGCCCGGCCTGGCGCCGGACCTGGTCGAGGAGCTGCGCACTCTCCTTGGCTCCGATCACGTGCTCACCGACGACGAGACGCGGCGGTTGCGGACCCGAGGCAAGTCAACGCCGGACTTGCTGCGCCAGCGCTCCGGCGACCTGTCCGACGCACCCGATGTGGTGGTCCGTCCCGGCACCCACGACCAGGTGGCCGCCGTCCTCGGTTTCGCCGTCGAGCACCACCTGGCGGTAGTTCCCTTCGGCGGTGGCACCTCGGTCACCGGCGGGCTGGTCGCCCGCCGACAGGGCTATGCCGGCCTGGTCTCGCTCGACCTGATCCGGATGAAGGCGCTGCTGGCCGTCGACCACACCTCGATGACTGCCGTCCTCGAACCAGGGCTGCGCGGGCCGGAGGCCGAAGCGCTGCTGGCCGCAGAGGGGCTGACTATCGGCCACTACCCGCAGTCGTTCGAGTACGCGACGATCGGCGGCTTCGCGGCCACCCGGTCCAGCGGCCAGGCGAGTGCCGGCTACGGCCGCTTCGACGCCCTGGTCGTCGCGCTCCGGGTGGCAACGCCTCGCGGCGAGCTCCGGCTCGGCAGCTCGCCGTCCAACGCCGCCGGTCCCGACCTGCGCCAGCTGATCCTCGGGTCCGAAGGCGCGTTCGGAGTGATCACCGAGGTCACCGTCCGGGTGCGCAAGCTGCCCGCCGAGAAGGTCTACGAGGGATGGCGCTGGCCTTCGTTCGACGCGGGTGCCGAGGCCATGCGATCACTGGCGCAAGCTGGCCTCCTGCCCACCGTGATCCGGCTTTCCGACGAGGCCGAGACCTCGATCAACCTCGCTCGGCCCGACGACATCGGCGAGGACAGCGCCAGCGGCTGCCTGATGATCGTCGGCTACGAGGGCGACCCCGGCGTCAACGCTGCCAGGCGCGCCGCGGTCACCGAGATGCTCAGTGGGCTGGGCGGCACCTCTCAGGGTGAGGAGCCGGGACGGGCCTGGGCGCACGGGCGCTTCAACGCTCCCTACCTGCGCGACTCCCTGCTCGACGTCGGCGTGCTCGTCGAGACGCTCGAGACCGCGACCTTCTGGTCCAACCGCGAGACCTTGTACGCCGCCGTGAAGGCCGCCCTCGAGAGCTCGCTGGGAGAGGGCACGATCGTGCTCTGCCATGTCTCGCACGTCTACGAGACGGGCTGCTCGCTCTACTTCACCGTCGCGGCAAAGGAGGGGGACGACGTGCTGGCGCAGTGGCAGGCCGCCAAGGCTGCAGCCAGTGACGCCATGGTCGCTGCCGGCGCCACGATCACCCACCACCACGCCGTCGGCACCGACCACAAGCCGTGGCTGACCGCGGAGATCGGCGAGCTCGGCGCATCCGTGCTGCGTGCGGTCAAGCACGACCTCGACCCGACCAGCATCCTCAACCCGGGAGTGCTGATCCCGTGACCAGGTCATTCACCTTTCTGGTCAACCCGGCCTCCGGCGGCGGCGCGGCCCCCGAGGCGGTCGTGCCGGTCGCGCGGTTGTTGCGCGATGCGGGGGCGACTGTCGAGGTCACCTACTCGCCCGGTCCGAAGGCAATGGGCGGCCTGGTGGCCGCAGCCCTCGCCCGCGACGACGTGGTGGTCTCGGTCGGCGGAGACGGCATGCTCTCGTCCCTCGCGGGCACCGTCTCCACCGCCGGAGGCACACTCGCCGTGCTCCCCGCGGGGCGCGGCAACGACTTCGCTCGGATGCTCGGGCTGCCCGAGAGCCCGGCCGAGCAGGCGGCACTGCTCCTGGAGGCCGAGATACGCCAGGTCGACCTGATCTGCTGCGCGCTCCCCGGCGCACCTGAGCGCCGGGTCGCCGGGTCGGTCTACTCCGGCGTCGACGCGAGGGCCAGCGAGATCGTCGACCGGGTGCGGTGGCTGCCGCGCAAGCTGCAGTACCCCTACGCTGCAATCCGCTCGCTCGCGACGTACCGGCCGGCGCGCTACCAGGTCACCGTCGACGGCGCGACCCGCGACTACCTTGCCGCCAACGTGGTCGTCGCCAACTCCGCCTTCTACGGCAAGGGCATGAAGATCGCCCCCGATGCCGTGATCGACGACGGCCTCCTCGACGTCGTAGTGATCGAGGCAGCCGGCAAGCTCGACCTGATCCGCTCACTTCCCAAGGTCTACGACGGCCGTCACGTCGACCTGCCCGAGGTCACCGTGCTGCGGGGGCGTCGGGTCGAGATCCGCGCCACGGCCCGGACACCGGTGCGGGTGGGAGGCGACGGCGAGCCCCTCGGAGTACTCCCTGCGCTGGGCGAGGAGCCAGCGGTCGTCGAGGTGCTGCCCGGCGCACTGTCGATCATCGCCTGAGCGGGCTGGACGACTCATCCGCCGGCCCCCGGCCTAGCCGAAGGTCCAGACCAACAGCTCGGTCGGCACCCCCGCAGTCACGGTGTGCGACGGCTCGTCGGTCATCAGGAAGGCGTCACCGGCGGCCAGCGGCGCGGCCAGCGACGACCGCAGCAGCGCCCCGGTGGCCACGAAGGCGTGCACCCGGGCGGCGGTGGGCAGCTTGACCGAACCACGGCCATCGAGCCGTCCGGCCCAGAGCACCGCGTCCGGGAGGGGCTGGGCCACCACGGCCAGGTCGTTGGTCGGCATCGTCATCGGCGCCACCGTGAAGCCGGGCACCGAGTCGCCCGCGACCGGCCGTAGCCACATCTGGATGAACCGACAAGGCCCGGTCTCGGTGGCGTGCTCGGAGTGGTCGACGCCGTCGCCGGTGGACAGCACGGCAACCGAGCCGGCTTCGACGACCCTGGTGGAGCCGGTGGACCCGGCCGAGTCGACATGGCGCAACGAGCCGGAGACGACCCAGGTCACGATCTCCAGATTGCTGTGGTGATGGGTGTCGAAGCCCCGGCCGGACCCTAAGAGGTGGTCGTCATGACAGACCATCGGGCCGAAACCCAGGCGCTCTGCGTCGTAGTGCCCGCCGAACGAGAACGAGTGGTGGGTCAGACGGCCTTCGGCCCGGTCCACGAACCGGTCCGAACGCCTGAGAATCTCGACTGTCACAGGCAAGATTGTGCCGGTGCAGTACCCACAGCTCCCCCCGGGCTTTCGCTTCGGCACCAGCACCGCTGCCTACCAGGTCGAAGGGGCGGTCAGTGAGGACCACCGCGGCCCGAGCGTGTGGGACACCTTCACCGCTGCACCGGATCGGATCGAGGACGGTTCGAACGGTGCGGTCGCCTGCGATCACTACCACCGGCTCGAGGAGGACGTGGCGCTGCTGGAGCGGCTCGGTGCACCGGGCTATCGCTTCTCGATCGCGTGGCCGCGGATCCAGCCGACAGGCAAGGGGGCTCCCAACGCGGCGGGACTCGACTTCTACGACCGGTTGCTCGACTGCCTTCTCGAGAAGGGCGTAGAGCCGATGGCCACGCTCTACCACTGGGACCTGCCCCAGGCGCTGGAGGACGACGGCGGTTGGCTGAACCGCGCCACGATCGACCGGTTCGCCGACTACGCCGCGATCGTCGGGGCGCGCTACGCCGACCGCGTGGAGCACTGGATCCCTGTCAACGAGCCCAACATGGTGACCATGCTGGGTTACGGCATCGGCCGGCACGCACCGGGTCGAGCGCTGATGTTCGACGCGTTGCCTGTCGCCCATCACCTGCTGGTCGCCCACGGACGTGGGGCCATCGCTCTGCGCGCGGCTGGGGCCGGCAGTGTCGGGTGCGCCAACAACCACGCCCCCATGTGGCCGGCCAGCGACGAGCCGGCCGACGTCGGCGCCACCAAGCTTTTCGACGCGATATGGAACGGCATGTTCCTCGAGCCGATGCTGCTCGGCCGCTACCCCGCCGACCTCTGGCCGCTGCTGGAGGATGTCGTGCGGACCGGCGATCTCGCCACCATCCGACAGCCGCTCGACTTCTACGGCGTCAACTACTTCAGCCCGATGAGGATCGGTGCCGGGCCCGAGGATGCCGAGATGCCGTTCGAGCTGCGAGCGCTGGTCGGTTACCCCACCACCGACTCGGATTGGCCGGTGGTGCCCAGTGCTCTGCGGGAGTGCCTGATCATGCTGCGCGCGCGGTTCCGTGCGGCGCTGCCGCCGATCATGATCACCGAGTCCGGCTGCTCCTATGCCATGGGCCCGGACGCCGACGGCGTCGTCGACGACCAGCCTCGGATCGACTACCTCGAAGGACACCTGCGGGCGGTGGCGGAGGCTGTCGGCCGCGGCGTCGACGTGCGCGGCTACTACACCTGGTCGCTGCTGGACAGCTTCGGGTGGAGCGAGGGCTACACCCAGCGCTTCGGACTGGTGCACGTCGACCACGACACCCTGGTGCGCACCCCCAAGCGGTCCTTCCAGTGGTACGCAGACCTGATCGCTGCCCAGGAGCGGTGAGTTACGGGCGATTCTTGGTCACCGGACCGCCCGTAACTCACCGCCCCCGGAGCCGAGGCGCTGGAGGCGTACCGGGCAGCGGTCTCCGACCAGGGGCCCGCCAACAACTAGCCTGTGCGACATGTCGTCGACGCTCCCATCTCACGGCGAGCCGCCCGTCAAGCGCCGGGTCGTCTTCGTGGTCGGCTCCGGGCGCAGCGGCACCAGCACCATGGCCGGGGCACTGCAGACCCTAGGCATGCACGTGCCGCAGCCGGAAGTCCAGGCCGACGACACCAACCCGAAGGGTTTCGGGGAGCCACAGTGGGTAGTCGACTTTCACGACGAGCTGTTGAAGCGATGCAACGTGCAGGTCAGCGACGCGCGGCCGTCGGCGTGGTTCGAGTCGGGCAAGCTCAGCACCTTCGAGCCACTGCGACAGCGGCTGCACGAGTGGCTCGAGCCGGAGTTCGCGCAGGCCCCCGAGCTCGTCATCAAGGACCCGCGGCTCGCCTGGTTCCTGGGCCTGTGGCGCTCGGCGGCGCTGCGCTGTGATGCCACGCCGGCGTACGTCACCATGCTGCGGCCGGTGACCGAGGTCGTCGGCAGCAAGCAGCAGCACTACGGGTCCAAGTTCGGCGAGGTCAACCGCACCGCTGCCTGGATCAACATGATGCTGCACACCGAGCGGGCCACCCGCGGCTCGGCGCGGGCGTTCGTGCGCTACGGCGACCTGCTCAAGGACTGGACGGTCCCGCTGTTCGGGATCGGTCAGGCGTTCGACCTTGCGGCGGTGCAGTCCGCATCGGCCAACGACATTCGTGCGGTGCACGCCTTCGTCGAGCCCGGCTTGCGGCGAGTACAGCTGACCTGGGACGACATCGAGGTGCCACCCCGGCTGCGCGAGATCGCCGAGGAGAGCTGGCAGCAGCTCGACCGACTGGCCGACCCCGAGGGCGACACCCCCGACGTGCACGTGCGGCTCGACGAGCTCCGCACGGCATATGCCGAGCTCTACGACGAGGCCGACGCGATCGCCCAGTCCACGGCGCTGGCCGCGCACCGCGACGGTCTGGCGCAGCTGCCAGCTCCGTCGACGATGAGTCGTGGTGTCGATCGGGTGCCGCACGGCGTCCGACGGATGGTGCCAGCGAGCGCTCGTCGCGGGATCCGCAAGGCGCTGGGACGGGAACGCGATTCATGAGCTCAGCCCGGCCCGACATCCCTACGCTGGAGGGGCTGTCGGACTACGACGTCACTTGGCCGTGGCACGACGACAAGCTGCCCTCAGGACTGACGTGCGTCTTCCGCGTCAAGAACGAGGCGCGCAACCTGCCGTGGGTGCTGCCGGCGATGCTTGCGGCCGTGCAGCACGTGGTGCTGGTCGACAACGGGTCCGACGACGGCACCCTGGACGTGGCTCGCGCGGTCGCGGAGGCGGCGGGCGCGTTGGACCGGTTCACCGCGACGACGTACCCCTTCGAGGTCAGCCGCGCCGGCGCCGAGCACCTGGCCACGCCGCCGGACTCCGTGCACTCCCTGACGCACTTCTACAACTGGTCATTCGCCCACGTGCGCACCAACTACTCGATGAAGTGGGACGGCGACATGGTGCTGACCCGTGAAGGCATCGGGATGCTGGCCGACCTGTCGTGGCAGCTGGAGGACTCCAACGCGGTGGTCGCGTTCCCCCGACACCCGCTGACCATCGAGAGCGACTCGGTGGCGTGGATCGACCTCGGCTTCCGGTTCCTGGAGCCGTGGATCTACCCAATGGGTCCGGAGTTCACGTTCGTGAAGGCCTTCGAGTGGGAAGTGCGGGAGTTCCCGACGTCTTCGGAGCGGATCATCGCGCCGGAGGGCATGGTGGTCGAGCTGAAGTGGCTGGACACCAACGAGTTCGCGCACTGGACCAGCACCGACGACTTCGAGTCCTCGCGGGCGCCGCGCAAGCGCCGGGAGTGGGAGGTCTACAGCGCGCTGAGCGACGGTCGTGGCGACGAGGTCGAGGGGCTGCACCGGATCGAGGCACCGGCCGGCGTACACATCGTCGACTTCGTCACCTCGACCTGGTTGCCGCGGGCGGAGCGGCCGTTGGTACGCCGTCCGGGTCGACTCGATGTCTGAGCTGGCCGGCCCGGCCCAGTCTTTTCTGGACCAGGCGCCAGATGCGTTGCTGGTGACGGCGGGCAGTGCGGTCGAACCCGGCAAGTACTCCCGGGTGCTGGTCGCGGTGGCCGACCGAGGTCAGCTGCGGGAGCTGGCGCGGGCCGGGACGATGCCGGGCGAGGTGCGCTCCTCGACGATCGCGGTGTGGCTCGACTCGGCCACGTCCGCCTTGACGTTTCAGCCACGTCCGACGCCGAACGGCCCGTCGTTGACAGCGATTCGCTCGCGGGCAGAGGAGGGCGGGTGGCTGTGCGTCCTGCGGTTCGACCGGCCGATCTCGGTCGGCGTCGTCGTTGCTGAGCTGGCGCGGCAGTCGGTGGTTGCCTCTAGGCGAGTGCTGCCGGAGTCGCCCGTCGACCTGCGGGTGATCAACCCGATCGGGTTCGTCGCCGACTCGACCGGACCGGTGGTATCGCTGTCCACCCTGGACCTCTCCCGTGGTGTCACCGAGGGGCTGGTGCGCTCGCTGCGGCCCGCTCTCGGGGTGCGGGTCGACACCGACCTCGACCCGGTGGCGCGGTTGGCGCTCTCGGCAGCCGGCGTGCCGCTCGACCTTGACGAGCCCGACCGCGCCGCTCGCGAGGAGCACAGCATCGTCGCGCGACGGGCGGCGATCGACGTGATCGTTCCTCCGTCGACACGGCCCTCGGTGAGCATTGTGATGGCGACCAAGCGACCGGAGATGCTCGAGCACGCGTTGGCTCAGGTCAGGCAGCAGCGGGGGGTCGACCGCCTCGAGCTGGTGCTGGCCCCGCACGGGTTCGACCCCGGCCACGTGAGTGATGTGCAGAGTGATGTGCAGGTGGTGCCTCAGCCCGAGGCCGTGGTGTTCGGTGACGTACTCAACGCGGCGGTGGCCGCGGCGAGCGGCGACGTCGTCCTGAAGATGGACGACGACGACTGGTACGCACCCGACTTCGTGGCCGACCTGCTGCGCGCCCGGGCCTACAGCGGTGCCGACCTGGTGGGAACCGCCGACGAGTTCTACTACCTGGCCGACCGCGACCTCACCGTGCAGCGGCGCCACCCGGGCGAGTTCTACACGCAGTGGGTCGCCGGCGGCACGCTGATGCTCGACCGCGCCCTGCTGCGCGAGGTGGGTGGGTTCGCGCCGGTGCCGAAGCACGTCGACCGCCATCTCCTCGACGCACTGCTCGCCGTCGGCGCCACGATCTACCGCACCCACGGCCTCGGCTACGTACTCCGACGCAACTCCGGGGGTCACACCTACGATGCCGACCTCGACAAGATCCTCGACCCCACTCAGGTCGTCGCCACCTGGCCCGGTTTCCACCCCAGCCGCCTCCACGCCGACCCGGCTTGAATTGACGTGTGGGGTGGTCGACCCGGCTTGAGTTGACGTCGGGTGGTCGACCCGGCTTGAGTTGGGCGACCCGGCTTGAGTTGACGTCGTACAGCGTGAAGACGAGCCGGGTCAGCGTCGTACGACGTGAAGACGAGCCGGGTCAGCGTCGTACAGCGTGAACTCAAGCCGGGTCGGCGGGTTAGCGGCGGCCGAGACCTCGGGCGGTCCAGCCTGCCGAGCGCCACGCGTCGAGGTCGAGGGCGTTGCGGCCGTCGAGGATCCGCTTACGTCGGACGGCGGCTCCGACCGCCTCGATGTCGACCTCGCGGAACTCCGGCCACTCGGTCAGGTGCAACACCAGGTCGGCACCCTGTACCGCATCGAGTGCGGTGTCGGCGTACTCGAGCGTGGGGAAGACGGCCCGCGCGGTTTCCCCGGCTTGAGGGTCGTAGACCACGACCGAGGCTCCACCCAGGTGAAGCGCGCCTGCGATGGAGAGCGCCGGTGAGTCGCGGACGTCGTCGCTGTCCGGCTTGAACGCAGCACCCCAGACCGCGATCCGCGATCGAGCGACGCTGCCGCCGAGCATGGTGGTCGCCATCTGCGCCACCCGGGTGCGCTGTCGCTGGTTGATGTCGTCGACCTGTCGCAGGAACGACATCGCGTCCTCGACGCCGAGCTCGCCGGCGCGGTGGACGAACGCCCGGATGTCCTTGGGCAGGCAGCCGCCACCGAAACCGATGCCGGCATTGAGGAACCTGCGGCCGATCCGGGCGTCGTGCCCGATCGCGTCGGCAAGGTCGACCACGTCGGCACCTGCTGCCTCGCAGACCTCGGCGACCGCGTTGATGAAGGAGATCTTGGTGGCCAGGAAGGCGTTGGCAGAGACCTTCACCAGTTCGGCCGTGGCGTAGTCGGTGACGATCAGCGGGGTGCCGGTGTCGGTGATCGGCGCGTAGAACTCGGTGAGCGCCTTCTCGGCGCGCTCCGAGGCAACGCCGAGCACGATCCGGTCCGGCTCGAGGGTGTCCTTGAGGGCGAAGCCCTCGCGGAGGAACTCCGGATTCCACACCAGCTCCGCATCGGCGCCTGCCGGCGCAACAGCCGCAATCTCCGCTGCCAGCCGGGCCGCGGTGCCGACCGGCACGGTCGACTTGCCGACGACGTACGCCGGCCCGGTGAGGTGTGGTGCCAGCGAGGCCACGGCGGCATTCACGTAGCTGACGTCGGCGCCCATGCTCGACTCGAGCTGCGGCGTGCCGACGCAAACGAAGTGAAGGTCGGCGAAGGCACCGGCTTCCTCATAGGAGTCGGTGAACCGGAGTCGGCCGCTGGCGACGTGCTTGGCGAGCAGCTCGGGCAGCCCGGGCTCGTAGAAAGGCACCCGGCCCTCGGTCAGCGCCTGCCGCTTGGCGGCGTCGATCTCCACGCCGAGGACCTCGTGGCCGAGCTCCGCCATGCATGCTGCGTGCGTCGCTCCGAGGTATCCGCACCCGATGACCGTGATCTTCACGAGGCGGAGTCTATGAGTCGCCGGGAGTCAGCGCGCAGGCGAGCCGGTGAACCCTCCTCAGAGTCCGGCCACCACCCTGGTGCCCTGCTCGATCGCGCGCTTGGCGTCCAGCTCGGTGGCGACGTCGGCACCGCCGATCACGAAGCGCCCCACCGCGAGCAGGTCACGCACCGACTCCTGACCGGCGCAGAGCACGACGTGGTCGACGTCCAGCACCTGCGGCCGGCCGTCCACCGTGAGGTGCAGCCCCGCGTCGTCGACCTTGTCGTACGTCGCCCCGCTCACCTGGACCACGCCGTTCTGCTTGAGCACGGCGCGATGGGCCCAGCCAGAGGTCTTGCCGAGCGCCACTCCGATCGGTGTGCTCTTGCGCTGGATCAGGGTGACCTCGCGGATCGGCGTACGCGGCTTGCGCTCGGTCAGGCCGCCGGGGTGCAGGGCGGGGTCGCCGACACCCCAGTGCGACATCCAGTCTTCCAGGTCGTCGGCTGGGTCGTGGGTGAGCCAGGTGCTGACGTCGACGCCGATGCCGCCGGCACCGATCACGGCGACCCGCTTGCCCGGCACGACGGTGCCGTCGAGCACGTCGGCGTAGGTCACGACCTTGGGGTGGTCGATGCCGCTGAGCTCTGGGATCCGTGGGATGACGCCGGTGGCCACGATCACTTCGTCGTACGCCGCCAGGTCGTGCTCGCCGGCGGTCGTACCGAGCCGTAGGTCGACCCCGAGCACCTCGAGGCGACGCCCGTAGTAGCGCAGCGTGTCCGCGAAGTCCTCCTTGCCGGGCACCGCCATGGCCAGCCGGAACTGCCCGCCGATCTTCGCCGACTTCTCGAACAGGGTCACCGCGAAGCCGCGCTCGGCCGCAGAGACGGCGGCGGACAGGCCAGCCGGCCCGGCGCCGACGACGGCAACGGTGGCCTTGCGCTTCGTGGGACCGAGCACCAGGGTCGTCTCGCGGCACGCCCGCGGGTTCACCAGGCAGGAAGCCTTCTGGTTCTTGAAGACATGGTCGAGGCAGGCCTGGTTGCAGGCGATGCAGGTGTTGATCTCGTCGGCGCGCCCGGCGGCCGCCTTGTTGACGAAGTCGGGGTCGGCCAGCAGAGGCCGGGCCATCGAGACCAGGTCGGCCTCGCCCGAGGCAAGGATCTCCTCGGCCATCTCAGGGCTGTTGATCCGGTTGGACGCGCACACCGGCACGGAGACCTCGGCCTTGAGCCGTGCAGTCGCCTGCCGCCAGGCACCGCGCGGCACCTGGGTGATGATCGTCGGCACCCTCGCCTCGTGCCAGCCGATGCCGGTGTTGAGCACGGTGACCCCGGCCTCCTCCAGTCCGTGAGCAAGGTCGACGACCTCCTCCCACGTCTGGCCGCCCTCGACCAGGTCGAGCAGCGAGATGCGGTAGATGATGGGGAAATCGCTCGGCACCAGCTCGCGGGATCGCCGGAGGACCTCGAGCGGGAACCGCATCCGGTTGGCCGCTGACCCGCCCCACTGGTCGGTGCGGTCGTTGGTACGGGCGGCCAAGAACTGGTTGATCAGGTAGCCCTCCGAGCCCATGATCTCTACTGCGTCGTAGCCGGCCTTGACGGCGAGGGCGACCGACTCGGCGAAGTCGGTGGCGGTGCGATCGACGCCCTTGGTCGAGAGTCGGCTCGGCTTGAAAGGCGTGATCGGACTCTTCTTGTCCGACGCGCTGACGCTGAACGGGTGGTAGCCGTAGCGGCCCGCATGCAACACCTGCAGGGCGATCGCTCCGCCCTCGTCGTGCACCGCGCCGGTCACGTCGCGATGCCGCATCGCCTGCAACCGGGTCGACATCTCCGAGGCCAGCGGCTTGAGCCAGCCGCGCTTGTTGGGGGAGTAGCCACCGGTGATGATCAGACCGACGCCGCCACGGGCTCGCTCGGCGAAGTACGCCGCCAGCTCGGGGAGGTGGCGTGCGCTGTCCTCGAGGCCAGTGTGCATCGAGCCCATCACGACCCGGTTGCGCATCGTCAAGGAGCCGATCGTGTACGGCGAGAGCAGCTGGGGGTACGGAGCGGGGGTCACGCGGTGGGCCTCTCGGTGGGCGGTCAGGTACTCGGTCAGCCACGCGATCCAGGTCTCCTCCATGAGGATGCCGCCGCGCAGCAGCAGGTACTGGTCGAGCTCGAGGCCGCTCAGGGCGGCTGGCTCGGGATAGTCGCGCTTCATCAGCTGTTGGTAGTGGTCGAGCCGCACGTGGTGGTCGGCGAGGTTGGCGCGGACGACGCCGAGCACCGCGCTCCGGTCGCCGAAGCTGGCTCCGCGGAGCTTCACGGCCAAGTCGCTGCGCAGCGGGTCGGACGTCGTCGGCTCGGAGAGCCACGCCGCCAGCGCCGCGGCTCCGGCCGGCGTCACGGCGTACACCAGCTTGTTGGGCCGGCCGACCTGGACGACCTCGGTGGGCTGGACCCACCCGTCGGCGTCCATCCGACCGAGCACGCGGTAGATCTGCTGATGGGTGGCGTGCCAGAAGAAGCCGATCGACCTGCTGAACCGTTTCGCCAGGTCCAACCCGCTCGCCGGCTCCTCGCTGAGCGCTACCAGGAGCGCGTGCTCAAGTGCCACAGCGTTATCGTGCCCGACCTATGCAACTAGTTGCAAGCCTGGGGTGTCCCTGGTCGGGTGGCCCTGGTCGAGTGGTCCGGGTCGGGGGCGGTGGGTGAGGGTCGGTTTTCCGAGGAACGAATGCCCCTAACTCACCGCTCCCCGGCCCCACGCGCGCAGCCACTCGTTCCGCGATCCGACGACCTCGCGAACCGGACGGAACAGGCTGCGCCAGTGGGGTCCGAACTCCGGTGGTGGGCCGTCGTAGCCCAGAACGAGCAGCTCGCGAAAGATCTCGCCGATCAGGGTGCGAGCCAGGGTCAGCTTCTCGTTGGTCACCTGCACGTACCGAACGCCTGCCCGTCGCAGCGCGGCGTAGCGTGCCAGGTCCGTCGAGTACTGCGTGCGGTCGAGCTGGTGGTGTCGGCCTTCGTACTCGATCAGCAGTCCCCACGGCAGGATCAAGAGGTCGCCGATCAGGTCGGCACCGTCATCGACGTCCAGGGGGACATTCGACTCCGGCACGGGCAGACCAGCGAAGGCGATCACGGCCCTGGTCTCCGACTCTTTCAACGAGCGCGATCGGTGGCAGAGGTGCTCGAGGATCCAGATGGCTTCGTGCGCGCCGTCGCGCCAGGTGGCCGACAGGGCCAGCTCCCCGAGCTCGTCCTTGGTCAGGTGGCCGTGGTGCAGCAACCAGTCGCCTACCTTGATGGCGTCGATGATGCGGGCCCGGCTGCAGTAGAAGAGGTACGCCCCCGCCGGGGTCACGCCCTCGCCATCGGTCGGCGCGAGCAGCTTCGTGCGATGGAGGAAGATGCCCTCGATGTCCAGGTGGAGCTCACCTTGCCGGACGAAGTGGAGTGGGCGCCGGGGTCCGTAGTCGAGTCCGAGCTGCTGCAGGCGGCTGAGCCCGGTGAGCTGGCAACCAGGCGGCAGGGACAACCGAGCCGCCACGACCCAGTCGTGGTCGGTCATCTCATGGTCCACGTGGCGCCAGACTCGCGGGAGGACGCGTACGAACCGGGCTCCCTTGAGCATCGTCGGCGTCACGCCTGCGGCCAGGGCCTGCCGGCGCGTGAACGGGCCGTCTGGAAGCTCCGCGGGGACTGGATTCATCCGACGAGGGCACAGCGACTGGGCCGAAAACGGGTGGCTGGTGGGTCGAGCTGGGGAACAGGGTCAGGAGCGGTAGCGCTGGGGACGACTCCTGGGCTGGCTGGGCTCGGGAGCGGTGAGTTAGGGGCGGTTCCTGGTCACCGGACCGCCCGTAACTCACCGCCCCCGGACGCGACCACCGTGACAGCAGATCTGTCAGAATCGCCGACATGAGCTACGAACTGGGCACGGGGACAGGGCCGCTGCGGGGCGTCAAGGTGGTCGAGATCGCGGGTATCGGGCCGGGGCCGCACGCGTGCATGATCCTCGCCGACCTCGGCGCTGACGTGATCCGGATCGAGCGGCCGGGCGGGCAGATGCTCTCCGGAGGCGCGACGATGCTGCTCAACCGCGGGCGTCCCAGCGTCGCGCTCAACCTCAAGGACCCCGAGGCCACCAAGGTCGTGCTCGACCTGGTCACGCAGGCTGACGTCGTGGTGGAAGGGATGCGGCCCGGCGTCACCGAGCGGCTCGGCCTCGGACCCGAGGACTGCTGGGCGGTCAACGAGCGCATCGTCTACGGCCGGATGACCGGGTGGGGACAGGACGGGCCCTTGGCCCAAGCGGCCGGTCACGACCTGAACTACATCGCGATCACCGGCGCGCTGCACATGATGGGCCAGGACCAACAGCGCCCGCACTTCCCGGCCAACCTGGTCGGCGACTTCGGGGGCGGCTCGACGTACCTGATCATCGGCATCCTCGCCGCGCTGCTCGAGGCCAAGCTGAGCGGCAAAGGCCAGGTGATCGACGCCGCGATCGTCGACGGCACCGCCCACCTCAACGCGATGACGTCGGCGTTCCTTGCTAGTGGAGGCTTCAAGGAAGAGCGCGGCGTCAACCTGCTCGACGGTGGAGTGCCCTTCTACGACATCTACGAGACCTCCGACGGTAAGCACCTGTCGGTGGGAGCCCTGGAGCCGCAGTTCTTCGACGCTCTGGTCACCCTGCTCGGCGTGAAGGAAACCTGTCCGGGCCAGGCGTCGCCGGATCGCTACGACGAGATGCGCAAGATCTTCACCGAGACCTTCCAGCAGAAGACCCAAGCCGAGTGGGTCGGGATCTTCGAGGGCACCGACGCCTGCGTGGCCGGGGTCATCCCGATCAGCGAGGCCTCCACCCACCCACATCTCCAGGCTCGCGGGACCTTCGTCGAACACCACGGGATGGTCCAGCCCCAGCCCGCCCCGCGCTTCTCGCGCACCCAGGCCAGCCTCTCGACACCACCGCCCGGAGAGGCCGGGGAGCAGACCCGCGAGGCGCTCACCGCGTGGGGCATCGCCGACGTGGATGGACTGCTGGAGCGCGGCGTCGCGGTGCAGGTCGGCTGACGCATGTCCACCGAGATGCCCACCGAGCGCGAGCACGTCGACGTCCTGATCATCGGGGCTGGCCTGTCCGGCATCGGCGCGGCCTGCCAGATCACTGAGCACCTGCCGCACAAGTCGGTGGCGGTGCTCGAGAGCCGCGAGTCCAGCGGCGGCACCTGGGACCTGTTCAAGTACCCCGGCATCCGTTCCGACTCCGACATGTTCACGTTCGGCTTCCACTGGCGCCCGTGGCCGAGCGACACCGCACTCGCCGACGGCCCGCTGATCCTCGACTACCTCCGCACCGTCGCCAAGGAGTACGGCGTCGACCGGCTGATCCGCTACCGCCACCGGGTGATCGCTGCCGCCTGGGACACCCAGACGTCGACCTGGACGGTCGAGGTCGACGTGGCCGGCCGGCGGCAGTCGATCACCACCAGCCTGCTGTGGGGCTGCTCCGGCTACTACGACTACGAGCGCGGACACGAGCCGGAGTTCCCGGGGGCCGAGGAGTTCGCCGGCGAGATCATCCACCCCCAGCACTGGCCGGAGGACCTCGACTACGCCGGCCAGGACGTCGTCGTGATCGGCAGCGGAGCCACGGCCGTGACGCTGGTGCCAGCGATGGCAGGCACCGCAGCCCACGTCACGATGCTGCAGCGTTCACCGTCGTACGTGCTGACCCGGGCGGGGCGCGACCCTGTCGCGAAAGCGATGCGCAAGCTCCCGATGAAGCTCTCCTACCCGATGGCCCGCTGGAGCAACATCCTGCTTTCGATCGGCACCTACACCCTGGCCCGCCGACGGCCGGACCTGGTGAAGGGCCTGATCCGCAAGGCGACCGCGAAGCAGCTGCCCGAAGGCTTCGATGTCGACACCCACTTCAGCCCTGCCTACAACCCGTGGGACCAACGGCTGTGCTTCGTGCCCGATGGCGACCTCTTCCGGTCGCTCCGCCGCGGTGAGGCGTCGGTCGTCACCGACACCATCGAGACATTCACGAAGACCGGCATCCGGCTCACGTCGGGGCAAGAGCTCGAGGCCGACATCATCGTCACCGCCACCGGTCTCACCCTGCATCCGTTCGGAGGCATAGCCCTCTCGGTCGACGGTGAGCCGGTCGATGTCGCGGACACGATGGCCTACCGGGCACTGATGCTGAGCGGCGTCCCCAACTTCCTCTACACGATCGGCTACACCAACGCCTCGTGGACGCTGAAGGCCGACCTGGTTTCGGCCTATGCCGTCCGGCTGCTCGAGCACATGGATGCCCAGGGTCTGCGCAGCGTGGTCGCCCGGAAGGATCCGTCGGTTGGCGAGCAGCCGTTCATGGACTTCAGCTCCGGCTACGTGCTGCGCGCGCTCGACCAGCTGCCCAAGCAGGGTGACCGGGCGCCGTGGCTGCTGAAGCAGAACTACATCGCCGACCTGCGCACCATCAGCAAGGCTGACATCGACGACGGAGTCCTCGAGTTCGCCGAGTAGGCATGTCCCTACGCCTGATCGGGCACTGGTGGTCTCCTGTCCGTCAACAAGCTGGAGGTCCACCATGGGACTCGATGACAAGATCAGCAACAAGGCCGAAGACCTGAAGGGCAAGGTCAAGGAAGGCACCGGCAAGGCGACCAACGACCAGCAGCTGGAAGGTGAGGGCAAGGCAGACCAGGCGTCGTCCTCGCTGAAGGATGGCGTCGAGAACATCAAGGACGCCGGCAAGAACGTGAAGGACTCGTTCACCAAGTAGCACCACCCGGAGAGGCGCGCGGTTTGCGGAGTCAGCTACAGGGCTGGTTGCAACGTTCGTTGTGGGACGTCGTCCCCCGCGACCAGCGCGACTCTCCTCAAGGGTTGCGCCGACGACAGATCGTCGTGGTCGTCGGCGTCGCGCTCGGCGCGATCGTGCTGGGGCTCTCGCTGCGGCTCGAACCAGGCAGCAACTGGTTCTACCCCGCCACCCTGGGGCTAGCCGCGATCTGGGCCATCGGCGCGGTCGCGTCCGGGCCGCTGCACCTCGGCCGGATTGCCTCCGGCGACCGGCAGGTCCGGCCCATCCTGACCCCCATCGCACTCGGCCTGGGCCTGGCCGGGATCTTCGTGGCCGGTGGTCTGGTGGTCCGCCAGATCGACGCACTGGAGCGGCAGGTCAGCAGCGTCCTCGACTTCGCGGAGCAGGGGTCGCTGCCCATCCTGGTCGTGGTCACTGCCCTCAACGGCATCGCCGAGGAGCTGTTCTTCCGCGGTGCTGCCTACGCCGCCATCACCCGGCACCCGGTCGCGTGGACCACGCTTGCCTATGCCGTCGCCACAGCCGCAACAGGCAACATCATGCTGGCCTTCGCCGCGATCCTGCTCGGGGTCGTGGTCGGCCTGCAGCGGCGGACGTCGGGTGGCATCCTGGCGCCGATCCTGACCCATGTCACCTGGTCGCTCTCGATGTTGCTCGCGCTGCCGCTCCTATTCGGTGCGTGACTCCTCGATGGCGCGGCGCACCGCCTCCAGATAGCTCACCGGCTCGCCCGGCACCACGTCCTTGATCGACTCGTCGTGCACCACCACCTCGGTGCTCATCGAGTCGATCAGGTTGCGACCCGTGGTCGCATCCACGTCGGTGACGAAGCCGATCCATCGTGACGACAGGCTCGGTGTCAGCACCGGCACCGTCACCACCGGCACCCGGCGCCCGTTCATCACCTCGGCTGCCTGCTGCAGCATCTCGACGTAGGACAGCTTCTCGGGACCACCGATCTCGAACACCCGCCCTATCGCGTCGTCGTTGTCGATGACCCCCACGAGGTAACGCACCACGTCGTCGATGCCGATGGGCTGGCTCAGGGTGGAGGCCCACTTGGGCACCACCATGGCCGGGAGATTCTTGACCAGTTGGCGGGTGATCTCCCAGGAGATCCCTCCCGCTCCGACCACGATCGCGGCTCGGAGCACTGTCACCGGGACCCCCGACTCGCCCAGCAGCCGCTCGACCTCGCGCCGCGAGCGCAGGTGGGCCGAGAGGTGGCCGTCGTCCTCGCCGAGCCCGCCCAGGTAGACGATCTGCCGGACGCCGATGGCGGCCGCCGCGAGACCAAACCCTCGCGCCGCGTCCGCGTCCTTCCGCTCGAAGTCGTCGTCGTCGAGCGAGTGCACCATGTAGATCGCGACGTCGACCCCGTCGAGCGCCTCGGCGAGGGTGCCGGGGTCGTGCACGTCGCCGTAGACACCTTGTCCGGGACCGTCGTAGGTGTCGGGGTTGCGGGTCATCGCCTTCACCTCATACCCACTGGCGATCAGCTCAGGCACCAGTCGCTTGCCGACGAACCCGGTGGCTCCAGTGACGAGGACGGTCGAAGGTGAGGTCATTGGGCCAACCTAGGTGGAAGGGGAGTTCGCGCATCGGTACCCAGATCCGCGGCGTGGCAGCGGCTCCCGGCGCCGCCGAGCTCGGTGCGGATGCAGGTCAAATCGACTAATACCGCTAGAGTCGTCTCCAGCAGCCAGTCAAGTCTTGCCTCTGGCTCCCAGCGTCCCCGGTCGTCACAGACCGGTCTCGGCGCCCCTCTTCGAGGTAGTCGTAATACCCCGCCGCCGGCGGGAAGACTTGGTGAGACACACCAACGTTAGTGATTCCACGTGAACTCTGCTGTATCCAGCACGCCTGCCCTCGGCTTCGCCGAGCTCGGCGTGCCCTCCGACCTGATCGCGATCCTCAAGGCTCGCGACATCACCGTTCCTTCGCCCATCCAGGCGGCGACGCTGCCCGACTCCCTCAAGGGCCGCGACGTGCTCGGCCGCGGCCGCACCGGCTCGGGCAAGACCTACGCGTTCCTGCTGCCGATGGTGGCCCGGCTCTCGAAGTCCGGTCAGCGTCCCGCACCCAAGGCTCCGCGCGCGCTGATCCTGGCGCCCACCCGTGAGCTGGTCGGCCAGATCGAGCAGGCGCTGGCCCCGCTCGCCAAGGCCTTCGGCCTCAAGACCCAGACCATCTTCGGCGGCGTCGGCCAGGGCCCGCAGGTCCAAGGTCTGCGCAACGGCGTCGACATCGTCCTCGCCTGCCCCGGACGGCTCGAGGACCTCATCCAGCAGCGCCACTGCAACCTCGGCTCGGTGGAGATCACCGTGCTCGACGAGGCCGACCACATGGCCGACCTGGGCTTCCTGCCCGCCGTGAAGCGGCTGCTCGACCAGACGCCCAGCAACGGACAGCGGATGCTCTTCAGCGCCACGCTGGACAACGCCATCGACGTGCTGGTCAAGCGCTACCTCGACAAGCCCGCCGTGCACGAGGCCGACTCGGCGCAGTCGCCGGTCGCGAAGATGGATCACCACGTGCTCCACATCAACCGTGAGCACCGCGTCTCGGTGCTGGTCGACCTGGCCAGCGCGCCCGGCCGCACCATCCTCTTCACCCGCACCAAGCACGGCGCCAAGGCGTTGGCCCGGCAGCTCAACAAGAGCGGTGTGCCGACCGTCGACCTGCACGGCAACCTGAGCCAGGGCGCGCGCACCCGCAACATGGAGGCGTTCCACTCCGGCAAGGCCACCACGCTGGTCGCCACCGACATCGCCGCCCGTGGCATCCACGTCGACGACGTGGCCCTGGTCGTGCACGCGGACCCGCCCATGGAGCACAAGGCGTACCTGCACCGCTCCGGTCGTACGGCGCGAGCCGGCGCCGCGGGCACCGTGATCACGCTGATGACCGACGACCAGCGTCGCGACGTGCAGTCGCTCACCCGGGCTGCCGGCATCAAGCCGCTGACCACCCGCATCGACAGTGCTCGACACCCGATGCTGACCACCCTCGCCCCAGGCTTGCGTGCGCTCCCCGGAGGCCTGCCCCAGACGCCGGGCGACAGCTCGGGCGGTCGGTCCTCCGGTGGCGGCGGCGGACGCCGCAGTGGTGGCGGTGGCGGTCGCCCGCGCAACGGACAGGGCGGCGGCAAGTCCGGCGGCCAGGGCGGCGCTCCGAAGTCGGGTGGATCCCGCGGCCGCTCGGGTGGACGCAAACCCCAGTCGTCCGCCGGCCGCTCGAGCGGCGGCCACAGCGCGGCTGCCTTCAGCGGACGGCGCTAGTCCTCAGGGCGCGCCTCGCGAGGACCATCGAGCGATGCGGTCCCGGGTGGTCTCGTCCATCCCCGCCTCGTAGGCCGACACCAGGCTCGCGACCGAGAGCGGCTTGAGGCGCTCGACGACCTCCTGCACCATCTCGGGGGAGGCGCCGGACTCCTGGTAGACCGGCCAGATCATCGTCCGGAAGACGTCGTAGAGCTCCAAGGCGATCTCGTGACCGTGGCGGCGGTAGACCTCTGACGCGGCGAGGGCTCCCTCCAGTGGGAACCCGAGGTCGAGGAGGCCGAGGCCGACCGAGAGCTGCGAGAGAGCCACCTGGTAGCGCCCCGGTTCGGTGCCGAAGATGATGCCGAGGGCGCTCAGCGTGTCCAGGTCGTCGTCGCTGAGCGTCCGGTCGACGCGCTTGTCGAGCTCGGCCTTGGTCAGCTCGACGGGCGAGTCTGCCTGCCACGGCGCGAGCATCGTGCGCCGCAGGGCGATGTCCTCCGGGGAAGCGTCGTGGGGGATACCGGCGACGTACTTCTCGATCGCCGAGAGCGTGAACCCGTGACCCTGCAGCTCCTGCACCAGCTCGAGCCGGGCCACGTGGTCGGGGGAGTAGTAGCCGGACCGACCCCGGCGGATGGGCGGGGGTACGAGGCCCTTGGTCGTGTAGAAACGCACGTTGCGCACGCTCATGCCGACCCGGTTGCACAGCTCGTCCAGGGTCAGCAGCCCGCGGAGCTCTTCGATCGAGTCCCCGAGAGGCGCGGACTGGTCGACGGCCATGTGACTCCTCGCACGTTGGGACACCTTGACGATAGTGACAGTATTGGTGTCACAATCGTCAAGGCGCAACCCGACACACTCACCAAGGACGGTCATGGCAGAAGCATTCGTGTACGACCACATTCGTACGCCGCGGGGCAAGGGCAAGGCGAACGGTTCCTTGCACGAGGTCAAGCCGGTCGACCTGGCCGTCGGCCTCCTCCAGGAGCTGCAGGTCCGCAACCCCACCCTCGACGTCAACCGCGTCGACGACGTCGTGCTCGGCGTGGTCTCCCCGGTGTCTGAGCAGGGCGGCGACATCGCGAAGACGGCGGCCCTCGCGGCCGGCTACCCCGAGACCGTGGCAGGCGTGCAGCTCAACCGCTTCTGCGCCTCCGGTCTCGAGGCGGTCAACCAGGCCGCCTCGCGGGTGCGCGGCGGTTTCGAGGACCTGATCTTTGCCGGCGGCGTCGAGTCGATGAGCCGGGTGGCCATGGGCTCCGACGGTGGCGCCTGGGCGTCCGACCCGGCCACCGCGCTGACCACCGGGTTCGTGCCGCAGGGCATCGGGGCTGACCTGATCGCGACGCTCGAGGGCTGGAGTCGCGAGGACGTCGACGCCTTCGCCGCCGAGTCGCACCACCGAGCCGCCAAGGCCTGGGCCAACGGTTACTACGCCGACTGCATCGTCCCGGTGAAGGACCTCAACGGCCTCACCGTGCTCGACCACGACGAGACGATCCGTCCCGACACCAGCGTCGAGGGTCTGGCGGGCCTCAAGCCCAGCTTCGCCGGCATCGGTGCCGATGCGGGCTTCGACGACGTAGCGCTGGAGAAGTACCACTGGGTCGAGAAGATCAACCACGTCCACCACGCCGGCAACTCCTCAGGCATCGTCGACGGCGCCGCGTTGATGGCGATCGGCTCCGAGCAGGTGGGCAAGGACCTCGGGCTCACGCCCCGCGCCCGGATCGTCTCGGCAGCGGTCTCCGGCGCCGACCCGACCATCATGCTCACCGGACCCGCCCCCGCAGCCCGCAAGGCGCTGGCGAAGGCAGGCCTGAAGGTCGAGGACATCGACCTCTTCGAGATCAATGAGGCCTTCGCCGCGGTCGCCATGCGGTTCATGCGCGACATGGGCATCAGCGACGAGATCACCAACGTCAACGGTGGCGCGATCGCGATGGGCCACCCGTTGGGCGCGACCGGCGCGATGATCCTCGGCACGCTCGTCGACGAGCTCGAGCGCCGCGACCTCAAGCGCGGCCTGGCCACGCTCTGCGTCGGCGGCGGCATGGGCATCGCCACCATCGTCGAGATCGTCTGACCCTTCTCCCGTCCTGGTGGTTTCGAGGCTTGACCGCTAGCGGTCTCACACCTCAACCACCGTCCTCACCTCTCTGACAAGGACCACCGATGAGCTCCACTGCAACTGACACGAGCGCCGTGCGCTACGAGCGCGACGCCGACGGCATCGTCACCCTGACCATGGACGACCCAACGTCCAGCGCGAACACCATGAACCAGATCTACATCGACTCGATGGCTGCTGCCGTCGACCGCCTGTACGCCGAGGAGGCCGACGTCACCGGTGTCGTCGTCGCCAGCGCCAAGAAGACCTTCTTCGCCGGCGGCAACCTCAAGGAGATGGTGAAGGCCACCAAGGCCGATGCTGCCGAGATCTTCGCGCTCGGCGAGGCTGTCAAGGCCGGCCTGCGCCGTCTCGAGAAGTTCCCGAAGCCGGTCGTGGCCGCCATCAACGGAGCCGCACTCGGTGGCGGCTACGAGATCTGCCTGGCCTGCAACCACCGCATCGTGGTTGACGACAACTCGGTCTCGCTCGGTCTGCCCGAGTCGAGCCTCGGCCTGCTGCCGGGAGGCGGCGGCGTGACCCGCACCGTCCGCCTGCTCGGGCTGCAGCCCGCGCTGATGGACGTACTGCTGCAGGGCACGCAGTTCAAGCCGAGCGCGGCCAAGGAGAAGGGCCTGGTCGACGAGCTGGTCGCCACCCGCGACGAGCTGGTGCCGGCCGCCAAGGCCTGGATCAAGGCCAACCCCGACGCGAGCCAGAACCCCTGGGACCTGCCGGGTTACAAGATGCCCGGCGGTTCGCCCAAGTCGCCGGCACTCGCCGGCTTCCTGCCCGCCTTCCCGGCGCTGCTGCGCAAGCAGACCAAGGGCGCCGTCTACCCGGCCGCCCGCGCGATCCTGAGCGCCGCCGTCGAGGGCGCGAGCACCGACTTCGACACCGCTTCGCGGATCGAGTCGCGCTACCTGACGAACCTGATCGTCAACCAGGGCTCGAAGAACATGATCCAGGCGTTCTTCTTCGACCTCCAGGCGATCAACTCTGGCTCGCTGCGCCCGCAAGGGATCGAGCCCTGGAAGGCCACCAAGGTCGGCGTGCTTGGCGCCGGCATGATGGGCGCCGGCATCGCCTACTCCTGCGCCCGCGCCGGCATGGAGGTCGTGCTCAAGGACGTCGCCCAGGAGAGTGCCGACAAGGGCAAGGCGTACTCCGAGGGCCTGCTCGACAAGGCCATCTCTCGGGGCAAGTCCACTGAGGAGAAGAAGGCAGAGCTGCTCGGGCGGATCACCGCGACCACCGACCCGGCCGACCTGGCCGGCTGCGACCTGGTGATCGAGGCCGTCTTCGAGGATCCTTCGCTCAAGCACCAGGTGTTCGCCGAGATCGCAGCGCACGTCAACCCCGACGCGCTGCTCTGCTCCAACACCTCGACCCTGCCGATCACCGAGCTCGCCGAAGGCGTGGACCGGCCCAAGGACTTCATCGGGCTGCACTTCTTCAGTCCCGTCGACAAGATGCCGCTGGTGGAGATCATCCGCGGCCGGGAGACTTCCGACGAGGCGCTCGCCAAGGCCTACGACGTGGTCCAGCAGATCAAGAAGACCCCGATCGTGGTCAACGACAGTCGCGGCTTCTACACCTCGCGGGTGATCGGCACGATGGTCCTGGAGGGCCTGGCCATGCTCGGCGAGGGCGTCCACCCCATTTCCCTGGAGCGCGCCGCCACCCAGGCCGGCTACCCGGTCGGCACCCTGCAGCTCTCCGACGAGCTCAACCTGGAGCTGATGCTCAAGATCTCGAAGGCGACTGAGGACGCCGCCGCCCGTGAGGGAGTCGCCTACACCGAGCACGCCGGCACCGCCGTGGCCAAGAAGATGGTCGAGCTCGGGCGTCCCTCGCGGCTCAAGGGCGCTGGCTTCTACGACTACTCCGACGGTCAGCGTCAGGGCATCTGGCCCGGTCTGGCCGAGGCGTTCCCCGTTGCCGAGCAGCAGATCCCGCTGCAGGACATCAAGGACCGGATGCTCTTCGCCGAGGCGCTGGAGACCGCGAAGTGCTTCGAGGAGAACGTCATCACCTCCGCGGCGGCCGCCAACATCGGTTCGATCATGGGCATCGGCTTCCCGCCGATGACCGGTGGCGCGGCCCAGTTCATGACCGGCTACGAGGGCGCAGACGGCGAGATCGGGCTGGGCGCATTCGTGAAGCGGGCTGACGAGCTGGCCGCGGCGTACGGCGCAACGTTCGAGGCCACGGCGTACCTGCGTGACCTGGCGAGCTCGGGCGGTTCCTTCCCCGCCTGATCCTCCGTCATGTGAGTCAGGTGGAAATGGCCGATCGGCCATTTGTCCTGCTGGCCCTGCTGTTCCGGGGTCAGCAGGAGCCAGGCTCGGTGACAATCGACCGGTGAGGGAGAGAGAGAACGCCTCACCCGTCGTCGACGTGCGAGCGCTGCACGTCCGGTTCGGCGAGGTGGAGGCGGTTACCGGCGTGGACCTGCAGGCGTACGCCGGACAGGCGACGGCCCTGCTCGGCCGCAACGGTGCGGGCAAGTCGACCACGATGCGCGTGCTCGCCGGGGTAGTCCCGGCGACTGCGGGCACGGTCCGCGTGGCCGGCTTCGACGTCCGTCAGGAGACGCTGCGCGCCAAACAGGTCGTCGGCTACTGCCCGGACGTCGGCGGCCTGCTGCCGCGGGCGACACCCTGGGAGCACCTGCAGCTGGCCGCCCGGCTGCGCCGGCTCGACCACTGGGAGGATCGCGCGCGCAACCTGCTGGAGCGGTTCGAGCTCGGCGACGTCGCGCACCGGGTGACGGCTGGCTTCTCCCACGGCATGGGCCGGCGGCTGTCGGTGGTGCTGGCCGCCTTGCACGAGCCCGAGGTCCTGCTCCTCGACGAACCCTTCGACGGCGTCGACCCCATCGGGGTCGAGGCGACCTTCGACGTGATCAGCGACGCCCGGGCGCGAGGTGCCTGCGTGCTGGTCTCCACCCACCTGCGCGAGCTGGCCGTCCAGGCCTGCACCTCGCTCAGCGTCTTGCGGGGCGGTGCCGCGGTTGCGACCGTGGCCGCGACGGAGATGTCCGGCGAGGAGGGGGCACGTGTCTACCGTCGCCTCCTCGACTGAACCGGCGCGGGCGACCCGTCTTGGCGCCACCCTCCGAGCGGTGAGCGATGTCGGTCACCTGGTGCGCTTCCGCGCCTCAGCGGTACGCCGACGCAGCACGTTCCGGTGGGGAGCTGGCCTCCTGCTCGTGGTGACCCTGGCGGCGGCCACCTTGCCAGCACTCCTACCCGGTGCCGGCGGATCCGGCAAAGCCTTTGACGTCGTGCTCCTGCTGCCGACTGCGCTGGCAGCCTTCCTCGCGCTGGGCGTTGTGTCGGCAGCGGCTTCGGGAGGTGGCCGGGAGCTGATCACTCGGGAGGTCTCTGCGATCTTCCCGGTCAGCCCGACCACGGACCACCTGGGGGCCTTGCTCCTGGCGCCTCTCAACATCGCCTGGCTGCTGCAGACCTGGATGCTGTTCGGCAGCGCTGCGTACGCCCTGGGCGATCAGGTTGGCTTGGTGTGCGCCCAGGTGGTCGTGCTGTTGTGGGTCGCGACAGCGACGGCAACCTCACAGGCGGTGGCGTGGGGGCTCGAGGCCGTGCGTCGTGTGCCACACGGCGTCCTCGGGGTCCGCGCCCTGGTCCTGGCGCTGCTCGGCGCTGCGCTCGGACTGCAGCTCTCCGGCAACCTGCTCTCCCTCTTCGACCGGGTGCCTACCCAGTGGATCGTGATCGGCATGGTCACCGGCTTCGACCTGCGCTGGTTGCAGACCGTGGGGTTGTTGATGGGGCTGCTCGTCGTGGCCATCGTCGTCGGCGCCATCCCCGCGCACCTGGCCGCGCGGAGGATCCCGCGCGACGAGCTCCGCGTCGAGACCGGCACTTTCGTCGCTCGCCGGCCGCCGCTCTCCGACGTGACTGCCCTGATCCGCACCGACCGTGGCTCCGTGTGGCGCGCGGTGCCGATGCGCCGCGGCATCGCGGTGCTGGCGGTCGGGCCCGGGTTGGTCGCGCTGCTGGGCAACCTGCCGTGGAGCTCGATGACGGTGCTGCCGGGTCTGGTTGCTTCTGGTGGCGCGCTGCTGTTCGGGGTCAATGCCTGGTGCCTCGACGGCCGTGGTGCGTTGTGGCGGGAGAGCCTTCCGGTCGGTCCGGGATCGGTGTTCGTTGCCCGGGCCTACGTGCTGGCAGAGTTTCTGCTCGCAGCCTCGATGGTCACGATCGCGTTGGCTGCCGTGCGGGCCGGAATGCCCAATCCGGCCGAGCTGATGGCGCTGGTCTGCACGCTCGTCGTGGTGACCATCCAAGTGGTGGCGGCGTCGATGCGCTGGTCCGCCCAGCACCCGTTCGCCGTCGACCTGCGCTCGGCCCGCGCCACCCCCGCGCCACCGCTGAGCATGGTGGGCTACTCCACCCGACTTGCGATCAGCACGACGCTCACCGGGCTGGTCTTCTCGAGCATCGCGCGGCTGCCGGACTGGCGGGTCCCGGTGCTGGTCGCGGTGCCGTTCGCCTGTTGGTCGCTCGTCCGCCTGCACCGGACCTACCGGCTCTGGCTGGACCCGGTGGACCGCGCCCGGATCATCACCACCGTCGCCGTCTAGCTACTCTGCCGAGCGTGGCCAAGCGCGCAAGCAGTGACGAGAGCCGACCGGTCCGCGATGAGGACGCGGTCGATGTCGAGGCCGTGGCCGCGTGGCTGCGCGAGCACGCCGAGGCGTTCCGCGACGACCTGGTCGGCACTCCGGAGGTCCGGCAGTTCCCCGGCGGTGCCTCCAACCTCACCTACCTGCTGAAGTACACCGACCGCGACCTGATCCTGCGCCGGCCGCCGGCCGGGGTGAAGGCGGCCGGCGCCCACGACATGGGCCGGGAGTTCACGATCCAGGCCGCGCTCGCGCCGCTCTTCCCCTACGTCGCCCGGATGGTCGGCCTCTGCACCGACCCCTCCGTGATCGGCTCGGACTTCTACGTGATGGAGCGCATCGTCGGGGTCATCCCGCGGCGCGACTTCCCCTTCGAGCTCCCGCCCGACCAGGTGAGCCGGCTCTGCGAGAACGCGCTGGAAGTGCTCATCGCCTTGCACTCGGTCGAGGTGTCACTGTCGCCCGAGCTGGCGGCGTACGGCAAGGGCGACGGCTACGTCGCCCGCCAGGTGAGTGGGTGGACCAAGCGCTTCGCCAACGCCCGCACCGACGACACCGGCGACTGGAGCGACATCGTCGCCTGGCTCGACGCGCACCAGCCGGCCGACGTCGGGCAGCGAATGATCCACAACGACTACCGCTTCGACAACCTCGTCCTCGCCGCGGACGACCCGACCCGGATTGTCGGCGTCCTGGACTGGGAGCTGGCCACCGTCGGGGACCCGCTGATGGATCTCGGCGGGCTGCTCGCCTACTGGGTCGAGGCCGGCGACGACGAGTTCTTCCAGCAGTTTCGTCGACAGCCGACCAACGCTCCGGGCATGTGGACCCGCGCACAGGTCGTGGCTCACTACTGCGACCGGATGGGCTTCGAGGTGACCCCCGAGCAGTGGCGGTTCTACGAGGTCTTCGGACTGTTCCGACTCGCCGTGATCGCCCAGCAGATCTGGTACCGCTTCGTGCACCAGCAGACCACCAACGAGGCGTTCGGCGTGCTCGGCATGGCCGTGGGCTACGTCGAGACCCGCTGCCGATCACTGATCGCTGACGGCAGCCTCTGATGGGGCAGATCCTGCTGGTGCGGCACGGCCAGGCGTCGTTCGGTGCCGAGGACTACGACGTGCTGTCCGAGGCCGGCTGGGCGCAGGGGCGGCTGCTCGGTGCGTGGCTTGCCGAGCGCGGCACCCTGCCGACCCGACTGGTCCGGGGCGACATGCGCAGGCATCGCGAGACGCTGGAGGCCATGCTCGAGGGCGCCAGGGTCGAGGGCGTCGGCTGGGACTGCGACATCGAGGTCGACCCGGGGTGGGACGAGTTCGACCACCTGGGGCTGATGCAGGGCTTTCCGCCGTTGCAGAAGGGCCATACCCGCCAGGAGTTCCAGGCGGCGTTCGAGCAGGCGACGGCAGTCTGGGCCGCAGGCGAACCAGGCGACTACCCCGAGACATTCGCTGACTTCGTGGACCGGGTGCGCGCAGCGCTCGAGCGGACGTTCGCGCTGGCCGCCAGCGGAAGCACCGCGGTGATCGTGAGCTCCGGCGGGCCGATCGCCATCTCCTGTGCCCAGCTGATCGACCCGCACGGCTTGGCGCAGACCTGGGCCCGGTTCAACACGGTGACGGTGAACTCGTCGGTGACCCGGGTCGTGGTCGGCTCGACCGGCGCCCGGTTGCTGACCTTCAACGAGCACGCCCACCTGACCTCCGACCACCTCACCTACCGCTGAGCACCGGACAGCGACGGACGCAGTGTCGGACCAGACCACGAACGCGCTGATCGCGATCGCCCTCGGCACGGTGGTGGCGATCGTGCTGCTGATCCCGACCGCGGCCGTGCAGTACCGCCGCGACGGCAGGCTAGGCCCCGGCGACCTGTCCATCCTGCTCTCGGGCGCGGTCTACGGGCTGGCCCTCTGGACCTACACCCTGCTGCCGGTGCCGGCCACCGCCGACTACGCGTGCAGGAGCGAGAAGCTCGAGCCGTTCGGCACCATCAGCCTGATCTGGACCGCTGATGTAGATGGGGTGCTGAGCCTCCTGCGTCAGGAGGCCTTCTTGCAGGTGGCCCTCAACGTGCTCCTGTTCGTGCCGCTTGGCTACTTCATCAGGGTGATCGCGCGTCGCGGGGTCGTCGTCGCCGCGGTGACCGGGCTGGCGCTCTCCCTGCTGATCGAGGTCACCCAGCTCACCGGCGCCTGGGGCATCTTCTCGTGCGCCTACCGAGAGTTCGATGTCGACGACCTGATGATCAACACCCTCGGCGCGATCGGCGGCTCGCTGCTCTCGGCCGTCTTCGTCGACCGGGCACCGAAGCAGATCCGGCTGCCGACCAGTGTCTCGTTCGGACGCCGGCTGGTCGGCATGGTCTGCGACGCACTGTTCATCGTGCTGCTGGGAGCCGCGGTCGCGCTCGCCTACCGCGGCTGGCAGGACTACGGCCCCGGCGGTCGCACCGATCTCGACGTGCAGGCCTGGCTCCAGCTCGGCGCACCGTTCGTGGCGGAGGCGCTCTGCGTGCTGGTGCTCGGCCGCACCGTGGGCGAGTGGGTGGTCGACACCCGCACGGTGGCTCGACGCCGTGGCCCGGTGGTGCTGTGGCGGCTGGTCAAGCTGGCCTTCGGGGTCGCGCCACTGTTCGCGCTCGCGCTGCTTGACGGCTGGTGGGTGGCGGTCGGTCTTTCGGCGTATGCCGCGCTGACCGTGGCGGCTGCCTCGCGGACGGCTGGCTATCGCGGGCTGAGCAACGTGGTTGCCGGGCTCGACCTCGAGATCGACCTCGAGCCCGATTCCAAGCGCCGCTAGATCAGACGCTTGAGGATCGGTAGCGGCGCATGCTTCATCACCGGCGCGAGCACCGACCAGGGCAGGGCTGGAATGCAGGCGTCGGCGACCTGCTTCTCGATCGCGGAGACCATGGCCTTCACGCCCTTCTCGGTCGAGACCATCAGTGGCGTCGAGCCCTCCACGCCGTCGTTCATCTCGGAGGCGATGTAGCCGGGGTAGAGCACCGTCACCTTGACGGTCTTGCCCAGCGGCTTGCCGTAGAGCTCGGTGCGGATGCCCTCGGCGAGGTGGGCCACACCGGCCTTCGTGGCGGCGTACGCCGTGATGGTCTTGGGCATCCCGCGCATCGCGGCCATCGACGAGACCATCACCAGGTGGCCGGCCTGCTGGGCGCGGAAGATCTCCATCGCTGCCTCGGTCTGGGCCAGGGCGCCGACGAAGTTGGTCATCGCCGTCTCCTTGTTGGCCGCGAACCCTCCGGTACCGAGCGGCGCGCCCTTGCCGAGCCCCGCATTGACCACCACCTTGTCGAGGGTGCCCAGGGTTTCGGCGAACTCACGGAAGACCTCGAACACCCGGTCGTGGTCGTTCACGTCGAGCGCGGCTACCTCCACCCGACGGTCGGGGTCGGTTGCGGCGATCTCCGCCTTGATCTCCTCCAACCTCTCGGTGCGCCGGGCGCAGAGCGCCAGGTCGTGGCCGCGGGCGGCGAACTGGCGGGCCATCTCAGCACCGAGGCCGGACGAGGCGCCGGTGATCAGGATCGTCGACATGGCAGGAGTGTGGCAGGCCCTGGACCGCGTCGACCCGACTAGGGTCGAACCCATGGAGGAGTACCCCGAGCTCTTGCACACGGCGATCGACACCACCGACGTGCGCGGCTTGGCCGAGTTCTACCGACAGCTGATGGGGCTCCGGTATCGAGAGGGTGACGAGCCACCGGCTGATGAGGCTGCGGACGACGCGGACTGGCTGGTGCTGATCGACGCCGGTGGGGCCAGGAAGCTGGCCTTCCAGCAGGTCGACCGACTCGACCCGACGACCTGGCCGGTGCACGACGTGCCGATGCAGATGCACCTGGACCTCACGGTCAGCAGTGCGAACGAGCTCGAGCGACAGCGGGCCCGCGCGGAGGCCCTCGGTGCCCGGCTCGTGCTCGACCGCACGGACGACCCCGACGAGCCGCTCTATGTCCTCGCCGATCCGTCGGGTCACCCGTTCTGCATCTTCCCGGCCGGCAACATAAAGTCAGGCTTGACTGTTTGTGACGACTAGGGGACGCTGACGGGCGTGACCAGCCCCTCGACCGTGCGCGTGCCGCAGGAGGAGCGGACCCGCGTCATGCGGGCGCGGCTGCTGGAGGCGACGGTGGACTGCCTGGTCGAGCGCGGCTTCAGCGGTACGTCGACCACGCTGGTCTCCGAGCGGGCCGGGGTCAGCCGGGGTGCCCAGCTGCACCACTTCCCGACCAAGAACGACCTGGTGCTGGCCGCCGTGCAGCACCTGACCGTGGTCCGCGGCGCCGAGCTGGTCGCCGCGGCAGCGCAGCTGCCCACCGGTCCCAGTCGGACGCGGGCCGTGCTCCAGATGCTCGAGGACCACTTCACCTCAGCGGTCTTCAACGCGGCCCTGGAGCTGTGGGTCGCAGCCCGCACCGACCCGAGCGCTGCTGGCCGAGGTCGAGCCGCTCGAGCAGCGAGTCGGCCGCGAGGCGCACCGGCTCACCGTGGAGGCGCTGGGCGCCGACGAGAGTCAGGAAGGCGTCCGCGAGCTCGTGCAGGCGACGCTCGACCTGGTGCGCGGGCTGGGGTTGGCCAACACCATCACCGATGACACCCGCCGGCGCGCCCGGATCCTCGACGAGTGGGCGCGCACCCTCGACCGATCCTTGAAGGAGAAGCAGTGAACGACTTGCTCGAGACCCTGCTGAGCGACCTGACGGCGGAGGGTGACCAGCTCTGGAGCGCAGTGGCCGGTCTGGACGACTCCGCTGACGGGGGCTGGGCGACCCCGACCCCGGCACCCCGCTGGACGGTCGCCACCCAGATCGCCCACCTCCTCTGGACCGATGAGGCGGCTACCACCGCCGCGCACTCGATCACCCCGGAGGGCAAGACGGCGTGGGACGAGATCGTGCTGAAGGCGATGGGAGACCCGTACGGCTTCGTCGACGAGGCCGCCGAGCAGGTGAGCCGGCTGTCCCCGGCGGCGTTGCTGGCCCGCTGGGGATCGGCACGGACCGGTCTGGCCGCCGCCCTGCGCGAGTATCCCGAGGGGCAGAAGATGCCGTGGTTCGGGCCGCCGATGTCTCCGGCCTCGATGGCGACCGCGCGCTACATGGAGACGTGGGCGCACTCCCTGGACGTCTACCAGGCGCTAGGGGCCGACCCGCCGGTCACCGACCGGATCAAGCACGTCGCCCATCTCGGCGTTCGCACCCGCGACTTCGCCTACAGCGTGCACGAGCAGACGCCGCCGAGCGACCCCTTCCGCATCGAGCTGACCGCACCATCCGGCGACGCCTGGGCGTGGGGGCCCGAGGACGCAGCACAGCGGGTCACCGGGCCGGCGTACGACTTCTGCCTCCTGGTCACCCAGCGCGTGCATCCCGACAACACCGCTCTGGTCGCCACCGGCGCCGACGCCGAGCACTGGCTGGGGATCGCCCAGGCCTTCGCCGGACCTCCGGGAGAGGGACGGCCCGCCCATGGCTGACCTCATGCGGATCGGCAACTGCTCCGGCTTCTACGGCGACCGGCTGTCGGCCATGCGCGAGCAGCTCGAAGGAGCCAGTGATGGGCAGAGCCTCGACTACCTGACCGGTGACTACCTGGCCGAGCTGACCATGCTGATCCTGGGCAAGGACACGATGAAGGACCCCTCGCTCGGCTACGCGCGCACGTTCGTGCGACAGCTCGAGGACTGCCTCGGCCTCGCGCTCGAACGCGGCGTGAAGATCGTCAGCAACGCCGGTGGTCTCAACCCCGTCGGCCTGGCCGACCGGCTCCGCGAGGTCGCCACCGGTCTCGGTCTCGACGCCAAGATCGCGCACGTCGAGGGCGACGACGTGCGCAGCCTCGGATTCGAGGGTGCGCTGACCGCCAACGCCTACCTCGGCGGCTTCGGCATCGCCGCCGCGCTCGGTCAGGGTGCCGATGTCGTGGTCACCGGCCGCGTCACCGACGCCTCGCTCGTGGTCGGGCCGGCCATCGCGCACCACGGATGGACCCCCACGTCCTACGACGAGCTGGCCGGTGCCGTGGTCGCCGGCCACGTCCTCGAGTGCGGACCCCAGGCCTGCGGCGGCAACTTCTCGGGCTTCAAGTCGCTCCCGCACGACGGCTTGCCGCTGGGCTTCCCGATCGCCGAGATCGCGGCCGACGGCAGCTGCGTGATCACCAAGCACGACGGCACCGGCGGCGCCGTCACCGTCGACACCGTGACCGCCCAGCTCATGTACGAGATCCAGTCGACCGCCTACCTCAACCCCGACGTGACCACCCATCTCGACTCGATCCGGTTGGCTCAGGAAGGTCCCGACCGGGTGACGGTCTCGAGCGTCACCGGCGCGGCGCCACCCGAGCGGCTGAAGGTGTGCGTCAACGAGCTCGGCGGGTTCCGCAACTCGATGGAGTTCGTGATCACCGGACTCGATCTCGACGCCAAGGCCGACTGGTTGCGCTCGCAGCTCGAGCCGTCGCTGAAGGCCGAGTCGGTCAGCTGGACCCAGACCGCCTCGCCGCTCGCCGACGCCGACACCGAGGAGGGCGCCTCGTGCCTGCTCCGGTGCACCGTGATGGACGACCAGGCAGACCCGGTCGGCAAGGCCTTCACCGGTCCGGCAGTCGAGCTCGCGCTCTCGTCGTACCCCGGGTTCACCATGACCGCGCCACCGTCCGGGCCCACGCCCTACGGCATCTACCGACCGGAGTACGTCGACCGCTCGGCTGTCACCCACACCGTCGTCCACCACGACGGGACTCGCGAGGTGATCTCCGACCCGACCGATTTCTCCGAGGTCGACACGGACGCCGGCAAGCGCCCGTCGCCGTACCCTGCCCCGCAGGACTCCGTGAACCGGCGGATGCCGCTCGGCACCTTCGTGCACGCGCGGTCCGGCGACAAGGGCGGTGACGCGAACCTCGGCCTGTGGGTGGTCAACGACGACTCCGGGAAGTATCCGGCCCGCGTCACCTGGCTCGGCAAGCTGATCACCGCCAAGAAGATCCGCGAGCTGGTGCCGGAGGCGAGAGACCTCGAGGTCGAGGTCTACGTGCTGCCCAACCTGGGCGGCGTCAACGTGCTCATCCGCGGTCTGCTCGGTGCCGGTGTTGCCGCGTCGACCCGCTTCGATCCGCAGGCGAAGGGGCTGGGCGAGTGGGTGCGCTCGCGCGCCGTCCACATCCAGGAGGACCTGTTGTGACCGACCACCACGACGCGCTGCGCGAGATCGCGACCGAGTTCGTCCGCCGCGAGGTGGAGCCGCACCTGCAGGACTGGGAGGACGCCGGCACGTTGCCACGCGAGCTGCACCAGGCGGCGGCCAAGCAGGGCCTGCTCGGCATCGCCTTCCCCGAAGAGGTGGGCGGCCAGGGGGGCGACCTGCTCGACTCGGTCGCGATGCAGGAGGCGATGTTCGAAGCCGGAGCATCCAGCGGCCTGATGGCCGGACTGTTCACCAGCGGCATCGCCTTGCCCCACATCGCTTCCTCGGGCAACGCCGACCTGATCGATCGCTACGTCCGGCCCACCCTGGCCGGCGAGAAGATCGGTTCGCTCGCAGTGACCGAGCCCGGTGGGGGCTCGGACGTGGCGGGCATCCGCACGACGGCCGTGCGGGAGGGCGACGAGTACGTCGTCAACGGCGCGAAGACCTTCATCACCAGCGGGGTCCGCGCCGACTTCGTGACCACCGCGGTCCGCACCGGAGGGCCGGGCCATGCGGGGGTGAGCCTGCTCGTGGTCGAGGCCGGCACCCCTGGCTTCACCGTCGATCGGTCGCTGCGCAAGATGGGCTGGCACTGCTCCGACACCGCCGAGCTGTCCTACGTCGACGTACGAGTGCCGGCCACCAACCTGGTCGGCCAGGAGCACCACGGCTTCTACCAGATCGCCGAGCAGTTCGTGGTCGAGCGGATCGGGCTCGCCGTGCACGCCTACGGCATCGCGTCGCGTTCGCTGGCCCTGACCGCCGACTACTGCCGCGACCGCGAGACCTTCGGCAAGCCGCTGATCGCCAACCAGGTGGTGCGTCACAAGCTGGTCGAGATGCGCCGCCAGGTCGAGGTCGCCCGCACCTACACGCACGCGATCGCCGAGCGCCACGTGGCCGCCCAGGAACACGGGGGGAGCAACGTGATCGCCGAGGCCTGCCTGGCGAAACAGACCGCGTGTGACGCGGCCACCTACGTCTGTGACCAGGCCGTGCAGCTGCACGGCGGCACCGGCTACATGCACGGGACCGAGGTGGAGCGGCACTACCGCGACGCCCGGATCCTGCCTATCGGAGGAGGAGCCACCGAAGTGTTGACTGATCTGGCCGCCAAGCTGTTGGGGTACGCGTCATGAGGTCGCTGGGAGGCGAGGTCTCGCTGCACATCGACGCGCCGCCGGAGAAGGTCTGGGCACTGGTGAGCGACGTGACCCGGATCGGCGAGTTCTCCCCGGAGACGTTCGAAGCCCAGTGGACCCGCGGCTCGACCGGCCCCGAGGTGGGCGCCTCGTTCAAGGGCCACGTGAAGCGCAACGGCGTGGGGCCGACGTACTGGTCGCCGTGCCAGGTGACCAAGTGCGCGCCCAACGAGCTCTTCGAGTTCGGGGTCGGCACCGACGACGTCACGCTCACCAACTGGGGCTACCGCCTCGAGGCCGACGGCACCGGCACCAAGGTCACGGAGTACTTCCGACTCGAGCCGACCCTCCCGATGCGGCTCTACTGGATGATCCTCGGCCGGCTGCGCGGCCGCACCAACGAGCGCGGCATGCGGACGACGCTCGAGCGGATGAAGACGGTGCTCGAGGCGCCGGCATGAGTGGAGCCAACCGCGAGGCGATGCTCGAGAAGCTCGCCGACCTGGAGACCGAGCACGCGAAGGCGGTGGCCGGCGGTGGTGAGAAGTACGTCGCTCGCCACCACGACCGGGGCAAGCTGCTGCCCCGCGAGCGGATCGAGCTGCTGGTCGACGAGGGCTCGGCGTTCCTGGAGCTCAGCCCGCTGGCCGGCTGGGGTTCCGACTTCGCGGTGGGCGCGAGCGTGGTGACCGGCATCGGGGTGATCGAGGGCGTCGAGTGCCTGATCACCGCCAACGACCCGACTGTGAAGGGCGGCGCGAGCAACCCGTGGACGGTCAAGAAGATCTTCCGTGCCTCCCAGATCGCCGAGGAGAACGGCCTGCCGACGATCGCCCTGGTGGAGTCCGGTGGTGCGGACCTGCCCACGCAGAAGGAGATCTTCATCCCGGGCGGCAAGCTGTTCCGCGACATCACCCGTAGCTCGGCGGCCAAGCAGCCCACCGTCGCCCTGGTGTTCGGCAACTCCACGGCCGGTGGCGCCTACGTGCCGGGCATGAGCGACTACACGGTGATGGTGCGCGAGCAGGCCAAGGTTTTTCTCGGTGGCCCGCCGCTGGTGAAGATGGCCACGGGTGAGGAGTCCGACGACGAGTCGCTGGGCGGCGCGGAGATGCACGCGCGCACCTCCGGCCTGGCCGATTATCTTGCCGAGGACGAACGCGACGCGATCCGGATCGGGCGACGGATCATCGCCCGGCTCAACTGGAAGAAGGAGCGCACGGACCCCGGCGACTACGCCGAGCCCGATGCGGATCCCGACGGTCTGATCGACCTGATCCCGGCAGACCTCAAGCAGCCGTTCGACCCCCGCGAGGTGATCGCCCGGATCTGCGACGGCGTCAGCGGCACCAATGGCTCAGGTCTTCGACGAGTTCAAGCCGCTCTACGGCCCGTCGCTGGTCACCGGCTGGGCCCGGCTGCACGGTCACCCGATCGGCATCCTCGCCAACGCCCAGGGCGTCCTCTTCAGCGAGGAGGCGCAGAAGGCCACGCAGTTCGTGCAGCTCGCCAACCAGACCGACACCCCGTTGCTGTTCCTGCACAACACCACCGGCTACATGGTCGGCAAGGAGTACGAGCAGGGCGGCATCATCAAGCACGGCGCGATGATGATCAACGCGATCAGCAACAGCACCGTGCCGCACCTGAGCGTGATCATGGGCGCGTCGTACGGCGCCGGCAACTACGGCATGAACGGTCGCGCCTACGACCCGCGCTTCCTGTTCACCTGGCCGAGCGCGAAGTCGGCGGTGATGGGCCCGGCCCAGCTGGCCGGAGTGCTCGAGATCGTCGCGCAGCAGTCGGCAGAGGCCAAGGGCCAGGTCTTCGATGCCGAGGGCTTCAAGGGCATCAAGGAGATGGTCGAGGGCCAGATCGAGGAGCAGTCGATGCCCTACTTCCTCTCCGGGATGCTCTACGACGACGGGGTCATCGACCCCCGGGACACGCGCACCGTGCTCGCCATCTGTCTGTCCGTGATCGACAACAAGACGTACCGCGGCACCGACCGCTTCGGCGTCTTCAGGATGTGAGTGGCATGACCGGCACTGATGTGAAGGCGGTTTCGAGGCTCGTCGCTGACGCTCCTCGCACCTCAACCATCGTCGGGGCGGTTTCGAGGCTCGTCGCTGACGCTCCTCGCACCTCAACCACCGTCGGGTTCACTTCGACGCTGGTTGAGGTGCGAGCGCAGCGAGCCTCGAAACCACGGAGCCGTCGATGATCACCCGACTCCTGGTCGCCAACCGCGGCGAGATCGCCAGCCGCGTCTTCCGCACCTGTCGCAAGCTCGGCATCGAGACGGTTGCCGTGCACTCCGAGGCCGACGCGCGACTGCCGTTCGTCCGCGAGGCCGACGTCGCAGTGCTGCTTCCCGGCAACTGCCTTGCCGAGACCTACCTGCGCGGCGACCTGGTCATCGACGCCGCTCGGAACAGCCGGCGCGGACGCGATCCATCCTGGCTACGGCTTCCTGTCCGAGAACGCGGACTTCGCCCGCAGCGTCATCGACGCCGGCCTCACCTGGGTCGGACCGGACCCGAAGTCCATCGACCAGATGGGTTCCAAGATCGAGGCCAAGGCGCTGATGGTGGCGGCCGGTGTGCCGGTGCTCGACAGCATCGAGATCGAAGAGGCGAGCGAGGCGCAGCTGCCGCTGCTGGTCAAGGCCTCGGCCGGCGGTGGCGGCCGCGGCATGCGCATCGTCCGCTCGCTGGCCGACCTTCCGGGTGAGGTCGCACAGGCCGAGGCCGAGGCAGCGTCGGCCTTCGGCGACGGCACCGTCTTCGTCGAGCCGTACGTCGAGCGCGGCCGTCACGTCGAGGTCCAGGTGTGGGGCGACGCCGAGGGCACGATCGCCGTGATCGGTGAGCGGGACTGCTCCATCCAGCGGCGCCACCAGAAGGTGGTCGAGGAGGCGCCGGCTCCGGGGCGGTTCACCGGCAGCACCCGCGCGGCCATGCACCAGGCGGCCAGGGCTGCGGCCGAGACGATCGGCTACCAGGGCGTCGGCACGGTGGAGTTCCTCTACGACGAGGAGACCGAACGGTTCTTCTTCCTCGAGATGAACACCCGTCTCCAGGTCGAGCACCCCGTCACCGAGATGGTCTTCGACACCGACCTGGTCGAGCTTCAGCTCCGCACGGCCGAGGGGGGTCGAGCCAGCCTGCAGTTTCCCGATCAGCCCGACGGCTGCGCTATCGAGGTGCGGTTGTACGCCGAGGACCCGGCCGAGGACTATCAGCCGCAGAGCGGTCTGCTCACCCGGTTCGAGATCCTCCCCGACGGTGTCACGGAGCACGACGGCGTACGCGTCGAGTCCGGCTTCGAGTCCGGCAACGAGGTCTCCACCCACTACGACGCAATGCTGGCGAAGGTCATCGCCTACGGGCCGACGAGGGCGCAGGCGGCCCGCAAGCTGGCCGGCGTGCTCTCTCGGTCGAAGATCCACGGAGTGCGCACCAACCGCGACCTGCTGGTCGACATCCTGCGTGACCCGGCGTTCCTGGCCGGCCAGGTCAGCACCGCCTTCCTCCAGCAGCTCGTCGTCGACCCGGCAGCACCTTCGCGACGGTCGACGCTGCCGTCGCGGGGGCGATCGCCTTGGCGGAACGGGCAGGAGCGGCTCGCCCCGTGCAGCGAGGCATCCCCGTCGCCTGGCGCAACGTGGTCTCGCAGCCGCAGCGCACCGAGTTCGACGGCGACCTGGTGGTCGAGTGGCAGCACGGCCGCACCGGCTATGTCGTCGACGGTCACGACGTGGTCGCCGCGAGCCCTACCGAGGTCACCCTCGAGACCGACGGCGTCCGCACGACGTACGCCGTGGCGATCCACGGCCACGCTGTCGACGTCGACTCGACGCACGGCCACGTGCGGCTCGACCTGGTGCCTCGGTTCGTCGATCCGGCGGACGCGGTGGCCAGCGGGAGCCTGCTGGCACCGATGCCTGGCACCGTCGTGAAGGTCCTGGTCGAGCAAGGCGCGGAGGTCACCGCGGGCGCCGGCGTGCTGGTGCTCGAGGCCATGAAGATGCAACACACCGTGAGCGCGCCGCACGCCGGCACGGTCACCGAGATCAACATCCAGCCCGGCACGCAGGTCGCGGCCGGCGAAGTACTCGCCGTAGTCGAAGGAGAACAAGCATGAGCACGTTCAGTGAGTCCGACGAGCGCCAGGAGCTGCGCAAGCAGGTCACCAGGCTCGCCTCGAAGTACGGACGCGAGTACTTCACCGAGAAGGCCAGGTCCGGTGGGAAGACCACCGAGCTGTGGCTGGAGATCGGCAAGAACGGCTACCTCGGGATCAACATCCCGGAGGAGTACGGCGGCGGTGGCGGCGGTATCGGCGACGTCGCCGCGGTGTGCGAGGAGCTGGCGGCCCAGGGCTGCCCGCTGCTGATGATGGTGGTCAGTCCGGCGATCTGCGGCACCGTGATCTCCCGCTACGGCACCGAGGAGCAGAAGCAGCGCTGGCTGCCGGGCATCTGCGACGGCACCAGCACGATGGCGTTCGCCATCACCGAGCCGGACGCCGGCACCAACACCCACAACATCACCACGACCGCCCGCCGCGACGGCGACGAGTGGGTGCTCAACGGCCGCAAGATCTTCATCTCCGGCGTCGACGAGGCCGACAACATGCTGGTCGTCGCCCGCGCCGAGGACGCCAGGACGGGCAAGGTGAAGCCGGTGCTGTTCGTGGTGCCGACCGATGTGGCGGGCCTGGAGTACCAGCCGATCCCGATGGAGATCGTCTCCCCGGAGTGGCAGTTCCAGGTCTTCCTGGACGACGTCCGGCTGCCGGCCGACGCGCTCGTCGGCGACGAGGACGGCGGTCTGGTGCAGCTCTTCGCCGGCCTCAACCCCGAACGGATCATGGCCGCGTCGTTCTCCACCGGACTCGCCCGATACGCCCTCGAGAAGGCGACGACGTACGCGAAGGAGCGCGCGGTCTTCAAGGACGCCATCGGCTCGCACCAGGCGATCGCCCACCCGCTCGCGCAGACCCACATCGAGATCGAGATGGCCCGGCTGATGACCCAGAAGGCCGCCGCGCTCTACGACGACGGAGACGACATGGGCGCTGGCGAGGCCGCCAACATGGCCAAGTACGCCGCTGCCGAGGTCGCCTGCGACGCCGCTGACCGCGCGGTGCAGACCCACGGCGGCAACGGCATCACCCAGGAGTACGGCGTCGCCGGGCTGCTCGTCGCTTCCCGCGCGGGCCGGATCGCGCCGGTCTCGCGCGAGATGATCCTCAACTTCGTGGCCATGCACTCCCTGGGACTGCCCAAGTCGTACTGATCCCGCCGGTACCGTGGGCAAGTGGGACTCCTCAGCGACATCGACCGCGCTCAGCGGCGGTATCCGCCGCTGAGTGTGCCGATCGCCGTGTTCTACAAGTTCTACGACGACCAGGGCAACTACATGGTCGCCGCACTCACCTACTACGCGTTCGTGGCGATCTTCCCGCTCCTCCTGCTGGCCAGCTCCATCCTCGGCTTCGTGCTGCAAGGCGACGAGGACCTGCAGGCAACGGTGCTGAACTCGGCCCTGGGACAGTTCCCGATCATCGGTGACGAGCTCGGGCGGCCCGAAGGGATGCAGGGCTCGACCTCGGGCATCGTGGTGGGGTTCCTGGTGGCTCTCTTCGGCGCCTCGGGCCTCGGTCAGTCCATCCAGAACACGATGAACACCGCCTGGGCCGTGCCCCGCAACAGTCGCCCGAACCCGGTCTTCACCAGGTTCAAGAGCCTCCTGCTGCTGACGATGGCCGGTTCGGCGGTGCTCGGGTTGTCCGTGCTCTCGACGCTCGGCGCCAACACCGAGGTCTTCGGCTCCGGGCTGAACCGCACCATCCGGCTGCTCATCCTGGTCGCCACCGTGATCGTGGTCGGGCTCGTGCTGACCGCGCTCTCGAGGGTCGCGACGACCCGCCACGACTACGTCGGTCGCTCCTGGCCCGGGGCCTTCACGGTGGCGCTGCTGTGGCAGGGAGTGCAGTACGTCGGCACCTGGTACGCGACCACGGTGATCACTGGCAGCGAGGGCATGAACGACACCTTCGCCCTGGTGCTCGGGCTGATCGGCATCATCTATCTCGCGGCGATCATCGGCGTGCTGGGCATCGAGATCAACGTGGTGCTGGCGCGCAAGCTCTGGCCGCGATCGCTGATGACGTTGTTCACCGACAACGTCGACCTCACCGACGCCGATCGACGTACTTACGCCGGGTTGGTGCACATGAACGTGCTCAAGGGCTTCGAGTCCGCCTCGGTCCGGTTCGAGGGGCGCGATGGCGACACCCACGAGATCGTGCTCGAGCCGAAGACTCCGCCCAACGGCATAGCGATGACCCGAGCGCCGCACACCGAGTCGGGCACCGAGACCGTGCCGGCGGCCGAGCCGCAGCGCTCGCCGTCGGTGGATCAACCACCGGATCGAAGCGGCACGAACCGGTAGCTACCGTGCCGGCTCACCGCGACGTCATCGCCGGTGCGGACGACCAGGAGCATGGTGCTGGCCACCGGGATCACCATCCGGCCCCCGTCGGCGATCTGGTCGACCAGCTGCTGGGGCAGCTCGACCGGATCGGCCGAGACCAGAACCCGGTCGAACGGGCCCTCGTCGGGCAGACCGAGGATCCCGGTCTGCGCCGCGCGGATCTCCGCCCAGGGCTGTGCGCTGCGCGCCAGGTTGGCGGCACCGAGCTCGCACAGCTCCGGCTCCAGCTCGACGCCGATGACCTGTCCGCTGGCTCCCGTCAGCCGGGCCAGCAGGGCGGTGGTCCATCCCGATCCGGAGCCGACGTCGAGGACGCGGTGCCCCGGAGCGACCTCCAGGAGCCGGAGCATCGCCTCGACAGTGCGCGGTTGGGAGTTGGTCTGGCCCCGGCCGATGTCCAGTGGTCCGTCGTAGGACGCGCGGTGGATCTGCGCGCGAGGAAGGAAGTGCTCCCGCCGAATGGCCGCGAACGCGGCTGCTACGGCGTCCACACCAGCAGCCGGGACCGGAGCGCTTCGAGTGTCTCGGCAGGCAGCCCGAGGCCGTCGGAGAGGTAGCCGTCCAGCGAGCCGAAGCCTTGCTCGACCGCGTCGTAGGCCGCCGCCAGATAGCCCTCATCGGCGACCAGCACCCGTTCGTAGACGGGCACCAGGGCCGCCGCGAGGTGCTCGCGGACCATGCCGAGGTACTTCTCCCGGGTCGCGGTCGACACGGTGTTCGTCAGCAGGTAGTCGCGGAGGATCACGGCCTCATCCACCCCGGCGAGGTGGAGCAGCAGCACGCTGGCCCAGCCGGTGCGGTCCTTGCCGGCAGTGCAGTGGAACAGCTGGGGGGCGTCGGCGGCTGCCAGCCGGGTCAGCAGGTCCGCGAACGAGCCCCGGCCTCCCGCGTGCACCACGAACCCGCGGTAGACCTCGCGCATGACCTCGTTGGCCTCGGCCACGGATGCGAGCGTCGCGACCGAGTCCATCGGGATGCCCTTGACCTCGAGGTGGATCCAGGTCGCCCCGGGCACCGGGACGTCAGGGTGCGCCTCTACCTCGCGGCCGTCACGCAGGTCGTAGATGTCGCGGATGCCGAGGCCAGCGATCGTTCCGGCGTCCTCCTCGGTGAGCCCGAGCTCGTTGGAGCGGAAGACGAACCCGGCGCGCAGCGGGGTGCCGTCGCCGCTTGCGTAGCCGGGACCGGTGACGTCGCGGAAGTTGTCGGCGGAGGCGAGCCGCACGAGCTCCTCGGCGATGCGGCCCTGCTCCGTGGATTCGGTCACCGAGCCATCTTCCCCGCAGCTGGTCAACGTCGAGGTGGGAGGGGGAAGAACATCGAGGTACGGGCGGCGTACTCCGGATAGCCCGGACGCTGCATCATCGTCTGCTCGAGCAGGCGAGCACCTGTGGCATAGACCAGGAAGTAGGTCATCGCGATCGGTGCCACGACGGTCGCCAGTCCGACCACCCAGCCCGAGGCCAGACCACCCACCAGCCAGAGTCCCCACGCGACCGCGGCGTCGCCGAAGTAGTTGGGGTGACGGGTGTAGCGCCAGAGACCGGTTTCCATCACCGGCGGTCGCTGGTCCTTCGGCACCCGCTTGTACGCCGCCAGCTGGGCGTCGCCGATCGACTCGAAGAGCAGACCGACCAGCCAGAGCGCGGCTCCGACGATGACCACCGGCCAGCACTCCACCGCAACGACCGCACCCACCATGATCGGCAGTGAGACCAACCAGATGGCCAGCCCCTGCACGGCGAAGACTTTGCGCACCGCTCGGGCCATCCCGACCTCGCGCATCGTGCCGCCGAGCAGCTTCACGTAGCGGGGGTCATCCCCAGCGCCCTGCGGGTGGCGGCCGATGTGGAGGGCCAACCGCAGTCCCCAGATGCCGACCAGGACCACCAGGATCCAGCGGCGGACCGGGTCACCTTCGTCAGCGAGGGTGCCGACCACAGCCGCAAGCAGCGCGACCAGGACGAAACCCAGTCCCCAGGCGACGTCGACGACGGAGGCTCGGTTCAGCCGGCGCGCCACCACAGCGGTGACGGTCATCAGCGCCACGACGGCGAGCAGGCCGACCCCGAGGGTCAGCGCCGTTGTCATCGCTGGATGCCGGACTTGGTGAACGTGAGCTGGTTGACGTCGATGTAGCCGGAAGCGAAGCCGGCCCGGGAGTACTCGAGGTAGAAGTGCCACATGCGGAGGAACGTATCGTCAAAGCCCAGGGCGAGGACCTGTTCGGAGTGCGAGAGGAACGCCTCGTCCCACAGCTGGAGCGTTGCCGCGTAGTGCGGGCCCATCGAATGCCGATCGGTCAGCCGAAGAGCGGTGTGCTCGCAGCTGATGTCGTCGGTGACCTCGACCGAGGGCAGGAACCCGCCGGGGAAGATGTACTTGTTGATCCAGGTGTAGGTGCGCTTGGTGGCGCGCATCCGATCGTCCGGCATCGTGATCGCCTGGATCGTGGCACGGCCGCCGGGGGCCAACACCTGGTCGATCTTCTCGAAGTAGGTCTGCCAGTACTGCCAGCCGACCGCCTCGATCATCTCCACCGACACCACCGCGTCGTAGGTGCCGGTCACCTCGCGGTAGTCGCAGAGGTCGACCGTCACCCGGTCGGCACACCCGGCCGCTTCGATCCGCTCCTCGGCCAGCAGCTTCTGCTCGACCGACAAGGTGATCGTCCGGACGGTCGCGCCGCGCTGGGCCGCTCGGATCGCGAGCTCGCCCCAGCCGGACCCGATCTCGAGCACGCGGGTGCCCTCGCCGACGCCGGCCTGGTCGAGCAGGCGCTCCATCTTGCGGACCTGGGCCGCTTCGAAGTTGTCACTGGTGGCGGCGGACGGGTCCTCGAACAGCGCCGAGGAGTAGCTCAGCGTGGGGTCCAGGAACAGCTTGAACAGATCGTTGGACAGGTCGTAATGGTGCGCGATGTTGCCCTGGGCGTTCTTGCTGTTGCCCTTGTGCCAGCGCGGCGGGCGGGCCACGACGAGGGAACGCAGCTTCTGCAGGCTCTGCGGCACCAGGTGCTGGATCTCTGCGCAGAGCACCGTGAGGAAACCACCGAGGTCCTCGGCGTCCCAAGCGCCGCTGAGGTAGGCCTCGCCGAAGCCGATCAGCTGGTCGCGTCCGAGCCGGGCGAAGAACTCCTCCGGCCGGTGGACGACGGCGACCGGGCCGCCGCGGCCCAGGGTCTCGTCGCCGATCACGACACTCACGTCGAGGCGGCCGACGGCCGCCCGGAAGAGGCGTTGGGCCACCCGGGAGGAGATGGCTGAGGCCGGACCGGACGGAAGCTCGTCGAGGCCCGGCCAGTAGTTGGCAGAGACGCGGTGTGCGGTGGTGGTCATTTCACGCCCTTCTGGCGGTGGGTCGGTCGAGGTCGGGGGTGCACGGGGAGGCGACGCAGCCACAACCAGATCCCGTGGACCCGGATGAGCAAGGCGCCGCGTAGTGCGGCAGGTGCGGCTCTGAGCGGGCCTGCTGTGGATCGGCGGCCGGAGAGCGATGCGCTGAACCGGGCCGCTGTGGCGGTGTCCTCCTGGGTGACCAGGGTGACCGCGATGTTCAGCCTGTCGTCGGGCACGGGCACGGCCAGCTCGTAGATTCCGTCCGTGCCGTGGAAGGGCGAGACGTACATCGCCTTCGGGATCGTGGCCCGGCCCTGCTCGTCGGGATGGACGAGGTAGGCATGACGGTCGCCGTAGGTGTTGTGCACCTCGACCACCGTCGCCGCCAGCTCGCCGGAGGAGTCCCAGCACCAGAAGACGGAGATCGGGTTGAAGCAGTAGCCGAACGCGCGAGCGTGCGCGGCCATCAGCACTCGACCGCCGGCAACGTCGATGTCGTGCTCGGCCAGGAATGCGCCGACGTTGTCGCGGATCGAGCTGCCCGGATCACCGAAGTGGTCGCGCGCCGCGAACCGTCCGAGCACGCCATGGTCAGGCAGGTCATCGAGGTCGACCAGCCAGGTGTGGCTGTGGTGGGTGAAGCTGCGCCCGAACGGCTGGCGACGGGTGTGGCGGATCGTGGTCTCGAAGAGGACGGGGGTGGTGGCGGCGAGGGCAGCGCTACGAGATCCGAGCTCGCGCTGCGGCCAGTCCAGGCCCAGCCGCTCGGCCGCGGCGAGCCCCGACCGGGCGCCGTCCTCGTGAAAGCCCCAGCCGTGGTAGGCGCCGGCGAACGCGATCCGGTCGGTGTCGATCTCCGGGAGCCGGCGCTGCGCGGCCACCGAGGTGGGGTTGTAGAGGGGGTGCTCGTACTCCATCCGCTCGATCACCAGCGCGGGGTCGACCAGCTGCTCGCCGCCGAGGGTCACCAGGTAATGGGTGTCGGTCGGCAGTCGCTGCAGACGGGTCAGGTCGTAGGTGATCACACCGGGGCGACGGAAGTTCCACGACGCCCAGGCCTTGCGGGCCTCGGGAAGTAGCGAGGTGTCGGTGTGCAGCAGCGCGGTGTTGGGGGAGTAGGGCAGGTCGGCGAGCACCGCGGTCTGGGTCGAGGTCGGCTCGGCCAGCATCGACAGGGCCTGGGCGGGGTGGGTGGCGATGATGACCCGGTCGAACGTGGTGACCGCGCCGTTGCCGTCGGTGATCTCCACCCCTGTCGGGGTCTCGAGGACGGAGGTGACCTTGGATCCCAGTCGGACGTCGGCCAGCTCGGCGGCGACCCGTCCGACGTACTCGCGTGAGCCGCCGCTGACGGTGCGCCACTGCGGCGATCCGAAGATGCCGAGCATGCCGTGGTGCTCCAGGAACGTGAACAGGTAGCGGGCGGGGTAGTCCAACGCGACGGCGGGGTCGCACGACCACACGGCCGCGACGAGCGGCTCCATGAAGTGACGCACGAAGTACGCCGAGAACCGAGCCTGGTCGAGGAACTCGCGGAGAGTGACCTCACGGCCGGTCGTCGAGACCTCGCGCTTCGCCAAGCGGTGGAACCGAGGGATCTCGGTCAGCATCTTCAGGTAGCGCGGGCGGGTCAGGTTGCCGGCGACCGGGAAGAGTCCCCGCCAGCCGAGCGCCCCTGCCCACTCCAGACCACTCTCGTCGTCACGGGTGGACATCGACATCTCGGACGGCTGGGTCGCCACGTCCAGCTCTGCGAACAAGCGCAGCAGCACGGGGTAGGTGCGCGGGTTGTGCACGATGAAGCCGGTGTCGATGGCCAGGCCGTCCACCACGTGGGTGTCGGCGTGGCCTCCGAGCCGCTCGTCGGCCTCGAACAGGGTGACGTGCGCTGAGCGGGACGCGACGTAGGCGGCGGTGAGGCCGGCCACGCCAGAGCCCACGACGGCGATTCTCGCCGTCGTCGTGGAGCCGCTCATCAGGTCGGTATCGAGAAGAGCGCGATGGGCTCGGTGGTGGGCTTGCCGGTCGGAGATCCACCGTCGTTCTCGACGGTGATGCCGACTGCGCTGGCCCTCCTGGCGTCACCCTTGAGGAGTACTGCCGTGGCGTCGGGGTCCTCCGGCATCAGGCCGGCCGACACCATGCCGATACCGGGACGCTGGTACCACAGCTCGTAGACCCGTCCGGGTGGCGGTGCGGACATGCCCTCGGTGACGATCACGGCCTGCCGGAGCTGCCGGGAGACGACGACCGTGGCCTTCGACCCGTCGGTGAACTCCTGCACGATCCGCTGGGCGTCGTTGGCGCCCAGCACCTGTTCGGTGGCCGTGAGCTCGACCGCGGTGGTGTTGTCGTCCCACGGCTGGATGATCACCACGCCGGAGCCCAGCACGGTGACCGCGGCGGCGGCCACCAGCAGGCCCTGCCAGCGACGTCGGGGGGAACCAGCCCTCACGGGCTGCGACACCAGCGGTGGGATCGGTCGTACGGTCGCGATGCCGGCGAGCACGTTGCTGCGCAAGGATGCCGGTGGCGTCACGCTGACGGTGTTGGCCAGGAGGGCGGAGGCCTCGCGGAAGCCGGCCACCTCTTCCTGGCAGTCCGCGCACTCCGCAAGGTGTCGGTCGAACCTTGCGCGCTCGAGATCGTCGAGGGCGTCGACGGCGTAGGCGCCGGACAGCGCATGAACATCGGTCATGACGCAACTCCCATCGTGTCTCGGAGGCGGATGATTCCGTCTCGAATTCTTGTCTTGGCGGTGCCGACCGGTAGGTCCAGCATGCTGGCAACCTCGGTATGTGTGTAGCCACCGAAGTAGGCCAGCTCGAGTGCTTCGCGTTGAACAGTGGTGAGGCTTTCCATCGCATTGCGCACCCTGCGCGCCTCGATGGAGGCATGTGCTGCGTCTGCCGTCGAGTCGTGATCGACCGTCTGGTTGCGCAGCTCGTACGTGGTGTCCCTGCGGGTCGACGCCTCGGCCGACCGCACCCGGTCCACCGACTTGCGGTGGACGATGGTGAGCATCCAGGCCTGCGCGCTGCCCTTCGCCGGGTCGAACCTGCTGGCCGTCTTCCAGATCTCCAGGAAGGCCTCCTGGGCGACTTCTTCTGCTTGGGCCGGATCGCGGACGATCCGGACCGCGAGTCCGAAGACCCGGGTCGAGGTGGCGTCATACAGCTGCGCGAAGGCCTGCTGGTCTCCTCGCGACGACAACCTCAGGAGCCGACCCAGCTCGGCTGCCCCATCTGCTGGGGAGTCAGCCCGCGCTGACGCCTCCCCGAGGGGAGAGGCGCCAGCCGGCTGGATCTGCTCCATGAGCGAACTTCTCGCGTTCTACTTGGTGGTTCAGCGTCACTTGACGCCGGTGAGGACCTTGTCGATCACGTAGACAGTTGCGTTGGCGGTGGGGATGTTGCCACACAGCACGTTAGCGGTCACGGTGCCGTCGGAGACGGTCATGCCGGACTCGTCGCCCTCGATGGTGAGGGTGTCGCCCGCGAGGGTGTCCTGCTCGCCGACCACGGCGGCCGGGTCGTTGTTCGCGGGAAGCACGTGGTGCGCCAGGATCGAGTACAGCGCGCTCTTGTCGGCCTTGGCCGCGGCCTCGTCGAGCAGGCCCTGGAGGTCGGCCTCGTCGATCTCGGCGAAGGCACCCTCGAAGGGAGCGAAGACGGTGAGCGCCTCCTGGCTGTTGAGCGTGTCGCCCAGCCCGTCCACGGCACCGACTGCGGCGACCAACGTCTGGAGGAGCGGGTTGTTGCTCGCGGCGGTGGCGACCGGGTCGTTCACCATGCCGTTGAAGGAACCGGCGCCGTCGGCGGGAACCTCGCCGCAACCTTCACCGAAGGTCTCAGCACCGGCGTCGGTGGTCTCCTCGGCGGGCTGCTCGGCGGGCGTCTGCGACGTGGTGTCGCTGGCCGAGCTCGAGGTGTCGTCGTCACTGCCACAGGCGGCCAGCGAGACGGTCAGGGCGAGCATGGCCGCTGCGGCTGCGCCGCGGCGAAAGGTGATGGTCTTCATCGGGGTGGTGCCTTCCGTTAGTTGGTCTGACAGGAGTTGTTCGAGACACTCGGCATCGCGGATTGGTCTGGCGATGAGATGCGACGAGATGCAGGTCACACAACGCGCAGGATCAGCGTGTGGATGCCGCTCGAGCCCGCGGGGAACGGCTCGGCACGAGCGTCGGTCTGGACCTCGCCATTGGCGTCGGTGACGCGGGCGGCGACGTTGTGCTGGCCCTTGGTTGCGTCCCACTTGTAGAACCACTGGCGCCAGTAGACGCTGCCCACGTCGGGCCCGAGCTCGGCGTCGGTCCAGGCCCCGCCGTCGACCTTCACCTGAACCTTGGAGACGCCGCCGTCGTTCTGGGCCCAGGCAACGCCGCCGATGATGGTCTCGCCGGCCGGGATCTCGGCGAGCGACTTGGGGGTGTCGATCCGCGCGGACGGCTTGATCGGGGCGTCGGTCGCCCACTTGCGGTCGGTCCAGTACGCCGTCTCGTCGGCGTACGTCGTCAGGGTCAGCTTGGTGATCCACTTGGTCGCGCTGATGAACCCGTAGAGACCGGGGATCACCATCCGGGCTGGGTAGCCGTGCTCGCGAGGCAGCGCTTCGCCGTTCATGCCCAGGGCAATCATCGCGTCTCGGCCGTCGGTGGCCAGCTCGAGCGGCGTGCCGATCTTCATGCCGTCGAAGTCGGTGCTGAGCAGCTGGTCGGCCCCGGAGCCGACGCCGGCCTGGTCGAGCAGGTCGGTGAGCCGTACGCCGATCCAGCGCGCGCCGCCGACGTACGGACCACCCACGCTGTTGGAGACGCAGGTGAGCGTGATGTCGCGCTCGATCAAGGGCATGGCCAGCAGCTCGTCGAAGGTGAACGACAGCTCGTTGTCGACGTCGCCGTCGATGGTCAGCGTCCAGCCGTCGATGTCGACGATGGGGGTGTCCAGCCGGGTGTCGACGCGGTAGAAGTCCTGGTTCGAGATCCGGAGCGGGGTGATGCCGTCGTACTGCGTCTCGATGCCGGTCGGCAGCGCATCGGCCGCCGAGGCGGGGGTCGGGAAGGTGATGTCGCCGATCTTCGCGCGGACCTTGCCGATGAAGCGTCCGGCCCCGCCCATCACGGCGGCGGTCGCGGCCAGGGCGCCCATCGCGATCAGCACGCCACGGCGGGTCGGCTCGGGGCGATCCTTGGCGGCGGGCTGGTCGTCGGGGGTGGCGGCGACCATCGGGTGGGCGCGTGCCGCGGCAGGCTGGGGTGCCCGGGCGGCCCGGTCCAGCCACCACAGGGCGGCGACGGCCACGACCGCCGAGAAGACGCCGGGGATGATGTCGATGAACTCGGCATTGGGGCGACGGATCGCCAAGGCACCGGCTACGGCGACCAGCACGACCAGCATCGCGGCGCCGCTGCGGAAGCGTCGGCGGGCCAGCAGCCCGGCGATGGCTGCCATCACCAGCACGCCGGCCATCACCGAACCGATCAGGATCGGCTTGTCGTTGCTGCCGAAGTTGCGGATCGCCCACTCCTTCATCGGGGTGGGCGTCAGGTCGATCACGGTCGAGCCGACCGCGAGCACCGGCGAGGAGTCGGGGTTGAGCACAGCGGCGACGAGGTGGCCGGCGGCAACGCCGACCAGGGTCGCGAGGATCCCAAATGCGGCATAAGGCAGACGTCTCGGCATGCCTGGTGTTCGGAGCGGACCCCTCTTCCGGATGGCGCTACGGCAGGATGATCCGCATGTCCCATGCGACCGATGAGCTGGTCCACTACGTCGTTGCCGACCAGATCGCCACGATCACCCTCGATTCCCAGCACAACCGCAACGCTCTCTCGCGACAGCTGGTCACCGAGCTGTTCGCCCGCCTCGAGACGGCCGACGCCGCGGATGACGTCAAGGTGGTCGTGATCCGCGCGGAAGGCAGAGTGTTCTGCTCCGGGGCCGACCTGTCCGAGGCTTCTGCCGACGGGATGGAAGAGGGTGCGCGAGCGATGGTCGCCATGCAGCGGCAGATCGTCGCCCTGAGCAAGCCCGTGGTGACCCGACTGCACGGCGCCGTGCGGGCCGGTGGCATCGGCATCGTGGCCGCCTCGGACATCGTGATCGCTGCCGACGACACGACGTTCGCCCTGACCGAGGTGAAGCTGGGGCTGGCTCCCGCAGTGATCTCCTTGACGGTGCTCCCGCGACTGACCTCGCGCGCGGCCGCGCTGACCTGTCTGGGTGGAGAGGTCTTCACCGGTGCCCAGGCGGCCGAGATGGGCCTGGTGACCCGCGCCGTCGACGCCGACTCGCTCGACGACGCGGTGAGCTCGGTCTGCGCCTCGCTGGTGACCGGCGCCCCGCAGGGTCTGCGGGAGACCAAGGCCTTGCTGTCGCGCGAGCTGCTCGCCGGTATCGACGCCGGCGCCGACGACATGGCCGCCCTGAGCGCCCGGTTGTTCGGGTCGGACGCCGCTCGCGAGGCGATGACGACGTTCCTGTCTCGCAAGAAGTAACGCCGCGGGCTCGGCCCCTTGTAAAGTAGAGAACTTGCCGTTTCCTGGTGCTGGAACTCTCTCCGGGCGCAGGAGATGGCCTCATGGGGTCGATCGTCCGAGGAGAAGCGAAGCTTGACTGAGTCAACCGGCGGGGAGCTGGTCGAGCGCGAGGTCGCTCACGAGCAGGGCTTCGTGGACCGGGTCTACGCGCAGCTGGAGTCTGCTTCCAAGGCGGCTCAGCAGCTCGCTCGCGAGGGTCATGACCGCGGCCGCCTGGGCCACGAGGGCGGCCTCGTCGAGCGCGATGCCATGGTCTTCCAGGCCGCCAAACGGATCGCGCAGCTCGATGCTGCCCACGAGGGACTGGTCTTCGGTCGGCTCGACCTGCAGGCGACGCTGGACCCCGAAGCCCGCTACATCGGTCGGATCGGTCTGCGCGACGCCAACATGGACTCGATGCTGATCGACTGGCGGGCGCCCGCTGCAGCGGTGTTCTACCAGGCCACGGCGGCTGACCCCCAGAGCGTCGTACGCCGCAGGGTGCTGCGCTGCGTCGGTCGCCTCGTGGCCGGTGTCGAGGACGAGCTGCTCGACGCCGAGGCGCTCGAGGAGTCGGGCGCCGACCTGCCGATCATCGGTGAGGGTGCGTTGATGGCGCAGCTCTCTCGCGCCCGCGACCGCTCGATGCACTCGATCGTGGCCACCATCCAGGCCGAGCAGGACCTGGCGATCCGAGCGCCGAGCAAGGGCGTGGTCACCATCTCCGGCGGCCCCGGCACGGGCAAGACCGTGGTGGCGTTGCACCGCGCTGCCTACTTGCTCTACAACGAGCGACGCCGCTACGAGTCCGGCGGGGTCCTGGTGGTCGGCCCGAGCGGCGTGTTCATGCGCTACATCGAGCGGGTCCTGCCGAGCCTCGGCGAGACCGCGATCGCACTGCGTTCGCTCGGAGAAGTGGTCGACGGGCTCCGCGCCACCCGCCACGACGAGTCGGCAGTCGCCGACGTGAAGGGTTCGGCGCGGATGGCCGAGGTGATGCGTCGTGCGTCGCGCCAGCAGGCACCTGGGAGCCCCTCGGAGTTCCGTCTGTTCTGGTACGACACCAACATCGTGCTCGACCGCGGCACCCTCGGTCGCGTACGCCGGCAGCTGATGTCGCAGGGCCGCCGCAACCGGCAGGTGCCTCGGGTGGCCGGGGCGTTGCTGGACGCCATGTGGCGACAGGTGCGCACCGAGCGCGGCCGCGAGCGTGGTCGCGAGAAGTTCGACGAGGACCTGCTCGGCGACGACTCCTTCCTCGACTTCGCCTTGGACTGGTGGCCGCCGCTCGACGCGCCGACCGTGCTGTCGTGGCTGCGAGAGCCGGAGCTGCTGGCCCGGGTAGGCGATGGCCTGCTGATGCCGGAGGAGCAACGGCTGCTCACCAAGTCGTGGGCCGGCGACGGAGCCTTGCCCTTGGACCTGTCGGTCGAGGACGTGCCGCTGATCGACGAGCTGCGCTACGCGCTCGGTGACGTGCCCCGGCGCACCGACGACGAACGCGACGACCCGCTGACCCTGATCGAGGGCGCGGTCGACATCCAGGAGCTGATGACGGCCGCCGACCGCGAGTACGCCCCCACCGGCCGGGCATGGGCTCCGCCCACTCACAGCATCGACGACGACCACTTCGCCCACGTGCTGGTCGACGAGGCCCAGGACCTCACGCCGATGCAGTGGCGGATGGTCGGGCGTCGCGGCCGCACCGCGTCGTGGACGATCGTGGGAGATCCGGCCCAGTCGTCGTGGCCGGCGCCCGTTGAGTCCGCGGCCGCGCGGGCGGAGGCACTGGAGGGCAAGCAGCACCACGAGTTCCACCTCTCGACCAACTACCGCAACTCCGCCGAGATCTACGACTTCGCCGAGCGCTACGCCGAGCGGGTCGGTCTCGACGCCGACCTCCCGACCGCCGTGCGCTCGACCGGCCGCGAGCCGGTGGAGATCACCGGTGCCGGCGACATCGAGGTAGCCGTGCGGGAGGCGGTGACCGCGACCGCGGCCGAGGTCTCGGGCACGGTCGGCATCGTGGTGCCGGTGGCCCGGCGCTCCGAGGTGAACGCCTGGCTGGCTTCGTGGTCGGAGTTCGCCGACGACGCACCCGGGGCGAGGGCGGCGATCGACTCGTCGGTCAGTCCCTCGGGCACCGACCGGATCGTGGTGCTCACCGGCCTCGACACCAAGGGACTGGAGTTCGACGGGATCGTCGTGGTCAGGCCGCAGGAGATCGAGGACGAATCGGTCACCGGGCGTTCCACCCTTTACGTCGTGCTGACTCGTGCCACCCAGCTGCTCACGACCGTCAGCTGAGCCGCGACCTTCTCAGGCGTCCTGCGTGGCCTCGACCTTGGCGAGGATGCGCATGAACTTGCGGTTGAGTCCGCGCATCGTCCGGTCGTAGGCCCAAGGTGCGTAGCGCTGGAGCAGATGGCCGAGGCGGATGTCGAGCGAGGTGAAGACCAGGTAGGTCCCCTTCTCGACGCCGCGGATCATCGCCGCCGCCGCGCGCTCCGGTGTCACGGCGTGGTGCTCGAACTCCGCGACCGTCGTGCGGATAGCAGGGTGCTCGCGGTCCACGCCGACGATGTTGACCGTCCCGACCAGCGGCGTCTTCACCGCTCCCGGGCACACCAGCGTGACGCCGATGTCGTGGTGCTCGAGGTCGAACCGCAGGACCTCGCTGACGCCGCGCAGGCCGAACTTCGCGGCGCTGTAGGGAGCATGGATCGGCAACCCGAACAGGCCGGCCGCCGACGAGACGTTGACGATGTGCCCGCCTCTACCGGCCTCGATCATCGCCGGCACGAACGCCGACATGACATAGATCGGTCCCATCAGGTCGACCTCGACGCAGTCGCGCCAGTGCTTGGCCTCGAGGTCCTGGATGCGCCCCCACGTCGAGATGCCGGCGACGTTCATCACGACATCCACGGACCCGGCCGCCGCCAGTGCGCGATGGGCGAAGGCGGTGACCGAGTCCTCGTTCGTGATGTCGAAGGCCTCCTGCAGCAGGACGGTCCCACCAGCAGCCGTCACCAGGCGCACCGTCTCGTCCAGACCCACCGGGTTGACGTCGGTGAGCACGAGGCGAGAGCCCTTCGCCGCGACCTGGACGGCGACAGCGCGGCCGATACCGCTGCCGGCGCCGGTGATGACGACGACCTTGCCGCCGAAGGATGTCTTGCGCATGTGGCCTCCGAAGTAGAAGTGCCGCGAGCGTAGCGTCACGCCTCCGGCCGGGTCTCGGGTTACGGAGAGCCGGAGACCCGACCTCGATGCGGCCCGTTACGCAACCGAGACACCCTCTTCGACGGTCGCGGTGAAGCGCACCGCCCGGTAGTTGTCCAGCACCCGCAGCACACCGGCGTGGGCCTTCAGGAGCTTGCGGTGCGCGACCTGCAGCTCGGCGTCGGTCATCTCGCTGTCGAGCTGGGCCTCGCAGGTGTGCTGCCACCGGGTGCGCAACGCATTGACGAGGGCGTCGCGGTCGACGAAGTACTGCGCGAACTCCTCGCGCCAGAGCAGGGTGCCGGTCGAGTCGGCCTCAGCGGCCGTCACGACCTCGCGGATGATGCGGTAGCGCTCGTGGGTCTCGGTCCAGGTCATCGTGCTGTCCTTTTCGTGTGTCGCCGCGTCGGTCGCTGCGATCACCGAGACAGAGGGCTCGAGAGGCGTGGCAGATACCAGAAAATTCGATGTATCACGGTGCTGGCTGACGCCTCTGAACTACGAGAGCATTGGCTCGCCCGGGGGAACCGCTCCTGGGCGAGGAGGTCGACGGCGATGGATGCGTCCGACCCCCTCCCGGCCCTGGTCTCACAAGCTCGAGAGGGAGACCAGAGTGCCTGGAACGCGATCGTCGAGCGGTACCTGCCGCTGGTGTGCGGGCTGGCCCGCCGCTACCGGCTGTCCGAGGCCGACGGCGACGACGTGTGTCAGACCGTCTGGCTGCGGCTGGTCGAGAAGCTCGGCGACCTCCGCGAGCCGGCCGCCCTTCCAGGCTGGATCGCCACCACCACCCGCAACGAGTGCCTGCGGGTCATCGCTGGGCGCAAGCGGATGACCCCCGTCGATCCGGTGGAGTCCTCGACCCTTGCGGGGGTCACCGACGACCTGGCCGACGCCGACCTGGTCGCCGCCGAGGAGCGCCAGGCGCTCCGCGACGGCCTCGCTTCCCTGCCGGACGACCGTCGCGAGCTGCTGCTCATCCTGCTGACCGATCCGCCCATCCCGTACGCCGACATCAGTGAGCGGCTCGGCATCCCCGTCGGCAGCATCGGGCCCACCCGGGCCCGCGCGCTCGAGCAGCTGCGCAACACTCCCGCCCTGCGGGCCCTGATCGGAGGTGCACGGCCATGACCGAGTGGACCGACGACGAGCTGATGGCGGTGCTGGCCGAAGCAGTCGCCGAGGGCAACGCCGTGACCGACCGCCGGCGCGCGGATGCCCAGGCGGCGTTCACCTGGCGCACGGTCGACGAGGAGCTGATGGAGCTCCTCCACGACTCCGTCGCTCGAGGTGGGTGCCGGCGTCCGCAGCAGCGGCGAGACCACCGAGCGCGTGCTCTCCTTCGGCGCCGGCGAGCTGTCGCTGGAGCTCGAGGTCGACGGCGACGCCGTGATCGGCCAGGTGCTCCCCGGTCAGCTCGGCACGGTGGCCCTGCAGCGCGTCGATGCCGAACCCCGCACGGTCGCCACGGATGCTGCCGGATTCTTCCGGTTCCAGGGGGTGACCCCGGGCCTGACCAGGTTCGTGGTCACCGTCTCCAACGACACCCTGACCACCACCTGGGTCAACCTCTGAGG
>CAWCGY010000020.1:0-68893 GCA_963795155.1 uncultured Actinomycetota bacterium | reverse complement strand
GAGGCTCGAGGGTTCATCTTTGCCGCGCCCGTTGCGCTCGCGCTCGGTGTCGGGTTTGTGCCGGTGCGCAAGGCCGGCAAACTGCCGCGTGCCGTGTACGCCGTCTCCTACGCCCTCGAGTACGGCGAGGCCACCGTTGAGGTACATCGCGACGCGATCTCACCGGTGAGCGACGTGCTGCTGGTTGACCGACGTGCTGGCCACTGGCGGCACGGTCAAGGCGACCCAGCAGCTGGTCCAGGAGCGCGATGTGGTGGCATCGTCGTCGGAGGTCGCGGTGCTGATGGAGCTCTCGTTCCTTCCCGGTCGGGAAGCTGTCGGCGCGCTACCGGTGACGGCCATCGCTTGCGTCTGACCCGGTCCTAGACTGGCGAAGTGACCGAGGAGAGCACCGTCCCCACTCAGCGGAAGGTGCGCCCGAAACGTCCTCCGACGTGCCCGGTGCTCCCGGGGGGCGCGGCATGCGCGCCCGGCTGGCCCGGATGGGGACGCGCCGCCCAGACCACCAACCCGGTGCTCGAGCCGCTCTTCCGCGCTGTCCGAGCAAATCACCCGAAGGCCGACCTGGCGCTGATCGAGCGGGCCTACGTGATCGCCGAGCAGATGCACGGAACGCAGATGCGCAAGAGCGGTGATCCCTACATCACCCATCCGCTGGCGGTGACAACGATCCTGGCTGGCATCGGGATGACGGAGCCCACCTTGGTGGCGGCGCTGTTGCACGACACCGTCGAGGACACGCCCTACACACTCGAGCAGTGCCGGGAGGACTTCGGCGACGAGGTCGCCCAGATGGTCGACGGAGTGACCAAGCTCGACAAGGTCCAGTACGGCGACTCGGCGCAGGCCGAGACGATCCGCAAGATGATCGTCGCGATGTCGCGCGACATCCGGGTGCTCGTGATCAAGCTCGCCGACCGGCTTCACAACATGCGCACGCTGCGGTATGTGCCCCAGAAGAGCCAGGAACGCACTGCCCGCGAGACGCTCGACATCTACGCACCGCTGGCCCACCGCCTCGGCATGAACACGATCAAGTGGGAGTTGGAGGACCTTGCGTTCGCGACCCTGCACCCCAAGATCTACGACGAGATCGTGCGGATGGTCGCCGAGCGCGCCCCGTCACGCGACCAGTTCCTGGCCGAGGTGATCACCCAGGTCGAGGCCGACCTGCGCGAATCGAAGGTGAAGGCGACCGTCACCGGCCGGCCCAAGCACTACTACTCGATCTACCAGAAGATGATTGTCGGCAAGCGCGAGTTCACCGACATCTACGACCTGGTGGGCATCCGGATCCTGGTCGACGAGGATCGCGACTGCTATTCGGTCCTCGGCGTGCTGCACTCCCGCTGGAATCCCGTGCTGGGCAGGTTCAAGGACTACGTCGCGATGCCGAAGTTCAACATGTACCAGTCGCTGCACACGACGGTGATCGGTCCGCAGGGCAAGCCGGTGGAGATGCAGATCCGGACGTTCGCGCAGCACCGCCGCGCGGAGTACGGCGTGGCCGCGCACTGGAAGTACAAGGAAGACGGCCGCGCCGGTCGGGACACCGATCGTCCTGGCGAGATCGACGACATGAGCTGGGTGCGTCAGCTGCTCGACTGGCAGAGCGAGGTCGAGGACCCGGGCGAGTTCCTGGAGAGTCTGCGCTTCGAGATCAACCAGGCGGAGACCTATGTGTTCACGCCGCGCGGCGACGTGATCGCGCTCCCGTCGGGGGCGACGCCGGTCGACTTCGCGTACGCCGTGCACACCGAGGTCGGTCATCACACCATCGGTGCTCGCGTCAACGGCCGCCTGGTGCCGCTGGAATCGACGCTCGAGAACGGCGATGTGATCGAGGTCTTCACCTCCAAGGCCGCCAACGCCGCACCCTCACGAGACTGGCTGACGTTCGTCCAGTCACCGCGGGCGCGCTCAAAGATCCGTCAGTGGTTCACCAAGGAGCGCCGCGAAGAAGCCATTGAGCGCGGGAAGGACCAGATCGCCAAGCTGATGCGCAAGGAAGGGCTGCCGATCAAGCGGCTGCTCTCGCATGAGTCGCTGATGCTGGCGGCCGCCCACTTCAACATTGCCGACGTCACTGCGCTCTACGCAGCAGTCGGGGAGGGCAACCTCAGCGCCCAGGCCGTCGTGCGCCGGGTGGTCGACCTTCACGGCGGCGACGACGGCGCTCGCGAGGACCTCTCCGAAGCGGTGACCATCACCGGCCGCCGTAGTCGATCCCGGGTCGGCGCCGGCGGCGACGCCGGCGTGATCGTCAAGGGCTCGCCGGACGTGTGGATCAAGCTCGCCAAGTGCTGCACACCGGTGCCGCCCGACGAGATCCTCGGCTTCGTCACCAAGGGCGGGGGAGTGTCGGTGCACCGCACTGACTGCACCAACGCCGGCAGCCTGCGGCAACAGCCCGAGAAGGTGCTCGAGGTCGAGTGGGCCCCGACGGGTCAGTCAACATTCTTGGTCAACATTCAGGTCGAGGCACTGGACCGTGCCCGGCTTCTCTCAGACATCACGATGGTGCTCTCCGACGCGCACGTGAACATCCTCAGCGCCAACCTCTCCACCACCCGCGATCGCGTGGCCAAGTCTCGCTTCACCTTCGAGATGGCCGAGGCAAAGCATCTCGACAACGTCCTGCGGGCCGTGAAGCAGGTGCCGGGCGTGTTCGACGCCTACCGGATCACCCAGTAGGTCGCTCGCGCTTCTTGCGCCTGCTAGGTCGACCCCACGCGGCTCCTCAGCTGCCGAAGTCGGCGCTCGCTCGCTTGGCCATGTCGAGGAAGGACTGGCGAGAGGTCAGGTTCTCCTCGAGCTCCTTGACCTTCTTCTCGTTGCCGGACTCCCTGGCCCGGTCCAGGTCGGCCTGGATCTCCGCTATGGCCCGCTCGAGCTTGGACACCATGTCGTCGGCGCGCGCCGACTTCTCCGGGTCGGACTGCTTCCACTTCTCGTCCTCGAGGCTGCGAATGGTCTGCTCGACCTTGCGGATCCGTCCTTCGAGGTCCTTCATCTTCTCGCGGGGCACCTTGCCGGCGGCGTCCCAGCGATCGGCGAGGTCGCGGAAGGCGCGTTTGGCGGCTTCCACGTCGGTGACCGGAAGTAGCGCCTCGGCCTCGACGATGAGCTTTTCCTTGACCTCGGCGTTGGCTGCGAACTCTGCGTCCTGGGCTGCGGCAGCCGCGTCACGAGCGCCGAAGAATGTGTCCTGGGCTCCGCGGAAGCGCTTCCACAGCTCTTCGTCGATGTCTTTGGGCGCTGGCCCGGCGGCCTTCCAGTCGCGCATCAGGTCGCGGTAGCGGCCGGCCGTCGGACCGAACTCGGTGGAGGTCGCCAGCGCCTCGGCCTCCTTGACCAGGCGCAGCTTCACCACTCGTGCGCCCTCGCGCTTCTCGTCCTGCTCGGCGAAGTGGGCCTTGCGGTGTCGGGTGTACGCCGTGCGGGCCGTCGAGAACCGCTTCCAGAGAGCGTCGTCGGAGGCTCGGTCGATGCGTGGCAGCGCCTTCCAGCGGTCGAGGATCTCGCGGAGGCGGTTGGCGCCGTGTCGCCAGTCGGTCCCGGCCGCGATCTTCTCTGCTTCAGCGACGAGCTTCTCCTTCTCCTCTTTCGACTCAGCCGTCTTCTGGGCCTTCTCGGCCTTGCGGGCCGACCGCTGCTGGGCAATCACCGGGCCGAGGGAGTCGAGGCGGGCCACGAGGGCGGCCAGGTCTCCCACGGCGTTCGCGTCGACCAGCTGAGCGCGCACGGTCTTGATCGACTCGGCGGCTTCCTCAGGACTGAGCACGGCCGAACGCACCCGTTGGTCCAGGAGGCTGACTTCCGTCTCGAGAGCGCTGAAGCGGTCCGTGTAGAACTTCAGCGCTTCCTCCGGCGTGCCGACGGGGTACTGACCTACGGCTCGTTCGCCGTCAGGAGTCTTCACAAAGACGGTGCCGTCGTCGGCAACCCGACCCCATTCGGTGCTAGTCACAGCGTGCTTCCTTCATCGTTCGAGCCCGGACAGGTGCCCCAGGATAGTGGTGGATACCGACGCGACGTCGGTCGGTTGCGCTCGATAGTGTGAGGGAGTGTTGATTGCCGGCTTCCCCGCGGGTCCCTGGGCTGCGAACTGCTATGTCGTGGCGACGGGTCCAGGCTCCGAGTGCGTGGTCGTCGACCCCGGCAAGGACTCGGCTGACGGCATCGCCGAGATCGTTCGTGAGCACCGGCTCAAGCCGGTCTCCGTCCTGCTCACCCACGGCCACGTCGACCACATGTGGTCGGTGGCTCCGGTCGCCGGCACCTATGACGCCACCGCTTGGATCCATCCCGCCGATCGGCACCTGTTGAGCAACCCGATGATGGGCATGTCTCGCGAGACCAGCGCGATGCTGCTCGGCGGAGACTACGAGTGGGCTGAGCCCGACGACGTCCGCGAGCTCAGCGACGCCCAGGAGATAGAGCTGGCAGGCATGAAGATCGTGGTCGACCACACACCCGGTCACACCGAGGGCTCGGTCATCTTCCGGACTCCCTACGACGAGCAGGAGATCAGCGAGGTCATGTTCGCCGGAGACGTGCTCTTCGCTGGCTCCATCGGCCGCACCGACCTGCCCGGCGGTGACCACGCCACCATGCTGCGCACGCTGGAGACAAAGGTGCTGACGCTTGCTGACGACATCGTGGTGCTGCCGGGTCACGGCGATCAGACGTCCATCGGCCGCGAACGGGCGACCAATCCCTTCCTGCTCGACCTTCAGGCTGACGGCGACGCAGCACAAGTGACCCGAGGTCTCTGAAGCCGATGAGCACCAAACCGACCCCGCTGAGCGGGTTTCCTGAGCTGCTGCCTGGGCCACGAAACGTCGAACGCGCCGTCATCGCCTCCCTGTCAGACACCTTCGAGCTGCACGGCTTCGCCAACATCGAGACCCGCGTGGTCGAGCCACTGGACCGTCTCGCCAAGGGTGGTGAGATCGACAAGGAGATCTACGTTCTGCGCCGGTTGCAGGCGGCCGATGGCGACGCCGACTCCGGCCTGGGCCTGCACTTCGACCTGACGGTGCCGTTTGCGCGCTACGTGCTCGAGCACTCGGGCAAACTGGAGTTTCCCTTCCGGCGCTACCAGGTTCAGCCAGCCTGGCGAGGTGAGCGGCCGCAGATCGGCCGCTACCGCCAGTTCACCCAGGCCGACATCGACATCGTCGGGCAGGGTGAGCTCGCGTTCCATCACGACGTCGAAGTCATGCGCGTGATGGTGGAGGCCCTGCGCGACCTGCCGCTGCCGCCCGTCTCTTTCCAGTTCAACAACCGCAAGCTGATCCAGGGTTTTTACCGCGGGCTCGGAATCGCGGACGTGACCGGCGCCATCCGGATCATCGACAAGCTGGACAAGCTGTCGGGCGAGGCGGTGGCCGAGCAGCTGGTCGAACAGGCCGGCGCCAACCCTGAACAGGCCGCGCAGTGTCTGGCCCTGGCCGGGATCCGGGTCGCCGACACCTCGTTCGTCGAGCAGGTGCGGGCTCTGGGCGTGCAGGACGAGCTGCTCGAGACAGGTCTCACTGAGCTGGCGGCCGTGATCGAGGGTTGCCTGCTGGCTGTCGGCGACGGGATTTCCGTCGAGGCCAACCTGCGGATTGCTCGCGGTCTGGACTACTACACCGGCACCGTGGTCGAGATCTTCATGAGCGGCTACGAGCACCTCAAGTCCGTCGGCGGAGGTGGCCGCTACGACGCCCTCGCCGACGACGGCAAGAATGTCTACCCGGGCGTTGGTGTGTCGTTCGGTGTCTCGCGGACGATCGTGCCGTTGCTCGCCGACGGTGTGCTCGAAGCCAGCCGCTCAGTGCCCAGCGCAGTGCTGGTAGCAGTGAGCGACGAGGAGTCACGCCCCGCAAGCGAAAGAGTCGCCGCAGCGCTGAGAGCTCGGCGCATCGCGACCGAGGTGGCCGCGAGCCCGCAGAAGTTCGGCAAGCAGATTCGCTACGCCGAGCGACGTGGCATCCCGTTCGTGTGGTTTCCGAACGCCGACGGCAGCCACGAGGCGAAAGACATTCGCACCGGAGACCAGGTGTCGGCCGATCCGGACACCTGGAGCCCGCCAGAGGAAGACCTGCGCCCGCAGGTCGGGTTCCGAGGCTCGCCAGCTCGCTCCTCAACCACCGAGATGGAGAAATCGTGATCCGCACCCATGACGCCGGCGCCCTGCGCGCCGAGCACGTCGACCAGACCGTCACCCTCGCCGGGTGGGTGGCCAAGCGGCGTGACCACGGCGGGGTGGCGTTCCTCGATCTGAGGGAGGCCAGTGGCGTGGTGCAGGTCGTGGTGCGCGACGAAGCCGTGGCCCACAGCCTGCGCAGCGAGTTCTGCATCAAGGTCACCGGCACGGTCTCTCGGCGCCCCGAGGGCAATGCCAACCCCAACCTCGCGTCGGGGGACATCGAGGTCATAGCGGAGGAGCTCGAGGTGCTGAGCGCGGCAGCAGCGTTGCCGTTTCCCATCGACGAGACCGGTCACCAAGGAGGCTCGGTCGGTGAGGAGGCTCGACTGAAGTATCGCTACCTCGACCTCCGCCGCTCCGGCCCCAACGAGGCGCTGCGCCTCCGCAGCAAGGTCAACCGGGCGGCTCGCGAGGTGCTGCACGCCCACGACTTCGTGGAGGTGGAGACGCCGACGCTGACCCGGTCCACACCCGAGGGTGCCCGCGACTTCTTGGTGCCCGCGCGGCTGCAACCGGGCAGCTGGTACGCGCTGCCACAGAGCCCCCAGCTGTTCAAACAGCTGCTGATGGTGGCCGGCATGGAGCGCTACTTCCAGATCGCGCGGTGCTACCGCGACGAGGACTTCCGTGCCGATCGCCAGCCCGAGTTCACCCAGCTCGACATCGAGATGAGCTTCGTCGAGCAGGACGACGTGCTGACGCTCTCCGAGGAGATCTTGGTCGCGCTGTGGAAGCTGATCGGATATGAGGTACCCACCCCGCTCCCGCGGATGACGTACGCCGAGTCGATGGCCCGCTTCGGCAGTGACAAGCCCGACCTCCGGATGGGTCAGGAGCTGGTCGAGTGCACCGACTACTTCAAGGACACGCCGTTCCGGGTCTTCTCCCCGGCAGAACGCCCAGTACGTCGGCGCCGTGGTGATGCCCGGGGGAGCCAGTCAGCCACGCAAGCAGCTCGACGCCTGGCAGGAGTGGGCCAAGCAACGCGGCGCCAAGGGTCTGGCCTACGTGCTGGTGCAGGACGACGGTGCTCTGGGGGGGCCGGTTGCCAAGAACCTCTCCGAGGACGAACGTGCCGGCCTCGCCGCCCATGTCGGCGCCCAGCCCGGCGACTGCGTGTTCTTCGGCGCTGGTCTGGTCAAGTCGACCCGAGCTCTACTCGGGGCCGCTCGGCTCGAGATCGGCCGGCGCTGCGGGCTGATCGACGAAAGCGCCTGGAGCTTCCTGTGGGTCGTTGACGCGCCGCTCTTCGAGCCGGCCGACGACGCGACGGCGGCCGGCGACGTTGCGGTCGGCGGCGGTGCCTGGACGGCGGTGCACCACGCGTTCACCGCACCCCAGGACGTCGACGCCTTCGACGCCGACCCTGGCAACGCACTGGCCTGGGCCTACGACATCGTCTGCAACGGCAACGAGATCGGTGGCGGCTCGATCCGGATCCACCGCGAGGACGTGCAGAAGCGCGTCTTCGCGATGATGGGGCTCGAGGAGGCCGAGGCCGATGAGAAGTTCGGCTTCCTGCTCGAGGCGTTCAAGTACGGCGCCCCACCTCACGGCGGGATCGCCTTCGGCTGGGACCGGATCGTCGCGCTGCTGGCCGGCACCGACTCGATCCGTGAGGTGATCGCGTTCCCGAAGAGCGGGGGCGGATACGACGCGCTCACCGCTGCGCCGGCTCCGATCACCCCTGCCCAGCGCAAGGAGGCCGGCGTGGACGCCGTCGCGGAGAAGGATGTCCCGCCCGACGTCTGAAGCGCCGTAACGTGACCTGATCCTCCGAGACGGAATCGTTACGCACGAGTGTCCCAGTGTGCGCTCTGCGTCACATAGTGTTCCTCGTTGCGAGCACACCCGCTCCAGATACTCGTCTGCTCAGGTTTTCGACTCGGCGCGTGAGGTGAACATGGTCCTTCCGGTAACGGAGTCTCTCGATGAGTTCCCGACCCCGGAGGACGAGCGGCATTCGACCAGTCGGCGCCGCCGCAACGACCGCAAGGACCAGGAGTTCGCTGGCCGCTCACCCATGCAGATTGCGATGGGGCGGCTGCGCCGCGACCCGGTCGCGATCATCTGTGGCGTCACCGTTCTGCTGCTGGTGCTGCTGGCCGTGTTCGCCCCGATCATCAACAACCTGCTGCAGATCTCGGGGACGATCGGCGGCGAGCATGCCCTCGACGGAGCGACTGCGACCGAGTTCGACGGCATCCCGGCCATCGGGCCGCCGCTGCACAGCTTCACCTGGGACCACCCGCTCGGCATTGCTCCGGGCACCGCCGTCGACAACCTGGCGCGGCTGCTCCTGGGGCTGCGGACCTCGTTGCTGATCGCCACCATCGCGACAGTGGCCAGCACGTTGATCGGCGTGTGCATCGGCTTGGTTTCGGGGTTCTCGCGCGGCTGGCTCGACCGGGTGATCTCGTTCTTGATCGACTTGTTCTTGTCCTTCCCCTTCCTGCTCGGCGCACTGGCGCTGGCGCCGATCCTGGTCGACCGTTTCGGGTCCACGGCCGCCAGCCTGGGCAGGGCTCAGTTCTTCTCCCTCATTGCAATCCTGGTCGTCTTTGGCTGGATGGGCCTGGCCCGTCTGGTCCGCGGCCAGGTGCTGTCGCTGCGCGAGCGCGAATTCATCCAGGCCGCAGAGGTGATCGGGGCGCCCACCAGCCGGATCCTCTTCAAGGAGCTGCTGCCCAACCTGGTCGCGCCGATCGTGATCGCGATCTCGCTCGGCCTGCCGACCTTCGTGGCGGCCGAAGCTGGTCTCTCGTTCCTCGGCATCGGCCTGACCGGTGAGCCCTCTCTGGGTCAGATCATCAACTCGGCCGACGGCTACTACGACCAGTACGCCCTCTACCTCTTCGCGCCGGTGACCGTTGTCGCGGTGCTGGTCCTGGCGCTCAACCTGTTGGGCGACTCCATCAGGGACGCGTTCGACCCCAAAGCTCGCCGGTGATTCAGGTTCGCCGGTCGGGAAACACCACGGAAAGGTGACAAGCAATATGCGTAGGACAATTCGGCTCGTCGCCGTGTCGACCGCAGCAGCCCTGATCTTGGGCGCCTGCGGCGGTTCGGACGACGGCAAGAGCGACAGCTCCGGTGACTCCAACCAGAGTCAGGACGGCGGCAACCTCGGTGATGCCCAAGACCCGACTCGCGAAGGACCAGTCGAGATCGACGGTGCGGAAGAGGGCGGCATCGTCAAGCTCATCTCCGTCACGCCCCTCGAGACGATGGACCCGAGCGAGGCCTACTACGTCCACACCGTCGCGATCCTTGCTGGTCTGGTCACGCGGTCGTTGACCCAGTTCACCCGCAACGACGACGGCACCGTCACCCTGGTGCCCGACCTGGCCACCGACCTCGGCGAGTCCAACGAGGACTACACCGAGTGGAGTTTCACCCTCCGTGAGGGCATCAAGTACGAGGACGGCACGCCGGTCACCATCGACGACGTCAAGTTCGGCCTCGAGCGGACCCTGGACACCACGACGTTCCCGGAGAGCCCCGGCGCCTACGGCCTGGAGTACTACGAAGGCGGTGCCGACTACAAGGGCCCCTACACCGGCAACGGTGCAGAGCTGGACTCGATCACCACCGAGGGCAACACGGTCACCATCAAGATGGCCAAGCCCTTCCCGGACATGCCGTACTGGATGTCCTTCCCGGCCAACGGCCCGATCCCCACGGGCGCAGCCTCGGACCCGGCCAAGTACCGGAACCACCCGATGGCAACGGGCCCCTACAAGTTCGCCGACTACACGCCCAAGAAGAAGCTGACGCTGGTCCGCAACACCGAGTGGGACCCCGACACCGACCCGGGTCGCACGCAGTACCCCGATGGGTACGAGATGGACTTCACCGTGGCCAGCGAGCAGGTCGACCAGATTATCCTCAACGACCAGGGCGACGCCAAGAACACGATGACGTTCGACGACGTGCTGGGCAGCAACTATCGCAAGTTCCTGGACGAGGCCGGTGACCGCGTCAAGACCGGCACCACCCCGTGCACGCGCTACTGGGCGATGGACTACCGCAAGATCACCGACATCAAGGTGCGTCAGGCGTTGGCTCTGGCCTACCCGTACTCGGCGGCGATCAAGGCCGGTGGCAACATCGAGGGCGTCAACCGGCTTCCCGGCACCAACCTGATGGCTCCGGGCACCCCGGGTCGCACGGAGTACGAGCCGCTCGGTGTGCCTGCCGGCACGACCGACCCGGCCAAGTCCAAGGAGCTGCTCGCCGAGGCTGGCGCAGAGGGCTACGAGATCAAGTTCCTCTTCGCTACCGACGACCCGCTGGCCGTCGCCGCGAAGGACGCGATCGCCAAGGGCCTCGAGGCGGGCGGCTTCACCGCCACCGCCGTGCCGACCACGCTGGAGGCGCTCACCACGGTTCGCGAGGACCCGGATGCCGACATCAACGTTCGTAGCGCCGGTTGGTGTTCGGACTGGCCGTCGGGTTCCTCCTGGTTCCCGCCGCTGCTGAAGAGCGAGAACCTCGAGCAGCTCGGGCAGATCAGCCAGAACTACTCGGTGTTCTCCGAGAAGGACGTGGACGACCGGATCCAGGAGATCCTGGCTTCGCCTCTCGAGGAGCAGCCGGCTGCTTGGAACGAGCTGGACAAGTACATCTCTGAGACGTACTTCCCGCTGTTCGTCACCACGTACGACGGCACCGTGTGGGCCGCTGGATCCAATGTCCAAGGCAATGAGACGGACCCGACCCTCGGGATGCCGGCTTACAAGGACATCTACCTCACCAACCAGTGATCACCGGGTCCCGAGGGCTTCGCTGAGAAGCCCTCGGGAACCACACCATGTTCCGTGAGCCGGGGAGGGCCGACCGTTGATCGTTGGCCCTCCCCGCTGACGGACCAACTCGAGGAAAGGCGCGGCTCGGTCATGGTCGGTTTCATCGTTCGCCGGATGTTGTCGGCGCTGCTCGTCCTGATCTTCACCTCGATGATCGTGTTCGTGATCTTCTACCTCGGGCCGAAGAACCCCGCCCAGCCTCTCTGTGACGCCCAACAGCGCTGCACGCCGGAGAAGCTGGCCAACATCGAGCGGGCGATGGGTCTCGACAAGCCCGTCGTCGTCGCGTACGGCGAGTGGGCCGAGGGACTGTTCCGTGGCCGTGAGGTGAGCTTCTCCGCGGCCGAGGTCTACGACTGCAACGCACCCTGCCTCGGGGTCTCCTACGACACCCGGCTCGAGGTCACCGAGGAGCTCGCCCAGAAGTATCCGGCAACCCTGTCGCTCGCGCTGGGCGGTGCCGCGATCTATCTCGTGCTGGGCGTGTTCATCGGCGTGCTCGCCGCCAAGTACCGCAACACCATGGCCGACAAGCTGCTGGTGTCGTCGACGCTGGTCGTGTCGGCCATTCCCTACTACGTGGTCGCCCTGCTGGCCTGGATCTTCCTGACCCAGAAGTGGGCGATCTTTCCCAACAGCGAGTACCACGGGCTCTTCGACGGTCCGTGGCTGTGGTTCACCGGACTCTTACTACCGTGGCTGGTGCTGGGCCTGACCAATGCCACCGCCTACTCACGGTTCACCCGCGGCCAGATGGTGGAGACCATCGGTGAGGACTTCATCCGCACAGCGGTGGCCAAGGGTCAGAAAGGCAACGTGGTGATCTTCAGGCATGCGCTGCGGGCGGCGATCATCCCGGTCATCACCATCTTCGGCCTCGACTTCGGCACCCTGCTGGGGGGCACCGTCTTCACCGAGCAGATCTTCCGGATCGACGGCATGGGCCGGTGGGGCCTCGACGCGGTCACCTCGCCGACGAACATCCCGGTGGTCACGGCGACAGTCCTGGTGGCCGCGTTCTTCATCATCGTGTCCAACCTGGTCGTTGACATCGTCTACAGCTTCCTCGACCCCCGGGTGCGGCTGTCATGAGCGCCCTCGTCGAACCGCGTCCAGGCGACGCAGCCACGGGATCGGACGTTCCCTACCTGGTGGTCGAGAACCTCACGGTCAAGTTCCCGACGGAGGACGGCCAGGTGACCGCCGTCTCGGACCTGAGCTACTCCGTCGAGCTCGGCAAGACGCTCGGCATCGTGGGCGAGTCCGGCTCCGGCAAGTCAGTGTCGAGCATGGCCGTGCTCGGCCTCCACGACGCCAAGCGGACCCAGATCGAAGGTTCGATCCGGGTCGATGGCACCGAGATCATCGGACTGAACGAGCGCAAGCTGTCCAAGCTCCGGGGCAACGACGTCGCCATGATCTTCCAGGACGCGCTGGCCTCGCTGCACCCGTTCTTCAAGATCGGGGCGCAGCTGGAGGAGGCCTACCTGCTGCACCATCCCAAGGGGTCGAAACGCGAAGCGCGCCGGGCCGCGATCGAGGCGCTCGACCGGGTGGGCATTCCGCAGCCGGATGCGCGGGTGGACGACTTCCCCCACCAGTTCTCAGGCGGCATGCGCCAACGGGTGATGATCGCGATGGGGCTGATCAACTCTCCGAAGCTGCTCATCGCCGACGAGCCGACCACGGCGCTCGACGTGACCGTGCAGGCCCAGATCCTGGACCTCCTGCAGGACCTTCAACGCGAGTTCAACTCCGCGATCATCATGATCACCCACGACCTCGGCGTCGTCGCCGAGATGGCTGACGACGTGTTGGTGATGTATGCCGGCCGGGCGGTCGAGTACGGATCATGCAAAGAGATCCTCAGCCATCCCGAGATGCCCTACACCTGGGGGCTGCTGTCCAGTGTGCCGGAAGTCGGAGCCGATACGACCAAGCGGCTGGTCCCGATCCCCGGCACCCCGCCTAGCCTGCTCAACCCGCCGACCGGATGCGCCTTCCACCCCCGGTGTGTCCACGTCGACAAGGTGCCGGGGCAGCTGTGCAGCACCACGCTGCCCGAGCTCACCCCCGGCAAGTCGGCCCGGACCCACCTCACTCGCTGTCACCTCCCCGACCCAGACGCCATCTACGAGCAGGAAGTGCTGCCCGAGATCGGCCTCGGTCCGACAACCGACGCCGAGGAGCCGCGATGACCGAGTCGACGTACGAGACCTCAGAGCACCCCGAGGAGACCAGCGACGACTCGGGCGAGCTCCTGTCGCGGGAGAGCATCTATGAGCCGCACGGGCCGGTAGAGGCCGATCTCAGCCGTCCGCCGATCCTCGAGGTCGAGAACCTCAAGATGTACTTCCCCGTGAAGTCCGGGGGCATCATTCGCCGCACCGTGGGTCACGTCCAGGCAGTCGACGGAGTCTCCTTCCAGGTGCCTGCCGGATCGGCGCTAGGTCTGGTGGGGGAGTCGGGCTGTGGCAAGTCCACCACCGGTCGTCTGATCACCCGGCTCCACCAGCCGACCGGCGGAACCATCAACTTCGACGGCACGCGGATCGACTCCCTGTCGAACCGGGAGATGAAGCCGCTGCGCAAACAAGTGCAGATGATCTTCCAGGACCCGTACAGCTCGTTGAACCCACGACACACGGTGGGCTCGATCGTGGGCGCACCGCTGATCGTGCACGACGTGCTGCCCAAGAAGAAGGTGCTGGGCCGCGTCCAGGAGCTGCTCGAGGTCGTCGGGCTGAACCCTGAGCACTACAACCGCTATCCCAACGAGTTCTCCGGCGGGCAGCGCCAGCGGATCGGGATTGCGCGGGCGCTCGCTCTGCAGCCCAAGCTGCTGGTCGCCGACGAGCCGGTCTCTGCCCTCGACGTCTCCATCCAGGCCCAGGTGGTCAACCTTCTGCAGGACCTGCAGAAGGAGTTCGACATCGCGTTCCTCTTCATCGCCCATGACCTGGCGATCGTGCGGCACTTCTGTCCCGAGGTCGCGGTGATGTACCTCGGTAAGATCGTGGAGATCGGAGATCGGGAGAGCCTCTACGCCAGGCCACGCCACCCCTACACCCAGGCGCTGCTCTCGGCCGTGCCGGACGTGAAGCAGGCCGTGACGGGCGGCCGTCGGGAGCGGATCCGGCTCGAAGGCGACGTGCCGAGTCCGATCAACCCGCCGTCGGGATGCCGGTTCCGGACCAGGTGCCCGATCGCCCAGGAGATCTGCGCCAAGCACGAGCCTCCGCTTCTGCAGATCGGCCCACGTCAGAAGGTCGCGTGCCACTTCCCGGGTCCGCTGGGTGACCACCCCAGCCAGCCGGTCACGGCGGAGCTGCTGGGCGTCGACGCCACCGGCAACCCGGCGCCGGGTGGGACACCCTCGACGGAGACCTTGACCCAGGCCGGGTACGCCGACCGCTGGTTCGACATCGACACCAAGACGTTTGTCACACCCTGACGCCCCCGACGGGTTGTTCGATGCTCCCGTCACGCAACCAGCTGCCGGAAGCGGCTCCCTGGCCGGCGCCGCGCACGCCGGATCGCCCCTAGCAGTCCGGATGCGCCCGCGCGCGCTCGATGAGCTGGTCGGCCAGGAGCAGCTGCGGGCCGAAGGCTCGCCGCTGCGCCAGCTGATCGAGGGCGACCAGTCGCTGTCCCTCTTGCTGTGGGGTCCTCCCGGCACCGGCAAGACCACGATCGCCTCGATCCTCAGCCAGCAGACCGAGCGGGCCTTCGTGGAGGTTTCCGCTGTCTCGGCCGGCGTCAAGGAGGTCCGGGCCGCGATCGATGCCGCCCGCGCTCGGCTGGTAGGCGGTAGCGGCGAGACCGTGTTGTTCGTCGACGAGGTGCACCGCTTCAGCAAGTCTCAGCAGGATGCCTTGCTACCCGGCGTGGAGAACCGTTGGGTGACGCTGGTCGCGGCCACCACCGAGAACCCGTTCTTCTCGGTCATCTCGCCGCTCCTGTCGCGCAGTCTGCTCTTACGGCTGGAGCCGCTCAGCGACGACGACATCCGTGAGGTGCTGGCCCAGGCGCTCGCGGACGGTCGCGGTCTCGACGGACGGTTCACAGCCGATCCAGACGCGCTCGATCACCTGGTGCGGCTCGCCGGCGGGGATGCTCGACGGTCGTTGACCTACCTGGAGGCGGCCGCGGGCGCGGCCACCTCGCGCAAGTCGTCGACCATCGACCTCGAGACCGCCGAGACGGCGGTCGACCAGGCCGCCGTTCGCTACGACCGCCAGGGTGACCAGCACTACGACGTGACGAGCGCGTTCATCAAGTCGATCCGGGGTTCGGACGCGGACGCCGCAATTCACTACCTCGCCCGGATGATGGAGGCAGGGGAAGACCCGAGGTTCATCGCCCGGCGCCTGGTCATCCTCGCCAGCGAGGACATCGGTCTGGCCGACCCGACGGCCCTGACCACTGCGGTCGCGGCGGCTCAGGCGGTGCAGCTGATCGGCATGCCGGAGGCGCGGCTCAACCTGGCGCAAGCCACCATCGCGCTCGCGGTGGCACCCAAGTCGAACGCCGTGATCAAGGCGATCGACGCCGCGAGCGCCGACGTGCGGGCCGGCCTGATCGGGCCGGTGCCGCCGCACCTGCGCGATGCCCACTATGCGGGGGCGAAGACCATCAAGCACGGCGACGCCTACGTCTACAGCCACGACGAGCCCTTCGGCGTGGCCGAGCAGCAGTATGCCCCTGACGTGGTCGCCGACGCCGAGTACTACCAGCCCACATCGCTGGGCGCCGAGGCTGCGGTCAAGGAGCGGTGGGAGCGCATCCGCCGCCTCATCCGCGGCAGGTAGGGTCGGGCCCCATGCAGGAATGGTCAGTGTCCGTCTGGTTCGCGGCCGGCGTACTCGCAGCAGTCGTGCTGGCTGCGCTGACCTGTGGGCTGTTGGTCGCCCGCGCCCTGCGCCGGGTCCGCACCCGCACCGCGGAGGAGCTCGAGTTTGCCCGGGCCGAGGCAGCCTCGTTGCGGGCTCACGTGGAAGACATCGAGCGCCGCCTCTCGGCGTCGCTGAGCGCCGAAGATCACGAGTACCTCATCACCCGCTTGGGTCAGGAAGCACCGAGCGAGTCTCGCGAGCCTGCACCGCCCGTCTCCGGGCAGCTTTTTGCCGACCTGGTGCTCCGAGAGAGCGTGGTGCAGGCAGCATCGCTGGCCTCCGGGCTCCGCCGGGCGCTTGCTCCCGAGATGCGTCACCGGATCAGGTTCGAGATGAAGCGGGAGGTCAAGCGGGCCCGCAAGCAGCGGCGCGTCGACCTCCGGCAGGCGCGGCGGGAGTGGGAGGCGCGGCAGCGAGGTGAGGTTCGGCTGGACGAACCGATGCCCGGCGAGGCCGCGGCCGAGGACAGCGCCGCATGAGTCGGGGCCTCTGGTTCGTCGCCGGGGCCGGAGCCGGGATCTACGCCGTGGTGCGTGGTCGTCGCGCGGCCGAGGTGTTCACTGCCGATGGGATGCGGGATCGGTTCGGAGCGGCCGCGGTAGGCCTGAAGATGTTCCGGGACGAGGTCGCTCAGGGGAAGGCCGAGGCGGAAACCGACTTGCGAGAGCGGCTGGGCCTGGTGCCTCATGGGGTGCCGGAGCTCACCCCCGGAGCCACACACCAGTTGGAGACAGAGGACTGATGGACACCGCGGAGATCCGCCACCGCTTCCTTGCGCACTTCGCGGACAACGAGCCCATCGGACGGCACCAGCCGGTGGCGTCGGCCTCCCTGCTGCTCGACGACCCCAACCTGCTGTTCGTCAACGCGGGCATGGTGCCGTTCAAGCCCTACTTCCTCGGCCAGGAGACCCCGCCGTACGACCGGGCGGTCAGCGTGCAGAAGTGCGTGCGGACCCCGGACATCGAGGATGTCGGCAAGACCACCCGGCACGGCACGTTCTTCGAGATGTGCGGCAACTTCTCCTTCGGTGACTACTTCAAGGAAGGCGCCATCGAGCTGGCGTGGGACCTGGTCACCAAACCACTGGTGGATGGGGGTTGGGGTCTGGAGGAGAGCAAGCTCTACCCCAGCGTCTTCGAGGACGACCCTGAGGCCGTTGCGCTGTGGAAGCGGATCACCGGACTGCCCGATGACCGGATCATCCGGCTCGGCCGCAGCGAGAACTACTGGTCGATGGGCGTGCCTGGCCCTGGTGGCCCGTGCTCGGAGATCCTCTACGACCGTGGGTCGCACTACGGTGCAGATCTCGACTTCACGGCGGAGGATCGCTACCTCGAGATCTGGAACCTGGTCTTCATGCAGGACGAGCTGAGCGCCGTCCGCAGCAAGGAGGACTTCGACATCCGCGGGTCCTTGCCGAAGAAGAACATCGACACCGGCATGGGCCTCGAGCGGGTCGCGTTCCTGCTCCAGGGCAAGCAGAACATGTACGAGATCGACGTGATGTATCCCGTCATCGAGAAGGCGATGGAGCTCACCGGCCGCAGCTATGGGTCGGACCCGGTCGATGACGTGCGGTTCCGAGTGGTGGCCGACCACGTGCGCAGCTCGATGATGCTGATCAGCGACGGCGTCACCCCCGGCAACGAGGCGCGCGGCTACGTGCTGCGAAGGCTGCTGCGCCGAGCGGTGCGGTCGATGCGGTTGCTGGGCTACGGCGATCCGTCTTTGCCCGAGCTGCTGCCGATCAGTCGCGACAAGATGGGCGAGACCTACTCCGAGCTGCACACCGACTGGGAGCGGATCTCGCGGGTCGCGTACGCCGAGGAAGAGGCGTTCCGCAAGACCTTGCAGTCCGGCACCCAGATCTTCGACCAGGCGGCCGACGAGGTGAAGCAGAGTCAGCAGACCCGACTGTCCGGTGACCGGGCCTTCGCCCTGCATGACACCTACGGCTTCCCGATCGACCTGACCCTGGAGATGGCTTCGGAGGCCGGGCTGACCGTCGACGAGGAGGGCTTTCGCCAGCTGATGGCCGAGCAGCGCGAAAGGGCCAAGGCCGACGCTCGCGCGAAGAAGGGTCAGCACGCCGACACCAGCGTCTACCGCGCCATCCTGGACGAGCACGGGCCAACAGAGTGGCTGGCCTACGAGACGCTGGAGACGGAGTCGAGGCCACTTGCCCTGCTCACCGGGGGCGCCCCGGCCACCTCACTGGTCGAGGACCAGATCGGTGAGCTCGTGTTGGACCGGACCCCGTTCTACGCAGAGTCGGGAGGTCAGGCCGCCGACGCGGGGATCATTGAGTTCGACGGCGGTCGTCTGGAGGTGCTCGACGTCCAACGCCCGGTGCGCGGACTGGTCGTGCACCAGGTGCGCGTGGTCGACGGCGAGTTCCATCCCGGCAGCGCCCTGCGCGCCCAGGTCGACGCCGACTGGCGGACCGGCGCCCGTCAGGCCCACTCCGGCACCCACGTGGTGCACGCTGCCCTGCGCGAGGTGCTGGGCCCGAGCGCGCTCCAGTCCGGCTCCTACAACCGCCCCGGGTACCTGCGCCTGGACTTCGGCTGGCTCACCAGCCTGACCCCGGAGCAGCTGCATGACATCGAGCAGGTGTCCAACCATGCGCTCCGTGCGGACCTGCCAGTGGCCTGGCAGTACCTCACGCTTGCCGAGGCCAAGGAGTGGGGGGCGCTGGCTCTGTTCGGCGAGACCTACGACGACCAGAAGGTCAGGGTGGTCGAGATCGGTGGGCCCTGGTCGCGCGAGCTGTGTGGCGGTACGCACGTCGAGCATGCAGCGCAGATCGGCACCGTGGTGGTGACCGGCGAGGCGTCGGTCGGCTCCGGCAACCGACGAATCGAGGCGTTCACCGGCCTGGAGGGCTTCGCCTACCTGGCCCGCGAACGCGATGTGGTGCACCAGCTGACCGGTCTGCTCAAGACCCAGCCCGACGACCTGGTGACCCGGGTGGGCGACCTCCTGGACCGACTGCGCAACGCCGAGCGCGAGATCGAGAAGGTGCGCGTCGGGCAGCTGCTGTCCGCGGGGGGCGAGCTGGCAGCCGGGGCGAGAGATGTTGCTGGGGTCGCGGTCGTCGCTCACCGGGCCGACGGTGCCGCGGCCGCCGACGTGCGCGCGCTGGCTCTCGACATACGTGGCCGGCTGCCCGCAGCTGCTCCCGGAGTAGCTGTCGTGATCGGCACTCAGTCCGGTAGTGGGGGGCCCGACAACGCGGGCAAGGTCTCGGTCGTGGCCGCCGTCAACGACGAGGCTCGCGCGCGGGGGATCTCGGCGAACGACCTGGTCCGCGCCGTGGGTCCGCTCGTGGGTGGCAAGGGCGGCGGCAAGGACGATGTCGCGCAGGGCGGCGGCACCGATGCCAGCCGGATCGACGAAGCGCTGGCCCTGGTCGCGACCGAGGTCGCGCGAGCCTAGGCGCGCGCAGAACACAGCACCGCGAGATGCGACGAGGAGTACGGCTGGGTATCGACCCTGGCGACGCGCGGATCGGGGTCGCTCGCAGCGATGGGTCGGGCATGCTGGCGACGCCTGTCGAAACCGTGCGTCGCGGCCAAGGTGACATCCGCCGAATCGGCGAGCTGGTCGTGGAGCACGAAGCCGTCGAGGTAGTGGTGGGGCTACCACGCTCGCTGTCCGGCGGGGAGGGACCGGCCTCGGAGAAGGTGCGAGCCTTCGCCACCCGACTGGCCCGACGGGTCGCGCCGGTGCCGGTGCGACTGTCCGACGAAAGACTGACCACTGTTTCGGCGGAGGCTATGCTGCGCGACCGGGGCCGCAAGGGCCGTGACCGCCGGTCCGTGGTCGACCAAGCAGCTGCTGTCCTGATCCTGCAACACGCCCTCGACACCGAACGGGCGACCGGGAACCCTCCCGGCGAGCTCGTCAAGGAGAACGATGACTGACCCCGAGCTCGAGGGGACCGCGTTGGACGAAGAGTTCCACGCGCAGTCCCACTCCGGTGGCCACCGGAAAGGGGCCTCGCCGGGCGGACGGGCGCGAGGCTGCTTACCGGTCCTGATCGTGCTCGCGGTCGTGCTCGCGCTGCTCTACGTCGGAGTGACCAAGGGCATCGGCTTCGTGCAGGACCGGTTCGCCGAACCCGAGGACTACCCGGGACCCGGCTCCGGCGCGATCACCGTCGAGGTGATCCAGGGAGACACCATCGGAGACATGGCTCGCACCCTCGAGGACGAAGGGGTGGTCGCCTCAGCCGAGGCGTTCAGTGACGCCGCTTCGGGCAACGTGTGTGCCACGAGCATCCAGGCTGGCTTCTACCCCCTGAAGAAGAAGATGAAGGCGGCCGATGCTCTGGCTGTCATGTGCGATCCGAAGAACATCGACAACCGCGACGTCACGATCCCCGAAGGCCTCCGTGTCGACCAGACGGTCGACCTGCTCGTCGAAGCGACGGGCTTCAAGAAGTCGGCTTTCGAGAAGGCGCTCGCCGACCCAGCAGAGCTCGGATTGCCGGAGTACGCGCAGGGCAACCCCGAGGGCTACCTCTTTCCCGACACCTACCGGTTCACCCCGGAGGACAAGCCCGTCGACATCCTGCGTGAGCTGGTCGCCCAGTTCATCTCAGTGGCCGACCAGCTGCCGATCTCGGATGCTGCTGGGGTCGATCTGACCGAGCACGACCTCGTCACAGTTGCGAGCATCGTCGAGAAGGAGGTCTCCAGAGCCGAGGACCGACCTGCTGTGGCCGAGGTGGTGCGCAACCGGCTCGATGGCACCTGCGTCGACCAAGGAGTTCCGGCCGGCCTCCTGCAGATGGACTCGACGATCCACTTCCTCAGCGGGGGCGGCACCGGGAGCGTGTTCACCGACGACGAAGCTCGGGGCTCGGACTCGCCGTACAACACCTATCAGGTCCCCGGTCTGCCGCCGGGCCCCATCGCCGCTCCGGGCCGTGCCGCGATGGAGGCGGTGCTGAGTCGCACGGACGAGGGTTACTGCTACTTCGTGGCGGTCAACCTGGACACGGGTGAGACGGCGTTCGCCGCAACGGAGGCAGAGCACAACGCCAACCGGGCACGGCTCGACCAGTGGTGCAGCGACAACGAGGGTCGTTGCTGAGTTGAAGTGCGCCGTGCTCGGCGACCCGGTCGCCCATTCGTTGTCGCCGGCGCTCCATCGCGCCGGGTACGCCGCGCTCGGACTGGACTGGACCTACGTCAGCGCTCGCGTGCCGGCCGGTGGACTGTCGGCACATCTGGGCAGCCTGGACGCCTCGTGGCGGGGGCTGTCGCTCACGATGCCGCTCAAACGCGAGGCAATGGACCTCGCCGATCGGATGAGTGACCGGGCTGCTCTGGTCGGCGCGGCCAACACGCTGGTCCTGGTCGACGGGCGCGTGCACGCCGACAACACTGATCTGCCCGGAGCGCTAGCAGCGCTCCGCGAACGTTGGGACGGTCCAGTGACCACTGGCACCGTGCTGGGTGCCGGTGCGACGGCCGCCTCGACGGGACTGGCCCTCGTGGAGGCCGGTGCCACCGACGTCACCCTGCTCGTCCGGGCTCCCGAACGAGCCGCCGAAACCGTGGCAGCCATCGAGCGGCATCCTCGCCGACCGACGGTGCGGCTGGGCTCCCTCACCACCGACGTGCCGTCAGGGGAGGTGCTGGTCAGCACCATCCCTGCGGAGGCCCAGGTGCCCGATCTCGTGGCCCGGTGTGCGGAGGTGCCGGTCCTGTTCGAGGTGCTCTATGACCCGTGGCCGACACCGTTGGCGAGGGAGGTCGCCGGTCGCGTGCTCGTGTCAGGTCTCGACCTGCTGGTGCACCAAGCGGCGCACCAGTTCGAGATCTTCACGGGCTCGCCCGCCCCCGTGGCTGAGCTTCGCGCGGCTGGTGAGGCCGCGTTGGCGGCACGGGAATGATCGAGGTCGTGGCCGGGCTCGCCGGCGCCGGTCTGTGCGCAGTCGGCGGTGCCTTGATGCCCGCTGTCGTTGCGCAGCTCCCCGAGCCGGAGGCGGAAGCGGAGGCCGAGACCGGGTCAGAGCCCGCCCCCAAGCAGACCTACGCGGCCATCGCTGAACTGCCGGGTCTGGCGTGGAAGCTGGCTGTCGCGGCGGCACTCACCGGCTTTGCGATCGGGGGCCGACTCGGCTGGGAGTGGTCGCTGCTCATCCTGCTGCCTCTTGTGCCGCTGCTGACGGCTCTCGCGCTGATCGACTGGCGCACCCACCTGCTGCCCACCAAGCTGGTCTGGCCGACCACCCTGGGCACCGCTGCACTGGTGGGTATCGCCTGGCTCGTCACCGGCGACAACCAGGACCTGGCTCGCTCGGGCGGCGGCTTCGTCATCGCCTACGGCACGTTCTTCGTGCTGTGGTTCGTCTACCCCAAGGGGCTCGGCTACGGCGATGTGCGGCTCGCTGGAGTGCTCGGCCTGGCCTTGGGCTACCTGGGCTGGGGTGAGCTGCTGCTCGGCCTCTACGCCGGCTTTCTGCTGGGCGGTGTGGGCGGAGGCCTGCTGACGTTGGCCAAGGTGGTGCAGCGCAAGGCGTTCCCGTTCGGCCCATTCATGGTCATGGGCGCCCTGCTCGGGGTGCTGTGCGGCGCCCAGCTGCTGGATCGTCTCGTCGTCGGGTGACCCCGTCGGCCGGGGTGGCTCCGAAGTGAAAGACTGCGGCCATGCTGCGTTGGCTCACTGCGGGCGAGTCCCATGGCCCGTCCCTGGTTGCGATCCTCGAGGGTCTGCCGGCGAAGGTCGAGGTCACAACCGATGACATCGCCGAGGCGCTAGCGCGCCGTCGGCTCGGCTACGGGCGCGGAGCCCGGATGAAGTTCGAGCAGGACGAGGTCACGCTGATCGGCGGCGTACGTCACGGGCAGACGCAGGGCGGGCCAGTGGCCATCCAGGTGGGCAACACCGAGTGGCCGAAGTGGGAGCAGGTCATGTCGGCCGACCCGGTGGACCCGATCGAGCTCGAGGCGCTGGCGCGCAATGCCGCCCTCACGCGCCCGCGTCCGGGCCACGCCGACCTGGTGGGCATGCAGAAGTACGGTTTCGACGATGCTCGACCGATCCTCGAGCGCGCCTCCGCTCGCGAGACCGCGGCCCGGGTGGCCCTCGGTCGCGTCGCCAGCAACTTCTTGGAGCAGGCGACCGGTGCCCAGGTCGTCTCGCACGTGATCGAGCTCGGCGGCGTACGCGCTCCCGACGGGCTCTGGCCCGCGCCCGACGACGTGACCCGGCTCGACGACAATCCGGTGCGCTGCCTCGACACGGCCACCGCTGACGCCATGGTGGCCAGGATCGACCAGGCCCACAAGGACGGTGACACTCTCGGCGGCGTGGTCGAGGTCGTCGTGCACGGGCTGCCGCCGGGCCTGGGGTCCCACGTGCACTGGGACCGCCGACTCGACTCGCGGCTCGCCGGTGCGTTGATGGGCATCCAGGCGATCAAGGGGGTTGAGGTCGGCGACGGCTTCGCAACAGCCGCCACGCCGGGCTCGCAGGCGCACGATGAGATCGTGCCGACTGACGAGGGCATCCGGCGTACGTCGGGCCGCTCGGGCGGCACCGAGGGCGGGATGAGCACCGGCGAGATCCTGCGGGTGCGCGCGGCGATGAAGCCGATCGCCACGGTGCCGCGGGCGCTCAAGACCGTCGATCTGACCACTGGCGAGGCGACCGTCGCCCATCACCAGCGCTCCGACGTCTGCGCGGTCCCGGCCGCTGGCATTGTCGCCGAGGCGATGGTGGCACTGGTGCTGGCCGAGGCGGTGGTCGAGAAGTTCGGCGGCGACTCGTTGCCCGAGACTCGACGCAACGTCGAGAGCTATCTGGACACGCTGAGGTACCGGTGATCCACTCATGACGATCGTGCTGGTCGGCCCGATGGGCTCGGGCAAGAGCACGGTGGCGGCGCTGCTCGCCGACGCCCTCGGCGTCGCCGCCCGCGACACCGATGCCGATGTTGAGGCGGCCGACGGCCGCACCATCTCCGACATCTTCGTGGAGTCGGGCGAGGCACATTTCCGCAAGCTCGAGCGTGAGGCCGTCACCGCGGCCCTGGCCACCCACGACGGCGTGCTGTCCCTGGGCGGAGGCGCGGTGCTCGACGAGGACGCCCGGCAGCTGCTGGCCGACCCTGCGCACACGGTGGTGTTCCTGCGGGTGGGACTGGCCGAGGCTGTCAAGCGGGTCGGACTGGGCACCTCGCGCCCACTGTTGCTCGGCAACGTGCGGTCCCGCATCAAGGCCCTGCTCGACGAACGCACGCCCATCTACGAGTCCGTGGCAGATCTTGTGGTCGACACTGATCAACGGTCGGCGGAGGACGTCGCCGACGAGATCCGGAAGACGCTGCCATGAGTGACACGATCCTCTCGGTCCGCGGGGCCGCGCCGTACGACGTCATCGTCGGCCGCCACCTAGGACATCACCTGCCGGCGATGCTGGGCCCCACCGTCGAGCGAGTGGCTGTCATCTGCCCCGAGCGTCTCGAGGCCTTCGTCGAGGAGCTGCTCGATGAGCTGGGTGACGTCGAGGGAGTCATGTTGGCGATCCCGGATGGCGAAGAGGCCAAGCAGGCCGAAGTCGCGGTGGCGTGCTGGGATGTGCTGGGAGAGCTCGGGTTCACCCGCTCCGACGCGGTGCTCACGGTTGGCGGCGGTGCAACGACGGATCTCGGCGGCTTCGTTGCGGCTACTTGGCTGCGCGGCGTCCGCGTGGTGCATCTGCCGACCACGCTCCTGGCCATGGTCGACGCCGCGGTCGGTGGCAAGACCGGCATCAACACCGGAGCCGGCAAGAACCTGGTTGGTGCCTTCCACGAGCCGGCGGGCGTCCTCTGCGACCTCAGCCTGCTGGAGACGCTGCCCCGCGACGAGCTCGTCGCCGGTCTGGGCGAGGTGGTGAAGTGTGGCTTCATCGCCGATCCAGAGATCCTGCGGCTCATCGAGGAAGCCGATCCCGCTGAGCTCGTGCCGTCGTCACCGGTGCTGCGCGAGCTGGTCGAGCGGGCGATCCAGGTGAAGATCGACGTGGTGGTTGCCGACCTCAAGGAGACCGGCGGCGTCGAGGGACATCCGGGACGCGAAGTCCTCAACTACGGCCACACGCTGGCGCACGCCGTCGAGCGGGTCGAGGACTACGGCATCCGACACGGCGAGGCGGTCGCCATCGGGTGCGTCTACGTCGCCGAGCTGGCTCAGCGAGCTGGGCGGTTGGCCCCTGCGATCGTGCAACGGCATCGGTCCGTGTTCGAGCGGGTCGGCCTGCCGGTGAGCTACTCGGGCGCGTCCTTCGAGGACCTGCACGCAGTGATGAAGGTCGACAAGAAGGCGCGGGGTTCGCAGCTGCGATTCGTGGTGCTCGATGACCTGGCCAAGCCGGTCGTGCTGGCCGGCCCGTCCGAGGACGACCTTCGTGCGGCGTACACAGCAATCAACGGTGGCGGCGGAGGAGGAGCCTGATGAGGGTCTTGGTGCTCAACGGTCCCAACCTCGGGCGCCTCGGCCGGCGACAGCCAGAGATCTATGGCACCACCACTCACGCCGAGCTCGCTCACCTGTGTGTCGAGTGGGGCAGCGCTCTTGGGCTCGAGGTCGAGGTGCGGCAGACCAACCACGAGGGCGACCTGGTCGACTGGCTCAACGCGGCGGCCGACGACGGAATGCCGGTCGTCCTCAACGCCGCAGCATGGAGCCACTACTCCTACGCGATCTACGACGCCTGCGCGCAGCTGAGCGCGCCGCTGGTCGAGGTGCACATCTCCGACCCCGAGCAACGTCCGGAGGAGTTCCGCCACACCTCCGTGGTGACCCCCCATGCCCTCGCCGTGATCGCCGGCCAAGGTATCGACGGCTACCGCCAGGCTCTCGCCCTCCTCGCCGACCACTGACCTGCCCTTTCTCGGTAGTCCCGGGTCAGTGGCAGGTGGATTCGTCGATTTCGGCGGCCACTGACCCGGGACTACCGCGGGGTTCGCTGAGGGGGAGGGGCGGGCGATAGACTCGGCGGCTGTTGTCCACCCCGGGTCCCGGGGTAGGCGAGGACCCCGATCTCCACCTACTCGAACGAAGGCTGAACCGCGCGCATGGCGACGACCAACGACTTGAAGAACGGCATGGTGCTCAACCTGGACGGCCAGCTCTGGCAGGTCATCTGGTTCCAGCACCACAAGCCCGGTAAGGGTGGCGCGGTCGTGCGCTCCAAGCTGAAGAGCATCGAGTCGGGCAAGACCGTCGACAAGACGTTCAACGCCGACGTAAAGGTCGAGGTGGCCAACGTCGACAAGCGGGACATGCAGTACCTCTACAACGACGGCACCTCCTACGTCTTCATGGACACCGGCACCTTTGACCAGCTCGAGGTCGCACCGGAGATCGTCGGCGACGCCAAGAACTTCCTGCTCGAGAGCGCCGAAGCGATGATCGCAACCAATGAGGGGCGGGTCCTCTACATCGAGCTGCCCGCGTCGGTCGAGCTCGAGATCACGTTCACCGAGCCAGGCCTCGCCGGCGACAGCGCCACCGGCCGCACCAAGCCGGCCACGCTCGAGACCGGCCATGAGATCCAGGTGCCGCTCTTCATCACCCAGGGGGAGAAGGTCAAGGTCGACACCCGCGACTCTTCCTACCTCGGGCGCGTCAAGTCTTGACGGTCTGCTGATGGGAGCCAGATCCAAGGCCCGCAAGCGCGCACTCGACCTTCTCTACGCGGCCGACCTCCGTGGTGAGCCGGCTACCGAGACCCTCGACCGCTCGGTCGAGGAGGGATCGGCACCGAGCAACGACTACACCGTCACACTGGTGCGCGGCGTGGTCGAGCACCAGGCCAGGATCGACGAGCTCCTCTCCACCTACTCGGAGAGCTGGACCTTGGACCGGATGCCGGCCGTGGATCGCAACGTGCTGCGGATCGGTCTCTACGAGCTGTTGTACGCCGACGACGTACCGGACGGTGTCGCCGTCAGTGAGGCGATGGCGCTCGTGCAGGACCTGTCGACCGACGAGTCCGCGCCGTTCGTCAACGGCATCCTCGGCACCATTCAACGCAACAAGGCGACCCTCGCCTAGGTGAACTGACCGGGCACGTCAGATCGCCGACTCCGCCCATTAACGGCGCCGCGCTGGGTACCGGGCGACATGGGAGACATCTCCGGGCAGGTCCAGCAGTTGGGGCGGCGTGCAGAGCACAGCGATGTGCTGGACCACATCGCCCGGGCCGGGTTGGTCACCTTCGGGCTGATGCACCTGGTCGTGGGCTGGCTGGCGGTGCAGCTGGCGTTCGGTGACCGGGAGGGTTCGACCTCGACGTCAGGGGCTATCCACGAGCTCGCGCAGCAGCCGTTCGGCGGGGCGCTGGTGTGGCTGGTGTCGGCGGGGATGTACCTGCTGGCTCTGTGGCAGCTGGTGGAGGCGTTGCTCGGACACCGGGACAGCAACGGAGCGGACCTCGTGCGGAAGAGGCTGACCTCCCTCGGCCGGAGTGTCGTGTACGCCGTGATCGCGACCAGTGCGCTCAAGGTAGCCATCGGGCAGGGGTCAGGCGGCAGCGAGAAAGCCACCGACAGCACCACCGCGAAGCTGATGGATCTTCCGGGAGGTCAGGTGCTGGTGGGGCTGGTCGGTGCGGCGATCCTGGTGGTCAGCGGCGTGCTGATGTTCGTGGGTGCCTCGGACAGGTTCCTGAGAAGCCTCGACGGAAAGGGGCAACGCGGCGTGAGCGGCTCGGCCTACACCTGGTTGGGTCGGATCGGATACTGCGCCAAAGGTGCGGCCCTCGGAGTCGTCGGCATTCTCTTCGGCTACGCCGCGGTCACCCACGAGGCAGATAAGTCCGGTGGGCTCGACCAAGCGCTCACCGAGGTGCTCGACCAGCCATTCGGCCCGACTCTGCTCACCGCGATGGGCCTCGGGTTCATGTGTTTCGGCGTCTACTGCTTTGCCTGGGCCCGCCACATCGATCGTTAGCAGACACCAGGGTGTTGACCCATCGCATGCGAGGCTGGCGCTATGGCCAAAACCAAAGAAGTTGACGTCGTCGTGATCGGCCTTGGCCCTGGCGGCGAGTACGCCGCACAGAAGCTCTCCGAGGCCGGCCTGAGGGTGGTGGGCGTCGAGAAGGCGTTGGTCGGGGGCGAGTGCCCCTTCTACGGATGCATCCCGTCCAAGATGATGGTCCGCGCCGCCGAGGCTCTCGCTGAGGCTCGACGGGTGGAGACGCTGGCCGGACAGATTGCCGTCCGCCCGGACTGGCGCATGGTGTCCACCCGGATCGACAAGCAGGCCACCAACCATTGGAACGACGAGTCGCATGCCACGCGGCTGGAAGAGGCTGGTGTTGAGATCGTCCGGGGTCAAGGACGACTGGACGGTCCGGGTCGGGTGGTCGTCAAGCTCGCGTCGGGCACCGCGACCTACGAGGCAACGCGCGGCGTGATCCTCAATTCTGGAACTGATCCGGCGGTTCCGCAGATCGAGGGACTGGCCGCGACGCCGTTCTGGACCAACCGCGAGATCGTCCGCCTGACCGAGCTGCCGGACAGCATGATCGTGATCGGCGGAGGTCCGATCGGAGCCGAGCTGGCTCAGGCGCTCGCACGATTCGGAGTCCGGGTCACAGTCGTCGAGATGGCGGATCGGATTCTCGGCCCCACCGAGCCGGAGGCGAGCGCTGTGATTGCGGACGTGTTCGCCAAGGAGGGGATCGAGGTGATCGTGGGCGCGACGATCTCCCGGGTCGACCACGACGGCACCTTCCGGGTGCAGCTGGACGGCCGGACCCTCGAGGCGGAGCAGCTGCTGGTCGCGACAGGCCGGCGAGCCAACCTCTCGGATGCGGGGCTCAGCTCGGTGGGTCTGGACCCCGATGCGGCGTCGGTCGAGACCGACGAGAGGATGCGCGCCGCCGACCGGCTGTGGGCCGTCGGCGACATCACCAGCAAGGGCCAGTTCACCCACGTCTCGATGTATCAGGGCGCTGTCGCCGTTGCTGACATCCTCGGTGAGGACGGACCCCTTGCCGACTATCGGGCAGTGAGCTGGGTGACGTTCACCGATCCTGAGGTCGCGGGCGTCGGCCTGACCGAGAAGCAGGCTCGCGGTGAGGGGCTGAACGTGCGCGTCGGGCACGCCCAGATACCGGACTCCAGTCGCGGCTGGATCCACCAGGCTGGCAACGAGGGGCTCATCAAGGTGGTTGCCGACGCTGATCGAGGCGTTCTGGTGGGGGCGACCGCGGTGGCACCGGCGGGAGGCGAAGTGGTCGGACTGCTGTCGGCTGCCGTGCACGCCGAGATTCCGATTGCCACACTGAAGACCATGCACTTCGCCTACCCAACGTTTCACCGAGCCATCGAGGTTGCCCTGGACGACCTGTCTTAGACGGGTATTGCTGGCCCAGAGCTGGACGTCCAGGGTCCGGCTGCGGGCGGTGTGGGACGGCGTGGGCCGCTGGGCGATGATGGGGGACATGTCTTGGTCTGACGCAGCTGACGAAGCGCTCCACCTGGTGGTGCGTGGTGACGTGCAAGGAGTGTTCTTCCGCGACAGCTGCCGCCAGAAGGCTTCGGCGCTTGGCGTCCGAGGCTGGGTGGGCAACCGTCCCGACGGCGCGGTGGAGGCCGTGGTCGGCGGCCCGCCAGAGGCGCTCGAGGCGCTGGTGCGATGGGCCCATGAGGGTTCGCCACGAGCGACCGTCGAGTCCGTCGAGGTCAGTCCAGCCGAGGACCCGGGCACGACCGGTTTCGAGGTTCGCTGACCGGGCTACTGTCCAGCCATGCGCGCAGTTGTGTACCGAGAGGCGGGCTCGTCGTCGGTCCTGAAGACCGTCGAGCGTGACGCCCCCACCCCGGGGCCGGGTGAGGTCCGGGTGCGGCTCGTGCGCGCCGGGGTCAATCCAACAGACTGGAAGTTTCGGGCCTCGATGAGCTCCGGCTACGCGGAGGTCACGCCCGGGCAGGACGGCGCGGGTGTCGTCGACGCAGTAGGCAGCGGCGTGGCCGGAATCGCGGTGGGCGACCGGGTGTGGCTCATCCTCGCTCAGCACGGGCGTGCTTACGGCACCGCGGCGGAGCTCACCGTGCAACCGGTCGAGCGGGTGATCCCGTTGCCGCCGCAAGCCGACTTCGATCTCGGGGCGAGCCTCGGCGTACCTGCCGTCACCGCCCACCGGGCACTCACCTCGGGGGAGGGCGCGACCCGACTTGGTCCCGGAGCCCTCGCCGGCCAGACCGTGCTGGTTGCCGGCGGCGCGGGCGCGGTCGGCAATGCTGCCATCCAGCTCGCCTGCTGGTCGGGAGCCACCGTCATCACCACCGTCAGCGGAGACGCGAAGGCGGCGCTCGCAACAGCGGCGGGAGCACATCACGTCGTGAACTACCGCAGCACCGATCCGTCTTCGGAGATACGCGCCGTGGCGGCGAACGGCGTAGACCTCGTCGTCGAGGTGGCGCCAGCCCAGAACAACGAGCTCGACCTGTCAGTGCTCAAGAACCGCGGCACAGTGGCCATCTATGCCAACAACGGCGGCGACTCGTTCGGCATCGACATCCGTCCGACGTTCACGCGCAACCTGCGCTACCAGTTCCTGCTGCTCTACACCCTCGGCCCGGACCTGGTTGCCGCGGCCGCTGCCGACATCAACGCCGCCGTGGCAGCCGGCCGCCTCCGGGTGGGAGCGGACGCCGGCCTTCCGCTCCACCACTACCCGCTGGAGGAGACCGCAATCGCCCATGACGCGGTCGAGGCCGGGGCTGTCGGCAAGGTGCTCCTCGACGTCGCCACGGCCTGACCTGCCGAGCGGGTCCCGGCACTCAGGTCCGGGCGGCACCCCAACCGTGCCAGCGGTCGACCTCGATCCAGGCGCTGACCCGGGGGCTGGTCCGATTGCGGTACGGCTTCTCCAAGTAGTGAGTGCTCAACCGGTCGATGTCGACCAGGTCCTGGTCAGCCTTCGTCTGGACGACTCGGCCGATGACGGACACGTGGGTGTACCAATCGGCCGCGTCCAGGATGGTGAGCGTGATCCGGGGGTCCTTGCGCAGGTGCTCGACCCGCTTTCGGGTGTGATCCATGTTGACGAGCACCCGGTCGTCGTCCTCGAGGAGGTACCAGGTAGCCACCGACACCGGTTGCCCGTCCGAGCGCAACGTGGTGACGACCGACGGGTTGGGCTTGCGCATCAGGTCCCGCAGCTCCTCGGGAAAGGGAAGTTCGGGCACTTGCTTCTCCTCGGGGTCGGGTGGATCAACCGTAGCCAGTGGCTCGCCGTCCACCGGTTGAGAAGTCCGTGAGCCGGAGGCGGACCGGGCTCGGCGCCGAGGTAAGGTGACTCCCGTTCGACATCCTTTAACGAGCCGTCCTGTGAGGCGGAGAAGGAGGTCAAGCGCACTCGTGTGTGCCCAGCCTGCACCAGCGGCCCAGCCTTCCAGCGGCCCTTCCAACGCCAGAGTGGTCCTCGACGCCCGTGACATCGCCCGGGCCCTGACCCGGATCTCCCACGAGATCCTCGAACGCAACAAGGGCGCGAACAATCTCGTGCTCCTCGGCATCCCGCGGCGAGGGGTGCCTCTGGCCGTCCGGATCGCCGAGCGGATCTCCTCGGTCGAGGGACACGTCGTGCCGGTCGGCTCGCTCGACATCACGATGTACCGCGACGACCTCCGCCTCAAACCGGCACGGACACTGCTGCACACCGAGATCCCGCCCGGCGGCATCGACGACAAGACGGTCGTGCTGGTCGACGACGTGCTCTTTTCCGGGCGCACCATCCGGTCCGCGCTGGACGCTCTCAACGACGTCGGCCGCCCACGCGCAGTGCAGCTGGCCGTGCTGGTCGACCGCGGTCATCGGGAGCTACCGATCCGAGCCGACTTCGTGGGCAAGAACCTGCCGACCTCGCTGGCCGAACGGGTCAGCGTCGTCCTCGCGGAGACCGACGAGGTCGATGCCGTGTCGATCGAGGGCACCGTGGGATCCACCGAAGGGACGAGAGCGTGAAGCGACATCTCCTCAGCGCGGCCGATCTGAGCCGCGACGACGCCGAGCTGGTCCTCACCACCGCTGCGGAGATGCTGGCGCTGGCCGACCGCCCGATCAAGAAGCTGCCGGCGCTGCGCGGTCGCACCGTGGTCAACCTCTTCTTCGAGGACTCCACCCGCACCCGGATCTCCTTCGAGGCCGCGGCCAAGCGACTCTCGGCCGACGTCATCAACTTCGCCGCCAAGGGTTCGAGCATCTCCAAGGGCGAGAGCCTCAAGGACACCGCGCTGACGCTGGAGGCGATGGGCGCCGATGCGGTCGTGGTCCGGCACGGAGCCAGCGGGGCGCCGCACCGGCTCGCGCACTCCGGCTGGGTCCGCTCCAGCGTGGTCAACGCCGGCGACGGCACCCACGAGCACCCCACCCAGGCGCTGCTCGATGCCTTCACGATGTGGCGACACCTCGGCGGGAGCAAGCAAGGCGGCCTCGACGGACGCCGGGTCGCGATCGTGGGCGACGTGCTGCACAGCAGGGTGGCGCGCTCCAACGCGCTGCTCCTCCAGACCCTCGGCGTGGAGGTCACCCTGGTCGCTCCGCCGACGCTGCTGCCGGTCGGCATCGACACCTGGGGAGTGGAGACGTCGTACGACCTCGACTCGGTGATTCCCAAGGCCGATGCGGTGATGATGCTGCGCGTCCAACAGGAGCGGATGAACGGCGGCTTCTTCCCGACGGCCCGCGAGTACTCCCGCCGCTACGGCCTCGACAGTCGCCGGATGGCGACGTTGCAGGACCACACGATCGTGATGCACCCCGGTCCGATGGTCCGTGGCATGGAGATCACTGCCGACGTGGCTGACTCCGTCCGTTCGGTGATCGTGGAGCAGGTCACCAACGGAGTCGCCGTGCGGATGGCGGTGCTCTACCTGCTGCTGAGCGGTGCCGACGGATCCACTGACGAGTCCACCGAGGGGTCAACTGACGGGTCCACTAGCGAGGAGAGCGACGCGTGAGCGCCTACCTGATCAAGAACGTCTCGGTGCTGGGTGCCGAGCCGACCGACCTGCTGCTCCGCGACGGCATCATTGCTGCCGGTGACGCGCCCGACGACGTGGAGACCATTGATGCGACCGGCCTGATCGCGTTGCCGGGTCTGGTCGACCTGCACACCCACTTGCGCGAGCCGGGCCGGGAAGACGCCGAAACCGTCGAGAGTGGCACCCAGGCAGCAGCGATGGGCGGCTTCACCGCCGTGTTCGCGATGGCGAACACCGAGCCGGTGGCCGACACCGCTGGCGTGGTCGAGCAGGTCTGGCGGCTCGGTCGGGAGGCGGGCTACTGCGATGTCTACCCCGTCGGCGCCGTGACCGTCGGTCTGGGCGGCGAGCGACTCGCCGAGCTCGGGGCGATGGCTGACTCGGCCGCTCGGGTACGGGTGTTCTCCGACGACGGCAAGTGTGTCAGCGACGCGGTGCTGATGCGGCGGGCGCTGGAATACGTCAAGGCGTTCGACGGGGTCATCGCGCAGCACGCACAGGAGCCACGACTCACCGAGGGCTCCCAGATGAACGAAGGCGAGCTCTCCGGGCGCCTGGGGCTGGCTGGCTGGCCGGCCGTGGCCGAGGAGGCGATCATCGCCCGCGACTGCCTGCTGGCAGCTCACGTCGGCTCCCGGCTGCACGTCTGCCACGTCTCGACCGCCGGCTCGGTCGAGATCGTCCGCGACGCAAAGCGCAAAGGTTGGAACGTCACGGCCGAAGCCTGCCCGCACCACCTGCTCCTGACCGACGAACTGGCTGCGACCTACGATCCGATCTACAAGGTCAACCCTCCGCTGCGCTCGGCAGCCGACACCGAGGCACTGCGTGCCGGGCTCGCGGACGGCACCATCGACATCGTGGCCACCGACCACGCTCCACACCCGCACGAGGACAAGGACTGCGAGTGGGCGGCGGCGGCGTTCGGCATGCTCGGCCTAGAGACGGCCCTCTCGATCGTGCAGGAGACCATGGTCGACACCGGACTGCTCGACTGGGCTGGTGTGGCCGAGCGGATGTCGTACGCCCCGGCCCGGATCGGTCGGATCAGTGGTCATGGGCGACCGATCGAGGAAGGGGCACCTGCCAACGTCGTGCTCTACGACCCCTCGGTGCGGCGCACCGTCGAGGCGTCGGAGTCCGCATCCCTCAGTCGCAACACGCCGTACGCCGGCCGGGAGCTGCCCGGCAGGGTGATGGCGACCTTCCTGCGAGGCAGGGCCACCGTGCTCGATGGGAAGCTGGCATGAGCAGCCCCAAGACGATCGTCATGACTGGATCCACCGCCGGTATCGGGATGGAGTCCGCGCTGCAGCTCGCGGCCCAAGGCCATCGCCTGATGCTGGTGGGCCGCAGCCCCGAGAAGCTGGCACACGTCGCCGAGCGCGTGCGGCGCGCCGGCGCGGTTGAGGTCGACACGTTCGTGGCCGACTTCGCCTCGCTCGAGTCGGTGCGCGGCCTGGCCGCAGAGCTGCGCTCGAAGCTCGACCGGATCGACGTCCTGGTCAACAACGCCGGTGGGGTCAACGACAAGCGCACGCTCACCGCCGATGGCTTCGAGGCGACGTTCGCGGTCAACCACCTGGCGGGGTTCTTGCTGACCGAGCTGGTCAAGGATCTCGTGGTCGCGGCCGCGCCGTCCCGGATCGTGTTCACCTCCTCGGACGGCCATTACTCGGGCTCGATGGACTTCGAGGACCTGGGCTTCTCGCACGGCTACACGATCATGAAGGCATACGGACGCTCCAAGCTGGCCAATGTGCTCTACACGCGGAGCCTGTCCGCGGAGCTGGCCGAAGCGGGCGTGACCGTGAACGCGTTGCACCCCGGAGCGGTCGCGACCGACATCTGGGCAGGAGCACCGTGGTTCGCCAGGCCGTTGCTCGCCGTGGCCAAGCGCTTCATGCGCTCGCCGGCCGACGGTGGCGCGACCATCACGTTCCTCGCCACCGACCCTTCGGTCGAGGGCCGGACCGGTGGGTACTACAACGACAATGCGCTGAAAGAGCCCTCGGAGCTCGCGCAGGACGACGAGGTCGCAGCGCGGCTGCGCGAAGAAAGTGATCGGCTAGTGGGGTTGGACGCATGACTGGACAAGCACTGCTGGTGCTCGAGGACGGCCGTACCTTCCGCGGCGAGTCCTACGGAGCAGCAGGCGAGACGTTCGGGGAGGCGGTCTTCAACACCGGCATGACCGGCTACCAGGAGACGCTCACCGACCCCTCCTACCACCGCCAGGTCGTAGTGATGACCGCCCCGCACATCGGCAACACCGGCGTCAACGACGAGGACGGTGAGAGCGACCGGATCTGGGTGGCCGGCTACGTGGTCCGCGACCCTGCACGGGTGCCGTCGAACTGGCGCAGCAAGCGGTCCCTGGGCGACGAGCTGCGCACCCAGGGCGTCGTCGGCATCTCCGGCATCGACACGCGTGCGCTGACCCGGCACCTGAGGGAGCGTGGCGCGATGCGGGTCGGCATCTCCTCGACCGAGACCGACCCCGCAGCGCTGTTGACCCGGGTGAAGGGGGCTGGCGAGATGCTCGGCGCCGATCTCGCCAACGAGGTCTCCACCGACGCGACCTACGTGGTGGCTGCGCTTCCCGGACCCTGGGGGCAGGACAAGCGGTTCACCGTGGTGGCCGTCGACCTGGGCATCAAGACGATGACGCCCACCCGGATGGCCGAGCGTGGCATCGAGGTGCACGTGGTGCCGGCCACCGCAACCCTCGACGACATCCTGGCGATCGAGCCCGACGGGCTGTTCTTCTCCAACGGCCCGGGCGACCCGGCCGCGACCACCGGACAGGTGGAGCTGCTCAAGGGAGCCCTCGAGCGCGACCTGCCCTACTTCGGGATCTGCTTTGGCAACCAGCTGTTCGGCCGGGCCCTGGGCTTCGGCACCTACAAGCTCGTCTATGGCCACCGCGGCATCAACCAGCCCGTGATGGACCGGACCACCGGCAAGGTCGAGGTCACCGCGCACAACCACGGCTTCGCCGTCGAGGCCCCGCTGAACGACGCGACGACAACGCCGTACGGCGTGGCCACGGTCAGCCATGTGTGCCTCAACGACGACGTGGTGGAGGGGCTCGAGCTGCGCGACGACGAAGGTCGGCTGAAGAGCTTCTCGGTTCAGTACCACCCGGAAGCCGCGGCAGGACCGCACGATGCGGCGTACCTCTTCGACCGGTTCTGCGACCTGATGGAGGCCCAGCGTGCCTAAGCGTGACGACATCAAGTCGGTGCTGGTGATCGGCTCCGGGCCGATCATCATCGGCCAGGCCTGTGAGTTCGACTACTCCGGCACCCAGGCGTGTCGGGTGCTGAAGGACGAAGGCATCCGGGTGATCCTGGTGAACTCCAACCCGGCCACGATCATGACCGACCCCGAGTTCGCCGACGCGACCTACATCGAGCCGATCACGGCGGAGTACGTCGAGAAGGTGATTGCCAAGGAGCGCCCGGACGCGCTGCTGGCGACCCTGGGCGGGCAGACCGCTCTCAACGCCGCCACGGCGCTCGACAAGGCCGGCGTGCTCGAGAAGTACGGCGTGGAGCTGATCGGAGCCTCGATCGAGGCGATCGACCGCGGCGAGAACCGCCAGCAGTTCAAGAAGATCGTCGAGAACCTCGGGGGAGAGGTCGCGGGAAGCACTATCTGCCACACGCTCGACGACTGTCTCGTCGCAGTGGAGACCTTCGGCTACCCGATCGTGGTACGGCCGTCGTTCACGATGGGGGGCACCGGCTCGGGCATCGCCTACGACGAGGCCGAGCTGCGCCAGATTGCTGGCGCAGGGCTCGACGCCAGCCCGACGACCGAGGTGCTGATCGAGGAATCGATCATCGGGTGGAAGGAGTACGAGCTCGAGGTCATGCGCGACACCGCGGACAACGTGGTGATCATCTGCTCGATCGAGAACGTCGACCCGATGGGCGTCCACACCGGCGACTCGATCACCGTGGCGCCGGCACTGACCCTGACCGACCGCGAGTACCAGAAGATGCGCGACCTGGCGATCGGCATCATCCGGGAGGTCGGCGTCGACACCGGAGGTTGCAACATTCAGTACGCCGTCGATCCGAGCGACGGCCGGCTGATCGTGATCGAGATGAACCCTCGCGTATCGCGCTCGAGCGCCCTGGCCTCTAAGGCCACCGGGTTCCCGATCGCGAAGATCGCAGCCAAGGTGGCGATCGGCTACACCCTCGACGAGATCCCCAACGACATCACGATCCGAGCCGACGGCTCGAGCACTCCAGCCAGCTTCGAGCCGACGCTCGACTACGTCGTGGTCAAGGTGCCGCGATTCGCGTTCGAGAAGTTCCCCGGGGCCGATCCCAGGTTGACCACCCACATGAAGTCCGTCGGCGAGGCGATGGCGATCGGCCGCAACTTCACCGAGGCGCTGCAGAAGGCGCTGCGTTCCCTGGAGCGCACCGACGCAGTCTTCGACTGGCACCAGGAATGGGTCGAGCTCGACAAGGCCGCCTTGCTCGCGGAGATCGAGGTGCCGCACGACGGCCGTCTGAAGAAGGTGATGGACGCGATCCGCGCGGGCGCGACTCCGGAGGAGATCTTCGACGCGACTGCCATCGACCCGTGGTTCGTGGACCAGCTGGCCCTGATCAACGAGATCGCCGAAGAGGTGACGGCCGCGCCCGAGCTGACACCCGAGCTGCTCCGCAAGGCCAAGAGGCACGGCTTCTCCGACGCCCAGATCGGCAAGATCCGGGGCATGACGCCCGACGTCGTGCGCGGGGTTCGGCACGCCCTCGGCATCCGACCGGTCTACAAGACCGTCGACACCTGCGCGGCGGAGTTCGCGGCGGCGACGCCATACCACTACAGCTCCTACGACGAGGAGACCGAGGTCCAGCCGCGGGAGCGGCCCGCGGTGATCATCCTCGGCAGCGGCCCCAACCGGATCGGTCAGGGCATCGAGTTCGACTACTCCTGCGTGCACGCAGCCCTGGCGCTCTCAGCGACCGGATACGAGACGGTGATGGTCAACTGCAACCCCGAGACGGTCTCGACCGACTACGACACCTCCGACCGCCTGTACTTCGAGCCGCTGACCCTCGAGGACGTGCTCGAGATCGTGCACGCCGAGGAGCAGGCCGGACCCGTGGCCGGGGTGATCTGTCAGCTCGGCGGCCAGACGCCCCTGGGCCTAGCCCAGGGACTCAAGGACAACGGCGTCACCATCGTCGGCACCACCCCCGAGGCTATCCACCTGGCAGAGGAGCGCGGCGCCTTCGGGCGGGTACTGGCCGAGGCTGGACTCCCGGCCCCGAAGCACGGCATGGCTACCAGCTTCAGCGACGCCAAGCGGATCGCCGAGGAGATCGGCTACCCCGTGCTGGTGCGGCCGTCGTACGTGCTCGGTGGGCGCGGCATGGAGATCGTCTACGACGACGAGGCCCTGGAGGGCTACATCCAGCGGGCTACGGAGATCAGCCCCGAGCACCCCGTGCTGGTGGACAGGTTCATCGACGACGCTGTGGAGATCGACGTCGACGCGCTGTACGACGGTGCGGAGCTCTTCCTGGGCGGCGTGATGGAGCACATCGAGGAGGCCGGCATCCACTCCGGCGACTCCGCGTGTGCGCTCCCGCCGATCACCCTGGGCGCCGCCGAGATCGAGCGGATCCGCGAAGCGACCGAGGCCATCGCGCGTGGCGTCGGGGTGCACGGGCTGCTCAACATCCAGTTCGCGCTGGGTGCCGACGTGCTCTACGTGCTCGAGGCCAACCCGCGGGCGAGCCGAACCGTCCCGTTCGTGTCGAAGGCGACCGCTATCCCGCTGGCCAAGGCCGCGGCGCGGGTGATGATGGGGGAGTCGATCGCTGAGCTGAGGGCCGCCGGCGTGCTGCCCGGCACCGGTGACGGTGGCTCACTCCCGGCCGACCAACCGATCGCGGTGAAGGAGGCCGTGATGCCGTTCAACCGCTTCCGCACCCGCGACGGGCGACAGGTTGACACCGTGCTCGGACCGGAGATGAAGTCGACCGGTGAGGTGATGGGGCTGGACTCCGATTTCGGCACCGCCTTCTCCAAGGCTCAGGCTGGTGCGTTCGGATCGCTCCCGACCAGCGGCAGGATCTTCGTCTCCATGGCCAACCGCGACAAACGACACATGGTCTTCCCGATCAAGGTGCTCGCCGATCACGGGTTCGAGATCCTGGCAACTCAGGGCACCGCCGAGGTGCTGCGTCGCAACGGGGTCGCGGCCACCGTCGTACGCAAGCACTTCGAGGGCTCGGGACCCAACGGTGAGCCGACCACCGTCGAGCTGATCCTGGCCGGTGAGATCCAGCTGATCATCAACACTCCGGGCGGGTCCACCAGGGGTGGGTCGGCGAGGATCGACGGCTACGAGATCCGCACCGCCGCGGTCCGGGCGAACATCCCCTGCATCACCACCGTGCAGGGGCTCGGTGCCGCCGTGCACGGCATCGAGGCGCAGATGCGCGGCGACATCGGGGTGTGCAGCCTGCAGGACTGGGCGAGAAGAGCCCGCTCCTGATGTACCGGGTTCTCTTCGACCACGGCTTACGTCGCATCGATGCCGAGAAGGCTCATCATGTCGGTTTCCGGGCGATTCGTGCCGCCCGGCCGTTGTTGTCCCGGCGAGCGACTCCGGGTAGGCCGGTCGAAGCTATGGGGCTGACCTTCCCGAACGTGCTCGGGCTGGCTGCCGGCTTCGACAAGAACGCCGTAGGCATCGACGCGTTGGCCGCACTCGGCTTCGGGCACATCGAGGTCGGCACCGTCACCGGTGAGGCTCAGCCGGGCAATCCGAAGCCTCGACTGTTCCGGCTGACTGCCGACCGGGCCGTGGTGAATCGGATGGGCTTCAACAACGACGGTGCCGAGGCGGTCGCGACCCGCCTCACTGCGCGCGGTGGTCCTGCATCGGTCGGTGGTGGTGGTCCGGTGCTGGGCGTCAACATCGGCAAGACCAAGGTCGTGCCCGACGACGACCAGGCCGCCGTCGAGGCCGACTACGTGAAGAGCGCCCGGCTGCTGGCGCCACACGCTGACTACCTGGTGGTGAATGTCAGCTCGCCCAACACTCCAGGGCTGCGCAACCTGCAATCGGTCGAGAAGCTCGGGCCGCTGCTGTCGCGGGTACAGGAGACCGCCGGCCGCTCGGTGCCGCTGCTGGTCAAGATCGCGCCCGACCTCGCCGACGAGGACGTGCTCGACGTGGCCGACCTGGTGCTTGACCTCGGTCTGGCGGGGGTGATCGCCACCAACACCACGATCAGCCGCGACGACCTCGCCAGCAGTGCGGCCCACGTGGAGCGGATCGGGGCCGGCGGCCTGTCCGGCCGACCGCTCACCACGCGCTCGTGCGATGTGATGCGTCTCCTGCGCGAGCGTGTGGGGCCCGGCCTGACCCTGATCGGGGTCGGCGGCATCAGCACACCGGCGGACGCCCGTGCTCGCCTTGATGCCGGGGCGACCCTGCTGCAGGGCTACACGGCGTTCATCTACGAAGGCCCGCAGTGGCCCCGCCGGATCATCCATCAGCTCGAGGAGACCTCATGACGTTTGGTGCCAGGCTGCGCGCCGCCATCGAGGAGCGCGGACCCTTCTGCGTGGGGATCGACCCACACCCCGGCCTGCTGCACGACTGGGGCCTGGCCGACGACGCCGAGGGTCTGGAGCGCTTCGCGCTCGGCGCCGTCGAGGCCGTCGCTGCCCACTGTTCGGTGGTGAAGCCCCAGTCGGCGTTCTACGAACGGATGGGCAGTCGTGGCGTGGCCGTGCTCGAACGGGTCATCACGCAGGCCCGCGCCGCAGGGGCGCAGGTGCTTCTCGACGTCAAGCGCGGCGACATCGGCTCGACCTCGCAGGCTTACGCCGATGCCTACCTCGACCCGTCATCACCGCTGGCTGCCGATGCCATCACGGCCAGTCCCTACCTCGGCTTCGGATCGCTCGCTCCGATGATCGAGGTGGCCCGCAAGCATGACGCCGGGGTCTTCGTGCTCGTCGAGACCTCCAACAAGGAGGGTCCGGAGGTCCAGCACGCTCGGCTTGATGATGGCCGCTCGGTCGCTGCGCGGATGATCGACCACCTGCGCGAGCTCAACAGCAGCGCGCAACCGCTCGGCTCCTTCGGTGCAGTGGTCGGCGCGACGATCGGTGACAGTGAGATCGACTTCTCGTTCAACGGCCCGATCCTGGCACCCGGCTACGGTGCCCAGGGAGGCACCGCCACTGATGTTCGTCGCATCTTCGGGGCCGCCGTCGGCAACGTCATCCCGAGCTCCTCACGCGAGGTCCTGCGGCTCGGCCCCGACCCGACTGCGATGCGCGACGCCGTTCGTCGCGCCAACGACGAGCTGCGCGACCGATGAGGCGACGCGTGGTCGGTGTGGTGCTGGTCGCTCTGCTTGGGCCAGCGCTGGTGGGCTGCGGTGAGGACGACCCGTTCGCGACGTATTGCGACGAGGTCCAGGTGCAGCAGAAACCGCTCAGCGAAGCTCTGTCGGGCCAAGGTCCGACTGCGCTGCTCGAGGCGCTGCCGAGCTTCGAGGCGTTGGCCAAGAAGGCGCCGGAGGACATCGCCGACGAATGGCTCACTCTGGTCCGCGGGATCGAGGGTCTGGTGCAGGCGCTCGAGGATGCCGACGTCGACCCCGCGACCTACGACCGGGACAAGCCGCCAGCGGGCCTGACCGACGAGCAGCAGTCGGAGATCGACGCCGCTGCTCGGCGATTGACCGCGCCCGAGTCGGTCCTGGCACTGGAAGCCGTGCAGCAGCAGGCGCGCGACGTCTGCAAGACACCCCTCTCGCTCTAGCTACGGGTGCGGTAGAACTTGTTCTCGCAGACCGATTGCCGGTGCCTCGCAGACGTGACTACATTGGCCCTCACTGCGGGTTCGCTCCCACCGCAATGACATCGACACAAGGACCTCTCCCGTGGCACTCCCCCCGCTCACTCCCGAACAGCGCCAGGCGGCCCTCGAGAAAGCAGCGGCTTCGCGTCGCGAGAGGGCGGAGATCAAGAACCGGTTGAAGAACTCCGGCGCCTCGATCGTGGACGTGCTGAGGCAGGGCGAGTCCAACGCTGTCATTGGCAAGATGCGAGTGGTGGAGCTGCTGCAGTCGATGCCCGGTCTCGGCAAGATCCGCGCGAAGCAGACCATGGAACGCCTCGGGATCGCCGAGTCGCGCCGGGTGCGCGGGCTGGGTGCCAAGCAGGTCGCGGCACTGAAGGCCGAGTTCGCCGGCCCGGAGCAGTGACCGACGCGCCACCCGTACCGCCTCCCAATCGCCTGGTCGTGCTGGCCGGACCGACCGCGGTCGGCAAGGGCACCGTGGCAGCCGCGGTGCGCGAGCGCCACCCCGAGGTCTGGATCTCGATCTCCGCGACGACCCGGCCGCCCCGGGCAGGGGAGGTCGACGGCGTGCACTACTGGTTTGTCTCCGATGAAGAGTTCGATCGGATGATCGCCGCCGACGAGCTTCTCGAGTGGGCCGTCGTGCACAAGTCTGCTCGCTACGGAACTCCCTGCCGGCCCGTGCGAGAGGCGTTGGCGGCTGAGTGGCCCTCGATGCTCGAGATCGACCTACAGGGCGCCCGCCAGGTCCGGAACTCGATGCCGGAGGCGTTGTTCGTGTTCCTCAAACCTCCGTCATGGGAGGAACTGGTCCGCCGGCTTGTCGGTCGGGGCACCGAAAGCGAGGAGGAACGGGCTCGGCGACTTGAGACCGCGCGTGAAGAACTGGCCGCCGAGGACGAGTTTGACGTGACCATCATCAATCACGAAGTTCACTCTGCAGCCGACGACTTGGTAGCCTTGATGTTGCGCTCCTGAGCGTGCTCGGTTCACCGACCGGGATCCCCACCACTTAATGCGAGGCTTTACGCGTGTCTGCGCCCAACATTGCCGCCGTCGGAGTCACCAACCCGCCGATCGACGACCTGCTCACCAAGACCGACAGCAAGTACAAGCTGGTGCTCTACAGCGCCAAGCGAGCGCGTCAGATCAACGCCTACTACTCCCAGCTCGGCGAAGGCCTGCTCGAGTACGTCGGCCCGCTGGTCGACACGCACGTCCAGGAGAAGCCGCTCTCGATCGCCCTGCGTGAGATCAGCCAGGACCTGCTGACCTGCGAGGACGTCGACCCGGTCGAGCTCGCCGCCGAGGAGGCCGCTGCCAAGCAGGCCGCCATCGACGCGTCGTTCGCTGCCAAGGAATGACACCCTGAGCATCCCTTCTTCATCAGAGGCCGCTTCCCCGTCGGGGGAGCGGCACTCTGCTATTTCAGGCCGGGCTATTTCAGGCCAGGCCACTTCAGGCCAGGCCATTTCGGTCCCGGCTGCGTCAGGCCGGATCGTTCTCGGGGTCTCCGGCGGTATCGCGGCGTACAAGTCCTGTGAGCTGCTGCGCCGCTTCACCGAGTCCGGTCACGACGTGACTGTGGTGCCGACCGCTGCTGCGCTGGAGTTCGTGGGCGCGGCCACCTGGGCGGCGTTGTCAGGCAAGCCGGTGGCCAGCGACGTCTGGACCGATGTGCACCTGGTGCCACACGTGCGGATCGGTCAAGAAGCTGACCTGGTCGTGGTCGCCCCGGCGACCGCCGACATGCTGGCCAAGGCTGCGCACGGACTGGCCGACGACCTGCTCACCAACACGCTGCTGACCGCCCGGTGCCCCGTTGTCTACGCCCCCGCGATGCACACCGAGATGTGGGAGCACACGGTGACCCAGGCCAATGTCGCCCTCTTGCGCGAGCGGGGCGCAGTGGTGATCGAGCCGGCCGAGGGTCGGCTGACGGGCAAGGACACCGGCAAGGGTCGGCTGCCCGAGCCCACCGAGATCTTCGAGGTCTGTCTCGACGTGCTGAGCCGCGGTGTCGTGCAGCCCGATCTGCTCGGGCGGCATGTGGTCGTCTCGGCCGGCGGCACCCGTGAGCACCTGGACCCGGTGCGGTTCCTGGGCAACCGGTCGTCGGGGCTCCAGGGTTACGCGCTGGCCAGGGCGGCGGTGGCCCGCGGCGCCCAGGTGACGCTGGTCGCCGCCAACGTGTCGCTGCCAGACATCGCCGGCGCCAAGGTGGTGCGGGTCGTCAGCACAGCTGACCTGCACGCCGAGGTCGTGGCCGCCACCGCAACGGCCGACGCGGTCGTGATGGCCGCGGCTCCCGCCGACTTCCGCCCTGCTGAGGTCAGCGAGTCGAAGATCAAGAAGTCCGGCGACGGCTCCGCGCCGAGCATCGACCTGGTGCAGAACGCCGACATCCTCCACGAGATCTCCACCGAGCGCTCGCGCCCCGGTTCCGTGATCGTGGGGTTCGCGGCCGAGACCGGCGACAGCGACCACGACGTGATGTCGCTGGCGCGAGCCAAGCTGGCACGCAAGGAGTGTGACCTGCTGGTCGTCAATGACGTCAGTGGGGGAGCGGTCTTCGGCAGCCCTGACAACAAGGCGGTCATCTTGGGCGCCGACGGTTCCTCGGTCGACGTTCCCCGAGGGACGAAGGCGGCACTTGCCCACGAGGTCTGGGACCAAGTTGCGGCACGACTGCCCCGTTGATTCGTTTGTTGAGACGACCATCTTGCATGCTGGTCACCGCATAAACTGAGCCATTCCCCCGAATCTTCACGCCTGAGCGGAGTAGCAACTGTGGCTGGACGTCTTTTCACCTCGGAGTCCGTGACCGAGGGTCACCCGGACAAGATCGCTGATCGCATCAGCGACACCGTCCTGGACTACCTGATGGAGCACGACGACAACAAGCAGGACCTGCGCGTTGCCGTCGAGACCCTGATCACGACCGGCCAGGTCATGATCGCCGGCGAGGTCCGCACCAACGCCTACGCGCCCGTAGCCGACCTGGTCCGCCAGGCGATCCAGCACATCGGCTACGACAGCTCGGAGAAGGGCTTCGACTACAAGACCTGCGGCGTCTCGGTCGCGATCGGTGCGCAGTCCGCCGACATCGCCCAGGGTGTCGACCAGGGCATCGAGGCTCGCGTCGGTGATTCCGAGGACGAGCTCGACCAGCGCGGTGCTGGCGACCAGGGCCTGATGTTCGGCTACGCCTGCGACGACACAGACGTGCTGATGCCGCTCCCGATCGTGATCGCCCAGCGGCTCGCCGAGAAGCTCACCCAGGTGCGCAAGAACGGCACCATGGACAACCTGCGGCCCGACGGCAAGACCCAGGTCACCATCGAGTACGACGAGGACGACCGCCCGGTCCGCATCGACACCGTCGTGCTGTCCACACAGCACTCCGAGGAGACCGACCTGGTCAAGCTCGAGGCCGAGATCAAGCAGAACGTGATCGACCCCGTGCTCGAGACCTTCGCGCTCCCGTCGGAGGGTTACACGCTGCTGGTCAACCCGACCGGTCGCTTCGTGACCGGTGGACCGATGGGTGATGCCGGAGTGACCGGCCGCAAGATCATCGTCGACACCTACGGCGGCATGGCCCGTCACGGTGGTGGCGCGTTCTCCGGCAAGGACCCCTCCAAGGTGGACCGTTCAGCCGCCTACGCGATGCGTTGGGTGGCCAAGAATGTCGTCGCCGCGGGCCTGGCCCGCCGCTGCGAGGTGCAGGTCGCCTACGCGATCGGCAAGGCACACCCGGTCGGCGTTTTTGTGCAGACCTTCGGCACCGGCATCGTCTCCGACGAGAAGATCCAGGAAGCCGTGCTCTCCGTGTTCGACCTGCGCCCGGCCGCAATCCTGCGCGACCTCGACCTGTTGCGTCCCATCTACGCACTGACGTCGTCGTACGGTCACTTCGGACGCGAGCTGCCCGAGTTCACCTGGGAGCGGACCGACCGCGCCGACGCCCTCAAGGCTGCCGCCGGCGTCTGACCCGCCACAGCTTGCCTGACGTTCGCCTCACCGGGCCTCCGGTGGGGCGAACGTCCTTTGAGCGCGCTGCGGGTGGCGGCTGGTAGGAATGCGGCCGTGAGCAGCGATCCGGACCAGACAGGGCAGCCCGAGCTGTTGCCCGGCATGGTGCGGGCCACGATCAAGCAGTCACAGGCCAAGGCGAAGGCCACCCGGGCCCGCAAGGCTGCCGCGGCCGCGGTGAGCGAGGTTGCCCCGGTGGCGCGGGTGTTGGTCGACGTCCCGCTGGCGCACCTGGACCGCACGTTCGACTATGCCGTCCCCGAGACGATGGCGCAGACGGCGCGGCCGGGTGCGCGGGTAAAGGTCCGGTTCGCCGGCCAGGATGTCGACGGGTTCGTGCTGGCGCGCGCGGATGCCTCTGACCACACGGGCTCGCTCACGCCACTGCGGCGGGTGGTGAGTGATGAGGTCGTGCTCTCGCCAGCTGTGGCTGACCTGACGGCCGCTCTCGCGCAGAGGTACGCCGGCGTGCGCTCCGACGTGCTGCGGCTGGCGGTACCGCCCCGCCACGCGACGACCGAGAAGCAGCTCTCTGCCCCCGAGGCCGCGATCACCGGATGGGCGGCCACTGAGGCGGTCGACGCTTGGCGCGACTACGAGCACGCCGAGCTTTACCTTCGTCACCTGACCGAAGGTGGCGCACCCCGCGCCGTGTGGAGCGCGGCCCCCGGTGAAGCGTGGGCGAGGTTGCTCGCCCACGCCGCAGCAACCGCCCACCATGCCGGTCGCGGTGCGCTGATCTGCGTGCCCGACGTCAAAGATGTCGCGCGGATTGACCGCGCGCTCACCGAGATGCTCGGCGAGGGGCACCACGTCACGTTGACCGCGGACGCCGGGCCGGGACCTCGGTACCGCGATTTCCTCGCGGTCAGTCGCGGCACTCGGCGGATCGTGGTCGGCACCCGGGCAGCGGCGTTCGCGCCCGTGCACGACCTGGGGCTGGTGGCCATCTGGGACGACGGCGACGACCTCCACGCCGAACCCCGCGCTCCCTACCCGCACACCCGCGAGACGTTGTTGCTCCGCTCGGAGCTCGAAGGCGCAGCCGCACTGGTGGGTGGCTTTGCCCGGAGCGTCGAGGGCGAATACCTGCTCCGCACCGGTTGGGCTCGCGAGATTGCCGTGCCCCGGAACGTGCTGAGGGACCGCGTGACGGTGGCGGTGAGCGGTGCTTCGGATCACGAGCTCGAGCGCGACCCACACGCTCAGGCGAGCCGGCTGCCGAGCGAGGTGCACCAGCTGATCCGCGACGGATTGACCCAGGGTCCCGTGCTGGTGCAGACCCCTCGCTCCGGCTACGCGTTGGCACTGGCCTGCGAGCGCTGTCGCCTGCGGTCGGAGTGCACCCACTGCGCCGGCCCGCTTGCGCTGACCGGCCCGGCCACCCCTCCGGCCTGCCGCTGGTGCGGCACCGCTGTCGATGCCTGGTCCTGCCCAGCATGTGGGGCCCGCGGTCTCCGCGCACCGGTGCTCGGCGATGTCCGGACAGCCGAGGAGCTGGGCCGGTCCTTCGCCCCCACCCGGGTGCGGACGTCGTCGGGTGACCGCGTGCTCAGCGAGGTGAGTGATGAACCCGCGATCGTGGTCGCCACGCCAGGTGCCGAGCCGGTCACGGGTGGCGGCTACGCCGCGGTGGTCCTCCTTGACACCTGGCTACTGCTCGGCCGTGCCGACCTCCGCTCTGCCGAAGAGGCGCTGCGTCGCTGGAGCAATGCTGCCGGCTTGGTGCGACGGGGCGGACGTGTGCTGGCCGTCGGCGACCCCGCTCATCCGGCGCTCCAGGCGTTGGTGCGCTGGGACCACTCCGGCTTCGCAGAGCGTGAGATCGCTCAACGTCAGGAGGCGCACCTGCCCCCAGCGTCCCGGCTAGCCACGATCACGGGTGAGGCTGGCGCCGTCGACGACGCAACGACCTTGCTAGCGGCGCCACCGGGAGCGGAGCTGCTCGGACCGGTGTCGTCGGGCGGCAACGAGGAGCGGGTCGTGGTGCGGGTGCCCCGGGCCCAGGGAGCCGCTCTGTCGCGGGCGCTCCGCGAGCTGCAGCAGGTCCGCTCCGGGCGCAAGCTCGACCCGGTCCGGATCCAGGTGGACCCGGCAGAGCTGTGAGGGCACGGTCCCTAAACTGAGCACGTGGCCGTCCGTCCGATCCGTCTCTTCGGTGACCCCATCCTGCGCAAACCAGCCGTCGAGGTGGTCGACTTCGACCTCGAGCTCCGCACGCTGATCACCGACTTGACCGAGACCATGGTGGCCGCACCGGGTGCCGGCTTGGCGGCTCCGCAGCTCGGCGTGGGGCTGCGTGCCTTCACCTGGAACGTCGACGGCGAGGTCGGCCACCTGATCAACCCCTCTCTCGAGCTCTCCCAGGAGATCCAGGACGGCCCGGAAGGCTGCCTGTCGCTCCCCGAGCTCACCTATGACTGCCGACGGGCACTGTCGGTGGTGGCCACCGGCTACAACATGTATGGCGACCCCGTGTCGATCGCTGGATCCGACCTGCTGGCGCGGGCCATCCAGCACGAGACCGACCACCTCGACGGTGTGCTGTTCATCGACCGGCTGGACAGCGCCGCGCGCAAGGCGGCGATGCGCGAGATCCGCGCGTCCGAGTGGTTCGGGCTGGAGCAGCCGATGGTCAAGGTCAGCCCACACCGCACCGGCCGCACCGGAGGCTTTGGGCTGTGAGAGTCGTTTTCGCCGGCACCCCCGAGGTGGCCGTGCCAGCGCTGGACGCTGTCGCCAGCAGTGACCACGAGCTGGTGGGCGTGGTCACTCGCCCCGACGCGCCGTCCGGTCGGGGCCGCAAGCTGCTCGCGAGCCCGGTCGCCCTGCGCGCGGAGGAGCTCGGCGTACCAGTGCTCAAGCCGGCCCATCCCCGTGAGCCGCAGTTCCAGCAGCAGCTGCGCGACCTCGAACCCGACTGCTGCCCGGTCGTCGCCTACGGTGCGCTTCTTCCCCAGTCGGCGCTGGACATCGCCCCGCACGGGTGGGTCAATCTGCACTTCTCGTGCCTGCCCGCCTGGCGTGGTGCGGCGCCGGTGCAGCACGCGATCTGGGCAGGTGACGAGGTCACCGGCGCCACCACATTCCGGATCGTCAAGGAGCTGGACGCCGGGCCGACCTTCGGCGTGATGACCGAGCGCATCCGACCAACCGACACCGCCGGTGATCTGCTGGCCCGTCTCGCCGAAGGCGGTGCCGGGCTGCTGATCGCCACCCTTGACGGCATCGCCGACGGCTCACTGGACGCGCGCACCCAGCCTGAGGACGGGGTCAGCTTTGCCCCGAAGATCTCGGTCGCCGATGCCGAGGTCGACTGGACTCAAGCGGCCACCGCGGTCGATCGTCGGATCCGGGCCTGCACGCCGGCCCCCGGCGCCTGGTCAACGCATGACGGGGAGCGGATCAAGATCGGTCCGATCGACCTCGCCGTCGGCGCCCTCGAGCCGGGTGACCTCCAGCCCGGTCACCTCGCGATCGGCAAGCAGACCGTGCTGGTCGGCACTGGCACGACCCCGGTCCGGCTCGGTGAGGTGAAGGCCTTTGGCAAGCGCCAGATGCAGGCTGCCGACTGGGCGCGTGGGCTGCAAGCGACTGCCAGGACGAGATTCGGCGCTTCCTGAGCCGATACGGTGAGCAATGTGCAGGGGGAGCGCGGCCAAGGGGACGCCGACGACGGACTTGATCCCGTCGTCGACGCGATCTGCCGCGGGTTGCCAGAGGTGGAGCTCGGCACCTCGTGGGGTGACGTGACGACGTACAAGGTGCGTGGCAAGGGTTTCCTGCTCTACCGGCCGCCGCACAAGTCCGCCATCGACCCCGCCACTGGAGAGATGTACGACGACCTGCTGGTGATCATGACCCCCACCGCGGTCGAGAAGGCAGCACTGGTGGAAGACGAGTCGACCCCGTTCTTCACCATCGACCACTTCCGCAACTTCTCGGCTGTGCTCGTGCAGCGATCTCGTCTCGACGAGCTCGACGCCGCCGAGCTTGCCGAGATCATCACCGATGCCTGGGCTTCCAGGGCACCCAAGTCGTTGGTCAAACAACACCTGGGCGATGGCTGACGCCGGCGGGCGCGCGGGTCGCTCGCGGGCCCGCGTCAACATCGACCTGCCTCGACTGGCCGCGCTCGACGTGCTCAAGGCCGTCCGCGTCGATGACGCCTACGCCAACCTGGTGCTCCCGGCGGTGATCCAGCACTACCAGCTGGACACGCGCGACGCCGCGTTCACGACCGAGCTCGCGTCGGGCACCCTGCGCCGACGGGGGACCTACGACGCGATCCTGGCTGCCTGCATCGATCGGCCGCTGCGCAAGGTCGAGGCGAAGGTGCTCGATGCGCTACGACTCGGGGCGCACCAGCTCCTCGCCATGCGTGTACCGACCCACGCTGCGATCAGCACCACCGTCAACCTCGTCCACGCCCGCAGCAGCTCGGGGGCGGCTGGCTTCAGCAACGCCGTGCTCCGCAAGGTTGCCGAGCAGGATCTCGACGCCTGGATCGGGCAGGTGGCGCCCGACCCGGCCGTTTCGCCCGTCAAGTACGCCGAGATCGCCTTCAGCCACCCGCGGTGGGTGGTCGACGAGCTCCGACGAGCGCTCGGGGCCGAGGAGCTCTTCGCGCTGCTGGCGGCCGACAACGAGCCGCCGCGGGTGACGCTGGTGGCCCGGCCGGGCCGGTCAACCCGCGACGAGCTGCCGGGCGAGCCCACGCCGTACTCCCGGCATGGAGTAGTGCTCGCCGGCGGCAGCCCGGCGTCAGTGCCGGCCGTGGCGGAGGGTCGCGCCGGGGTTCAGGACGAAGGGTCCCAGCTGGTCGCCCAGCTGGTCGCCGATGCGCCGGTCACCGGACCAGATCGCTTGTGGGTGGACCTGTGTGCCGGACCCGGGGGAAAGTCCGCACTGCTCTCCGCGTTCGCCGCCGAGCGCGGTGCCGGCGTGGTGGCGGTCGAGCGCCAGCAGCACCGGTCGCGCCTGGTGCTCAGGACGCTTGCGGGTGCCGACGGAGTGCTCGGCGTGGTGACCGCGGACGGCACATCCCCTCCGCTGTCGCCCGGCACGGTCGACCGCGTGCTCGTCGACGCGCCGTGCACGGGTCTGGGCGCGCTGCGGCGACGACCCGAGGCACGCTGGAGACGCAAACCGGACGACCTCCTCACGCTGGTGTTGTTGCAACGCCAGCTGGTCGGCGCCGCTCTTGACCTGGTGCGCCCCGGGGGCGTGGTCGTCTACGCGACCTGCACCCCGGTCACGGCCGAGACGGGCGAGGTGGTCTCCTCGGTCCTGCAGCAACGGTCGGACGTGAACCTCGAGGACGCCCAGCCCCTGCTGGCGGGCGTCCCGAACGCGGCAGGACCACTTCCTGGCACGATCCAGCTCTGGCCGCACCGGCACGGCACCGACGCGATGTTCATGGCGCTGCTGCGTAGGGTCTGACCCGTGTCGTCCACATCGCCTGCGGTCGAGATCGAGGTCGACGGGCGCACCGTTCGGGTGAGCAACCCCGATCGCGTCTACTTCCCCGCCACCGCAGCCAACCCGAGCGGCGCCACCAAGCACGACCTGGTCGACTACTACCTGGCGGTCGGGCCGGGCATCGTCAACGCCCTGTACGAACGACCGTGCATGCTGCACCGTTTCCCCAAGGGCCTGGCCGGTGACAAGGTGCACCAGAAGCGACTCCCGGCGGGCGCACCGCCCTGGGTGGAAACGGTGGAGCTGCACTTCCCGCGGTGGAACCGCACCGCAGACGAGCTGTGCGTCACCGAGCTGGCTGCGGTGATCTGGGCGGTTCAGATGTCGACCGTTGAGTTCCATCCCTGGAACAGCCGACGCGAAGACCCTGAGAAGCCCGACGAGTGGCGGATCGATCTCGACCCGGGTCCGCTGTCCGACTTCGCCCAGGTGCAGCGGGTCACCCACGTAGCCCGTGAGGTGCTCGACGAGCTTGGCGCGGTCGGCTACCCGAAGACCAGCGGCGGCTCCGGACTGCACATCTACGTCCGGATCCGGCCTGACCATGGCCACAAGGTGGTGCGTCGGGCGGCCCTGGCGTTCGCCCGGGAGGTCGAGCGTCGAGCACCCAACGACGTGACGACGCAGTGGTGGCGCAAGGACCGCGACCCGCACCACCTGTTCGTGGACTACAACCAGAACGCCCGCGACCACACCATTGCCGCGGCGTACTCCGTGCGTGGCTTCGCCGACGCACGCGTTTCCGCGCCGGTGCGGTGGGACGAGGTCGACGACTGCGATCCCCACGACTTCACGATCTACACGATGCCGTCGAGGTTTGCTGAGCTCGGGGACCTGCACCACGACATCGACGATCACGTCTTCGACATCGCACCCCTCCTGGAGTGGGCCGACCGCGACGAGGCGGAGGGCAAGCACCCGCCCGAAGAACCTGAGGGTCAGTGACGGCGACCGGTCACGCCGCTTCGCAGTGCTGGACGCCCTAGGCTGAGCCCGTGGGCATCCAGATCACGCCGAGCATCCTCAATGCCGACTTCGCCCGGTTGGGCGAGGAGGTGGCGCGCATCGGCAGCGCGGACTGGGTGCACGTAGACGTGATGGACAACCACTTCGTGCCCAACCTGACCTTTGGTCCGACCATGGTCGAGGCGTTGGCTCGTTCGACTGACACCCCGCTCGACGCGCACTTGATGATCGAGGACGCCGACAACAACGCGCTCGCCTACGTCGAGGCTGGCTGTGGCTCGGTCACCTTCCATGTCGAGGCGGCCAAGGCCCCGGTGCGGCTGGCCCGCGAGATCCGAAAGGCAGGAGCGCGGGCGAGCCTGGCGCTCAAGCCGGCCACACCTATCGAGCCCTACGAGGACCTGCTCCCCGAGCTGGACATGTTGCTGATCATGACGGTGGAGCCCGGCTTCGGAGGACAGAGCTTTCTGGACCTCTGCCTGCCGAAGATCCGGGCGGCTCGCGCGATGCTCGACAGGCACGGAATAGAGACCTGGCTGCAGGTCGACGGCGGCATCTCGCTGGACACCATCGGTCGGGCCGCGGACGCCGGCGCCGATGTGTTCGTCGCCGGCAGCGCGGTCTACTCCGCTGACGACCCGGATCGGATGGTTGCCGAACTGCGGTCCCGGGCCGAGGCCGCGACCTCCGACTGAAGCGAAAGGACTGGCGTGGCACAGCTCGCCATCGGCGGAGATTGGGTCAGCTGACGCGAAGCTCCCTGAAGCTCATCGCCTCGTCGGAAGAGACGTACACCCGGTCGTCCCAGGTCCGGACTCGGATCACTGGGGTGGCTCCGACGGTCGCCGACAGCTCCGTCAGGGCTGGTTTGCCGGGCGGTGCCGGCTTCAGCTCCGGGGTGTACTCAGCGTCCATCGGTCTGTACGCCGACCAGTCCGATCCGGCGCTGACGTACAGCCCATGCGGTCGATCCGCTTCCCAACCGGTGGCGTCGTCGGTGAACGTGGAGAGCAAGCTGACCAGCCGACCGTCGGTGGTCACCACCGAGCCCGCCACGAACGCCAGCTGTCCGTCGAACCTCGGGAGCTCGAACTTCTGCCAGGTCTCACCGAGGTCATCGGATCGCAGGACCATCTCGAACGGCTGGAGGGTCGCGCCGTCTGAACCACCTACCGCAGCGAGCAGACGTGGCCTGAGCGAGACGACCGGACCCCACAACAGCGGCCGGACGTCGAACGACTGCGTACTCCAGGACTTCCCGTCATCGAGGGTCCACCGCAGTGCCAATCGTGGTGCGGGAATGGTCGGAGCACAGGTCGGCTTCTCCGGCCACCGGGGCGCAGGACCCCAGCGTCGGTGCCCCAGCGGGCCGCTCGGACGTCGCGGATCTACCGCCGCCCGGCTCGGAGGTCGGTCTCGAGGTCGAAGCCCCGCCGTTGCAGGCCGCTAGGGCGAGCAGCACGCTGAACGAGAGCAGGGGCTTGAGGATCACGAGGGGGGCCACACGGCTATGACTCGCGGCGCACCGGAAAAGTTGCCGAGCAGTCTCGCGTGATCGAGGTCATGGCCCCAAATCACTTCGTGTGTGGCACGCTTGTGGTGACGAGTTAACAGCTCGCGTGCTCTGGGGTCGGTGTAATTCCGAGCCGGCGGTGACTGATCGATGCTTTCTTTCGTTCAGAAGTCCGCGACCCGGTCACAGCCAGTGACCGGTTGACCAGGTGAAGTTCCTGGACCGACGGTGAAAGTCCGGATGGGAAGCGCACGCAGGTGAGTCGACGCCGATGGGCGTCCGCCTTGCCGTCTGCCCCGGAGCCCGCGACGGACCGGAGAGCAGGCGATGACCTTCACCCCCGCGGAGCACGCCGCGATGCGGCGCGCTCTGGCGCTCGCCGCCAGCCCTGGGGTGCCGCTCGGTCCCAACCCCCGGGTGGGTTGTGTGTTGTTGGCCGATGACGGCCGGGTCGTTGCCGAGGGTTTTCACCGAGGAGCGGGCACGCCCCACGCTGAGGCGGACGTCCTCAGCAAGGCCGGTGCTGGATCAGAAGGCACCACCGCCGTGGTCACCCTCGAGCCGTGCAACCACACCGGCCGGACCGGCCCCTGCTCCGAGGCCCTGGTTGCCGCCGGTGTACGCCGCGTGGTCTTCGCCCAGGCCGACCCCAACCCGGTCGCAGCCGGGGGATCGGCCGCCCTGCGCGCCTCGGGGGTAGAGGTGGAGGCGGGGCTGCTTGCCGATCAGGCGAGTGCCCTCAATGCGGTGTGGACCTTCGCGGTCGAGCACCAGCGCCCGTTCGTCACCTGGAAGTTCGCTACCACGCTCGACGGTCGCAGCGCCGCCACAGACGGCACCTCCCGCTGGGTCTCCAGCAAGGCAGCCCGGCTCGACACCCACCGCCTGCGTGCCCGATGCGACGTGATGCTGGTCGGCACCAACACCGTCGAGGTCGACGATCCCCAGCTCACCGCTCGCGACGATCGTGACCAGCCGATCGCGCATCAACCGCTCCGGGTGGTGATGGGAGAGCGTGACGTGGAGCCGACCCGCCGGATCTTCGACGCGCCGGGCGAGAGCCTGCACCTGCGCACCCGTGATCCCGAGGCCGCGCTCAAGGAGCTCTTCGCCCGCGACCGGCAGCACGTCTTCCTGGAAGGCGGTCCAACGTTGGCTGCCGCCTTCCTCAGGGCTGGCCTGGTCGACGAGATCGTCACCTACGTTGCGCCGATGCTGCTCGGCGCTGGTCGCGCCGCGGTCGCCGACCTCGGCATCGAGACCATCTCCGCTGCCGTGCGGCCTGTCGTCACCGACATCACCGTGCTCGATGGAATCGACGGGGAGTCGCCCAACGTTCGGATCATCATGACGCCAGAAGGGGGTCGCTAGATGTTCACCGGAATCATTGAGGAGCTCGGCACCATCGAGTCGGTCGAGGACCAGGGTGACGCCATCCGGCTCACCGTCAAGGCAAGCCTCGTCCTCGAGGACGCAGGCCTCGGCGACTCGATCTCGGTCAACGGCTGCTGCCTGACCGTGGCGGCGCAGACCGTGGACACCTGGACCGCCGACGTGATGCAGGAGACGCTCGACAAGACCAGCCTCCTCGGGGTGCGGCCCGGCGACAGGGTCAACCTGGAGCGCGCAGTGACCGTGGACAAGCGGCTCGGTGGGCACATCGTCCAGGGCCACGTTGACGGCGTTGGCCGAGTGGTACGCCGCACCCCCAGTGAGCACTGGGAGCTGGTCGAGGTGGAGATGCCCGGCGAGCTGGCCAAGTTCCTCGTAGACAAGGGCTCGGTCAGTGTCGACGGAGTCAGCCTGACCGTGGTCGAGGCTGGGGCCGATCGGTTCACCATCAGCCTGATCCCCGAGACCCTCGCCCGCACCACCCTCGGTTTCCGGCAGCCCGGCGACCGGGTCAATCTCGAGGTGGACGTGCTTGCCAAGTACGTCGCCAAGAACCTCGAGCAGCTCGTTCGTGCCTACCCGCAGGAGAAGGACTCATGACGGTCAGACTGGACAGTGTCGAACGCGCGATCGAGGACATCGCCGCCGGGAAGGCCGTGGTCGTCGTCGACGACGAGACGCGCGAGAACGAAGGCGACCTGATCTTTGCGGCGAGCAAGGCGACACCGGAGCTGATGGCTTTCACGATTCGCCACTCCAGCGGCGTGATCTGCGTGCCGATGCCGGGCGACATGCTCGACCGGCTGGAGATCCCGTTGATGACGCCGCACAACAAGGACAAGCTGCGCACGGCGTACACGATCTCGGTCGATGCCCGCGACGGAGTCAGCACAGGCATCTCGGCTGCCGACCGTGCCCACACCGCGCGGGTGCTGGCCGACTCGGCCACCGAGCCATGGGAGATCACCCGACCGGGACATGTGTTCCCGCTGCGTTACCGCCAGGGTGGTGTCCTGGTTCGTCGAGGACACACTGAAGCTGCGGTCGACCTCGCCACCATGGCCGGGCTCACGCCGGCGGGCGTGCTGGTGGAGATCGTGAACGACGACGGCACCATGAAACGCGGACCCGAGCTGCGTGAGTTCGCCGATGACCATGGATTGGCCATGATCTCCATCGATGACATGGTCCGCTACCGCCGTCGCAACGAGAACTTGGTCGAGCGGGTCGCTGAGACGCGGCTGCCCACGCGGCACGGCGACTTCACCGCCTTCGGATATCGGATCACCGTGGACGGGTCGGAGCACATCGCACTGGTCTACGGCGACGGCGTGACCGACGGCTGGGGCACTGAGCCGGTGCTCACCCGGGTGCACTCGGAGTGCTTGACCGGCGATGTCTTCGGGAGCAGCCGCTGCGACTGCGGGCCGCAGCTCGACGAGGCCCTCGAGCGGATCGTTGCTGAGGGCCGCGGCGTTGTCGTCTATCTCCGCGGTCACGAGGGTCGCGGAATCGGCCTGGTTGCCAAGCTGCAGGCCTACCAGCTCCAGGACGGCGGCCGCGACACGGTCGATGCCAACCTCGACCTCGGTCTGCCCGCCGATGCGCGTCACTATGGAACGGCCACCCAGATCCTGCGTGACCTGAAGATCGAGAGCGTGCGGCTGATGACCAACAACCCCGACAAGGTCAGCAACCTGGAGGACTTCGGCGTGCCAGTGGCCGAGCGGGTCCCGCTCACGCCCCACCCGAACGACCACAACATCCAGTACCTGCTGACCAAGCGCGACCGGATGGGCCATGACCTACCCGACCTCGTCGACTCACGGCTCCGGCCGGGGGCTGCCGAAGGTGCGTCGGGAGACGAGCTGTGAGCGGACCCGGTGCGCCCGCACAGCAGCCCGTCGACTGCAGTGACCTCCGAGTCGCCGTGGTAGCGGCCAGCTGGCACACCAAGGTCATGGACGGCCTCCTGGACGGCGCCCAGCGAGCAATCCGCGACTACGGCGTGGTCGACGTCCAGGTGGTGCGGGTGCCCGGCACGTTCGAGCTGCCCGTGGTCGCGGCTGCCCTGGCGACCCGGGGGTACGACGCGGTCGTCGCCCTGGGTGTGGTGATCCGCGGAGGCACCCCCCACTTCGACTTCGTCTGCAACGCGGCGACCGACGGGCTCACCCGCGTGGCGCTCGACCACCAGGTCGCGGTGGGCTTCGGCGTCCTCACCTGCGACACCGACGAGCAGGCGATCGACCGCGCTGGTCTTGAAGGCTCGAGAGAGGACAAGGGCTACGAGGCCACCTCGGCCGCGCTGCTGACCGCTCGAGCGCTGGCCGAGGTCAGCCCGCGACCGCGGCCCTAGCGATGTCGGGCACGGTCGTCACGACAGGCTCGACCGTGACCCAGGTCGCGTTGAGCGCCGCATTGCCGGACAGCACGTCCACCAGGGCTCCGTCGGTGAGGATGTTCGTGTTGGCTCCACCATCCGGGCCACCCCACCCGTGCGGGATGCTCACCACACCTGGTCGGATCTCGTCGCTGAGCTCTGCCGGCAACTCGATGACGCCCACGCTGGACCGCACCGAGACCTGTTGACCGGCCTCCACCCCGCGGGTTGCGGCGTCGTCGGGGTGTACCAGCACGGTGCAGCGCCGACTTCCCTTGCGCATCGCCGGCACCCTGTTGAGCCACGAGTTGTTGCTGCGCAGGTGGCGACGACCGATCAGCTGCAGGTCGTAGCCGGGGCCGCCGACCGACGCGCCGAGGTCGGCGGCCGCCGCGAGCAGCTCACCGGGCGCCAGGCGGACCCGCCGTTCGGGTGTACGCAGGATCCCTGGCAGTCGGGACTCGAGGGGACCCAGGTCCAACCCGCCCGGCGCCCTCTTCACGCGAGCAGCGCTCAGGCCACGCAGCGGGCGACGCCACGAGCCACGGGGGCCGGTGAATATCAAGAGCGCCGAGACCCGGTCGGCGCTCAAGCGTCCGACCGTCCGGAGCGCACGGCGCACCGGTGCTCTGCGGGGCACCTCAGCGGAGAGCGCCAGCAAGATGTCCCAGTCTTCCTGCGAACCTGGCGGCGGCGTGAAGACCCTCGGTGAGTGGCGCACGTTGTTTCGCACGCTGAAGGCGGGGAAGACGAGGTCGAGCTCGCTGCGCTCGAGGTGGCTCACGGGCGGTAGCACGTAGTCGGCCTGGCGGGCGGTCTCGCTGAGGTAGAAGTCGAGGCAGACGAGCAGCTCGAGCTGGCCAAGCGCGTTGCCGATCGTGGCGGAGTCCGGGCCCGAGACTGCCGGGTTTCCTGCCAGCACGATCAGCCCCCGCAGCTGGCGCGGCCCGGGCCGGGTGATCTCGTCGGCCATCGCCGCCACCGAGAGCTCGCCGGCGACCGACGGCAGCCCGGCAGCCCGACTGCGGTACTCGTCGTACGACGACGGCCCCCAGAGCGTCCGGAGCACCCGGCCGAGGTCCACCGGAGGTGAGGTGAACATGGACCCGCCCGGCCGGTCGAGGTTGCCGGTCACCGCGTTCAGCACGTTGATCAGCCAGTGGGTGACGCTGCCCGTGGCGTGGTGGCAGACCCCGAGCCGGCCATAGGCAACCGCGGATCGGGCACCGGCGAACTCGCGCGCCAGCCGGGTGATCACCTCGGCCTCGACCCCGCAGGCCGCTGCCACGGTGTGCGGAGGGTGCTGCTCGACGATCCTCCGCACCTCGTCGAGCCCGTCCACCCATGAGGGTGGCTGGTCCAGTCCCTCGTCGAAGATGACGTTGAGCATGGCCAGCAGCAGGTGGGGGTCGCCGCCCGGTCGGATGGACACGTGCTCACTCGCCAAGCGAGCGGTCTCGGTGCGGCGGGGGTCGAGCACCACCACCCGGCCGCCTCGCTCCTGCACCGCCTTCAAGCGACCTCGTGCGTCCGGCATGGTGGTCAGTGAGCCGTTGGAGACCGCGGGGTTGGCCCCGATCACCAGCAGGTAGTCGGTGCGGTCGATGTCCGCGACCGGCAGCAGGGTGTGGTCACCGAACATCAGCATCGAGCTCACGTACTGCGGAAACTGGTCCACCGAACCGGCGGAGTAGATGTTCCGGCTGCCGAGGACCTTCTTCAGGCCCTCGGCCGCGAGGACCGCGGACGAGTGAGCGGTCGGGTTTCCCTGGTAGATGCCAACAGAGTCGTTGCCGTGCCGGCGGCGAAGGTCGCGCATCCGTTCGCCGATCTCGGCGTACGCCGTCGCCCACGAGATCGGTTCGAATCCGTCGCCCACCCGGCGCATCGGGCTCCCGAGTCGCTGCGGGTCCTCGTGCAGGGTCTTGAGGGTGGTTGCTTTGGGACAGATGTAGCCGTGGCTCAGCACGTCGTCGGGATCGCCGTCGATCCGGACCACCTGCTCGTCCGCCCCGACCTCCACCCTGATGCCGCAGTGGGCTTCGCAGAGCGGGCATTGGCGCTGCACGACTCGGGTTCCGTCGACGGTCATCCCCATGCTGTTCACGCCCCGACGCTAGCCCTCCGGGTGGGGATCCACCACGGACCGCGATCTCAGGGGGTCGAGGCGCGAGTCGGCCGGGGTACCCGAGAGCCTAGGCTTGAGCTTGTGAAGACGTTCGACGAGCTCTGGGCCGAGCTGAGTGAGAAGGCCCGGACCAGGCCCGATGACTCCGGCACCGTGCGCGAGCTCGATGCCGGCATCCACGCCATCGGCAAGAAACTCATCGAGGAGGCCGCCGAGTCCTGGATGGCTGCTGAGCACGAAGGCAAGGAACGCACGGCCGAGGAGATCAGCCAGCTGCTGTACCACGCTCAGGTGCTGATGCTCGCCACGGGCATCGAGCTCGATGACGTCTACGCCCACCTCTGAGGAGGTTCCATGACCACCACACCGACGAGCGGCCTGCTACGGGTCGCGGTGCCCAACAAGGGCGCGCTGTCGGCGGCCGCCACCGAGATCCTCCGAGAGTCTGGCTACCGGCAGCGCGACGACACGAAACAGCTGACCCTCATCGACGCCGACAACGGGGTTGAGTTCTTCTACCTCCGCCCGCGCGACATCGCGCTGTACGTCGGCGAGGGCACGCTGGACGGCGGCATCACCGGGCGCGATCTGCTGCATGACTCAGGGGCGAAGGCCGAGGAGGTGCTCACCCTCGGGTTCGGCCGCAGCAGCTTCCGGTTCGCTGCGCCGACCGGCGCCTACTCCGACCTCAGCGAGCTGGCCGGCACCCGGATTGCCACCTCGTACGTGGGGGTGGTCCGGCGCTTCCTCGAGGAGCGCGGCATCGAGGCCACCGTCATCCGCCTCGACGGCGCCGTCGAGACCAGCATCCAGCTGGGTGTCGCCGACGTGGTCGCCGACGTCGTGGAGACCGGCAGCACCCTGCGTCAGGCCGGGTTGGAGACCTTTGGGGAGAGCATCCTCGAGTCCGAGGCGGTGTTGGTGACGCGTGCGGGCCAGGCTCCGTCCGGCCTCACCATCTTCCGACGCCGGGTCGAGAGCGTCCTGGTGGCCCGCAGCTACGTGATGATGGACTACGACATCGCCTCAGAACACCTGGATGCCGCGGTGGCGCTCACCCCGGGCATCGAGGGTCCGACGGTCTCGCCGCTGCATCGTGAGGGCTGGGTCGCGGTTCGCGCGATGATCCCGAGCGACGGAGCCCAGCGCCTCATGGACGAGCTCTGGGAGATCGGTGCCCGTGGCATCCTGCTCACCGATATCCATGCCTGCCGCGTCTGAGACCCCCGTGCCGCTGCCGCACACCTGGCGCCCGCTCGGGCCGCGGATCGCCGGTGCTGTCGCGGGAGTCGCGGTGCTGGTGGTCACGATCTTCCTCTGGATCGGCTTCGACCAGGAGACCCGTGACGCGGTCACGCCGCTGCAGCGCGGCACGGTGGTCCTCCTGGGACTGGGCGGCCTGGCCGCCCTCTACGCGCTGATCCGCTCCCGGGTGGATGCCGAGATGGACCGCCTGGTCGTGGTCAACGGCTATCGCCGACGCGAGTTCGAGTGGGCCCAGGTCGTCGGCGTACATCTGCCACCGGGTGCGCCCTGGGTCACCCTCGATCTGGCCGACGGCAACACGGTCTCCGCCATGGGGATCCAGGGCTCCGACGGCGCCCGCGCGAAGTCGGCGGTCCGGCAGCTTCGGTCGCTGGTCAACCGACGTCCCGACGACTGACCGGCTAGTCCTGATCGATCGCCCGGATGCCCCAGGAGACGCAATGCTCGTCGCCCGGCTCACCGCTCGCCGCCAGCGCGACCAGGTCCTCGCCGTTGCGGAAGGCGTCGGCGTTGGCGGTCATCGGCTCGACCGCTAGCGATCGCCGGGCGGTCGCTGACACGTCATCGGCTGTGTAGAGCATCAACCAGGGGTGCTTCTCGTCCACCCACAGCGCCACCCCGGCGCCGGAGGCCGGGTCGCGCAAGGTCACGGTCGCGCGGCCATCGGCGTCGCGCTCGAGATCGGTGAACGCATGGTTGAGGGCGGTGTCGCGCATCGGCCGGGACAGTCGGAAGTCGTAGATCGATCCCTCGACGGCTTCCGTCGCCACCGGGAGCAACCGCTCGTCGCTCAGCGCACGGGTCGCGGCGGGGACGGTCAGCTCCCAGCCATCGACCGGACCCGGTCCTGCCCTGAGATACGGATGCGCTCCGCAGGCATAGGGGGCGGCGCGCTGGGACATGTTCGTCGCCGTCTGGGTCACCGTGAGCCCGTTGGCGGACAGGTCGTAGAGCACGTGCAGGTCCAGCAGCCACGGATAGCCGGTCTGCGCCATCAGCCGGTACTGCAACGTGACCGAGTTGGCAGTGTGCTCCTCCAGCGTCCAGGCGGCCCAACGGGCGAGCCCGTGCGAGGCGTTGGTGCGCTGTGGCTCGGTCAGCGGCAGCTGCAGGTCGGCGCCCCCGAACGTGTATCGGCCGTCCCGGATCCGGTTGGGCCACGGCATCAGCAGCTGGCCACGACCGCCCGACGACTGCTCGTGCTCGCCGAATCCATCGATCAGCTCCCGCCCGGCGTAGGTCAGCACCCGCAGGGCCGCCCCGCTTTCGGTCACGACGGCGCGATAGCCGCCGCCCTCGATCGCGAACTGGTCACCACTGGGTCCGAGCATCGGGTCAGGCTATGACGACCGGCTCCGTGTCACCGGTGCCGTCCACGAGCACATCGGCGTGTGACCTCGTCTGCTCCCGGTCGAAGACCCTCAGTTCGGCGACCTCCCACGCTTGCCACCGCCCACGCAGGTTCTCACCGTCGCGATCGACCCCGCGGTCGAGCCGCAGGTCGCGCGGCGCCTCGACCCAGACCAGAACCGTCCGCAGGGCCGCATGTGCGGTGGTGCCGGAGCCGACCCCCTCGAGCACGACCAGGGGAGCCGGCTCCACGATGTGGGTCTCGGCGAACTCGTCCGCGTGCCAGTCGAAACGTCGGTAGGCGCCCGGGCGGCTCTCCGCCAAGGGCAACAGGATGCCGTCGAGCTGCGCGGTGACCGCGTGGTCGATACCGGACCATCCGGCGTACAGATCGTCCATGTGCACGATCTGAGCGCCGGTGACGAGGGCGGCCACCTCGCCTGCCAGCGTGGTCTTGCCCGAGCCAGCTGGGCCATCGATGCACACCAAGCGCGCGCCGGCGAGCGTGGGTGGGCGGCTCATCGTCAGGGCGACAACCACCTGGGCCACCCTAGAAGGCGAGGCCATGGCCCCGGTACGTCGGCACCTCGTCGACGAATCGGTCCCCGCTGAGCAGCTGGACGGTGCGGGTGTGCTCGAACAGCTCACCCGACTTCGCGTGGCGGAACCAGACCAGGTCGCCGATCGCCAGCAGCGCAGCTGGATGACCGGTGAGTGGCGTCTGCACCTCGCCCGCCCCCTCGAGGCCGGTCAGATGCAGTCCGGGCGGCGCCCAAGGTGCAGGCATCCGGTCATCGCCGGCGGGGCCCGAGGCGATCAGCCCTCCGCCGTGCACGGTGGCGATCTCGGGCGAGGGCCGTCGCGTGACCGGCAACCCGAAGAAGGCGGCCGGGCGTGGTCGGAACGACTGGTAGTGGTCGAACAGCGTCGGCGCCAACAGGCCGGAGCCGGCCGAGACCTCGGTGACGGTCGCGTCGGCCACCGAGTCCTCGATAGAGCCGGAACCGCCGGCGTTCCAGAACTCGAGCTCGGTGACCTCGGCCAGGGCGTCGGCGATCTCGCGACGGCGTACGGCGAGCTGGGACACTGAGAGCGACTTGAGGCCCCGGACGACCAGCGACTTCGCACGCTGCGTCGGCACGTCATCCTGTACGCCGGCGACCTGGCCCTCGTAGGTCATCGCGCCCGCCAGCTGGAAGCCGGCGCGAGCTGTGACGGCACGAGCCAGCGTCGCGACTGCGTCGGCGTCATAGAGCGGAGAGCGCTTTGGTCCAACGTGTTGGCGGCCCATTCGGAGCCCAGCGTCGATGTCGATCGCGACCCGGACCTGGACCGCCTGTGACGAACGGACCGAGTCGATGACGTCGAGATGCGCCAGATCATCGACCATGACCGTGATCCGCGCGGCAGCCTGCGGCGAGGCGACCAGCTGAGCGGCAGCGGCACGGTCGACGGTGGGGTAGGCGACGAGGACGTCATCGCTGATGCCGTGGTCCTCGAGCCACAGAGCTTCGGCCAACGTGTAGGCGAGCACTCCGTCGATGCCCTGGTGGTCCAGCGCGCGTTCCAGCAGCGCGGGGACGCGCACCGACTTCGACGCCACCCTGATGGGGGTGCCCCCGGCCCGACGCACCAGATCGTCGGCGTTGACGTCGAACGCATCGAGGTCGACCACCATCAACGGGGTACGCAGGGGTTCAGGGTGCGACGCCACGGCGTGCTCGAGCCGCGACCACAGACGGTTGCGGTCGACGTAGGAACTGGTCACTACGTTATCCCGCGCTTCTTGAGGATTGCCTCGATCTCGGCCAGGTCACCGTCGATGATCGCCTCGTTCCGACGCGCACGGCTCGGTGGCAGCTCACCCTTGGGTTGGGACCCGCGGCGACCCGGCTTCGAGCCATCCTGGTGCCGACCCTCGAGGAAGCGCCCCGCACCGAAGAGGAGTACACCCAGTCCGGCGAGGATCACGCCCAACCAGACAGCAGGGTTGAACACCAGGCTGGTCGCCCAGTCGGCGACGGCATCAACGATCCGGGTGAACATCTGCAGGGTCTTGGTCAGGTAGGCCGCGAGCGGCAGCACCGTGATGCCGGCGCCCTTGAGGCCCGCGGCGAGACCGTGTCGCTGGTAGGCGAACCACGTGTAGACGCCGCCCGCGACGGTGAGTGAGAGCGTCAGCACCGCCCAGGTCACGTCGTCCATCCCTCAACCCTACGGTCCGGTCGCACTCGTAGGATTCGGGGTCATGGAGCAGAGGCAGCTGGCCGGCCCGGGGTTCCCCGGTGACACAGGTGAGCCTGACTTGCGCCTGGCCGATGCCCTGGCGGTCTACGCCGACGACTCGACGGCGTACGCCGAGGTCATCGCCACGATCTGCACCGCACGCCTGCTCGTGCCCGTGATCGCTGTGCTGGGCGAGGTCGAGGTCGACGACCGCGGGCTGGCCCACGACAAGAGCAGTGACATGGCCACCGTGCTCCTGACCGGCGCCGACGGTCGGCAGGCCCTGCTCGCCTTCACGGCAACCTCCACGATGGCGAGCTGGGACCCGCAAGCCCGACCGGTGCCCGTTACCGCCACCGTGGCTGCTCAGTCGGCTGTGCAGGAAGGGGCCGCCGCCCTGCTCATCGACGTCACGGGTCCGACCAGCGTGGCTATCGAGGGGGACGACCTGCTGCGGCTGGCGGCCGGGTGGACGCTCGCGCGGGTGGGCGAGCGCTGGGCCTGGATTGGGTCGCCAGGGGAATCGTCCGATAGCATTCAGCGTTGACCGATCAGTTCGGACACTCACCCAGAGCGCCCGAGCCGATCCCACAAGCGGAGATAACCGCATAACCAGAACATTTGAAAATCTTCTTAAAAACAATCTCGAAAGTAACGACAATTATTTTGAAATAGTGATTGTTTTTAAAGATATTTTAGGCATAGAAGAAGATAATGAAACCATTCTGAATTCAACATATGAAAAATTGTCAAAAAAGAATTTTCCGTTTACGAGCGGGATTTTCTAAATTTAATATCCATAAGAGCAATTGATTTGATTGTTTTATGGAAAGGACTTGGTAATTATAAAGAATTGAAAAATCTTAAAACTTTTTCGGAGAAATTTGATTATCGCACTAATTTAATAAGTATAATTTGTTCGTGGATAATTATCTTTGGCTTTTTCGGAATAAGGCTCTTATTTTGCCTTTAGATTTTTCTTTGGCACACCAGAAGACGCGCAATTTTTTGACAAATTACTGACATTTTTAGGATTTGTAGGATTTTCATTAATTGGTTTCGGCAGAAAAAAAATAGAAGGATTAATTGAAAAAGGATTTAAAAATTTATTTGGCAGACAACTTTCAAATAACACTTAAATAGATACTGAATGTTTTTTGATTCAGGTAAAACTTAAACTAAAATGCCCGATGTTTTAACTTTTTATCTTACCAGAATTAGCAAACTTCGCGTTGACCGCGCACGCGGAAAACCCGCGCCGCACAAACCCCTTTTGCTTCTCGCCGTTATTGACTTGATCGAACAAGGTGCGATTCTCAAAAACAAAATTGAACCTTCACCGCAACTTGTCGAAGCGTTTTTGAAATACTGGAATTTGCTGAGTCTTGAAAAACCGCGAATTTATTTGCCGTTTTACCATTTGAAGTCTGATAAATTTTGGCATCTTCACGCGAAAATCGGACAAGAAAATTTGCTTGCGACAATCTCACAATACAAATCAATGTCGCAACTCGCAAGCGTCGTTGATTTTGCAAACTTAGACGAAGATTTATTTTTGCTTCTACACAAAGCCGAAGCGCGTGAAGTTTTGCGGCAAACAATTATCGAAACGTATTTTTCCGACAAAGCCGAACTTTTCCGCGCCGCGATTGCCGAAAATCAGGAAATAAATGTTATCGAAAATTTGCTTTTGGAGAATGCCGAAAAAAAGTCTTTTGACGAATCGAAAATAATTCCTGCAACGCCGAAGCGAAGCACGGCTTTTCGACGCGCTATTTTCAGAATCTACAATTACACTTGTGCCGCGTGTCGTTTGCGAATCGTTACTTTGGATGGCGAAGCCGCAGTTCAAGCCGCGCATATTTTCCCTTTCAGACAATCCTTTGACGATAGCATTGGAAACGGAGTTTCGCTTTGCCATCTGCATCATTGGTGTTTTGATAGAGGTTTATTTTCGGTTGACGACGATTACAAAATTATTGTTGCCGCAAACTTTGAAGAAAGTGGAAACGAAAATTTCTTGATTCGCAATTTACAAGCAAATCCAATTTTTCTTCCGAAAGAAAAGCCATTGCGTCCATCAATTTCAATGCTTCGCTGGCATCGTCAAAATATTTTCAATCTTTAGCCTGATATAAAACTCGCTCAAGCATCTTGGGATTTGGTTGATACGCTCAAGCGTGTCTGGAATTTTCGCGTCAATTATGCGCCGATTCGCCTTGCTATCGGGCGTTCGCTTCTGTCGGGCGATATTCCCGATTTTGAATTGCGCGGCGAAGACGGACGCGCAATTGATACGCAGCAGATTTTTAGCGGCGGCGGAACGGATTACACGCCGCTTTTTCGCGCTTTGATTGTGCAGAGGCATAATCGCGTTTTGTCCGACGATGAATTTTTGCAGACGCTCAAAGCGCACGTTGACCACGGGTTTGCTTTGATCAAAAACGACACCGAGGGTTTTAAGTCCGAAGATGATTATGTTGATTATCTCGTCGAACTGACACGCGCCGGATTGGAACAGCGGACGCAAGAAGCCGCGCCGGAAATTGAAACGACTCCGGCGTTTGGCGGTTTGCTTGATTTGCAGATCGGTTGGAATGCGGAAACGGACGCGGCGGTTTCGGTGGAATTTAACCGGCAGACGAATAATTATCTCGCTGTAACGGGCAAACCCGGAAGCGGGAAGACGCAGTTTGTTAAAGATTTGCTGGCGCAGATTCGGCGGCAGTCGGACTTTGCAGTCAATTTTATATTTTTCGATTACGCCAAAGGCGATGTCGCGGACGATGCGGATTTTGTTGAGGCGACGCAGGCGGAAGTCGTGCGTTTGCCGGAAGAGAGTTTGCCCGTTAATCCGTTTTCGCGGGTCAATGCCAATTCGGAAACGGCGGTCAAAGTCGCGGCGCAGGAATTTGCGGATTTGATCCGCGATGTCGAAAAACGTCTCGGAACGATTCAGGCGCAACTGCTTTATGACGCGATTCTGCGCGGCTTTGAAGCGCGGCGCGGCGAAGATCCGCCGTTTCCCGATTTTGAGATTATTCGTCAGGAAATCGAATACGATTATTCAGTCAACAACCGCAAACTCGACACTCTGACCGAGATTATGCGTCAGCTTACCGATTTTCAGATTTTCGCCACGGCGCGTGAAAAAAGCGCGTGGGCGAATCTGACCGATAAAACCGTGATCGTTGATCTGCACGGTTTGACGGTTTTGCGCGAATTGACGGTTTGCCTTGTTTTGACTTCGCTTTATAGAGAATTGATGGCGATGCCCGATTCGAATGTCGCGGACGGCGTGCGCGAGATGCGGACGATCATCGTCATTGACGAAGCGCATCATTTTCTAAAAGACAAACGGCGCAACGCGATTTTAGAAAGATTGATCCGCGAAATCCGCAGTAAAGGCGCGTCGGTTTTTCTGATGTCGCAATCGCCCGACGATTATAATCAGGACGATTTCGATTTTACCGAACTTTTGGAATTTATCTTTCTGCTCCAATCAAACGCGGGCGCGACAAAATTTCTGCAAAATGCGTTCGGCGTGTCCGCGCCGGAAGCAAAAAAACTTTCGGCTGAAGTTTCAAATCTGCCGACCGCAAACGCAATCGGCAAATCCTACGACGCAACGGCGAAAAACAAAATAAACCGTCTGCGCGTCCGCCAATTTTGGCGCGAGAAAGGGAAATAAATTAGCCGCGAACAAACACGAAAAAACACGAAAAAAAATTATTTTTCTGTCTTTTTTTGTGTTTGTTCGTGGCTAAATAAATCTTTGCATCTGCTTTTCAAAATCTTCGGTCAAGCCTAATCTTTCGAGCCAGAGAATTTGTTGTGTGTGGAGTTCGGGCAGGTAGATGACATCCGAGAGAGCGTAATTTACTAGCTCGTCAGTCCAGATGCCGTTCCAGTTGCGGTTAAATTTGGCGCGTTGGGATTTGTCGAGGTCAACGGCGAAATAACGGTAAAGCGTTTCGGCGAGTGAACAGGATTGTCCCGCGCCTTTGGTGAGAAGTTTTTCGGCGATCATCGTGCAGAAAATGTTATTCTGTGTGAAAACCTTTTTCGCGCAGAAATTCGATGTCGAATCTGGCGTTGTGAAAGATTTTCGTGATGTTCGGATTGGTTAAAATTTCTTCGAGTTTTCCCATCGAAACGCCTTCCGACAGCGGAATCAGCACATTAAAATCGCCGTCGGAAAATTGGACGGAAAATATTCTGCCGTTACGCGGCGAGAGCGAAGACGTTTCCGTATCGCATCCGAGAATTTTGGCGCGTGAGAGTTTTTGGTATGCCGTTTCGATTTCGTGCGGCGTGCGCGCAACCAAAATATTCACTGATTAGATTGTAACAAAGACGGAAACCAACGCGTAAGCAAGGGTG
>CAWCGY010000019.1:0-113531 GCA_963795155.1 uncultured Actinomycetota bacterium | reverse complement strand
TCGCCGATCCCACGCCTGCGCCGGTCGTCGACGACCAGCCGCCTGCCGAGGAGACCGCGGCCGCCCCGGCAGCTGCGGAAGCGACCCCCGCTGCGAAGGCACCGGCCCCCAAGGCACCCGCCCCTGCCCCGCGCCCGGTCGGCAAGCCCGGTGGCACCCCGCGTCCGGGCAACAACCCGTTCTCTTCCAGCCAGGGCATGGGCCGTCGTCCCGCTCCGGCTGCTCCCGAGCGCGACATCGAGGACGGCGACGTACGCGCGCCGCGCCCCCCGGCCGCCCGTGACGGTGCGCCGTCGCGTCCCGGCATGCCTCGCCCCAACCCCGCCATGATGCCCAAATCGCCTGCTGCCTTCGGTGGCGGCCCCGGCGGCCGTGGGCCGGCTGGTCCCGGACGCGGAGGCCCAGGTGGGCCCGGCGGTCGCGGTGGCCCAGGTGGTCCTGGTGCGCGCAACGGCGCCCCGGGCCGAGGTGCCCCGACGGGTGCCGGTGCACCCGGTCGCGGCCCTGGTGGCTTCGGTCCCGGGGGTGGTGGTCGGCCCGGTGGCGGCAATCGTCCCGGCCAGCGTGGTCAGACCCAGGGTGCCTTCGGTCGCCCCGGCGGTCCGTCGCGCCGTGGCCGCAAGTCGAAGCGGGCACGTCGGCAGGAGTTCGAGGCCATGGAGGCCCCGACCCTGGGCGGCATGCGCGTCCGCAAGGGCGAGGGCGAGACAGTGCGCCTGGCCCGTGGTGCCTCGCTGACCGACTTCGCCGACAAGGTGGGCGTGGACGCGGCACAGCTGGTGCAGATGCTCTTCCATCTCGGTGAGATGGTCACGGCGACGGAGTCCGTCAACGACGCGACCCTGCAGCTGCTCGGTGAGGAGCTCAACTACATCGTCGAGGTGGTCTCGCCCGAGGATGAGGACCGCGAGCTCCTCGAGTCGTTCGACCTCGAGTTCGGTCTGGACGAGGGCGGTGAGAGCGACCTGGTCATCCGGCCGCCCGTCGTGACCGTGATGGGTCACGTCGACCACGGAAAGACCAAGCTGCTCGACGCGCTGCGCAACGCCGACCAGATCAACAAGGAGGCCGGTGGCATCACCCAGCACATCGGTGCCTACCAGGTCCACACCGATGTCGACGGCACCGAGCGTCGGATCACCTTCATCGACACGCCCGGTCACGAGGCGTTCACCGCCATGCGTGCCCGTGGTGCGCAGGCGACCGACATCGCGATCCTCGTGGTCGCGGCCGACGACGGCGTGATGCCGCAGACGGTCGAGGCGCTCAACCATGCCAAGGCTGCTGGCGTGCCGATCGTGGTCGCGGTCAACAAGATCGACAAGCCCGAGGCGGACCCGACCAAGGTCCGTGGCCAGCTGGCCGATTACGGCCTGGTGCCCGAGGAGTACGGCGGCGACGCCATGTTCGTCGATGTCTCGGCCAAGTCCGAGCTCAACCTGGACAAGCTGCTCGAGGCCGTCATCCTGACTGCTGACGCCTCCTTGGACCTGCGGGCCAACCCCGTCCAGGATGCCCAGGGCCTGGTGGTCGAGGCGCACCTGGACCGCGGCCGCGGTCCGGTGGCCACGGTGCTGGTCCAGCGTGGAACGCTGCGCGTGGGCGACTCGATCGTGGCGGGTGCTGGCTACGGCCGCGTGCGCGCCATGCTCGACGAGCACGGCGACAACATCGAGGAGGCCGACCCGTCGCGCCCCGCGATGGTGCTCGGTCTGACGGCGGTGCCAGGTGCCGGCCAGAACTTCATCGTTGTCGACGATGACCGGATGGCTCGCCAGATCGCCGAGAAGCGCGAAGCCCGTGAGCGCGCAGCCATGCAGGCCAAGCGTCGCGTGCGTCGTACCCTCGAGGACTTCATGGCCTCCATGGAGAAGGGCGAGAGCCAAGAGCTCAACCTCATCCTGAAGGGCGATGTCTCTGGTTCGGTCGAGGCGCTCGAGGACGCCCTGTCCAACATCGATGTAGGCGAGGACGTCGGCATCCGCGTGATCGACCGCGGCGTTGGTGCGATCACCGAGACCAACGTCGACCTGGCCGCGGCCTCCGACGCCATCATCATCGGCTTCAACGTCCGGCCCCAGGGCAAGGCAACCGAGATGGCGGACAAGGAAGGTGTCGAGATTCGCTACTACTCGGTCATCTACCAGGCGATCGACGAGATCGAGGCAGCCCTCAAGGGCATGCTCAAGCCCGAGTTCGAGGAGTCGACGCTGGGCCAGGCGGAGATCCGCGCGATCTTCCGCTCGTCCAAGATCGGCAACATCGCCGGCTGCATGGTCACCAGCGGTGTCATCCGTCGCAACGCCAAGGTCCGGGTCATCCGCGACGGTGCTGTGGTGGCCGACAACCTCGACCTGCTCTCGCTCAAGCGCGAGAAGGACGACGCCTCGGAGGTCCGCGAGGGCTTCGAGTGTGGTCTGGTGCTCCGCAACTTCCAGGACGTCAAGGAAGGCGACGTCGTGGAGGCGTTCGAGATGCGCGAGATTCCGCGCGCCTGATCACCCTGTCGACCCGGCTGCTCTTCACGCCAGAAACCGTCGACCCGGCCCGTCTTCACCTCACTTGTGTGAAGAAGGGCCGGGTCGGCGGGGCATCATGTGAGGTCGGGCCGGGTCGACGCACCCTCCCGTGAACAAGAGCCGGGTCGACGATAGGAATGAACCATGGCTAGTCCCCGCGTGCGCAAGATCGCCGACCGGATCCAGGTGATCGTCGCCGAGATGCTGGAGCGACGGATCAAGGACCCGCGTCTGGGTTTCGTCACGATCACCGACGTACGCCTCACCGGCGACAGCCAGCAAGCCACGATCTTCTACACCGTGCTCGGTGAGGACGCCGATCGCGAGAGCACAGCGGCGGCGCTCGAGTCGGCCAAGGGTGTGCTTCGTTCCGAGGTCGCCAAGCAGCTCGGCATGCGACTGGTGCCGACGCTCGACTTCATCCCCGATGCGCTCCCGGAGAGTGCCCGCCAGCTCGACGAGGTGCTGGCCAAGGCCCGCGAGCACGACGCGGCTGTGGCGGCCGCGCGCGAGGGAGCGACGTACGCCGGCGAGGCCGACCCGTACAAGAAGCCCCGCGAGGTCGAGCCCGAAGACTCGGTCGAGGACGACGAGGCCGAGGCCGAGGACGAGGACGCCGACCTCACGTGACCACCGAGGCCGGGCTGGTCGTCGTCGACAAGTCGAGCGGCATGACCTCGCACGACGTCGTTGCCCGGGTCCGCAAGCTGGCCGGCACCCGCAAGGTCGGGCACGCCGGCACCCTCGACCCCATGGCGACCGGCGTGCTGGTGCTCGGCTTGAACCGGGCTACCCGGCTGCTCGGCCACCTGATGCTCACCGAGAAGTCCTACGACGCGACCGTCCGGCTGGGGAAGGCGACCAGCACCGACGACGCCGAGGGTGAGACCACGGCGACCGCGTCGACAGCCGGTCTCGACGCGGCGATGATCCGGACCGCCTTCGGTGATCTCGTCGGCGAGATCGACCAGGTGCCAAGCGCCGTGTCGGCGATCAAGGTCGATGGCAAGCGGGCCTACGCGCGAGTGCGTGATGGTGAGACCGTCGAGCTCCCACCGCGGCGGGTCTCCATCCACGAGCTGACCGTGCGCGAGATTGACGGCGACGACGTACGGATCTCGGTGCGCTGCTCGAGCGGCACCTACATCCGGGCGATCGCGCGTGACGTCGGTGCCGCACTGGGCGTCGGCGGTCATCTCACTGCCCTGCGACGTACAGCGGTCGGTCCCTATGGCCTCGCCGCTGCGCGCACGCTCGACGAGCTGAGCAACTCCTTCGCGTTCCTGCCGGTTGCCGAGGCCGCCCGGGCTGCGTTCCCGGCTGTGGAGCTCGACGACGGCCAGGCGGCCGACGTCCGGGTCGGACGGCGACTACGGCTGGAGCTGCGCGAGCTCAGTGCCGTCTTCGCACCCGACGGTGAGTTCCTCGCCCTCTACGAATCGAGCGAGGGTGTCGCACGTCCGGTAGCGGTCTTCGTCGGTTCCTGACGAGACACCACTAGTCTCGGGCCGTGCACATCTGGCGATCGCTGGACGACGTGCCGTCCGACCTCGGTCGGTCAGTCGTCACCATCGGCAACTTCGACGGCGTCCACCGCGGCCATCGGGCCGTGATCGCGCGGGCCCGGCAGGAGGCCGACGACCGAGGGCTGCCCCTGGTCGCCGTGACCTTTGACCCGCATCCGATGGCAGTGCTCCGCCCTGAACACGCTCCGTCGATGCTGACCTCACTACCTGCTCGCGCTGAGCTGATGGGCGAGGCAGGGGTGGACCAGCTGCTGGCGCTGCCATTCGACCGGTCGGTCGCCGACTGGGACCCCCAGGAGTTCATCGAGCGCGTGCTCGTGACCGCGCTCCGGGCGGAGGCCGTCGTCGTCGGCGCCAACTTCCGTTTCGGTCACCGCGCCGCGGGCGACGTCGCCACCCTCCGCGACGCTGGTGAGGCAGCCGGGTTCGCTGCGGTCGGCGTCGCCCTCGACGGTGGTCCCCAGGTCTGGTCCTCCACCTACATTCGCACCTGTCTGTCGATGGGCGACGTCGCGGGCGCCGCCGAAGCCCTGGGTCGGCCGTTCGCGGTCCGGGGCGTGGTGGTGGAGGGAGACAAGCGCGGACACGAGCTCGGGTTCCCGACGGCCAACGTGCCGATCGACCCGGCGGCCGCCGCCCCCGCCGATGGCGTGTACGCCGGCTGGCTGCGCCCGCTCGCCGACGAAACGTCCTACCCGGCGGCGATCAGCGTCGGCACCAACCCGACGTTCGACGGTCACCGCGAGCGCCGCGTGGAGGGCTACGTGCTCGATCGCGACGATCTCGAGCTGTATGGCGTGGAGGTGGAGATCGCGTTCGTCGACCGACTGCGCGGCATGCTCCGCTTCGACACCATCGATGCGCTGGTCGAGGCCATGCACGACGACGTCGCGCGCACCCGCTCGCTGCTCGGCCTCTGAGATGGTCAGCCCAGCGGAGCTACGCGACGTCGAACGCTGGTTCGTCGCGCACGGGCTGCCGTACTTCGTCGATGACATTCGCGCGAAGGTGCTGCGCCGGCTGTCCCGCAGCCGGATCGCATTCCGTGCTGGTGGCGGGCGTGGTGCTTGGTGCCGCGGCCGGGGTGACGGTAGCCATGTTGACCGACCAGGTCTCCTTCGCAGTCTCCACCGGCGCGAGCGTGATGCTCGCAGTGGCGGCGATCTACGCCCTGCAGTCGCTGCGCACACAGGTGATTGCGGGCTGGGCGTTGCGACGCGCGTTTCGGAGCCTCGGACTACTGATGCCGCTGCTCACGCGGGCACTGCCGATGTTGCTGCTCTTCATCACATTTCTGTTCATCAACGCCGAGGTCTGGCAGGTCTCCGCCTCGTTGGACGGTGGAGTGCTGTGGGGGACGGTGCTCTTCTTCGGAGCCGCTGCGGTGCTCTTCCTGGTGCCTCGCCTGGCCGAGGAGCTGGACGCCTTTGACGACTCGATCGTGTCGGCCGACCTGACCGCGGCCAGCAAGGGCACTCCTCTCGAGGCGGCCGCCCAGCGTCTGGTCGAGGAGGACATCGACCTGCCCGAGGAGGCGCAGGTCTCGGGATTGCAGATGGTCAACCTGGTGCTCGTGCTGGTGATCGCCCAGGCGGTGCAGGTCCTGTTGCTGGCGCTTGCCGTGTTCGCCTTCTTCATCGTCTTCGGCATGGTCGCCATCAATGACGGCGTCATCGAGAGCTGGACCGGTGAGGCCCCGAAGCACCTGTTCGGCATCGACCCGCTCAGTGAGCAGCTGACCCAGGTCTCCGTCTTCCTCGCGGCGTTCTCCGGCCTCTACTTCACCGTCTACGCGATCACCGATGAGGTTTACCGCAAGGAGTTCTTCACGGTGATCATGAACGAGCTGCGCCGCGCGGTGGGCGCCCGGGTGATCTACCGGGCGCTCCGCCGCGAGGCCGACGAGGTCGAGCCCTGACCAGCTCCCTAGGCGTCGAGGTCCTGCTCCACCAGCGCGGCGATGGCCGTCACGGCTGCCTCGTCGTCGCCGGACACCTCGACCGTGTCGCCGTTGGCGGCTCCGAGGGTCATGATCATTAGCGACGAGCCGGCATCCACCGGCTCCTCGCCCGGAAGGCCGATGTAGATCTCGGAGTCGAGGTCGGCGGCCGCCTCGGAGATGATCGCGGCCGGGCGGGCGTGGAGGCCGACGGCTGAGCCGACGACGACGGACTTGGTGGGCATGGCTTCTCCTGTGTGGTTGGTTGGTCGGGGCTGATCGAGGGTCAGTGAGTGGCCGGCACGACAGCGGGTCGACCGATGGACTTGAGGACGATCACGGCGAGGGCACCCACCGCGACTCCGGCGCCCAGCGACACGAGGTAGCCCGCGACGCCGTCGACGGCGAAGAGCACGAAGATGCCCCCATGGGGTGCCCGGACACTGACGTCGAGAGCCTCCGACATGCCGCCGGTGACCGCGCTGCCGAGCATGATCGCGGGGATCACCCGGAACGGGTCGGCAGCGGCGAACGGGATCGCACCCTCGGTGATGAAGGACGCTCCGAGCAGCCAGCCGGCTTTGCCGTTCTCCCGCTCCGCGACGTCGAAGAGTCCTGGGCGGACGACGGTCGCGAGGGCCAGCGCGATCGGGGGCACCATGCCGGCGAGCATGACCGCGGCCATGATCTTCAGCTCGGGAGCGTCGGCAGCCAGCGAGGCTCCGCCGACGCCGACGGCCGCGAAGCTGTAGGCCACCTTGTTGAGCGGGCCGCCCATGTCGAAGGCCATCATCAGCCCGAGGACGGCGCCGAGCAGGACTGCGCTGCTCCCGCTCATCGAGTTGAGGCCGTCGGCGAGCTGGTCCATCAACCAGCTGATCGGGCGGCCGAGCACGACCAGCATCAACAGCCCAGCGACGATCGAGGTGACGAGCGGGATCACCAGCACCGGCATCAGGCCGCGGGCCCAGGAAGGCACCTTTCGGCCGGAGATCCAGTGTGCGATCAGTCCGGCGAGCACGCCGCCGATGATCGCGCCGAGGAAACCCGTGGCCGGCAACGCGGCCGGCTCGGCAGCCGAGGTCTGCACGTTGAAGAGGTTGGTGGCCAGGCCACCCACGACGAAGCCAGGCGCAATGCCGGGTCGGTCGGCGATCGCGTACGCGATGTATCCGGCCAGGGCCGGGATGAAGAGCATGAACGCGGTCTTGCCGATGATGAAGAACAGGGCTCCGATGTAGGCCAGCAGGCCCGAGCCGAACAGCGCGTGCTCGAGCCCCAACGCGTCCGGGTCGGGGAGGTCGAACAGCGTGTTGTTGACGGCGATGTCGCCGTAAGGGCCGACGATCTCGTATCCGCCCAACAGGAAGCCGAGCGCGATCAGCAGACCACCGGCGGCGACGAAGGGGATCATGTACGAGACGCCGGTCATCAGCACCCGGCGGGTCCGGGCGCCCCAGGACTCGCTGCTTGGCCCACCCCCGCTCGCTGCGTCGGCGGCGCTGCCCTCGACGCGCGGAGCAGCCGGGTCGTCGGCGTAGCGGAGGGCCTCGGCCACCATCGCGTCCGCGTCCTCGATCGGCCTCTTGACGCCGGAGGACACCATCGGCAGGCCGGCGAAGCGGGATCGGTCGCGGACGCCCACGTCGACGGCGAAGATCACCGCGGCCGCGGCCGCGATCGTGTCCGGAGCGAGTGGGGTCGACCCGGCCGAGCCCTGGGTCTCGACGGCGATCTCGACACCGGCCCGCTCGGCCGCCGCCTCGAGTGCCTCTGCGGCCATGTAGGTATGGGCGATGCCGGTCGGGCAAGCGGTGACGGCCACCAGACTTTTCGTCGCGGTGGCGACGGTCACTGCCGCTGCGGGTGGGGCAGCGGGTGTAGTGGCGCCGCCCAAGTCCGGCGCCGGCTCGACCACCTCGCTGATCAGCGCTACCACCTCGTCGGTGCTCGCGGCGCTGCGAAGAGCGTTGGTGAAGTCGGGCTTCACCAACGCGCGCGCCAGCTTGGTGAGGAGCTGCAGGTGGGTGTTGTCGCCGCCCTGGGGGGCGCAGATCAGGAACGCGAGGTCGGCCGCACCGTCCTTGGCGCCGAAGTCGACGGGCGGCGCCAGCCGCACGAAGGCCAGGGTCGGCTCGGTCACGCCTGCTGTGCGGCAGTGCGGGATGGCGATCCGGCCCGGCAGGCCCGTGGCCGAGGTCTCCTCCCGGGCGAGGGCATCGGCGACCAGCTGCTGCACGTCGGCGGCCCGGCCCGCGTCGCCGACGATCCGGGCGAGCGCCCGGATGGTGTCGTGCTTGTCGGGTCCGAGGTCGGCATCGAGCCGGACGAGGTCGGTGGTGATGAGAGCGGGCATGGCGTTCACATTCCTTGGGTGAGGTGGAGCTCGCGCACCCGGACCAGTTCGGGACGGACCTGCGAGGGGATGGGGATGGTCGTGCCGGGCAAACTTGCTGCGGCGCTGCCGTAGGCGACGGCGAGCGCAAGTCGTGACTCGGGGTCCTGCCTGCGCAGGTGACCGAGGAGATAGCCGAAAAGGCTGGAGTCGCCGGCACCGACGGTGCTGACGACGTCGGTGGGTGGGGGAGTGGCGTGCCAGGCTCCCGACCTGGTCACCAGCACCGCGCCCTCGGCCCCGAGAGTGGCGAGCACGGACTCGACGCCCGCATCGACCAGTGTTCGCGCGGCCACCGCCGCGAGCCGGGGGTCAGCCTCCAGCTCGTCGGCGTCGGCGCCCGTGAACGAGGCCAGCTCGTGGCCGTTGGGCTTCATCAGGTGCGGTTGAGAAGTTGCAAGCGCGTCGACCAGCGCGCCGAGAGGGGCGTCGCTGGTGTCGACGGCCACCCGGGCCGGGCTGTCGGCCAGCGCGGCGACCAGGTCGGCGTACCAACCGATCGGCGCTCCGGGTGGGAGGGATCCGGCCAGCACCACCCAGGCGGCATCGGCCGCGTGGACCAGGAGCCGGGTCGCCAGCGCCTCGAGGATCTCGGGAGTGGCCTCCGGGCCGGGGTTGTTGAGCTTGGTCGTCGTCCCATCGGGCTCACTGATCGTGAGGTTGACCCTTGGCGGGCCGGCGGCCGGCACCGGGTCGCACGGGATGCCGGCGGCGGTGAGCTCGAGCACGAAGGGATCAAGGCTGAGAGCCGGGAGCACGGCGATCGTGGGCACCCCCGCGGTGACCGCCGCACGAGAGATGTTGACTCCCTTGCCACCGGCCTGCGAGGTCACCGACTCGGCGCGCTGCACCGCACCGCGCTGCAGGGGTTGGGCCAGCCGGACCGTCCGGTCGGTGCTGGGGTTGGCGGTCAGGGTGACGATCACGCGACCACGACCTGCACGCCGGCCCGCTCCAGGGCGCGGACATCGGCCTCCGCGACCGCGCCGTCGGTGATCAGGACGTCGGCGTGGTCGATGTCCGCGAACCGGACAGCGGCTTCCAGGCCGAACTTGGTGGAGTCGGCGAGCACCACCACGCTCCTCGCCGCAGCCACGATGGCGCGCTTGGTGGCGGCCTCGTCGGGATCGGGGGTGGTGAAGCCGTGCCCGACGGTGAGGCCGTTGGTGCCGACGAAGGCGACATCGACCCGGAGGTGGGAGAGGGCTGCGACGGTGTCGGACCCCACCGCCGCCTGGGTGGTGCGGCGCACCCTGCCCGGCAGCAGATGCAGATCCAGCTGGGGGTGACCGACCAGCCTGCTGGCGACGGGAAGGCCGTTGGTGAAGACGGTCAGTCGCGCGTCAGTCGGCAGAGCGGCCGCGGCACGTGCGGTGGTCGAGCCGGCGTCGAAGAGGACGCTCCCGCCGTCACCGGGCAGCAAGTCGAGGGCAGCCCTGGCGATCCTGTCCTTCTCGGCGGTGTGGGCGGTGTCGCGCTCGCCGAGCGCGGACTCGATCGTGCTGAGCGCGCCGGCAGGGACGGCCCCGCCGTGCACGCGGCGGACCAGGCCGACGCGCTCCAGGGCGGTGAGATCACGACGGACCGTCTCGGTGGTGATGGCGTACTGCTCCGCCAGCTGGTTGACCGAAAGCCGACCCCGGTCGGCGATCAGCGTGACCATGGCCTGCTGGCGCTCCTCCGCGTACATGGTCTTGACCTTTCACTTCTGTGGCTTTGGATCTTTGTATCTGTTGTTTTACACCCGTGTCTGTTGACGGTCAAGGGAAACGGGGGTTAAATTGTGAGCGTGGTCACTCACTCCGCTCACCCCCCGACTGCTCCGCCCGACTCCTGGCCCGACTCTTCGCCCGAATCGCCGGTGGCGCTGCGGGGGACCGCCGTGGTGCTTGGCATGGCCTTCGCTCCGGCTCTGGTCGTGCGAGGGGAGGTCTCTCCACAGGCGATCGCCGAGTTCGGCACGGGCAGTTTCGACGACCCTGAGGGCGCCCTGATGGCGTACGACGCGGCCGTCGATGCCGTGGCCACCGGATTCGCCGCCAAGGCCGAACAGGCCAGCGGCTCGGCCGCCGAGGTGCTCACCGCGAGTGCAGGCATGGCGCGGGACCGCGGCCTCCGCGGGTCGGTGCGGCAGCGGCTGCGGGCCGGCGACGACCTGTTGACCGCCGTCGCTGCCGCCGTCGAGAAGTTCGCGGGCGTGTTCGCCGACATGGGCGGCCTGATGGCGGAGCGGGTCACCGACCTCCGTGACATCGAGCGCCGGCTGGTCGCCCGCATCGTCGGCGTACCCGAGCCCGGGGTGCCGACCCCACCCGAGGCGGTGGTGCTGGTCGCCGAGGACCTCGCTCCCGCCGACACGGCCGGGCTCGACCCCGAGCTCGTCCGCGCCCTGGTGACCGAGCGGGGCGGTCCGACCAGCCACACCGCGATCATCGCCCGGCAGCTCGGGATCCCCTGCGTGGTGGGCGTGGCACGAGCCATGACGGTGGCCGCGGGCACGTGGCTGCTGGTCGACGGCACTGCCGGCACCGTCGAGTCGGGCGTGGACGCGACCCGTGCCCGCGCCGCCGTGGAGCGCGACGAGACGGACCGGGCCGCGGTCGCGTCCTGGTCCGGCAGGGCTGCCACAGCGGACGGCACCCCGGTGAAGTTGCTGGCCAACGTGGCCGACGGAGAGTCCGCGATCTCCTCGGCGCTCGCCCCGGTCGAGGGCGTCGGGCTGTTCCGCACCGAGCTGTGCTTCCTCAACCGCATCGAGGAGCCAACGGTCGAGGAGCAGACCGACATCTACGCGACCGTGCTCGGCGCCTTCGGTAACGGCCGCCACGTCGTCGTTCGCACCCTCGACGCCGGCTCCGACAAGCCGGTGGCGTTCGCCTCCCAGCATGACGAGGAGAACCCCGCCCTCGGCGTACGCGGCCTGCGGCTGGCCCACGACAACCCGGGGCTGCTGGAGCGCCAGCTCGACTCCATCGCCGCCGCCGCTGCTCGCACCTCGACCGAGACCTGGGTGATGGCTCCTATGGTGGCGACCGTCGCGGAGGCCGACGAGTTCGCCACCCAAGTCCGGGCGCGTGGCCTACCGGCGGGGGTGATGGTCGAGGTGCCGAGCGCTGCGTTGCTCGCCCACCGCATGCTCGAGGTCGTCGACTTTCTCTCAATCGGCACCAACGACCTGACGCAGTACACGATGGCGGCCGACCGGATGGCCACCGACCTGGCGCACCTCACCGACCCATGGCAGCCGGCCGTCCTCCAGCTGGTGGCGATCACCGCAGAGGCCGGCAAACAGGCCGGCAAGCCGGTGGGCGTGTGCGGAGAGGCCGCGGCCGACCCGGTGCTGGCCTGCGCCCTGGTCGGCATGGGGATCACGTCCTTGTCCATGGCCGCGGCGGCCGTCCGGCCCGTGGCAGCCCGTCTTGCCACGGTCACCATGGACACCTGCGAGGAGGCGGCCGAGGCGGCGTTGGCGGCTACCGATCCTGCCCAGGGCCGAGCAGCGGTGCTGGCCGTACTTGAACGGGCAGGCTGAACTCCCGACCCACTTGGGAGCTCAGGCCGGGAGCACCGTCACCGGTACGCCGTTGAGCGCGGCGTTGCCGGAGACGTCGAGCCGTTCCGGGTCGGTGAGGTCGTTGATCGACACTCCGGAGACCGTGGAGGCGTGTCCTTGCCGAGTGCCGGCCACCTGGTGGCCGTAGCCGTGGGGGAGGGACACGACGCCGGGCATCATGTCGTCGACCCCGGTGGCCTCGACCTCGACCCTGCCCACCCGCGACGAGACGACCACGCGGTCGCCGTCGGAGATGCCACGAGTTGCGAGATCGTCTGGATGCATCAGGAGGTGGTGGCGCGGCTTGCCGCGGGTGAGCCGGGGAGTGTTGTGCATCCACGAGTTGCAGTCCTGCTTGTGCCGCCGCCCGATCAGCAGCAGCTCGTCGGGATTCGCAGGCGCTGGGCCCGCCAGAGTCTCGCGTAGTCGGTCGAGGTCGGAGACCACCAGCTCAGGGGCCAGGTCGATCCGCTTTCCCTTGGTCTGCAGCCGCTCGGGCATGGTGGGCTTCAACGGGCCGAGGTCGACGCCCTCTGGGTGTGCCCGCAGCTGCAGCATGGTCGTCTTGCGACCGGTGAGGAGCAGCCCGGTAAGCAGTGTTGCTGGAGACATCGCCATCCGGGCCCTGCCCATCAGCCGCGCCTTGAGCGGAAGTCTGGAGCCGACTCGATCCTGCAACCTGGAGGCCAGCTCGCCGTAGATCTGCCAGTCGTGGCGCTGGTCCTTGTCCTTCGCGAAGACCGCAGGCGTGTAGCGCGCGGTGTTGCGGACCGCGAAGTTGTGGAACACCAGGTCGTACTGGTCGCGCTCGAGTCCAGACGTCGGGGGCAGGATCACGTCGGCGTGGCGGGTCGTCTCGTTGATGTAGATGTCGATGGCAACCATGAAGTCGAGGCCCGCCAGGGCTTCGGCGAGTCGCTTGCCGTCCGGGGTAGACAGCACCGGGTTGCCGGCGTTGGTCAGCATCGCCCGGATCTGTCCCTCCCCGGGCGTCTCGATCTCCTCGGTCAGGGTGGCGACCGGGAGCTCGCCGGCGAACTCCTTGGCGCCCCGCACCCGGCTCTGCCAGATGTCGAAGTGACCCGGGCCGATGATCCGGCGCCCGACCACGTCGACCGCGGGCTCCGGGAAGAGCACCCCGCCTTCTCGGTCGAAGTTGCCGGTGAGCAGGTTGAGCAGCTGGATCGCCCACTGGCAGATCGAGCCGAACCCGTGGGTCGAGACGCCGATCCGTCCGTAGGCCGCGGCGCCGTCGGCCGCCGCGAACTCGCGGGTGAGCTGCCGGATCACGGCAGCCGGTACTCCGCTGAGCGGCTCGGCGCCCTCGGGCGTGAAGTCGGCGACCAGCTCAGCGACCCGGTCGATGTTGTCGACGTACGCCGGCGGGGTGGTCAGGTCCTCCGCGAGCAGCACGTTGAGCATCGCCAGCAGCACCACGGCGTCGGTGCCGGGCCGGACGAAGTGGTGGTCGGTGGCGACCTTGGCGGTCTCGGTGCGTCGCGGATCGATCACCACCATCCGGCCGCCGCGGGCCTTGAGGTCGCGCACCCGGTTGGGAAAGTCGGGCACGGTCATCAGCGATCCGTTGGAGGCCATCGGGTTGGCCCCGAAGACCAGGAAGTACGAGGTCCGGTCGATGTCGGGGACGGGCAGCATGAGCTGGTGGCCGTAGAGCTGCCAGGCCACGAACTGGTGCGGGATCTGGTCGACCGAGGAGGCACTGAAGCGGTTACGGGTGCGCAGCGACTTCACCATGGCGATCCCGTGAGTGGCCGAGCCGAGCGAGTGGGCACTGGGGTTGCCCAGGTAGACCCCCACAGCGTTGCGCCCGTGCTGCTCGATGGTCTGCGCGAGCTTGTCGGCGACCAGGTCGAGGGCCTCGTCCCAGCCGATCTCGACCCAGTCGGCCTCTGCGCCCTCGCCGACCCTCTTCACCGGTCGCCGTAGCCGGTCGGGGTCGGTGTAGATATCGGCCATGGCGACGCCCTTGGGGCAGATGTAGCCACGGGAGAGCGGATCAGCCTTGTTGCCCCGGATCGAGGTGACCTCACCCTGCTCGATGGTCAGCTCGATCCCGCAGATCGCCTCGCAGAGGTTGCACACGCCCAGCCGAGTGCCCGTGAAGTCACTCGGCACCGGTCCCTTCGCCAACAGACCCATGGGAGCATCGTGTCACGGCTGCTCCGCGGGCGCGCTGCGCCGTTTTGGGGCTGAATCCGCCTCGCGATACGCTGCTTCGGTTGTCCCGAGAGGGGCAATGATCCAGATATCTGCCGTGCAACGGCCGCGGATCCAGAGTGCCCGGGTGAACAGGCCCCGGCGCGCCGCGCAACGAGTGAACCAGAAGGAGCCGCATGTCGATCGGAACCGACGCAGCGACGAAGAAGAAGATCATCGCCGAGTACGCCATGACCGACGGCGACACCGGTTCGCCCGAGGTGCAGATCGCGCTGCTCAGCCATCGCATCAGCCACCTGACCGAGCACCTGAAGGAGCACAAGCACGACCACCACAGCCGTCGTGGCCTGCTGCTCCTGGTGGGCCAGCGTCGGCGCTTGCTCAACTACCTGCGCAAGACCGAGATCGACCGTTACCGCTCGATCATCGAGCGCCTCGGCCTGCGCCGCTGACTTCTCCGTTGGGACTCACCGTCTGGTGGGTCCCTTCGTTGCTATTGCGTACAGTCATAACTGAATAGAAGAACATCAACTGGAGCGACCGCTGAGCCATGGCCCGGTCCTCGGTAGTGATCTTCAGGGTCCCGGTGCCCCTCTCCTGACAACAGGCAGAAGTGACCGGAACGCCTGCGGGTCTCGATCGAAGACCGGCCCCCCGTCCGACCATCGAGTGTCGGGCAGCAGCGGCTCACCTGCGGTTCGCTTCGCGAACACAAGGACAGTCCAAAGTGACAGAACCAGAAATCCACGCCGTCGAGACCGTTATCGACAACGGCAAGTTCGGCACCCGCACCGTCAAGTTCGAGACCGGCCTCCTGGCCCGCCAGGCAGCCGGATCGGTCACTGCCTACCTCGACGACGACACGATGCTGCTCTCGGCCACCACGGCCGGCAAGCACCCCAAGGACCACTTCGACTTCTTTCCTCTGACGATCGACGTCGAGGAGCGGATGTATGCCGCGGGTCAGATCCCCGGCTCCTTCTTCCGGAGCGAGGGCCGTCCCGGTGAGGACGCCATCCTCACCTGCCGCCTGATCGACCGCCCGCTGCGTCCGACCTTCAAGAAGGGTCTCCGCAACGAGGTCCAGGTCGTCATCACGGTGATGGCGCTCAACCCTGACGCCCCCTACGACGTGCTCGCGATCAACGCGGCGTCGCTGTCCACCCAGCTCTCCGGCCTGCCGTTCTCCGGCCCGGTCGGCGGCGTCCGCGTCGCGCTGATCGAGGGCCAGTGGGTCGCGTTCCCCAGCCACAGCCAGCTCGAAGGCGCCGTCTTCGACATGGTGGTCGCCGGACGCGTCACCGACACCGGCGACGTCGCGATCATGATGGTCGAGGCCGAGGCGCCCGAGACGGCCTGGAACCTCGTCCAGGGCGGAGCCCAGGCTCCCAACGAAGAGATCGTGGCCGGTGGCCTCGACGCCGCCAAGCCGTTCATCAAGCAGCTGTGCGACGCCCAGGCCCAGCTGGCTGGCATTGCCGCCAAGCCGGTCCAGGAGTTCCCGATCTTCCTCGACTACGAGGACGACGCCTACGCCGCCGTCGAGTCGTCGGTGAAGGACGAGACCGCCCAGGCCCTCACCATCGCCGACAAGCTGGAGCGTGAGTCGCGCCTCGACGAGATCAAGGGTGGGCTGCTCGACAAGCTCGCCGGCGACTTCGAGGGCCGTGAGAAGGAGATCGGCGCTGCGTTCCGTTCGCTCACCAAGGCACTGGTCCGCGAGCGCGTGCTCCGCGACAAGGTCCGGATGGACGGCCGCGGCCTCGCCGACATCCGTCCGCTGCACGCCGAGGTCGGCGTGATCCCGAGGGTGCACGGTTCGGCCCTCTTCGAGCGCGGTGAGACCCAGATCCTGGGTGTCAGCACCCTCAACATGCTCACCCTCGAGCAGAAGCTCGACACGCTGTCGCCCGAGAAGTCGCGCCGCTACATGCACAAGTACGTCTTCCCGCCGTTCTCCACCGGTGAGACCGGTCGCGTCGGTTCGCCGAAGCGTCGCGAGGTCGGGCATGGTGCGCTGGCTCGTCGAGCGCTGCTGCCCGTGCTGCCGACGCGTGAGGAGTTCCCCTACGCCATCCGTCAGCTCTCCGAGGCCATGGGCTCCAACGGCTCGACCTCGATGGGCTCCGTGTGCGCCTCGACCCTGTCGCTGCTCCAGGCCGGCGTCCCGTTGCGGGCCTCGGTTGCCGGCATCGCGATGGGTCTGATCTCTGGTGAGGTGGACGGCGCGACGCAGTATGTCGCCCTGACCGACATCCTCGGCGCCGAAGACGCGTTCGGCGACATGGACTTCAAGGTCGCCGGCACCCGCGAGTTCGTGACCGCGCTCCAGCTCGACACCAAGCTCGACGGACTCCCGGCCGAGGTGCTCGCGGCAGCCCTCAACCAGGCCAAGGACGCGCGGATCGCCATCCTCGACGTGATGGCCGAGGCCATCGACGCGCCTGAGGAGATGTCGATCCACGCACCGCGGATCATCTCCGTGCGCGTGCCCGTCGACAAGATCGGCGAGGTCATCGGGCCCAAGGGCAAGGTGATCAACCAGATCCAGGACGACACCGGCGCGACGTTGTCGATCGAGGACGACGGCACCGTCTACATCGGTGCGACCAACGGCGAGGCGGCGGAGGCTGCTCGCGCCGCGGTCAACGCCATCGCCAACCCGACCATGCCTGAGATCGGCGAGCGCTACCTCGGCACGGTCGTGAAGACGACCAACTTCGGTGCGTTCATCTCGCTGATGCCCGGCAAGGACGGCCTGCTGCACATCAGCAAGCTGCGCGCCTTGGCCGGCGGCAAGCGGGTCGACGCAGTCGAGGACATCGTGGCGGTCGGTCAGAAGATCCAGGTCCAGATCGCCGAGATCGACGACCGCGGCAAGCTGTCGTTGATCCCCGTGGTCGAGGACGACGCCGCCGGTGCTGCTGACGCCGAGGCAGACGCTGACGCTGACGCGGCGAGCGTCGAGGCGGCCGACGAGGAGTGACCTCTTCGTGACGAACAAGTCCCAGACGGCCGGTCCCCAGAGTCCTGGGGGCCGGCTGTCCGGTTCAGCCCAGAAGGTGGGCTCGACGCGGACGGTGATGACCGTCAAGGACGACGCCGGTCAGGTGACCTCACGGGTCCGCCGCACGGTGCTGCCCGGCGGCTTGCGGGTGGTGACCGAGCAGATGGCCGGCACCAGGTCGGCCAGCATCGGCGTGTGGGTCGGAGTCGGCTCGCGCGATGAGTCGCCGAAGGTGCACGGCTGTTCCCACTTCCTCGAACACCTGCTGTTCAAGGGCACGACCGAGCGGTCGGCCCTGGACATCTCGATCGCGCTCGACGCGGTCGGTGGGGAGTTCAACGCCTTCACCGCCAAGGAGTACACCTGCTTCCACGCGAGGGTGCTGGACGGCGACCTCCCCCTTGCCGTCGATGTCCTGGGCGACATGATCACCAGTTCGTTGATCACGGCTGAGGACGTCGAGGCCGAGCGCGACGTGATCCTCGACGAGATCGCGATGCACGACGACGACCCTGACGACGTCGTACACAACCTGTTTGCCGAGCAGGCCTGGGGTAAGGAGTCGCCGCTGGGCCGCCCGATAGCCGGCTCCGCCGCCTCGATCGAGGCGCTGACGCGCAGCCAGATCATGCGCTTCTACCGCCAGCACTACCGGGCGAGCAACATGGTCGTGTCGGTGGCTGGCAACCTCGACCACGCGGCCGTGGTCCGCGCCGTGAAGCGGTCCTTCGGCCGCAACGGCTTCCTGTCCGGAGCGGAGACACCGGATCCCGTGCGTGCTTCGCGTCGGGCACCGCGGGTGCGCCCCGGACTGGTCGAGGCGACCCGCCCCTTCGAGCAGGTCAACCTGGTGCTCGGCATGAAGGGTTTGCCGCGCGCCGACGACCGACGCTTCGCCCTCGGCGTGCTCAACACGGCGTTGGGTGGCGGCACGTCGAGTCGCCTCTTCCAGGAGGTGCGGGAGCGCCGCGGCCTGGCCTACTCGGTCTTCTCCTTCGCGACCCACCACGCCGACTCGGGTCTCGTGGGCGTTTCGGTCGGATGCCTTCCCAACAAGCTCGACGACGTGCTGTCGACAGTACGGATGGAGCTTTCCCGGGTGGCCGCGCACGGCATCACCGAGGCTGAGCTCGAGCGCGGCAAGGGTCAGCTGCGCGGCGGTCTGGTGCTGGGGCTCGAGGACTCCGGCTCACGGATGTCCCGGCTCGGGAAGTCGGAGCTCGTCTACGACGATCTGCTGGGCATCGACGAGGTGATCGCTCGCATTGACGACGTCACCCTGGTCGACGTACAGGAGATCGCAGCGGAGGTCTTCGACCAGCCAGAGATCCTGGCCATCGTCGGTCCCGCGTAGCACCTGGCGGCCCTGGTGGCTCGATCGAGGCCTAGTCGACCAGTGGTGACAGGTAGCGCTTGGCGTAGTCGCGGACGGCGCTGGGGTCGGTGACGTCGAGACTGCCACTCGGGTCGAGCAGGAACGTGGACGACAGCCGCAGGAGGAGCTCGCCGACCAGGTGCAGCTCGTCGTCGGGCATCCGGGCCCCGGACCTGCGCAAGGTGCGCGCCACCCGGTCCGTGTGAGCCAGGATCAGCGACCCGTTCCGGTCCAGGCCGGCGACCATCTCAGGCTCCGTCTGGCCGAGCCGGCCGAGCACCGGGATGTCGCGCATCATCGACATGCCCCACACAAAGCACTCGATGATTGCCTCCTGGGGAGGGAGATCGGCTGCGATTCGATCCAGCTCATCGAAGAACGCGTTGGTCTCGCGGGCCACCACCGCCGCCAGCAGCGCCTCCTTGTTGGGGTAGGCGCGGTAGAGCGTGCTGCGGCTGATGCCGGCCGCACGGGCGACGTCATCGATGTTGGCGCGGCGGGCGCCGTACTGCTCGAAGACGTCACGGGCCGCATCGAGGATGAGGTCGCTCATAGCTTCTCCAGGGTGACGGGGAGCCCGTCCCGCGCGACCGGGAGCGCTGCGAGGTCGATCGGCATCTCGTAGCCTTCCGGCACCGACCAGCGGTAGGTGGTCAGCAGCTCGTGAAACGTGGCTCGCACCTCCATGCCCGCGAAGTGCATGCCGATGCACTTGTGTACGCCGGCGCCGAAGGCCTCGAACGCCAAGCGGTGCACCTTGTCCTCGTGGCGCTCACTCGAGAAGCGCTCGGGGTCGAACCGATCGGGGTCCGGCCACACCTCGTCGCGGTAGTGGTTGGTGTAGGGCGAGGAAGTGACAACTGCGCCCTTCGGGATCCGATAGCCGCTGACCGAGGTCTCGCGGAGGGCGGTCCGGGGGATGGTCGGCACGGGCGCGCACATCCGCAGGGACTCCTTCATCACCAGGTCGAGCTCGGTGAGCCTCTGCGCGTCGTCGTACGACGGGTCCGACATCGCCTGCGCCTCCGAACGACAGCGCTCCTGCCACTCGGGGTGCTTGGCCAGCATGTAGGCCATCGAGGTCATGGTGGTTGTCGTGGTGTCGTGGGCGGCCATCAGCAGGAAGATCATGTGATTGACGATGTCCTCGTCGCTGAACTCGTTGCCGTCGTCGTCCTGGGCCAGGCACAGCTGACCGAACAGGTCGTCGCCGCCGTCGCGTCGCTTCGCGGGCAGGGCGTCGTAGAAGAACTCTTCGAGCACCCGACGGGCGGCCAGCCCCTTCGACCAGGGGCCGATGCCGCCGGGCAGCTCGCGCCGGATGATCGAGGTGCCAGCCCGGACGGAGTCGATGAACGCCCGATTGATCCGGCGCCGCTCGGCAGGCGCAAGGTCGACCCCGACGAAGACCTCGAGGGCAAGGTCGAGAGTGAGGTCCTTGAACATCCGTTGCAGCAACGGCTTTTCGGTGCCCTCCCACGCCGCGAGGTTGCGTCGCAGGTGCGGCATCATCATGGAGTGGTAGCGACGCAGCTCGTCGTTGCCGAACGCGTGCTGCATGATCCGGCGATGGTGCAGGTGTTCCTCTGAGTCGAGCAGCATCAAGCCCCTGGGGAAGAACGGGCCGATGAATCGCATCCACGCCGGACCGCTGGCGAAGATCTTGTCGCGGTTGACGAACAGCTGCTCGAAGGCGTCCGGGCCGTTGACCACGTGCATGTCGGTGCCGAAGGCCCGCATCGTGTAGACCTCGCCGTAGCGTTCCTGCAACCACGCGGCGTGCTTCACAGGTTCCTTGCGCAGCTTGAGCAGGTGCACCAGGCCGAACCGGGGACCGGTGGCCTCGCGGAGAGCGACATTTGCGGTCGTGGTCATGCACTGCCTCCGAGCCATTGAATCAATTTCATTCCAATGTATCATCGGGCCCATGTCGCTGGCTGCGCAAGAGTCGACCCAGGATCTGCCTGCGGGAGGCCTGCCCCTGGGTCCGAGGTCACTGACCTGGCAGTTCTTCGCCGACAAGCGCCTGGCGCTGCTCGGTCCGCGCGCCGCGGTGCTGCAGAACATGCTGCCCTCGCTGGGGCAGGGCGTCGAGGAGCACTCGGTGTGGTTCGAGGAGACCTTGGCTCGGCTGCAGCGGAGCATCCCGCCCATCTTCACCACGGTCTACGGCGCAGACCCGGTCGCCGCCGGCCACGAGGTGCGCGACTTCCACAAAGACATCAAGGGCCGGCTGCCCGCCGACCTAGGGGGCAGGCCCTACAGCGCGCTCAACCCGGCCACCTACTACTGGGCTCATGCGACCTTCGTCGAGCACCTGGTGACCGCGGCCGACACGTTCATCCGGCCACTGAGCACGGCCGAGAAGGACCAGTTGATCGCCGAGTCGGTGACCTGGTTCGCGCGCTATGGAGTCAGTGCCCGCTCGGTGCCGCGCACCTGGGCGGAGTTCGAGGACTACTGGGAGGACATGCTTGCGCACGGGTTGGTGCGCCACAAGACGGCTGCCTACGGCGTCGGCTACGCCACCAAGGGGTGGCCGAAGCCCGGCCGGGTGCCGGGACTGGTCTGGCGCCTCGCGAGACGGCCGATCAACGCGCTGAGTGCATTCGTCACCATCGGCGGCATGCCGGCACGGGGTCGTGAGATCCTCGAGCTGCCGTGGACCAGTGACCAGGATCGGCGTTACCAACGGTTCGCTCGCTGCGTGCGGGCGCTCGACCCGGTGGTGCGACGGCTGCCGAGACGGTGGACGCATCACCCCATCGCGGCCCGGGCATTCGAGCGGGAGGAAGGTCGATGAACCCCCCACCCCGAGTCGACCAGGCGTACGTCGAGCAGCTGTTGGCCATGGTGGCGTCGTCCGGTACGACCTCGTCGTCGGCCACCGAGCCCTACACCGGCCTGCCGTTGCCACCCGTGCCCCAGTCGAGTCCCGCCGACGTGACCGCGGCCGCTGAACGGGCCCGTGCCGCTCAGGTGGACTGGGCGGCGCGACCGCTCGACGAACGGGTCGCCATCATGCTGCGTTTCGCGAAGCTCACCCTCCAGCATCGAGAGCGCCTCCTCGACGTCGTGCAGTGGGAGACGGGGAAGTCGCGGGTGCACGCCTCCATCGAGCTGCTCGGCCTGCCGGCGGTGGCGGCTCACTACGGCACGCACAGCGCGGCGTACCTCGCCGACGCGAAGGCGGCGTCCGGCACGCCCGGCGTCGTTCGCACCCACGTGGCCCACCGGCCCAAGGGACTGATCGGGGTCATCGCGCCGTGGAACTACCCGCTGTTCCTGGCGGTCGGCGACGTGATCCCGGCGCTGTTGGCCGGCAATGCCGTGCTCAGCAAGGCCGACTCCCAGGCCCCGCTCAGCCTGCTGGCGGCACGAGCGCTCGCCGCGGAGGCGGGCTTGCCCGCCGACGTGTGGCAGGTCGTGGCGGGACGCGGCTCTGTGGTCGGCCCGGCGATTCTCGACGTCGTCGACCACCTTGCCTTCACCGGCTCGACGGCCACCGGTCGCGAGCTCGCTGCCGAGTGCGGTCGTCGGCTGATCGGCGCGTCGATGGAGCTCGGCGGCAAGAACCCGATGATCGTGCGGGCCGATGCCGACCTCGGTGCGGCCGTCACCGGTGCGGTCCAGGCCTGCTTCGCCAACGCCGGCCAGATCTGCATCGGTATCGAACGGATCTACGTGCACCACAGCGTGCACGACGAGTTCGTCCGCCGCTTCGCGGAGGCAACAAGTGCGGTCTCCGTAGGGGCGACTTATGACCTCTCCGTGGAGATGGGATCGTTGACCTCCGCCGAGCAGCTCGCGATCACCGAGGACCACGTGGCTGATGCCCTCGACCACGGTGCGGTGCTGGTCGCCGGCGGCAAGGCCCGACCCGACCTCGGGCCCTACTTCCACGAACCGACGGTGCTCACCGGGGTGCTGCCCTCGATGAAGGCGTATGCCGAGGAAACCTTCGGGCCCGTCGTCGCGGTCTACGCCGTGGCCGACGACGACGAGGCCGTCGCCCGCGCCAACGACACCGACTACGGCCTGTCGGCCAGCGTCTGGTCGACCGACCTCGAGGTGGCCCGAGACCTCGCGGCCCGGATCCGCGCCGGTTCGGTGAATATCAACGACGGCTACGTCTCCGCGATCGGATCGATCGCAGCGCCGATGGGGGGCATGAAGGCCAGCGGTGTCGGCCGTCGCCACGGCGTCGACGGCATCCTGCGCTACACCGAGAGCCAGACCGTGGCAGCACAGAAGCGAGCCCTTCCCTACCCCGCCAGGCCCGGCCCGTTCCTCGCGGCCGCTGCCGCGGCCATGCGCGCCCAGATCGCCACCGCAAGAATTCGCAACCACACCAGAAGGAGCACGTGATGTCCCCCCGCAAGGCATCTCAGGAGATCAGGCTCGACGGGCGGGTCGTCGCCCTGACCGGCGGTGCCCGCGGCATCGGAGCCGCGACTGCCCGCGCTCTCGCCGCCGCTGGTGCCCAGGTCGTGGTCGGCGACCTTGACGTCGACCTCGCCAAGAAGTCGGCCGAGGCCTACGACGGGCTCGCGCTGCCGCTCGATGTCGCGGACCAGGCGTCGTTCGCGGAATTTCTCGACGGGGTGGTCCGGGAGCACGGCCGACTCGACGCTCTGGTCAACAACGCCGGCTTCATGGTGCTAGGCCGGATGCGGGAGGTTCCGCTCGAGCGTCAGCTCGCCCAGCTTGACGTCAACCTCAAGGGCGTCATCCACGGTGCCTACGAGGCCGCGGAGCGGATGACCTCCGGGGGAGTGATCGTCAACATCGCCTCGCTTGCCGGCCGGATCCCGATGCCGGGCTCGGCCGTCTACAGCGCGACCAAGGCCGGAGTGCTCGCCTTCAGCGAGGCCCTGGATGCCGAGCTGTCCGCTCAAGGGATCCGGGTGGGCTGCGTCCTCCCGTCCTTCACCAACACCGAGCTGATCACCGGCACGCAGGCCAGCGGGCTGATGAAACCGATCGAGCCGACCGACGTTGCCGCCGCGGTGGTCCGGATGATCGACCATCCCAAGGCCACCACCACGGTGCCCAAGATGTTCGCCTTCAGCGGCGCCAACTGGTCGCTCACCTCGTCGCGGGCGAAGCCTTGGCTGCGCGGCAAGCTGGGACTCGACACCGTCTTCACCGATTTCGACCCCGAGCAGCGCTCGGCCTACGTCGACCGCAACGAGCGCTGAGCGTTGTACGAGTGGTCGGAGGACGAGCTCTCGATCCGCGATGCGGTCCGCAGCTTCGTCGACAAGGAGGTCCGTCCGCTCCAGGACGACCTCGAGCACGGTGACCTGCCGCCGTACGACCTGATCCGGAAGTTCTACGCCGCCTTCGGGTTGGCCGACCTGGCTGGCGATGCGTTCGACAGGTCGATCGCGAAGGGCGAAGGGGAGTCGACATCCGGCGAGAGCGCCCTGGACCCGGCGATGGGCATGATCGTCACCAGCGAGTTCTGCCGGGTGAGCATGGGTATCCCCGCCGCGATCGGTGTCTCGATCGGGCTGGCGGGCGGGACCATCAACAGCCGCGGAACCGTCGAGCAGCGCGAGCGTTGGGCCCGCGACATCCTCACCTTCGACAAGGTCGGCGCCTGGGCCATCACCGAGCCCGATGCCGGCTCCGACGCGTTCGGCGGCATGCGCACGACGGTGCGACGTGACGGCGACGAATGGGTGCTCAAGGGGCAGAAGACGTTCATCACCAACGGCCCGTACGCCGACACCATGGTGGTCTACGCCAAGCACGACGACGGATCCGGTGTCGATCGCCGCGACCAGCCCGTGCTGACCTTCGTGCTCGACTCAGGCATGCCCGGCCTGGAGCAGAGCAAGCCGCTGCGGAAGATGGGCATGCACTCCTCGCCGACCGGCCAGCTGTTCTTCGACGACGTGCGGCTGGGCGACGATCGGCTGCTCGGTTCGGCGTCCGACGGCGGGGGCCGCGAGAGCGCTCGCTCCAACTTCGTGGCCGAGCGCGTCGGTATCGCCGCCCTGGCGCTCGGTGTCATCGAGGAGTGCTTGCGCCTGTGCGTCGACTATGCCCGGTCCCGTGAGCTCTGGGGTCAGCGGATCGGCGACTTCCAGCTGATCCAGCTCAAGCTGGCGGAGATGGAGGTGGCTCGGGTCAACGTGCGCAACATGGTGTTCAGCACCATCGAGCAGCGGCGTGCCGGCGTGCTGCCCTCGCTGGCAGAGGCCTCAGCGATCAAGCTCTACTCGTCGCGAGCCGCCACGGAGGTCGCGATGGAGGCGGTGCAGCTCTTCGGAGGCAACGGTTACATGGCCGAGTACCGCGTGGAGCAGCTGGCTCGCGACGCCAAGTCGCTGATGATCTACGCCGGCTCCAACGAGGTGCAGGTCACCCACGTCGCCAAGGGGCTGCTGCGGGGCTAGCTCGGAGAAGCAGTGACGGGAGGGAGGCCGATCATCGCTTCCCGATGATGCCGACCACGGCGGGATCCTTGGAGTCGACCACGAAGACCCGAAATCCGCCGTCGGTGAGCGACTTCGAAGCCTTTCGGACAATGTCGGGGATCTGCTCGGGGCGCATGGCGTCGTAGAACAGGTAGACAGCGCCTCCGGGCTGCACGCGCTCGTGCAGCAACGCCACCTCGTCGGCACAGTCACGGACCCAGAACAGGTTGACGTTGAACGCGAAGACCTTGGTCAGACGCTTCACCGGGACGCGCAAGGTGGCCAGATCGATCTGCCGAACGGTCAGGCGCCCGGCCTTGACGTAGCCGGCGCAGCGCCGCTTCGTGCGGTCGACGCCCGACTCCGAGCGGTCGATCGCAAACAGCTTTCCGGTGACCAAACGGCTGCAGATGAGCTCCGCGGCGTCGCCGGGTCCGCACCCGATCTCGAGGATGCTGTCGGCCGGACCGACGTCCATGAAGTCAACGGCCCAGCGAATCCGCGCGGGGATCGTCTGCAGTGCCATGGTGCCCAGCCTGCCAGAACTCCCTGGCAGACGGGATCGGCGTGTCTCGCGTGGGCGTCACCACCGGGCCGACCGGTCGGTTCGGGGCGACCCGGAGGGCAACGTGCGGGGACAGTTGTGCACGAGGCGCGCAGCGGCTCGCTCGCGGGCGCTACCTTGTCCGTCGTGACGCAACACATCAGGGTCGGGGTGCTCGGGGCTCGGGGCAAGGTCGGCTCGGAGGTCTGCCGCGCGGTGGAATCCGCCGAGGACACCGAGCTGGTCGCGGCGATCGACGTCGATGACGGCGTCGAGGCACTCGTGACCTCCGGTGCCGAAGTGGTGGTCGACTTCACCCACCCGGATGTGGTGATGGACAACCTGGAGTTCTGCGTCGACCACGGAATCCATGCTGTGGTCGGCACGACCGGGTTCACCGAGGACCGCCTGGCCACGCTGCGCGGCTGGTTGAAGTCAGCGCCCTCCACGGGCGTGTTGGTGGCTCCCAACTTCTCGATCGGCGCTGTCTTGATGATGCGGTTCGCCGCCGAGGCGGCGAGCTACTTCGAGTCGGTCGAGGTGGTCGAGCTGCACCATCCAGACAAGGCCGACGCGCCGTCAGGCACCGCCACCCGGACGGCCGAGCTGATCGCTCGGGCGCGTCGCGTCGCCGGTAACCCGACCTCGCCCGACGCCACCTCCACCGGTCTGGATGGTGCGCGCGGGTCCGACGTCGACGGCGTGCGCGTGCACTCGTTGCGCGTCCGCGGCCTCGTCGCCCATCAGGAGGTCATCTTCGGTGGGGTGGGCGAGACCCTGACCATCCGCCATGACTCGCTGGACAGGGCCTCGTTCACCCCAGGTGTGCTGACCGGGATCCGTCAGATCCGGAGCCACCCGGGCCTCACGCTCGGCCTCGACAACTTCCTCTGAGCAAGTCCCGAGCCTGCAAACTTCTGCAGGTTCATGCGTTGCAGCAACCTGCAGGGTTGTTTTGTTGTGACTCCTCCTCCCCCCTGCCAGGGTCCCTGCCAGGGCGTCCTCGGTGGGCGTCCCCTATGAGGAGGAATCATGCGGAAGACAGTCGGTCTCGCTGCGGCCGCGATCTTGGCAGCCAGCACCCTCGGCGCCCAGGTCTCGACGACCAGCGCCACAGGGTCGCCGGCTACGGCCGAGGGTGCAGTCGACCTGGGCACCAGGGCGGTCCAAGAACTCTTGCGACACCCGGTGGCAGCGCGGATCGCGTCGGCCGAGCCCGGCGAGCGGGGCGTGGAGCAGGAGTTCGTGGTCACCGAAGCGATCAGGGATCGTGACGGCAGCACTCATGTGCGGATGGACCGCACCTACGGGGGCCTGCCCGTCGTGGGCGGAGACCTGATTGTCCACCAATCCGCATCGGGTGGATGGGAAGGCGTCAGCCAGACGCTCCGGGCACCGCTGAAGCTTTCGGTGGAGCCAACGATTGAGGCAGCCGCCGCCAGCACCCGCGCGCTCTCCCCGTCCGCCGCCACCCGATCCATCGAGAACCTGCGCGCGGCCGACAGCGCACCGAGACTCGTCGTAGACACGTTCAGCGGCCAGCCCCGGCTCGCGTTCGAGGTGCTCACCGCCGGTCGGCAGGCCGACGGCACACCGAGTCGGCTCGCGACGTACGTGAACGCAAAGACCGGCAACGTGATCCGGCGAGAAGAGCAGATCATCACCGCGGACGGCTCGGGACAGTCGCTCTACAGTGGCACCGTCGCGATCCAAGTGACTCAGACGGGATCGTCGTACCAGCTCAAGGACGCCACCCGCGGAAACTCCGCCACCACCGACATGCAGAACGGTACTGACTCCGCCCTGTGCACCGTGTTCGGCTTCGGGTGCAGCAACGGGGTCGCGTTCAACAGCCCGGACACCTCGTTCGGCAACGGCAGCAACAGCAACCGTGAGTCGGCCGGGGTCGACGCCCACTACGGCGGGGCGACGACCTTCGACTACTTCAAGAACGTGCACGGGCGCAACGGCATCTTCGGTAACGGCGCGGGCGCGCCGAGCCGGGTCCACTACGGCAACAAGTACGTCAACGCCTTCTGGGACGGCAAGAAGATGACCTACGGCGACGGTGACGGCGTCGACTTCGGCCCGCTGGTGTCTCTCGACGTAGCCGGCCACGAGATGTCGCACGGGGTCACGGAGAACACTGCCGACCTCACCTACAGCGGTGAGCCTGGTGGTCTCAACGAGGCGACGTCGGACATCTTTGGCTCCCTGGTGGAGTTCTACGCCGCCAACTCCAACGATCCGGGCGACTACTACATCGGTGAGGAGTTCGACCTCGCCAACAGTGAGGGTTTCCGACGGATGGACAATCCGGCGCTCGACGGGTCCTCGCACTCCTGCTGGTCGCTGACCACCCAGAGCGTCGATGTCCACTACTCGTCGGGGGTTGGGAACCACTTCTTCTACCTGCTCTCCGAGGGCTCCGGGTCCAAGCTGATCGGCGGCCGGATGCACAGCTCGCCGACCTGCAACGGATCCTCGGTGACCGGCATCGGACGTACCGATGCCGCGAAGATCTGGTTCAAGGCGCTGACCACCTACTTCACCTCGGGCACCACCTACGCCCAGGCCCGGACGGCGACCCTGAGCGCTGCGACCGATCTGTTCGGCGCGACCAGCACCCAGCGCGCCGCAGTCGCCGCAGCCTGGAGCGCCGTCAACGTGAACTGACGATTCACCAGGAGGCCCGCGTCGGACAGATCCGGCGCGGGCTTTCTGCTGTCTTCCCTCAGAGCACCCGCAGCAGTGCGGCCACCGCGGCGGAGCCGAACACCACGAGCAGGAATGGTGCTCGCGCCAGCAGAAGCACGACAGCCGCCCCGAGCGCGGCAGCCCGCGCATCGAGCACCAGCGTCTGCTCCGTGGTGAAGGCCTGGACGGCTACGAGCGCCGCTAGCAGGGCCACCGGGATCAAGCCGGCCACCCGGGCAACCAGGGGCCGCTCGAGCAGGCGCTGCGGCACGGACAGGCCAGCCAGCTTGAGCGCGTAACAACCCAGACCGGCCGAGATGATCGCGACCCACATCAGGCGATGTCCGCGGTGGTGGGTCGGTGCGTGAGCACACCGGCGAGGAGCGCTACCCCGCCGGCGACCAGCACGGGCACCCCGACCGCGACGAACGGCACCACGCCGAGGGCGACGGCGACGGCCAGCGCCGCAACCAACTGGTTGTTCCGACTCTCCTGCAGACGGGGCCACAACAAGGCGAGGAACGCGGCGCCGACCGCGGCGTCGAGCCCCCACGTCCGCGGGTCGCCGATCGCCCCGCCCGCCAAGGCACCGACCAGTGTCATCGCGTTCCACAGCACGAAGATCGACACGCCGGTCGTCAAGAAGCCGACTCGTGCCGCCGTAGTGGACTGACGGGTCACGCCCATTGCGGTCGACTCGTCGATCACCAGGTGCGAGGCCACGATCCTCCGCCACCCGCTCCAGGCGAGCAGCGGCGCCAACCGGAGCCCGTAGAGCGTGTTGCGAGTGCCGAGCAGGAGAGCGGTGCCGACGCCCGCGAGTGGGGCGCCTCCACCCGCGATCACGCCGACGAACGCGAACTGCGAGGCTCCGGTGAACATCAACAGTGACAACGCGCAGGTCTGCCACACGTCAAAGCCGGCGCCGACCGAGACCGCTCCGAACGAGATGCCGTAGGTGCCGGTGGCGATGCCGACACCCAGGCTGTCGCGGATGATGCCGGATCGGTCGGCTGGGGTCAGCATCCCTCGTCCATCGCAGGGACTGTCCCGTCCGGGGGCATCATGCCAGCGAGGTGTGCAGGCGTACCTGTTTCACTACCGTGCTGCCGGTGCCGTCGAAATCGAGTCCGCGGTGGGCGGAGTCGGGCCCCCAGCCCGCCTCGGTCAGAAAAGCGCGGAGCGCGTCGTCGTCCGCGATCGCCCAGAGCACCGCACGGGTGAAGCGGTCTGCTTGCATCGTCTCGACCGAAGCCTGGAGCAGTCGTGATCCGTGCCCTTTGCCGCGCTCGTCGGGGGCCACGGTGAGCTCCGCCAGCTCCGCGTCGACCATGGGATCGCAATCGGGGTCGGACGCCGGGCTGGTGATGGCGAACCCGACAACGCGGTTGCGCTCGAGAGCGACCAAGACACGGTTGCGGGCGTCCGGCGGGCGGCTCAGCGAGGCCTGCCAGGCCGATGCTGCGGCCCCGATGTCGCGGGGGAGCGCGTCGGGTGGCAGCACGTCGGCGTACTGCTCGTGCCAGGTGCGGAGCTGCAGCTCGGCGATCGCGGCCGCGTCGTCGGCCCATGCCACCCGCACGGAGACGTCGGCGGTGGGACTGGGCATGGGTCCATCCTGACATCGCCCACAGTTATTACAGTCGGGCCTTCATGATGCACATGGCTGTAACAGAGTGGTGTAATGTCCGCGACGTGTACGGCAACGACTTCGGGGCCCCCGCTGAGGCGGCGCCAGACGCCCATCAGGTTGACAGCGACGAGTTCGAGGACTTGCTCGCTGGTGAGGGGCGGATCGAGCCGCGAGATGAGATGCCCGATGCCTATCGGCGGACGCTGGTGCGTCAGATCGCTCAACACGCTCATTCGGAGATCATCGGGATGCAGCCGGAGGGCAACTGGATCAGTCGTGCGCCGAGCTTGCGCCGCAAGGCGATCCTGATGGCCAAGGTGCAGGACGAGGCCGGTCACGGCCTGTACCTGTACGCCGCCGCTGAGACGTTGGGCGTCGACCGCGCGGACCTCCTGGACGCGCTACACACCGGCCGGCAGAAGTACTCCTCGATCTTCAACTACCCGACCCTCACTTGGGCTGACGTCGGTGCCATCGGTTGGCTGGTCGACGGTGCCGCCATCGTCAACCAGGTACCGCTCTGTCGCTGCTCCTATGGTCCCTATGCCCGCGCGATGGTGCGCGTCTGCAAGGAGGAGTCGTTCCACCAGCGCCAGGGCTTCGAAATCCTGCACACTCTCTCGCACGGCACACCCGCGCAGCAGCAGATGGCCCAGGACGCCGTGAACCGTTACTGGTGGCCGTCGCTGATGATGTTCGGTCCGCCTGACGACGACTCGCCCAACTCGGCCAGGTCGATGGCGTGGGGCATCAAGCGACACAGCAACGACGACCTGCGTCAGCGCTTCGTCGACATGATCGCGCCCCAAGCCGAGGTGCTCGGACTCTCTCTCCCGGATCCCGAGCTGCGCTGGAACGAGCAGCGGGGCCACCACGACTTCGGCGCGGTTGACTTCACTGAGCTGTTCGAGGTGATCAAGGGCAACGGCCCCTGCAACGCCCAGCGGATGGCCCACAAGGTCGGCGCCCACGAGGACGGTGCCTGGGTGCGCCAGGCGGCGACGGCGTACGCCGACAAGCAGGCCCGCAAGGCTGGTGCCGCATGAGTGGTTCGACTCCGGCATCTCCGCCGCCGAAGGCAACGACCGAACGGCGGTCATGGCCGCTGTGGGAGGTGTTCGTCCGCTCCCGTCGAGGTCTCTCCCACGTGCACGCGGGATCGCTGCACGCTCCTGACGCCGAGATGGCGCTGCGCAACGCCCGTGACCTCTACACCCGTCGCTCCGAGGGGGTCTCCTTGTGGGTGGTGCCCGCCGCCGCGATCGTGGCATCGAGTCCAACCGAGCGCGACACGTTCTTCGACCCGGCAGCTGACAAGATCTATCGCCACCCGACCTTCTACGACGTCCCCGAGGGGGTCGACCACCTGTGACCACCGGTGTGACTGCCCTTGTCGACTACACCATGGGTCTGGCCGACGACGCGCTGATCTCCGCCCAGCGGATGGGCTGGTGGATCAGCCGTGCACCCGAGCTCGAGGAGGATGTCGCGTTGGCCAACATCGGCCTCGATCAGCTGGGCCAGGCGCGCACGCTGCTGGCCTATGCCGGCATGGCCGAGGGCGCCGGCCGTGACGAGGACGACCTCGCCTACTGGCGCGATGAACGCGACTTCCGCAACGTCTGCCTGGTCGAGCGCCCGCAGACCGACTTCGGCGTCGCGATGGCCCGGCTCCTGCTGTTCGCCACCTGGCAGTCGGAGCTGTACGCGGCCTTGTCCGTGAGCAGCGACCCGACCTTGGCCGGGGTTGCCGGCAAGGCCGTCAAGGAGGTCCGGTACCACGTCGATCACGCCGCTCGCTGGGTCGTTCGGCTCGGTGACGGGACAGAGGAGTCCCACCTCCGCATGCAGGGCGCGCTCGACGCCGAGTGGCCGTGGCTCGACGAGCTGTTCACCCCCGTCGACGCTGACCTGGTCGAGGCCGGGATCGCAGTCGACGTGCTGGGTCTGCGCGAGTCTGTGCACCGCAGGCTGGCGGCCGTGATCGACGAGGCCACCTTGGTGCTGCCGCAGGCCGCGCCTGCCGTGGCGCGGGGCCGCGACGGCGTGCATACCGAACACCTCGGCTACCTGCTCGCCGAGATGCAGCACCTCACCAGATCGCACGGGGGAGCGTCGTGGTGACGTCGACCAGGTCGCGAGCCTGGGAGATCGCTGCCAACGTGCTCGACCCCGAGCTGCCCGTGGTGACGATCGAGGACCTCGGCATCCTGCGTGAGGTGACCGAGGACGACCAGGGCCGCGTGCACGTCCAGATCACTCCTACCTATACCGGCTGTCCGGCCATGGAGACGATCCGTACCGACCTGGTCGACGCGCTGGCAGAGGCGGGCTACCTGCGTGTCTGCGTGGAGTTCGTGCTGTCGCCGGCGTGGACCACCGACTGGATGACCGACGAGGGTCGCGCAAAGCTGACGGCGTACGGCGTGGCCCCGCCCGCGCCCGTCTCCGGTCCGGTAGCGCTCGCGATCTCGGTGCGCTGCCCTCAGTGCGGCAGCCTCGAGACCAGCGAGTCGAGCTACTTCGGTTCGACGGCCTGCAAGGCGCTCTGGGTGTGCCGGTCGTGTCGCGAGCCGTTCGACCACTTCAAACCGATCTGATGCCGGCCTCGCTCCATTCGCTGCGGGTCGCGGCCATCGACGAGCTGACCGAGGACTCCGTCTCGATCACCTTCGACGTGCCGCCGGACCTGGCCGACGACTATGCCTTCGTCCACGGGCAGCATCTCTCGATCGCGGGTGGCGACGGTGTCCGGCGATCGTTCTCGATCTGCACGCCGCCCTCGTCGCGGACACTGCGAATCGGCGTGAAGCGCCTGCCCGGCGGTGCTTTCAGCGACGGCGTGGTGTCCCGGTTGCGGGTGGGTGACGAGCTCGAGGTGATGACCCCGGCCGGGAGGTTCACCACCCAGCTCGACGCCTCGGCGCGCAAGACTTATGTGGCGATCGCGGCGGGCTCGGGCATCACGCCAGTGCTATCGATCCTGGCCGCGGTGCTCGAGGGCGAGCCCGGGGCCTCGGTCGTCCTGATCTACGCCAACCGGAGCCAGCGGTCGGTGATGTTCCTCGACGAGGTGCATGACCTCAAGGACCGCTTCCCGGAGCGATTGCAGATCGTGCACGTCTTGTCGCGGGAGGCTCTCGACGTCGACCTGTTCTCGGGGCGGCTCGACTCCGCTCGACTGACCGGCATCCTGGATGCCGTCTCCCCGGCCACGGACGTCGACGAGTGGTTCCTGTGCGGACCCCAGGAGATGGTGGTCGAGCTGCGGGAGGCGATCGCGAAGGCGGGCGCTCGCGGACCGGTGCACACTGAGCTGTTCCACGCCGACCCCGCGCCGCGCGCGCCGGTGGAAGCTCTCGCCGACGCGGTCGACGGCGCGGCTCGGGTCACCATCCGTCTCGACGGACGCACCTCCGAGCTCCACCTGCGCCCCGACGGCCCGCCGGTGCTGGAGGCTGCGCTCGCCGTCCGCTCGGACCTGCCGTTCGCGTGCAAGGGAGGAGTGTGCGGCACCTGTCGGGCCCGCCTGGTCGAGGGGTCGGTCGCGATGGACGCCAACTGGGCCCTCGAGCCCGACGAGCTAGAGCAGGGCTACGTGCTGACCTGCCAGTCGCACCCCACCACCGAGAAGGTCGTGCTCGACTACGACGCCTGAGCTTCAGCGCCCTGGTTAGAGTCGAGCGCATGGAGTTTCGCAATCTCGGCAGCAGCGGACTGAAGGTCTCGGAGATCTCGTACGGAAACTGGCTCACGCACGGGAGCCAGGTCGAGGAGGACGCGGCGCTGGCGTGCGTCCGCCAGGCGCTGGACGAGGGGATCACGACGTTCGACACTGCCGACGTCTACGCCAACACCTTGGCCGAGTCCGTGCTCGGCAAGGCATTGAAGAGTGAGCGCCGCGAAGGTCGTGGAGATCTTCACGAAGGTCTACTTCCCGACCGGTCCCGGGCGGCACAACGACCACGGGTTGTCCCGCAAGCACATCTCGGAGTCGATCAACGCGTCGCTGACGCGCCTCGGCACCGACCATGTCGACCTCTACCAGGCACATCGTTACGACCACGACACCCCGCTTGAGGAGACGATGGAGGCGTTCGCCGACGTCGTCCGCCAGGGCAAGGCGCTCTACATCGGGGTCTCGGAGTGGCGGGCCGAAGAGATCCGGGCCGCGCACGCCCTGGCCCGGGAGCTGAAGATCTCGCTGGTCTCCAACCAGCCGCAGTACAACCTGCTGTGGCGGGTGATCGAAGCGGAGGTGGTGCCAGCCTGCGAGGAGCTCGGGCTCGGCCAGATCGTCTGGTCGCCGATCGCCCAGGGCGCGCTGACCGGCAAGTACCTGCCTGGCCAGGACGCGCCCGCGGGGTCGCGGGCCACCGACGACAAGGGCGGCTCGGACATGATCAGCCGCTGGCTCCAAGATGACGTCCTCGAACGCATTCAGCAGCTCAAACCGATTGCCGAAGATCTCGACCTGAGCCTGGCTCAGCTGGCAGTCGCGTGGGTGCTGCAGAACGGGAACGTCTCCTCGGCCATCATCGGCGCCAGCCGACCCGAGCAGGTCACCGAGAACGTCAAGGCGGCCGGCGTACGCCTCGATGCGGCGACGTTGAAGACCATCGACGAGGTGGTCGATCCGATCGTCGAGCGCAACCCCGACCAGACCCGGTCACCGAGCCGCTCCAACTTCAGCTGACCATTGGGCGCGGACGGGTCGCCTCAGCGGTAGTGCTCGGGGAGCTCCTGGCCGATCTTGACCTTGGCCTTGGGCATCCGCATGAACTTCATCTGCAGCGAGCGAGTGACGGCGTAGTACGTGGTGCCCTTCACGCTCTCGTCGGGAAAGCGCACGGCCAACTGCTTGCGGATCCGACGGCGGAGCAGCACCAGGTCGAGGACGACCAGCAGCAGCATGCCGAAGAGCAGGGTGTTGCCGATGGTGGCCAGCTCGGCGCTGCCGGAATAGCCGAGAACCATGGTCACGATCAAGATCGGAATCATCAGCTCGACAAAAGAGAACCGACTGTCGACGTAGTCGCGGATGAAACGGCGCACCGGACCCTTGTCGCGGGCCAGCAGATAGCGCTCGTCGCCGGACTTCATCGCCGCACGGACCTGCTTGCTCGACTCGGTCTTCGTCTGGCGCTGCCGCTGGGCCATCTCCTTGCGAGTCCGGGGCACCTTGCGCGGGCCTTGGCGGCGGCCTCGGCTTGCTTGCGGGTCGGCGTCGGCCGACCCTTCCCGCCGACCTTGGTCGGCTGCTCGACGAGCTCGGAGTCTTCGGACTTGCGACGGAACAACGGACAGCCTTCTGGCGATGACGGGTGGGACGATGGGAGCGCGAACTCAGCCTACCCGCCGCCTAGTGCAGCCTTGCGCGCGCGGCATAGGGTGACGGCATGAGCCTGGCAAAGCGAATCAGCTTGATCTTCCGGTCGAAGGCCAACAAGGCTCTCGACCGTGCCGAGGATCCCCGAGAGACCCTCGACTACAGCTATCAGCGGCAGCTCGACCTGCTCTCGAAGGTTCGTCGAGGCGTAGCTGACGTGGCCACCAGCCGAAAGCGCGTCGAGCTCCAGGTCAACCAGCTCGAGCAGCAGTCCGCCAAGCTCCAGGGGCAGGCCGAGAAGGCGCTGCAGATGGAGCGGGAGGACCTCGCCCGTGAGGCGTTGACGCGCAAGTCGGCCATGGCCGGCCAGATCAACGACCTCAAGGCACAACACGCACAGCTCCAGGGCGAGGAGGAGAAGCTGACTCTCGCCCAGCAACGTCTCCAGGCCAAGGTCGAGTCCTTTCGCACGCGCAAGGAGACCATCAAGGCGACGTACACCGCCGCCGAGGCCCAGACCCGGATCAACGAAGCCATGTCGGGCATCGGCGAAGAGATGGGCGACGTAGGCATGGCTATCCAGCGTGCCGAGGACAAGACGGCTCAGATGCAGGCCCGGGCCGGAGCCATCGACGAGCTGATTGCCTCGGGTGCCCTCGACGACGCCTCGGCGATCAATGCAGGCGACGACATCTCGCGCGAGCTGGAGCAGATGAGCTCGCAGTCCGACGTCGAGCTAGAGCTGGCCCGGCTGAAGGGCCTGTCGGCCCCGCAGGCTCCCGACGCACTCGAGGCTGGCGCCGAACCCGGTGAGCAGCTCGCCGAGCAGCCTGAGGCGGCGCCCGAGGAGGAGCAGCCGCGATGATCGTCCGGATCTTGGGTGAGGGCCAATATGACGTCTCCGATGAGGCTCTCGACCGGCTCAACCAGCTCGACTCCGAGGTCGAGGCGGCGGTGGAGGCCAACGACGAGGCGGCCTTCAGAAAGTGCCTGCACTCGCTGCTCGACGGTGTCCGCACCGCCGGCGTGGCCCACGACCTCGATGCGCTCGACGAGTCCGACCTGATCCTGCCGCCTGCCGACTCGACCATCGAGGAAGTACGCGCGCTGCTGAGTGACGACGGACTTATACCGGGCTGAGATCTTCTCGGCATCCGCACAGGGTTCTCTTGGGGACACCAGCAAGACTGGAGACATGGCACGAAGTCGTTTTATCCCCGACCGGGGCCTCACCGCGCGGATGACCGTGGTGATGTTCCTCCTCGGAGCGGTGTTCGTAGCACTCATCGCCGCTTTGATGGTGGCGTTCAGCGGTACCGGATACGCCATCCTGATCGGCCTCGCCGGCATCGGTTTCGCGGTCTACCAGTGGTACGGCTCCGACAAGGTCGCCATGCGGGCCATGCGGGCCCGCGAGGTCAGCCCCGAGGAAGCACCTGAGCTGCACGGGATGATCGAGCGGCTCTGCGCCTTGGCTGACATGCCCAAACCACGGGTCGGTATCGCTGACACGCAGGTGCCCAACGCGTTCGCCACCGGACGCTCGCCCGATCGGGCCGTCGTCTGTGTCACCACGGGCATCTTGCAGACACTCACTGCCGAGGAGCTCGAGGGCGTGCTCGCGCACGAGCTCTCCCACGTCGCGCACCGCGATGTGCTCGTGATGACCGTCGCCTCCTCGGCCGGCATCGCCTCCGGGATGCTGGCCCAGGGTGCGCAGTACGGAGCGTTCTTCGGTGGCGGTCGACGCGACAACAACAATGGTGGCGGGCTACCGATCTGGTTGGTGGTGCTCGTGGTCAGCCTGGTGGTGTACGCGGTCAGCTTCGTGCTCCTCAAGCTGCTGTCGCGTTACCGCGAGCTCTCGGCTGACCGCGCGGGCGCCTACCTCACGATGAAGCCGCACGCCCTGGCGTCGGCGTTGCAGAAGATCACCGGCGAGATCAATGCGATCCCGGAGCGTGACCTGCGTCAGGTGTCTGCGGCGAGCGCGCTGTGCATTGCGCCGGCGGTCAGGGGGGTCTCACTCCGGACGCTCACCTCGACCCATCCTCCGCTCGAGCAGCGTCTCGAGCAGCTCGCCAAGATCCAGGCCGAGCTGGGCAGGCCAGCCCAGTGAGCTCCGCCTGATGGGGTTGTGGGACTCCATCCGGGCACGGTCCCGACCGAAGCAGGCCAACCTGGACTCGCTTTTCCTGGTGCCGAGTGCCGCGATTGCGCTGCAGACCGAGCTGGGAATGATGCCGACCGGCGACGGCTCGGTCTGCTATCGCGCGGCCACCGGCGCCGCATTCGACCAGACGCAGCAGGAGATCCTCGAGCTAGTGCGCAGCGCGAGCGATGCACCCGAGGTGCGGGTCACCGCTGACAGCTTCGGTTTCACCTGGATCGAGATCGACCGCGAGCCGGGCGCCGATGTCGAGGGGCTCTGCACGGGGCTGCACGCGGTCAACACCGGCCTTGAGTCGCAGGGGTTCGGTCCTGGTCTGCTCTGCACCCTGGTCACGTTCGAAGGCAACGACGGACGTCGGATCGCGCTGGTCTACCTCTACAAGCAAGGGACGTTCTACCCGTTCGTGCCGTTGGGCGGCGAGCAGCGAAAGCGCGACAACCTGCTGGAGATCCAGGTCCGCGACGTCCTGGACGGTGAGCTTCCGCTCGAGAAGGAGCTCTCGCGCTGGCTGGCCGTCTGGGGCGCACCCGGCCTCTAGTCCAGGCAGAACTCGTTGCCTTCAGGATCGGTCATCACGATGTGCCCGCCGCTCAGCGGGGGAGCCGGCTCGTGCCGGCTCTGCCGGACGCCGCCGAGGGCGACCAACCGTTGGCACTCCGACTCCAGCGCTGCCATCCGTTCGTCCCCCTCGAGCCCGGGAGCGGCCCGGACGTCCAGGTGCACGCGGTTCTTGGCGGCCTTTCCCTCCGGCACCTTCTGAAAGAACAGCCGTGGACCGGAACCCTCGGGGTGGTGGCACGCGGAGGCTTCGTTGCGCATCTCGGGTGGCACGCCGAACGCCTCGAGCGCTGCGGCCCAGGTGTCGAACCCGGGCGGTGGCGCGTCGTACTCATAACCGAGCACCGCACACCAGAAGCCCGCGAGGGCATTGGGGTCGGCGCAGTCGAAGGTCACCTGCATCTCTCGTGTCATACCGACATCCTGGACCTCAGCGGGGACAACGGGGCCGGCCGTTCCGGTTCAGTCGCGGTGGGACTTGCCGGGCAGGTCAAGCATCCGCTGCAGGGCGACCAACGCGTCGCGAGCCGTATCGGGGTCGACCTGGATCTGGTTCACCACGTCACCGCCGACGAGTGACTCCATCGCCCACACCAGATGGGGGAGGTCGATCCGGTTCATCGTCGAGCAGTAGCAGACGTTCTTGTCGAGGAACGCGATCTTTTTGTCAGGGTGGGCATCAGCGAGCCGTTTGACCAGGTTGAGCTCGGTGCCGATGGCCCAGGACGAGCCAGCCGGGGCGGCCTCGATGGTCTTGATGATGAACTCCGTCGAGCCGACCAGGTCCGCCTTCAACACGACCTCGTGCTGGCACTCGGGGTGCACCAGGATCTGTACACCGGGGATGGTCGCGCGCAGCTCATCCACCACCGCGGGGGAGAACCTTCCATGCACCGAGCAGTGGCCCTTCCAGAGGATCACCTTGGCATCGCGGAGCTGCTGGGCGGTGAGGCCGCCACCGGGAAGGTGGGGGTTCCAGAGCACGCAGTCGTCCAGGGTGAGGCCCATCTTGAGCACCGCGGTGTTGCGGCCGAGATGCTGATCGGGGAAGAAGATCACCTTGCTGTCGGGGCCCTTTTGCTGGAAGGCCCACTCGAGCGCGACCTCGGCGTTCGACGACGTGCAGACGACACCGCCGTTGCGACCGCAGAACGCCTTGATGTCGGCACTTGAGTTCATGTAGGTGACCGGGACGACGACACCCTGGATGCCGGCATCGGCCATCGCGTCCCAGGCGTCCTCGACTTGTGCGATGCGGGCCATGTCGGCCATCGAGCAGCCCGCGGCGAGGTCGGGCAAGATCACCTTCTGCTCGGGACCCGTCAGGATGTCGGCGGACTCGGCCATGAAGTGCACACCGCAGAAGACGATGAACTCCGCGTCGGGTCGGGCGGCGGCATCTCTTGCGAGCTTGAAGGAGTCACCGGTGACGTCGGCGAACTGGATCACCTCGTCGCGCTGGTAATGGTGACCGAGCACGAAGACCCGTTCGCCGAGCGCCGCTTTCGCGGCGCGCGCCCGGGCCACCAGATCGGGGTCCGAAACCGAGGGCAGGTCACCGGGGCACTCGACGCCTCGCTCGGAGCCCACGTCGCGACCGCGGCCGAGTGGGAGCAGGGGCAGGTCGACGGTGGTCATGCCTAGATCCTAATCGCCGGCGTACAGCTAGAGCAGAGCGCCGTTGTGGACGTACGGCACCGGCGGCTTCATCCCGCGCAGCGCCAGGTAGCCATCGGTGTGGAGGTCCAGCCTGGCCGCGAGACCCACGTCGATCGCCCACTCGTTGGCGGCGGTGAGGTGGCTGACGGTCTGCTCCGCCGGACCGTCGGCAAGTGCCGTCCACAGCAGACGTACGGCGGTACGCCGGTTGGTGGCGGCCAGCAGCTCCAACCTGCCGTTCGCGTCCAGGTAGGCGTAGCCGGACCCGGTCGTGGTGTCGGAGACGATCCAGCGCCACTCGCTCTGCATCAGCTGGTGATCGGGACCATGCGCTGCCTCGCGGACCTGGCGGTCGATCGAGTCCATCAGCTCGGTGTCGGCCACGCTTCCCTCGCGCACCTTCTCGATCGACGGGATGGCGGCCCGGTCGACGGTGCCCGTCAGGAGCATCTGCGGGTGGAGCGAGAAGCCGGCCCGCCGGTAGCGGCGTACCGCCTGGGGGTCAGCGAGGGCCGAGATCATCCCGCGCAGGCAACCCCTGCCGTGGTGCAGGGCCCCTGCGAGCAGCTGCTTGCCGAGGCCTCGTGACTGCAGACCCGGTCGGACCGCGTACGTCGCCAGGCACCACGCCTGCTCGCGCACGAAGCTGGTGGCCATGCCGACCATCCCGGTCGCATCTTCGGCGACCCAGCACCCGCCCGGGTCGGTCGCTAGCAGGTGAAGGGTGCGTCGCACCCAGGTCTCGGCACGCGGGAGCCCGCGAGGTTGCGGCTCCGGCCAGTCGCGGCGGAGCACGCGTCGGTCGAGCTCGAGGAAGCTCTCATCGCTGAGCCGCTCGGCTGCGGGCACGTCGGCAGGCAGCATCGGCCGGATCGTCGCCTCGGTCACAGACCTACCGTAGGCAGCAGGCAGGATGGCCGCATGCGAGTTCTCGTGGCGCCTGACAAGTTCGCTGGCACCCTGACGGCCGTCGAGGCGGCGGCCGCGATTGCCGACGGGTGGCGGCGTCGGGCCCCCGACGACGAGCTCGACCTCGCGCCGATGGCCGACGGCGGCCCCGGTTTCGTCGACGTCCTGCATGCCGCGCTCGGCGGCGAGCTTGTGGTCACCACTGTGGCCGGCCCGCTAGGTGGCCAGGTGCCGGCCACCATCCTCTTCGTCGGCAGCACCGCCTACGTCGAGAGCGCGCAGGCCTGCGGCATCCATCTCACCGGGGGAAAGCAAGCAGAGCGGGCGACGACGTACGGCGTGGGTGAGCTGGTCGCCGAAGCCGTGCAGGCAGGTGCCGGGACAGTTGTGGTGGGGCTTGGCGGAAGCGGCTCGAACGACGGCGGCGCCGGGTTCTTGGCGGCACTCGGGGCGACGGCCGATCGCCCGCTCGACGAGGGAGTCGCTGCGCTGACCGGCATTTCTCGGCTCGATCTGCCCGCGTTCGACACGCGGCTGGTCGCCGCGACCGACGTCGACAATCCGTTGACAGGGCTGTTTGGAGCGACCAAGACGTTTGGGCCGCAGAAGGGGATCGAGGAGGAGCGGCTGCCGGTGGTAGACGGATTTCTCGAAGAGCTGGCCGAGATTGCCGATCGCCGGCGCTCGCTCGAGCCGGGAGCCGGTGCCGCGGGCGGGCTCGGGTTCGCGTTGCTCCTCCTGGGTGCCCGACGCGAAAGTGGGATCGGCCTGGTCAGTGCGGCGGTTCGACTGCCTGAGCGGGCGCGGGCGGCCGACCTCGTGGTCACCGGAGAAGGAGCTTTCGACTTCTCGAGCCGCTCGGGCAAGGTGCCGTACGGCGTCGCCGAAGTGGCGGCGGAGGCGCTGCGCCCCTGTGTCGCCCTGGCCGGGCAGGTGTTGATCGGTTCGCGGGAGATGCGCGCTCTCGGCGTGGAGTCGGCTTATTCGTTGGTGGACCTGGTGGGCAACGAGCGGGCATTCGCCGACCCAGCGGACTCGCTGGCGGCGCTGGCCGAGCGCGTCGCGCGCACCTGGTCCAGGTGAGCCACAACAAGTAGGAATAACCCACGGTGTGCGACCATTGAGGATGTAAGACGTGACACCGACGACCCCTGGGAGCAAGCACATGACCGAGCAGGTCGAGACCACCGAAGAGCGCCGCACCGACCAGATCAACCTGAGCTCGGTTGCCGCCAGCAAGGTGAGGAGCCTCCTCGAGCAGGAGGGTCGCGACGACCTCCAGCTGCGGATCTCCGTGCAGCCGGGCGGCTGCAGCGGATTGCGTTATCAGCTCTTCTTCGACGAGCGCACCCTCGACGGCGACGTCGTCACAGACTTCGACGGCGTGGGCGTCGTCGTCGACAGGATGAGCGTCCCCTATCTCAGCGGCGCGATGATCGACTTCGTCGACAGCATCGAAAAGCAGGGCTTCACCATCGACAACCCCAACGCCACCGGTTCGTGCGCGTGCGGTGACTCGTTCCACTGATCACGATCGAGCACGTCGAGGCCGGCTGAGGCACGTCGCCACCCGCGACCCGGTCCCTGGACAGCGCAACAGCCCCTGCCGGATCCGGCAGGGGCTGTTGTTGTCTGCAGTGCCCGTGGGGCAGCCTCAATCGAGGTGCAGGTGGAGCGCGTTGGCCAGGCGCGCAGCGGCGTCGGAGATCTCGATGTCGCGCTTGGTCACCTCGCGCGGGAAGTCCGCGAAGTGAATGCTCGGCACCGGCCCGACTGCTGACTGCGCCGCCCGCTCCAGCCTCCGCTCAAGACCGAGACGTCGGCCCACCGCCTGGCAGTCCGCATGCATGTCGGCGAGGCTCGCCAGGTCGTCGTAAGAACTCATGCTCCGACGCTATTGGCTACTCCCAGGTATCCCCAGCCGTACCCATCGGTAGTCTTCGCGCCATGTCTGATGCCCCCCACGGGTCCACCGGTCCGCTGCTGATCGCAGGCTCCATCGCCACCGACCACCTGATGTCGTTCGGAGGGAAGTTCTCCGACTCCCTCGTCGTCGAGCAGTTGGACAAGCTGTCGGTGTCGTTCCTGGTCCAGGATCTCGAGATCCGCCGCGGCGGTGTGGCTCCCAACATGTGCTTCGGGCTTGGTCGGCTCGGACTTCGTCCGGTGCTTGTCGGGTCGGCCGGCGAGGACTTCGCGGACTACCGCTCCTGGCTGGAGCGGCACAACGTCGACTGCAGCTCGGTGCACATCTCCGAGACCCTGCACACAGCCCGCTTCGTGTGCACGACGGATTCGACGATGGCCCAGTTCGCTTCCTTTTACCCCGGCGCGATGAGCGAGGCCCGACTGATCGAGCTCGGCCCGATCGTCGATCGCGTGGGGGAGCCGGCCTATGTCCTGATCGGGGCCGACGACCCCGACGCGATGCGGCGTCACACCCACGAGTGCCGCCAACGCGGGTACGCGTTCATCGCTGACTGCTCCCAGCAGCTGGCCTTCGGTGAGGGCGAGCTGATCCGCGACCTCATCGACGGCGCGGCGATCTTGTTCTCCAACGAGTACGAGTCGCACATGATCGAGCAGAAGACCGGCTGGTCCGCCGGTGAGGTGCTCTCGAGGGTCGGCACCCAGGTGACCACGCTCGGCAAGGATGGGGTGCGGATCCTGCGCACGGGTGAGGACCCGATCGTGGTCCACGCCGCCAAGGGCGTCACGGCGATCGAACCCACCGGGGTCGGCGACGCTTTCCGCGCCGGCTTCCTGGCAGCGCTCAGCTGGCAGCTGAGCCTGGAGCGGGCCGCCCAGGTCGGCGGCGCGCTGGCGGCCTACGTCGTGGAGACCGTAGGCACCCAGGAGTACGACTTCTCGTCGGAGGAGTTCGTTGCCCGGGTCGAGGGCTCGTTCGGCGCCGAGGCCGCCAAGGACGTCGCCGCTCACCTGGGCTGAGTGCCGGCTCTAGGACAGTCGCCGCACCAAGTAGCGGGGTACGCCGTCTTCAGCGGTGTCCTCGCCGGCGTACTCCTGGGCGCGCATGCGGCACCAGGCTGGAATGTCGTGGCGGGCCGCGGCGTCGTCGGCGACGACACCCAGCACCTCGCCGACCGCCACATCCGTGATGCGGCGACCCAGCTCGATGACCGGCGACGGGCAGACCTGCCCGCGGCAGTCGATCTCGACGGCGATCACAGATCCAGCTCCGCGCGGAGGTCGGCGACGACGTCAGGCAGCTCTGCGCAGAACCGGTCGACGTCGTGGGCGGTGACGTCTCTGGTCAGTGACAGCCGGACGTTGCCATGGGTCAGAGCGCCCATGGCCGCCAGCACATGGCTGGGTTCTAGCGTCGAGGACGTGCACGCCGACCCGCTGGCCACGCCGAACCCGCGTCGCTCGAGCGCGTGCACCAGCGACTCGCCGTCGACATAGAGACAGGAGAAGGTCACCAGGTGGGGGAGCCGAGTCACCGGGTGCCCCACCACCTCGATGTCGGGCACGGCGGCCGCCGCATCCCGCACCTGGCCGATCATGGTCTGGTGCCGTGGGTTGAGCACGTCGCGCTCCTCGCTCACAGCCCGGAGCGCTGCCGCAGCCGCTAGGGCAGCCGGCACGTTCTCGAAGCCGGCGGAACGCTCGTCGACGCGATCGTCAGCTGGAAACGGGTTTCGCCACCTGGCGCCCTTGCGCACCACGAGGATGCCCACCCCCGCAGGGCCTCCCCACTTGTGGGCTGAGCCGGCTGCCGCGGCCCACCCCCTTGGCAGTGGCAGGCGACCCATCGACGCGCAGGCGTCGACGAACAGCGGCACGTCGCCGAGGGCGGCCGCGGCCTCCTCGACCGGCTGGAGGGTGCCCACCTCATGGTTGGCCGACTGGAGCGCGACGACGGCCGTTCCCGGTCGTTGGGCTGCGGCGGAGAGCTGCGTGAGGCTCACCATGGCATCCGGACCCACCGGCACCGACAGGTGCTCACCGCCGGCCCACGAAGCGGCGTGCAGGACAGCAGAGTGCTCGACCGCACTGTGCACGATCCGGTCGCCGACGCGAGCTCGCCCGAGCCGCAGGCCCAACAGACCCCGGTACAGGGCGTCGGTGCCCGACGAGGTGAAGGTGACCTCATCGGGCCGCACGTCCAGACACTCCGCCACCACGGCGCGGGCATTGTCGAGCATCAACCGTGCAGACCGACCCTGACCGTGCAGCCTCCGGGGGTCGGCGTACCCCTGGTCGAGGGCAGCAAGAAACGCCTCTCGCGCCGCGGGATGCAGCGGCTCCGACGACGCGGCGTCGAAGTATGCGGCGGCATTTGTCACACCATCACGTTAGCGACCTACCCTGCCGGGTCACCGGGGGTCGATTCCGATAGTGTGCGGTCTGTTCGTTTGTGGTGTCCGTGACCGCTTGAGAGGAAGGCTCGTTCGTGGGTCTGCAGCTCCCCGCGCGCACGGCAGGACCGGCGCAGCGCCTGCGTCGATGGTCCTTGCTGGGCCTGCCGCTAGTCGGCCTACTCGTCCTGAGCGGATGTTCGGGGGAGGGCGAGCGCTTCGCGATGCCTGACCCGATCACCGAGGAGGGTGAGCACACCCTTGCCTTGTGGCAGGGCGCCTGGATTGCGGCACTGATCACCGGTGCGCTGGTGTGGGGGCTGATCTTCTATGCCGCGTGGCGCTTCCGCCGCCGCAGCGACGACGAGATCCCCGTACAGACCCGTTACAACCTGCCGCTCGAGATCTTCTACACGATCTTCCCGGTCGTAATGGTCGTGGTGTTCTTCTCCCACACCGTCCAGGTGCAGAACCTCGTGCTCGACGACTCGAAGGCCGACAACACCGTCTGGGTAGTCGGTCAGCAGTGGTCGTGGACCTTTAACTACCCCGACTCGGTGGACGGCAAGAACGTCTACGAGTCCGGCACCGGCAACCTGATCCCCACCCTGGTGGTGCCGGTCGACGAGACCACCCGCTTCGAGCTCCGCACGCCTGACGTGATCCACGACTTCGGCGTCCCCGGGTTCCTGATGAAGATGGACGTCATGCCGGGCCAGGAGAACCACTTCCAGGTCACCCCCAAGACGGTCGGCGACTACTTCGGCAAGTGCTACGAGCTGTGCGGGGTCTACCACTCGCGGATGATCTTCAACGTGAAGGTTCTCTCGCGCGGGGACTACGACGACTACCTAGAAAAGCTGGCCGACGCCGGCAACACCTCTGACGAGCCGATCCTGGGTGGCAAGTTCGCCACTACCCAGGTCGGCGAGGAAATCACCGAGGAGGGCGCAGAGTGACCACCACCGCCGCTCGTTCAACGGACCTGCCGACGCCCCGCAAACCGCTCGGCAAGGAGCTCGTCAAGATCCTGACGACGACCGACCACAAGCTGATCGGCAAGCTCTACCTCGTCACGTCGTTCGCCTGGTTCCTGATCGCCGGCCTGATGGCCATGCTGATCCGCTCCGAGCTTGCTTATCCGGGTCAGCAGGTGGTCAACGAGGAGCTGTACAACCAGCTGTTCACGATGCACGGCACGATCATGTTGCTGCTGTTCGCGACGCCGCTGTTCTTCGGGTTCGGCAACGTGATCATGCCGCTGCAGATCGGCTCTCCTGACGTCGCCTTCCCACGACTGAACATGTTCAGCTACTGGTTGTTCCTCTTCGGCGGACTCATCGCCGGCTCGGGCTTCTTCACCCCGCAGGGCGCCGCCGACTTCGGTTGGTTCGCCTACACGCCGCTGTCCGATGCGATCCGATCGCCAGGCGTGGGCGGTGATCTGTGGATCATGGGTCTGTGGATGGCCGGGCTCGGCACCATCCTGGGCGCGGTCAACTTCATCACCACGATCATCTGCATGCGCGCACCTGGGATGACCATGTTCCGGATGCCATTGTTCGTGTGGAACACGCTGGTCACCAGCTTGCTGGTGCTGATCGCGTTCCCGGTCCTGGCCGGTGCGCTGCTCTCCCTGGAGGCCGATCGGTTGCTGGGCGCTCACGTCTTCGACACAGCGCACGGCGGAGCTCTGCTCTGGCAACACTTGTTCTGGTTCTTCGGGCATCCCGAGGTCTACATCATCGCTCTGCCCTTTTTCGGCATCGTGACCGAGATCCTGCCGGTCTTCAGCCGCAAACCACTGTTTGGCTACGTCGGCCTGGTCGGCGCGACCCTCGGCATCGCCATCCTCTCGGTCGCGGTGTGGGCCCACCACATGTTCGTCACGGGTGCGGTGAACCTGCCGTTCTTCTCCGGCATGACGTTCCTGATAGCCGTGCCCACGGGCGTGAAGTTCTTCAACTGGATCGGCACCATGTGGGGCGGTTCGATTTCATTCGACACCCCTATGCTCTGGTCGATCGGCTTCCTGACCACGTTCCTCTTCGGTGGCCTGACCGGCATCATCTTGGCGTCGCCGCCCCTGGACTTCCACGTCTCCGACTCCTACTTCGTGGTCGCGCACTTCCACTACGTCGTGTTCGGCACGGTGGTGTTCGCGATGTTCGCCGGGTTCTACTTCTGGTGGCCGAAGATGACCGGCCGGATGCTCGACGAACGCCTCGGCAAGCTGCACTTCTGGCTGCTGTTCGTGGGCTTCCACACCACGTTCTTGGTGCAGCACTGGGTAGGTGTCGAGGGCATGCCCCGGCGGATCGCCGACTACTTGGGTGCCGATGGGTGGACCACGCTCAACCAGATCTCGACCATCGGCGCCTTCCTGCTCGGCGCGTCCACGCTGCCGTTCCTCTACAACGTCTACATCTCGCGGCGCGCGCCCCTGGTCGAGCTCGATGACCCGTGGGGTTGGGGCCGCTCGCTCGAATGGGCCACCTCTTCCCCGCCACCCCGCCACAACTTCGTCACCATCCCGCGGATCCGCTCCGAGTCTCCGGCCTTCGATCTCCACCACCCGGAGATTGCGGCCATCGAGTTGGACGAGAACGAAGCGGCGCGAGACGGGGAATTCGCCGACGCGCCTGACATGGAGGGACGCCAGGAGATGCTCGACGAGCGCCGTCAGGGGAAGAGTCCAACCGACGACCTTGATTCCGGCGACGGCAGCGCGGACCAGGGAGATGAGGGCCGATGAAGTCCGAGGCGTTGATCTTCGGCATCACCACAATCTTCCTGGTGCTGGTGACGCCGGCGTACTGGTTCATCACCGACAGCAGCGAGCGCGGTCCGGACTGGACCGGCACCTCCGCCTTGGTGATGACCACGCTCTTGGCTGCCATGGTCACGCTCTACCTAGGGTTCCACGCCAAGAACATGGACCCGCGCCCCGAAGACCGCAAGGACGCCGAGATCGCCGACGGCGCGGGTGAGCTGGGGTTCTTCCCGCCGTACTCCTGGTGGCCCTTGTGGTGCGCGCTCACGCTTGCCGTCATGGTGTTCGGTCTTGCCGCGGCCGCCTGGTGGATGTTCATCATCGGTGGGGTGCTCGGGTCCATCGCGCTCAGCGGACTGATCTTCGAGTACTACAGAGGTGAGCACGCTCACTGAGCGTTAGCCCCCTGGATTACCGGATCTCGACCACTCAACGGTTACCCTGAATCAGTCGGCCGTCCGGCCGCGCCTGCCGCCCCTGCGACGACCTCACGGGAGTTATGACCATGCGTCCTCGGCATGCTCGCCACCTGGCCAGCGCCACTGCACTCGTCCTCGCCTGCTTCTCGCTGGCGGCCTGCGAGGCGGGGTCTGCGCTGCCCGGCAGCTCCGACAATGACCCGAGCTCGAGCAACGACACCGGTGCTGATCAGGAATCGGCCGGTCCGTCAGCGGTAGTCACTGCGAACATCGACCAGGGCGCCACCGATGTGCCGGTCGATCAGACGATCGAGATCGCCGTCGCCGACGGTTCCCTGACCAAGGTGACCGTGACGTCCGAGGCGGGCGAGCTTCCCGGAAAGATCTCCGCTGACCGCAAGGGATGGTTTTCCACTGACGGGCTCGAGCCCGGGACGACGTACGCGATGCGAACGGTGGCGACGGGCGACGACGGCGAGACGGTGCGTCAGGCATCGCGCTTCACGACCGTGCCGCTGACGCTCGATCAGCAGACCTACGCCTCGGTTGCTCCGCTTGCCGGCGAGGAGGTCGGCGTCGGCATGCCGGTGATCGTCACCTTCGACGTCCCCGTGACCGACAGGGCTAACTTCGAGAAGCACATGCAGGTGAGCTCCACCCCGGCGCAGCCCGGTAGTTGGCACTGGTTCAGCGACTACGAGGCGCACTGGCGCCCGAAGACTTATTGGAGGGCCGGCACCGACGTCACCGTGGACGTCGACGTCAACGGGGTTGACGCAGGGAACGGCATCTACGGCCAGGAGGACCGGAAGGTCGACTTCACCGTCGGCGATGCGAACATCTACCGGGTCAGTGCCGTTACCTACCAGATGAAGGTCTTCTCGAACGGCAAGCTGCTGCGGACGCTGCCCCTCACCACGGGTGAGCAGCCGGCGTTCACCACCCGCTCCGGCATCAAGGTGATCATGGAGAAGTTCGACAGCAAGCGGATGAACTCCGAGACCGTCGGCATCACCGGCTCGGAGGCCTACGACATCGACAACGTCCAATGGGCCATGCGGGTCACCAACTCCGGTGAGTTCATCCACGCCGCTCCGTGGTCGGTCGGCTCTCAGGGCAACGCCAACGTCTCGCATGGCTGCACCGGCATGAGCACGGAGAATGCTGGATGGCTCTACGCCATGTCCAAACGAGGCGACGTCGTCGAGTACACCGGCACCGACCGTCCGATGGAGGAAGGGAACGGCTACGCCGACTGGAACACCCCCTTCCCCGAGTACAAGAAGGGTTCAGCCCTCAGCTGACCCGGCTCGAGTTGACGTCAGAACTCGTCGACCCGGCTTGAGTTGACGTCAAGACTTGTCGACCCGGCTTGAGTTGACGTCAGAACTCGTCGACCCGGCAGCTCGCAGCGCTCTTCTCCACAGCGCTGCAGATCCGCCTGGCCGAGATGTGCGAGGTCGGAGCATCGTCTTCCGCATGACAGGCCATCCCAGAAGTGGTGCTACCCACCTCGATAGAGGCGCCGGTGTGCCGATCGATCGTCCGTTCACCCGGGCGATGGCCCTGAGAGAGTGCGTCAGCGATCGACAACTGCTCCGCTGGGTTCACGCCGGGCTATTGCTGAACCCGATGCGCGGGGTCTACCACGCAAGCCAGCTACCCGATGGGCTGGAGCTGCGTGCGGCCTGTCTACGGCTGGTCGCGCCCCCGGACGCCGTGATCACCGATGAGACAGCTGGTTGGTTCCACGGTGCCCCGATGATCCTGGCGCCGAATGACCACTTGGTGGTCCCTCGAGTCTCGATGTTCCTGGCCCCCGGCAATCGCTTGCGCAACGAGTTCGCTGCGAGTGGTGAACGGACATTTCTCGACGAGGAGGTCATCGACTTGCATGGTCTGCGGGTCACCTCGAAACTCAGAACGGCGTGCGACCTCGGCCGGGCACCGAACTCCGATCGAGCATTCGCCGGCATGGACGCCATGGCGAACTTGGAGGAGTTCGATCTCGCGGCGCTCTTGCGCGCGGCCAACAGCAGGCGCTACCGCGGTTATCGAAGGATCATCCAGTTGCGTGCGTGGGCGCCGCACGTTCGTCGCGGCGTCCAGTCACCAGAGGAAAGCGTGCTCCGAAAGAGGTGGATCGAATGTTCATCTCTGCCCTACCCCGAGCCGCAAGTGCCTGTACTGGGTCCCTACGGACGCTGTTACCTGGACCTGGGTAATCAGGAGCTGCGCTACGGGGCCGAGTACGACGGGGAGAAGTGGCACGGACCTGACCAGGAAGCACATGACCTCCAGCGGAGGGAATGGCTCGATCGGGAGGAGGGGTGGACTATCGATGTCTTTCGTCGCCGCGACGTCTACGGCCGCGAGCAGAATGTCCGTGAGCGTCTCATCGCAGGTGTGATCAGTGCTCGCAAACGTACTGGCTCCGCGGCCTGGCAGGGCCAGAACCGGACGATGCCATCCAGTGACGCCGGGTCGACTCAGTAGAGGCGCGAGTCGAGCCGGGTCGGCGTTCGTAGCGTTGAGTTCGAGCCGGGTCGGCGTTCGTAGCGGTGAGTTCGAGCCGGGTCGGCGTTCGTAGCGGTGAGTTCGAGCCGGGTCGGCTTCACATGAGACCGGCCCGCCGGGCGGAGATGCCTGGCGGGCCGGTTGCGTTGAGCGGTGTTCAGTGGTCTCCGCGGAGGGTCTCACCTTCGACCTCGTGGTGACCGTCAAACTGATGTCCGTCGGCCGCGTGACCTTCCAGCGCTGCCTGCAGCTCATGCTCGTGGTCGGCGTGGTGGTGGCCCGCCTCGAGCTCCTGCACCGTCGGCTTCTGGACGTTGTCGGCAAACATCAGCTGGGACAACTTTGCCCGGAGCCCGTTGAGACGCCCGGCGGGAGCGGGTACGCCGTTGGCGTCTGCCTCCGAGTCGGGGGTCCACACTTCATCGCGGTCGCGTGCGGTGAGGGTGTAGGCGCGTTCGTCGCTGATCGGCAGGTGCCGCTCGCTGTAGCCGCCCTCGGCCGACCGCATGATGATGCCGGTCTCGTAGCCGTGGAGCAGCTTGCCCTCGTCATGACGCTGCAACGAGATACACCAGCGCTTCGTGATCACGAACGCGATCAGCGGCGCCAGGAAGATCAACACCCGGAACACATAGGTGATCTGGTTGATGCTCAGATGCAGCGTGATGGCGATGATGTCGTTGCCGCCCGCCATCCACGAGATGGCGTAGAACGTCATCAGCGAGACCATCACCGCCGTGCGGGTCGGGGCGTTGCGCGGACGCTGCAGGAGGTGGTGCTCGCGCTTGTCGCCGGTGATCCAGGATTCCACGAACGGAAGCACCATCAGCACCATCAGCATGAGCGGGGGCGCGATGAGGATCGGGATCATGATGTTCCACGACACCAGGTAGCCGAAGATCTCCGACTCCCAGCCGGGGACGATCCGCAGCAGACCGTCCGGCCAACCCATGTACCAGTCGGGTTGGGAGCCGGCAGTCACCTTCGTCGGATCGTAGGGCCCCAGCTTCCACACCGGGTTGATCGACAGCAGGCCACCCATCAGGGCAGTCACGCCGAAGACGATGAAGAAGAAGCCGCCGGCCTTGGCGGCGTAGACCGGGAGCATCGGGAAGCCCACGACGTTTTCCTCGGTGCGGCCGGGGCCAGGCCACTGGGTGTGCTTGTGGTAGACGAGCAGCAGCATGTGCGCCGCGATCAGGGCCAGCAGCAGACCGGGGATCAGCAGCACGTGGGCGATGTAGAAGCGCGGGATGATCGACTCGCCCGGGAACTCGCCACCGAAGATGAAGAACGACATGTAGGAGCCGACCACGGGGCTTGCCTTCATGAACCCGTCGGCTGCGCGTACGCCGGTGCCCGACAGCAGGTCGTCGGGGAGCGAGTAGCCGGTGAAGCCCTCGAGGGTGCCGAGGAGGAGCAGCAGGCAGCCGATCACCCAGTTGAGCTCCCGCGGCTTGCGGAAGGCGCCGGTGAAGGCGACCCGCAGCAGGTGGATCATCATCGCGGCGATGAAGAGCATCGCCGACCAGTGGTGCATCTGCCGCATCAGCAGGCCGCCCCGGACGTCGAACGACAGGTTCATCGTCGACGCGAAGGCCTCCGACACGTGCACTCCCCGCAGCGGGTCGTAGGTGCCTTCGTAGGTCACCTCACCCATGCTCGGGTTGAACCAGAGCGTTAGAAACACGCCGGTCAGCAGCAGGACGACGAAGCTCCAGAGCGCGATCTCACCCAGCATGAAGGACCAGTGGTCGGGGAAGACCTTGCGCACCTGCTTCTTCATGGCCGTGCCGAGACCCAAGCGCTCGTCCGCCCAGTTGGCGACGACGCCAGCCTTGCTGGGCTTGGCAGGGGTTGCGGCGGTCGTCGCGTTGGAGCTGGCGACCTTGCTGGTGTCGATGCTTTGGTTGCTCATGCCTTGTTCCGCTCCCAGAAGCTCGGTCCGACCGGTTCGTCGAAGTCCTTCTGCGCTACCAAGTAGCCCTCGGCATCGACCATGATCGGCAGCTGAGGCAGGCTACGTGCGGCCGGGCCGAAGACGACCTTGCCGGAGTCGGCTAGGTCGAAGGTCGACTGGTGACACGGGCAGAGCAGGTGGTGGGTCGTGCGCTCGTTGAGGGAGATCGGGCAGCCGACATGGGTGCAGATCTTGGAGTAGGCCACGATCCCATCGACGGTCCAGTTGTCCCGACCCTTGCCGGGTTTGACGTCCTCGGGCTCCATTCGGAGCAGGATCAGTGCCGCTTTGGACTTGGTGATCTGGACCTCTACGCCTTCGAGCTCTAGCTCACCGGTGTCGGGATCGGGTTCGTAGAGGATCGCCGGTGCGGCGTTGACGAGGTCACCGACCTCGAGGTCCGAGGCCTTGATCCGGGTGCCGATCGCGTCGCGCACGATGTGCATGCCCTCTTGCCACACCGTGTGGTAGAGGCCAGCTCCGGGGTAGTCCTGCGCTTCGGCGACCTGACCCGGCGTCGGGCCGAGGTCGCGAAGTCCGAGCACCACCGGCACGCCGAGCAGACCCATCGCGCCGAGCAGTGAGTTGCGCACCAAGGGACGCCGGCCGATGCCTGACTCGTCGGCGCCGAGCGTGATGGCATCCAGGATCTCGGCGCGATCTTCGTCGGAGGAGCGGATCGCGTGGCGCATCTCCGCGATCTCGTGGTCACCCATCAGCTTGCGGGCCCATTGGATCGCACCGATGCCGATGCACAACAGGGCGAGCCCGAGCGTCGTGCCGAGCGCCAGGGTGGAGGCGCCGAGGCCGATGAAGGTGTCGTCCCGCTGGACCGCGAAGTAGGCGACCGCGAACAGCACCGTGAAGACCGCCGAGAGCCCAAAGAGGGCCGCGACCTGGCGTTCCGCGCGCTTGTCCAGCGCCGGGTCCACGTCGGTGGGCCGCCAGGCGTGCTCCGGCAGCCCGGGGTTGGCGATCGGTTCCTCGGGAACCGCCGGGACGTGGTCGTTGTGTGCGTCGCTCACGCGTCCGCTCCCTTACTGGGCGTGGGCTTCCGGGTGGAACGGGTCGTGTGCGCGGCGATCCAGATCGCGAAGCCGACGAGTGCGCCGATCCCTACGAGCCAGGTGAAGAGGCCCTCGCTCACGGGTCCGAGCCCGCCGAGCCCGAAGCCGCCGTAACCGGGCTGCTCATCGATCGCCTCGAGGTAGGCGATGACGTCACGCTTGGCGTCAGGGGGAAGGTTGCCGTTGGAGAAGGTGTCCATCGACTGAGGACCAGTCAGCATCGCCTCGTAGATGTATCGCGGCTCCACGCCACGAATCTTGGGGGCCTGACCGCCGCGGGGCATGGCGCCACCGGAACCCTCGAAGTTGTGGCAGGCAGTGCAGTTGGTGAGGAAGATCTGACCGCCGCGCGAGATCGCCTCGACGCGCTCCTCCTCGGTCATGCCCTCGAGGCTGTAGTCGCTCTCGTTGGGGATGGCGGGGCCGGGGCCGAGCTCGGCCACGTACGCGGCCAGGTCGGCGATCTCCTGGTCATCAAATACGGGGGCTTTCGCCTCGGCCTGGGCGCCGGGCTGAGCCATCGGCATCCGGCCGGTGCCGACCTGGAAGTCGACGGCTGCCGCACCGACTCCGGCCAGCGGGGGACCGTACTGGGTGCCGCTCTGGGTCAACACTCCCTCGCCATTCTGGCCGTGGCAGAAGGCGCAGCTGATCAGGAACAGCTCGCGGCCCTTCGCTGCGGAACCGACCTCGCTCGCGGAGCTGTCGGCCGAGGCTGGCGCGAAGGCGGCGTACAAGCCCCCGGTGAGCAGAAGCCCCATCAGCAGGACGACGACCCCGGCGAGGGGTCCCCGGCGATGGCGGGAGAGCCGGCCGGCGGAGCGGTTCAGGAGTCGCACTGTCTGTCCCTTGTCAGTCCTGGTCGGGGTGGGGTCGCGAACGGTGGAGGATCACTGGATCAGGTAGATGGTGGCGAACAGACCGATCCAGACGACATCGACGAAGTGCCAGTAGTACGACACGACGATCGCGCTGACGGCTTGCTCGTGAGTGAACTTCCGGGCGATGTACGTGCGGCCGAGCACGAAGAGAAAAGCGATCAGCCCGCCCGTGACATGGAGACCGTGGAAGCCGGTGGTGAGGTAGAACATCGTGCCGTAGGCCGAGTCCTGGATGGTGGTGCCTTCCTGGACGAGCGTGGCGTACTCGACCGCCTGTCCGGCGATGAAGACCGCGCCCATGACGTAGGTGAGGATGAACCACTCCCGCAGGCCCCAGCCGCTGACCTTGAGCAGTGAGCCTGCGCGGCCTACCTGACCGCGCTCCGCTGCGAAGACTCCGAGCTGACACGTCAGCGAAGAAAGCACCAGGATCGTGGTGTTCACGGCCGCGAACGGCACGTCCAGGAGCGCAGTGTTCTCGGCCCACAGGGGGGCGCTCACTGCGCGGATCGTGAAGTACGACGCGAACAGCGCCGCAAAGAACATCAGCTCGCTGGAGAGCCAGATGATCGTCCCGACCGCGACCATGCTGGGCCGGTCGTGATGGCCGTGTAGACGCGAGGCCGGAATGGTTGCTGTGGTCGCCACGCGGTCATTATGTCGTGAGAAGTCGCGGAGGGCACCTCGACCCCCTGATCCATGGTGGTCATAAAGTTCACACTGTGCTGAAAGAGTGGGGGTAACCCCGTTGTTGACGGTGGTGACCCTCACCGACGTGCTCCCCAGACTCACCGCGGGAGCGTTCTTCAGTGAGTGGTCGTTGGCGCCGCTGCCCCTCGTGATCACGGTCTGGGCGACCGGTCTCTACCTGCTCGGCGTGCTTAGCCTCCGCCGCCGCGGCGACGGCTGGCCGATGGGGCGGACATTCGCGTTCGTGGTGGCTGGCATGGGGTCGTTCTACGTCGCCACATCGTCCGGGTTGGCGGCGTACGACACCACCTTGCTGAGTGTGCACATGGTCCAGCACATGGTGCTTGCGATGATCGTCCCCCTCGCGCTGGCGTTGGGGGCACCGGTCACGCTGGCGCTGCGCACGCTGCCAGCCGCACCCCGCCGATGGCTGCTCACGGTGCTGCACTCCCGCGCGGCCAAGGTGCTGTCGTTCCCACCCCTGGCGTTCCTCTTGTACGTCGTCTCGCCGTGGGCCCTCTACTTCACCGGGTGGTACGACGCCTCGCTGGAGTCGGCGTACATGCACGAGCTGATGCACGTCCACCTGGTGCTGGTGGGTGCTCTCTTCTTCTGGCCCCTGGTCGGCGTCGATCCGCTGCCCAACCGCGTGGGCTATCCCTTCCGAGTGCTGCTCACCGTCTTGACGCTGCCGTTCCACGCATTCCTCGGCGTCACGATCATGGGCCAAGACACGCTGATCGGCGGGGACTGGTACCCATCGCTGCACGACGGCCCGATGGGCGCCTGGCTGCCCGACCCAGCGGTCGACCAGGAGCTGGCCGGCGGGATCCTGTGGGGAGCCGGTGACCTGGTCGGGCTGGCCTTCTTCGCAGTGCTGTTCGCTCAGTGGGTGAGGTCGTCGGTCAAGGAGGCCGCGCGCGAGGACCGGCGGCTCGACCTGATCGAGGCCCGGCAGCGTCGGTCACCAGACTGAGCGCGACCCGGCCCCGGTAGCATCTCGCTCGTGAGTGACTCCAAGTCCGCCCTCAAGGTGTTGGTCTACAGCGACGACGTCAACACGCGTCAACAGGTGATCCTGGCGCTGGGTCGGCGCCCGCACCCGGACCTCCCGGAGCTTGAGTATGTCGAGGTGGCGACCGAGCCCGTCGTGATCCAGAACCTGGACGCCGGCACCATCGCGCTGGCCATCCTCGACGGCGAGGCCGTGCCAGCCGGGGGCCTCGGGATCGCCAAGCAGCTCAAGGACGAGATCTACAACTGCCCGCCGGTGCTGGTGCTGATCGGGCGGCCGCAAGACGCCTGGTTGGCCACCTGGTCGCGCGCTGAGGCAACCGTGGCTCACCCGATCGACCCGATCCAGCTCGCCGACGCCGTGGTTGCCCTGCTGCGCTCCCGAGTCCCGGCCTGACGAACGTGTCGACCTGGGCCGACGTGCTCGGCGCGCTAGTCGCCCGCACCGACCTGAGCGCCGCACAAACCAGCTGGGCGATGGGGGAGATCCTCGCTGGCCAGGCCACCCCCTCGCAGATCGCCGGCTTCGCGATCGCTCTGCGGGCCAAGGGCGAGACCATCGAGGAGCTCTCCGGGCTGCTCGACGCGATGTACGCCGTCAGCACACCCATCGAGGTACCCGGCCGGCTCCTCGATGTGGTCGGCACCGGCGGGGATCGATCCATGTCGGTCAACATCTCGACGATGGCCGCGATCGTTGCCGCCGGGGCTGGCGCGCGGGTGGTCAAGCACGGCAACCGCTCCGCCTCGTCGAAGGCCGGCTCGGCCGACGTGCTCGAGGCGCTCGGCATCCGCTTGGACCTGCCGACCGAGCGGGTCGCTGAGGTGGCCGGGGAGGCTGGCATCACCTTTTGCTTCGCGGCCGCCTTTCACCCGGCGCTGCGGCACGCGGCCGTGCCGCGCCGCGAGCTCGGAATCGGCACCAGCTTCAACCTCTTGGGTCCGCTCGCGAACCCGGTCAAGCCGACCGCGCAGGCCATCGGGTGCGCTGATCCGCAGATGGCGCCGGTCATGGCCGGGGTCTTCGCTCGCCGTGGAGTCGACGCGTGGGTTTTCCGCGGCGACGACGGCCTCGACGAGCTGACCACGACCACGACGTCGGCGGTCTGGGTCGTGCATGACGGCATCGTGACCGAGGAGCGAGTGGACCCGCTCGAGCTCGGGATCGCCCGCGCGACCACGGAGTCACTGCGTGGCGGCGACGTGGACCACAACGCCGAGGTCGTGCGGCAGCTGCTCGAGGGCGGGCAGGGTGCGGTGCGCGACGCCGTACTGCTCAACGCCGGGGCGGCACTCGCCGTCTACGACGCCCCCGGTGCTCCGGTCACCGAGGCACTGGCCGTAGGCGTGGAGAGGGCCCGCGAAGCGGTCGACTCCGGCGCGGCGAAGGCGACGCTCGACGGCTGGGTGGCCGCCGCCGCACGCTGAGTCGGATCAGAGGTCGAGCGCATAGCGTTCTCCCTCGCGACGGAAGCCGACGTTCTCGTAGTACGCCGCCATCATTCCGGGTGGGCTCAGCACTCGTCGGAAGCCGCGCCCGCGCAGCAGGCCGCTGCGGCGCCACACGAACTCGCCGGGAGAAAAGTCGCGATACTTCGGGGTCACGTAGTCGAGCACGATCCGGGCGACGTCACCCTCGGCCCGGAGCAGAACCACTCCGACTGTCTCGTCACCCTTGACGAGCACGAAGGCGTGGCTGTCGGGGCGGTCAGGATCCCAGTCGAGATCGGGGTTGAACCGCCGGATGTCTTCGTCGTGCGTAGCCAGCACATAGCGCAGGTAGTGGTCGCGAGTGCCGACCTCGATCACTTCGAACGACTCCACGTCGTGGCGCTCCCGCAGCAACCGCACGATGAAGCCAATGTTGATGACGGCCAGCACGGTGTTCATCCCCACCATCGGCCAGACCTCGATGACGGCGTTGAACAGCAACAAGATCAGGGTGGCGGCAAGGTTGAGGACCCGGAACCGCAGCACCCTGGCCTGCAGCAGCGAATACACCAGGAGTGCACTGCCACCCCAACCCAGGATGTCGATCCAGTGGTCGTCCAGCCAGCTCACTGGTGAGACACGTCTAGTCGAGCCCGAGCGAGAACGCCGACTCCAGGTCGTGCTGGGAGTAGGCGCGGAAGGCGATGTGGGTCTCGGTCTCGTTGATGCCCTGGACCTTGTTGAGACGATCGGCGACCACGGAAGCGACGTCGTCGTGGTCGCGCACCCGGACCATGGCGATCAGGTCGATCTGACCGGTCACGGAGTAGACCTCGCTCACGCCGTCGATGGCAGCGATCTCTTCGGCCACCTCGGGGATGCGGGCGACGTCGGCCTTCACGAACACGATGGCGGTGATCATGGGCGCGAGCCTAGTCGGCTCCGCTCGCGTCGGGTCTCGACCGAGGCGTCGAAGGGTGCGGGTGCGACGACGGAGCTCGCCAGGAGCCTGGTGGCGCCGTTGACCGGGCAGGTCCACTCGCCGTCGATCTCGATGAGTCGGATCGTGGGCGACTCGAGCCAACGCAGCACCCGCTCGCTCTCCTCGGCGGTGGCCGCCGGCAAGGGGCCAGGGGCCGGTGTGACCGTCTCGGCCACTGCGCGCAGCTCTGCGACGAAGACATGTGCGTCAGCACCCGGCGGGATCACCGCGGCGGCCGCGAGTCGGCCGTAGCGGACGACGTGGACGGCCCAGCGGCCGTCGTCCTCGCGTCGAGCTGCCACGACCTCGGCGCACCGGGTCAGGGAGGTGAGCCGCTGAGTTCGCGCGGCCGCGCGCACGAACGCGGCCAGGCGGTCGCGGTGCACGCCTGCCTCCTCGAAACGCTCCTCGTCGGCCAGCACCGACATCCGGGCGTTGATCAGCTCCACGACGTCGTCGGGTCGACTGAGCAACGTGTCACGCAGCTGGCGTACGACGGCTGCGTAGGTGTCGGTGTCGGCGGTGCCGTCACAGGGGGACAGGCACCGGCCCATCTCGGCCAGCACGCAGGCTGCGCGCGAGGAGCGCAGCCCGAGGCGGTCGCTGCACTGCCGAACCGGGAAGGTGTCGTGGAGCGCAGCCAGGCACCTCTCGGCGACCTTTTTGGACCCGAACGGGCCGAGGTAGTCGGCGTCGTCGTCTAGCACCGTCCGGACCAGTGAGAGCCGTGGCCAAGGCTCACGAGTCAGCTTGATGAACGTCACTTTCTCGGGGAAGCGGGACCGTCGGTTGTAGCTCGGCTTGTGTTCGGCGATCAATCGCAGCTCACGTACCTCGGCCTCAAGCGGTGTCGCGCACTCGATGCCGGTGACCGACGACGCCAGCCCCACCATCTCGCCCATCCGGGACCGGGTCTCTGAGGCGGTGAAATAGGAGCGGACACGCCGGCGGAGGTCACGCGACGTGCCGATGTAGAGGACCCGTGAACGATCGTCCTTGAACAGGTAGACGCCGGGGGAGTGGGGCAGGCCGTCGGCGAGGTGCCGTTTGCGCCGCTGGGCCGAGGTCACCCGCGATGAGAAGGTCTGCAGCTCCTCCAGGGTCTGCACACCGATTGCGCCGAGTCGCTCCATCAGGCCATGGAGCACATCTACGGTTGCGCGAGCATCGGACAGCGCACGGTGGTTGGGCGTTGTCGCGGAGCCAAATGCCCTGGCCAGTGAGGAGAGCTTGCAGTTAGGCGCGTCGTCACGCGTGATCACCCGACGCGCGAGCTTGGCTGTGTCGACCACTTCGAAGGTCGGCCAGGGGCGATCCTGCAGCTGACAGAAGTGGCGCAGGAAACCGACGTCGAACGGCGCGTTGTGAGCGACGAGCACCGAGCCGGCTGCGAACTCGAGGAACGCCGGCAGCGCGGAGCCGATGCTCGGTGAGTCGGCCACCATCGAGTTGCTGATGCCTGTCAGCACCGCGATGAACGCTGGGATCTCGGTATGAGGGTTGACCAGCGTCTGAAACTCGCCGAGCACTTCCCCGCCGCGCACCTTGACCGCGCCGATCTCGGTGATCATCGAGCCGGCGGTGGGTGAGCCCCCCGTGGTCTCCAGGTCGACCACGCAAAACGTGATGTCGCGCAGTGGCCGTCCGAGCTCGTCGAAGCTGCGCTGGCTCTCCCACAGCGACCGCGCATCACGAGGGGAGCTGCTGGTGCTGATGGGGCTCACGGTCACGTTTCGACCGTAGGTCGGTCCACCGACAGAGCCGTGGTGCCGCGCTGAATAGGGTGACACCGTGGTTCTCTCGATCCCGGACGACGGACATCGCTGGCGGTGCGGCGGCTGCGGCAACCTCACTCGCTTTGACGTGACGCGCTCGCGGCGGACGACGGAGTACTGGCACTTCGACCTGGGAGGCGAGCACCGGGCTGAGGAGAGCACGTTGCTGTCCGAGCAGGTGGAGCAGGTCACCTGTCGTTGGTGTGGTCGCGCAGACGCGATCGAGACGGTGTCGCGGGTCGATGCGCCACTTTTGCAGGACCCAGCCGCCGATTGACCTGCTTGTCCAGGGGCTCTGTCGGTGGTCCCTGGGAGCGTGTGTTCCATGACGACGAGAATCGATTGCGACACCTGCGTGGTGCGCGGCCTGGCGTGCCACGACTGCGTCGTGACCGTCCTGCTGGGGCCACCGCCGGAGCTGACCTTCGACGACGAGGAACGCCGGGCCTTCGACGTGCTCGCCGAAGGCGGGCTGGTGCCGCCACTGCGCCTGGTGCAGCCCGTGGCCGGCCCGGAGGTCGAGTCCGCCTGACGCGGCAACTTCTGAGGTCCGCCCATATGTCCACAACGTGACGGCAGGAGTTGGTTCAGGTCGTCCGGGCGACTAACGTGGCGCCCCAGGTGTCCGTGACAGTGGATCAGCAGGATCCGCGCGGACACCGCGCTGAGTCCGAGATGTCGCATCTACCCGATGCAGCGGATCGGAGCCGGGGAACCAACGGTCGTCGCATCACGCGGCACCATCTGGGGTGAATCACCCGCAAGGCGCCGCGAAACCGGTGGCGAGGAGCGGGAGTAGGGCCAGTCGTGCCCGAACCCGTCAGCTCACCCGGTAGGCGTACGACACGCAAGGAGAGCGCCCGCTCGTGCACTACGGCCGGACCACCTCTCGGCGCACTCGCCGACACCGCATCGCCACCGCCGTCTCCGGACTAACCCTCGCCATCGCGATGGGGCTGGTGCCCTCGACCTCGGCCCAGGCAGAGCCCGAGATCGCCGACGTACAGGCTCGGGTCGATCGGCTCTACCACGAGGCCGAGCAGGCCTCCGAGCGCTACAACGACGCCCAGCTGGAGCTCTCCGAGCTCCGCCAGGACCTCGACTCCCTCTCGTCGGACCAAGCGCGCCAGGACCAAGCGCTGACGATCGTGCGCGACCGGCTCGCAGACTCAGTCGTGGACCAGTACGAGGGCAGCGACATCTCCGCTGCGGGCCAGGTCTTCCTCTCCAGCGACTCCAGCTCCTTCCTGTCGCAGCTGACCACCATGGCGGCATACGGCGACTTCCAGGACCAGCTCTTCGACGACTACGCGACAGAGATCGAGTCCCTCGACATCCGTCAGGACGCCACCGAGCGTCGTGCGGACCAGGTCGTGGCCCTCGAGAAGCGCCTCGCAGCCGAGAAGCAGACGATCGAGGAGCGGCACTCCGAGGCAGAGTCGCTGCTCGACCGCCTCAAGGACGAGGAGCGCGAGGCGATCCTCTCGCGCGGCACCGTTCGGATGCCCTCCGACGTGCCGGCGTCCGGGCGCGCTGCGGCAGCGATCCAGTACGCCATGGCTCAGGTCGGCGACTCCTATGTCTACGGTGCGGCCGGCCCGAGCGCGTTCGACTGCTCCGGGTTGACGATGATGGCCTGGGCCCAGGCCGGCGTAGGTCTTCCGCACTCCTCGAGCGCTCAGTACAGCTCCGGGCCCCGGGTCTCGGCCTCCGACCTGCAGCCTGGCGACCTGGTCTTCTACTACAGCCCCATCAGCCATGTTGGGATGTACATCGGCAACGGTCTGATCGTGCACGCGGCCAACCCCGGCTCGGGCGTGCTGGTCTCCGACCTCTACTCCATGCCGTACGTCGGCGCGGTCCGGCCGGGCTGACCCGCTGGCCCCTCCTCGCGCCGCCAAGGCCGGCCGTCCACTCTGGTGGGTGGCCGGTCTTTCGCTGTCCCTCTTGGCGGTGGTCGCCGCCGTGGCCTGGTACGCGACGCGTCCCGACCCCTACGTCGCTCCCCAGCCGGAGCGCGCCGGCCCCCGGGTCGCCGCCGGGGCCGCAACCGCCGCGCTGGACGAGCTGACGACAGCCGTAGCCGGCCGCAACAGCACGGGCGCTGCCGCTCTGGCTGCCGACGACGCAGCCTCCACCGCACAGTTGGTGGCGCTGGCGACGAACGCGAGCCTGCTCCGGGTCGAGGACTTCACCCTGCGTTACGTCGACGAGGCCAGCGGGATATCGCCGGACGGCACCTGGAGCGCCGCAGTCGACGCAACGTGGGCTTTCGGCGGCTTCGACGAGGCTCCATCGCGCGCCGAGGTGCTGGTCACCTTCCGGCTCGATCCCGACAACCCGGGGGAGGCTCAGATCGTCTCGTTCGGCGGGGGCGACCGGCGCAGCCCGGTGTGGATGCAGGGTCCGGTGACGGTTCGGCGTACGCCGCGCACGCTGGTGCTGGTAGCCGGCGCGCCGACGCAGCTTGATGGATACCAGCGAGTGGCCGAGGCAGCGATCCCGTACGTCACCCGGGTGTTCACCTCCTGGCGACCGCGGCTGGTGGTGGAGGTGCCTGCCGACCGGGCCGGCTTGGAAGCCGCCCTTGACGTCGAGCCAGGTGTCTACTCAGCCATTGCGGCCGTGACGGCCTCACCCGACGGCCTGCTGACCCCTGATGCCCCGCTGCACGTGTTCGTGAACCCCGACGTGTTCGACCGCAACAGCATGCAAGGTGACCGGGTGGTGATGAGCCATGAGGCAACTCATGTGGCGACCAGGGCGCCGGAGAGCATGGGGCCGAAGTGGCTCGTCGAGGGTTTTGCTGACTACGTCGCTCTGCGTGACATCAACCTGCCCACGTCGCGGACCGCGGCGCAGATCATCCGCGAGGTCAGACGGCAGGGCGTCCCCCCCGCCCTTCCCGACGAGGAGGACTTCAGTGGCGCAGAGGCCCACCTGGGCGCGGCCTATGAGGCCTCCTGGCTCGTGACCGAGGTTCTGGCCGAGCGCGGCGGTGAGGCAGCGCTGGTCCGGTTCTATGAAGCGGCGAACGGGGGCGGCTCGCTGGCGCGTCCGCTGCGCGACGGCTTCGACTGGACCGAGCAGCAACTCATCAGCGCGTGGCACCAGCGGTTGGAGGAGCTGGCTCGGTGAAGGACGACAGCCGGAGTCCAGGGCTGGTGATCGCCGTGGTCGGCGCCATCGCGTTCGTGGTGCTGGCGTGGTGGCTGGTGCCCTGGGATCCCGTGCCAGGACGTGAGCTGACACCTGTGTCGGCCAGTTCGGTGTTCAGCACCGAAGAGATCCAGCGGGCTGAGCAGTTCTCAAGGTGGGCCAGGGTCTGGAGCTGGAGCTCCCTGGTTGTCTCCCTGGTCGTGGCCGTCTGGTTCGGTTTCACCCGAAGGGGACGAGGTCTGTTCGACCGCTTGCGAGGGCCTTGGTGGCTCCAGGTGCTCCAGGCAGTGGTCCTCTTGGCAGTGGCAGGTCGACTGGTGACGCTCCCGTTTGCCATCGCTCAGCGGATCCTCTACCGCGACTACGGGCTCACCAGGCAGCCGTGGCCAGGTTTCGCCGTCGACCTGGTCAAGGCCGAGGCGGTCGGCATCGTGACCACTGCTCTCGGCGTAGTCGTGGTGATGGCGTGTGCGAGACGCTGGCGTCGCGCCTGGCCAGCGATTGCCGGCACCCTGCTTGCAGCGCTGATCGTGTTGGGCTCGTTCATCTACCCCGTGGTGGTCGAGCCGGTCTTCAACTCCTTCAGCCCGCTACCTGATGGGCCGCTACGCACCCAGATCTTCGCGCTGGCCGACGAGGAAGATGTGCCGATCGACGACGTGCTGGTCGCGGACGCGTCCCGTCGTACGACGACGCTCAATGCGTATGTGTCCGGACTGGGCAGCACTCGCCGCGTCGTGGTGTACGACAACCTCGTGCGGTCGCTGCCGGACGAGCAAGCGCTATCGGTGATTGCCCACGAGCTCGCCCATGCGCGCCACCGCGACGTGGTCACTGGCACGGCCCTGGGGGCAGCGGGGGCCCTGGACTGGCATCGGAATGCTGGCGCTGCTGCTGGGCGCGCTGCGCAGCCGGGGCTGGCCGTCGCTGCGCGATCCACAGGTGGTGCCGGTGCTGCTGGCCGTCGTTGCTCTGGCATCGCTGGCCAGCGCGCCGATCCAGAACGGCATCAGCCGACAGGTCGAGACCCGGGCTGATGCCGACGCCCTGGTGGCGACGGGAGACTCGAGGGCGTTCATCGCCATGCAACGCGAGCTGGCCCGGCGATCCTTGGCCGACCCCACACCGGTGGCCTGGTCGCACTGGTGGTTCGGCAGCCACCCGACGGTGCTCAAACGAATAGCCCTCGCCCTCCGGATGAACGGCGACTGAGTCGCGGTCGATCCGGACGACGAGGGCTGTGTCCCCTTCGAAAGGACAGTTCATTCAACCGACCACTGGCCGGACCTTGCTGAAAAGGTGCGGTGCCGCTCCCTCCGCGGCGCCGCAAACCCTGAGCAGGTTACGGAGCCGGAACCTCGTTGCCGCAGTTCCTGTCCGAGCTGAGGTTGCTGCCGGAGGCAGGATTGGTCATCTCGTCACAGGTGGTGGTGAAGGCATCCCGCACAACGGGGCCGAGCGCGAAGACCGCGACCACGATGAGAGCCGCGATGCCGGCGATGAGCAGGCCGTACTCGACAGCAGAGGCGCCGCGCTCGTCCTTGCGTGCCTGGCGGGTCTGGATGAAGTTGATCAGCTTGTCCATCATGGTGCTGCTCCCTATGCCGAAGTTGCTCGAGTTGTTCCCGAGTGCGAGGTTCAGGAACCTCATGTGGACGATCCTGTTGCATGCGGCACCGTCTCCGAATCGGGAGATCGGCTCGAGCCCACTAGTCATTTCCGACTAGGGCGTGGCGCTGGCTGCCGAGCTAGCGGCCAGCGAGGTGCCCGCCTGGGACAGCAGGCGGTTCGCAGGGGCAGTCAGCGCCCTCGGGCGGCCGGCCCAACACTCGAGAGCAGTCCCGTGCGCATCGCGGTGACCAGGGCCTGGGCGCGGTTGGCAGCGCCGAGCTTCTGGTAGATGCGCGCGATGTGCGACTTGGCGGTCGACTCGCTCAGGTAGAGCTTCTCGCCGATCGCGGCAGCACCCAGCCCGTCGGCGAGCAGGAGCAGCACGTCGTGCTCGCGCTCGGTGAGCCGGGAGGACTCCGAGCTCTGGCGACGCATCATCGCCCCCACCAGGCCGGCACAGACGAACGAGCGGGGGGAGACGGCGGCATGACGCGCTGCTTTGACCACCTCGCCGGCCGGTGCGTCCTTGCCGACGAAGCCGGAGGCGCCGGCCTCCATCGCTGCGAAGATCTGGTCGTCACCCGAATGCATGGTGAGCACGATCAGCCCTACCTGGTCGTTGCCCTTGCGGATGGTGCGCACGATGTCCAGGCCGGTGCCGTCCTGGAGCTGGAGGTCGGCGATCACCACGTCAGGCTTCAGCTGGGCGTAGGCGGCGAGAGCCTCCGCGACGCTGCCAGCGGTGGCGATCACGTCGAGGTCGTCCTCGAGGTCGATCACGGCGCCCAGCCCGTTGCGGATTAGCTCGTGGTCGTCGACCAGAAGGATGCGGATCGGAGTCTCGCTCATGAGCTCACCTTTTCTGTAGGTTCACGTCGTGGTGCGGCATCGTCGGGTGCGGGGGGCGTGATCTGAACCCGGACGGCGAGCCCACCTTGACGGCTGGAACCGATCGTCAGCTCAGCATTCACCAGGTGAGCTCGTTCCTGCATGATCTGCAGCCCGTGGGAGTCGCTACGGGCCTGCTGCAGCCCCCGTCCGTCGTCGGAGATCACGATCGAAGCGGCCGGGGCGTGCACCTTGCAGTGCACCCTGATCGCAGTCGGCCGGGCGTGCTTGATCGAGTTGTTCATTGCTTCCTGCGTGATCCGGTAGAGCTCGGCCTCGACGGCCGGCTGCAGTCGGGTCGTGTGCTCGTCGAGCGTCACGTGGATGGGGATGCCAGAGACCTCGCTGAGGTTGCGTGCGACGGAGCTGATCGCCGCCCCCAGGCTCTCGCTCTCGCCAACACTGGTACGCAGCGTGAGCACGGACTGACGCACCTCAGCCACCACATGGCTGATCCGTTCGCGCAGGACGCCGAGCTGCTGCTCCTGCTTCGGGTTCGCGGGCTTGGCGGCCAACGCGTCCACCAGGTAGCCCAGCGACGCGATGTCCTGGGCAACTCCGTCATGCATCTCGCGTGCGAGGCGTCGCCGTTCGTCGGCGGTCGCGGTGTCCCGGAACTCAGAGAACAACAGTGCAGTGTCGAGCCGGACGGCATCGGGCTGCAGTCGACCGCCCAGCGCCTTGATCACCCTGGGCAGGTCGAACGTGTCGAGCTTGACCCGGTCGGAGAGCACGCCGCCGATAATGCCGCGATCGCCGACCGGGAAGGCGAAGGCACTCCCAACGATGACGGCGTCGGTGCGCGCCCACGCCTCGACGGCCAGTGCCTCACCTTGTTCCAGGTCCTCGGAAGACTCCGAGGAGCGGCCGACGACCGAGATGAGGGTCTCTCCACGAGGCACGTAGAGGGCGATCGCCGAGACGGGCAGTCGATCGCCCACCGTGCTGAGCAGGCTGCCGGCGATCGTGTTGACGTCCAGCCCGGAGCTCAGCCCGCCCGAGATGTCGATCAGCTGGCGGATGAGGTTCTGCGCGTGCCGGTACGGCGCCAGATCGTCATCGTCCGCCAGCGCAGTGGCGCGAATGAAGACCGAGATCAGCGTGACCCCGATCGCGGCGATGGTCCAGGCGACGATCGCCTGGCTCGTGTCCCTGTCGATGCTCTTGGAGTTGAAGAACGCGGCAGCGGGCACGAGCACCAAGAGTTGCGCCCCCAAGGCACGTGCCGACCCCGAGAATCCGTCGTAGAGCCCGGCGACGAACGGGATGACCGTCAGCGCTATCAGGGGGGCGAGCGTGTACTCGAGCGCAATAGCGCACACCAGTCCGGTGAGCGCCGCCTCCTCGGTGCGTGACAAGGCCGTGCTGAGCCGGGTGCGCCAGGCGGCGATCTGGCCGAGTTCCCAGATGGCCAGCAGGGTCGCGAAGACGGCGGCCGTCAGCTTGAGCGTCACGGCGTTCTTGTCGGTGCGCTCCGCCACCAAAGCAACTGCTATCGCGACCAGCACGAACGCGCGTGCGGCCCCGGACAGCCGAAGAAGTTGCCTGTTGCGCATCAGTGCCTAACCGAAACCATCCATCACAGTAAGCACAGCCGGGCCCATCACGGCCATGAACAGGCAAGGAAGAATGCAGAAAATCAAGGGCACGGTGATCTTCACCGGCACCTGCTGAGCCTTGGCCTCGGCCCGTTGTCGTCTCTTGACCCTCATCTCCTTGGACTGTACGCGCAGGACCGTGGCCACCGGGATGCCCAGCACGTCGGCTTGCACCATGGCGCTCACGAAGGAACGCAGGTCGGCAACGTCGCTTCGATCGGCCATCGCCCGGAGCGCATCCGATCGACCTTGGCCGATCTGCATCTCCCGCAGGAGTCGAGAGAACTCCTCGGACAACGGTCCTTCGGTGTTGCGGGCGACCTGCTGCACGGCGGCGTCGAAGCCGAGGCCGGACTCGACGCTGATGGTCATCAGGTCAACGGCGTCGGGTAGATCGCGCTGCAGCTGCTGGGCTCGCTCATAGGTGCGTTGGTAGAGGTAGAGATCAGGCACGAAGAAGCCGACGCCCACGCCGGTGAGAAGCGCCAGGATGCGCACGCTGACGGGAGTGCCGACGACCAGTGCGCCCGCAAGTCCCACCAAGGCGATCGCGATGGCGCCGATCACCTTCCCGGAGAGAACTCGGTCGACGGTCCACCCGCGAGGATTGCCCGCGAGGTCGAGCTTGTGTCGGATCCGGTCGGAGGCATCGGCGCCGGAGAGTCGTCGACCGAGGATGAGAGCCCTCGCCTGGAGCGGCTCGACGATTCGTTCGCCGAACGGGCGGTCGAGCTCCTTGGTCATCTGGGACGGCGCACTGCCCATCGCCTCGAGCACGGCCAAGGAGCGGGTAACGCCCCCGGTAGGGCGCTCGCCGACCAGAGCCATCGCGACCAGGGCAAGCGCGGCGGCGACCAGGACCAGGCCCATCACGAAGAGCAGGATCATCTCAGACCTCCACCTTGACCAGCTTGCTCATCCAGAAGACCCCGACCAGGAGCCACAACGTCGCACCGAGCAGCATCACGAGTCCGCGAACGTCGGTGAAGAGCGGGATCACGTAGTCACGCTGGGCCACGAGCAGGTAGAGCAGGAAACCCGGGGGCAGGACGGAGAGCACGATGGCCGAGAGCCGGCCCTCGGCGGACAGGGAGTTGACCTGCCGGCGGAGGTACTCGCGCTCTCGCATCGTGGCAGCCACCGTGTCCAGCAGCTCGGCGAGGTTGCCACCAACCTCACGTTGGATGTTGATCGCCATCACGACCCACTCGAAGTCCTTGCTCTCGAACCTTTCGGCGACGCCGTCGAGGGCGATCTCGAGGGGTACTCCGAGACGCGTCTCGACCAGGACCCGCTTGAACTCCGAGGCCACCGGTTCACTGCCCTCGCGGACGATGGTGTCTACCGACTGGCTGAGCGACAGCCCGGCCGCGAGCGAACCGGACATCAGCTGCAAGGTGTCCGGTAGCGCGGCGTTGAACGCCTTGCGCCGCCGCCCGCGGCGGAAGCCGAGATAGAACCAAGGGCCACAGATTCCGAGGACCACGAAAGATCAGACCCACGATCACAGTGCCCTGGCCGAGGAGGAGACCAACGGCACCGGATCCGATCATGATGGTGAGGTGGAGCAGCAGCCACTCCGACGACTTGAGGTCGCTACCGGCGCCTTCCAGTCGGTGGGTGATCCTGACATCGAGGCTCTGGTTGTTTCGCAGCATCTCGGCCGCGGCCTGTTTGGCCTGGGCCAGTGGCTCGCCGCCCGCAGCCTTCGCTGCGGGTTCGTTGTTCGCACCGGTGGTCCGCGTGTACGCCGCGACCCGGTCGACGACTCCGACCGGTCCGCGAGCCGACGGCACCAACAGCATCAGCAGGGCGACCAGGCCCAGGCCGACGGCGCCGATACCGGCGTACATCAGCCAGCGTGCCGGCGACCAGCTGCGGTCGGTCGCTAGTGCCCCCGGCCGGATCTCGCCCTGGATGGTGGCAAATGCCGATGCGGTGAGATCGCCGTCCGAGGAGGGGAAGGTCACCTCGATCGTGCCCTGGGTGCCGGACTCGGACTCGGGCACCTGGGCAGTGACCAGCACCTGGGTAGCGAGCACCTCCGCTTCGGTTGAGAACGTCTCGGAGAGAGCGTCGCTGTCGGCGCTGATCACGCGTCCGGTGCCGGCCCGGGCGATGCGTTCGAGCACCGCCATGTTGGGGCTGCTCTGCTCGAGGGCGACGACGTCGACCAGCAGGCCGGCCTCGGTGACTGCATCCGTGACGTCCTCGACGGAGGTGGAGCTGGTGTCGGCACCGTCGGAGAGGACCAGAATCGTCCGCTGGCCCTGGTCGCCGGCCATCGCTGCAGCAGCGAGGATCCCGTCGTGGAGGCGGGTCTGCTTGGACAGGGTGAGCTCATCAACGACCGCGCGGGCGGAAGCGCGGTCCTGCGTCGGAAGCAGCGAGCTGGTGACGTCGCCGGCGAAGCTCACGATGCCCAGCAAGACGTCGTCCGGGAGGGCGTCGATGTAGGAGAGCGAGGCTTCCTTGGCGGCCTGGAAGAGCGGGCCGCGCATCGACCGGCTGGTGTCGATCGCGAGGACGGCGGTGCGCTGGACGAGCGTCGAGGTGTCGGCGGGCACCGCGACTGCCTCGGCTGCAGCTCCACCGATCGTGACGGATACAGCGTCGAGCTGGACGTCGGCGTCCGGTGGCACCGAGACCAGGATCTGGAGGCCCTCAGCGGTGGGCTCGACGTGCGCAATGGATCCGTCCGCAGCGGAGGCCGCGCCGGCGGCCCCGAACAGCAGGCTGCCAGCGACCACTGCCGCGGCGACGACGGGACGCAACGCGTTCATCAGATCCGGTCCGTGTGGAAGAGAAGCGGGTCGACGGTCACGTTGGCGTTCGCCAGCTTGTCCAGGAACTTTGGACGCAGCCCGGTCGAACGCAGCCGGCCGAGGTTGCGACCCTGGGAGTCGAAGCCGGCCGTGCTGTCGAAGACGAAGATGTCTTGGAGCGTGATCACGTCACCCTCCATCCGCTCGACCTCGCTGATGTGGGTGACCCGACGGCTCCCGTCTTTGAAGCGCGTCTGGTGCACGATCATGTCGACCGCGGAGGCCACCTGTTCCCGGATGGCACGGACGGGCAGATCCATGCCCGCCATCAGCACCATCGTCTCCATCCGCGCCAGGGTGTCGCGCGGCCCGTTGGAGTGGAGCGTGCAGATCGAGCCGTCGTGACCGGTGTTCATTGCCTGCAGCATGTCCAGGGCGGAGGCGTCACGAACCTCACCGACAATGATGCGGTCAGGGCGCATCCGCAGGCTGTTCTTTACCAGGTCGCGAATAGTCACCGCCCCTTTGCCTTCGATGTTGGCCGGGCGCGACTCCAGCCGCACCACATGCGCTTGCTTGAGCTGTAGCTCAGCGGCGTCCTCGATGGTCACAATGCGCTCGTCATCAGGGATGAACGACGAGAGCACGTTGAGCGTGGTGGTCTTGCCGGCTCCGGTGCTGCCGGACACGATCACGTTGAGACGACCGCGGACGCATGCCTCGACGAAGTCGAGCGTCTGGGGTGTCATCGTGCCGAAGTCGACCAGGTCGACCGAGGTGTACGGGTCGGCGGCGAACTTTCGGATCGTCAGGGCCGAACCGTCCACCGCGAGAGGTGGCACTACCGCGTTGACCCGGCTCCCATCGGGCAGGCGGGCATCGACCATCGGACTTGCTTCGTCGACGCGACGGCCGATGCGCGACACGATCTTGTCGATGGTGCGCCGCAGGTGAGCTTCGTCGGCGAACTGGGCATCGACGGGGATCAGCTTGCCGGACTTCTCCAGCCAGATGCTGTCGTAACGGTTGACCATGACCTCAGAAACATCGACGTCGCGCAGGAACGGCTCGATCGGGCCGTAGCCGAGGATGTCATCGCTGATCTCTTGGGTGACTCGAGCCCGGTCGCTGCTGCTCAGCGGGCGATCCTGTGAGGAGAGCACCTCGCCGAGGACGGCGCGGACCCGTTGGTCGAGCTGCTGGTGGTCCATCTCGGCGTCGTAGAGCTGCGGTCCGAGCTGCGCGAGCAGCTCCGAGTTGACTTTCGATTTGAGCTCTTCGATCCGGTCGTTCTGTTGGCTGGCCAGTGCCCGCCTGGCCGAGGAAGGGTCGGTGGTCTTCATCGGCGGTGCGGCTGCCTTGGCGTAGCTGCCGGCTGACTTCGCCGTTGCGGGCGGCTGGGCAGCCATGGTTCCGCCGACTGCATCGAGATAAGCCGCGTCATCAGGTGTGCCGTCAACGAGCTCTGCGACATGCTTGCCAGTTCCTGCGCTGGACTGCCGCGCGGCCGCCAGCCGGTCCGAAAGAGTGCTCATGGGTGGGTCACCGGTCCTTCCTGCCGAAGCGCCGCTTCTTGGTCTCGACTGGCACGGCCGCCCGGCTGCCGGCTGCGGCTCCGGGACTGGAGACCGGCTCACCGGCGAGCGTGGCGGCCAGGCACGTGACGGCGATACTTGATGGGTGGTTGGGGTTGTCCGCAACGATCGGCGTGCCTGCGTTGGTGGCCGCCGCGATGGCGATGTCGGTGCCGATCTGGCACGCCACCGGCATGCCGAGGATCGTCTCCACCTTGTCGACGCTGATCCCGACCAGGTCGTCGGCGCGGTTGAGCAGCAGATGGCGATGTCCTCGGGAGATGTTCAGGAGGTCGAGCGTCTCCAGAGCCACCTTGACGTTCTTCAGAGTCGGTACGTCAAGGGTGGCCAAGATGATGCACTCGTCGGTCTCGTCGAGTGCGGTGAGCGTGATGTCGTCGAACGTGGGGGCGGTGTCGACGACCACGTAGTCGAACTCTTCGGTCAGCGTCTTCAAGATGCGGGAGATCAGCACCGGCGTCACCCGCTCGCGTACGTCGGGGTGGGCGGGTGCAGCGAGGACCATCAGTGAGTCCTTGTGGCGGGTCAGGAGACCGGCGAGCATCGCTTGGTCGATCGTCTCCTCCGACCCGACGGCCTGCTCGATCGAGTGGGTCGGGAAGAGCTGCATGGTGATCGCGACGTCGCCGAAGGCGAGGTCGAGGTCGACCAAGCACACCTTGCGGGCGCCCCTCTCAGTGAGTGCTAGGGCGAGATTGACTGCCATGGTGGTCTTGCCGACCCCGCCCTTCGGCGAGAAGACGGTGACGACCTTGCCGTAGCGCACCGCACCGGCAGGTCCGCGCAGAGCGAGGTGGAGCTGGTGCGCGCGCTGGATGGCAGCCGAGATCGAGGCGCTGTCGTCGCCAGCCGCAACATCGCGAGCGCCGGCCTTCATCGCTCTCGTCAGCACCTCGGTGTCGACGACGTCGCGGACCAGGATCACGCTGACCGTCGGGTGAGCGATCCGAAGCTCCTCACAGACCTCGATAGCAGCGTCCATCAACAGGTCCGGGCCCAGCACGACGACGTACTCGTCGGGATGGGAGTCGAGCCAGGCACGCATGCGGTCGGGCGAGTTGACGCCATGTGCCCCCAGCGGCAGCGCTCCGATGAGCGACGCCACGGTGGGGTTCTCAGGTTCGACGAGGACAGGCATCGGCCATCACCTGAAGAGCTGGGGGGCCGTGGTGCCCGCGTTGGTGTCGATCTTGCTGTCCGGCGTGAGCAGGGCAAAAGCCAGCTCGCCATGCCCTTGCGCGAACAAGACCCGCTCCACCTGGTCCTGCTCCAGCGACAAGGTGAGCAACGTGCGGGGCAGCTGCTCGACTGTCTGCGCGCCCTCCGGGTCGGTCGTCGTGGTCGTGACCTGAGTGGTCGAGCCGACACCGATCACCGTCACCCGATCGAGCAGCAGGCGCGTGAAGTCCTCGTTGGCGGGCTGCACGTTGCCGCTGAGAAAGATCGCGACCTCGGAGCCCGGGTCGACGAACCCGGCGACTCGCGCCGTGTCGGTGAGATTGACCGAGATGGCCATGTTGCCCTTGGGAATGGGGAGGCTGGTGGGCACCTGGACCTCGGAGCCGCCGCCGAACTTCTCGGGGATCAGCTGTTCCCCGGGATAGATCGTGCTCAACGCGATCAGGTCGGTGAAGGCGTCACCCTCCGAGGTGGCGCCCGCAAGGACCTGAGTCTGCGGCACCGCCTGCAAGAGGATCTTGCCGCTCGCGTACGCGGCGTTGGCGTCCTCGCCTGCCTCGATCTGCTGGGTCGCCACGAGAACCTCGACCGTCTCGAACTTGCTCTCGGCTCGGCCTTCAGCTCCTTGGACGTACATGAAGACGAGTGCGGCGCCGAGCGCTGCCACGACAGCGGCGGCCATCAACAGAATTCTGCGTCGGTTCATCACGAACCCTTTACCCTCATGGGCGCACGATGAGCCGTGCGGTCCCTCCCAGTCCCGATCGGGCCGCTCCGTTGCTCCCCAGCTGGAGCGGCTCCGAAATGTGACGTTAGCGCCGTCCGTGCGTCGGCGTGCGAGTTGGCGAATAAATGGGCCGATCGGCCATTTTCTTCAGTCCCGAAGGGCCATGCCGTCAGATGTAGAGGGCGGCGATCTCGCTGCGGCACTCGCGGGTGACCACGTTGCGTTTGAGCTTCAGGCTCGGCGTCAGCTGGCCGGCTTCCTCGGTCCAGTCCCCGGGAAGTATCCGGAACTTCCTGATCGACTCGGCCTTGGAGACTGCTTTGTTGGCGTCGTCGACAGCCGACTGGATCGCGTCGCGAAGAGCCGAGTCGTTGACCAGGTCGGCGATGGTCCCGGACCGGCCCTGAGCCTGCGCCCAAGCGGAGAACGACTCGGGGTCGATGGTCACCAGCGCGGCGATGAACGGCCGCCGGTCGCCGACCACCATGCACTGGCTGACCAACGGATGCGCTCGCAGCCGGTCTTCCAGCACGGCCGGGGCTACGTTCTTGCCCCCAGCGGTGACCAGGATCTCCTTCTTGCGACCGGTGATCCGGACGAAGCCCTCCTCATCGACCTCGCCGACGTCACCGGTGTGAAACCAACCGTCGGGCTCCAGCACCTCGGCAGTTGCCTCGTGGTTGTGCCAGTAGCCGCTGAACACCTGCCCGCCACGGAACAGCAGCTCGCCGTCGTCCGCGACGCGTACTGCCGTGCCGGGGATCGGACGGCCAACGGTGCCGACCTTCTGTGCGTTCGGCAGGTTGACGGTCAGTGCGGCCGTGGTCTCCGTGAGCCCGTAGCCCTCGAGGATGGTGAGGCCGATGCCGCGGTAGAAGTGACCCAGCCGCTCGCCCAGCGGGGCGCCTCCGGAGACGGCGTACTCGCAGGCTCCGCCCAGGGCCTCGAGCAGCTTGCCATAGACCAGCCGGCTGAACGCCGCGTGTTGTGCGCGGACCGCAACCGATGCCCGACCCTTGCGCGAGTCGAGCCCGCGCGAGTAGGCGATAGCTGTCTCCGCAGCACGATCAAAGATCTTGCCGCGCCCGTCTGCCGTGGCCCGCTGCGAGGCGGTGTTGAAGACCTTCTCGAACACCCGCGGCACCGCCAGGACGAAGGTTGGACGGAACTCCTGGAGGTCCGGCAGCAGCGACGTGATGTCCGAGCTATGTCCGAGCCTGGTGCGCGACTTGACGGCTCCCACCTGGATGATCCGCGCGAAGACGTGGGCCAGCGGAAGGAAGAGCAGCGTCGAGGCGCCCTCGGTGGCGAAGAGTCGGTCCAGCTCCTCGACGGCAATCCCCAACTCGAACATGAAGTTGCCGTGGGTCAGCTGGCACCCCTTGGGACGACCGGTGGTGCCCGAGGTGTAGATGACGGTCGCGAGGTCCTGAGGAGTCGTGGCGGTACGCCGTTCCTCCAACTCGCTGTCGGCGATCTCGTCACCGAGGTTGGTCAGCACCTTCACCGCGTTGTCGGTGATCGACCAGACGTGGTTGAGCTGGTCGAGGCCGCCGCGGACCTCAGCGATCCGCGCCATGTGCTCGGCGCCCTCCGCGACGACCGCGCGGGCGCCCGAGTCGCGCAGGATCCACCCGACCTGGTCGGCCGAGGAAGTCTCGTAGATGGGCACGGTGACTGCGCCAGCGAACCAGATCGCGTAGTCGAGCAGGGTCCACTCGTAGCGGGTCTTGGAGATCAGTGCCACCCGATCGCCGGCCTCGACGCCGGCCGCGATCAGCCCCTTCGCGACCGCGCGGACGTCCTCGAGGAACGCGGCCGCGGTCACGTCCTGCCAGCCGGAGCCGGAGCGCCTGCTGAAGACGACGGCTCTGGGCGCCTCCCGCGCATTGGTGACGACGTCGTCGGTGAGGTTGCCCGCGCTGGGGATCTCGATCGTCAGCGGCGTGGAGAACTCGCGCACTGTTCCTCCTCCGGTTCAGGCTCCGGGGCAGGCTACCCCTGGGAGCCGCCCTCATTGAGAGGCGCCCGATCCGGTAACCTCCAGCCGTTATCTCTCCACCGACAGCTGGAGGTTCGTCATGGCCGAGCAGACCGCTTCGTCGATCGTCGTCGACGCTGCCCCTGCCGACGTCATGACGGTGATCGCCGACTTCCCGGCCTACCCCGCGTGGGCCAAGGGCGTGACCACCTCGGACGTTGTCTCGGTGACCGACGACGGCCGCGCGGAGCAGGTGTTCTTCAAGCTCGACGTCTCACCGATCAAGGACGAGTACACCCTGGCCTACGTCTGGGACGGCGACCGCCAGGTCACCTGGACCTTGGTCGAGGGCAAGATGTTGCGCTCGCTCGACGGCGCCTACGTGTTGCGCGACCTGGGCAACGGCTCGACCGAGGTCACCTACCGGTTGGCACTCGACGTCTCGATCCCGCTCATCGGCATGCTGAAGCGCAAGGGCGAGAAGATCCTCATCGACACCGCGCTGAAAGGGCTCAAGAAGCGCGTTGAGTCGCTCTCCTGAGCGAGGCTCTCCTCCGTTGCGCATCCTCCTCTTCACCGGCAAGGGCGGCGTCGGCAAGTCGACCATCGCAGCCGGTACGGCCGCTTTAGCCGCCGCCAAGGGCCTGCGGACCCTGGTGCTGTCCACCGATGCGGCTCATTCGCTGGCAGACGCATTCGGCTCCCCGGTGGGGTCCGACCCGACGGAGGTCTCTCCGCTGCTCTTCGTCCAGCAGGTCGACGCACAGCTGCGCTTCGAGCAGTCCTGGGCAGACATCCAGCGCTATCTGCTCTCGGTGCTCGACGTGGCCGGGGTAGACCCGGTGGCCGCCGAGGAGCTGACGGTGATCCCAGGTGCCGAGGAGGTGCTGGCCCTGCTGGAGCTTCGGTTGCACGCGATCTCCGGCGAGTGGGACGTGATCGTCGTCGACTGTGCGCCCACCGCGGAGACCCTGCGTCTTCTCGCGCTCCCTGAGGCGCTCGGTTGGTACATGGAACGTGTCCTTCCGATGGAGCGCCGCCTGGTCAAGGCGCTGAGACCGGTGCTCACCAGGGCGGCCGGCGTCCCTATGCCTGGCGACAGCGTCTTTGACGCCGTTGAGCGCCTGCACGCTGAGCTCGACCAGGTGCACGAGCTGTTGGCCGGTCCTCAAGCGAGCGTGCGTCTCGTGATGACGCCCGAAACCGTGGTGCTGGCCGAGGCTCGGCGCTCCTACACCAGCCTCTCGCTGTTCGGCTACCGCGTCGACGGCGTTGTCGCGAACCGCATCTTCCCCTCCGACGACGCGGACGACTGGCGGGCCGGCTGGGTGATGGCCCAGGACCAGGTGCTGGCTGATGTCGACGAGTCCTTCGCCGGGTTGCCGATCTGGCGCTCGGAATACCGCTCCTCCGAGCCGGTGGGGGTTGAGGACCTGACCAGGCTCGCTGAGGATCTCTACGCCGGTTCCGACCCTCTTGCGGCGCCCACTGGCACCGGCCCCTACCGGGTCAGCCGCACCACCTCCGGGGCCGTGCTGCACCTTGCCCTGCCGTTCGTGACCCGGGCGCAGGTCGGTCTCGCCAGGAACGGCGACGAGCTCGTGGTGACCGTGGGGTCGTATCGTCGCCTTCTCACCCTTCCCGTCGGACTGGCGCGGCTCCAGGTCACCGGTGCCGGGGTAGATGAAGGCGAGCTACGCGTCCGCTTCCGCGAGGCCGCGACGAATGTGGCGCAGGAGAGATGACGTGAGCGATCAGGACAGGCCGGACCCCGACGACGCTCAGGAGCCGTCGGAGGTCGGCAACGTCGGCGAAGAGGCCGCAAAGCTGCTCGGAGCATTCTCCGACTGGGCGCGGGACCAGGGCTCCGAGGTCGGCTCGGGCTTGGGCGGGCTCGCGAGCCAAGCGGCGGCGTCGATGGCCGGTGTCAACGAGCACCTCGCCACCGGCAGTTCCGAATGCACGATCTGTCCCATCTGTCGCACCGTGCACGCCATCCGTGAGACGAGCCCCGAGGTCCGCGCGCATTTGGTCACGGCAGCCTCCTCGTTCCTCCAGGCCGCAGCCGCGCTGCTGGCGACCCAGGTGCCGAACGACTCGACGCGTCCCTCCACCGTGGAGCGGATCGACCTCGACGACGAGCCGACCGACCCCGGGTCGGGTGAGGCGTGATGGGGCTGGCCTGTGGGATCGACGTGGGTGGCACGAAGATCGCCGGTGCGGTGGTCGATGACCACGGCAAGATCGTCGAACACCAACGTGTGGAGTCACCGGCTACCGAGGTGGAGGCCATCGAGGATGCCATCGTCGAGCTGGTTTCCGACCTCCGGACGCGCCACGAGTTCGACTGTGTAGGCCTGGGTGCCGCCGGGTACGTCGACGCGAGCCGCGCCAGGGTGATTTTTGCGCCCAACCTGGCCTGGCGCGACTTCGACCTGAAGTCCGAGATCGAGGAACGCATCAACCTTCGTGTCGCCATTGAGAACGACGCCAACGCGGCGGCGTGGGGAGAGTTCAGGTTCGGTGGCGGCGAGGACATCGACGACCTGCTCATGGTCACGGTGGGCACGGGTGTCGGTGGGGGCATCGTGATGGACGGAGACCTGCAGCGAGGCGCCTTCGGATTTGCCGCCGAGATCGGTCATCTCCGGGTCGTACCTGAGGGCCGTGAGTGTGGGTGCGGCAACCTCGGCTGCTTCGAGCAGTATGCGAGCGGGTCGGCGCTGCTGCGCAGCGTGCGTGAGGCGGTCGAGATGCGAGCGCCGGAGGCGGCAGAGGTGCTGCGTCTGGCCGACGGCGACCCCTCCGCGATCTCCGGGCCTATGGTCACCACCGCGGCCCAGGACGGTGATGCGTTCGCGATCGAGAAGCTCGCTGAGCTGGGGGACTGGCTCGGCCAGGGTGTCGCGTCGCTCGTCACGGTGCTCGATCCGGCGGTGATCGTGGTGGGCGGTGGTGTGAGCGAGGCCGGCGACCTCCTGCTCGATCCCATGCGTGCGTCCTTCTTCGCCCACCTGGCTGTGCGTGGCCATCGGCCCGTGGCGGAGATCCGGCCGGCCCAGCTGGGCAACAAGGCCGGGGTTATCGGTGCCGCGGACCTCGCGCGTCACTAGGGCCAGCCGTGTACATCGGGGTGGACGTAGGTGGCACCAAGGTGCTCGCTGTGGAGACCGATGCCGACGGCGTCGTCATCGAGACGGCACAACGATCCACCCGAGGTGAGCACGGCACCGTCCACGAGCTCGAGGACGCAATGACCGCGGCGGTCACCGAGGTCGCGGGTGGGCGACCGGTTGCTGGCGTTGGCGTATCAGCCGCCGGGCTGGTTGACGTCACAGCCGACGTCGTCCGCTACTGCACTCACCTGCCCTGGCGCGAGGAAAGCGTCCGGGCCAGGCTCGCCGAGCGGTGGCAGACCACGGTGGCGATGGACAACGACGGGAACTGCGCGGCCCTCGCCGAGCGCGCCTACGGGGCTGCCCACGGCATCGACTCCTTCCTCCTGGTCACGATCGGCACCGGCATCGGGGGAGCGATCGTCCATGACGGAGAGGTGCTACGCGGTGCGGGAGGGATGGCCGGCGAGTTCGGCCACATGCGGGTCCAGGTCGACGGACGACCGTGTGAGTGCGGCTTGGTGGGCTGCTGGGAGCAGTACTGCAGCGGAAACGTGCTGCCGAGGCTGACCGCTGCGGTGCGCCCGGACCTGCTCGACGGGCCAGCCGTCACCGCGGCGGCTCAGGCCGGCGACCCCGTCGCCGGCGCTGCGTTCGAACAGGTGGGTGAGTGGCTCGGAGTCGGGGTTGCCGGGCTGGTGGCTGCGTTCGACCCGGAGATGGTGGTGGTGGGCGGCGGGGTGTCCGCAGCGGGCGACTTGCTCCTCGACCCTGCCCGCGAGGCACTGATCCGCTCGACCTACGCCGCGGCACATCGGCGCCTACCGCCGCTGGTGCCGGCCAGACTCGGACCGGCGGCAGGAGCGATCGGCGCGGCGTACCTCGTGCGCTCGGCCCAGGACGTCAGATGACGGCCCCGTCGTCGTCGGGGTCGCGCGGCCCGCTCGGCATCAGCCACACCAGGTAGAAGAAGCCCCCGACGAAGGACGCCACCAGCGCGTAACCGAGCAGCTCCGGCAGGTCGATGTTGAGCACCAGGCTGATGAGCAGGATCGCCGGGGAGCCGAAGACGCCGAGCCACGCGAGCAGACGGTCGCGCCGCGGGCGGGGCAGCGGCGGGGGCGGCGGGGGAACGAACCGGTCCTCGCTCCAGTCAGAATCTGGGTAGGCGTCCTCCCAGCTCCCCTGCGGCTGTGGTGCGGGGGACGACCCGTCGTCGTCGCCTTCGTGGCTCGGCTCGTCTGACCGCGGCTGGTCGGCCTCCACCTCGGCCCGGTCACCGTAGTTGTCGACAATGGACCGCCAGGCCTCGTCGTCGTCGCGCTGCACCATGCGAGCCTACGGCTCGGTCATAGAGCGGTCACGCGAGCGATGAACTCCGCTGACTCCGCGAAGATCTGCGGGGCGTCATTGTCGAGGGTGGCGACGTGGTAGCTCTCGTTGAGGTCGCGCTCGATGATCTCGCTGGAGGAGACCCGACTGATGATGATCGGCTGGGAGGAGCCATCGACGACGTGGTCTTCGGGAGCTCGGAAGTAGAGCAAGGGGGCGGTGATCTGCGGGAGGTCGTCGATCAGGGCCGGCCAGGCCCGGAAGAAGGAGTGGGTCGCCTTGAGCGGCGTGCGGGAGTAGCCGTGCTCGGTGACACCGGGCTTCTTGATGTCGTTGACGATGCCGGGGAACGAGGCCACCAGGTGCTTCAGCACTGGCAGCAGCTTGATGTCCAGCCGCTTGGACGAGACCGCGGGATTGACCACCATGACGCCGGCGACTGCCTCGGGGCGGTCGGCGGCGAGGCGCAGCGCGAGAGAGCCCCCCATCGAGAGGCCGCCGACGACGACCGCGTCATGGTTAGCACGCAGAATCTCGAAGACGCGCGTGATCTCGGCGTACCAGTCGCTGAAGGTCGTGGTGTTGAGCTGCTCCCAGGACGTGCCGTGGCCCGGCAGCAACGGCACCTCGACGCCGTAGCCCAGCTCACCCAGGTGACGGGCCCATGGCTTGACCGAAGCGGGCGATCCGGTGAAACCGTGGCTGAGCAACACGCCGATCCGACGCCCGCCTGTCAGCTCGGGGCGAGCCTCGAGCGACAGCGGCTCGGCATGCAGATCGATCGTCATGCGCGAGATTGTGCCGCATTCGTTGGTTCGATCGGGCGCCGGACGGGCGGCGGACGGCCGTCGTGGTCAGTGGTAGGTGCCATCGGGCTTTGGCATTACGCTGCGCTTGTCGGGTGTGGGTCGATTCGGTCTCGGGGAAGGGTGATGCGGTGTTCTACTGGTTCCTCAAGTGGATTGCCCTTGGGCCCCTTCTGAAGTTCGTGTTCCGCCCGCAGACCGAGGGCGTCGAGCACGTCCCTGAGGACGGCCCGGCGATCCTCGCCAGCAACCACCTGTCGTACGCCGACTGGTTGTTCATGCCGCTGACCCTGCCTCGGCGGGTGACGTTCGTGGCCAAGGCCGAGTACTTCAACTCGCCGGGGATCAAGGGTTGGTTCCAGAAGCAGTTCTTCTCCGGCGTGGGTCAGGTGCCGATCGATCGATCGGGCGCGTCTGCAGCGGCCGGCGCGCTGAGCGCTGCGAAACGGATCCTCGACGAGGGTGACCTCTTCGGGATCTACCCGGAGGGCACCCGGTCACACGACGGCAAGCTCTACCGCGGCAAAACGGGTGTGGCACGGCTGGCACTGGAGACGAAGGTGCCGGTGGTGCCCGTTGCTGTGGTCGGCACCGACGTGGTCGCGCCCCCGGGGAAGAAGTTCGGGTCGATCACTCGACCGGTGGTGCGCTTCGGCAAGCCGCTGGACTTCTCTCGCTACTACGGCATGGAGAACGATCGCTACATCCTGCGCTCGATCACCGACGAGATCATGTACGAGATAATGCGGCTCTCCGGCCAGGAGTACGTCGACATGTACGCCACGCGCGCCAAGGAGGAGTCCAAGCGGCTCGAGACCGAGGCGAGGGACAAGGCCCAGCACTTGACGGAGCCGGCGGGCGAGCAGAAGAAGGCGTCCTGACCGACGTCACGCGCTCGGTCAGGGCGGTCATCGCTGTCGAGGACCGGTTGTTCGGCGCGCTTGCGGTGCTCCGCGGGTTCTTCCTCATCAACGCGGTCGTGCTCAACGTGCTCCTGCGCGACGACTTCCAGCGGCCGGTGGTCGGCTGGTCCTGTGTGGCCGTGATGGTGGTGTGGACCGTCATCGCAGGCTGGGCGTACGCCGATCCGCCGCGTCGAGGTGCCGGCCTGCTGACCGCGGATCTGGCGGTAGCGGTGGCCCTGCTGGTCCTGACACCGGTCGCCAAGGGCGGCGGCTTCGAGGCGACCGTGCCCGGCTTCTGGGTCGCCGGGGCCCTGCTCGCATGGGCGATCCGCTACCGCTGGGCCGGTGGCCTGGCCGCCGGCGCGGTGCTGTGCCTGGCGGACGTCCTGCTACGTGAGGACATCGGCCAGGCCAACTACGGCAACTTGTTCTTGCTGCTGATCGGCGGGCCGGTCGTCGGGTTCATGGCTGCGTCGCTGCAACAGATGGCGGCCGAGCGTGACCAGGCCGAGCGGGAGGCGGCTGCCGCCCTGGAGCGCGCCCGCCTGGCCCGGGTCGTCCACGACGGCGTACTGCAAGTGCTGGCGCTGGTGCAGCGTCGTGGCCCCGACCTGGGCGGCGATGCGGTGGAGCTGGGGCGGCTGGCCGGCGAGCAGGAAGCTGCCCTGCGCCAGCTGATCCGCTCGCAGGACTCCGTGCGTCCCTCAGCGGACGCCACCGTCGACCTCGCTGCGGAGCTCGCTTCGTTGGAGTCAAGACCCGGCGTCACCGTCGCGACGCCGGGGGAGCCGGTCGTCATCGCAGAGCAACGGGGCCGCGAGCTCGTTGCCGTCGTCCGGGCCTGCCTCGCCAACGTGACGGAGCACGTCGGCGACGGCGCCCCAGTGTGGGTGCTGCTGACGACGCCCCCGGGCGAGATTGCGATCGACGTGCGTGACGAGGGGCCTGGGATCCCGGACGGTCGACTCGAAGCAGCGGCGCACGGGGGCCGGTTAGGGGTTGCCGAGTCGATCCGCGGGCGGGTCGGCGCCCTCGGTGGAAAGGCCACCCTGACGACGACCTCTGCTGGCACCGAGTGGGAGTTCGTGGTGGCGCGATGACGATCCACTCCACCCACCCCTTCGCCGACCCTGAGCAGGATCCCGTTCGGAGATTTCGCGGGCGACTGGGCGGTGTCGTCACTCTCTGGACCGCCGGGGAAGGCGTGTCACGGGCCGGCCTGACGATCAGCTCGTTGATGGTGGCCAATGGCGAGAGGGCGATGATCCTCGCCCTGGTGGACCCCGACTCCGACTTCCTGGACGCCGTGCGAGAGACCGAGCGCTGCGTGGTGCAGGCCCTCTCGTGGCCCGACCGCGCGCTGGCGGAGATGTTCGCGGGCACGGCTCCGGCTCCTGGTGGCGCCTTCGGCCACGCTGACTTCGAGCAGACCGAGTGGGGCCCGCGGCTGGTCTCGGCCACCAGCTGGGCCTTCGCCTCTCGAGTCGAGGAACGCGAGGCTGGATGGTCGGTGGTCATCACCTGCCGGGTGGAGGATGCGGTCGTCCTTGAAGAGCTGGGGCCCCCTCTGGGTCATCGGCGCGGCCGGTTCTTCCCGTTAGGGTCGGCGAGTGACTGAGCCCGAGGTGCCGGGGATCCGGGTGATGGTGGTCGACGACCATCCGATGTGGCGCGACGCTGTCGAGGGCGATCTGCTCGCGGCGGGGTTCGACGTGGTCGGCGTTGCCGCGACAGGTGAGGAGGCGATCGCCAGATTTCCCGCTTGTCGCCCGCAGGTGGTGGTCCTCGACCTCCAGATTCCGAGCCCCAATGGGGTCGCGGTGACCGCGGAGGTGCTGCGGCAGGACCCCTCGGCCAGGGTGCTGATCCTGTCGGCGTCCGGCGAGCAGTCCGACGTCCTCGAGGCGGTGAAGGCTGGCGCGACGGGCTACCTGGTGAAGTCGGCGTCACGTGAAGAGCTGCTCTCGGCCGTCCGCCGCGTCGCGACGGGAGACACCGTGTTCACGGCCGGGCTAGCCGGTCTGGTGTTGGGGGAGTACCGCAGGATTTCCGAGCCGGAGCAGGCTGATCGTCCCGAGCTCACCGAGCGCGAGACCGACGTACTGAAGATGGTCGCGAAGGGATTGTCCTACAAACAGATCGCAGAGCGGCTGGTGCTCTCGCACCGAACCGTGCAGAACCATGTCCAGAACACGCTCCGCAAGCTGCAGATGCACAACCGGGTCGAACTGACCCGTTACGCGATCGAGAGCGGTCTCGACGGCGATTGATCGGCGTGGCCTGCAGCGTGGTCGTTCGGGGTCACCCGGGCTCGTGAAGGAGCCACCCTCGCTGGGTGGCGGCCGAGAAGACATAGTTTGTCCATGCCCGACGACCTGCTGGCGATTGCCGACGAGCTGTACGCGATGCCCTTGGCCGACTTCACGCCGGCCCGCGATGCGAAGGCCAAGGAGCTCAAGGGCACCGCCTTGGCATCGAAGGTCAAGGCGCTGAAGAAGCCATCGCTGGCCGCGTGGGTGGTCGATCGGTTGGCGCGCCGCGAGGCCGACCAGGTGGAGCAGGTGCTGACGGTCGGTGCCGCGTTGCGTGAGGCGCAAGCGTCGATGTCCGGCGACAACCTCCGTGAGCTGACCAAGCAGCGCCGCCAGCTGACCGCCGCCGTCACCCAGCAGGCTCGGGCGTTGGCGTTGGAGGCAGGTGTGAAGCTCACCCAATCGGTCGCCGACCAGGTCGAGGCGACGCTGACCGCGGCGATGGTCGACGAAGCCTGCGCCGAGGCGGTGCGCAGCGGCCTGCTGGTGGCTCCGCTGTCGAGCACCGGCGTGGACGAGGTCGATGTGGCTGCCGCGCTGGCGGTGCCTGAGGCGTTGGGGTTCGTGGCCAGCCCACGCGATGCCGAAGTGCCTGGTCCGCCTGGACTCCACGTCGTCCCCGATCCCGATGCAGACCAGAAAGCACGCGCAGCTGCACGCGAAACGCTGGGGGCGGCCCAGGTCGAGGTCGAGCAGGCGCAGGAGAGCTACGACGTGTCGGTCGCCGAGATCGAGCAGCTCGAGGCGCGAAGCATGCAGCTCCAGGCCGAGATCGACGAGATCCGACGCAAGCTGGCCGACCTGGAGGCGGCGTACGAAGAGGTCGACGACGAGCTCGCCGACGCCGAGGACGTCCGCGCCGAGGCCGAGGGAACCCTCCGCGCCGCCTCCCAAGCTCGCGACAAGGCCCAGGCCGCCGTCGACAACCTCCCCTAGCTCCGTCCGTCGTTGCGGTGTAGTCCCGGGTCAGTGGCCGGTAAATTTGCTGCTTTAGCCCGCCACTGACCCGGGACTACCCCGGTGATTCAGGCCGAGCGGTGCCTGAGGAACCGTTGCCGCTGTTCCTGAGTCAGGGAGCGACGTTGAGTAACAGTGAGGGTCGGGATCCACCACCGCGGTGGCACGATCGTCCAGGCGCGATGGACCGGCTGCCGTCGAGCCGCCGCCGCCCGAGCGCGCAGCAGACGTTCGAGGTATCGACCTAGCTCCCCGAAGTCGTCGGCGAGCATGATGACGGACTCGAGGTCGTGCGACCGCAACAGCTCTGCACGCTGAATGTCGCGAGCGTGTTGTCCTCGAGTCAGGTGGCTCGGTCCGTCGTACTCGCCCATCAGGCCGGTCTCAGGGTCGAACAGGTCGGGCGTGCCGAGGTGGTGGCCGTCCAGGTCAAATATCGGCACGTTGCAGAGCGGGCGAGGAAGCTGCGCGTCGACCTCCCAGACGAGTCGCATCAGGGTTTCCTGGGGTGACCAGCTGTTCTCCACGGCATAGCCGAGAGCCTTTCGCGCCTTTGGTATGCCCGTCCATCCGTTCTGATGCCCGAGGAACTCCGCCTGCTCGTCGAGTGAGACGAGGTCGTTGTAGGCAGCCATGTCGAGGGCGGCGACGGCCTGGCGCCAGCTGTCGGCATGGCGCATCTCGAACGATACCGACCACACCGCCCGGGTGATGGGTAGGTCATCGTGCTCGACCACCATCCGCCGCCAGAGTCCCTCGCCGGTGACGGCAATCCCGTACTTGTGCTGTGGTTTGACGTCGTAGGTGCCGATCGCAATCGTGACCGGTCGCTGTCGACCATCGAGCGTGCTGCCGTCGAACCATCGTCCGCCGAGCCACCTCAGCCCGCCCCAACCAGTCAGACCCAACCCGGGCGGGACCACTACGGAGGCCTCCACGATGCGCTGCTCGACCATGTCGTTCGAGATGGTTCCAGGAACATAGAACCCGTAGCTGGTTCGGCGCCACGACGACCCTTCGGCCTGGCCTTTCGTCGGTCCCGTGCTGCCGGTGTGATCCCGGCGTACTGGCACGACGAGACCCGGGCGCGGGGGGTCCGGCGGTGTCGTTCTGGCCACCCGAAGAGAGTGCCGGAGATGTTGCCCGCCGCGATTTTCTTCTCCACAGGGGTAGTCCCGGGTCAGTGGCCGGTGAATTTGCTGCTTCAGCCCGCCACTGACCCGGGACTACCGCGAGAGGTAGGTCAGACGGTGGCCCAGCCGGCAGAGCGGCGGACGGCTTCTGACCATCGGTGGTGGGCGGCGTCGGAGGTGGCCCGGTCGGCCTCGGGCGAGAAAGTGCGGTCGAGCTGCCAGGTCTCGCGGAGCTCGTCGGTCGATGACCAGACCCCGGCGCCCAGGCCGGCCAGAAACGCGGCACCCAGGGCGGTGGTCTCGACGAGCTTCGGACGTTCGACGGGTACGCCGACCTGATCTGCCTGGATCTGGCAGAGCAGGTCATTGGCAGAGGCGCCTCCGTCGACCCGCAGCGAGGACAGGGCGGCCGGCATGGTCTCGAGCACGTCTCGGACCTCGAAGGCGATTGCCTCGAGGGTGGCCCGGACAATGTGGGCGCGAGTGGTGCCGCGAGTGAGGCCGATGATCAGGCCGCGGGCGTGTGGGTCCCAGTGCGGTGCCCCCAGCCCGGTGAGCGCGGGCACGAAGACGACCCCTGCGCTGTCCTTCACGGTCTTGGCGATCGCCTGCGTCTCGGCGGCGGAGCCGACAATCTGCAACCCGTCGCGCAACCACTGCACCGCGGCGCCGGTCACGAAGATCGAGCCCTCAAGGGCGTAGGTCAGCTCTCCGGACGGCGAGCGCCACGCTGCCGTGGTCAGCAGCCCGGCATCGGAGCGGGCCAGGGTGGTGCCGGTGTTGGTGAGGATGAACGAGCCGGTGCCGTAGGTGCACTTGGAGTCGCCCTCGTCGAAGCAGGTCTGCCCGAACAGCGCCGATTGCTGGTCGCCGGCGATACCCGAGATCGGCAGCGACAGGTCGAGGAAGGACTTGGGGTCGGTGGTCGCGATCTCGCCCCAGCTCGGCACCAGCTCGGGCAACGCCTCACGCGGCACGCCGAACAGCTCGCACAGCTCCTCCGACCAGTCGCCGGTGGTGAGGTCGAAGAGCAAGGTCCGGCTGGCGTTGGACACGTCGGTGACGTGGTAGGTGCCGCGGGTCATCCGCGCGATCAGGTAGGAGTCGACGGTTCCGACGGCATAGCGGCCGGACTCGACCAGGGCCCAGGTGTGCGGCTCGTGCTCGGCCAGCCACATCAGCTTCGTACCGGAGAAATACGGGTCAAGACGCAGCCCGGTCAGCTCCGCGACCCGGTCCTCGTGCCCCTGGTCGCGCAACCGCGCGCAGATGTCGGCGGTACGCCGGTCCTGCCAGACGATGGCTCGGCGCGGCGACCCCAGCGTCTCGCGGTCCCAGAGCAAGATCGTCTCTCGCTGGTTGGTGATGCCGACAGCTTTCAGCTCGGAGACGTCGTACGACGACAGGGCGTCGCGAGTCGCTTCCAGCGTCGCCTGCCAGATCTCCTCGGGCGTGTGCTCGACCCAGCCCGGCTGGGGGAAGTGCTGGGCGAACTCCTGGGAGCCTTTGGCTGCAATCTTGCCGTCCTCGGTCACCACGACCGCGGTGACGCCCGTGGTGCCGGCGTCGATGGCGAGGACGCTCACCGGGTCTGGCCTCGTTGGACGATGGCGAGGATCCGCTGATCCACCCAGGACACGTCAGGGGCTACTCGCATCTCGTAGTTCTCCGTGCCGACCCAGGTGGCGAAGTCGGGGTGCCCCTCCGCCCGGGCGAACACCTCGAGCTCATCGCGGAGCTGGCCGCTCACCGCCACCTTCTCCTCCTCGGTCGAGGCTGTCAGGTACAGGTCGTTGAGGTCGACCAGGCGGGCCAGCTCGTCGATGGGGGCGGTGTGGTCGTCGATGCGGAGGTCGACGTCGATGTCGTCGCCGCCGGCGTACCCGGCCCCTTCCCGTACGACGAGCAGAGCGGCCGACTGACGTCCTCGCTTGTCGCCACCGGCAGCGTCGCCCGCGGCCAATGCGGCCAGCAGGCGGTCGGTGAAGGTCAGCTCACCGTTGTCCTGCCAGGTGGCTTCCATCGCGTCGACCACCTCCGGTCCGGCGAGGCAGTTGCCCTGGATCGCGTAGCCCGGTCCGATGGTGCCGCCGGCCCACTCGATGCAGGCCTGCCCGGTGTGGGACGCAGCGCCGCCGTCGGAGTCGACGATGCCAACCTGTCGATCGGCACGCCCCTCGTCCTCTTCCAGCAACCTTTGGAGCGCGACCGGTGCCGTGGCGCCTTCGTCGAGGTGGGAGAGCGCGAGGCCCTTGTAGGCGACGTTGGCGTCGGCCTGGGTTGCGATCGCGCCGACCTCGGCCACCGCCGCAGGGACCACCGCCCCGACGGCCAGGAACTTGGAGGCCACCGCCACTCCCCACGACTCTCCGTCAGCGGATCGGGCCACGATCGAGAAGGTCACACGCAGACCCTAGAGAACAGGAGTCGGCCTCGCCACGCGACCCGTGCCGTCGCTAGGGTGGGAGCCGTTTGTGAACGATCCAATTCTGGAGGTCCAATGCGTGTCGGAGTGCTCACCGGTGGGGGCGACTGCCCGGGTCTCAATGCGGTCATCCGGGCGGTGGTGCGCAAGGGGGTCAAGGAGCACGGGTTCGAGTTCGTCGGCTACCGCGATGGCTGGAGAGGACCCCTCGAGGGCGTGACCATGGAGCTCGGCGTTCAGCAGTGCCGCGGCATCCTGCCTCGCGGCGGCACCATCCTGGGCTCGTCGCGCACCAACCCGTTCAAGATCGACAACGGCGTGGAGAAGATCAAGGAGAACCTGGCCAGCGACGGCGTCGACGCGTTGGTCGCGATCGGCGGTGAGGACACGCTGGGGGTCGCCACCAAGCTCTCCGACCTCGGCGTCAACGTGGTCGGCGTACCGAAGACCATCGACAACGACCTGTCGGGCACCGACTTCACCTTCGGCTTCGACACCGCCGTCAACATCGCCACCGAGGCGATCGACCGACTGCACACGACGGCCGAGTCGCACCACCGCGTGCTGGTGGTCGAGGTGATGGGCCGCCACGCCGGCTGGATCGCCTTGCACTCGGGCATCGCTGGCGGCGCCAACATCGTGCTGATCCCGGAGCAGCCCTTCGACATCGAGGAGGTCTGCCGGCTCGTCGAGTCGCGCTTCGAGTCCCACTTCTCGCCGATCCTGGTCGTCTCCGAAGGTGCGGTCCCGGTCGAGGGAGGAGCCATGACCTTGGTCTCCGGTGAGAAGGACGCCTTCGGACACGTGCGCCTCGGCGGCATCGGCGACCGGCTGGCCAGCGAGATCGAGGCACGCACCGGCAAGGAGGCGCGAGCGGTGGTTCTCGGTCACATCCAGCGGGGTGGCACGCCCACCGCGTTCGACCGCTGGCTGGCAACCCGCTTCGGGCTGCAAGCGGCCGATGCTGTCGCCGACGGCGACTTCGGCACGATGATGGCGCTGCGGGGCACCCGGATCGAGCGGGTGCCGCTGATCGAGGGCACCGCCCGAGCTCAAGCTGGTCAGCCCCGAGGAGTACGCCGAGGCCCAGGTCTTCTTCGGCTAGCCGCGAGCGTGGGTGACCGATGCGCGGGGTACCCCCGTGTCATGAGCACTCAGGTGGACCAGGTCGACGTCAACGGACCCTCGCCCGACCTCAAACGCGTGATGGGGCCGCGGCTCCTGCTCCTCTTCATCGTGGGGGACATCCTCGGAGCCGGTGTGTACGCCGTCACCGGCGAGATGGCCCTGGAGGTCGGCGGCATCGTCTGGGTGCCGTTCCTGGTCGCTTTCGCGGTGGCCACGATGACTGCCTACGCCTACCTGGAGCTGGTCACGAAGTATCCTCAGGCCGCGGGGGCAGCGCTCTACACGCACAAAGCCTTCGGTCTCCACTTCGTCACGTTCCTGGTGGCTTTCGCGGTGATCTGCTCCGGCATCGCCAGCGCGTCGACGTCGGCCAACCTGCTCGCCATCAACCTGCTCGAGGGTCTCGACACCAATGGCGTCGACGTGCCGCTCGGCAACACCGCAGTGACGCTCGTCGCGCTCGGCTTCATGATCCTGCTGGCGGGGATCAACCTTCGCGGCGTGGGCGAGAGCGTGAAGTTCAACGTGGTCCTGACGCTGATCGAGCTCTCCGCCCTCGCGATCGTCATCGTGATCGGCTTCGCGGTCATGGCACGAGGCGATGCCGACATGGGCAGGATCGTCGCGTTCGAGTCGGAGAGCGACCGGGGGCTCTTCGCGGCGGTGACCGTGGCCACAGCCGTTGCATTCTTCGCGATGGTGGGCTTCGAGGACTCCGTCAACATGGTCGAGGAGGTCGAGGAGCCCAACAAGATCTTCCCCAAGATGATGCTCTCCGGTCTCGGCATCGCGGTGCTGATCTACGTGCTGGTCGCGATCTCTGTCATTGCGGTGATACCGGCAGGGGACATCCAGGGCGTGGTCGCGGAAGAGGGCAAGGTGCTGCTCTCGGTCGTCGAGACGGGCGCCCCAGGGATTCCGATCGACAAGCTCTTCCCGTTCCTGACCGTCTTCGCGGTGGCCAACACCGCCTTGATCAACATGCTGATGGCCAGCCGGCTGCTCTATGGCCTGGCCAACCAGGACGTCCTGCCCCGCACCCTCGGCAAGGTGCTGCCCAACCGGCGTACGCCGTGGGCCGGCATCCTGTTCTCGACCGCCCTGGCGTTGGGCCTGATCGTCGTGGTCACCTATGCCTCGGACTCCACCATCATCAGCGCCCTCTCGGGCACCACGGCTCTGCTGCTGCTGGTTGTCTTCGCCGTGGTGAACCTGGCGTGCCTGATCCTGCGCCGGGATCCGACCCCGGAGGACGGCTTCCGGGCGCCGACGTGGGTCCCGGTGGTGGGCGGCCTCGCCTGCCTCTTCCTGACCGGGCCGTGGGCGCGCGACAGCGAGGACTTCGTGCAGTACCGGATCGCGGCTGGCCTGCTCGGCGTCGGTATCGCGCTCTGGGCCCTGACTTGGTTGACCAACCGTGGGATCCGAGCCCAGAAAACCGGATTCCGCGACATCGAGCGCCTCGAGGACTGATTCGTAGCGGCCCGCCACGCCCGCGTACTCTTGAGGAGTGTCCATCCCCGACCTCGCGAGCCTGCACGCGCTAGGCCCGGCCCAGCAGCCGAGCTACGCCGACCGGGCCGCCGTTGATACTGCTGTGGCCCGCCTGCGCACGATGCCGCCGCTGGTCTTTGCTGGTGAGTGCGACGACCTCAAGGTCAAGCTGGCCGCCGTGGCGCGAGGCGAGGCGTTCTTGCTGCAAGGCGGCGACTGCGCTGAGACGTTCGCCGGCGTCACTGCGGACAATGTGCGCAACAAGCTCCGGGTGCTGCTGCAGATGGCGGTAGTGCTCAGCTACGCCGCCTCCGTCCCGGTGGTGAAGCTGGGCCGCCTGGCGGGTCAGTACGCCAAGCCGCGCAGCTCTGACCTCGAGACCCGCGACGGCGTCACCCTGCCCGCCTACCGCGGCGACGCCGTCAACGGCTACGCATTCACCGAGTCCTCGCGGCTGCACGACCCACAGCGACTGGTCGACGTCTACAACGCCTCGGCCGCGACCCTCAACCTGGTCCGAGCCTTCACCACCGGTGGCTTCGCCGACCTGCGACAGGTGCACACCTGGAACACCGACTTCGTGCGTGACTCGGTCGTCGGCCAGCGCTACGAGGCGATGGCCAACGAGATCGACCGGGCGATGTCGTTCATGGAGGCGATCGGAGCCGATCCCGACGAGTTCCACCGGGTCGACTTCCACTCCTCCCACGAGGCCCTGGTGCTCGAGTACGAGCACGCGATGACCCGGGTCGACTCGCGCACCGACCTGCCCTACGACGTGTCGGGCCACTTCGTGTGGATCGGGGAGCGCACCCGTCAGCTCGACAACGCGCATGTCGAGCTGCTCAGCCACATCCGTAACCCGATCGGCGTCAAGCTGGGTCCCAGCACGTCGCCAGACGACGCACTGGCCCTGGCCGGCAAGCTCAACCCTGACAACGAGCCCGGCCGGCTCACCTTCATCACCCGTTTTGGTGCAGGCAAGATCCGCGACGGACTGCCCAACCTGGTCGAGAAGGTCACCGCCTCGGGGATCGAGGTGGCGTGGGTCTGCGACCCCATGCACGGCAACACCTTCGAGGCCAGCTCCGGCTACAAGACGCGTCGCTTCGATGACGTGATCGACGAGGTGCAGGGATTCTTCGACGTCCACCACGCCCTCGGCACCTGGCCGGGCGGAGTGCACGTGGAGCTCACTGGCGACGACGTCACCGAGTGTGTCGGCGGCGGTGAGGAGCTGCTCGAGGTTGACCTCGGCAACCGCTACGAGTCGGTCTGCGACCCGCGCCTCAATCGGGTGCAATCCCTGGAGCTGGCCTTCCTGGTCGCGGAGATGCTCCGCCGCGCCTGACACTGACTGTGCTCGGTCGGTGCGGACGGGCGATCCACGGCTGGGATGATGAATGCCGTGATCGACCTCCGCAGCGACACCGTCACCCGCCCCACCGAGCCGATGCGCCAGGCCATGGCACGCGCCGAAGTGGGCGACGATGTCTACGGCGAAGACCCGACCGTGCTGGCCCTGGAGGAACGGGTGGCCGACCTGTTCGGCCACGAGGCAGCACTTTTCACGCCGACCGGCTCGATGGCGAACGTGCTCGCGGTGCGCTCGCTGGTCGCCCCCGGTCAAGAAGTGTTGTGTGAGGCGAGCGCTCACATTGCGCGAGCGGAGCTCGGAGCCCACGGCGCCTTCTCGGGTGTGACCATGCGTACCTGGATCGACGCTGGGGGCCAGATCGACCTGCCCGTGATCCACCGCTTGTTCGCCCCAGAGCTCGGTCCGTTCTTTGTCCGGACCGCCGCGATCTCGGTCGAGAACACCCACAACTTCGCTGGTGGCACCGTCCTGCCGTTGACCGATCTGCAGGCTCTGCGCAAGTTCGCCAGCTCTGCCGGAGCAGCCATTCACCTCGACGGGGCTCGGATCTGGAATGCCCATGTCGCGACAGGCACCCCGCTGCGCGAGTACGGCGCAACAGCCGACGTCATGTCGGTCTGCCTCTCGAAGGGACTCGGCGCCCCCGTCGGGTCGCTCTTGGTGGGCAGCGGCGCGACGGTGGAGGAGGCCCGGGTGTGGCGCAAGAGGATGGGCGGCGGGATGCGGCAGGTCGGCATCCTTGCCGCCGCCGGCCTGTACGCGCTCGACCACCATGTCGACCGGCTGGCCGAGGACCATGCCCACGCTCGCGTGCTGGCCGAGGCCTGCGGGGTGGACCCCGCCGAGGTCGCGACCAACATCGTCGTGGTCGAACGCTCGGACGCGCCCGACTTCGTGGCCCACGCCCGAGCGGCCGGCGTGCTGGTCGGCACCGTTGGCCCGAGCGTCGTTCGGCTGGTCACGCACCTGGACGTGTCGCGGGCAGACACCGACAAGGCGGCCCAGGTCCTCGCCGGGCTGTGATCCGGACAGCTGGTCCTAGCTGGGTACGCCGACCAGCGACACGTCGCTGATCGCGGTGTAGTCGCGGGCCGACCTGCCCAGCCCGGGGTCGCTGACGCCGGTGAGTCGCAAGGTGACGGCGGTCGTGGTGACCGATCGGATGGGCAGAGACTGGAGCTTGCGCGTCTCCTCGAGGGTCTGCTCGACGACGGTGCCGTCGTCGAAGACCCATTCGACGGCCAGGACCCGGCGGTTGCCCTTGTACCAGTCGAAGTCGCCGGAGGTCTTCGCGTAGCCGTTGATCAGGCCGACCTCGGTGAGCTCGACGGGTGCTTCGAAGGTGAAGACGATCTCCTCGTCGGCGCCACTGCCCGGCATCCGCCAGCAGGTCTCCACTGCTTCGTCGAGCATGTTGGCCGCGTCGTAGCGCACCTCGTTGCCAGAGACATCGACATTGGGAGCGGCAGTGGCGGGCACCTCGACCATCGCGTAGCGGACCAGGTTGAGCGGATCGGTGCCGGCGGGGAGCGACTCGGTCGGATCCGGGCGTGCGGGCTCGTCGGAAGTGCTCGGCGGGGGCGCTGGGTCACTGGCTGTGTCACCGGCTGGGTCACTGGCTGGGTCACTGGTTGTGTCACCGGATCGATCATCGGCACCCGGGTTGGCTTCGTCGTCTCCGGTCACCAGGAGCAGCGCTCCGATCAGGGCGAACAGGATCAGACCGGCTGCCCCGGCCGCCCACGGCAGCCACCCGGCGTGGGCGGCCTCCGCGCGCCGCGATCTCGCAGGCCCAGAGCGCCCCCGGCTGGACCACTCCGGCGCCGGGTCGGCTGGAGCCGCCGTTGTGATGGGCGGTGATGGGCTCGGAGACGGCTGGACGGCCCCATCAGCGAACAGTGGATAGCGGGCCTGCGCCGGCGGCTCAAGCGCCAGTGGTGACGGCGTGGGCGCCACTGCCGGCTCCACCGAGGGCTCTACTGGGGGCTCCACGATGTCCATGGGCTGCGAGTGGTCGACGCGGTGCCCGCAGTTGGTGCAGAACCGGCCCACGCCAAGGTGGTGCCCGCAGCTCGCGCACGCCGCCATGTCGGTCCTCCGGGAGGTCTTTCGCTAGGTCGCGCACAGGTTAGTTGACCCGGCGTACCAGTTCACGGGCATCCGCCCTCCCGAGCAGCTCCGGAAGCCGCCGCACCGCCTGGGCCAGCTCGCGGAGCTCGGTGCCATGAAGGGCCTGGGGCCCGTCGCACAGGGCCGCCTCCGGTGACGGGTGGACGTCGACGATCACTCCGTCGGCACCAACGGCGATGGCCGCGCGGGACAGGGGTACGACAAGGTCCCTGCGCCCCGAGGCGTGTGAAGGATCCACGATGATCGGGAGGTGACTGGTCGCTTGGACGACCGGTACCGCCGAGATGTCGAGAGTGTTGCGCGTGGACGGTTCGAAGGTGCGGATGCCGCGCTCGCACAAGACGACGTCGAGGTTGCCGCGCTGAGCGATGTACTCGGCTGCCATCAGCCACTCCTCGATCGTCGCGTTCATGCCGCGCTTGAGGAGCACCGGCTTGCCCGCGCCGCCCACGGCCTGCAACAGGCCGAAGTTGGCCATGTTGCGGGTGCCTACCTGGAGCATGTCGGCATGCTGGGCCACCACCGCCACGTCGCGCACGTCGACGACCTCGGTCACCACTGGAAGACCGGTGGCCACGCCGACGTCAGCCAGGATCTCGAGGCCCTTCACGCCCAGCCCTTGAAAGGCGTACGGCGAGGTGCGCGGCTTGAAAGCTCCGCCCCGCAGAATCGAGGCGCCGGCCGACTTGGCCATCTGTGCCGCCTCCAGCGTCTGCTGGGGAGTCTCGACCGCGCACGGCCCTGCAAGGAACGTGAACGAATCGGGACCGATCGGCACCTGCCGGTCGGCGGGTCCGACCCAGACCGTGGACCGGCTGGCATGGTGTTGCCGACTGACGAGCTTGTAGGGATCGGAGATCCGGTGCACGTCGGCGACTCCGCGCAGCGTGCGCAGGTTGAGGTGGTGGAACGACTCGACGTCGCCGACCAGGCCGATGATGGTGCGCACCACGCCCTTGGACACGAACGCCTCGCCGCCCACTCCCTCGACCTTGGCGACCACGTTGTCGATGTCCTCGTCGGTGGCATCCGGTGACATCACGACGACCATGGGAGCACTCGCTTTCGGCTGGGCGCGCCGACCCGGCACCCGAAAACTGTAGCGCCGGGCATCGGCCCCACCGCGAGGTTTTCAGACGGCGAGATGTTGGACCTCGCCCTCCGGCTTGCGTTGCGGACGCAGCTCGACCACCAGCATCGCGGCAAGCACCATGGCGCCACCGAACAGCATCCGGCTGGTGAGCGACTCGCCACCCAGGAGCACGGCGAAGAACGCCGCAAACACCGGCTCCATGCTCATCACGAGAGCGGTGCGGGTGGGGGACAGGAGGGACTGTGCCCAGGTCTGCGCGAGCATCGCCAGGGCGCCAGCGACGAGCGCCATGTAGACGATCGCCAGCCAGTCGCCTGTCCTGTCGGGAAGGACCACCCCGTCCGGTGCTGTTGCGACCAAGCACACCACCGAGATGATCATGATCTGCAGGATTGACATGCCCAGCGCCTCACCCGGCCGTGACCAGGCGCCGAGGCCGACGATGTGCAATGCGTACAACAGAGCGGCCACAAATGTGATCGCCTCGCCATAGCCGATCGACATGCCGTCGAGCGTGAGCACCCCGAGGCCCGCCGTCGCCAGGAGCACGGCACCCCAGGTGAGCCGGGTGATCCGCGTGCGCAAGATAATGGCCGCGAAGAGTGGTGTGGCGACGACGTACAGCCCTGTGACGAAGCCGGAGACGCTCGCCGGGGTGTGCGCGAGGCCGGCCGTCTGCAGGATCTGCGCGACGCCGTAGAGACTGCCGAGGACGACCGCATGCCGTCGTGAGTCCCGGGAGAGCCGGGCCAGCGCTCTCGGTGCGACCGCCACCATCACCACGCTGGCGATCGCGAACCGCAGCGCCAGGAAGTCGAGTGTCGGCACCCGATCGAGAAGGTCCTTGATCAGGAAGAAGGTGCTGCCCCAGCTGGCGGTCATCGCAAGCAGGGCGGCAGTGGCCAGCAGGGTGGTACGCCGGCTCACCGGTCGTGGGTCGTCGTCAGACAAGGTAGATCGTGATGGTGCTGCCCACCGGAGCGAGGTCGCCGCCGCCGGGATCCTGGTTCAGCACGTAGCCGAGGCCGATGTAGCTGCCGTCCTCCTGCACGTCGACCTCGAACCCGGCGTCCTCGAGCTCGTCGATCGCGGCATCGACACCGGTGCCGATCACCGAGGGGACCTCGATCAGCTCCTGCCCCTTCGAGACCGTGACCCGGACCTCCTCGCCGCGGAAGAGGGTGCCGTGGTCGGGCTGGTAGGAAATGACGTCGCCCTTGTCAATCGCGTCGCTGAACTCCTCGGCGGTCACCGTCACGACCAGGCCCTTCTCCTCGAGCTGAGCCGTCATCTCGCTCACGCTCTTGCCCACCCAGTTCTCACCGACCTTGATCGGGCGCCGGCCCTTGCTGATGATCAGGTCGATCGAGGCGCCCGGGCGCAGGATTGTGCCGACCGCAGGATCGCTCGCGATGACCGTCCCCTTCGGGATGTTCTCGGAATAGCGCGGGATCGACTTGTCGAAGGACAATTTCAGTGCGAGCAGGGCATCTTGGGCCTCGTCCTCGCTCATCCCCTTGACCTGCGGGACCTTGTAGCGCTCGGCGCCCTTCGACACCGTGACGGTGACGGTTCCGTTCTTGACGACCCGGTCGCCAGCCCCCGGGTCGGTCCTGATGACCTCTCCCTTCGGCACCGTCTCGGAGAACGCTGCCTCGGCGTAATCGACCTCGAGTCCGGCCGCCTCGATCTTCTGCTCGGCCTGGGCCTGGGGCATCAGGATCACCGCAGGTGTGGTCGTGTACCGCAGGACCGTGAACCAGACCCCGAAGCCAACCAGCGCCAGCACCAGCAGGATCGACAGGCCCAGCACGACCGGCCCACGCCTGGAGCGCCGCGGTCGCCCCGTCGCTGGAGCCGGCCGCGGCGGGCGGGCGGTTCCCGGGGGCGAGGTGGGTGGTGGCATGGCGGCCGGGTAGGACGACGTGTGCTCGGGCTCCGCACTCTGCTGGGGAGGCGGCGGCGACAGGAGTGCCTCCATCTCCTCCTGGTCCCATGTCTCTGGCGCAGTGTCGGTCGGCAGTGCACCGGGGAGCCGTATCGGCGCCAGGTCCTGGGTCAGGTCGTGGTCGTGGCGGACGCCGTTGGCGAGCGCGTGGCTGACCCGGTGCGCCTGGTGGAGCAGCACTCCGGCGTCCGCGGGCCGCAGACCCCGGTCTCGTGCAGTAGCGCGAGCGACGAGAGCATCGACGTACTCAGGAAGATCGGGCACCAGGTTCGACGGTGGCGGCACGTCGTTGTGCACATGCTTGTAGGCCACCTGGATTGGGGTCTCACCCTCGTGGGGCTTCTTGCCTGTGAGCAGCTCGTAGAGAAGTATGCCGGCGGCGTACACGTCGGCGCGTGCGTCGGCGGTCCCCTCGACCACGAGCTCCGGGGCCAGATACGAGACGGTGCCGATCAGCACACCCTGCGTGGCGGTGTGCTGGGTGTCCGAGCTGACTGCTTTGGCAAGACCGAAGTCGGCAACCTTGATCCTGCCGTCGTCGGCGATCAAGACGTTCTCGGGTTTCACGTCGCGATGGATCAGCCCGGCGCGATGGGCTGCGGCGAGCGCGGAGAGCACCGGCTCCATCAGGGCCAGCGCTTTGGCCGGCGGCATGGGGCTCTCCTTGAAGATGGTGTCGCGCATCGTGTGCCCCGAGATCAGCTCCATGGCCAGGAACACGGTGCCGTCGTCGTCGCCCTGGTCGTAGACCGCCACCACGTTCGGGTGGGAGAGCCGAGCGGCCGCCCGGGCTTCGCGAACGAACCGAGCGGCGAAGTCATCGTCGTCGCCGAGGCCGGCATGCATCACCTTGATGGCGACAGTGCGGTCCAACCGGATGTCGGTGGCTTCATACACGCTGGCCATGCCGCCGCGGGCGATCCGCCCGCTGATCGCGTAGCGACCGTCGAGCATCCGGCCGATCAAGGGGTCGATCGAGCCACCGGAGCCGCCCGTTCGGGCGCCACCGTTTGCCCGACCATCTGGCTGCACAGCGACCCTCCTGCTCCGGATGGGGAAGGATCCGGAGGCCTCATCGTACTTTCGCGAGGGCTCGACGAGGCCTCCAGGCCTCACCGGCGTGGCGTGGGAGTTGGCGCCACCGGCAAGATGGGGGCATGTCCGAGACCCCGCTTGCCGACGCCGACCTGGCCGCCCTCGTCCCCGAGTGGATCGACTGGGCGACCGCCGCGACTGAGCTGGGGGTCACCGTGGCCAAGGTGCGCACGATGATCCGCGACCACGAGCTGGCCGCGGCCGTGCCCACGCCGGGCGCAGGTCAGCAAGTGCCGGCTGATCTGATCCAGGACGGCCTGCCGGTCAAGGGGCTGCCGGGGTTGCTCACGGTGATGCACGACAACGGCTACGACGACCGCGAGTGCATCGCCTGGCTGTACCTCGATCAGAATCTGCCTGGACGCCCTATCGACGCTCTGCGGGAGAACCGTGGCGCAGAGGTCAAGCGGCGCGCGCAGGCGATGGCGTTCTAGGGCCGTGGCCCGGTCCGAGGAATCCGCATCCCCTGCCTGACGGTGGAACCGGCTCCAGATCGAGGTGGACGCGTAGGGAAACCCGTTCGAGCAGATCGAACCCGTTCGTAGCTGCTCGTCACACGGTGCGCTGGGTGGCCGCGGTCGCGAGGCCGCGGAGCACGGCCCTTGCGTGCTCGTCGACCGGCGCGTCGTCGAGCGCCGCCGTCGCACGCTCGGCGAGCTGGGCGATCACCGACTCCACCTGGGCGTGGGCTCCCGACCGGTCGATGATGCCGCGCAGGTCCGCTACCTCTGCGGGCTCTAGCGGACGGCCGAGGGCATGGTCGAGGCGCTTGGCCTCCTCGGTGGGCGCCCCGTCGAGGGCCAGGGCCACCAGCACCGTCCGCTTGCCTTCGATCAGGTCGTCGCCCGCGGGCTTGCCGGTGACCTCGGGGTCGCCGTAGACGCCGAGCAGGTCGTCGCGCAGCTGGAAGGCCTCGCCCAGCGGCAGCCCGAACTGCGAGAGCGCGGTCAGCACGTCTGGGGCGGCCCCCGCGAGGGCCGCGCCGATCTGCAGCGGCCGCTCGATCGAGTACTTCGCGGACTTGTAGCGCAGGACGGTCATGGCCGCGTCGACATCGGCGCTGGCGCGAGCCTGTACGGAGACATCGAGGAACTGCCCGGCGATCACCTCCGATCGGCACAACGCGAACAGCTGATGGGCAGGCGCCACCCGGTCCTGCGGCAGCCCGCACCGTCCGAGCAGCTCGTCCGCCCAGCCGAGCAGCAGGTCACCGAGCAGGATCGCGCCGGCGGCGCCGTACTGCTCTGGGTTGCCGCGCCAGCCGTGCTCGCGGTGCTGGGCCTCCATCGCCCGGTGGGCCGCGGGATGACCGCGGCGGGTGTCGGAGGCGTCCATGAAGTCGTCGTGGACCAGAGCGCTGGCGTGCAGCAGCTCCAGGGCGGCGCAGGCGCGGACGAGTGCCCGGGAGTCGGCCGGGGCCGGGTCGACCGCGTGGTAGCCCCACCAGCAGAACGCCGCGCGGAAGCGTTTGCCGCCAGAGACGGCACGGCGGGCTGCTGCCAGCAGGCGAGTGGCGTCGTCGCCGAGGGCGGACAGTCGTTGGGCCTGCTCATCGAGAAAATGGTCGAGCGCTGCCTGGAGGTCGTCGCGGAACGACGCCTCGTCCCAACCCGATTCCCGCACCACGCCGACGAGACTAACGAGTGGACTCGGACCACGCGGACGGGGCGCCGAACCTAGACTTCCGGGCATGACTGACGCGACGACCGACCCGGGGCAGGAGCCGAGCACCAGCATCGGCGACCTCCTGCGTGCGGGTGGCCGGTCCTTCTCCTTCGAGTTCTTTCCCCCGAAGGACGACGAGGGCGAGCGGATCCTGTGGAAGTCGATCCGTGAGCTCGAGCCGTTGCGGCCGGCGTTCGTCTCCGTTACCTACGGAGCCGGCGGAGCAACCCGTGACCGCACGGTGGCCATCACCGGCCGGATCGCGAAAGAGACCTCGATGGTGCCGATGGCCCACCTGACCTGCGTCGGGCACACCACCGAGGAGATCCGCAGCATCCTGGCCCAGCTGGCCGCGGCCGGCGTACGCAACGTGCTGGCTCTGCGCGGCGACCCGGTGGGTGGGCCCGGTACTCCGTGGCAGAGCACCGATGGAGGCGTCGAATACGCCGCCGAGCTGGTCAGGTTCATCAAGGCGACGACCGATGCGGTGGTCGGGGTGGCGGCATTCCCTGAGGGCCACCGCGATGCTGACAGCCTCGAGGACGATGCCCGGGTGATGAAGGCAAAGTACGACGCCGGAGCGGAGTTTGCGGTGACGGAGATGGTGCTGAGGGCCAGCGACTACTTCGGGCTGGTCGAGCGCTCGCGGGCCGACGGGGTCGACTTCCCGATCGTGCCCGGCATCATGCCGATCCTCAACTACAACTCCATGCGCCGCATGGTCGAGCTGTCTGGCCGCGAGATCCCCGACGAGGTGGTGTCCCGGATCGAGCCCCTGCGTGACGACCCGGACGCCGTACGCGCCGAGGGCATCAAGATCGCGACCGAGCTCTGCGACGCGCTGCTGGCCGGGGGCGCGCCGGGCCTGCACTTCTACACGCTCAACCGGTCGAAGGCGACGCGGGAGATCTTCGCCGCCCTGCAGATCACCGCCTGAGTTCCGACCCGGCGCCACGCGACTCCCGACACGGTAGTCCCGGGTCAACGGCCGATGAAATCGGCCTTTTGACCTGCCACTGACCCGGGACTACCGCGAATGGGCGGGTCAGGCTGGGCCGATGGCCTGGGCGACCAGGGCAGCCGAGAGGCCGACGAAGGGGAGGCCGGCGCCGGGGGTGGCGTGTGCGCCAGCGGCATAGACACCTGGGATCGGGGTGGTCGGGCCGAGGCGGTGGCGGACGGTGCCACGGCCCTGCCAGAGCACGCCGTGCGGCGATCCACCCCACCGCTCCACCAGATCGCGCGGTGACTGGTCGATCCGGGTGACCACCTGCTCACGGATGTCGATCTTGGCCCGCGCCAGCGCCCGCAGCATGTCTTCGGCCAGCTTCCCGCGGCCGTGCACGGTCCAGGCGGAGTGACCGTCGGGCGCGATGCCACCGGTGCGGACGACGAGCATCGGGTCGCCGTGGAGCACCAGCTCGGCCGGAAGCTCAGGCACCTCGCCCTCCAGGCCGAGGTAGGTGACGACCGGCGGGATGGCCGGCATTGTTTTGGCGACGTACGTCGCCAGAGCCGGCAGGCGACGCGGGTCGATCGCGCACACGACGATGTCGGCGGCGAACTCTCCCGCCGGGGATGAGACTGCCGCCACCCGGCCATCGCGCACCACCAGGTCGCGAGCCTCAACGTCGGTGACCACGGTTACCCCGCGGGTCGACAGGCGCTGTTGGAGGGCGACGGTCAGCGCGCCCATGCCGCCGGCCGAGGCCGGCACCCGCCAGGAGCCGAAGATCTGCTCGAGGTAGGCGCGCAGGCCGTTCCAGGCCGGCACGTTGCGCGGGTCGTGCCCCTCGGCGACGAATGGATGCGCGGCGACCATGGCTAGCCGGTCGTCGCGAAAAGTGCGGCGCAGCCGCTTGTGCAAGGTCTCGCGGGTCTCCAGCCGCGCGGCCACCTCACGGGGCAGCTCGCCCGGGGTCCAGGGCACCTCGAAATAGTGGCGTCGCAGCACCTCCCAGTCGTCAGCGAACGAGTCCACGTAGGCCACCCACTGCTGCCCGAGACCGGTGCCCATCTGGTCGAAGTCGGCCAGCTGTGCTGCCCGTGAACCACCGGTGATCCGCACGGAAGTGTGGTCCTCGAAACGGTGCTCGCGGATGGGGTCCAGCGGCTCCAGCTCGACGCCGAGCTCGGCCTCGAGGGGTCGTCCTGACTTGCGAAAGAGGTCACGGATGACCGCGGGAACCAGGGTCGAGGCCGGCGCAGCGTCCCAGGTGAAGCCGTCGGCACTGATCGGCGCCAGGGCGCCGCCGAGCACCGGTGACTGCTCGAGCAGTGTGACCTCGTGACCTAGCTTGGCCAACCGGGCGGCGGCCGCCATGCCACCGAACCCGCCGCCGACCACCACCACCCCCGCCATGAGCGGCAACCCTAGGGGACCGTCTGGGCCGAGGCTCAGGTCAGACCGGGATCACGGCCGCCAGGCCGCGCTTTCCAACGACGCCAGCCACGACGAATGAGCTTTCCCGCCAGGTAGAGGACGACCAGACCAGCGGCGAGCAGCACCCCGGCGATCACCGCCGCGGCCCGTGGATGATCGATCGCAAGACCGACCAGGCCGAGCACGACGAAGTCCTCGATCACGCTGGCGCTGATGTTGGTGACAGGCTCGGGCGAGGCATTGATGGCCAGTCGGCCGCCGGCTTTGACCAGATGGGACAGCAGGGCAGAGCCACCGCCGACGACCCCGTTCACTGCCTGGTCGAGCGAGTCGGCATCGCCGGCGAGCAGGACCCCGACGATCGCTCCGGCCGACGGGCGGATGAGTGTGGAGATCACGTCCCAGGTGGAGTCGACGTAGGGGATCTTGTCGGCGACGAACTCCATGGCGTAGAAGAGGGCCGCGACGCCCAGCACGTCCCACCTGCCCAGCGCGTCGGGGATCCCCTGGGGGTCTCCGACGCGCTCGGAGATGCCGAGCACCAGCACGACGAGGTAACAGTTGACCCCGCTAGCCCAGCCGCTCGAGAACGCCAGAGGAAGGGACTCCACCGGCTGACCGTAGCGGGGATCGATGATGGTGCGGGCTGGAGGCAGTCCCGTGTCCTGGCCATCCCAGCTGGCGACCTACCCGAGGCGCTGACAAAGGTTCACTGCTCTGCCGCGATGACTCGTGTCAGGGAGTCCGGGTCGCGGCCGACGACCGTGGTGCCGTCTGCTGCCGTGATGATCGGGCGCTGCAGAGCCCTCGGGTGGGCGGCGAGCGCCTCGAGCCAGGCCGTGCGCTGCCCGGGATCACGCGCCAGGTCGATGCCCTCTTCTGCGGACTCCTTGTCTCGCGCGATCTCCCAAGGCTCGAGACCGAGCCGGTCGAGCACCTCGGCCAGCTCGGCCACACTCGGCGGGTCCTCGAGGTAGCGACGGACCGTGTAGTCGACACCTGCGTCGTCCAGCTCGCTGACAGCAGTCCGGCACCTTGAGCAGGCCGGGTTGAGCCAGATCTCCATTACTCCACCTCGATCGTCGGCGCACCCGTCATCGCGGCCAGCTCGGCGTACGACGTGGAGAAGACCGCCGCGGGATGGCCAGCAGCGGCCCAGACCACGTCGTACTTCTGCAACCACGTGTCGAGATAGGTCGGCACGGGCGCGGGGTGGGCGATCGGGGAGACCCCGCCGATCACCTGGCCGGTGTGTTCTCGCACGAACTCCGGCTTGGCTCGCTTGAGCGCTCCCAGACCGAGGTCGACGGCGACCTTGTCGGTGTCGACGCGGTGGGCGCCCGAGGTGAGGATCAACACCGGCTGGCCATCAGAGTCGAAGAGGAGACTGTTGGCGATGGCACCCACCTCGCAGCCGAGCGCTTCGGCGGCGAGCGCCGCGGTGTGGACGGAATCGGGCAAGATGACCACCTCCCCACGCCCTTCGAGTCGTGCGTGCTCGTCTCGGAAACGGGTAATGGTTGGATGCTCGGTCGCCATGGTGCGACCCTAATGGGCACCTCCGACCACTCCCCAGACCAGCAGGAGTTCGCCGTCATGCCCTCATCGGCCGAGCAGCACCAGCTCCAGTCGCGACCGGCTTCGGTCGACCGGGCTGTCCTGCTGCTCTGGGGTCTAGTGGTCGTCGGAGTCGTCGTGACGGTGCTCGTGGTCGTCCTCCGGCACGAGCTCGCCCTGGCCTGGAGTGCCGGGCACCCGCCGGACTCGGCGATCAAGCAGCCGGAGTTCGTCCCCGTCGTGATCGTGTCCTACGTCGTGGTGGCCGGACTGATCCTCACGCTGGTGCCCTTCCTGCGCGGTGGGCACAACTGGTCCCGACACTCGCTAGCGGCCACGGTGGTCTTCATCGGCATCGTCACCGTCGCCGGCCTGCGCACCGATCCGCCGGCGATGTTCGTAGCCTGCGCTGCGGTCTCGCTGGTCTACATCGCGGTGCTCCTCTTCCATCTTTACCACCGCGCGACCACGGCCTACGTCCGCGGTCCGTTCGCCGCCTGACCAGTTCTCAGGTCCACCACTCGATCGGCTCTTGACGGGCTGTCGGGGCAGGGGTGTACCTTCGGAGGTGTTCGAACACCTGTTCGAACGACGCCGGTGGGGACGACCTCGACCCCCGTCCCCGCCGGCACTTCCGGTGGCTGAAGGGCCTCGAGGTGCGTGAGGTGGGTGGTGGCGATGCGGCGGTACGCCGATCCGGTGGAGGTCCGCAAGGGCTGGGTCTCGGACGCAGAGACAGAGGGTCCCGAGCAGTTCTTGTGGCATGGACGGCTGTGGAAGGTCCGCGCGGTGCTCGCGCACTGGGTGGAGACGGGTCCGTGGTGGAGCCGCAACGGCGACGAGGCCGCCACGATCGGTGACCTGTTGACCGAACGCGAGCTCTGGCGGGTCGAGGCCGGACGCAGGAACATCAGCGGGGACATCAGCGGGGTCTTCGAGCTCTCCTTCGACTGGTCCGACGGCTGCTGGCAGCTCGTCGGTTGCACGGACTAAGGCGGTCCTGACCGAGATGGACGCCAATCCCTACGCGCTGCCGGCCACCACCCACTCCTACCTGTCGCGCGCGGCCGAGTCTCTGAGCGAGGCGATCGGCGCAACTGAGACCGCCACCCGCTACGCGTGTGCCCACGTTGCGGCACTCCGCGCGGCAGCCGCGCTGCTGGCGGCCCGGGCTCAGCCGACACCGGCCCGCCGACGTACTCAGAAGAACGCCTGGGTGCTCCTTTCGGAAGTCGCCCCCGAGTTGGGCGAGTGGGCCAGGTTCTTCGCGGCCGGAGCTTCGAAGCGGGCGGCCGCCGAGGCTGGTTCTACCCGTGCGGTCACCGAGCGTGAGGCCGACGACCTGGTTCGCGACGCCGACCGTTTCCTCGGTGTCATCGAGCAAGCGCTGGGTCTGGTGCCGCACGCGCCGGTGCGGACACACCTAGTGGCGCGACACGTCTCCTAGGCACCACGCACCGCTCACGGAGCTTGCGCTGGGCCGGCGGCACCCACATCTACCCGCCATGGGCGCCCAGCGTGGCCAAGCCGGGACTACTTGTCCACCGTCGGGGATCCGGGGTTGACCGGGTCGGGAGGGACCGTCGTACACTACAAATGTTCGAACATGTGTTCGATCAACAGTCCGATCAACAGTCCAGGGGTCGAGCCGGCTGAGCCGAGGAGGCCCCACGTGTCTGACCCCTTCGTCCACCTCCATGTGGCGTCGGGCTACTCCTTGCAGTACGGCGCCTCGCATCCTCATGCGCTGGTGGAGCAGGCCGTCGAGCAGGAGATGGACATCCTCGCGCTGACCGATCGCGACGGCACCTACGGTGCGGTGAAGTTCGCCAAGGCCTGCCTCCAGGCGGGCATCAGCCCGGTGCTCGGTGTTGACCTCGCCTACCGCGTCCCGACCGGCGACATCGGGTGGTCGAGACCCGCTCCTGCTCGTACGCCGACGCGGGGCGGCGCCTTCCGCGACCTGCCAGCCGAGCGCGGCGGACTCCCGAGGGTCACGCTCCTCGCCAGCGGTGACACCCACGGTGGGCGGTCCGGGTGGGCGGCGGTGTGCCGGCTGATCTCGGCGATCCACCTGGCCGGGGAGCGGGGGAGCCCCATTCTCGATCTGGGAAGCCTTGATCGCGGCGAGCTTCCTGGTGTGGCCGAGCTGCTGGCCAGCGGTGACCTGATGGTGCTGCTCGGCCCGACCTCGGCGGTGGGGGTGGCCGCGACCCGACGCCGCGACGACCTGGCACTGGCTGCGCTGGCCCCGTGGCGCGAGCTGGTGCCCCGCTCGCACCTGGTGGTCGAGCTGGTCTCCCACCGGCTGCCAGGTGGTGCCGCCGGCCGCAGAGAGGGATGGGGTCCAGGCACCAGCCCCCATGCCGCCCGGATGGCCGGCGTCGCTCGGCAGGCCGGGCTGACCACGGTGCTCACCAACGCCGTGCGCTATGCCGACCGACGCGACGCGGTCACCGTCGACGTGCTGGATGCCTCCCGGCGGCTGGTCGCGCTCGACCAACGCCATGTCGACCGGGCGAACGCCGAGGGCTTCCTCAAGTCCGGCAAGCAGATGCACGAGATCGCCGAGGAGATCTGCCGGGTCGGGGGGTTGGGGGAGCGCGACGCCACACAGCTGCTGGCTGACACCCGCAAGGTCGCCGAGCGGTGCGCCCTGGACCCGCGCGCCGACCTGGGTCTGGGAGAGGTGCACTTTCCGGAGTTCACCCTGTCGACCGATCATGCGACCGCCGACATCGCGCTGCGCGCTCGTTGCGAGGGGGCGGTCGGCGACCGTTTCGGCTCGGCTCCGCGCCAAGTGATCTGGAAGCGGCTCGACGATGAGCTGGAGATGATCCGCGGACTCGGTTACGGGTCCTACTTCCTCACCGTCGCCGACGTCACCGACCTGATCAGGGAGATGGGAGTGCGGTGCGCGGCGCGGGGGTCGGGTGCCGGCAGCCTGGTCAACTATCTGCTCGGCGTCTCCGGGGTCGACCCGATCCGCCACGGTCTTTTGATGGAGCGGTTCCTCTCGCCGCGACGCGAAGCGTTGCCCGACATCGACATCGATGTGGAGTCGGCACGACGGCTGGAGGTCTACCAGGCGATCCTGGACACCTACGGCGGGGAGCGGTGCGTCTGCGTCTCGATGATGGACACCTATCGGGTCCGGCATGCAGTGCGTGATGTCGGCGCGGCACTCGGGATGCCGCCAGGGGAGATCGACGCGATCGCCAAGGCGTTCCCACACATCCGGGCCCGCGATGCACGGATCGCGCTGCGTGAGCTGCCCGAGCTGCGAGCCGGTGGCCTCGCCGAGGGCGACCTCGACCTGATGTTCCAGCTCGTCGAGCGGCTCGACGGGCTGCCCCGCCACATCGCGGTGCATCCGTGCGGCGTACTTCTCTCCGATGCCACCTTGCTTGACCGCACGCCGGTGGAGGCGAGCTTTGCTGGGTTCCCGATGAGCCAGTTCGACAAGGACGACGTCGAGGACCTCGGCCTGCTCAAGCTCGACGTGCTCGGTATCAGGATGCAGTCGTCGATGGCGCACGCGGTGACCGAGATCAAACGGGTCGACGACATCGAGATCGACCTCGACGACGAGGAGCAGGTGCCCTTCGACGACGAGCCGACCTACCGGATGATCAGCTCCGCGAAGACGCTCGGCGTCTTCCAGATCGAGTCACCCGGCCAACGAGAGCTGGTCGGCAAGTCCGGCATCGAGACGTTCGGGCAGATCATCACCGACATCTCGCTGTTCCGGCCCGGCCCGGTCAAGAGCGACATGATCACCCCCTACTTGGAGGTCAAGCAGGGTTGGCGGCAGGCGACCTACCTCCATCCCGACCTGCGCCCGATCCTCGAGGAGACCTACGGCGTCGTGGTCTTCCACGAGCAGGTGATCGAGATGATTGCCCGGTTCGCCCGCATCGACTACGCCGAGGCTGATGAGAAGCGGCGAGCTCTCGGTGACACCGAAGGCATGGCCAACACCCGGCTGTGGTTCTTCCCTCGGGCGCTCGGGCACGGCTACCCGCTTCCGGTCGTGGAGCAGATCTGGAAGGTGATCGAGGCGTTCGCTTCGTTCGGCTTCTGCAAAGCGCACGCTGCAGCGTTCGCGCTGCCGACCTACCAGTCCGCCTGGCTCAAGACGCACTGGCCGGCGCACTTCCTGGCCGGGGTGCTCACCCACGACCCCGGCATGTACCCCAAGCGGCTGATCCTCGAAGACGCCCGCCGCCACGACATCACGATCCTCGGCCTCGACGTCAATACCTCCGAGAAGAAGTACGTCGTGGAGCGGGTCGATGGGGGGACGGGGTACGGCATCCGGCTCGCCCTGGCCGAGGTCAAGGGGATCAATGAGGCCGAGGTCGAGCGGATCGTGGCTGCCCGGCCTTACCAGTCACTCACTGACTTCTGGCATCGCGCCCGGGTCTCCCGGCCGGTCGCGGAGCGGCTGGTGCTGGCCGGGGGCTTCGACAGGGTCTACTCGATCGGTCAAGGGATCGGTGGTGGTGACGGCATGGCCAGGAGAGGCCGGATCACCCGGCGCGACCTGCTGCTGCAGGTGGCCGAGCTCGACCGATACGCCCGCTCGGTCGAGAAGGCCGGCCGAGGGCGTGGGTTGGGTCGCTCGCGGCGCGCTCCGGTCGCGGTCGCCCGGGCCGACGACGCCGGCCTGCGCAACAGCTCCGACCCAGGCTCGCGGGACCAGGTCGCCGCCCTCGAACGCCACCCGCTCGGTAGGCAGGGTGTCTGGGCAAAGGCTGCGGCGCAGAGCCAGGCGACCGCGGCGCCACCTCCGGTCACCTCCGTACAGCTCACGTTCGATCTCGGCGACGGCCCCGGTGAGGGCGAGGTGTCCGGGCTTCCAGAGATGACGGCGGCAGAGTCGATGGCGGCCGAGCTGGAGATCCTCGGTCTCGACGTCAGCCGCCATGTGGTGGACGCCTATGCCAGGTTCCTCGGCGAGCTCGGCACCACTCACAGCTCGGACCTGCTCTCGAAGCGCAGCAAGTCCGAGCTGCTGGTCGCCGGGGTCAAGGTAGCCACCCAGACCCCGCCGATCCGGTCTGGCCGCCGAGTCATCTTCCTGACCCTCGATGACGCCACCGGTCCGATCGACGCCACGTTCTTCGAGGACGCCCAGGGTCCCTATGCCGCCACGGTCTTCCACTCCTGGCTGCTGGTCGTGCGCGGCGAGCTGCGCCGTACCGGGTACCGCGGGGTCTCCTTGCGTGCGACCGGCTGCTGGGAGCTGCCCGCCCTCCACGCGCTCTGGAAACGCGACGGCATCGCGGCGGTGCATGAGCAGATGGCGGTCGTCCCCCAGGGTTTCGGTGCGGTAGGCATCGAGCAGGCGGTCAAGGGAGCGGCTGAGAGTCGGTCGACCAGGCCGGTGATGGCGAAGCCGCAGTCCTTCACCGACACCGACACCGAGGAGCCCGCTCACACCGCCGGTGGGATGGGCCGGCGCCGAGTGTTGGTGCACTCCAGCGGTTTCCAGATGTCGCCCTACTCCGACATCAAGCCGGCTGGTCCCTCGACCAGCGACACCAAGCAGGTGGCTCGCAAGCTGTGGCACCGCAGCCCAGGGAGTGCCGGATGAGGCCGCCATTAGGGTTGGCGGCATGTCTGCCAGCGAGAGACGGGGTGCGACCCGCACTGCTGTGGTGTGGGATGTGTTGCGACCCCTGCTCGACCGCGGTGGCCTCGACGTGCTCGACATCGGCGGCGGCACCGGCGGATCAGCGGTCACCGCAGCCGAGCTCGGCAACCGGGTCACGGTCGTCGATCCCAGCCCGGATGCGCTCGCTGCCCTGGCCCGCCGGGCTCGAGAGCAGCACGTCGAGGTGTCTGGACAGCAGGGGGACCTGTCCAGCCTGCTGGAGGTCACCGGAGCCGATTACGCCGACGTGGTGCTGTGTCACGGCGTGCTCGAGGTCGTTGACGACCCCGCCGCCGCCCTGGCCACGATCCGCGAGGTGCTGCGTCCCGGCGGCAGCCTCAGCCTGCTCGTCGCGCAGCGTCACGCCGCCGTCATCGCCCGAGCCATGGCCGGGCATTTCCCCCAGGCCCTTGCCCTGCTCGGCGGCGGCCCCTCGGGTCGCTCCGGGCAGCGTTTCACCCACAACGAGGTGGCCGACCTGCTCGCCGGCGCCGGGTTGGAGGCGATCTCGACCCACGGCATCCGAGTCTTCGCCGATCTGGTGCCCGGCTCGTTGCTCGACCTCGAGCCAGGCGCCACCACGGCCCTGGTCGAGCTGGAGCGGGCGGTCGCCGAGCGCCCCGAGTACCTTCCGCTCGCAACCCAGCTGCACGTGCTCGCCCGCTAGCCGGCTCCTCATGGGGAGCGCCGGATGATCGACCGCTCCCATTCCACCCCGATCCTCCACGTCGACATGGATGCTTTCTACGCCTCTGTCATGACGCGGGACCGGCCCGAGCTGCAGGACGTCCCGGTGATCGTGGGCGGCGGCCACCGCGGTGTGGTGCTGGCGGCCAACTACCCCGCCCGGCAGTACGGCGTCCGCTCGGCCATGACCGGCACCCGCGCCCACCGTCTGTGTCCGCAAGCGGTGGTCCTGCACCCCGACTACGACACCTTCGCGAGTGTCTCGACGGCGGTGATGGAGAACTTCCGTCGGGTCACCCCGCTGGTCGAGGCGATCTCCTTGGATGAGGCATTCCTCGACGTTCGAGGAGCGACCCGGCGGCTCGGGTCGCCGCTGCAGATCGCCGAGCAGTTGCGGGCAATCATCCACGACGAGCAGCGGATCACCTGCTCGGTGGGGGTCGCCGCCTCGGTGTCGGTGGCCAAGCTGGCCAGCCGCCGGGCCAAGCCGGACGGGGTGGTCGTCGTACCTCCCGAGGAGATCACCTCCTTCCTGCACCCGCTCGACGTTGGCGAGCTCTATGGCGTGGGTGAGAAGACCCAAGCGATGCTCCACCGGTTGGGCCTGGTCACCGTGGGCAACGTGGCGCACACGCCGCTACGCACCCTCAAGCGCGCGATCGGCGAGCACCTCGGCGCCCACCTGCACGAGCTGTCCTGGGGTGCCGACCGTCGAGAGATCACCCCGCGTAGCGCGGGTGTCTTCGGGCATGGCCAACGATCAGGGGAGGGGCACCCCGACAAGTCGATGGGCGCCCAGGAGACCTTCGGACGCGACACCGACGACCGGGAGGTGATCGCCCGCGAGCTGCTCAAGCTGACCGCCAAGGTCACCCGCCGAATGCGAACCGCCGGCGTCGCGGGACGCACGGTCTCGATCACGGTCCGGTTCGCCGACTTCACCACGATCACCCGTGCGCGCACGTTGGGGGAGGCCACCGACGTGACTCAGGAGGTCTACCAGGCAGCGCTCCAGCTCTACGACGCGCTCGGTCTGCAGCGCGCCCGGATCCGCCTGGTAGGGGTCCGGGTAGAGGGGCTGCTGCCTCGCACACACGTGCACCGGCAGCTGCTCCTAGGTGAGCGTGAGCATGGCTGGTCGGACGCCGACCGGGCCGTCGACCGGGCCGCGCTGCGCTTCGGATCGTCCTCCGTGCAGCCCGCGAGCCTCCTGTCGTGAGGTCGGCCCGCCACGACTGCTCACTGTGAGAGCTCGAGAAAAAGCAACCAACCTGGGGACACGCCTACCGAGATCTTGGGCGCCTGCCTAGACTTGACCCATCAGTGGCGGGGGTCACTGGCGAGCGAGCAACAGGTTGGAGGACCGGTGCCACTCTCGGAAGAGGAGTTGCGACTGCTCGAGCAGATGGAGCGCGCCCTCGTCGAGGAGGACCCGAAGTTCGCCTCCACCCTGCGCGGCACCTCGTTGCGCCGGTCAGCCCGCCGGCGCGCCATTGCTGCCGGCTTGTTCTTCCTGGTTGGCATCGTGGTGCTGATGACCGGTGCGGTCAGTCAGGTGTGGCCAGTGGGCGTCGTCGGCTTCCTGATCATGCTGGCTTCGGCCACCGTCGGCCTCAGCGCCGTCAAGGGTCAGGCCGCCGCTGCCGACCCGCGCGTCGCGGCCCAGAGCATGGGCCACCCGTCGGGGTTCAGCGTCATCGACGGCGGCAAGGGCGGCCGCTCCCGACGTCACAAGCCCCGCCCCCGCAGCTCCGGCACCTTCATGGAGCGGGTGGAGGAGCGGTGGCGTCGCCGCAAGGAGAACGGCGGCTTCTGACCGCCGCGCATCTGCGCTCGGGTTCAGCCGACGTGCTCGATCACTCCACCCCAGGAAGTGCTGACCGTCTCGGAGTCGATCACTGCGCGTGATCGAGCCCTCTTGGACAGCACCGACGCCGGCCACCACGCAGCCCGGCGCCTGACCCGAGGGGCAGACCCGGCCTCCAGCGCCTCGGTGACCGTCTCGACCTCGGCTCGCAGCAGGCCCGTCTCGGCCTGGTGAGCACGCGAGTAGCGCAGCAGCTCCAGGTCGCGGACGATCCGATCGATGGCGACCACTGCGTCGGGATTCATCGACGGACCACGGGCAGGTCGTTCCACCGCGAACTCGTCGTCAGGCGCGCCGAACAGCTGAACCAGTCGATCGCGGGTCTCGCGTGGTGACCTCGAGCCTGCCCAGAACATCTGCAGGTCCACGGTGGTTGCCCGCAGCTCCTCCCAAGCGCCCTCGGGGCCGGCCAGAAGCCGTCGCTCCCTGGCCCGGCGCCGCAGCAGGCGTGGCGTCGACGCAAGGAGCACGAGCAGTGCGCCACCTCCGAAGCCGAAGACCACAGGCAGCCATGGGAACGCAGCGTCCTGGTTGTTGCCGTCCGCGTTCTCCTCCGGTCGCGGAGCCGCCGAGGGACGCTCGGTGTCGGGGAGCTCGGGTGATGTCGTCGCTCTGGGAAGCGGTCGGGTCGAACGTCGGCGCGACGCCATTGCCTCGCCCGGTCGTGTATGACGGCACCGGCCCGCTTCCGTTGCCCGGAGTGGG